>CAVVAL010000004.1:0-329739 GCA_963746095.1 uncultured Actinomycetota bacterium | reverse complement strand
CCCGGGCGGGCCGGGCGGCTCGGGCTTCGATCTGACCGCCTACGCGGCGCTGTTCCTCTCCCCGGACATCCGGGAGAAGTTCGACGTGGTCGGTTTCGACCCGCGCGGCGTCGGCCGCTCCGCGCCGGTGGAGTGCATCTCCGACCGCACAAGGACCCCACCACGGCGTCCGCCGCGGACCCGCGGACCGAGGCCGCGTACCAGGCCCAGGTGGCGCTGGCCAAGGAGATCTCCACCTCCTGCCGGTCGAAGTACGGCGACGACCTCAGCACTACAACACCGAACAGACCGCCCGGGACATGGACGCGATCCGGGCAGCGGTCGGCGATGAGAAGCTGACCTATCTCGGCTACTCCTACGGGACCCTACTCGGATCGGTGTACGCCAGCTGTTCCCGACCAAGATCCGGGCGCTGGTGTTGGACGGAGCGGTGGATCCGGAGCTTGACGGCGTTGCGCGCTCGCGAGCAGCAGGCCGCCGGGTTCGAGAAGGCCTTCGACCACTTCGCGGAGAGCTGCAGCCAACGCGGCGGGGATGCCCGATCGGTCCCGACGCGCGCGCGAGCCTGAAGCGCTCGCCGAATCGGCGGATCCCCGGTCACGGTCAGGATGGTCGAAAAGCAACCGACCGGGCTGGACCGCTCGCCGCGATCTCGGCGATGTACTCCCAGGAACGGTGGCCCGCCCTGGCCAAGGCCCTGCACGAGCTGGATACCGGCAATGCTAGCGGGGTCTTCTCGCTCGCCGACCAGTACAACGAGCGGACCCGGACGGCGCGACATCCACCGATCGACGCCAACATCACGATCAACTGCACCGACGAGAAGGTCCCGCGGGACGGACCGGATCGCGCAGCTGCGACCGCAATGGCGGGACGAATACCCGCTCTTCGGCGGAGCCCTGGCGGTCGACCCTGCTGGGCTGCTCGCAGTGGACGGGCGGGCATGACCCCTACGGGCGGGCGAGGTGGCCGGGGCGCCGCCCATCGTCGTGGTGGGAACGCCGGCGACCCCGCCACTCCATACGCGACGCGGCGCGGATGGCGAAGATGCTGGGAACCGGCGTGGTGCTTACCTGGGAGGGCGAGGGACACACGGCGTACCCGCAGACCGCCTGCGTCACCGACGCCGTGAACGCATACCTGCTGGAGCTGAAGGTGCCCACCGACGGCAAGACCTGCCCCTGCGCTGACCCGCCGGGCCGCCGCGCCCTTCCCCGCTTTGGACGGCATCTCTCGGCCCTACACCCGAGATGTCGGCCGCGACATGTTCGGTGCTACGCGCCGACATGTCGCACGAATCTACCGGGCCGCTAGCGGTCGTGGCGGCGGCGGGTGCGACGCCAGGCCAGCTCGTCCTCGGGCGGCTCGGGGTCGTCGTCGGGCGGTGGCGGATCGTCGACCGGATGGCGGCGTTCCGCTCCGGCGCTCGGTCCAACAGCGCGACCACCTCGTCGTCGCTCACCTGGGTGAAGTCGTCGTCCAGCCCGACCGAGATCAGGTCGTCGAGCCGGCGCACGCAGATCACTTCGTCGGCCGCGCCGTGCAGGCCGCCGCCGGCTCGGACGCGCACACCGGCGCCGCGAAGACGAGCCGCAGCGCGCCCTGCTGCGGAGCGCCTCGAGCGCGGCCCTGGCCGTGACTCCGGTGGCCAGGCCGTCGTCGACCACCACCACGACCCGGCCCTCGACCTGCGGCGGCGGACGGTTGCCCCGGTACCGCTCCTCCCGGCGCCGCACCTCGGCCCGCTCGCGCTCGACCACGTCCACCAGGTCCGGCGGGCTGAGCCCGGCCAGCCGTAAGACGCCGAAGTCGTAGACGGGTTCGCCGTCGCCGGCCACCGCGCCGACGCCCAGCTCGGGGCGCCACGGCACGCCGATCTTCCGGGCCACCACCACGTCCAGGTCGGCGCCGAGCACGCCGGCCACCTCGAACCCCACCGGCACGCCACCCCGCGGCAGCGCGAGCACCAGCGGATCGGCCGGGCCGGCCAGCAACACCCGCTCGGCCAGTGCGCGGCCCGCGTCGTGCTGGTCGGCGAAGAGGGTCATCCCGACGCGTCCGGCCCCGTCTGCTCGCCCCCCGGCGCTTCGGTGGCGGGAGTTCGCAGGGCCTTGCTCGGCTGTACGCGGGGCGGCTCGCCGGGCATCTTCGGGTAATTCGGCGGGTACGGGGCGTCGCCGAGGCCGTGCTCCCGCTGGTCGCGATCGGACCACTCGAGGAGCGGCTCGATCGAGACCGGCGTGGCGTCGTCGATGCCGGCGTAGACGTCGCCCAGCTTCGCGAACCGGGCGGGCATGGTGCGGATCGTGAGGTCCTCGATCTCCACGTCCGGCAGCTCGTCCCACGTGATCGGAGCCGAGACGGGCGCGTTCGTGGTGGCGCGGACGCTGTAGGCGCTGGCCATGGTCCGGTCGCGGGCGTTCTGGTTGAAGTCGACGAAGATCCGCTCGCCGCGCTCCTCCTTCCACCACTTGGTGGTGATCCGGTCGGGGTCGCGGCGCTCGATCTCCCGCGCGAGCGCCAGCGCGGCCCGCCGGACATCGGTGAAGCCCCACTGCGGATCGATCCGGACCGCGATGTGGAAGCCCCGCCCGCCGGACGTCTTGGGCCAGCCCTGCCAGTCCAGCTCGTCCAGCACCTCGTGCACGATGCCGGCCGCGTGCCGCGCCTCGGGCAGGCCGGTGCCGGGCTGCGGATCCAGGTCAATCCGGATCTCGTCGGGCCGATCGGTGTCGGCCCGCCGAGAGTGCCACGGGTGGAACTCGACCGTCGACATCTGAACCGCCCAGATCACCGAGGCCAGCTCGGTGACGCACAGCTCGTCGGCGTGCCGTCCGCTGGGGAACTGGACCCGCACCGACTCGACCCAAGCTGGCGCGCCGTGCGGCAGCCGCTTCTGGTAGACCGCCTCGCCCTCGATGCCCTCCGGGAACCGCCGGAGCATGCACGGCCGTTCGCGCAGCGCCCGCAAGATCCCGTCGCCGACGGACAGGTAGTACTCGACGAGATCACGCTTGGTCAGGCCCAGAGCGGGGAAGTAAACCCGGTCAGGATTGGTGACCTTGACCGTCCGCTCTCCCACCACGATCTCCGTGAACGGTGACGCCATGTCGCCGACGGTACCCCGACCGCCACCGCGTGTCCCGGGTCCGCCGCAGAGTTTTGGCGTCGGCTGGGAATCAGCGTGGCGGCCGCCGAGGTTGCGTCCACAGGATCCGCGTGCCCGCTGACGGGTCCCGTCCAATTTGTCGTGACGGACGCTCCACCAGGGACGAGGATGACAGCGTTCGTCGGCAGGTACCTGGGGAGGTCATCATGCCTGCAACCGCTGATGTAGCCACTCGACTCCAACCTGTACTTCGCCAGCTGATCGGTTCCGAGATTCCGCTCCGAATTCGAGCGTGGGACGGCAGCGAGTCCGGACCGGCCGGACCGATGTTGGTGCTGAAGGATCCACGGGCGCTGCGCCGGTTGATCTGGTCACCGAATCAGGTCGGACTCGCCAGAGCGTTCGTCGCCGGCGAGTTGGACATCGACGGCGACCTGGGCGCCGGGCTCGGCGCGATCCGCCGGATGATCGAGGCGGCCGGCAGCGCGGTCCGCTCCGACGCGATCGGCCGGCTCGGCATGGTCCGGATCGCGATGGGGCTCGGGGCCGTGGGCCTGCCGCCCGCCCCGCCGGTGGAAGAGGTGCGCAAGCTCCCCGGCCGCCGGCACAGCCGCACCCGCGACGCCGCCGCGATCAGCCACCACTACGACGTCGGCAACGACTTCTACCGTCACCTCCTCGGCCCGTCGCTGATCTACTCCTGCGCGTACTGGGTGCGGCCGGACGACCCGACCTACACGCTGGAGGACGCGCAGCGCGACAAGTGCGAGCTGATCTGCCGCAAGCTCGGCCTGAAACCGGGCGATCGGCTGCTCGACGTCGGCTGTGGCTGGGGTTCCCTGGTCATCCACGCCGCCCGCGAGTACGGGGTGCACGCGGTCGGCGTCACGCTCTCCCAGCAGCAGGCCGAGCTGGCGCGCAAGCGGGTGGCCGCCGCGGGGCTGACCGACCTGGTGGAGATCCGCGTGCAGGACTACCGCGAGGTCGCCGACGAGCCGTACGACGCGATCTCCAGCATCGGCATGGCCGAGCACGTGGGCAACGTCCAGTACGCCGAGTACGCCGCGAACCTGTTCACGCTGCTCCGCCCGGGCGGGCGGCTGCTCAACCACCAGATCACCCGCCGGCCGGGACGGGCCAACCCCAACGAGCGGACCTTCATCCAGGCGCTACGTCTTCCCCGACGGCGAACTGCTGCCGGTGGGCTCGGTCATCTCCCGGCTGGAGGAGGCTGGCTTCGAGGTCCGCGACGACGAGTCGCTCCGCGAGCACTACGCCCGCACGCTGCGGCATTGGGTGGCCAACCTGGACGCCGCGTGGGAGGAGTGCAGCGAGCTCACCTCGGTCGGCCGGGCGCGGGTGTGGAAGCTCTACATCACGGGGTCGGCGATGTCGTTCGACGACGGGTCGCTCAACATCCACCAGGTGCTGGCGGTGCGGCCCGGGGCGCACGGCGAGAGCGGCCTGCCGCCGACCCGAGACTCCTGGCTGGGCGTGAACTGAAATTCCAGGGGTAGCCGGAGATCCTCCGAGGGCACGCGAATGAGCGGATAAGTTCGCCCGAACCGGAGGATTTCCGGCTGCATCTTGAGGCAACGTCAAAATTCTGACACCTCGTGTTCATGACAGGGCGGTTCTGACCTGATAGGCACACACCGTCCACCATGAATTTCGGCCGATTCCCGGCCACCCGAGGAGGCCTCGTGCCCGCGTTACCGGTCCGCCGGCTTACCGCACTACTTGCCAGCGGCGTACTGGCCACCACCGGCGCCGTGGCTCTCGCCGCGCCCGCCACGGCCGCCTCCCCCGACGTGGTCATCAGCCAGGTCTACGGCGGCGGCGGCAACAGCGGCGCCCGTCTACACCCACGACTTCATCGAGCTGCAGAACCGCGGCACCGCCGCCGTCGACGTCACCGGCTGGAGCGTGCAGTACGCGTCGTCGACCGGCGCGAGCTACCAGGTCACCCGCCTGACCGGCATCGGTCGCGCCGGGCGGCCTACTACCTGGTCCAGGAGGCGCCGGGCGCCGGCGGCACCACCCCGCTGCCCACCCCGGACGCCACCGGCACGATCGCGATGAGCGGCACCGCGGGCAAGGTCGCGCTCGTCACCAGCGCCGACCGCGCTGACCTGCGGCCGCCGACTGCGACCACGCCGCGGGCGTGCGGGACTTCGTCGGCTACGGCACGGCGCCAACGACTTCGAGGGCACCGCCGCCGCGCCGGCGCCTGTCCAACACCACGGCGGCCCTGCGCGGCGACCGGCCCGGACACCGACAACAACGCGGCCGACTTCACCGCCGGCCGCCGCGAACCCCCGCAGCAGCGGCGGCGGCGGCGACCCGGCCCCGGACCCCGGCCCGAGCCGGCGCCGGCCGCGCGCATCCACGAGATCCAGGGCGGCGCGCACCGCTCGCCGCTGACCGGCAAGGCAGGTCGGCAGCGTCCCCGGCGTCGTCACCGCGGTCGGCGGCAACGGCTTCTGGTTCCAGGACCCGGCGCCGGACGCCAACCCGGCGACCAGCGAGGGCCTGTTCGTCTTCACCTCCACCGCGCCCGCGGTGAAGTCGGCGACGCGGTCACCGTGCAGGGCACGGTCACCGAGTTCCGTCCCGGCGGCACGGCCACGCAACCTCACCACCACCGAGCTCACCAAGGCCGACCGTCACGGTCACCGCCTCGGGCGTGGCCGTGCCGGCGCCGGCTCTGGTCGGCCCCGGCGGGCGGGCGCCGCCGGCCCCGGTCCGCACGGACGCGCCCGGTGACGTCGAGACCGCCGGCGCGGCGTTCGACCCGGCCACCGAACGCGCTGGACTTCTACGAGTCGCTGGAGGGCATGCACCTCCGGGTCAAGGACGCGCGTGGCCACCGGGCCGACGGCGAGCTTCGGCGAGATCTCGGTGCTGCCCGGCGGCGCCGGCACCCCGCGCACCGTGCGCGGCGGCGTCCTCTACACGCTACGCCGACTGCAACCCCGAGCGGGTCTTCCTCGACGACCTGCTGGCCAAGCTGCCCGCCGGCCAACGTCGGCGACGTGCTGCCCGGCAACATCGTCGGCGTGCTCGACTACGGCTTCGGCAACTTCAAGCTGGAGGTGCTGGCCACGCCGACCGCGGTCAGCCAGCGGCCTGCAGCGGGAGACCACCCGCAAGCAGTACCCGTGCGAGCTCGCGGTCGCCACGTTCAACGTGGAGAACCTCGACCCGACCGACCCGGCCGAGAAGTTCGCCGTCGCTCGCGCGACCATCGTCGCGAAGAACCTGGCCTCGCCGGACGTCGCTGGCGCTGGAGGAGATCCAGGACAACAACGGCGCCACCGACGACGGCACGGTCGCGGCCGACCAGACGTACGCCAAGTTCATCGCCGCGATCGTCGCGGCCGGCGGCCCGACGTACGAGTACCGCCAGATCGACCCGGGCAACAAGACGGACGGCGGCGAGCCGGGCGGCAACATCCGGGTCGGCTTCCTGTTCCACCGACAGCGGGTCTCGTTCGTGGACCGGCCCGGCGGCGGCACCGACGTCTCGACCGGCGTGGTGAAGAACGGCCGTCAACGCCCGCCTCACCCAGTCCCCCGGCCGGATCGACGCCGCCAACCCGGCGTACGACGACAGCCGCAAGCCGCTGGCCGGCGAGTTCTCGCTTCCTCGGCGGCACCGTGTTCGTGGTCGCCAACCACTTCGGCTCCAAGGGCGGCGACCAGCCGCTCTACGGCCGGTTCCAGCCGCCGACCCGGAGCTCGGAGGTGCAAGCGGCACGCCCAGGCGACAGTCGGTCCGGACGTTCGTCGACCAGATCCAGGCCGTGGACTCCGACGCGCAACATCGTGGTGCTCGGTGACCTCAACGACTTCGAGTTCTCCGAGACGGTGAACACGCTGACGGCCGGCGGAGAAGCTGGTCACCTGCCGACGCACGCTGCCGCTGGCCGAGCGGTACAGCTACGTGTTCGACGGCAACTCCCAGGTGCTCGACCAGATCGTGGTCGAGCCCGCCGGTTCGCGAACTGGCTGTTCACGACTACGACGTCGTGCACGTCAACGCCGAGTTCGCCGACCAGGTGAGCGACCACGACCCGCAGGTCGCCAGGCTGATCGTGCTGCCGTTCAGCTAACGGAACTCTGACGACGCGGCGGCGGCCAAGCGATGGCCGCCGCCGCGTCGTACCGTTGGGGCATGGAACCGAAGGTGATCAAGTCCGAGGCCGAGTGGCGGGCCGAACTCTCGCCGCAGGAGTACCACGTGCTGCGCGAGGCCGGCACCGAGCGGCCGTGGACCGGCGAGTACGTCGACACCAAGACCACCGGCGTGTACCGCTGCCGGGCCTGCAACGTCGAGCTGTTCCGCTCGGACACCAAGTTCGACTCGCACTGCGGCTGGCCCAGCTTCTGGCAGCCGTCCGACGAGGCGAACGTGGTGCTCCGCGAGGATCGCAGCCTGGGCGCCGTCCGCACCGAGGTGCTCTGCGCGAACTGCGGCTCGCACCTGGGCCACGTGTTCGACGACTCCCCGCAGACCCCCACCGGCGACCGCTACTGCATCAACTCCGTGAGCATCACCCTGGAGCCTGCCGACGCTTAACCCCTGCGGTTGGATTGTGCTCTCCCGGAGCACAATCCAACCGCAAAGCCTTTGATCTCAACCCGGAGCCCGCCGAGGTACGCGTATCGCCAGGCGGAGGAGGCGCCGTGTGCTGTTGGGCACGCAAGCCGACGACAACGCAGCGAGACGTGTGCCTCGCGGGCCGTCTACGAATAAAGGGTGTCGAGGGTGATCAGATCGACCTCACCGGCGTGTGCTGCCGCGACGAGTTCCGGCATGAAGCCGGCTCCCGAATAGCAGGCCAGCCGGGTGTTCGAGGTGTCGTACCGGTTTGAGTCGCGCAGCAGGGACCGGATCCGCCGGAGTCGATCGAGGTGACCCAGGCCCATCGTGTCCTGCCACTTGACCTCGCCGATCGAGAGCAATGGCGCACGCTCGCCGTCCCCGTAGCCGAGCACGGCAACATCGACCTCATGACTCGTGCGCCGAGCCGGATCGTTGACGACACCGCCACCGACCCGCGTGGCCAGCCCGCCGAAGAAATCCGGACCGGCCTGGTGGAGCGCCCAGGCACCGGCAGATCTGTTCGAAGTGCGGCCCGACCACGTTGCTGACGAATCGGCGCTGACTCGTCTGCCACACCCGGGCCGCGTTGCCTGGCCGGTCCAGCAGGGACCACGCCGGACGCATCACGGCGTGGTAGAAGGTCACGAGCGGCTCGGCGATGCGATACGTCGTCCGGTTGTCTCGGAACAGGTCAGCCTCTCGGAGCAGGAGCCCCGCGTCCTCCAGCACATTGAGCGGGTGGGCGATGTCCGCGGCTTTCCTGCCGAGATAGTTCGAGATGCCGCCGCGATGGCCGTTGCCCTCCGCGACCGCGGCGAGCACCGAATGCAGCAATCCCGCGTCACGGATGTCCGGCTCCTCCGCGAGGACATAGCGAGCCTCCCGGAACAGCGGACTCTGCGCGTTGAGCACTGAACGCGTTACCCAACTGCCAAAATCGTCCAGACTGGCCGGGCTGTCGCCCCGCAGGAACTCGCTTCGGTAGGCCGGCGTGCCGCCGACGACCGCGTTCACCAGCACCGCGAGCCGTGGATCGGTCAGACCCCAGAACTCCGCCGCCCGTCGGTGGTCGAGCGTCTGCACGACCAACTCCAGCGCCGCCCGGCCGCGCAGCGGAGCGTTGCCGGCCAGGAGCGAGCCCATGAACGACATCGCCGAGCCGCAGAGCAACAGCCTGGTCCGCGACCGCCCGCGCTCGTCCCGAAGTGAGCGGTACGCGCCCTGGATGATCGAGGGCAGTGCGGGACTCGACTTGGCCAGGTACGGAAACTCGTCCAGGACGACCGGTAGCGGCCGCCGCTCGCCCAGCCTCAACAGCGCGTCCACCGCCTGGTGCCAATCAGCCAGGTCCAGTCGGGCTGGCAGTTCCAGGTAGTCGGCCAGAGTGTCCCCCAGCCGATGCAGTGACTCGGTCTCGGTGGCCTCGGCAGCCGAGAAGAAGAAGCCATTCGCCTGTCTGGTGATCGCATCCAGCAGGAACGTCTTTCCCTGCCGCCGCCGTCCAGACACCGTGCCTAGGGTCGCGCCGGCCTGATCGTCCTCGACGAAGCGCGAGAGGGCGGCCCACTCCTCTGCCCGATCGAACATCTCGCTGGGCTTCTCAAGCATGGCACCTTCTTATGGGACTACAGTTCTGAGAACTATAGTCCCATAAACCGCGACCTTCTGGCTTGCACCAACACGCCGTTGCGGTTCGTTTCCGCCTCCGAGGGCGGAATTGAACCGCAAGCATTGATCTGACCTGGAGCCCGCCGAGGTCCGCGTATCGCAAGGCGGAGGAGGCGCCGCGTGCTGTTGGGCACGCAAGCCGACGACAACGCAGCGAGACGTGTGCCTCGGCGGGCCGCCTACGGAAGCGTTGCCACGATCTCTGAAACAGCTTTCCGGCGGCCGGTGTAGAACGGGACCTCTTCGCGGACGTGGCGGCGGGCGGTGGAGGCCCGCAGCACGCGCATCAGGTCGACGATGCGGTGCAGTTCGTCGGCCTCGAAGGCGAGCATCCACTCGTAGTCGCCGAGCGCGAACGAGGCGACCGTGTTGGCCCGCACGTCCGGGAAGTCGCGCGCCATCTTGCCGTGCTCGGCGAGCATCGCGCGGCGCTCCTCGTCGGGGAGCAGGTACCACTCGTAGGAGCGGACGAACGGGTAGACGCAGACGTACGCCGCGCGCCTCCTCGTCGGCGAGGAACGCCGGGATGTGGCTCTTGTTGAACTCGGCCGGCCGGTGCAGCGCCATCTGGGACCAGACCGGCGCGAGGTGCCGGCCGAACGCGGTGCGGCGGAACCGGCCGTACGCGTCCTGGAGCGCCTCGGGCGACTCGGAGTGCCACCAGACCAGCAGGTCGGCGTCGGCCCGCAGGCCGGACACGTCGTAGAGGCCACGCACCACCACGTCCTTGGCGGTGAGCTGCTCGATCAGCTCCTCGACCTCGCTCGCCAGCGCGGACCGGTCGGCCGGCAGCGGCGACGTGGCGCGGAACACCGACCACATCGTGTACCGGACCGTGGCGTTCAGGTCACGGAGTCGCTGCGCGTTCGGGTTGGTGGCGGTCTCGGTCTTCTGCTCGTCAGCCATGGCTCGATTCTCTCCGATCGTCGTTGGCGGAGCGAGGGTGGGCGGGGTCCGCCGCGAGGGCCGCGACGACCTGCTCGGCCGCGGTCTCCCCGGAGCCCACGCAGAGCGGGATGCCGACCCCGTCGTACGCCGCGCCCGCGACCGCCAGCGTGGGCTCCGAGGCCAGCGCCGCGCGGGCCCGCCGGACCCGGTCCAGATGGCCGACCGCGTACTGGGGCAGTGCGCCGCCCCACCGGTTCACCTTGATGGCGCGCGGCACGGGCAACGGCCGGCCGAGCACGGCGCCCAACTCGGCGCGGACCAGTTCGGCCAGCTCGTCGTCGTCGCGCTGCAGCACGCCCTCCTCGCCGTACCGGCCGATCGAGGCGCGCACCACCGAGACGCCCGGCGTCGGACGGCCACTTCTGGCTGACGTACGTCACGGCCTTCGTGGCCAGCCCGGAACTCGCCGGGATGAGCGCACCGCTGCCGGCGGGCAACTCGGTCGGCGGCAGCACGAGCGTGACCAGCGCGATGCTGGCGTAGTCGATGGCGCCGATCTCGGCGGACGCGGAGGGGCTCACGCCGGCGAGCAGGCGGGCCGCCGCCCGGGCCGGTACGGCGAGCACCACCGCGTCGGCGTCGAGCAGCTCGGGATCACGGGTCGGAGCCGACGGTGAGCTGCCAGCCGTCGGTGGTGCGCCGCAGCTCACGGACCGGGAGGCCGGTGCGGATCGTGGCGCCGCTGGCCTGGGCGACCGCCGCGACGAGCCGGCTCAGCCCGCCCTCGACCGTGGCGAAGACCGGGCCGGTGGCGGCCGGCCCCGCCGCCGTGGCCGCCCGCACGGCCCGGACCAGCGACGGATGCTCGCGCAGCGGACCGACCAGTGCAGGCACGGTGGCCCGCAGCGACAGCCCGGCGGCCCGCCCCGCGTAGACCCCGCCGAGCAGCGGGTCGACCAGCCGCTCCACCAGCTGCGGCCCGAACCGCCGGCCGACCAGCTCACCGACGCTCACGTCCTCGTCCAGCGGGTCGCCGGCCAGGTCGGGCTCGGCGCGCACCCTGGTCAGGGCCGCCTCGGTGAGCACGCCGGTGCCGGCGACCGCGTCGACGCCCGGCGGGATGCCCATCAGCGTGCCGGCGGGCAGCGGGCGGAGCGTCCCGTCCACCGCGACGGCGGCCGCCAGCGTGCTCGGGTGCACGAGCGCGTCGCCGAGCCCGACCCGGCGGGCCAGCGCCACGGCCTGCGGGCGGCGGAACAAGAACGCCTCGGCCGCGTCCTCGACCCGCACGCCGCCGACCTCGCCGGTGCGGAGCTTGCCGCCCAGCCGGTCGGCCTGCTCGATCACGGTGATCCTGGTGCCAGCCGGCGCGGTGTCCCGGATGCGCAGCGCCGCCGCCAGTCCGGCGATGCCGCCACCGATGACCACCACGTGCGCCGACGAAGTCTTCACGGCTTTCATCCTGCCCCGATGCCGGCACTCCGCCCGATCCGGGGCCGTGCCGGCGAGCCGCAGGCCGAAGTGCCCTGGCCGAGCAGGCCCCAGATGCCCCGGTTCGAGCCAAGTCGATGCCGGCCCGACGGCGAACCGTGCCGGCGTCGACATCGGATCGTGACTGCCACTCGGGACCGTTAGAGCGTTCCGAGGGAACCGCGCTGGGTCGCGCCGCGTCCCACCGCCAGTCGGTCATCGCCACGGGAGGACATCATGAACGGGACGCTCACAAGACAGGCACGATCGAGGTTCGGGCTGGCCGCGGTCGGGCTCATCACGGTGTTGGCGGTCGGCGCGTGCGGGGGCACTGGCGGCTCCAACTCCGACAGCGGCAGCGAGCAGAACGCGGCGGCGCCGGCCCAGCGGCTCACCGAGCAGGACAGCTCCAGCGGCGCGAAGACCGGCACCGCCGTCAAGTTCCCTGTCCGTGCCGTCGAGGAGCGCTCGCTCATCTACAAGGGCGAGCTGACCGTACGAGCCTCCAATGTGGATGAGGCCGCCGCGAAGGCCAGCACGATCGCCACCGGGGCGGGCGGCGTGGTGGCGGGCGACAACCGCAAGGACGGCAGCGGCGGCGATCAGTCCACCGCGGACCTGACGATCCGGGTCCCGTCGGCCGCGTTCACGAGCACCGTCGGCAAGCTGTCCGACCTGGGCAAGGAGCTCAACCGGGGGATCAACGTCGAGGACGTGACCGAGGCAGGCCGTCGACCTGGACACCCGGATCGCCAGCCAGACGGCGAGCGTCAACCGCACCAGGGCGCTGCTCGCCCGTGCCCAGCAGATCACCGACATCGTCACGATCGAGCAGGAACTGGCCCGCCGCGAGGCCGACCTGGGCAGCCTGCAGGCCCGCAAGCGCAGCCTCGCCGACCAGGTCACGCTCTCCACGATCACCCTGCACCTGATCGGGCCGACCGCCTCCGCGCCAGCCGACGAGGAGGAGAAGCAGACCTTCTTCACCGGCCTGACCAGCGGTTGGAACGCCTTCACCGCCACGGTCAACGGCCTGCTGATCGTCCTCGGCGCGCTGCTGCCGTTCATGATCGCGTTCGGCATCCCGGCCGCGGTGCTGATCTGGGCGCTGCGGCGCCGCAAGCAGCGCCCGGTCGGGCCACCGCCAGGGCCGCTCGGTCCGCCCGCCCCCGCCGCGGAAGGCTGACCGCCCGGCAAGACAGCCCCGCCCCGGACGGCTGACAGCCCGTCAGGACAGCCCGCTTTGGGCGACATTTTCTCGGCTCTGACCGCGAAGATGTCGCCCAAAGCGGTTCAGTGGGGCTACGGCGTCCGCTGCGAGTGCTCGTGCACCAGCTCGACCACGCGGGTGAGCACGCCGGGGTCGGTGTCCGGCGGCACCCCGTGGCCGAGGTTGAAGATGTGACCGGGAGCGGCCCGGCCCTCGCCCAGGATCCGGCGGACGTGGCTCTCGATCACCGGCTCGGCGGCGAGCAGCACGGCCGGGTCGAGGTTGCCCTGCACCGCGCGGTCCGGCCCGATCCGTTTGCTCGCCACGTCGAGCGGCACCCGCCAGTCGACGCCGACCACGTCCGCGCCGGCCTCGCCCATCGCGGTCAGCAGCTCGCCGGTGCCGACCCCGAAGTGGATCCGGGGCACCCCCGCGTCGGCCAGTTCGCTCAACACGCGGGTCGAGTGCGGCTGCACGTAGCGGCGGTAGTCGGCCTCGCTCAGCGCGCCGGCCCACGAGTCGAAGAGCTGGATCGCCGACGCGCCGGCCGCGGCCTGGACCCGGAGGAAGCTGAGCGTGATGTCGGCCAGCCGCTCGCACAGGGCGTGCCACAGCTCGGGCTCGCCGTACATCAGCGCCTTGGTCTTGCCGTGCGTCCGGGACGGGCCGCCCTCGACCAGGTAGCTGGCCAGGGTGAACGGCGCACCGGCGAAGCCGATCAGCGGGGTGGCGCCCAGCTCGGCGACGAGTGTGGTCACGGCCTCGGTCACGTAGCTCACGTCGTTCGGCTCCAGCGGCCGGAGTCGCTGCAGGTCGGCGGCCGAGCGGATCGGCTCGGCCACCACCGGCCCGACGCCCGGCACGATGTCCAGGTCGACGCCGACGGCCTTCAACGGCACCACGATGTCGGAGAAGAAGATCGCCGCGTCGACCTTGTGCCGGCGGACCGGCTGGAGCGTGATCTCGGTGACCAGATCGGGGCGGGCGCACGCGTCGAGCATGGCGATCCCGGCCCGCAGCTCGCGGTACTCGGGCAGCGACCGGCCGGCCTGCCGCATGAACCACACCGGCGTGTGGGGCACGGGTTCCCGCCGGCACGCGCGGAGGAACGGGGAGTCTGCCACGGAGGTTGCTGCCGGATCGGTCACGAACAGCCATGTTTCCATGTGGCGCCGCCGGCATCGCCAAGTGGGCGCGGCGGGTACGGGGTTTACCAATTCAGGGATGGGCGGCGAGCCGCGCGCGGCGTGCCACCGGATCGGCTTAGGCTTCGGTCCATGGCGGAGTCCACCGGGCTACCGGAGAGCTTCGCGCGGGCCGTCGCCGGCTTGCGCGCGGTTCGACCACGTCCGGAGATCCTCCTGGAGGAGGTTTCCGCGCCTCAGCGGCTCGCGCCGTACAGCTTCGCGCTGGGCGCCACGGTCCTGCGCGACCAGGACGAGGTGGCCACCGGCCGGCTGGTGCTGCTGCACGATCCCGATGGTCACGACGCCTGGTCCGGCACCCTGCGCGTGGTCACGTACGTCACCGCCGAGCTGGAACCGGACATGGCCGGCGACCCGATGCTGGCGGAGGTGGGCTGGAGCTGGCTGCTGGACGCGCTGGCCTCGGGCGGCGCCCGATACACCGCCGCGGGCGGCACGGTCACCCAGGTCACGTCGACCCGGTTCGGTGACCTCGCGGGCCCTCCGGACGCCGCCGACGTTGAGCTTCGCGCCTCCTGGACCGCACTGGACGACGATCTCGGCCCGCATCTCGCGGCGTGGTGCATCCTGCTGGCGTCCACCGCCGGCCTGCCACCGCCCGGGGTCACCCTGCTCGCCTCCAACAGCGGCTGACCACCCTCCCTCCCAGCGCGTTTGGGCGACATCTTCGGTGCCATAGCACCGAAGATGTCGCCCAAAGCGGAAAGGCGAGCGACGCCCGGCGCCGGTCGGTCAGGTGTTGGTCGACTGCGGGAGGCTGCCGACGAGCGCCTCGGCCGGTGCGCAGGCCTTGTCGATCTTCTTGGCGGCGGCGGTGGCCTGGCCCTCGTTGTCCGCGTCCACCGCGTCGAAGAACTCGAACACGGCCTTGAGGCACGTGGCGATCACGGCCTTGTCGGCGGTGGCGGAGCCGAGCTCGGTCTTGATCCCGTCCAGGTCGCGCTGAACCTTGTCCCGCTCGCCCTCCACCGTGACGAGCTTGCGGTTCTTCTCGGTGAGCTCGTCCTGCTGAGCCGCGACGGTCTTCTCGGACGAGCTGAGGTCGCTGGACCGCACGACGAGCAGCCCGCCGGTCGCCAGCGTGGCGAGCAGGAAGAACGCGCTGAGCCCGGCCAGCACCGCCACCCACACGCCGGCCCGACCCGACCCGCGCGGCGCGACCGCAGCAGGGGGCCCGAACGCGGCCGGCGGGCCAGCCATCACGGGCGGCGCTAACGGCGCGGTCGGTCCGACGGCCGCAGGCGGCGGGAACGGCGCGGGCGACCCGAAAGCTGCGGGCGGCGCGACAGCAGCGGGCGGCGTCGGCGGCCCGGAAACTGGGGGCGGCGTGGGCGACCCACCTTCGGCTGGCTCTGTCACGGTGTGTCTCCAGTTTGTCCCAGCACACGACGAATTGTCGGGCGCGAAGTTGCTCAGATGATTGTGACAGACGGCAAGCGCGAGCAAACAACTAATACTCAGTCAGGCTGACCACTGCGAAGGGTCACCCGCAGCAGGTCAGCAGGCGATGAGCGCGGCACAGACCTCGCTGATCGGGATCGCCATCGCCAGCTCGCCGGCACCGGCGGTCACGGTCTTCGCCCGCGCCACCCCCACGACCTGCCCGGCCGCGTTGCTCACCGGACCACCGGAATTGTCGGAGCTGATCGCGGCGTCGAACTGGATCATCTTGCTCGCCAGCCCGGGAACGTCGGCCCGGAGGGCGCTCACCACACCGGTCGTGACCGTGTTGGCCAGGCCCAGCGGCGCGCCGACGACCACCACCGGCTCGCCGGGCCGGACCGCGGTCCTGGCCGCCGCCAGCGCAGGGTAGACGGACGCCGATCGCAGCACCGCGAGGTCACGCCGGGCATCGAACTCGACGATCTGGGCGGGCGTGCGCACACCGTTCTGTTCCAGCGTGACGTCGCGGCTGCCGGCCAGCACCACGGACCTGGAGCACGTGATAGTTGGTCACCAGCAACGTGCCGGTACCGGTGGCCGGCTTGCCGAACGCGAACGCGGCGCCGGTCTCCTTGCCCGCCTGGACCCGGAACACCGACGGCAACACCTGATCGGCCACGGCGGCCGAGTCGAGCGAACCTCTGGTCCGCTGGTCGACGGCCGCGATCTGCTTGCCGGTGCTGTCCAGATCGGACCGAGCGGTGGCCATCCAGTCGTCGGCGGCACGCAGCCGGGCCTCCTGCTGGTCGGCGCGGTGGGCGAGCTTGAGCAGGAAGGCCGACTGGACGGCGACCACGCCGAGCAGCAACACGGTCAGCAGCAGCGCGATCCACGCGGGCGCCCGGCCGCCCCGCTTCACGATCACCGTCGGTTGGCCGGGCCCGTCGGGCCGCCGCGCGGGGCCGGGCGCCGCGAAGGTGGGCGGCTCGGCTTCGAAGATGGCGGCACCGACGTCGTGGCGTTCGGTCATCGGAGTGCGCCCCTCCTGTTCCGCGGCCAGCCGCCCCAACCGCCCGAGGCGCCACGCATTGCGCGTGGTCACGCTGGTCTTCACGCTAACCGGGCGAGTCACAAAGCGGTCGTTCCGCCACGGCCGTGTCGGCCGCGGGACCCGATCCGTGGTCCCAGCAAAGGTTTGCAGGCGTGCCGGGGCGCACCCGACCCTCGCGCACCGATACGGTAAGACGGTGAACGAAGCGGCGACGACGGGACAGGCAGCGACATCGCATGACCGCGACGCCGCATTGGTGGACTCTGCCTCGGGTTCCGAGGTGGAGAAGCCCGGCGACGACATCGCCGCGCCGCTACCTCTGCTCGAGCCTCGCGACGGCACCCCGCCCCCGATCGACACGCCCGAAGGGCTTGCCGAGGTGGCGGAGCGGCTGAGCCAGGGCACCGGCCCGGTCGCGGTGGACGCCGAGCGCGCCTCCGGCTACCGGTACGGGCAGCGCGCCTATCTCGTGCAGATGCGCCGCGCCGGTTCGGGCACCGCGCTGATCGATCCGCTCCCCTTCGACGACCTCGGCGCGGTGGACACCGCGATCGCCGACACCGAATGGGTGCTGCACGCCGCCAGCCAGGATCTGCCGTGCCTGGACGAGCTCGGGCTGCGACCGCGCCGGCTGTTCGACACCGAACTCGCCGGGCGGCTGGCCGGGTTCGAGCGGGTCGGGCTGGGCGCGATGGTGGAGCGCGTGCTCGGCTACACGCTCGAGAAGGGTCACTCGGCCGCCGACTGGAGCACCCGTCCGCTGCCCGGCGCCTGGCTGACGTACGCCGCGCTCGACGTCGAGCTGCTGGTGGACCTGCGGGACGCGCTCGCCGAGGAACTGCAGAGCCAGGGCAAGCTCGCCTGGGCGCACGAGGAGTTCGCCGCGCTGGCCGCGAGCCGCCCGCCGGCCCCGCGGGCCGAGCCGTGGCGCCGCACCTCCGGCATCCACCGGGTGCGCAGCGCGCGCGGCCTGGCCAGGGTCCGGGCGCTGTGGGAGGCCAGGGACGAGCTGGCCCGCCGCCGCGACCTCGCGCCCGGCCGGGTGCTGCCGGATTCGGCGATCGTGGCCGCCGCGCAGGCCGACCCCGACCGACGAGCGGGCTCTGCTCGTGCTGCCCGTCTTCTCCGGCCGGGCCACCCGCCGGCTGGCCGGCACCTGGCTCGCGGCCCTGCAACGCGCTCGGGACGTGCCCGAACCCGAACTGCCGTCCACGTCCAGCGGCGGCGACGGTCCGCCGCCGGCGCACCGCTGGGCCGATCGCGACCCCGCCGCGGCCGCCCGGCTCGCCCGGGGCCGGCAGGAGGTCATGGCGATCGCCGCCGAGCACACCCTGCCGACCGAGAACCTGCTGGCGCCGGACAGCGTGCGCCGGCTCGCCTGGTCACCGCCCGAGCCGCTCGACGAGGCCACGGTGATCGCCACCCTGCGCTCGTTCGGCGCCCGACCGTGGCAGATCGGCCTCACCGCCGGTCCGCTCGCCGAGGCCGCTCGCGCGAGTCCTAGCGGCCCTATGCACGAGCGGCGCGGCGGCAGCCACCGCGGCTCGGACACGTGCGGCACGTCACATCGACGCCCCACTGTGCCCGCTAGTTACCGGCGAGTAGCATCCAGGGCGCAAGCACATTTCCGCTCCCGGAGGAGGGCCCGTGCCCCGAACCGCCCGTGACGTGGTCTTCGTCGACGGTGTGCGCACCCCGTTCGGCAAGGCCGGCCCTAAGGGCATGTACGCCGAGACGCGCGCCGACGACATGATCATCCGTTGCATCCGCGAACTTCTCGCCCGTCATCCCGAACTGCCACCAGAGCGGGTCGACGAGGTCGCCGTCGCCGCTACCACCCAGATCGGTGACCAGGGCCTGACCCTGGGCCGGATCGCCGCACTGCTGTCCGGTCTGCCGAAGACCGTGCCCGGCTACTCCATCGACCGGATGTGTGCCGGCGCGATGACCGCGGTCACCACGATCGCCGGTGGCATCGCGTTCGGCGCCTACGACGTGGCCATCGCCGGCGGCGTCGAGCACATGGGCCGGCACCCGATGGGCGAGGGCGTCGACCCGAACCCGCGGATCATCTCCGAGAAGCTGGTGGACCCGTCCGCGCTGGTCATGGGCCAGACCGCGGAGAACGTCCACGACCGCTTCCCGGCGATCACCAAGGAGCGTGCCGACGCGTACGCCCTGGGCAGCCAGCAGAAGTACGCCAAGGCCATCGCGGACGGCAAGATCCAGGCCGACCTGGTGCCGATGGCGACCCGCAGCAAGGAGAAGGGCTGGGGGCTGGCCACGGCCGACGAGCCGCCGCGCCCGAACACCACGCTGGAGGACCTGGCCGCGCTGAAGACCCCGTTCCGCCCGCACGGCCGGGTCACCGCCGGTAACGCGGCCGGTCTCAACGACGGCGCCACGGCGAGCATCCTCGCCGCCGAGGACGTCGCCCGCGAGCTGGGCCTGCCGATCGGCATGCGGCTGGTGAGCTACGGCTTCGTCGGCGTCGAGCCCGAGGTCATGGGCATCGGACCGGTGCCGAGCACCGAGCGCGCGCTGCGCCTGGCCGGACTGTCCATCGAGGACATCGGTCTGTTCGAGCTGAACGAGGCGTTCGCCGTGCAGGTGCTGGCGTTCCTCGACCACTTCGGCATCGCGGACGACGACGCCAGGGTCAACCCGTGGGGCGGCGCGATCGCGCTCGGTCACCCGCTGGCCAGCTCCGGCGTCCGGTTGATGACCCAGCTCTCGCGGCACTTCGCCGAGCGGCCCGACGTGCGCTACGGCCTGACCGCCATGTGCATCGGCATCGGCATGGGCGGCACCGTGATCTGGGAGAACCCGAACTACACCGGGAGTGACAAGTGACCGCCAACCCCGAGTTCGCTGACGAGGTCGTCACCCAGGCCCTCGTCCGGTACGTCAACGTTCCCGGTGTCGACGGCGACGTCGCGCTGATCACGCTGGAGAACGGGCACGACCACACCCGGCCGTCCACGTTCGGTCCGGGCGGTCTGACCAGCCTGAACGACGCGCTGGACGCGATCGAGGCCCGCTCGCCGTCGGTGCGGCGCCATCGCGGTCACCGGCAAGCCGTTCATCTTCGCGGTCGGCGCCGACATCTCCGGCATCCCGCGGGTCACCGACCGGTCGCAGGCGCTGCAGATCGGCCAGCTCGGTCACCAGGTGTTCGCCCGGCTCAAGAACGCCTCGGTCCCGACGTTCGCGTTCGTGAACGGCGCGGCCATGGGCGGCGGCCTGGAGATCGCGCTGCACTGCCAGTACCGCACGCTCTCCTCCGGTGCCGCCGCGCTGGCGCTGCCCGAGTGCTTCCTCGGCCTGGTACCCGGCTGGGGCGGCACGCAGTTGCTGCCGAACCTGATCGGTGCCGACAAGGCCGTCACGGTCATCATCGAGAACGCGCTCAGCCAGAACCGCATGCTCAAGGCGAAGCAGGCGTTCGAGCTCGGCATCGCGGACGCGCTGTTCGAGCCGGCCGACTTCATCGAGCGCTCGCTGCTGTGGGCGGCCGCCGTGCTCCGCGGCGACATCGTGGTGGAGCGTCCGGAGATCGACCGCGGCCAGGCCTGGGACGACGCGCTCGCCCGTGGCAAGGCGTTCGCGGACGCCCGGGTCCGCGGTACCGCGCCGGCGCCGTACAAGGCGTTGGAGCTCATCGCGCTGGCCCGGACCGCCTCGTTCGAGGAGGGCACCGCGGCCGAGGACGAGACCCTCGCCGACCTCGTGATGAGCGAGGAGCTGCGGGCGGGCCTGTACTCGTTCGACCTCGTGCAGAAGCGGGCCAAGCGGCCGGTCGGCGCCCCCGACCGGGGCCTGGCGCGACCGGTCACCAAGGTGGGCGTCGTCGGCGCCGGCCTGATGGCCAGCCAGCTCGCGCTGCTGTTCGCGCGCCGGCTCCAGGTGCCCGTGGTGATGACCGACCTCGACCAGGAGCGTCTGGACAAGGGCGTCGGCTACGCGCACGCCGAGATCGACAAGCTGCAGGCCAAGCGCCGGGTCTCCCCCGACGCGGCGAACCGGCTCAAGGGCGCTGATCACCGGCTCGCTCACCAAGGACGCGTTCGCCGACGCCGACTTCGTGATCGAGGCGGTCTTCGAGAACCTGGCCGTCAAGCAGCAGGTGTTCGCCGAGGTCGAGGCCGTGGTCTCGGACACCGCGATCCTGGCGACCAACACCTCGTCGCTCTCGATCACCGAGATGGCGTCGAAGCTGGCGCACCCCGAGCGGGTCGTCGGGTTCCACTTCTTCAACCCGGTGGCGATCATGCCGCTGCTGGAGATCGTCCGCGGCGAGGCCACCGACGACCCGACGTACGCCACGGCGTTCGCGGTGGGCAAGCAGCTCAAGAAGACGTCGATCGCGGCCAAGGACGCCCCGGCGTTCATCGCGAACCGGCTCTTCATGCGGCTGTTCAACGAGGTCACCCGGGGTATCGACGAGGGCGCCTCGTTCGACGTCGCGGACCACGCGCTCGACCCGCTCGGCCTGCCGATGACGCCGCTGCAGCTGCTCACGTTCAGCGGCCCGGCCGTGTCGTTCCACGTGATGGAGACGCTGAACGAGGCGTTCCCGGACCGGTTCTACCTGTCCGAGAACCTGCGCCAGCTCGTGGACGCCGGAATCACCAGCTTCTTCGGCGCGGACGGCCAGATCGACCCGCGGATCGTGGACCTGTACAAGGTCGGCGCCGACGCCCCCACCGGCGAGGAGATTCTCCGGCGGGCGCTCGAGGCCACGGCGGACGAGGTGCAGCGACTCCTCGACGAGGGTGTGGTGGCCGAGGCGCAGGACATCGACCTCGCGCTGATCACCGGCGGCGGCTACCCGTTCCACAACGGCGGCATCACGCCGTACCTGGACCGGAACGGCGTCTCCGAGAAGGTCAACGGCAAGCGGTTCCTGCCCAAGGGCGTCGCCAGCCTGCCGTAGTAGTTCCTGCCTGTACGCTTTGGGCGACATCTTCGGTGTTATAGCACCGAAGATGTCGCCCAAACTGCGTTCAAGGGTGGGCGGTGGACAGGGCCTAATAGAGTTCCTTGGTGCTCCATAGAGTTGGTTATGTCGATGAGGCGTTCGATGACCGCGTTTACATCCTCTCCTGCGTCATCGACGATGGCAGCCACGGCGACGAACCGCACCTCCAGCTCCAGGACCTCCTACTCGGCCGGCAGCGCCAGCTTCATTTCGCCAAGGAGAGTGCGAAGCGCCGCCAGTTGATTGCCGAGACCGTCGCCCGCCTGGAGCTACCGGCGATCGTCGCGGTGCGGCCGTCGCCCGAGCCAAACGAGCGCCGACGAGGGCAGTGTCTGGTCGCCCTGGCCTGGGCGGTCGCCGAGCATGTGGATGAGCTGGTCTTCGAGGCCCGGCAGCAACGGCTCAACGATCGAGACAGGCGTGCTGGCAGGAATCGCTACTCACGGCCCGGACCTGCCCGCTCGTTTCATCGGCGCTGAGCAGGCCGAGTTGCTCTGGGCGGCCGACGCTGTCGCCGGCGCGATGTTCGCCGACCTTGGCCGAGGCGTCCGCACGTATCGGGCCGCTCTGGACGGGGTGCTGACCGTCATCGAGACGTAGGCCCAAAACGCGACGGCCCGCACTCACCGTCCGGAGAGTCGGGCCGCTACTTCCACAGGGTGGTCTCCCCTGGGGCACCGTCAACTGTACTGGAGTCGCGCCACCGAATCACACCACCCGAGTTGAAATGCCTCGTCGCTAGGGGCTGGACGTGATGGGCAAGAATGGGACATATGAGCCCGCGACCGAACATCAGGGCCATCGTGCTCACCGCACTGATCATCACGGCGCTGGCCGGCTGCAACCCGACCCCGCCGCTTGCCGACGACCCCACCCCTGTTGCTCCCTCACCAGTCCGGGCTACGACGTCCCCCACCCCGAGCCCCGCCCCCAGCCCGACACCGACGCCGACAAGCCCCGCGGCCCGGTACGTCTTCCCCGTGGACGGCGACGTGTCCTACGGGCGGAGTCACGCGCTCTACCCGGCGTCCGACCTCGTCACGCGGTGCGGCGCGGTCGTGCGCTCGCCCACGGACGGCACGGTGCTGGAGCTGAGCCGGGTCGATCGGTTCGTGAAGGCGGCACCCCAGGGGGCGGACCGGGGCGGCCAGTTCGTCGCGGTCGGCGGTGCCGACGGCGTGCGCTACTACCTCGCGCATCTGAGCACGGTCGGCGCGGCACTGCGACCGGGCACCGAGGTCCGGGCCGGTGACCCGATCGGGCTGGTGGGGACGACGGGCAACGCCAACAACATCTGCCACGTGCACTTCGCGCTGAGCCCGCCGTGCCTCGGCGCCGGTGACTGGTGGAACCGCCGCGGCGTGCTCTACCCGTGGCCCTACCTGGACTCCTGGCGGAGTGGCGGCCAGCGCTCGCCCACCGCCGCCGTCAGTGCCTGGCAGCGCACGAACGGCTGCCCCGCCACGCCCCCGCCGTCCTGAAACTCACCGGTGAGATCCGCGAGCCGGGCTCGCCTATCTCACCGGTGGGATCGGGCAGTCGGCGGCCCCCGCCCAGCCCGCCAGCCCGCCCCCGCCAGCCAGCCCGTCCCCGCCAGCCCCCGCCAGCCCGCCAGCCCGCCAGCCCGCCAGGACAGCGATGTGACGGATCTCACTGCGGTGGGTATGACCGGTCCACACGACGGCCCGCGGAGGGACCATGACGACCGACAGCACGTCAGCACCAGCGCCCAAGACCGACGTGGACAAGGCTCTGCTCAGCGGATCCACCTACCGCAGCCTCGGTGAGCAGCGACTGTCCCCGGCCGAGGAGCGGTTCGAGCGCGGTCGACGAACGATCGGCCTCTTCCTGGCCCCGATCGTGGCACTCGTCTTCCTCGCCCTGCCGCTGGACATGGAACCGGACCAGCAGACCCTCGCCGGCGTGCTGCTCGGCGTCATCGTGCTGTGGGTCACCGAGCCGGTGCCGATCCCGATCGGCGGGTTGATCGGCGTCGGGGCGGTGGTCCTGCTCGGCGTCGCGTCCGCCGACGACGTGCTCGCCCCGTTCGGCTCGTCGACCGTCTTCACGTTCATCGGCGCGTTCATCCTCGCCCAGGCGATGCTCAAGCACGGGCTGGCGCGGCGGTTCGCGTTCCGCATCCTCTCCCTGCCCGGCGTGGGCAAGTCCACCATCCGGGTGATCATCGCGTTCGGGGCGATCACCGCGATGGTCTCCGCCTTCGTCTCCAACACCGCCACCGTGGCGATGCTGCTGCCGACCGCGCTGGGCATCCTCGCGGTGATCGCCAAGCTGATTCAGGACCGCGGCCTCGCGCCGGCGGACTTCGACCCCACTCGGCTGCGCGTCGGCATCGCACTGATGCTGATGCTGGCCTACGGCGCCAGTGTCGGCGGCCTGCTCACGCCGGTCGGCAGCCCGCCGAACCTGATCGGCCGCGGGCTGATCGAGGAGGCCACCGGCGAGCGGATCTCGTTCGCGCAGTGGACGATGATGGCCGTCCCGATCTGCCTGCTGATGTTCGTGGCGCTCGCGGTGATCCTGCTGCTGCTCAACAAGCCCGAGATCAGGCGGATCGACGGCGTCGAGGAGTACGTCGCGGCCGAGCGGGCGGCGCTCGGGAAGCTGTCGCGAGCCGAGCGGAACACTCTCGTCGCGTTCGTCTTCACCGTGACCCTCTGGATCACGCCCGGTGTGGTGGCGCTCATCGCGGGCACCGACGCCAGCGTCTACGAGACCGTCAGCGGACGCCTGGACGAGGGCGTCGTCGCCGTGCTCGGCGCCGCGCTGCTGTTCCTGCTGCCGACCGACTGGAGCCAGCGCGAGTACACGCTGAACTGGAGCGACGCCGCCCGGATCGACTGGGGCACGATCCTGCTCTTCGGCACCGGCATCATCTTCGGCGCGCTGCTCGCCAACAGCGGCCTCGCCGAGACCATCGGTAAGTCCAGTTCGGACGCCCTCGGCCTGAGCAGCGCGTTCGCGATCACGGCCTTCGCGGTGCTGCTCGCGATCATCGTCTCCGAGACGACCAGCAATACGGCGTCGGCGGCCGTGGTGGTGCCGATCATCATCCCGATCGCGGTCGCCGCGGGCATCAATCCCCTGGTGCCGGCGCTGGCCGCGACGTTCGCCGCGTCGTTCGGCTTCATGTTGCCGGTGTCGACGCCGCAGAACGCGGTGGTCTACGGCTCCGGCGTGGTGCCGATAACCGCGATGATCCGGTCCGGGTTCTCCTTCGACGTGATCGGCGGCCTGCTCATCCTGGTGCTGCTGCCGGTCATGGTCGCCGTGGCCGGGCTCACCTGATGGTGCCGCAACGGATCGCGGTCATCCCCGGCGACGGCATCGGGGTCGAGGTCACGGCGGCGGCGCGGGCCGTGCTCGACGCGGTCGCCGATCGGCACGGCCTCGAGCTGGCCTACGACGAGTTCGACTGGTCGTGCGAGCGGTATGCCAAGGACGGCACGATGATGCCGGCCGACGGCCTGGAGACGCTCCGCCGCTACGACGCGATCCTGCTTGGCGCGGTCGGCTGGCCCGGCGTGCCCGATCACGTCTCGCTCTGGGGCCTGCTGATCCCGATCCGGCGCGCGTTCCTGCAGTACGTGAACCTGCGGCCGATCCGGGTCTTCGAAGGCGTGGCGAGCCCGCTGCGGGACGCCCGGCCCGGCGAGGTCGATCTGGTCGTGGTGCGGGAGAACGTGGAGGGCGAGTACAGCGAGATCGGCGGGCGGCTCAACCGGGGTTTCCCGGACGAACTGGCGGTGCAGGAGGCCGTGTTCACCCGGGTCGGCGTCACCCGGATCGCCGACTACGCGTTCGAGCTGGCCCGGAGCCGGCGCTCGTACGTCACGTCGGCGACCAAGTCGAACGGCATCGTGCACACGCTGCCGTTCTGGGACGAGGTGGTGGCCGAGCGCGCCGCGAACTTCCCGGACGTCCGCTGGGACCAGGAGCACATCGACGCGCTGGCCGCGAAGTTCGTGCTGACGCCGGCCCGCTTCGACGTGGTCGTCGGGTCGAATCTGTTCGGCGACATCCTCAGCGACCTGGCCGCCGCGGTGGCCGGCAGCATCGGGATCGCGCCCTCGGCCAACCTGGACCCCACCCACACCTACCCGTCGATGTTCGAACCGGTGCACGGATCCGCGCCGGACATCGCCGGCCAGGGCATCGCCAACCCGGTCGGCGCGGTCTGGTCCGCGGCCATGCTCCTGGAGCATCTGGGCCACGCCGACGCCGCGGCGGACGTGCTGGCCTCGATCGAGGCGTGTCTGGCCGAGCCGGGCAGCCGCAC
Organism: uncultured Actinomycetota bacterium; assembly: GCA_963746095.1. GTDB lineage: Bacteria > Actinomycetota > Actinomycetes > Mycobacteriales > Cryptosporangiaceae > CAVVAL01. The sequence goes on along the minus strand of CAVVAL010000004.1, from coordinate 303,865 downwards.
CCCGGATCTGGGCGGAACCGCGAGCACGACGGAGGCCACCGCCGCCCTGATCGCCCACCTGGGAACCACCCGGAGGCCCGCCGGCTGAACCCACGGCGAGGACGGTCAGCCGGGTTGGACCGCGAGCAAGACGCCGTCCGTCAACGACACCGTCGCCCGCTCCTCGACGAAGACGTTGCTCACGCCGCGACTGGTGCCGATCGGCAGATCCTCGTCCACCAGCGGATACAGCAGGCCGACGGTACGCACGCCCAGCGCGGCCCCGTGCACGGGCAGAAGCGAAACCAATTCGCCGCTCACCCCGGTCAGCACGACAGACCTACGCACCACCGTAAGCGTCGCGGACCCCATCCTGGCCACCAGTTCCACGGCGGCGAACTGCGGAGCGGCCAGCAGGAACGCGTTCGCCAGCCAGTGGTCGAACCGGCCACCGTGGCCACCGATGACGACGACCCGACGCGGCTGTCGAGCGACCGCCAGCCCGAGCGCGAGTTCCAGGTCGGTGGCGTCCTTGGCGACCGGGTGCGCCTCGATCCGGCCGCCGGCGGCGCGCACCCGTTCCACGTCGGCGGCCGGCGCGGAGTCGAAATCGCCGATCGCCTCGTGCACCGTGAGGCCCAACGCGAACGCGTGGGCGATGCCACCATCGGCGGCGATCACCCACGCGTCGGCGGGGAGGCCGGCGAGCACATCGCTCGCCGACTCGTCCCCGCCCGCGACGACCAGGACGGTGTCGACGGGAGCTATCCCGCCAGGACCGCGTGCTCCGGGAAGCGGCAGAGCCGGGCGAACTCGTCGCCGTCCAGGCTCGCGCCGCCTACCAGGGCACCGTCCACATCGTCCTTCGACATGATCGAGGCCACGTTGTTCGACTTCACCGAACCGCCGTAGAGCACCCGGACGGTGTCGGCGACCTCGGCCGAGTACAGCTCGGCGATCCGGGCCCGGATGGCGGCGCAGACCTCCTGGGCGTCCTCGGGGGTGGCCACCTTGCCGGTGCCGATCGCCCAGACCGGCTCGTACGCGATGACGATCGTCGCGACCTGCTCGGCCGGGAGCTTCGCCAGCGCGCCGTCGAGCTGCGCGAGCGTGTACGGCACCTGCTCGCCGGCCTCCCGCACGTCCAGGCCCTCGCCGATGCACACGATCGGCACGATGCCCTCGGCGAACGCGGCCTTGGCCTTCGCGTTCACGATCGCGTCGTCCTCGGCGTGGTACTGGCGACGCTCGGAGTGGCCGACCACCACGTACGAGCAGCCCAGCTTCGACAGCATCGAGGCGCTGATGTCGCCGGTGTAGGCGCCCGCCTTGTGCTGCGACAGGTCCTGCGCGCCGTACCCGATGAGCAGCCGGTCGCCGTCGATCAGCGTCTGCACGCTGCGCAGATCGATGAACGGCGGCAGCACGACCACCTCGACGGCGGTGAGCTGCTGCTCGGTGAGGCTGAACGCGATCTTCTGGGTGAGCGCGATGGCCTCGAGGTGGTTCAGGTTCATCTTCCAGTTGCCGGCGATGAGCGGCCGGCGTCCCTCCGGAAGCTGGGGCTTCTTCTTCGCCACTTCTCAGGCCTCCGTGATGTCGTCTGCGAGCGCCGCGATGCCTGGCAGGGTCTTGCCCTCCAGGTACTCCAGCGACGCGCCGCCGCCGGTCGAGATGTGGCCGAACGCCGACTCGTCGAGGCCCAGCGTGCGCACCGCCGCGGCCGAGTCGCCGCCGCCGACGATCGACAGACCGTCCACGGCCGAGACCGCGAGCGCGACCTTGCGGGTGCCCTCCGCGAAGGGAGCCAGCTCGAACACGCCCATCGGGCCGTTCCAGAACACCGTCTTTGCCGGCGCGATCCGGGCCGAGAACTCCTCGACCGTGGCCGGGCCGATGTCCAGGCCCTTCCAGCCGGCCGGGATGCCGTCGGCCGGCACGACCTGGGTGTTCGCGTCCGCGCTGAACGCGTCGGCGACCACCACGTCGGCCGGCAGCACGATCTTGTCGCCGGCCTGCGCGAGCAGGTCCGCGCAGACGCTGACCATGTCGGACTCCAGCAGCGAGTCGCCGACCTCGTGGCCCTGCGCCGCGAGGAACGTGAAGCACATGCCGCCGCCGACCAGCAGGTGGTCGACCTTCGGCAGCAGCGCCTCGATCACGGCGAGCTTGTCGGAGACCTTGCTGCCGCCGAGCACGACCACGTACGGCGTGTCCGGCGATTCGGTGAGCCGGCGCAGCACCTCGACCTCGCGCAGCACCAGCGAGCCGGCGTAGTGCGGCAGCTGCTTCGCGACGTCGTACACGCTGGCGTGCTTGCGGTGCACGGCGCCGAACGCGTCGTCCACGTAGGCGTCCGCGAACGCGGCGAGCTGACCGGCGAACGCGGCCCGCTCGGCGTCGTCCTTGCTGGTCTCGCCCGGGTTGAAGCGCAGGTTCTCCAGCAGCGCGACGCCGCCGTCACCGAGCCCGGAGACGGTCTGCTGCGCGCTCTCGCCGACCGTGTCGGAGGCGAACGCCACCGGGGCGCCGAGCAGCTCGCCGAGCCGCCCGGCCACCACGGAGAGGGAGTACTTCGGGTCCGGGGCGCCCTTCGGGCGGCCCAGGTGCGAGACGACGACGACCCGCGCACCCGCGTCACGCAGGGCGGTGAGGGTCGGCAGGACGGCCCGGATCCGGCCGTCGTCAGAGATGGTCTCACCGTCGAGCGGGACGTTGAGGTCGGCGCGTACCAGTACGCGCCGACCCGTCACGCCCTCGGCGAGCAGGTCGTCGAGGGTCTTCAACGTTGCCCCTTAGACGCCAGCGCCGACGAGGCCGACCAGGTCGACCAGGCGGTTGGAGTAGCCCCACTCGTTGTCGTACCAGCCGACGACCTTGACCTGGTCACCGATGACGCGGGTCAGGCCGGCGTCGAAGATGCAGGAGGCCGGGTCGGTCACGATGTCGGAGGAGACGATCGGGTCCTCGGTGTAGATCAGGATGCCCTTGAGCGGGCCCTCGGCCGCGGCCTTGATCGCGGCGTTGACCTCTTCGACCGTGGTCTCACGGTTGGCCGTGAAGGTGAGGTCGGTGGCCGAGCCGGTCGGGATCGGCACGCGCAGCGCGAAGCCGTCCAGCTTGCCCTTGAGCTCGGGGAGGACCAGGCCGATGGCCTTGGCCGCACCGGTCGAGGTCGGCACGATGTTCAGCGCGGCGGCGCGGGCCCGGCGCAGGTCCGAGTGCGGGCCGTCCTGCAGGTTCTGGTCCTGCGTGTACGCGTGGATCGTGGTCATCAGGCCCTGCTTGATGCCCACCGTGTCGTTCAGCACCTTGGCCATCGGGGCCAGGCAGTTGGTGGTGCAGGACGCGTTGGAGATGATCGAGTGCGCCGCGGCGTCGTACGCGTCGTGGTTGACGCCCATGACGATCGTGACGTCCTCGTTCTTCGCCGGCGCGGAGATGATGACCTTCTTGGCGCCGTTGTCGAGGTGCGCCCGCGCCTTGTTGGCGTCGGTGAAGAAGCCGGTCGACTCGATCACCACGTCGGCGCCGAGTTCCTTCCAGGGCAGGTTGGCCGGGTCGCGCTCGGCGAGTGCCTTGAAGGACTTGCCGCCGACGGTGATCTCGTCTGCGCTGGCCGTCACCTCGCCCGGGAACCGGCCCAGGATGCTGTCGTACTTCAGCAGGTGAGCCAAGGTCGCGTTGTCGGTGAGGTCGTTCACCCCGACGATTTCGATGTCCGCGCCAGACGCCTGGGCCGCGCGGAAGAAGTTACGACCAATACGTCCGAAGCCATTGATGCCTACCCGGATGGTCACGCCGTTCTCCTCAAGATGTGTGCGATGCGTTGCCTGCTGCCGCGGGCGGCGCTGCGCGCGGTATGACCCAGCACCTGGTGTGGGTCGCGAGAGGGAGCCTATCGGGTCGGGTGACTCGGGTCTCACGGTGGTAACGGAATCGTTTCAGCCTGCGGGAACCTCCCTCACGCTTTGGGCGACATTTTCTCGGTCATAGCCGAGAAAATGTCGCCCAAAGCGAAGAGCTGTTGCCGTTACGGCGCGAGCATCTCCGGCGTCACGCTGGACTCCGTGTCCGGGATGCCGAGGTCGTGCGCCCGCTTGTCGGCCAGGGCGAGGAGCCGCCGGATCCGGCCGGCCACCGCGTCCTTGGTCAGCGGCGGGTCGGCCAGCGAACCGAGCTCCTCCAGCGACGCCTGCCGGTGGGTCAGCCGGAGCCGGCCCGCCGCGAGCAGGTGCTCCGGTGCCTCGTCGGCCAGGATCTCCATCGCCCGGTGCACCCGAGCCCCAGCGGCCACCGCGGCCCGCGCCGAGCGGCGCAGGTTGGCGTCGTCGAAGTTGGCCAACCGGTTCGCGGTGGCCCTCACCTCGCGCCGCATCCGCCGCTCTTCCCAGGCCAGCACGCTGGAGTGCGCACCGATCCGGACCAGCAGCGCACCGATCGAGTCGCCGTCGCGCACCACCACCCGGTCGAAGCCGCGCACCTCGCGCGCCTTGGACCCGATGCCGAGCCGCCGAGCCGCGCCGACCAGCGCCAACGCCGCCTCCGGGCCCGGGCAGGTGATCTCCATCGCGGAGGACCGGCCGGGCTCGGTGAGCGAACCATGGGCCAGGAACGCGCCCCGCCAGGCCGACTCGGCGCAGCACATCGCCGCCGAGACCACCTGCGGCGGCAGCCCGCGCACCGGCCGACCCCGAACGTCCAGCAGGCCGGTCTGACGCGCCAGCGCCTCGCCGTCCTTCACTACTCGCACCACGTACCGGCTGCCCTTGCGGAGCCCGCCGGAGGCCAGTACGTGCACCTCACTCGTGTGGCCGTACACCTCGGCGATCTCGCGCCGCAGCCGCCTGGCTGCCGCGCCCGTGTCCAGCTCGGCCTCAACTACGACCCGGCCGCTGACGATGTGCAATCCACCAGCGAACCTCAACAAAGCTGCCATCTCGGACTTACGGCAGCATGGCTTCGTAACCGCCAACCGGCTCAACTCGTCCTTCACCGCAGCAGTCATCGCCATGCGTGCTTCACCTCGCCGTCTCGTCCCACCCCAGGTCTGCGCGGTCCAGCACCGATCGCAGTGCGGCCGCGAAGGCCCCCGGATCGTGCCGTGGGCTTCCGTCCGCGACCGCTATCGGCGCGACCACCAGCCGCCCCCCCAGTGATTCTGCCGCACTCGTGAGACGCATGTGGTCCCGTACGACTCGCGGATCGGCGACAACCGCATCAACGGTGAACTCCGGGGCGTGACTCGTCAATGCCGTCAGGTGCTCTTCAGCCGACCAGCCGTCGGTTTCGCCGGGTTCGTCGGAGAGATTCAGCGCAACGATCCGACGTGCAGCCGTTTTGGCGATGGCTGCGCGCAGCTCCGGAACCAGGAAATGTGGTAGCACGCTGGTGAACCAGGAACCGGGGCCGAAGACCAACCAGTCGGCGGCGGCGACCGCGGCCAGCGCCTCCGGGCAGGCCGGCGGCGCCTCGGGCACCAGCCGGACGCCGAGCACGTGACCGGGCGTCTTGGCCACCGTCGCCTGGCCGCGGACGAGCGAGCGCTCGTTCGGGCGGTCGGGATGCACGCCGACGACCTCGGCCTCGATGTCCAGCGGTTCGATCGACATCGGCAGCACCCGCCCGCACGCGCCGAGCAGCTTGCCGGCGTGATCCAGCGCCGCCACCGGGCCGCCCAGCACCTCGACCAGCCCGGTCAGCAGGATGTTGCCGATCGCGTGGCCGCCGAGCGGACCGTCGCCGGGGAACCGGTGCTGGAAGAGCGTGGAGCGCATCGCGCCGTCCGGATCCTCGCCGGCCAGCGCGACCAGCGCCTGCCGCAGGTCACCCGGCGGCAACACGTCGAACTCGTTCCGCAGCCGCCCGCTGGACCCGCCGTCGTCGGCCACGGTGACCACCGCGGTCAGGTCCACGTCGAGCCGCCGCAGCGCCCGCAACGAGGCGAACAGGCCGTGCCCGCCCCCGAACGCCACCACCTTCAGGCGGGGGGCACCCAGGCTGCCCTCGACACTGCGGCTCGAGGTGTCCGTACTGGACTCGGCGCTCCGGCCGTTGGTGGAGTGGGTCACTCGCGCCCCAGGTCACGGTGGACGGCGTGGGTGTTCAGGCCGCGCGTAGCGAGCAGTGCGGCGAGCGACTCGGCGCTGGCGACGCTGCGGTGCTTGCCGCCGGTGCAGCCCACGGCGATCGTCAGGTAGCGCTTGCCCTCCCGCTTGAACCCGTCGGTCGACCTCCTCCACCAGGTCCGCGTAGCGGTCCAGGAACGAGGTGGCGCCGGGCTGGCCGAGCACGTACGCGCTGACCGCGGGATCCCGCCCCGTGAGCGGCCGCAGCTCGGGCACCCAGTGCGGGTTGGGCAGGAAACGCATGTCCACCACCAGATCCGCGTCAGCCGGCAGGCCGTACTTGAAACCGAATGACAGCACCGTAATCTGCAGCGCCAACTGGTCGCCGGCGAAGAGCTCCTCGACCCGGGCGCGCAGCTGGTTGACGTTGAGCAGCGTGGTGTCGATGGTCAGATCGGCCTCGCCACGGGCGTCCAGCAGCAACGCGCGCTCGGCCGCGATGCCGTCCGCGAGCCGGCCCTCGCCCTGCAGCGGGTGGGTGCGGCGCACGCTCTCGAAGCGGTGGATCAGCTCGTCGTCCGACGCGTCGACGAACAGCACCCGGGGCCGGAACCCGCGACCGCGCAGGTCGGCGACGGCGCCGGTCAGATCGGTGGAGAAGGCGCGGCTGCGGACGTCCAGGATCATCGCGGTCCGCCGCGCCTGCCCGCCCGACTCGTGCGCGAGTTCGGCCATCGTCACCATCAGCGCCTGCGGCAGGTTGTCGACCACGTAGTAGCCGACGTTCTCCAGCGCGCGGGCGACCGTGCTGCGGCCCGCTCCGGACAGACCCGTGACGATGATCAGATCCATCGCCGCGCGCGAACCGTCCTCGGCTGGCGACGGCTCGTCGGGCTCCCCCGTCGGCGTCCCGTTGGCCAGCGTGATGTCCCCCGCCTGCTCGATGCCGGCTGGCTGCCCGACCTCGTCGAACACGGCCTCCGCCGGCTCGGTTCTCAGCTCGTCCACGTGCCCCCCACTCATCGGACCTGCGTCCGCTCCCCGACAGTCTCCACACCCGTGCCGCCGCGCAACGCCCCACCCGGCGAATCCGGCACTGGCTCCTCAACCACTTCCACCGCGTCCGGCGCGGACGTCCCGGACAGCGCCGCGGCGATCGCCTCGGCCGTCCGCCGGCCCACGCCCGGCACCTCGGTCAGCTCGTCGACGGTCGCGGCCTTGAGCTTGCGGACCGAACCGAAGTGCCGCAGCAGCGCCTTGCGCCGGGACTCCCCCAGCCCCGCGATGCCGTCCAGCGCCGAGGCGGTCATCCGCTTGGACCGCTTCTGCCGGTGATAGGCGATGGCGAACCGGTGCGCCTCGTCCCGGACCCGTTGCAGCAGGTAGAGGCCCTCGCTGGTGCGGGGCAGCACGAGCGGGAACTCCTCGCCCGGCAGCCAGACCTCCTCCAGCCGCTTGGCCAGTCCGCACAGCGCCACGTCCACGATGCCCAGCTCGGCGAGCACCCTGGCCGCCGCGGCCACCTGCGGGGCGCCACCGTCCACGACCACCAGGTTCGGCGGGTAGGCGAACTTGCGCGGCCGGCCGGTGGTCGGGTCGATGCCGCCGCGCACCTCGACCTCGTCGCCGTCGCTGCTGCCGGTTCTCGCCCGCCGCGGTCGCTTCCGCTAGGTCATTTGCCGCGTCGGCGCGGGCGTCGAGGTATCGGGTGAACCGGCGCCGGAGCACCTCGGCGAGCGAGGCCGTGTCGTCGATGCCGTCGTCGCCCCGGACGGCGAACCGCCGGTACTCGGACTTGCGCGCCAGCCCGTCCTCGAAGACCACCATGCTGCCGACCACGTCGGTGCCGGAGACGTGCGAGATGTCGTAGCACTCGATCCGCAGCGGCGCCTCGTCCAGCCCGAGCGCCTCCTGGATCTCGCCGAGCGCCCGCGAGCGCGCGGTCAGATCGCTGGCGCGCTTCAGCTTGTGCTGGGCGAACGCCTGCTGCGCGTTGCGCTGCACGGTCTCCATCAGCGACCGCTTGTCGCCGCGCTGCGGGATCCGGAGCGACACCCTGGCGCCCGCGCTCCTCCGAGAGCAGTTCGGCGAGGGCCGCGTGGTCGGCCGGCAGCGCGGGCACCAGCACCTCGCGCGGGATCGCCTCGCTGGTCTCGCCGCCGTACACCTGCAGGCAGAACTGCTCGACGAGCTCGCCGGTGGTGACGTCCTCGACCTTCTCGACCACCCAGCCGCGCTGGCCGCGGACCCGGCCGCCCCGGACGTGGAAGACCTGGACGGCGGCCTCCAGCTCGTCCTCGGCGAAGGCCACCACGTCGGCGTCCGTACCGTCGCCGAAGACCACGGCCTGCTTCTCCATGGCCCGGCGCAGCGCACCGAGGTCGTCCCGGAGCCGGGCCGCCCGCTCGAACTCGAGCTCGCCGGCGGCCTGGTGCATCTCCCGATCGAGCCGGCGCATCATCGCGTCGGTCTTACCGGCCATGAAGTCGCAGAAGTCGTCCACGATCTGGCGGTGCTCGTCGGCGCTGACCCGGCCGACGCACGGCGCCGAACACTTGCCGATGTAGCCGAGCAGGCACGGCCGGCCGATCTGCTCGGCGCGCTTGAAGACGCCGGCGGAGCAGGTGCGGGCGGGAAAGACCCGCAGCAGTAGGTCGAGGGTCTCCCGGATCGCCCAGGCGTGCGCGTACGGACCGAAGTACCGGACGCCCTTCTTCTTGGGCCCGCGCATCACCTGCAGCCGGGGGTACTCCTCGTACAGCGTGACGGCCAGCGACGGGTAGCTCTTGTCGTCCCGGTACCGGACGTTGAAGCGCGGGTCGTACTCCTTGATCCACGAGTACTCGAGCTGCAACGCCTCGACCTCGGTGCCGACCACGACCCAGTCGACGGACGCCGCGCTCGTGACCATCTGGTACGTGCGCGGATGCAGGCCAGCGGGGTCGGCGAAGTACGAGTTGAGCCGGCTGCGCAGGCTCTTCGCCTTGCCCACGTAGATGACCTGGGCGCGCGAATCCCGGAACCGGTACACGCCCGGCGAGTCGGGAATCGTGCCCGTGGCGGGGCGGTAGGTCGAGGGATCGGGCACGCTTTCCAGCGTAGTCCGCGCCACCGACAACGCCGGTCCGCGGTGCGCTCCGGCGGGCTTCCTCCGAACGGCCGGCCGGCGGGCTGAGCACGGTCCGAACTCGGTGCGGGCGCCGGCCTGATCCGGCGGCGGGGCTGAACACCGCCCGGACTGGTGCGGGCGCCGGCCTGGTCCGGCGCCCGCTACCCGTCAGCGCTGGTCCAGCTCCGCCACCAGCATCGAGGTCGACACGGGCTCGATCCTCGCCCGCATGTCGGCGTACGCCGTCACGACCATCGGCGCCGTGACGATGCCGATGGCGACCTGTCCCACGAGCTGGATCACGGTCGCGGCGATGGCGCCGGCGACCAGTACTCCGGTGGACGTGTCCGCTCCGGGGGCGAACAGTACACCGGGCATGCTGGTGATCATCGAGGCCGCGACCCACACGGCGCCGATCACGAGGACGCGCGGTATCGCGGTGCCGAGGCTGCCGTTGAACAGTCGGAAGCAGCGGGCGATCAGCCCGCCGCGTTCGAAGGTCACCACGGCCGCGAGCACCGCCGTGGCCGCCATCACGTAGAAGACCGGGAGGACGCAGGCACAGATCGCGACCATCGCCAACAGCCCGGTGAGCAACTGCCACCCGATGAGCGGGAAGATCCTGCGGACCGCTCCGGTGAGCGACGCCCGCACGTCTGCCCGACCCTCGGCGGCCAGCGCGACCACTACCCGGATGCTCGCCAGCAGTACCAGCGCGTACAGCAGGTAGCTCACCAGACCGCCGCCGAGGGCGAGGCCGAGGAGCGCCGCGAAGCTGCCGAAGTCGGCCGGCTCGAGTACCGCCTGCTCGGCGGTGCGTTCGAGGTCGCGCGTGTTGAACGCACCCTGCACGCTCACGGCCGTCAGCAAGGGCAGGCTGATCACCAGGCCGAGCAGCTGCAATATCAGCAGCGGACGCCAGCCCAATTTGATGATCGCGGTCGACCGCTGCATCCAGCCGGACAGATCCGGGCTGATCAGCGGATCGCTCGGATCCGCCGGGAACGACGGGGGCGGGAACGACGGGGCCGGGTACGGCTGGGCCGGGCCGCCCATGGGCGCGCCGGAAGGCCATCAGCGGGCGGGGGCCAATCCTCGCCACCCGGCCCGCCGGACCGATCGTTCGCGCCAGGTGGATTCCACATGTGATTTTTTTCCTTCGCTCGATTTCGCCTGCTCGCATACGGTACTGGCTGGTAGCAATCGCCTTTCGGATATATCCACAGCCCGCGCGTGATCTGCGCCTCAACAACGGACCCGCGCCGGCTGGCCGCCTTGTGTCGACAGGTCGCTTGTAGCGTCCGGCGCATGGAGAAATCGTCACGCCGCACGGGCGGTGCACCGATGATCGGCCGGCTGCACTCGGTCGTGCTGGACTGTCCGGATGCCGTGTCGCTGGCCGGCTTCTACGCCGAGCTGACCGGGCTCGCGGTCCTGGCCAGCGACACCGAACCGGGCTGGGTCACGCTCTCGGACCACGGCGGCCATCCCCGGCTGGCTTCCAACAGATCGCCGACTACCAGCCGCCGCAGTGGCCCGATCCTGCGTACCCGCAGCAGAGCCACCTCGACATCGAGGTGGACGACATCGGCGACGCGGAGCCTCGCGTGCTGGGCCTGGGCGCCGTGCTGCTGCGCGGCGGTGGCGGCGGCAAATCCGGCTTCCGCGTCTACGCCGACCCGGCTGGCCATCCGTTCTGCCTGGTCTGGGGCCAGGACTGACGTCGAGCCGACGCGCCTGCGGTTGGATCGCGCCCGCCAGGGGCGCGATCCAACCGCAGCATCAGGTACCGGCGAGCGCGGCCGTCGGGGCGAGCCGCGCGGCCCGAACCGCCGGATAGACACCGGCGATCGTGCCGATGACCAGCGTCGCCGCGACTCCGCCGGCGAGCACCCAGCCGGGCACCGCCATCGGCCAGCCCCGGGTCGCGGCGTACCCGCCGGTGACCGCCGCGCCGAGCAAGGCACCCACCACCCCGCCCAGCAGCGACAGCAGCAGCGACTCGGCCAGGAACTGCAGCCGCACCTGCCCCCTCGTCGCGCCCAGCGCACGCCGCAGCCCGATCTCCTGCCGGCGTTCCAGCACCGAGATCACCATCGTGTTCGCCACTCCCACGCCGCCGACCAGCAGCGCGACCGCGCCCAGCCCGAGCAGCAGCCCGGTGAACGCGGTGTCCGCCGCAGCCCGGGCCGCCAGCGCGTCCGACGGGCGGCTGACCTGCACCTCCTCCGGGTGCTGCGGGTTCGCGGTACGCGGCAGCACGTTCCGCACCGCGTCCACGCTGGCCTCGGTGGACCGCTCGTACAGCGTGGTGGGGTGCCCGTCGAAGCCGAGCAGCTTCTCCGCCACCTCGAAGCCGACCACCGCGGCGCTGTCCAACTCCGGCGCCAGCTCGACCGGGTCGAGGATGCCGACCACGGTGAACCAGTGACCGCCCAGCCAGACCCGTGCGTCCGGGCCCGCCTTGTCGATGCCGAGCCGGCGAGCGGCCTTGTCGCCGAGCACCACGGCCGGGTAGCGCGCGGTCCCGGCGTTGAGCCACGCCCCGCTGCGCACCTTGCCGCCGACGGTGCCGAGCAGGTCGGTCCGGCCGGCGAGGACGGCGATGCCGCCCGTCTCCGCCGGCCGGGATCCGGTCGGTCCGCCGCACGGTCGCGTCCAGCCCGCCGGTCGCGCTGACCGAGAGGATCGGGCCGATCCGGCGCACCATCCCGACCGATTCCTTCGGCAGCTTGGCGTCCTCGCCGAACAGCGTCTGGCCGGGCGTGACCGTCAGCAGGTTGGTGCCCAGCCGGTCGAGTTGCGCGTTGAGGTCGGCCCGGCTGGAGGCCGAGATGCCGACCACCGCGACCATCGCGGCGATGCCCAGCGCGATGCCGAGCGCCGACAGCACCACCCGCACCGGACGGGTACGCAGCCCCACCGCGCCGACCCTGGCCACGTCGCCGGGACTGAGCCGGGCCGGCCGCAGCGCGCCTCGTTCACGCCGCATGGGCGCTCCCCGTGTCGTGCCGGATCTTGCCGTCGTGCACTTCGACCTGCCGGGGCAGGCCGGCCGCGATCTCCCGGTCATGGGTGATCACCGCCACGGTGGTGCCCTGATCGTGCAGGTCACGCAGGGCCGCCATCACCTCGTCGCCGGAAGCGGAGTCGAGGTTGCCGGTCGGCTCGTCGGCGAGCAGTAACACCGGCCCGCCCACGATCGCCCTGGCGACGCCGACCCGTTGCCGCTCGCCGCCGGACAGCTCGTGCGGCCGGTGGCCCAGCCGGTGGCCGAGCCCCACCCGGCGCAGCGCGACGGCGGCCCGCTCCCGGCGTTCCGGGCGCGGCACCCCGGCGTAGAGCAGCCCGTCGGCGACGTTCTCGATCGCGCTGCGCCCCGCCGCCAGGTGGAACTGCTGGAAGACGAACCCGATGTTGCGGGCGCGCAGAGCGGACAGGCCACGGTCGGAGAGCTGGCTGACCGCGATGGCCCGCGATGACCACCTCGCCGGTCGACGGCCGGTCCAGCGTGCCGAGCAGGTGCAGCAGGGTCGACTTGCCGGAGCCGGACGGGCCGACGATGCCGAGCAGTTCGCCGTAGCCGATCGTGAGGCTGACCCCGTCGAGCGCGCGGACCGGCGGGTTACCGGGATAGAGCCGGCTGACGCCATGGAGTTCGGCCACCGCCTCGACCGGTACCGCCGCCGCGACCCGCGCCGACGCCTCGGGATGGGTGATCACGGCGCCGGCACCTCCACCAGGCTGCCCTCGCGCAGCCCCTCGCCGGTGACCTCGACCTGACCGTCGGCGAACATGCCGGTCTCCACCGCGACGAGCTTGCGCTGGCCACCGTCCATGACCGCCACGCCGTACCCGCCCTCCTGCAGCGCGAGCAGCGCGGAGACCGGAACGGTCAGCACGCCTTTGCGGGTGTCGCTGACCAGCCCCACCCGGACCGGCGCCTGGTCGAGCGTGCCGGCGTTCTTCACGTCCTTGAGTGTGATCGTGACCGGGATGGTCGCCGAGCCACCGCCGGGCGGGGCGTTCTCGTCCTCCTTCGTCTCGGCGACGGTGCCGACGGACGTGATCGTGCCGGTCGCCTGGCCGCCGCCGGGAATGCTGACGGTCACGGTCGCGCCCTTGCGGGCGAGTTGCTGGTCGTCGACGTCCAGATCCACCGTGACGATCCGGGTGGTGCTGGTGACCGTGACGACCGGGCCGGCCGCCTCGCCGCCCACCGGCACCTTGTGGTCCGCGATCCGGACCGGGCCGGCGGAGTACGCGATGTCGGCCGGATCGACGTTGCCGGTCTCGGTGACGCCGAGGTCGTCCTGCCACTCCTTCACGGCCGCGGCGGTCTTCGCGGTGTACTCGTCGTCCACGGTGAAACCGGAGTAGCCGAGCGCGGCCAGATTCCGTTCGAACTGCGCCACGTCGGCGCCCTCGGTTCCCGGCGTGAGCGGCCGGTAGGCCGGCAACGTGCCGTAGAGCAGCACCACCGGCAGGCCGTTGACCCGGTAGAGCGCCTTGCCTCTGGCCACGGTCGTCCCCTTCCCGGGAAGGTTCGTGACCACGCCCTGCCTGCGGTTGGCCAGGTCGACCGGGGTGCCGTAGCCGAGCTTGCCGGCGACCTCGGTGCTCTGGGCCAGGTCCGTCCTGGTCACCTTCGCCGTGGCCGTCGTGATCGGGGCGCCCTTGGCCTCCGGCTCGCCGCCGGTGTACCGCGCGACCCCGACCGTGGCCGCAACCGCGACCACCGTGACCCCGCCGATGAGCCACCGGCGGCGGTGCCGCTTCCGGGCCAGGTCCGGGGTGGCCGGATCATCAGGGCCGGCCGCTTCGTCCGCGCGCGGCGCCGGCACCGGCTCGATGCCGACCGGCGACGCGTGCGCACCGCCCGCCCGGGCGACGCCCACCGCACCGCCCGCCCGGGCCGCGTTGTTGGAGTTCTCGGCCGGCCACAGGTCGTCGGCCGTGCCGGGATCGTAGGAACGGCTCATTTCGCGGGCTCAGTGCCGACGGAGAAGCCCATGCCGCCCTGCCCACACTTCTTCGCCGCGGCCTCGAACTTCTTCGGGTCGCCGGCGTCGTCCAGCCGCTGGGTGGTCATGCCCTTGCCCTCGAAGGTCGGGTCGGGCATGTTGACGCCGTTCTGGCGCATGCACTTCGCGAACTTCAGCGCCTCTTCCTTGTCCTTCTCGCTCATCTTCCCGCCGTTGGGGGGCGGCGGCATCAGGCTCTGGCACTTCTTGATCGCGGCTTCCATCTTCTTCCCGTCCATGCCCGTGGCGCCGGGAGCAGCTCCGACCATGACCCCGCCGCTCTGCTCGTCCACCTTCGGGTCGGGCATGTCGATGCCGTTCTCGCGCATGCACTTGGCGTACTTGAGGAAGTCGGCCTGAGCGTTCTTGCCGTTCTTGTCCGCGGCGCTCGCCGCCTTGTTCTTCTTGCCGGTGGCGCTCGCGATATCCGGATCGTCGTTCTTCTGCCCGCAACCGGCCATCGCCATCACGATCACCGCGAGCCCGGCCAGGAGGGCTGCTTTGCGTCGCATCAGTCGACTCCTTCCAACCCCGCACGGAATTTCCGAGGGGCGGTCCGAGTCCACCGGTTCGGGCCTAACACCACCGTCAACGCGACGCTTTACCTGGGGTTTATCGCGGTCGGTGGGACTATGGCTGGATGCGGATCCTGGTCGTGGACGACGAGGTGCTGCTCGCCGACACGATCGCCACCGGGCTGCGCCGCGAGGCGCTGGCCGTGGACGTGGTCTACGACGGGCAGAGCGCGCTGGATCGGATCTCGGTCAACGACTACGACGTGGTGGTGCTGGACCGCGATCTGCCCGGGGTGCACGGCGACGACGTCTGCCGGAAGCTGGCCGCGGCGGACACCGGCGCACGGGTGCTGATGCTGACCGCGGCCGGCGACGTGACCGACCGGATCGCCGGGCTGAGCATGGGCGCCGACGACTACCTGCCGAAACCGTTCAACTTCGCAGAACTGGTGGTCGCGGATCCGCACACTGGCCCGCCGGCCGGCCGCCGGGGTGCCGCCGATCCTGGAACGCGGCGGCCTCCGGCTCGATCCACTGCGCCGCGAGGTGTTCCGCGACGGGCGGTACACCGCGCTGCGCCGGAAGGAGTTCGCCGTGCTGGAACAGTTGCTCCGCGCCGACGGTGGCGTGGTGAGCGCCGAACAGCTGCTGGAGAAGGCGTGGGACGAGCACACCGATCCGTTCACGAACGTGGTCCGGGTGACCGTGATGAACCTGCGCCGGCGGCTCGGTGATCCGCCGATCGTGGAGACCGTGCCGGGTTCCGGGTACCGGATCCGATGACCGCCGCCACGGAACCGCAGGACCGGCCCCCCTTCCGGCTCACGCTCCGGGCCAGGCTCACCCTGCTCTACGCCATCGTGTTCTTCGCCGCCGGGCTGATCCTGCTGGCGGTGAACTACGCCGTGGTGAGCCGGAGCCTGGACTCCGCGCTGCCGAGTTTCGTCGCGGGTGTGGCCACGAACCCGGCCGAGGCCGGCGGCGTGACGATCGACGGCCCGGGCCAGTCGAGCGAGACCCTGCCCACCGCCACCGCGTACGCCGACCGGCTCGAGGTGTCGGAGAACCAGCTCCGCGGCGACACCCTCGGCTCGCTCTTGAGCCAGTCGTTGCTCGCGCTGTTGCTGGTGGGCATCGTGGCCGCCGCGGCGGCGTACGCGATCGCGGCCCGCACGTTGGCCCCCGTGCACGCGATCACGGCCACGGCTCGCCGGGTGGCCAGCCAGAACCTGCACGAACGGATCGGTCTCACCGGCCCGCGGGACGAGGTCCTCGAGCTGGCCGAGACGTTCGATGAGATGCTCGACCGGTTGGACGCGACGTTCTCCAGCCAGCGCCGGTTCGTCGCGAACGCCTCGCACGAACTCCGCACCCCGCTCGCGACCAGCCGGGCCCTGCTCGAGGTGGCGCTCGCCGATCCGGACGCGCCGGATCAGCTCAGGGCGGTCGGTGATCAGCTGCTGGCGGTGAACGCCCGGAGCGAACGGCTGATCGAGGGGCTGCTGGTGCTGGCCCGGAGCGAGCACGAACTGACCGAGACCGCGGAGGTCGACCTCGCCGCGGTGGTCGAGCACGCTGCCGACGGGCTGGAGTCCGAGTTCGACGAGGCCGGGGTGACGCTGCGGCAACGGCTCGGGACGTCGGTGGTGCGGGGCTCGGCGGCGCTGTTGGAGCGGCTCGCGGTGAACCTGCTGCAGAACGCGGCCCGACACAACGTGCCCGGGCGGCAGTGCGGTTGTCCGCACCACGATCGAGGACGGTTCGGCGATCCTGGAGGTGAGCAGCACGGGCGCGGTCATCCCTGCCGACGACGCGGGCAAGCTCTTCGAGCCGTTCCACCGGCACGGCGAGGGACGGCTGTCGGGGCAGGGCGCCGGGCTCGGGCTGTCGATCGTGCGATCGGTGGCGCGGACCCATGGCGGGGAGGCCACGGCGGGCTCCCGGCCGGGCGGCGGCCTGGTGGTCCGCGTCAGGCTCCCCGTGACGCCGGACATCAACGAGGAGCGCGACGCGGACCAACCGTAGACGGCGCGGGCAGCGCCGCTAGGCGAGCGTGATGTTGTCGCCGCTGACGGCGATCGACACCTGCTTGAGCGGGGTGCCGGCCGGGCCCTGCTGCACCGAGCCGTCCGCCGCGCTGAACTTGGAGCCGTGGTTCGGGCAGGTCATCGTGCCGCCCTGCGGCGCACCGACCGGGGTGCCCTGATGCGTGCACGCCGCGTCGTACGCCTTGAAGTCGCCGGCCACGGGCTGCACGATCACCAGCTTGGTGCCGTCCGGAGCGTCGACGATGGTGCCGCCGCCGACCGGGATCTGCGAGACCTGAGCGAGCGCGTTGGCATTGCCACCGGCCGCGGGAGCGGAGGCGGAGCCGCTGGGAGTACCGGCGCTGTCGGAAGGGGAGTTGGCCGCTGGGGTGTCCTCGCTGCACGCGGTGAGCGTTGCCGAGCCGAGAATGCCCATTGCCATGATCCCGCACAGCACTTGCCGGCGCGGCAACGCCGGAATCTGCTCCGTGGTCGTCATGCGTCCCTCCATCCCACGCCCGGATTGCCCCGGAACGTGCTTGACGTCGCGTACTAGCCCTCTCGTGAACACACGAGTCTGGGCTCTGGCGGGTTCACTCGCTCTGATCGAGACCGATCTCTTGAGATCGGCGAACGAGCAATAAACGCGAATTGGGTGGGATCTGGGGTTTCGACCCCCTGATCCCACCCATCGCGCTCATGCACGCCAACTCTGCCACGCGCATCGAGGAACTGCCCTGGTCAGCGAGCCGCTGCGGCCTTCTTCCGCGGCGCGGCGGTGCCCGTGCCGGTCGCTCGGCGCGGCGCCGCCGCCTTCGGACCCTTGCCCCGGGCTGCCCCGCTCGGCGCCTTCGACTCCTTCACGCCGGGCTCGTGCCCGTCCGGCAGCACGCCGCGCAGGAACTGCCCGGTGTGGCTGGCCTCGACCGCGGCGACCTGCTCCGGCGTGCCGGCGGCGACCACCATGCCGCCCTTGTTACCGCCCTCGGGCCCCATGTCGATGACCCAGTCCGCGGTCTTGATGACGTCCAGGTTGTGCTCGATCACGATGACCGTGTTGCCGGCCTCGACCAGCCGGTCGAGCACGCCGAGAAGCTTGCGGATGTCCTCGAAGTGCAGGCCGGTGGTCGGCTCGTCGAGCACGTACACGGTCCGGCCGGTGGACCGCTTCTGCAGCTCGGACGCGAGCTTCACCCGCTGCGCCTCGCCGCCGGAGAGGGTCGGCGCTGGCTGGCCGAGCCGGACGTAGCCGAGCCCGACGTCGACCAGGGTCTTGAGGTGTCGCCGGATCGCCGGCACCGCCTCGAAGAACTCCGACGCCTCCTCGATCGGCATGTCCAGCACCTCGGCGATCGTCTTGCCCTTGAAGTGCACCTCGAGCGTCTCCCGGTTGTACCGGGCGCCCTTGCACACCTCGCACGGGACATAGACGTCCGGCAGGAAGTTCATCTCGATCTTGATCGTGCCGTCGCCGGAGCACGCCTCGCAGCGCCCGCCCTTCACGTTGAACGAGAACCGGCCCTGCTGGTACCCGCGCACCTTCGCCTCGGTGGTCTCCGCGAAGAGCTTGCGGATGTGGTCGAAGACACCGGTGTACGTGGCCGCGTTGGAGCGCGGTGTACGGCCGATCGGCGACTGGTCCACGCCGACCACCTTGTCGACCTGCTCCAGCCCGTTGATCCGCAGGTGCCGGCCGGGGACCATCCGGGCGCCGTTGATGGTGTTCGCCAGCACCGCGTAGAGGATGTCGTTGACCAGGGTCGACTTGCCCGAGCCGGAGACCCCGGTGACCGCGACGAAGTTGCCCAGCGGGAACGCCACGTCCAGGTCACGCAGGTTGTGCTCGCGCGCTCCCTTCACCACGAGCTGGCGCTGCTTGTCGAACGCGCGCCGGTGCTCGGGCAGCGGGATCACCTTGCGGCCGGAGATGTACGCGCCGGTCAGCGACTCCTCGCTGGCCAGCAGCTCCTCGACCGGACCGGAGACGACCACGTGGCCGCCGTGCTCGCCGGCCCCGGGACCGATGTCGACCACCCAGTCGGCCATCCGGATCGTGTCCTCGTCGTGCTCGACCACGATCAGCGTGTTGCCGAGGTTCCGCAGCCGGACCAGGGTCTCGATCAGCCGGTGATTGTCGCGCTGGTGCAGGCCGATGCTCGGCTCGTCCAGCACGTAGAGGACGCCGACCAGGCCCGATCCGATCTGGGTCGCCAGCCGGATCCGCTGCGCTTCGCCGCCGGAGAGCGTGCCGGCCGGCCGATCCAGCGAGAGGTAGTCCAGCCCGACGTCGAGGAGGAACTGGAGCCGCTCGTTGATCTCCTTGAGCACCCGTCCGGCGATCATCCGCTGCCGGTCGTCCAGCGTCAGGTCGGCGAGGAACTCGGCGCACTCACTGATCGAGAGCCCGCACACCTCGGCGATGTTCCGCCCGCTCAACGTGACCGCGAGCACCTCGGGCTTGAGCCGCGCCCCACCGCACGTCGGGCACGGGACGTCCCGCATGTACCCCTCGTACTTGTCCCGGCTCCACTCGCTGTCGGTCTCCGCGTGCCGCCGCTCCAGGAACGGGATCACGCCCTCGAAGCTCGCGTAGTACGACCGCTCCCGGCCGTACCGGTTCGTGTACCGGACGTGCACCTGGGTGTCGTGACCGTGCAGCACGGCCTTCTGCGCCTTGGTGCTGAGCTTCTCCCAGGGGGTGTCCAGGTCGAAGCCGATCGCGTCGCCCAGGCCCTGCAGCAGCCGACCGAAGTACTCCACGTTGTGTCCGCTGGACCACGGCTGGATGGCGCCCTCGGCGAGGGTGCGCTCCGGATCCGGGATGATCAGCTCCGGGTCGACCTCCTTGCGGGTGCCGATGCCGCTGCACTCCGGGCAGGCGCCGTAGGGGGCGTTGAACGAGAACGTCCGCGGCTCGAGATCCTCGATCGCCAACGGGTGATCGTTCGGACAGGCGAAGTGCTCGGAGAACCGCCGCTCGCGATCCGGATCGTCCTCGGGCAGGTCGACGAAGTCGAGCACGACGATCCCGCCGGCCAGACCCAGCGTCGTCTCCACCGAGTCGGTCAGCCGGCGCTTCGCGCTCTCCTTCACGGCGAGCCGGTCGACCACCACCTCGATGGTGTGTTTCTCCTGCTTCTTCAGCTTCGGTGGATCGGTGAGCGGGTGGACCACGCCGTCGACCCGGACCCGGGAGTAGCCCTTGGTCTGGAGTTCGGCGAACAGGTCGAGATACTCGCCCTTGCGGCCGCGGACCACCGGCGCGAGCACCTGGAAACGGGTGCCCTCCTCCATGGCGAGCACGCGGTCGACGATCTGCTGCGGCGTCTGCCGCCGGATCTGCTCGCCGCAGACCGGGCAGTGCGGGATGCCGGCGCGCGCGTAGAGGAGCCGCAGGTAGTCGTAGACCTCGGTGATCGTGCCGACCGTGGAGCGCGGGTTCCGGTTCGTGGACTTCTGGTCGATCGAGACCGCGGGCGAGAGGCCCTCGATGAAGTCGACGTCCGGCTTGTCCATCTGGCCGAGGAACTGCCGTGCGTAAGCCGAGAGCGACTCCACGTAGCGACGCTGGCCCTCGGCGAAGATCGTGTCGAAGGCAAGGCTGGACTTGCCCGACCCCGACAGCCCCGTGAACACGATGAGGGCATCGCGAGGCAGGTCAAGGTTGACATCGCGCAGGTTGTGCTCCCGTGCGCCACGCACGATCAGCCGGTCGGCCACGGTGGTCTCTTCCGCTCTCTGGGACAAAGGTGAAGCCTGACGGTGACTCCGGACGAAGGGGGATGCCGGACAGACACCGGCATCTAATCTAACTTCGTCGACCGACAGTTTCGTCCCGAGACAGATCGCCGCTGTTCAGCGGGGTGGACGCCGACCCGATCCGGCCGTCTCCGGCGCGCCCGAACCCTCCGTAGGGTCGACCAGGGCTGGAGCTGATCCGGCGTCCGGTCCGCACGGCGGGCCGACCGGGGCTGGCGCGCCCGACTCTGCGGCGGCGCCCGATCCGCGCGGCGGGCCGTCCGGAGCGACCAGGCCGGACGGGGCGACCGGGGCCACCGGGGCGACCGGGGCGACCGGGGCGACCGGGGCGACCGGGGCGACCGGGGCGACCGCCGATCCTGGCCACCGGAGCGCGCCCTGCGACACCGCGACCCCGGCCAGCACGATCGCGGCGCCGACCGGCTGATACCAGCTCAGCTGCTCGCCGAGCACCGCGACGCCGACCACCGTGGCCACGACCGGCAGCAGATAGGTGACCGACGCCGAGGTACTCGCGCCGGCGAACCGGATGACCCTGAAGTTGAGGATGAACGCCACCCCCGTGCCCAGCGCACCCAACGCGAGGACGCTGGCCACGACCGCCGCGGACAGCCCCGTCGGCGCCGGCGGCGCCCCGGCCAGCAGCGGCGCGGCGACCAGCAGGATCGCGGTCCCGGTAACGAGCTGACCGGCGGGTATCGCCAGGCCTGAGCCGCCCGGCGCGCTGAGGAACCGGCGCTGGTACGGGATCGCGACGCCGTAGCAGGCGGCCGCTCCGAGGCACATGAGCTGGCCGGAGAGGCTGGCACCGCCGATCCCCCGCCACACCCCGAGCACCACCAGCACCCCGACGAAGCCGATCCCGATGCCGACCGCGCGCCGCACGGTCATCCGCTCGGTACGGAACGCCAGAGCGGCGATCGGCAGCACGAACAGCGGCGTCGTGGCGTTCCAGATCCCGGCGAGCACCGAGGAGACGTGCTGCTCGCCGTAGGCGAAGAGCGTGAACGGCAGCGCCACGCCGACCGCACCGACCACCGCGAAATGCCCCCAGGTGCGCAGGTCACGCGGCAACCGGGCCCGCATGATCAGGGCCGCGATCAGCACGGTGAGCGCGCCGACCGCGACCCGGCCGAGGCTGACGTACAGCGGCGGGAGCTCCCGGATCCCGACCTTGATGAACAGGAAGCTGGAACCCCAGATCAGGGCCAGCGCGAGGTAGCCGGGCAGCCAGGAGCGCAGCTCGGCACGGTCAGCGGTGGTAGCGACGGTCACACGTGCAGGCTGCCTCATGGGTACGACGAAGTCGCGCGACTTTCGGACGTGGTGTCCACAGGCAGCGCTGGCCGCTCTGGCCGGGCGACGGTTGTCCACAGGCTGCTGGCCACCGGGCCGTCGACGCGCGTCCGGATGATGGAATGGGCACCGGCACCCGGACGAAGGAGCAGCACATGAACGAATACACGGGCGAGGTCACGTCGGGCGGGCCGGCGCAGACTCGGGAACTGCCGGCGCTGAGCATCACCAAGGTCTCGGTCGGGCCGTTCGACAACAACGCCTACCTGCTGCGGAGCAAGGCCACCGGGGACGCGCTCCTGATCGACGCCGCGAACGACGCCGATCGGCTGCTCGAGGTGATCGGCGACGCTCCCGTGCGCACCATCGTCACCACGCACCAGCACGGGGACCACTGGCAGGCGCTGGAGAGCGTGGCCAAGGCCACCGGCGCCCGGACCGTCGCGCACCCGGCCGACTCCGAGCCGTTGCCCGTGCCGGTGACCGACCCCGTCGAGGACGGCGGCAGCATCACGGTCGGCGACGTCACGCTGGAGGCGATCCACCTGGTCGGGCACACCCCCGGCTCGATCGCGCTGCTCTACCGCGACCCGGACGGCCACCCACACCTGTTCACCGGCGACTGTCTCTTCCCCGGCGGCCCCGGCAACACCCAGGAGGACCCGGCGCGGTTCGCCTCGCTCATGGACGGCCTGGAGCGGAAGGTGTTCGGACCGCTCCCCGACGACACCTGGGTCTACCCCGGCCACGGCAAGGACACCACCCTCGGCGCCGAGCGCCCGTCCCTCGCCGAGTGGCGCGCCCGGGGCTGGTAGCCGATGCCGACCTTGCGTGTCCTGACGACGGACGACTGGCCGCTATGGCTGGACGTTCGCCTCGCCGCGCTCGCCGAGGCGCCCCACGCGTTCAAGTCTCAACTCACCGACTGGGAGCGAGTCGGGGAACAGCTGTGGCGCTCACGCCTGGAGCTGCCCGGCACCCACAACCTGGTCGCATTGCTCGACGGCCACGCCGTGGGCATGGCCAGCGGGGTCCCCGATGAGGATGGAGTGCCGGAGCTCCGGTCGGTGTGGGTCAGTCCGGAGGCACGCGGTCGCGGCGTCGGCGATCTGCTGATCGGCGCGGTGGAGGGTTGGGCCGTGGGCTCGGGTGCCACGACGTTGAAGCTCGCGGTGATCCCAGGCAACGAATCGGCGATCGCCCTCTATCGGCGCCATGGCTTCGTGACGACGGATGCGCTCGGAGCGCTGCTGCCCGACGGCGTGACCAGGGAAAAGGTGATGGCGAAGCCGCTGCCATGATCGGCCGCCTCCGCACCGTGGGGACGGCACTGGCCAGGCGTGAGCTACTCACAAAGCCTGGCTTCGTGACCGGCTCGACCGCGATCATCCGGACATGACGATCACGGGGACGTACGCAGAATTCGCCGCCCGCGAGGCACACGGCGTTTCACCGAGCTACGAACGACTCGCGCTCGCGGTCTCCGCCGACGACGAGTTGCTCGCTCTGCTCGACACGCTTCCGGCGACGAAGCGTCAGCCAAACCTCCTGTTCAGTGTCGTGCGCTTCCTCGGCGGTCCCGTCGAGAACCCGACCGCGTTTCGTCACTACATGGTGGCGAACTGGCCGGCGATCGAGGCGGAGATCCTCGTCCGCGCCACGCAGACCAACGAGGCCGGCCGGTGCGCTCTCCTGCTGCCGGTGCTCGCCGCGCTGCCGCAGCCGCTCGCCTTGCTGGAGGTCGGCGCGTCCGCCGGCCTGTGCCTCTACCCCGACCGGTACGCCTACCGCTACGGCGATCACGTCGTCGGCACCGGCGAACCGATCCTGGAGTGCGCGGCGACCGGGGTCCCGCTGCCGAGCCGCGTACCGGAAGTCGTCTGGCGTGCCGGGCTCGATCTGAACCCGCTCGACGTGACGGACCCCGCCGACGTCGCGTGGCTCGACGCCCTCATCTGGCCGGAACACGCGCATCGCCGCGCCCGCCTGCGCGCCGCCGTTGCTGTCGCCGCGGCCGAGCCGCCGCTGCTCGTGCGCGGGGATCTGGTCGACGACCTGCCGGCACTGGCCGCCCAGGCACCGGTCGGCGCGACCCTGGTGGTGTTTCACACGTCGGTGCTGTTCTACGTGCCGACGCCTCGACGGGAGGCGTTCGCCCAGGTGGTGCGCACGCTGCCGGGGCATTGGATCGCGAACGAGGGCGCGGAGGTGCTGCCCTACGCCACGCTGCCGCAGCCGCCCGGCGACGCGCTGCACAACGTGCTCGCACTCGACGGCACCCCGCTCGCCTGGACCAGACCGCACGGCCAGGCGATGACCTGGTTCGCGTAGCACCGGCCCGATGCCGCGCCCGGACCACGCGCGGCATGATGGTCGAGTGGCTGACACCGGCACCGAGGAGCGCCGCTGGATCGTCTGGCGCCAGGATGACAACGGCAACCGCTATGAAGTCGCGCGCTTCGCCGTCCGTGCCGACGCGGACGCGCTCGCCTCGGAGATGGAAGCCCGCGGTCACCGGCAGCTGTACTGGGTGGCCGCACTGACCTAGCCGGCTTCGGCCCACCGGCCACGGCAAGGCTTGCCGGTCAGCGGGGGTTCGTCAGCGTTACCTCCCGTGCGGGTACGGCCTGAAGCCTCAGGAAAAAGGAGCTCGATGACACCCCGCGTCCTCGTGACCGGCGCGACCGGGCTGGTCGAACAGGCGGTCATCGAGCAGCTGACCGCGGCGGGAATCCCCGTCCGAGACTTCCCGACCGCTACCGAATCGTTAGATGCGGCGCTCGCCGGGATCGACTCCGTGCTGCTCACGCCGGCCGGGCCGCCCGATCCCGAGCTGTTCGCTCGGCTGGTCGGCGCCGGTGTCCGGCGGATCGTGTTGCTGTCCTCGTCCTCGGCGCCGTGGGAGCGCCGGGCACCCCGAGCGCAGCGGCACTTTCTGGCGTGGGAGCACGCGGTGGAGGCCACCGGCCTCGAACGCACCCACCTGCGGCCGGTCGGGCTGATGGCGCACGCGCTGCGCTGGGCCGACGGCATCCGGCGCCAACGGCTGGTCCACGAGGGCTTCGCCGCCGCCCGACACCCCTACATCCACGAGCAGGACGTGGCGGCTGTGGCAGTGGCCGCCCTGGTCGAGGACGGTCACGCCGGGGCTCGGTACCTGCTCACCGGCCCGGCGGCGATCGACATCCCCGAGCAAATCCGTGCGCTGGCCGACGCGCTCGGCGAGCCGGTGCGGTTCGAGGAGCTCGATGAGGAGGACGCGGTCGCGCAGTGGCGCGCTCAGGGCTACGACCAGGACTCGATCGACATCGAGTTGATCACGCGGCGGGACCTCGTCGACAAGCCGGCGTCACCTCGCCGCACCGTCGAGCGACTCCTCGGCCGACCGGCCTTGCCCTTCTCCCGATGGGCCGCCGACCACGTCGAAGCCTTCCGATAGGCCAGTTCTCCGCACTCTGGGCGACATCTTCACGGTCATAGCCGTGAAAATGTCGCCCAAAGCGGCGGGTTTACAGGCGGCCGTCCAGCCGGTCGCGAGCCAGCCAGCGGTGTCAGCGGAGCTGGGCGACGAGGTAGGCGCGCCGGCTCGGGTACTCCACGCCCGGCCAGGGCTGCCGCACCACAGTGGACATGATGGCGAATCCGGCGGCCTCGAGATCGCGGACCACGTCGGCCGGATCGAGGAAGAACGCGTCGATGCGGACCGATTCGCCGAACCAGTCGGTGAGGTGGTTCACGTCCCCGGCGGCGAAGTCCGGGCTGTCGATGTGGAACGACACGAGCAGCCAGCCGCCGGGGCGGATCGTCCGGGCGAACTCCCGGCAGGCGACGGCCCGCTCGTCCGCCGTGAGATGAATGA
The DNA here is from genome assembly GCA_963746095.1 of uncultured Actinomycetota bacterium. Lineage (GTDB taxonomy): Bacteria > Actinomycetota > Actinomycetes > Mycobacteriales > Cryptosporangiaceae > CAVVAL01. Next base: position 278,229 of record CAVVAL010000004.1, on the reverse strand, counting down.
TCGAGTACATCGCGATCGCACCCGACCACGCGTCGTCATCGGCCGGGAGCTGGGTCATCGAGCCCACCGCGAACTCCAGCGCCGGCGCCTGCTCGCGCGCGCGGTCGATCATGCCGGGTGACAGGTCGATGCCGATCACGTCGGGGTGCCGCGCCGCGAGGTAGCGGGTGATGTGCCCGGGTCCGCAGCCCACATCGGCCACGGTGCCCTCGCCGGCCAGCTCGAGGAACCCGTCGAGCAGCGCACGGTCCAGCGGCTTGCCGTCGAGTTCGGTGCCCAGTTGGGCGGCGTAGGCCGGGGCTATCGCGTCATAGGTCGCCTGGACCCCCACCGCCGGGCCGGGAACAGCGGGCGTCTCATCGGGCGTCAACGGCATGCGGTCTCCTGGAAATACGAGGCGGGTCACCTTGCGGCGGTCTCGTTCGCCTAGGACGCTAACGTGGACGTCAGGGTCTCTGTCCTGGGGGTTTGATGAAGATCGGCGAACTTTCGCGGCTGACCGAGGTCAGCGTCCGGGCACTACGTCACTACGAGGAGGAGGGGCTGATCCGGCCCACGCGCGGCAGCAATGGCTACCGCGACTTCGATGACGACGCCATCGAGGCGGTGAAGCAGATCCGGGGGCTGATCGAATGCGGCCTGCCGACCCGGATCATCCGCGACATCCTGCCCTACCTCGACGGCCCGACGGATCTGCTCCCGCAGGTGCCCTGCACCTACATGCTCGACGAGGTGGCTCAGCAGCGGGAACAGCTCGACCGCCGGGTCACCTACCTGACCCGCAACCGCGACGCCCTCGACGCCTATCTCCACGCCGCACGGACCGCCGCCGGCCAGGGCGACTTGACCCTCACGTAAGCGTGAGGCTTTTAGCGTCCTCGCATGACCTCAAGCGCCCTCCCCACGACCATGCGTGCCCTGCGACAGACGTCCCTCGACGGCCCGCAGGACCTACGCCTCATCACGGACGCGCCGGTGCCCTCCCCCGGCGACGGCGAGATCTTGATCCGGGTCAGCGCCGCCGGCGTCAACTTCGCCGACGTCATGCAGACCCGCGGCACGTACCACGGTGGCCCGCAGCCGCCGTACCTCGCCGGTTTCGAGGCCGCTGGCGAGATCGTCGCCCTGGGTGACGGCGTCACCGGCCTGGCGCTGGGCGCGCACGTCATCGGCACCGGATACGGCGCCTTCGCCGAGTACGCCGTGCTGCCGGCGGCCGGCGCCGCGCCGGTGCCCGAGGGCTGGGCCGACGAGCAGGCGCTCGGCCTGGTCCTCAACTGGGCCACCGCGCTGGCCGCGCTCAAGCCGCTCGGCCGGCTCGCCGCCGGCGAGGCCGTGCTGATCCATGCCGCGGCGGGCGGAGTCGGCCAAGCCGCGGTGCGGATGGCCAAGCACTATGGCGCGATCGTGATCGCCACCGCCTCGCCGGGCAAGCACGAGACGGTGCGCGCACTGGGCGCCGACCACGTCATCGACTACCGCAGCGCCGATGTCGTCGCCGAGGTACTGCGTCTGACCGCAGGCAAGGGCGCTGACCTGGTGCTGGAGTCAGTCGGCGGCACCAACTTCGGAGCCAGCCTGGCCGCGACCAGACGGGTCACCGGCCGGGTCGTCGTCTACGGGGCGGCCGGCGGCGAAGCCGCGATCACCAACTGGGAGCTGAACTTCACCCACCAGATCCAGCTCGTCGGCCTGCACATCGGCGTGCTGATCCAGCACACCCCGCAGATCTTCGGCGAGCTGATGCACGAACTGTCCGCGCTCAGGGCCGCCGGGGTGTTCGTCCCAGGCCAGCCCACCATGTACGACCTGGCCGACGGTCCGACGGCGCTCGCGGACCTGGCGGCGCGAGCCACCGTCGGCAAGCTGGCCCTGCGGCCTTGACCGAGCCGGCGGGGGTCAGATCACGCAGAACTCGTTCCCCTCCGGATCGGCCATCACCATGTGGTCGGGCTTGCCGTCGAGCACATCCTCCAGGACCACGGTCGCGCCGGCCGCGGTCAACCGCTCGACCGCCGCGACCACTCGCGGCCAGCGCACCTCCCACGGAGTCTCGCGACCGCCGCCGACCTGCACGTCCAGGTGCACCCGGTTCTTCGCGACCTTGGACTCCGGCACCTTCAGGAAGGACAGGCTCGGCGCCACCCCGTCCGGATCCGACAGGTAGGCACCGTCATCCCACTCGGACTCCGGAACGCCATGGTGAGCGAACCAGTCTTCCCAGTTGGCGAAGCCGGTGGGCGGCGGTTTCGCCACGTATCCCAGCGCCAACGCCCAGAACTCCGCCAGCTTCCCGGGCTGCGCGCAGTCGATCGTCACATTCCATCTGGTCGCCATGGATCCTCCGCTGGATTCGAGATCGCCCCGGACGCTAGCCCCACCCCACGACAGAACCCGCCCGCCGGCTCAGGGCGCGGTGGCGATCGCGAACACGCGGCGCAGCGAGTCGAACGTCTCCAGCGAGCGCCTGCCCTCCTCCTGCAGGGACCGGACCGCCGCGTCCGACTCCTCCGCCGCGACGGCCTCCTCCCACATTCGCCGCTCGGCCGCCCGCCAGTCCGGCCGGTCCCGCACGTCGACGTCGAGGAAGCCGGCCGCCGGCAGATCGCGCCGGAGGTCGACCGCACGGACCCGGGCGGGGGTTTGTTCGTCCGCCGGATCGACCGCCTCCCAGCAGGTCAGGACGAGCCGGCCGCCGGGCTTGAGGAGCCGGCGGAACTCCCGCAGCGCGGCCAGCGGCGGCTCGGCGAACTGCACCGCGTCCACGCACATCAGCCCGTCCGCGACCCCGTCCGGCAAGCCTGCTTCGACCAGCGTCCCGACCTGGAACTCGGCCCGGCCGGCGGGCAGGATTCCGGCGCTGCTGATTCTGGCCTGCTCCAGCGCGACGGCCGCGAAGTCCACCCCGACCAGGCGAGCGCCGGTGCGCCGGGCCACCTCGATGCCGTAGCCGCCGCGCCCGCAGGCGAGGTCGAGCAGAAGGCCGTCCGCCGGCAAGCGCAGCGCCTCGACCACCTCGGCGATGCCCTCCCAGGTGAGATGGCTGGTGGACTTCAACTCCGGAGGTAGGCCGAGCGTGCGGGCGAAGATCGCGTCACGGGCTGGCGAGGCGGACATGTCCGCGTACCACTGGTCGAAGTACGTGGCGTCACGCGCCGCGCGGGCGGCCGGCTTGTCTGAGGTCATGCCGTCCATTGTGTCCGAACCGCCAGGAGGGCTGAACCCGGTGGCCGCAGGCGTGGGCATCGTGACCGGCTCAGCGACTGGCCTCCGGCGCCGGCTGGAGGCCGTGCCAGGACCAGCGGGGTGTCGGCAGTTCCGCCGGGACGGTGGCCCCGTGCGGCGAGTAGTCCAGCATCTCCCCCACGGCCCATTCCATGTACGACCGGAGGCTGGCCCGCAGCTCCGCGTCGGCGGGAAGATCGGCGTCGTCGGCCGCCTGTACGAAGGCCTTGACGAAGCGTTCCCCGAGGTCACCCTCCATGCCCTGGCCGGCGTGGACGCCCAGCATCCCGGAGTGACCGCCGCAGGATCGGGAGTAGTGCGCCGGGCCGCCGAAGACCTCGGCCCAGTAGTTCGCCAGCCGCTGCACGTGCTCGGGATGGCCGTGCTTGAAGAACGGGTGGTTCAGCACCGGATCCTGGAGGCAGCGCTCATGGTGCGCGCGGGCCAGCGCGAGGAACGCCGGAGCGCCGCCGGCGAACTCGAAGATCGAGGGGCGCGTCACGAAACCGACTCTGCCACCTCGCCAGGCGCGGCCGCCAGGACCGAACGGCTCGGCCTCGACAACCGCCAACCCGCTCGGCTCGGCGGCGCCAGCAAACGGCGCGACTCAGGCGGTCTGGCTGATGTTGACCAACCAGCCGATGCCGAACCGGTCCGCGCACATGCCGAACTCGTCGCCCCACATCTGCTTCTCCAGCGGGACCGAGACCGCGCCGCCGGCCGACAGCTTCTCCCAGTAGCCGCGCAGGTCGTCCGCGTCGTCCCCGCTCAGGCTCACCGTGATGTTGTCGCCTGGGTGCAGCTCCGTGCCGGGCGGAGCATCCGCGCCCATCAGCACGAAGCCACGGTCGGTCTCCAGTTGGCCGTGCATGATCTTGTCGGCCTCCGGCGCGATCCGGCGCGCCGAACTCGCCGAAGGTGTTCAGCGTCAGGGTGCCGCCGAACACGTCCTGGTAGAACTCCATCGCCTCTCGGGCGTTGCCGGAGAAGTTGAGGTATGGGTTGAGACGAGACGCCACGGGATGCTCCTTGGTCGCGACCGATGACCTCGATCGTCGCAGACCATCCAGCCGCCGACAACGGGCTCGTGGGCCCCTGCCGACCTGGCCGAACGTCGCGCCACTCGGCACCAACGGCCACGGCCGACGCCGGCCCGCGGTCAGCCACGCTTCGCGCGCGCCCGCCGCTTGCCCTCGTGCATCGCCACCACCCTGGCGATCGGGATCGCCGCTGCCCTCCTCGATCAGCTCGGCGCCTAGCCGTTGCGGCTCGGGCATCCGCTCGGCCCACGGATCGCCGTCGCCGAGCAGCCCGACCGCGTTCCGGATGGTGAAGTCGCGCGGCGTCACGGCGTCGAGGTCCTCCCAGGCCACCGGGAACGACACCGGCCACGCCGGGTCGCAGCCGCGGGCTGTACGCGGCCACCACGGTCGCCCCGCCGGCCCGGGTGGAGTCGAGGAACACCTTCCCGCCGCGGTCCTCGACGATGTACGCGGTGGTGGCGAGGACGGGATCGATCCGTTCGGCTCGCGCGGCGATCGCCCTGGTCGCGGCGGCCACCTCCTCGGTCGTGGACTCCGGCGCGACCGGAACGAACACGTGCACGCCCTTCGCTCCGCTGGTCTTGGCCACACCGACCAGGCCGGCATCGGCCAGGGCCTGGCGCACCAGGTGGGCCGCGCCGACCGCCGGCCGGAACGAGTCCCCCTCCGGCGGGTCGAGGTCCAGGATCAGATAGCTGGGGTGGTCCCAGTCGCCGGCGCGCATCAGGGTCGGGTGGTACTCCACCGCGCGCTGGTTGGCGAACCAGAGCAGTGTCCGGCGGTCGTTGCACAGCGCGTAGGACACCTCGCGCTTGGAGGCCTCCGCCCACACCGGCACGGTCTCGACCCAGTCCGGCGTGTACTTCGGCACGTTCTTCTGCATGAACGGCTTCTGGCCGCGCAACACCCGCATCACCGACAGCGGCCGGTCGCGCAGGCCGGGGATGATCCGGTCCCGCACGGCGTCCAGGTACTCGACGAGATCCCGCTTGGTCGCGTCGGCCCCGTCGAACAGCGGCTGGTCGAGATTGGTCAGCGACACTCCGGCTCGCTCGTCGTCGCTCATCGACTCACCTTCCCCATGCGCGAGCGCGAGGTCAACAGCGCGGCCGAAATCCTGCGTGATCCGCAAAAATAAAAAACTTCGGCGAACGTGTCGAGTCTGGTCTTCGCCGTTCGAGGGGCAGGTAGCGGGCCGGCAAGAACGCGCCGGCCCCGAACTCGAAGGAGACGAGCCATGAGCCACGACACGACCACCACCGCCACCCGCCCGGCCGCCGGCTGCGACGACCCTGCCGTCCGGGTCACCCGATCGCTGCTGGGCTACGGCGTGATCGCCGGCCCCCTGTACGTGGGGGTGTCGCTGGCCCAGGCGTTGAGCAGGGACGGCTTCGACCTCGGCCGGCACCAGTGGAGCCTGCTGAGCAACGGCGGACTCGGCTGGATCCAGATCACGAACTTCGTGGTGACCGGCCTGATGGTCATCGCGTTCGCAGTCGGGCTGCGCCGGGTGCTGCGGCCCGGCATCGGCGCCACCTGGGCGCCCCGGCTGGTCGGCGTGTACGGGGCCAGTCTGATCGCCGCCGGGGCGTTCCGGGCGGATCCCGCGCTCGGCTTCCCGATCGGCGCACCGGAGGAAGTCACCGAGGTGAGCTGGCACGGCATCCTGCACTTCGCCGCGGCGGGCGTCGGCTTCGGCTGCCTGATCGCCGCGTGCTTCGTGCTCGCCCGCCGGTTCTCGGCCGAGGGCAACCGGGGCTGGGCGCTGTCGTCCCGGGTCACCGGGGTGCTGTTCCTCGCCGGCTTCATCGGTGTGGCCGTTGGCGCGGGAAGTGTCGGCACGAACCTGGCGTTCGTCGCCGCGATCGTGCTCGCCTGGGCCTGGCTCTCCGCGCTGTCGGTGCACCTCTACCGGCGCGCCGCATAGCCTGACCCAGTCCTCGACCAGCGAATCCGGAACCAGAAGGAGATATCACCATGCGTTACCTCGTGCTGCTCAAGTCCGCCCAGCCCGCCACCCCGCCCCCGCCGGAGCTGATGGAGGCGATCATGAAGCTCGGCGGCGAGGCGACCGCCGCGGGCGCGATGCTCGACACCGCCGGGCTGGCCCCGAGCGCGGCGGGCGCGCAGGTCCGGGTCGCCGGCGGGAAGCTGAGCGTGACCGACGGGCCCTTCGCCGAGGCGAAGGAGATGATCAGCTACGCGCTCTACCAGGTGCGGTCGAAGGAAGAGGCGACCGAGTGGACCGTGCGGTTCATGAAGCTGCACCAGGACCTGTGGCCGGAGTGGGAGGGCGAGGCCGAGGTGCTCCGGGTGTTCGGCCCCGAGGACTTCGCGCCCCCGAACTGACACCGTCCTTCCCGCTTTGGGCGACATCTTCGGTGCTATAGCCGTGAAGATGTCGCCCAAAGCGCATGTGGGTGGGGCAGGTGATTGGATCGGTGGTCATGACGACCACCGATCCTCATCGCGCCACGGTCCGCGCGATCGAGGCGGTCTGGCGGATGGAGTCGGCCATCCTCATCGCCGGCCTCGCCCGGATCGTGCGCGATGTCGGTCTGGCCGAGGAACTCGCCCAGGACGCGCTGGTCATCGCACTGGAGCAGTGGCCGCGGACTGGCATCCCGGCCGAGCCGGCACCCTGGCTGATGGCGACCGCCAAGCACCGCGCGATCGACCTGCTGCGGCGGCGGAGCCGGTACCAGCGCAAACTGGAGCTGATCGGTCGGGACGTCGAGATCCAGCAGGAGTCTGGCGGGCCGGACCTGGACGCCGCCCTCGACGACCACATCGGCGACGACCTGCTCCGCCTCATCTTCATCGCCTGCCATCCGGTGCTCTCCACCGAGGCGCGCGCCGCGCTCACCCTCCGCCTGCTCGGCGGGCTGACCACCGACGAGATCGCCCGCGCGTTCCTGGTCGCGGAACCGACGATCGCCCAGCGCATCGTGCGCGCGAAGCGCACCCTGTCCACCAAGCAGGTTCCGTTCGAGCTGCCCGCTCCGGACGAACTGGCCGATCGGCTGTCGTCCGTGCTGGAGGTCGTCTATCTGGTCTTCAACGAGGGCTTCTCGGCCACCGCCGGTGACGACTGGATGCGGCCGGCGCTGTGCGAGGAGGCGCTGCGGCTCGGCCGGATCCTGGCCGGACTGATGCCCGGGCAGGCCGAGGTGCACGGTCTGGTCGCTCTCATGGAGCTCCAGGCGTCCCGTGCGCCGGGCCGGACCGGTCCCGACGGCGAGCCGATCCTGCTCCTGGACCAGGACCGGCGGCGCTGGGATCGGCTGCTGATCCGGCGCGGCCTGGCGGCCCTGGAGCGGGCCGAGTCGCTCGATCCGGTGGTCGGCCCGTACACGGTGCAGGCCGCGATCGCGGCGTGCCATGCTCGCGCGTTCCGGCCGCAGGACACGGACTGGGAGCGGATCGCGGCGCTCTACCGGGTGCTCGTGCACCTCTGGCCGTCGCCGATCGTGGATCTGAACCGGGCGGTCGCGGTCGGCATGGCGTCGGGTCCGGCCCGGGGGCTCGAGGTCGTGGACCCGCTGTCCGGGGAGCCGACCCTGGAGAACTATCCGCAGCTCCCGGCCGTGCGGGGCGATCTGCTCGCCAAGCTCGGGCGGCACGACGAGGCGCGGCAGGAGTTCGAGCGGGCCGCCGCGCTGACCCGGAACGCGCGCGAACGCACCCTGTTCCTCGACCGCGCCGCCGACTGCGCGCGCGACGCCTAGGGTTGCGGTCCATTCCGCCCGCAGAGGGCCAATTGAACCGCAACCGCTTGTACGAGCACCGCGCCGGAGACTGGTTTGCGTTCTCGCGACCCCGCCGACAGCACGCGGGTCGCGGAGTAGGCTCGGGGCCGGCGTCATGTACCGACATATGCCCTCTCGCAGATGAGAGGAGGTTTCCCCGCGCCCTACACCGGCACCGGCACAAACCGACCCGGGATTCCATCATGAACCCAGCTGCAGAACCGGACGACCGCCAGGAACTCCATAACGTCTCCGTCGATGAGGAGGTGGCCGGGGCAGGCGCGTGCGCACAGGTACACGTTCCGACCGGCCGCACCTGCATCCTGCGACACCATCACTCTGGCTCGTGTGAATTCGTGCCACGGGACGAAGCGAAGAGATCAGCCGCCCACACCCGCACCGGCGAGCCCTGACTGGACCCGAGCGACGAAAGTCAGGCCTCCTGCTCGGTCGGGCGGATCAGCATCTCGTTCACGGCGACCCGCCGGGGACGGGTGACGACGTAACCGATCGCGTCGGCGATGTCCTCGGCCTGCAGGCGTTCCATCGAGGCGAACCGCTTCCGCATGCCCTCCTGCACCTCGGGCCGGTTGTGGCTGGCCAGCTCCGTCTCGGTCGCGCCAGGCTCCACAAGGGACACTCGAACGTGACGCTTGGCCACCTCCTGGCGGAGCGACTCGCTGAACGCGCCGACCCCGTGCTTGGTCGCGTTGTAGACGCCACTGCCGTTCCGCGCCACCCGGCCGGCGACTGAGCTGATGTTCACCAGGTCGGCGACCCGGCGGGGTCCGTTCTCGGCGGCGTCGAGCAGGTGCGGCAGCGCGGCGTGCGCGCAGTAGAGCAGGCCCAGCACGTTGAGCTCCACCATCCGCTGCCACTCGCTGACCGGCGCGCCCTCGATCGGGCCGAGCAGCATCACGCCGGCGTTGTTGATCAGCGTGTCGAGCCGGCCCAGCTCGGCGACCGTGCGGGCGACCAGATCCCGGGCCTGCTGCTCGTCGGTGATGTCGGCAGGGATCACCAGCGCGGTGCCGCCGTTGCCGCGGATCTTGTCGGCCAGGGCCTCCAGCCGTTCGGTGCGCCGAGCGGCCACCGCGACGGCGGCGCCCTGCTCGGCCAGCGTCAGTGCGGCGGCCTCGCCGATGCCGCTCGACGCGCCCGTGACCAGCGCGACCGTCCCATCCAGGCGTTCTGACATCGGTCCTCCAGACCATCGCGACTACTCGGTCACCACCCTATGTCGAGGGCACCGCGGCGGCCTGACAAGCCAAAGTGCGTTTCCGAGTACGCCCGGCGGCCCGGCGAAAACCAGCACCCCGCCGGCCGCCCCTCGGTCAGCCTCCCGCCCACCTTCCGCCGCACCGGACCGTTTGGCGACGAATTCGGCGGGTACGCGTGCTGCGGTGCAGCGTCACCGGGTCGGCTGCACAGACGGAGGTAGCAGCCATGCGGACGCTCGCGCGCGCGGTCATCGCCGGGATCATCGGCACCGTCCTCATCCTTCCCCCGAGCGCGATGCCAGCCCACGCCTCGATGCCCCCCACCGCGCCGACGCACGGCACCGCACCCGGCGCACCGGGCGCGAAGGCTGACTGGTTACCCGCCGACAAGGCCGGCTTCGGCACCGCACACGGCACCGGCAGCACCGTCTGGTTCACCGTCCAGCGCGGCGGCGGCCTCGGCGAGTTCTACTACCCCGACCTCAGCACGCCGAGCGCCCGCGGCCTGCGGTTCGCGATCGCCGACCGGCCGGGCCACGCGGTCCTCGCCGACGCCGCAGCGACGGTCCGGACCACTGTGCCGGACGACCGCAGCCTCACGTTCCGGCAGACGTTCACCGAGCGCGCCGGAGACTGGCGGCTCACCGCGACCTACGTCAGCGACCCGGCCCGGACCAGCGTCCTCGTCGACCTGGACTTCGTCTCGCTGGACCGGCAAGCGCCGCGCGGTCTACGCGCTGTACGACCCGGCGCTGACCAACAACGGCAACGACGACTCCGGCCAGACCCGGGGCGACGCGCTGGTCGCCACCGACGGCACGACGGCCAGCGCGCTGGTCGGCTCGACCCGCGTTCGAGGCCACCTCCAGCGGCTTCCTCGGCACCAGCGACGGCTGGACCGATCTCGCCGCCGACGGCCGGCTGGACTGGCGGTACACCTCGGCCGCGCACCGGCAACGTCGTGCAGACCGCGGCGACCGGGCTGACCGGCCGGCGACCGGCCGCCGGCACGCCACGCTCGCGCTCGGGTTCGGTCGGGGTGCCGACGCCGCGACCGCCGCCGCGCGCGGCTCGCTGCACCGCGGCTTCGGGGCCGTCGCCTCGGCGTACGCGCGGGGCTGGCACCGCTACCTGGACGGCATCAAGTCGCCGCCGAGCACCGTCCGCCCCGGCGACGAGCGGCGGCTGTACCGGATGTCGGCGATGGTGCTGGCGGCGAGCGAGGACAAGATCCACCGCGGCGCGTACGTGGCCGTCGCCGTCGATGCCGTGGATCTGGGGCAAGGAGGACCCGTCCGGTCCGTACCACCTGGTCTGGTCCCGTGACCTCTACCAGATCGCCAGCTCGCTGACCGTCGCCGGCGACGTCGGCCGGCGCGAACCGGGCGCTGGACTACCTGTTCACCGTGCAGCAGAAGCCGGACGGGTCGTTCCCGCAGAACACCACGTGGCGGGCGTACCGGTCTGGACCGGCCTGCAGCTCGACGAGGTGGCGCTCCCGATCGTGCTCGCGCACCAGCTCGGCCGGACCGACGCCGGCACCTGGTCGCACGTCCGGCGGGCCGCCGACTTCCTGATCGGCTTCAGCCAGGACGGCAACGCGGCGCCGTGGACCCCGCAGGAACGCTGGGAGAACCAGTCCGGCTACTCCCCCGCGACGATCGCGGCCGAGATCGCCGGCCTGGTCTGCGCGGCCCGGCTCGCCCGGGTCAACGGCGACCGCGCCGCCGAGCCGCGCTACCTGGCCACGGCCGACGCGTGGCAGGCGAACGTCAAGCGCTGGACCGTCACGACCACCGGCCCGTACTCGGCCGGCCCGTACTTCCTGCGGCTCACCAAGGACGGCGACCCGAACGCCGGCACCACGGTACACGATCGGCGACAGCGGCCCGTCCAACGTCGACCAGCGCACGGTGGTGGATCCCGAGCTTCCTCGACCTGGTCCGGCTCGGCGTGCTGCCGGCCGACGACCCGGCCGTCGTGAACACGCTCGGGGTGATCGACGCCCAGCTCGGCGTCCGCACCGCGCGCGGGCTGTTCTGGCACCGGGCCTCGTTCGACGGGTACGGCGAGAAGCGCAACGGCGACCCGTGGGAGTTCGGGCTGCCGGACGACTCGCTGCATCACCCTGGGCCGCGCCTGGCCGCTGCTGAACGGCGAGCGCGGCGAGTACCAGCTCGCCGCCGGCGACCTCGCCGCCGCCCGGACCCAGCTCCGCACGATGGCGCGCGCCGCCGGCCCCGGCTACCATGCTGCCCGAGCAGGTCTGGGACAACCGGGCCCCGGCCGGCACCGCGGGCTTCACGCCGGGCACGCCGACGTTCTCCGCGACGCCGCTGACCTGGACGCACGCGCAGTACCTCCGGTTGGCCTGGGACCTGCGGGCGGGACGGGTGCTGGAGCAGCCGGACGTGGTGGCCCGCCGGTACGCCCGCTAGCGAGCCGCGCCAGCCGGCGTGGTCGACTGGCCGGCGGGGCGCCGGTCGCCGGGCCGCCGTCGCCGGCTGACCGCCGACGAAAACGGACTTTCGGGGTTTCTGGGCATACGACCGGCGGTCGTAGCCCCGTTTTCCCCGAAAGTCCGTTTCGGTGGAGCGGGTGTCAGTGGTGCGGGTGAGCGGTGGTGCGGGGCGCGACTAGAGCAGGGTCGCCTCGAGCGTGATGGTGGTGCCGGTGAGCGCCTGGCTGACCGGGCAGTTCTTCTTCGCGTCCTCGGCCTTAGCGGCGAAGTGCTCCGCCGTCAGACCGGGCACGGCGCCCGGACGGTGAGGTGGATGCCGGTGATGCCGGTGCCGGGCTGGAACGTCACGTCGGCCTTGGTGTCGATGGACTCCGGCGGGTTGCCGCCCTGCGTCAGCGCGTGCGAGAACGCCATCGAGAAGCAGGAGGAGTGCGCCGCCGCAATGAGCTCTTCGGGGCTGGTCTTGCCGTTGGCCTGCTCGGCGCGGGCCGGCCAGCTCACGTCGAACGTGCCGACGCCCGACGAGTCGAGCGAGACGGTGCCCTTTCCGTCGATCAGGCTCCCTTCCCAGTGGGTGTTCGCGGTACGAGTGGTAGCCATTTCCAACTCCTCTTGAGTCGTGCGCGGTCCTGTCGACGCTACCGAAAGCGGGCAGGGGCCGCCGAGGCACTACGGTTTGGCTGGCCATGACGGCGGACGGCAATTACTCAGGGTGAGAAGAAATAGGGACATCTCACCTAAGATCGGCTAAAGGGCGAATGTCCGCACCCGCTGCCCGAACGGGCATTCCGCTGCCCGACCCGGATATCCCCCGCTCAGAACCTGAAATAGTGTCAGCTTTGTGACGCCGGGAAGTCGTTGACATCGATTCCCAGCAATGAATAGCGTTACAACGAGTCACCGGTGGCACTTCGCTGGCTTTCTCACTCCGACGCGAGCTCCGCAGCGGAGCGCACAGTAGATCCCTCCCCGAGCGGCTGGGGTGGGAAGCCAGCTGTCGGCCCACGACGACGTGGGCGTAGGAGAGGAAGCCGCCCATGATCAAGGAAGCGGCACACGTCGCCGAGCCTCCCGTCCCGCTGCCCGCCAGCGTGACCAGCCGGCCCACCGTCTCGCTGAGCCCGCTGAACGAGGCTCACGTCGCATTCGGCGCGCACTTCACCGAGTACGCCGGCCTCCGGCTGCCGCTGCGGTTCGCCGGCGAGCGGTTCGAGGCCAAGGCGGTCCGCGAGGCGGCCGGCCTCTTCGATCTGTCGTACATGGGCGAGGTCTGCGTGGTGGGTGCCGAGGCCGCGGCGCTGCTGGACTATGCGCTGGTCGGCGACGTGCGCTCGCTCGCGATCGGCCAGGCCCGCTACACGATGATGTGCCACGAGGACGGCGGCATACTGGAGGATCTGGTCGTCTGCCGGCTCGACACCGCCGAGTACCTGGTCATCGCCAACACGACCGAGGTCGCGGTGCTCCTCGCCGAGCTGGTCGAGCGCGGCCGCGGCTTCGCGGCTCGGCTGTACGACCGCACCGAGGACTACGCCGTGATCGGCCTCGAGGGTCCGCGCGCCTCCGACATCCTGGTCGGCCTCCTCCCCGTCCGGCACGAGCAGCTGCGGTACTACCAGACCATCGAGACCACCCTCGCCGGACGGAACGGCGTGCTCGCCCGGACCGGTTTCACCGGCGAGGACAGCTTCGAGTTCTACTGCGCGCCGGACGACGCGAACGAGGTCTGGTACGCGCTCGCCGAGGCCGGCGAGCCGTTCGGGCTCAGCCCGGCCGGGCTGGCCAGCCGGGACATGCTCCGGCTCGAGGCCGGCATCACCTGCTACGGCCGGGAGCTCACCCGCGACGTGACCCCGTACGAGGCGGGTCTCGGTGCCCTGGTCAAGCTCGAGAAGGAGAACTTCGTCGGCAAGGCGGCGCTGGCCGCGCGCGCCGCGACCGGCCGGACCATCGCGCTGACCGGGCTGATCGGCACAGGTCAGCGGCTACCCCGCGCCCGGGCAGCCCGTGGTCGACCGCACCGACGGGCGGCGGGTCGGCACGGTCACCAGCGGCGGCCCGTCCCCGACCCTGGGCCGGCCGATCGCGATGGCGTACCTCGACGTCGACTCCCTCGCCGGCACCGACCTCGCGATCGTGGTCCGCGGCCGGCTGGAGTCGTTCGAGGTGACCGCCCTGCCGTTTTACCGGCGTTCGTTGTAAGCGCTGCCCGTTCCGATCAGACGCTGGCATGGCGCGCTGCGTTGAGCGGCCGGCCTACGCCCTGGCCGGCCGCCGGCGGGCGCATGATGAGCCGATGGCGGACGAGCGGGTACTGGGCGTGGACGCGTGCAAGGGCGGTTGGGTCGGCGTCCTGCTCACGGCGGGCGAGCCGACGGCCCATTTCGGCGCGACGATCGGCGAGCTACTTCTCGCGGCCGAGGCCGGCGGACCGCTCGACGTGGTGGCGATCGACATCCCGATCGGCCTGCCCGACGCGGGGCTTCGGCAGGCGGACGTCCTGGCATTCAAGGCGATCGGCATGCTGGCTCCTGCGGTCTTCATGACGCCGACTCGGTCCGCGCTCGAAGCGCTCGATCACGCGGCCGCTTCAGCCGTCAACAAAGGGCTGACCGGCCGGGGCATCTCCGCCCAGGCGTTCGCGCTCAAGCCGAAGCTCTTTCAGGTGAACGACTGGGTGGCGGGTTCAGGCCGCCGCGTGGTCGAGATCCACCCCGAGGTCAGCTTCGCGCAGCTCGCCGGCGAACCGCTCCGGGTACGCAAGAGCACCTGGGCCGGAGTGGAGCGCCGCCGCCAGCTCCTCGCCGGTGCGGGGATCGTGCTGGCTGGCGAACTGGGCTTGGCCGGCATCAAGGCCGGAGTCGACGACGTGCTGGACGCCGGGGTCGCCGCCTGGTCCGCGCGGCGCGTGGCCAGGGGCGAGGCGCGGTGCCGGCCGAACCCGCCCGAGGTGTTCAGCGACGGTTGGCTCGCCGCGATCTGGAGCTGAACCGCTCAACCGGGGTGCGGGGACGTGAGGCGGCGGACGATGGCGAGCACGGCCTGGTGAATCAGTACGCCGACCAGGCGTTGGCGACGGCAGTGCGGCCGCGGCGAAGAGGTTCCAGCCCAGCCCCTGCACGTCGGTCGCGACGAGCAACGCGGGCCAGCCGAGCGCGGCCACGACCAGCCCCCTCGCCCCCCTCGGAACAAAACGGACTTGCGGGACAAGCGTGGCTACGGACGCCCGTTGTAGGCACGAATACCCCGCAAGTCCGTTTCGACGATGGACGGCCCCTTCCACCGAAACGGACATTCGGGGAAAACGGGGCTACCGGCGCCCGTTGTATGCCCAGAAACCCCGAAAGTCCGATTCCCGGACGGTGAACCGCCACTCCGCACGCCCCCGCGTTTTCCCTGCTCAACACCGGCAAGAAAGACGTGAACCCGACCGTCCCCGATTCACTCATTCGGTCATCAGGGTTAGTTGCTCGCATAAGCCCCACAGGGCCAGTTCCGGTCGTAATCTGTGTTCGCGATCGCAACCGCTAGTGATCTTTCAAACACGCTAAGTAGTAGTCATCCGGTTTCTACTCTCGTGGAGGTGCGTGGCGATGATCTTGATCGGACTTGGCCTTTGGGTGAACGTCGGCCACTGGTGGCACCACTGTTCCTGCTGGTGGTGATGGCGCAGCGGCGAGGCATGACCCGACACCCGTCCGACCACAGTTAGGAGATCGAGGCCGTCCTGGCCGAGTGTCCCCCCGCTCCGCCAGGACGGCCTCCGTGCTGTCCGGACCTCCGACGCTACGGTTGGCTGATGCAACCGCCACCGTCCGCCGGCGACCGGCCTGCCTACGCCGACCGACCACCTTCCCCCGCACGTCGCGGCCGGCATCACGGCGGCGGCCACCGAGGAACACCCCGTCAGCGGCTACTTCTTCGACCTCTCCGTCGCCGCCGAACTGGCCCGCGGACTGCGCGCGGCGCTGCCCGGCTGGGCCGAGGTGTTCTACGCGGTCAAGGCCAACTCGTACCGGCCGGTCCTCGAGGCGCTCGCGCCGCACGTGGACGGCTTCGAGGTGGCGTCCGCACGGGAGGCCGAGCTGGCCAGTGGCGTGAAGGCGCGGATGGTCGGTGCCGGGCCGGGCAAGAGCACGCCGCTGCTGGCGCGGCTGATCGAGCTGGGCGTCGAGGTGATCAACGTCGAGAGCCTGTTGGAACTACACCGGGTGAACCGTGCCGCCGAGATCGCCGGGCAAGGACCGTCAACGTCGCGATCCGGGTCAACCCGACGCGCGTCGACGTCGCCGGTTCGCTGGTGATGGGCGGTGCGGCGACCCAGTTCGGGTTGCCGGAGGTGGACGTGCCGGCCGCGATCGCGCTGGCCACGGCCCTGCCCGCGCTCGATCTGGTGGGCTTCCACATCCACGCGGTCTGCAACAACCTGGACGCCGACTCGCACGCCAGATACCTCCGCTGGTGCCTGGACTGGAGCGTCGAGACCGCCCGCGAGCACGGCGTGGACCTGCGGCTCGTCGATGTCGGCGGCGGGCTCGGCGTGCCGTTCGAGGGCGAGGAACCGTTCGACGTGGCGCGGTTCGGCGAACTGCTCACCGAGTCAGCCCGCCGGCCGGGGTCCGGGTGCTGTTCGAGCCGGGCCGCTACCTGGTCACCGAGTGCGGGTACTACGCGGCCGAGGTGACCGATCTCAAGCACGCCTACGGCACGACGTTCGCGATCCTGCGCGGCGGCATCAACCACTTCCAGCTGCCGACGTCGTGGGACATCGTCCACAACTTCGCGGTGCTCCCGATCCAGGCGTGGCCCGACCCGTTCCCCCGGCCGGAGGTCGCGGGCGCCTCGATCACCGTGGTCGGCGAGCTGTGCACGCCCGAGGACACGCTCGCCAGGGACGTCAAGGTGGGGCGGATCCGGCCGGGCGACGTGGTGGTGTTCCCGATGGCGGGCTCGTACGGCTACGAGTTCGCGATGCCGGAGTTCCTCGGCCACCCCGCCGCCACCCGCCAGGCGCTCTAGCCGGGTGCCCGGCCGCTACAGGGCCCCCCCGCTTGGGTAGCTGATCCAGTCCGCCAAATTTCTGGGGCGACTCCCGCGGCGTTCTCCGCCTGCGATCGCCGCCAGCACTTCGCGTCAGACCCCACCGGGACGGTGTGCGGCCTACTGCGAGCCTCGGCCGCGGTCCCGGACGGCCAGGTCATTTTGGCGGCTGGTGACACGTTCCTTACCAACACCCCGCGTTGCACGACGCTGGGGAAGGCTCGTTGAGTCCGCTGCGGTTCGCCCGCGCCCGAAATGAGGGGACATCCCTAGCGTCTTTCTGTCACTACCATCCGTCGATGCAAACTTTGGTGGTTGGACTGTTACTTGGGGCCGGACTCGGTTACTACACCGGTGCCCGGTCGAACAGGGCGGCGCGGACGTTCAGCGATCACCGCGGCGCTCGCGCCGGCGAGCAAGCACTGAGGAAGCTCCGGTGGGTCCATGGCCGGTCAGCCGCCAGCTGGTGGGTCGTCCTGCTAGTCATGATCGCGATGGGTATGTACGCGGTCGGCGCCGAGGCCGGAGAGCGGTAGGCGGGGATGTCACCCTCGAAGCGACGCCGAAATTCGAGCGTAGAGCTGTACGGCTGTTCGCCCATACACCCGGTGGCATGCCGGATAAGGCGAAGGTGACGTTGGCGCTGGCGACGCGGGAGATCATCCGGCACCGGGCGGCCGAGGACGGGCTGGACATGAGCGCCTACGTCGACCGTCTGCGGGAGCGCGATGAGCTGCGCCGCCGAATCGCCGCCGACGTGGTGACGCTCCAAGCCGCCGGGCTGGAGGGTCCGGGCCGGGCGACCCGCGCTGACGCGATCACCGCGGCGGCCGTGCTGTCCCGGCGTGCCGCGCAGTGAGCCGCGTTCCCACCTTCGGTGAGGTGTGGCTCTCCCCGGATCGGCGGCGAAGCCGCAGACACCGCGCGCCGAGATCGAGGCCGCTTGGGCGCGGCTCCAGCGCCCCGGCCCGAACCTCGACGCCTGCCACCGGGGCATCGCCGCCGCGCTCGCCTGGCTTCTGGGCACCGGCCCAGTGTCGTTCGCCGAGCGGATGACCTTTGCCCCGGCTCGTCCGCCCGGACCATCGGCGGCGGTCTGGCGGGCCTCGGCAATCGACGCTGAGACAAGCGACCGCCCCCTGGCCGGGCTGGCGAGGGGGCGGCGGCGATTCAGCGAGAGACAGGTCGCCGCTGGTGCTACGCGGCTGGCGTCGTGTCCTTGACGGCGTTGACGAGGTATGACCTGGTAGCCGACCAGCTCGTGACGACGTCGGCCGCGTTCGGGTTGCCGCCCATGGCGCGACTCACAGTCCGCTCCCCGATCACCCTGGAGGTCTCCGGGTCGATGATGATCTCCTGGCGCTCGTTGTCCGTGAGCTCCAGCCGACCGATCGCGATGCCGATCTCGCCGTCCAGGTTGGCCTGGCCGGGCTGGCGGCTCACGCCCGGGATCTTCGACGCGGCGAGGAACAGGGCCTCTCGCAGGTCCGGCTCGATCAGCGCGTCTGCATCGCGCAGCAGGTCGGCGATGACGACGAGCGCCTCACCGTCCCGGGAGGGCCCCTTGTCGCCTGCGGAGTCGCGTACCTTCGCGAGCAAGGCGTCTGCGTCGCGAGGCAGCGTCTCGAGCGTGTCCGGGGTCGGGTTCAGGAACGGGTTGGGCTCGGAGTCGGGTGTGCTCGGGCAGGAGCGGTTGTAGTCCTGGTCTTCCGAGACCGTCACCGGGCGGTCGAGCTTCTCGCCTGACGCCTCGAGCTTCGCCGCGTCGGCCGGAGTCAGCGGTGTGATCGGGCCCCCGCTGGTGATGCGGATGCAAGCGACGGTGCCCGACTCGATCGGTCGCCACAGCTCGTGTACCTCTTCGTTCATGTACTCCGCCCGTTGGGAGGCCGGACAACCAGCTTCGGGGGCGGCCTTCTTGCAGGGGCCCAGGGGCACGTACAGGAGTTGCGCCTGGTGCTTGCGGACGTACACGAACTGCCTAGCGCGGGGTGTGACCGCCGGCAGCTTTCTCGCGTTGGCTGCCGCGCGCAGCAGTACGACCTGTGCGCCCTTCTCCGCAGCGGTCCCGCCGTAGGCCTCCACATTCCGCGGGTTCGTCGCACCCCCGATCACCGACGATCCGCTCAGGGCCACCACGGCGATGACCGAGGCGGCCAGAGCCGCCGTCGCCATGGATGACCCGATCGCCCACCGTGTGCGGATCGTGCGCCTCCCGCTGCCCACCGCGGCCGCCACGTCGATCCGCTGAATGGCCGGCTCCGGCCCTGCATCGGCGGCTCGGAACCACTCCATGATGTCGTTGTCGCTCATCAGTTACCTCCCCACACACCGACGCCCGCGCGGATGGCGTCCTCGTCGGGCAACGCCCGACGCAGCGCGGCCAACCCGGCTGAGCTCTGACTCTTGACCGTCCCCTCCGAGCAGCGAAGGGCCTGCGCGGTCTCCTTGACGCTCATGCCCTCCCAGAACCGCAGCACCACGACCGCGCGTTGCCCCGGCGGCACGGTCGCCAGCGCCGCCATCAACGTCAGTCGAGTGGCGGGATCGTCCGCGATGGCGGCCACCTCGGGTACATCCGCCATCGGTTCGGCCCGCCGCCATGGGCGCCGGGTCTCATCGAGCCAGGTCCTGACCACGATCTGGCGCGTATAGGCGTCGAGATTCTCCGCCGATTGAGCCCGGCGCCACGAAACGAAAAGCTTCGCCAGTGACGCCTGCACGAGATCCTCGGCGAGCGGCCAGTCCCCGCAGAGCCGGTACGCGGTACGCCGTAACGGGGTCAACCGCTGCGACACGTACTCCACGTACGCCGCCTCTCTATCGCTTGTCATTGGAATCTCTCCCTCGTCCGACCGGGTTTCACGAGCCGGCTATCAGTCAGGACGAGGCGGCGGAAGGATCGGTTGGACGTACAGTCCGCTGCTGAGCCGAGGGAGTGGTGGTGGGCGCCAGAGCCCAACGGCCGGCTGGTAGGCGCCCGCCCCTGAAATTTGGCGGGCTGGGTCGGCTACCCAAGCGTGGGGCCTACAGGCGCTCGAAGCCGCGGCGGCGCTCCCAGTCGGTCACCTCGGACTGGTACGCGGCCAGTTCGGCCCGCGCCGCGGTCGCGTAGTGGCCGACCACGTCCGCGCCGAAGGCGTCGCGAGCCACCGCGCTCGCCTCCCACCGCGCCAGCGCGTCGCCGAGCGTCTCGGGCAGCCGGGGCAGACCCGAGGTGAACGCGTTGCCCACGAACGGGTCCGGCAGCGGCAGTTCGCGTTCCACCCCGTGCAGGCCGGCGGCGATGATCGAGGCCACCGCGAGGTAGGGGTTCGCGTCGCCGCCGGGCACCCGGTACTCCAGTCGCAGCGATTCGCCCCGGCCGATCACGCGCACCGGGCAGGTCCGGTTGTCGCGGCCCCAGGCGATCGCGGTCGGCGCGAACGCGTCCGGCGCCAACCGCTTGTAGGAGTTGACGTTCGGGGCCGAGAGCAGCGCGAACTCGCTCATGCAGGCGAGCTGCCCCGCCACGAAATGCTCCATGAAAGTCGACATGTCGCCCTCGACGCCGCCGGAGCCGCCGTCGCCGGCAAATGCCGGTCCACCGTCCCGATCGCGCAGCGACAGGTGGACGTGGCACGAGTTGCCCTCGCCCGCGTCGTACTTCGCCATGAACGTCAGCGCCATGCCCTCGGCCGCCGCGAGCTGGCGGGCGCCGGTCTTGTAGACGGCGTGGTTGTCGCAGGTACGCAGCGCCTCGTCGTACCGGAACACGATCTCGTACTGTCCAGGGTGGACCTCGCCGCGCGCGGACTCCAGCCGCATTCCGGTCTCCCGCATGGCGTTGCGGATCTTCCGCACCACCGGATCGACCTCCGCGACCCCGGCGATCGCATAGTCCACGTTGTACCGGGTGGCCGGCGTGAGCCCGC
This sequence comes from uncultured Actinomycetota bacterium, assembly GCA_963746095.1. GTDB lineage: Bacteria > Actinomycetota > Actinomycetes > Mycobacteriales > Cryptosporangiaceae > CAVVAL01. Next base: position 257,577 of record CAVVAL010000004.1, on the reverse strand, counting down.
GATAGTCGGCGTCCCAGGCCTGCTGGAAGCTCTCGTTGAACAGCACGAACTCCAGCTCGGTGCCCGCCAGCGCGGTCAGCCCGCGAGCGGCGAGCCGGTCGAGCTGGGTACGGAGCACCTGCCGCGGCGCCACCCGTACCGGCTGCCCGTCGGGCTGGCGCGCGTCGGCCAGCACCAGTGCGGTGGCCGGGTCCCACGGCAGCTTGCGCAGGGTCGCCAGGTCCGGCACCAGCACCATGTCGCCGAAGCCGGCCGCGTCCGGGTCCACCGCGTACCCGGCGCGGGTGTTCATCTCGACATCGACCGCGAGCAGGTAGACGCACGCCTCGAAGCCCTGCTTGAGGACGGTGTCGCGGAAGTGTTCCGGGTCGAGCCGGCTGCCCTGAAGGCGACCCTGCAGGTCGGGCACGGCCACGATGACGTTGTCCACGGCGCCGTTCTCGACGTCGGCCCAGAGCTGGTCGAGCGGCATCGGGTAGGGCTGGGTCATCGGTACGCCCCGTTCAGCGGGTTCGGGATCTGCACGTAGACGGACTGGCTGGCCACGTCGCCGACCAGCTCGTCGCGACCGTCTACACAGGTCAGATAGTTCGCTTTGCACGGCAGCGTGGGCGCGTCCAGCAGCAGCTCGACCACCCGCGCGGTCGGACCGGTGGTGAGCGCCTCGCGGAGCAGCGCCAGCAGCACGGCCTCATCGGCCAGCCCCTGCGCACCGAACGCCCCGATCAGCCCGAACAGGTTGTTCACGATCAGGTAGTAGACGACGCGTTCGTCGGTGAGTTCGTCGCCGAAGACGATCGGCACCTCGTCGGCGAACCCCGGCAGCAGTGCGCCCATCGTGTCCACATGCGACTCGCGGACGTAGTAGCCCTGGCTGTCCCGGTACCACGCGCCGACCGGCCAGCCCTCGGCGTCCAGCCGGACCAGCGTGTTCTGCTGGTGAGCCTCCAGCGCGAGCCCGTGGCTGGTGTAAAGCCAGATCAAGGGCGTGAGGAGTACGCGGAGGTAGCGGGCGAACCACTCGGCACTGACCGTGCCCAACGGTCGGCCTCCCCGGCCGGCGATGCCGTGCACCAGCTCGGCCAGCAGCGACGGTCCGAGCCCCGGGCGCTCGGCGACCAGCCCCGAGACGCAGGCCACCCGATCCGCCGGCCCGAACGGGTTCGCCCGGATCGCCGTCTCCAGGCCGCTTTCGGGGCAATCCGGCACGTCCACCGAGATCCAGGCCGGGTCACGGACGATCCCGAACGCCGGGTGTTCGCTGGCGAGCGTGCCGGCCAGACCGGCGTCCAGTAGCTGCGCGATGCGGACCCCCAGCGCCAGCTCGGACCGCAGGTTGTTGCGCCGCGAGTTCGTGATCCGCAGCCCCAGGGACAGCTTGAGCATCACGTCGGCGTCCGGCCGGTAGACCGTGCGCACCGAGGAGGTCGGGTACCAATCCGGACCGGCCTGGCCGAGATCGCGCAGCAGCCCCTTGCCGAGCAACGCCTGGATACCCGGACGAACCAGCACGTCACGAGCCTGCCACGGGTGCGCGGGGATCGCTGTCCAGCCATCCGGCAGGGGCAGGTCGGGCGCGGGGACGTCGGGCGGCCGCCCATCCGACGAGCCCTGCGCCACGACCGAGGGGTGCGCGGCGAACCAGTGCAGCGGGAAGCCGCCGCGCAGCTCCGGGGAGTACGCCGCCAGTTCCGCCTCGCTCGCGCCCTCACGGCTCTTGGCGGTCGGGTGGAACGGATGCCCGAGCAGTAGACCCTGCTCCGCGGCGAGGAACGGTGACGTGCCGGCCGGATCGTCCGGTGTGGACCGCCGATCGGCGACGTGCACGGCCACCCGCTGCGCCGAGTTGAGCACCCGCGCCACCGCGTCGATCCCCGCGTGCGGCGGCAACCCGAGCAGCACGGTCGCCTCCCGCACCAGCGCCGCCACCACTACCCCCGCATCCGCATCCCGCCGCCTCCCCCGACCCCGGTTTGGGCGACATCTTCGGTGCTATAGCACCGAAGATGTCGCCCAAAGCCGGAAAAGACCGGGTGGCCGAAGCGGTGCCAGCCGGTCGGGGACCGGTACAGCACGGGGACGGTCAGCTCCAGGCCATGCAGGTTCAGCCGCAACGGTCCGTCGGCGGGCACCGCGATGCCGGTCTCCCGGACGTAGCACCGCAGCAGCGTCTCGACGGCCGCCGCCGCCCCGACCGCGGCCGGGTCTGGATCCTCCAGCGGGTCCATCATTCGGGCGCCCGGTACAGCGGGTTCGACAGCACGCCGTTGATCACGTCGAACTCGGCGTCCCGCTCGGACCGGTCGTGGAAGCCGCCGCCGATCAGCATCTCGCTGTTCAGGCTGACCCGGCCGAACGTCGGCGCGAGCAGCCCGAACCACGCGAACCGCTCGGCCAGCTCGGGGAACCGCTCGTGGTAGCCGACGATCTCGGCCCGCACCAACGCCCAGAACTCGTCCTCCGGCACGCCGAGCTGCGCCTCCACCAGCGGGGCCAGGAACCGGAACACGCCGGCGCAGATCGCCGAGAGCACCGAGTGCGCCAGCTCGCCGGCCGACCAGCGATGCAGCTGCGCGCGCACGTGGTCGGGCAGCGACGCGTACTCGGGCAGCTCCTCGGTGAGCAGCTCCACGTCCGCACCGAAGTCCTTCAGCGCGATCCGGGTCGGCACCTCGCGCGCGTCGAAGATCAGCACCACGTTCTCGCCGTGCGGGGTGAAGCAGGCGCCGTACCGGTAGAGGTAGTGCAGCACCGGGGGGAACAGCGCGTGCAGGTACGCCCGCAGCCAGTCCCGGGCGGCCAGCCCTGAGCGGCGGACCAGCTCGGCCACGAACGCCAGCCCGTCCCGGTCCGTGAGCAGCAGCGACGCCATCGTGCGGGCCCGCTCGCCCGGCTGGAGGTGGCCGGCGACCGGCTCGCGCCAGATCGCGCCGAGCAGCTCGTGGTACCGGTACGGCGCGTCCGGAACGCCCGCGAAGACCGGGTGCGGCACGGTGACCGACGCGACCTCGCCGAGCATCGCGATCCGGCACTCGTCGCGCAGGTAGGGGTCGGCGTCGCGCAGGCCCGTGCAGCCAGGCCGTGGTGTACGGGGCGCAGCCCGCCTCGGCCACCGACAGCCCGCGCCAGACCAGGGTGTTCCGGATCATCAGCGCGACCTTCACGTTCCGGCGCTCGCGGCTGGTCGACGTTGGTCAGCGTCCGGATCGACTGCAGCGGCCGGTATCGGTCGGGGCTGTCGCCCAGGTGAACGAGCTGCCCGGTCGCGAGCTGCGGGGCGAACAGCGGCTGGACCACCTCGTCCCACTGGAACGGGTGCACCGGGAACCAGTGGTAGCCGGCCGGGTCTCCGCCGGCCGCCACGATCCGCTCGGCGAACGCGGCCCTGGTCACGTCGTCCAGCTCGGCGGCGAGCAGCGCGTTCGCGTCCAGCTCCGGTACCGCCTGGAAGGCGCCGAGCTCGGGGGCGGCCGCGAGCCAGACCAGCCGGAACTCCCGCGCGGCCTCGGGGGTGTAGCGCGCGGCGTCGGCGGCGGAGAACCCGAGCCGGCCCTTGTTCAGGAAGACGCACGGGTGGCCGGTCTGGTGCCCCTCGAGGTCCTCGTGCGACAGCTCGGCCAGCTCGGCGGCGGTCAGCGCCCTGTCCCGCAGCCGCACGTCGGCGACCTGGGTGGCGATCAGGTCGCGCACCAGCTCGGCCAGCACCGGCCCGCTCAGCCCGACCGTCTCGCGCAGATCCAAGGCGAACCGCACCGGATCGCTCGCCGGCTCGACCACGCCGTCAGCGTGCCGCGCCACCGAGCCGGCCACGATCCGCCAGGCGCCGAACGTCCCCCGCCGGGCCCGGAACGTGTAGGCGACACCGCCGGTCAGCTCGACCCGCCAGCCATCGCCGGCCGCCTCGGGACGCAGCAGTTCCTCGTACGCCAGCTCCTCGACCATCCGGCCCAGCAACGCGCGCCCAGCCCGGTGCCACTGCTCGTTGCGGTTGGATTGTGCTCCCTGGGAGCACAATCCAACCGCAGCTGGGTCGGTGGTCACTCGGGTGCCTTGGGGTTGCCGAACGTCGTGAACGCCACCGTCTCGGGCAGGCGATAGACGGTGCGGCCGGTCAGCGCGTTCAGGATCGTGGCGCTGCGCCAGGCGCCGAGGCCGAGGTCGGGCGTGCCGACGCCGTGGGTGTGCAGCTCGGCGTTCTGGACGAAGAGCGAGCCGGTCACGTCCGGTGCGAGCGCGACCCGGTAGTCGGCGTCCACGCGGTAGCGGCCGTGGGAGTCCCAGCCGATCAGCTCGGTCAGCGGATCGAGCAGCGCGGGCCGGCGGGCGGCGTACCCGGTGGCCAGCACGATCCGGTCGGTGGCCAGCGTGAACGTCTGGTCCTGCTCGACGTGTCGGCAGCCCAGCGCGAACCGTTCGCCGGACCGCTCCGCGCTCTCCACCACCACGTTCGGCAGCAGTTCCACGTCCACGTCGCGGCCCCCGACCGTGGCGTCGTACAGGGCGTCGTGGATCTCGGCGAGCGTCTCGGCGCTGATCGCCTTGTACAGCTGCCACTGTTCGGGCACCAGCCGGTCCCGGGTCGCCTCGGGCAGCGCGTGGAAGTACCGCGTGTAGTCCGGCGTGAAGTGCTCCAGCCCGATCTTCGAGTACTCCATCGGCGCGAACGCCGGCGCCTGGGTGAGCCAGCGCAGCCGGGCGCCGGTCTGGGGCTGCTGCCGGAGCAGGTCGAGGAAGACCTCGGCGCCGGACTGGCCGGAGCCGACCACCGTGATGTCCTCCGCCCCCGCCAGCGCCGGCACGTGGTGCAGGTACTGCCCGGCGTGGAAGACCTCCTTGCTCAGCAGGTCGGCGAAGGCGGGCGGCACGATGGGCTCGGTACCGACGCCGAGCACCACGTTCCGGGCGCGCACCCGATGCTCCTCCTCGCCGGCCGTGTACGTGACCGTGAACGCGTCCCCGTCCCAGACCACCCCGTCCACTCGGGCGCCGAACCGGCAGGACGGCAGCGACTCGGCCACCCAGCGGCAGTAGTGGTCGTACTCGCGGCGCGGCATGTGGAACCGCTCGGAGAAGTAGAACGGGAAGAGCCGGTCGTGTTCGCGCAGGTAGGACAGGAACGACCAGCGGCTGGTGGGGTCGACCAGCGACACCAGGTCGGCGAGGAACGGCACCTGGAGCGTGGCGCCGTCGAGCAGCAGGCCGGGGTGCCAGCTGAATTCGGGACGTGAGTCCAGGAAGAGCGCGCCGACGCCGTCCACCGGCTCGGTGAGCGCGGCCAGGCTGAGGTTGAACGGGCCGATCCCCACCCCGACCAGGTCGTACGGCTGGTTGGTCATCGGGACTCCTTCTCCTCTGCGTCGAGCCCGCCGTACGCCGCGGCCGACACCGCGTCGCCCGCGGCCACGACCGCCGCCAGCAGCGCATCGACGTCGGCGCCGGTCGCGTACGGGTTGAGCAGCGTCAGCTTGAGGCGCACCCCACCGTCGGGGTCGTCGTCGGCACCGATCGACGTCCGGCCGACGACGGCGGCACCCTCGGCGAGCAGCCGGCGGCGCAGCGCGGCATTGACTCGGTCAGTGATCGCTCGATCACAAGACGTCACAGGACGGTAGCGGAAGACCACCGTGGTAAGCACAGGCTTAGCCGCCAGTTCGAGCCTCGGCGCCGCGTCGATCCGGTCCGCCGCGTACCGGGCCAGATCGTGGCAGGTGTCGACCAGCGCGCCCAGGCCGGCGCGGCCCAGCGCCCGGAACGTGACCGCGACCTTGAACGCGTCCACCCGGCGGGTGGTGCGCAGCGAGCGGCCCAGCAGGCTGGGGTAGCCGGCTTCCTCGTCGTCGGCCGGGTTCAGGTACGCCACCCGGCGCGCGAGCGGCTCGAACGACTCCTCCCGGCGGGTCACGAACGCCCCGGCCGGCACCGGTTGCCAGCCGAGTTTGTGCAGGTCCAGCGCGACCGAGTCGGCCCTCGCGATGCCGTCCAGGAGCGGCGCCAGCCGGTCGGAGAGCAGCGCGCCGCCGCCGTAGGCCGCGTCCACGTGCAGCCAGGTGTCGTGCTCGGCGGCCAGCTCCGCCAGTTCGGGCAGCGGATCGATGCTGCCGAAGTCGGTGCTGCCCGCGGTCGCGACGATCGCCGCCACGACCGCGCCTTCGTCCTGGAGCCGCGCCAGGGCTCCTCGGGCGGCGGCCAGGTCCATCCGATGATCGTCGTCGACGGGCACCGCGATCACGGCGTCCTCGCCCAAGCCGATCAGCGCCGCGTTGCGCTGCACCGAGAAGTGCGCGATCGCGCTGCAGAGGATCCGGAGCCGGCCGGCGGCCACCGCCACGCCCGCGGTCGTCGCGTCGGCCCCGAACACGCGGCGGACCGCGGCGTCCCTGGCCAGCAGCAGCCCCATCAGGTTCGACTCGGTGCCGCCCGAGGTCATCACGCCGCCGGCCGTCGCGGGCGGGTAGCCGATCAGCCCCGCCAGCGCACGGATCACGTGCGGCTCCAGCGCGGTCGCGGCCGGCCCCTGGTCCCACGAGTCGAGCGACGGGTTGAGTGTGGCCGCGGCCACCTCGGCGGCGACCGCGATCGCGAGCGGCGGTCCGTGCAGGTGCCCGGCACAGCGCGGATCGGCGGGGTCGGCGGCGCCCCGGGTGAGCGCCGCGGTGAGCCCGCCGAGCGCGGCGAGTTCGCCCACGCCGTGCGTCGGGAGGAGCGTGCCGTCGAACGAGTCGGCGACGTCGGCCGCGATCAGTTCCGGCGAGCCGGCCGGGATCGGACCGTCCCGCTCCACCGCGCCCCGGGCCAGCCGCTCCAGCACCGCCGCGATCCGGGGTTCCAGCGCGGCCGCGCCGTCGACCCCACCGGCGAGCTGGGCATCCGCGCCGAACAGGCCGTGGCTCATGCCCGCGCCTCCCGGGGCCGACCGAAAGCCCTGGCGCTTTGGGCGACATTTTCGGTGCTATAGCACTGAAAATGTCGCCCAAAGCGGGAGTGGGGGGCTCTCATGCCGCACCGCTTCCGGCCGCCGCGACGGCGTCCGCGAACCGTTCCAGCACCGACTCGACCTGCCGGTCGGTGATCACCAGCGGCGGCAGCAACCGCACCACCGCGTCGTGCCGACCGCCCAGCTCCACGATCAGGCCCCGGTCCAGGCACGCCGACCGGATCGCCCGCGCGATCGCCGGCGCGGCCGGCCGAGCACCCAGCGCGTCGGGAGCGGCGTCCGGCTCGACGATCTCGATCCCGATCATCAGCCCACGTCCGCGCACGTCACCGATGCACCGCTCGGCCCGTTGCAGGACGCGCAGCTCGGCCATGATCCGCTCGCCCAGCACGCCGGCCCGCTCGGCCAGGCCGTTCTCGGCGACGTAGCGCAGCGTCGCGGCGCCGGTGGCCATCGCGAGCTGATTGCCGCGGAACGTCCCGGTGTGCGCGCCCGGAGCCCACCCATCCAGCTCCTCGCGGTAGACGATCACGGCGAGCGGCAGCGAACCGCCGATCGCCTTCGACAGCACCATGATGTCCGGCGTGATCCCGCTGTGTTCGACGGCCCAGAACTTGCCGGTGCGGCCGACGCCGGTCTGCACCTCGTCGACGATCAGCGGCACGCCCTGCTCGGCCGTGATCCGGCGCATCGCGCGCAGCCAGGAGTCCGGCGCCGGGATCGCGCCACCCTCGCCCTGCACGGCCTCCAGGATCATCGCGGCGGGGCTCAGCACGCCGGAGTGCGGATCGGTGAGCAGCGTCTCGACGTACCGGGCGCTGATCTCCGGCCCCATCGCGCCCCCGATGCCGAACGGGCAGCGATAGGCGTACGGGTACGGCAGCCGGGTGACGTCCAGCGCCGGGGCACCGACCGGGGCCTTGACCTCGACGTTCGCCGTGACAGCCAGCGCGCCGGCGGTCATCCCGTGGTACGCACCGGTGAAGGCGAGGACGCCGTGCCGGCCGGTGGCGGTCTGGGCGAGCTTGAGCGCGGCCTCGACCGCGTCGGTGCCGGCCGGACCGCAGAAGTGGATCCGGCCGTGGCGGGCCAGCTCCTCGGGCAGGGTGGCCAGCAGCGCGGTGGTGAAGTCGTCCTTGATCGGCGTGCCGATGTCGAGCACGTGCAGCGGCGCACCGGAGTCCAGCACCGCGCGGATCGCCTCGACCACCACGGGGTGGTTGTGGCCGAGCACGAGGGTGCCCGCCCCGGACAGGCAGTCGAGGTAGCTTCGCCCGTCGGCCCCGGTCAGCGACATGCCGTCCGCCCGCACCGGCACGATCGGGAACGAGCGCGCGTACGAGCGAGCCGAGGATTCCCGATCGCGTTGGCGTTCCAGCACCGCCTCGGCGGTGTCGGGAAGAACGGCGTCGGGCGAGATGCTCATGCGCAGAGGGCTCCTCTGTGGACGGCGAGGCGGTCCGGCCGGCCGGGTGCCGTCACGCGGCTGTCGGGGCCAGCGGTGACCCCGGCAACCGCGCTGGAGGGGACTTCCTGGAGCCCCTGACCCAGCAGGGGTCTCATAAGGTGAGCCTTACCTTATAAGCCCTCTCAGGGCTGTCAAACCCGTTCGCGCGCCGCCACACCGTCCATGCCGCCGACCTGCTGCGGTTGGATTGTGGAGCGTGGCTCCACAATCCAACCGCACTGCCTCAGCGTGCGGCCGAGATGGCTTCCGCCTTCGCGTCCCGCCGGGACTTCAGCAGGCTCAGCACCGTGGTCAGGCCGAGGGTGCCGATGATGACGGTGAGCGACAGCCAGATCGGGATGGTCGGGATCCAGTCGATGTGCTCGCCGCCGTTGAGGAAGCTCAGGTTGTTCTCGTGCAGGGCCTCGAGGATCAGCTTGACGCCGATGAAGCCGAGCACGACCGAGAGCCCGATGCTCAGGTAGACCAGCCGGTCGAGCAGGCCACCGATGAGGAAGTAGAGCTGGCGCAGGCCCATCAGCGCGAACACGTTGGCCGTGAAGACCAGGAACGGTTCCTTGGTGAGGCCGAAGATCGCCGGGATCGAGTCGAGCGCGAACAGCAGGTCGGTCGTGCCGATCGCGATCATCACCACGAGCATCGGCGTGAACATCCGCTTGCCGTCGATCTTGGTGCTGACGTTGGCACCGTGGAAGTCCTGCGTGACCGGCAGCACCCGGCGGGTCCAGCGGACCAGCGCGTTCTCCTTGTACTCCTCCTCGTCGTCGTCCCGGTGCATGGCCAGCTTGATGGCCGTGTAGATCAGGAACGCGCCGAACAGGTAGAAGACCCAGATGAACCGCTGGATCGCGGCGGCACCGGCCGCGATGAAGATGCCGCGCATCAGCAGCGCCAGCACGATGCCGACCAGCAACACCTTCTGCTGGTACGGCCGGGGCACCCGGAACCGGGCCATGATGATGACGAAGACGAAGAGGTTGTCGACCGAGAGGCTGTACTCGGTGAGCCAGCCGGCATAGAACTCACCGGCGTACCGCGGGCCGCTGAAGTACAGGATACCGAGCCCGAAGACGACCGCCAGCCCGACGTAGAGCGTCACCCAGAGTGCGGATTCCCGCGTCGTGGGTTCGTGCGGCCGCCGCCCGATGATGAACAGGTCCGCCAGGAGGAGCGCGATGAGGCCGCCCAGCGTGACGAACCAGACCCAGTTGTGGACATGCATTACGGCAACCCTCCGGTAGACACGACGTCAGACCGGAGGTCTCTTCCGCCGCGTCGTGAACACACTCGACGCGACCGGCGGCACCGGGCCAGTTCCCCGACCGTGATGACGGCACCGCCGCGAAGGAATACTCCCCTCCACGCCCGGCCATTCTGACCGATTCACACTGTCTGTGGCTACCCGGGGTGACCCGATTCACCCACATGATCAGCGGATATTCATCTCGCGCACGCTCAGCGCATCGGTTTCGGCACGACCGTGGCCAGCGGAATCGGGCGGTCCTGGCCGAGAATCAGGCGGCGTGAACCCTGGTGCCGGTGGGTCTACCGGTCAGAGCCAGGTGCCGTCGGCGCGGACCCTGGCCGGTCGCCGGCCGAGGACGAGCGTGCTCAGCGCATCCTCGATCGTCTGGCCGAGGAACCACTCGCCGCCGGGATCGAGCGCGAAGACCCGGCCCTGCTCGTCGATCGCGAGCGCGGCGACCCCGCCGTGTTCCGCGCCGATCGGCGTCAGCCGGGCACCGATCCGCTCGCCGAGACCGGTCAGCGCCGCGACCGTGTGCACCGCGAGCAGCGGATCGAGCGCGAACCCGCTCGGCGCCACGTCCTCGCCGTCCTCCGCCGGCTCGACGACCAAGCCACCGAACTCGGCGAGCGCGGCGACCGCGGCAGGGAAGAAGGCGTGGCGGCCGTTGCCAGTGGAGATGTAGGTGCCGATCTCCAGCCCCCAGGCCTTGGCCCGCTCCTCGTCCCGGCGGTCCGGGCGCCAGCCGGCGTCGATCAACGCCGAGGCCACCGCGCGGGGAAACCGGTCATTCATGAGGCCACCGTCTCGATGCCGAACCACTCCAGCAGCGCGACGCAGGAGCGGCACGGCGGCTGGTAGGTGCCGTGCGCCGGATCGCCGGGCTCCCGGATCCTGGTCGCGGTCATCCGGGCGCCCCAGAGCGCGGCGCGCGCCTCGCCGGCCGTGAACTCACCGGAGCGGCCCGACTCAGCGGCGTAGAGCCGGTCGGAGACGAGCGCGACCTCGGCGCACCGGCCGGCGTACCGCTCGCGCTGCTCGACCGCGAGGCCGTCCAGGAAGCGTTCCACCAGCGGATGCAGTCGCGGTTGCTGATCGCCCTTGATCGACGTGTGGGTGTGGACCTGCCCGCCCACCAGCAGCGCGCCAGCGGTGGCCGGCGCGGTCAGCACAGCGGTCGCCACAGCCCCTCCCCCGTGATCCGGCGCGGGTGCGCACCAGCGCTCAGGCTCCCGACCTTACCGCCCGGCGGCCACCACGTTGACGCTTGGCGGCAGGCTCCGGCGACCCCGGGATTCGGGCTGCCTAGCTGCGGTACTGTCGAAGTTCCCCGGTCCACCGACACCCTTTCCGGAGCCATGGCCCGCACCCTCGTAGTCGCCCCGAACCAGCGCGGCGCGTACCCGACGATCGGTGACGCGCTCGCGGCCGCACCCAACGACACCGTCATCGCGATCGCGCCCGGTGAGTACGCCGAGTCGCTCAACCTCATCGGGCAGACCGTCAGCCTGTACGCGGCCGAGGGGCCGGGCACCGTGGTGATCGACGCCAGCGGCTCCGACGTGCCCGCGCTGTCCTGCCGCGACGGCGCGCTGACGCTGCAGAACCTCACGCTTCGTTCGGGCGGCTCGACCGTGACGGTCGACGGCGGCACGCTCCACATCGAACAGTGTGAGCTCCAGCCCGGCTTCGGCGCCGGCGTGGCCGCGAAGAACCGGGCCCAGCTCAAGGTGTCGCGCTGCAAGTTCGTCGGCGGCCAGTACGGGCTCGTGATCGACGACGCCGGCGGCACGGTGGAGGAGTGCGAGATCCTCGACGTGGCCGAGGACGGCATCATCGTCCGGGTCGGCGCCGATCCGGAGATCCGCAACTGCACGATCCAGGGTTGCGGCTACCGCGGCCTGTACATCTACCAGTTCGGCAAGCCCACGATCGAGGGCTGCGACGTGTCCCAGACCGGCGACGCGGGCATCTCCGTGGTGCACCAGAGCGCGCCGCTGCTGCGCCGCTGCCGGGTGCACGACACGAACGGCGTCGGCATCGTGGTGGCCACCGGCTGCCACGGCGCGATCGAGGACTGCACGACCGACAACACCGCCAGCCCCGGCATCCAGATCGACCCCGGTGCGACCACCACGGTCACCACCACGCCCCAGGCCAGCCTGCGGGCCGGCGTCGGCTCGGAGCCGGCCAACCACCACGACGCCGAGGCGGTCGACGCGCTGCTCGGCGAGCTGGACGCGATGGTCGGCCTGGCCGAGGTGAAGGCCGAGGTCCGCTCGGTGATCGACGAGATCCAGGTGAACGAGTGGCGGCGCAGCGCCGGGCTCGGCGTCGGCGCGATGAGCCACCACCTGATCTTCGCCGGCGCTCCCGGTACCGGTAAGACGACCGTGGCCCGGATCTACGGCAAGCTGCTGGCCGCGCTCGGCGTGCTGCCGAAGGGCCAGTTCCGCGAGGTCGCGCGCCGGGACCTGGTCGGCCAGTACCTCGGCCACACCGCCGAGAAGACGGCCACCGCGATCGACGGCGCCCTGGGCGGCGTGCTGTTCATCGACGAGGCGTACACGCTCTCCCGGTCGATCGGCTCCGGCGGCGACTTCGGCCAGGAGGCCATCGACACGCTGGTCAAGATGATGGAGGACCACCGCCACGAGATCGCGGTGATCGCGGCCGGCTACACCGGCGAGATGCTGGAGTTCCTCGACACGAACCCGGGTCTGGCCTCCCGGTTCTCGAAGACGATCGAGTTCGCGAACTACGCGCCCGACGAGCTGGTGATCATCGTCAACCGGATGGCCGGCGCCGACGACTATCACCTGCGCGCCCGGCACCGAGGACGCCATCCTGCACTGGTTCGCCCAGATCGAGCGCGACCAGAACTTCGGCAACGCGCGCGAGGCCCGGAAGCTGTTCGAGGGCATGCGCAAGGCCCAGTCACAGCGGCTGCGCGGCCTCGGCCGGATGCCCAGCCTGGACGAGCTCCGCACCCTGCTGGTCGAGGACGTCCAGGCCGTCAACCGCTGAGGCGCTGAGACGCAGCCGCTAGAAGCTGCCGTCGTCGTGGAGTCGGCGGGGCTGGGCGCCGGTGACCAGCGTGGTCAGGGCCGCGGCGACCGTCTCGCCGAGGAACCATTCGCCGGCGTGGTCGAGCGCGAAGACCCGGCCACGCTCGTCCACCGCGAGCAACGCGTCGTAGTCGCCCTCCACCCCGATCGGGTAGAGCGCCGCGCCGATCACGCTGCCCAGATCGGCGAGGGTCTCGGCGCTGCCGGCGGCCATGGTCGGATCGATGGCGAACGGCCGGCGACGCAGCTCCCGTCCCGGGCCGTCCTGGGTCACGTAGAGCCCGCCGAACTCCGCGAGCGCCTCGACCGCCGCCGGGAACGGCTCGTGCCGGTGGCCGTGCGCGCCGACCTGCTCGCCGACCAGCCGCAGCGCCGCCGCGGTCCGGTCCTCCTCGACCCGGCGCCCGTCGTGCCAGCCGTGGGCGCGAAGCACCTCGGCCACCCCGGCAGGGAAGCGTTCGGCCACGGTCATCGCTCCTCGCCTGTCTGCTCGGCCGGTGCCGCCAAGCGTGAACCCGAGGTGCTGCAGGAGCAGCAGGCACGAGACGCACGGCGGCCCGGGCTGGCCGGCGACCGGGTCACCGGGCTCACGAACGCGGTAGGTCACCAGGTCCGCGCCCCGGAACAGCGTGGTGCGGACCTCCTCCAGCGTGATCGGCGGCGGGCTACCCCACGCCTCGCGTCCTCGGCGTGCAGCGCGTCGGAGAGTGCCACCGCTTCGGCGCAGCGGTCGTGCCCGCGCTCGCGGTGCTCCAGCCGGGAGACCGGCGAGGAAGTCGGCGACCAGCGGGTGGTGGTTCAGCTCGCCGTCGCCCTTGGCGCTGCGCGCGATCCGCAACCGATCGCCGACGGCGAGGTGCGTGACCGTGGCGGGGGTCGGCAGCCGGCGCAGGTCCCGGCGGGCCTGCGCGGCCGGATCCCAGGTGCGCGGCGCGGCCGGCTCGGCGGAACGCCGCTCGGCGTACCGCTCGGCCACCAGCTCCACCGGGATCGACGGCCAGACCGACAGCTCGCCGGTCTCCTTGTCGATGACGCCCCGACCGGCGCCGACCTGCGGCGGTACGTTCGGCGGGCTCGACGCCCCAGACCACGTAGCCGACGTCGAACTCGTGCACCGCTGCCGTCAACGCCACGCCGTCCGGCGCGCTCTCGGCGACCCACCGCTCGGCGATCAGCCGGGCCTCGTCCCTGGTGATCACGGTGTCTCCCCGCCAGCCCACGCCGACAGCTCGGCGTCGAGCCCGGGCAGGTCGGTGCTGAGCCGCCGGGCCCGACCGAGTTCCGCACGCCGAAGGCCACACACGCCGCCGAACCGGGTCAGGGCGTGGCCGGCACCGCCGAGTGCGAGCGCCACGGCCATCGCCCTGACCTCGCGATCCGCGCCGGTCAGCGCTCCACGTACGCCTCGAACGCGTCCGCGGCGCTGCCGTCGGCCGTCGCGACCGGCGGCCGGGCGCTCTCCAACAGCCGAGCCGCCGCCGGGGTGAGCGCCGCGAGGTGCGCCCGGAGCATCGGTTCGTGCCCACCGACCAGGTGCGGGCCGAGCAGCGCCGCCGCGAGCACGTCCGGATCGGCCAGCTCGGCGCGGAGCAGCCGATCCACGGCCGCGACCCCGACGTCCCACCGATCGACGAAACCGGACCAGCCATCGCCGTAGCCCAGGCCCTGCCGGTACTCCTCTGCCAGGTGATCGCTGACCGCCGCGAGCTGACCGGCCAGCTCGGCGGTGAACCGCGACGCCAGGTCGGCGCCGAGGCCGTCCGCGAGGTCGCCACGCGAAGCGACCCGCCAGCCCGGCGCGAGCGGGAAGAGTCGGTGCCGGGCGGCGTAGGCGTGCAGGGCGTGGTCCGGGCTCAGCTCGTACCAGTCGGTGACCACGCGCGTCTGCCGGTCGACGATGAGCGCCGGTACCCGACTCCCCGGTGGCGGCGGCGCACCTGGGGCTGGCGGTCCGTTGGTACCCGGAGGAGGCGGCCAGTTCGTGGCTGGCGGTGGCGACCATCGCTGTCCGGTGCCGGCGGCGGGCCGGGCGGCCAGACCGGGCCGGAGGCTGGCGCGGCGCCCGACGCCAGCCACGGCGGGTCGACGACCCACGCGGCGCCCGGCGCCGGCCAGAGCAGGTAGCCGACGTCGTACTCCTCGATCGCGATCGGGCCTGGTCCGATCCCCGGGCCGGCCTCCAGGGCGACCTGGACCGCGGTGTCGGGGTGGGTGATCGGGTCGGTGTCGCCGATCGTGGTCTCCCCGGTGCCCGCGGCCGGCAGCGCGCCGGTGAGCCGGCCGAGCAGCGTCGGCGGCCGGACCACGGCTTCCCGGAACTCCGCCGGCAGGCCGTCGAGCAGCGCGGTCACGTCGGTGACGAGCTCGCGGTGCCGCTGCGCGGCGCTGCCCGGACCGAGTCCCAGCGCGGCGCGCCAGCTCGCGGCGACCACGGCTCGGATCTCGGCAGGCATCGACGCCACGTGCCGCAGCTGCTCGTGTCGGGCGCCGAGCGGTCCCTGCCCGGGACGCGGCTCGGCGGAGAGCGCGGCGAACAGCACCGCCTCGGACCAGCCGGTCACCCTCGGACGCTCGGCGGCGTACACCCGCGAACCTCCCAGCGCCGGGTCGCACCACGGCAACAGCAGCGCGGCCACGAGCAGATCCCGGTCGACGGTAGCCGGCGAGCGCCAGCAGTTCGAGCGCCTCGGCACCCTGGCGTACCTTGCTCACCACCGCACCGGCGTCCAGCGGGTCCAGCCAGCGGGTCGGCGTGCCCAGCCTGGCCTCGACGCCGGCCGCGAACTCGGTGCCGAGCGCGTCGAGGTCCACCGCGGGCAGGGCCCGGGACAGCGAACGCCGGGCCCGGTCCCACTCGGCCGCGACGGCCTGCAGGGTGACGTCGAACCGGCCGTTGGTCGCGGCGGGCTCAGGGTTCGTCGGCAACCCCGGATTCGTGGGCGGCGGGGTGTCGCCGGCCGGGTTCATCCCCACCACCGGCGTGCCCCGGTTCCGGCGAAGATCAGCCGACCTTCGGGCGCCGGCAGCTCGTCCCTGGGGTCCAGCCGGAGCACCGGGTCGATGCCGCCGGCCAGCGCCGCCGGCAGGTAGACCAGCCCGAATGGGCCCTTGACCAGCGCCAACTCGTCCAACGTGACGACAGCGGACTCCTGTTCGGCGAGGAAATCGTCCAGGTCCGTGACCGGATTGGCCACCACGAACGCGGCCTCCGGGGCGAGCGTCTCGCAGGCGCCCCGGAACGCCTCGGCCAGGGTGATCGCGCCGTCCCGCTCGACCGGGCCCTCGGCGTCCAGATCGACCAGGCTCAGGAAGGCGTTCTGCCGGAAGACCAGCGCCAGCACGCGCAGGTCGGCGAGATCACGGATGCGCACCTCGCACTCCAGGCCGCCCCATTCGGCGTACCGCACCGGCTCCACCGGCACCGGCGTCTCCGCGGCCGGCTGCCAGATCCAGGTGCGCCGCACCCCGATCCGGGCCAATGTCCCCTCCGGCCAGTCGGCCGGTTCCGGCTCCGGGCGTTCCAGATAGAACGCCGCGCACAGCTCCCGATCGCTCACGCTTCCATCCCTCCGACCGGACGCGTCCCCGAACTGCGTTCGCCGCTCACCGTATCCGGTGCGTGCAGCCCGGGCAGAACGGCGCGGTCACGCAGCGGGGCCCGTCCCGGTCGAACGGGGCCCGACACAGCCGGCCAGTGGACTATGCAGTGTCCTGCTGGGCACGGCTCGCTACGATCGAGCCGATGTCTACCAACGCGACGCCCGCCGAGCAGCTCATCGTGCCGATCGGTCACTACGTCGGTGCGTTCTTCCCGACGCCCGGCTCGCCGGAGCACTACCAGCAGGTGCGCGTGGGCGCCGACCTGGTGCGCCTCTCCGACGAGCAGTTCCGCGCCTGGGGCCTCGCACACGGGCTGCTGGACCAGTTGGACACCACCCCGTGGACCCGGTCGGCCCTGCTCGCGGCGGCGGCTCAGGCCGGCCTCGTCGGCGCGGAGTCGATCGTGGCCGGGCTGGTCGGCGACGGTCTGCTGATCGAGGTGGCGCCCGGTACGGCCGGTGCCGTCGAGTTCGGTCGCCGGTTCCGGCTGGTGCCGCTCATGCTCGGCCTCGGGAACAGCCCGCAGGAGCCGTGGCTGTACTCGGTCGGTTTCCTGGACCAGCCGATCGTGAAGATGGTCAGCGTCCTGTACGACCTGTGGGAGTGGTCGCACGTGGACACCGATATCTGGGCCGCCTGCCACGGCGCCGCGACCACCGCGCGCCGCGCCGGCATCACCGACCCCGAGCAGAGCGAACCCGAGAAGCTCCTCACCGGACTCCTCGAATCGCTGCACACGCTGCTCGCCCCGAACGCCGCTTACCTCGACCTCCGCCTCGCGGCCTGACGATACGATCGCCGTGATGGCTACGAACCCGCGCGCGACCGAGCCGCTCGTCTTCCCCGTCGGCCACTACATGGGGCCGTTCTACCCGGGCAAGGACGCCCCGCTGAAGCACCACATCGTGCGGGTGGGCTGGGAGACGCCCAAGCTGCCCGACGACGATCACTTCGGGGTCTGGGCGCTCGCCCACGGCCTGTCGTCGCGGCTGGACAGCACCCGGTGGACCCGCACCGCCGTCGAGGCAGCCGCCGCCGAGGCCGGCATGTCCGCGCCGGGCCGGATCTTCGACGCCCTGCTGGAACGCGGCGTGATCGTCGAGGTCCGCGACGTCGCCGAGTTCGCCCGCCGGTACCGGATGCAGTCGTTGATGGTCGGGCTCGGTAACACTCCCGATGAGCCGCTGCGCAACGGCATCGGCCTGCCGGGCATGGCGCCGGCCGTGCTGGTGCCGCTCAAGACGTACGAGCTGTGGGAGTGGGGCCACCTCGGCAACAGCCTGTGGCACGCGTGCGAGATGCTCGCCGAGGTCGGCCGGGACGCCACGCCGGGCGACCCGGACCAGAGCGACCCGGAGCGGATCCTCGACCGGGCGCTGGACTCGCTGCGCACCCTCGTGGCGCACAACGTCGCCTACCTGGACACCGCCCGCACGCCCGCTGCCTGAACGCCTAGCCGGCGGCCTGGGCGAGGAGCTGGCGGTAGGTGTCCCGCACGGCTTCCAGGCGCGCGGCCCGGAACCGGCCAGGCTCGGCGGCGTAGACGGCGGCGCCCCTGTCGGACCAGAACGCCGTCTCCGGCACCTCGTCCGCCCCGGGCGGCACGAACTTCAGCACCTCGTCCATCGCCGCCGCGGCGGTCGCCAGGTCGGCCGCGGCGCGCGCGGCATCCGACGTGCCGGCGTAGGCGTCGGCGAGGCGGAGCCATTCGCCCGGGTCCAGCAGCTCCGACGGCCGCTCGTCACCGAACCGCACCTCGCCGGCCACGACCGGCAGAATCTCGGCGGGCAGCCGGAACAGGAACTCCCGCGCGGTGCCGCAGCGGGCGCACGGCCCCGAGTAGTAGCTGGCCAGGTCGCCCTCGGCCTCGACGACCGCACTCTGCCGGCCGAAGAACGTCTCCCCGCAGGCGCACGGGTGCAGCTCCATGTACAGGTGCGCCTCGGCGCTCGTCCGGGCGAGTGGCAGTGCCATGGCCTCGACCCTACCGAGGTGGCGCTAGCGCGCGGCCGCGCGCTTAGGCCGTGGCTGGGTGGAGGCTGGCGAAGTAGGCGGCGGCGACCTGGGTGTGCAGCGGGAACGCCAGCTCGGTCGGGCCGTGGAGCAGTTCCCAGCCGGTGGTCTCGTCGGTCGGCGCCGTGGCCGGCAAGGCGGCGGCGGTCGTGGGCGGGAGCGTGCCGAAGATGAGCACGGTGCCGTCCGGCGCGCTCAGCACGTCGAACAACCGCACGTCGGCGGCGTCGGCCCGGACACCCGTCTCCTCGAACAGCTCGCGGACCACCGCCGCCTGCCACGCCTCGCCAAATCGATGAACCCGCCCGGCAACGCGAGAAAGCCGCGGCGCGGCTCGATGTCCCGCCGGATCACGAGCAACCCGTCATCGACCGGCAGCAACGCCACCGCGACCGGCAACGGGTTGCGATACGCGGTCTGCGCGCACGACTCGCACTCGCGCGGCCAGCCCAGACCGGTCGGGTAACGGTGGCCACAGTACGAACAATGCGAGTTCCGCTCTGCCATGACGCTAATGTAACGAACGAACGACAACCGCAGTCAGTTAGGGTGGACCGTCGGTGAGTCGAGATGTCGGTGGCAGACCGTGACAACTGAGATTAGAGCCCATCACGTCGGCTCCCTCGCTTCGCTGGGTGCGCTGGCGGTACTGGTGGATTCTCGGTGATCGCTACATGAGCCTGTTAATCCCCACCGCGACTGGCGTCATCCTCGCGTCCGCCGCGTACGCCTACGAGTACTACGGCGAATGGTATGGCGGTCCTCACGTCGAGCTGAGCATGTTCGGCAAGGACGTGGGCACACCCTCGCCGGTGGCAGCGCCACGCCTACGCCTCCAGACTGGCCGCCGGGCGACGGCTACGGCAAGTGGCCCCCGCGCCTGCTGGCAGAAGCTGACGGCGTGCAGTATTCGGCGCACGGAACTCGGATCGATGCGCACGATGCAGCCGGTGCTCCACTTTGGACCACTGAGCTGGACTTCGCCGATCCGCCGTTGCCGCCGACTACCTCTACGGCCACAGCTCGGCCACCGAGTATCTGTTGGCTTGCCGCCGCTGACGGTCTGCTCTACGTGCTGACCAGCGAAGACACGGTCGCCTGCTTCTCCGCTCAGCCCACGACCGGCCCACCGATCGGGCTGGCGGAACAGCGCGCCTTCGCCGCGCTGGTTTCCGACGAGCCGGACGCGTTGGAATTGCTCTCCGCGCTGAACGAGGAATCCTGGATAGAGATCGTGGAGGCAGCGCACCCGAGGGAAACGCCAGGTCAGGCGGTGTTCGATGCCTACTACGGCGGACCCGAGGAACCAGCGGCTCGGCGCCGCTGGCACGATCGCGCGGAGTTGAGCGGACGGGATCATCTGTTCGTCCACCAGGTGCCCGAGAACGTGGCGGCTCTGGCCCGGCTGCCGGACCTGACCTCGGTGACCCTCAGCGGCAACAATCGCAAGCTGGAGCTTTCCAGTCGGCGGGCAATCCTCGCATTTCGGCGTAGCCGGGACTTGGCCGAGTGACCCCGACAGCTTCGGGCCTGCCGAGCGCGGCTGAGCTGTACGCCGCGATCCGCGCCGACCCCGACGACCTCGACCTGCGGCACCAGTACGCCAGTGCGGTGGCTGACCACGATTTCGAGCACGCTGATGTGATCCGGCTCCAGATCATGAAGGAACGGCTCAGCCGGCAAGGCCGACTACTCCCGCCCGATCTCTCACGACACGAACGGCGTCTCGCCGGTTCGACAGGTCCGCGGATCGCTTGCGAGGTCAGCCCGCTGGTCGCCGGTTGGGAGCTCCGACGTGGCTTTCCCGAGGTGGTGGAGATGACCGCGGAGTCGTTCCTCAGCACCGGCGCGGAAGTCTACCGGCGCGCACCCGTGCGGCACCTCCTCCTCAACGATGTGGTCGGCCACCTCGACACCCTCGTCGAATCGCCGCTACTTCGCCGGCTCAGCAGCCTCGACCTCACCGGCAACTCCATCGGGGACGACGGCGTCGAACGATTGGTCCGGTCCCCGCACCTCGGCGGCCTGCGTTTCCTCAGCTGTGCGCCACCGAGACCGGAAAACGAGGAGCGGAAGCATTGGCCGCCGCAGAGAACACTCCCTAACCTTCAGTACCTGGTCTTCATCGCCAACGCCGTCAAACCCACTCCGCAACCCGGCTCGCGGGACCACAGAAGTGGTGAGCTGCTGACTGTCGCCTATCCCGCCTATGGCAGGCAGCTGGTGGAGCAGTACGGGCCCAGGCCGTGGCTCACGTACACCAGCCCCAACCCGAAGGTTGAGCTGTTCCGGGCACCGGACTACGGCGACGTCTAGTCAGTGCTGGGTCGGTTCCAACGGAACGTTCTCCAGGACCGGCCTGCGGGTCCACTCAGCTGGCCCGCCGGCCTCCACGGTGACCGTCCACTCGAACACGTCGAGTTTCATGCGCCGCCCAGCGCGACGGCCCGTCGACGTGCCGAGAAGAACCTGCCCTGATACCGGTTGCCCAGCAGGCCCCCTGCCGGCGCGTCGAACGACGGAAGATCGGACCGCCCGAATGCTCGCCGGACATGCTCGGAATCCCGCACCACGAACTGCGGGGCGGTCGAGGGCGGATGCCAGCGAACGAGGATTTCGGCGAATGCCTCCAGCTCGAGGTTCCGGCCCAATCCACGACCCAGGTCCGCCACCGACGACGCGTCGTTGAGCGAAATCGAGCCGCCGTCGGCCAAGACGAGAATGCCGTCGGTCTCCGGCAAGCCCTCCGCCTCAACGTCCTCGCGGCTGGCCACGACCACCGCGTTCACCCAGTCGGCTTGGCTGATCAATGCCTTCGCGTCAAGTTCTACGGCGAAATCGCGCCCCGACGTGTAGACCACCACCCCGAGCTCGTTCGGCCATTCCCTCACTCGCTCGATCTGCTCGCTGGGATGCAGGACGTGCAACTGCAGCAGTTCGACCAACTGCTGGTTGGTGACCACGGCAACTCCCGTCCTGCGCCAGTCCGGCTCGGCCAACGTCCTGGATAGCATCAGGGCATGTCAACCGCAGCCGAGTTGTATGCCGCGATCCTCGCCGACCCCGACAACCTCGAGTTGCGGCTCCAGTACGCCGACGCGGTCGCCGACACCGATCCCGAGCACGCCGAGCTGATCCGCCTCCAACTCGAGAAGGAACGGCTCGGCAGGCAAGCCCGCGTCTCCCGCCTGATCTGTCACGCCACCAACGGCGTCTCGCCCGTTCGATAGGTCCGCGGATCGCTCGCGACGTCGCCCCCTTGGTCACCAGCTGGCAGTTCCGACGTGGCTTTCCCGAGCTGGTCAAGATGACCGCGGAGTCATTCCTCGCACCGGCGCCGAGGTCTACCGGCGCGCACCCGTGCGGCACCTCATCCTTACCGACCTGGCCAGCCACCTCGAAGCTGTAGTCGACTCGCCGCTGCTACGCCGGCTCACCAGCCTCGACCTCACTGGCAATCCCATCGGAGACGACGGCGTCGAACGCCTGGTCCGGTCCCCGCACCTCGGCGGACCTTCGTTTCCTCAGCCTGTCCTGGACCGAGACCGGAAAACGAGGAGCGGAAGCCCTTGCCGCCGCACAGACGCTTCCTAACCTTCAATATCTGGACTTCATCGGTAACCCCGTCGAAGTCACAGCCGAACCCAGAGGCCAGGATGCGATAGCGGCGACTCCCGGACGTGGAATACCCAGCCTTCGGCAGGCAACTGGCGGAGCTGTACGGGCCAAAGCCCTGGCTCACCTACACCAGCCCCAACCCCGACGTCGAGCTCTTACCGGAGGCCGGACTACGGCGACGTCTAGAGCGTCAGTGCCGAGTCTGCTCCAGCGGAACATTCTCCAACACCGCACGGCGGTGCCACTGGGCTGGGCCGCCGGCCGGCACGACGACCGACCACTCGAACACGTCCAGTTGCCGGCTCCCGCCCAGCGCCGTCGGGTAATGCTCAGCGGAGAAAAATGACAGCTCGACACCGTTTCCGGTGGGCTGCACCATTGGCGGCTCGAACTGCGGCAGGTCCGAGCGCCCGGTCGCCCGGGAAAGCTGGTCACGTTCGGCAAGGACGTAGCGCACAGCCGACGTCCACGGGTGCCACTCGACCAGGACCTGAGCGAACGCCACAGGATCGAGCCCGCTCTCCAGCCCACGACCGAGTCCGGCGACGGCCGCCGGGTCGTTGAGGTACACCGACTCCCCGCCGACGAGCGCCAGCAGGCCGAAGGTCTCCGGCAGTCCTTCCAGCTCCAGGTCTTGTCTGGTCGCGACCACGACGCCGGCCATACCGGGCGCCTGGCCGATCAGCAACCGGGTGTCCAGTTCCAGCAGGAAGTACCGCTGGTTGGTGGTCACGGCGACACCGCCTTGGCCGGGCCACTCCTTCGTGCGCTCGATCCGCTCGTCGCCCCACAGCACGTACTGGCCGAGCAAGCTCACCATCAGCTCGTTAGTGACCACCACGGTCCCCTTCCCACACCAGGGTGCTCGGTCCACTCGGCTCGTCGTCGCCTTCGTCGGGCTCTTCCTGCTCCAGGTACCCGAAGTTGATCATGCGGCGCAGATCCCGCAGATACCGCGCGAGCGTGTCGATCACGTCCTCCTCACCGCGTTCCAGCTCGTGGCCGCCGAACTGATCCCGTGGGACCAACCGGCCATCACGATCCCGAGTCAGGTACTGGTCCAGGATGTGATCCCGGATCGCGCCGTCCGGCTGGTACACCAGCCAGCTGTACTGATCGGGCACCGCGAGCTCCCGCCCCTGCCGCTGGAGTTGCGCCTCCGTGCGGTAATGCACCAGCCGACGCAGGAACTCGCGCTGCGCGCTGAACGCCTCGAACTCACGCTCGAACTTGCGCTGTGCGATCAACTCACGCAGCTCGGCCGGCGTCCTCGCCTGCTGCTCCATCGCGGCGAGCTCACCACGCCAGTCCGGCTGCAGCGTGTGGGTCGACTCGTGGACCACGCTGGCCGCCACCTCGGTCAGCGACCGACCCGGACGAGCGAAAGCCAGATCCAGCGCCGGATCGTAAAGCCCCAGCGTGCGGGGATCGCCCAGCGCGGCGTCGAACCGACGGAGCTGGTCCGGCGCGACGACGGCCCGAACGGCGTCCGGGTCCAGTGGCAGCAGTCGCGAGAACCGGTCAGCGACGTAAGACCCGAACTCCGGGCCCATGATCCGGGTGACCTGCGCGGCCATGATCGCCTGGTCGAGGACGTGGAAGCGCTGGGTGGTCGGATCGATGCGGGCTGCGCGCGTGTTCATCTCCACGGCGTCGAGTGGGTCGACACCGTGCAGGTCGGGCCAGGCCGGGTCGCCGGTCAGCGCGTGCTGGTCACCGTAGCGCTGCACCATCCGACTCAGCTCGGTGACGCCGTCTATCAGCGGCCGGAGATCACCGGTCGCGGTGGCGGTCGCGGCGAGCGAGTCGAGCACGCCGGCGTAGGCGCTGATCGTGGCCAGCGCGGCGAGCCGTTGCTCCAGCCGGACCGACGGGTTGGCCTCGCGAAGCAGCCGGTCCCGAGCCCGGTCGGCCAGCTCGCGGACCTGTCGGGGCAGGTCGGCCCCGCTGCGGAAATCGCGCTGGAGATGGATGCTCTGACGCTGGTTGGCGCCTGGCGACGCGACCTCCTGCTCCAGTTCGGACGCGGGAGGCGCGGCGGGATCCACGGCGGGCGGCGTCGCGGGCTGTTGATCCCATGGGCGGTTCGCCTCGGCGATGCGCCGGCCATGGTACCGAATGCTGGGGGCGATGCCCGCCGAATCGGCCGGCAGGTTGCCGCCTGCGCCCGACGACTGTCGAGCGCATCCTTCCATGAGCTCCAGCCTCAACGGGTGTCATCACGTCGTGGCACGCTCGCCGCCCCGAGGACCCGCAAGCCTGCGCCGTCCTGCAACCCGTTGATCTCACCGCCGGCAGCGAAGATCGGGTGCAACAGACGCTGTCCAACAGATCGCCGCTCCACCTTCCCCTGTGCGTCGAGGCCGATCGAGAAGACGACGCGGTCGTAGTGGCCGGTCGAGCCGTCATCGAAGACGCACCGCGAACCGACCGTCCACGGTGAGCTGCACCGACACGGGCACCCGCACGGACTGCCGGGCCGGCATGGGCACGTCACCCGCGTAGGCGCCTAGCTTGGGCACAGTGTTCCGCCGGTTGTAGCCGCCATCGAACTGAGCTGATTGGCCAGCTCCGCGCGCTGCGCGGGGTCGGTGACGCGTCGTACTCCTTCAGGAGCTCCGTGAGGTGCGCGATTGCCTTGTAGCTCGACCGGACTCAAGGCCGAGCGAACCATTCGACGTTCGGCGTGCGACTCTGGGCCTGCTCGCGTCCCAGGCGCCGGACGCTCCGGCACCGAGCACCATCACCCGGTCCGTCGCCCCATACTCGCTCGCGACGTTCTGCCCGCCGAACTGGATCCGGCGGTGCCGAACGGCCTCGTCGACAGCGGCCCGGGTAGCCGGGTCGAGCGTGCCTGGATCGAGACGCGCGCCGGAGATCGTCGACACCACCTCGCCGCTGACCGGGTGGACCGCGATCCCGGACTCAAACCGGACATACCGTGGATCCCTGAACGAGCCGTCGGGCTGGAACCCGAGCCGGGTGCGGGTGGCGTCGTCCAGCGAGCCGGGCGCCGTGAGGCTTCCGCTCGCGTCGCGGATATGGCCGGTCGACGGGTCGACGCTGTACCCGGAATCCGGGTCGAGCACCCAGGGGTTCGTGACGCGGCCCTGCCGGTCCGCGAGCTGCGGGCCCTTGCCGTCGCCGACGCCCAGGGTGCGGGCCACCGCGTCGGGCAGCGTGCCGGGGTCGATGACCGTGCCGGTGCGGTCCCGGTAGGTGGGCGGGGAGGTCGAGTGGTCGACGGTCACTCCGCTGGCCGGGTCGACGAACCGCTGTCCGGCCACCTGTGGCGTCTGCGGGATGCGGGCCGGACCGGGACCCGAGACGACGTCGATCGAGGCCGTGAAGAACGTCCGCCCGTCCACGGTCACCTGGTAGCGCGCGCCCTCGGGCCAACCGTTCGCCGACCGCAGGGCGCGGCACCACGCGGGTGGCCTCGGCCTGGTACGTCGGCATGCCCGCGGTAGCCCGGGAGGCACCGACCGCCGCGGCGAAGTCCGTCGAGAGCGCGAATCCGGTCTGCTTGACGGCGAAATCGGCGGGCTGGAACGGGAGCCCGTCGATCTCCAGCTCGTTCGGGACCTGGCCCATCAGCAGCTCGCCCCGGCCGGCCCACGGATCGTTGCCGAGCGAGATCGCCATCACCGGCGGGATGCCCTCGCCGGTGTCGGCCGGCGCGCCCAGCGTCACGAAGTCCGCCGTCGCCGCCCAGCCACCGCCGATGATCAGCCGCTCGAAGACGTGGCCGGGGTTGGCCGCGAGACCGGCGTCGACCCGTGCGACCAGGGCCTGATCGGCGAGATCACGGCTGGCGATCACGCCCTGAGCCCAGTCGTGCATGGCCTCGCGATGGGTGGTCCGATGCCTCGCGGACCGCGTCGATGGCCGCCTGCCCGTCCGGCGTGTCCACGGCGTCCAGCGCGCTCTGAACGTCGGCGAGGTCGCCCGGCGACGCGCCTCGTCCACCGCGCTCTGAACCTCCGCGACGCGGCCCGTTAGCGCCGCCTCGATCTTGGCGAGCCGGAGCCGCGACGCTTCGGGGCCCACCACCGGCTTGTTGCCGGTCCAGCCCGTGCACCGGGCCGGGATTCTGTTCGGTCAGGCCCATCGTCAGGACGAGTTCCGCCGCCTCAGCGTGCAGCCGGCTGATCCGGGCCGGGTCGCCGCCCGGCAGCGCCCGGTCGAGGTCACCGGACACGACCCGCATTCCGCGATCCGGCCGTAATCACGCGGGCTCAGCTCGGTCTCGCGGGAACCCTCGGCGAGCATCGACGTGGCGTCGGTGCGCTTGCCGTTCGCGTGCTCGGTGGCCAGTTGGGTCAGCTCGGCCACGCTGGCCGCGACGGCCCGGCGCACCTGGTCGGGCGAGGCGGTCTCGGCGATCCGCACCATGCCGGTGTGCGCGCTGGTCACCCGGACCGTCGAGACGGCCTGGTACGGCGCCGCGTGCACCGTCGGGGCCACTCGAACCGGATCGTGAACGGCGCCGGCTGGCCCGGTCAGGCTGACCCTGACCTCGCCGTCCTGCACGACCGCCGAGTCCGGCAGCAGACCGTTCTCGGCCAACGCAGCGTCCACCAGCACCCGGACGTCCCCCGCCAGCCGCGCGGGACCGGCCGGCGGCCCGCCCGGCACCGGCGGGCAACCGGACTGCCCGGTGCGGAAGGCGCGCCCGGAGCAGCCGGCGCGCCGGGCGCAGGCGGAACGCCGTTGGGGTCCGTCGGTGGCGTGGTCGGAGCCACCGGTCCGTTCGGTGCCGGCCTGAGCGGTTGAACAGCCCAGAGAACGCCCGGCGAACCGTGCCCGGGGACCCGTTCGCGGCCGCGAGGGCCGCCGCGTCGAGGGCCTGGTCACGCTCGTTCAGGGCCTGCTCGCGCTGGCGGAGTTGCTCTTCACGGTCGAGCAGCGGCCGGACCTGCTCCTCCAGCCGGGCGTTCGCCTCCGCCTCCTTCTGCTGGCCTCCACCGCCTTGCGAGCCTCGGTCGTCTCGAGCTTTCGTCGTTGGAACCAACGTTCCGCGGTCGCGCCGATGATGGTCGTGGCCAGCGCGGCGGCACCCGGCCCGGCGAGCGAGACCAGCGACGCCTCCGCGAAGTGGACCGCGACGAACCCCGCACCGATACCGCCGATCGCGCCCAGCCCGGCCTTGAAGAAGAACGCCCAGCCGCGCGGCAGTTTCTTCGCGTACTCCACGCCGGCCGCCGCCTGGTCGGCGCGATCGGTCGTGGCGGCGTCCGGCCGGGCGCTCTCCGGCGTTCCGCTGGTGTCCGCGGCGGCCTCGGTGGTCCCGGCGGCGGGCAGCGTGTTCACGGCCGAGGAGTCCGGGGCCGGCGTCGGGCTGGTGCCGAACAAGGCGGACAGCGCACGCCGCAGCGGACCACGGCTCTGTTCCTGCGCGCGGAGTTCCGCGGCGGCGGCCAGCCGGCCCGTGCGCTGGTCGAGCAGGGCCTCCCTGGCGTCGAGGCGGCGATCGTTTCGGTCCAGCAACGCCTGCTTCTCCGCGACGACCGCACGCTGCTCGGCGGTGAGGTCACCGTCGGCGTTGGCCGTGGCGAGCTGGCGGTTCTCCAGCCGCTCGCTGAGCCGGTCGAACGTCCAGTCACCGACGCCGGCCAGCAGCGAGCCAGCCACCGCGACGGTGCCGGCGACCACAGCGACCGCAGGGCCGGCGACATTGCCCGCTGTGAGAGCGATGTAGCCGGCCGTCGCCGCGGCGGTGGCGCCCGGCAGACCGCTGGCGATCAGGCTCTTCGCGATGACCCGGTGCACGCCGGGGACGGCCGACGGCAGGGCACTGCGATCGGCGGTCGCGTCCGGCTGACGGTTGGTCTGCGGCTCGGCGCGGTTGTTCTGGGCATTCGGCGGCCCGAACAGCGCCGAGAACCGGGATCGCAGCTGGTCCGGTCGCAACGCCGGGCCCTCCTCGACCAGGTCGAGCGTCGCGTCGGCGAGCGCCCGGTCGCGGGCCTGCTGGGCGCGCTCGCGGTCCAGCTGTGCCTGCTCGCGTTCCAGCAGCGAGCGCAGGCGGCCTCGAACCGCGCGTCGGACTGGGCGGTCGTCGCCGCGGTCCGCGCGTCGGTGAGTCCGGCCTTGTACCGCTGGAGGTGACGGTCGGCCCACGAGCCGGCGATGGTGACCGCGGCCATCGCGGCGGCCGGCGCGGCCAGCAGGGTGATCGCCGCACCGCTCACCCAGATGCCGATGCCCACCACGAGCGCGGTCGCGGCCGGACCGATGCCCGCCTTGCCGATGAACGCCCAGCGTCCCGGCAGCTTGTCCGCGGAGCTGGCCGGTTCGGCGGCGGCCGCGGCGGCCTGGTCGGCGCGATCGCCGGGGTCCTGCGCGGCGCGCCCGCTGACCGGGGCGGCCTGGCTCGCGCCGGTGGTGGCCGCCGCGCTGTCCGGGGTGGCGGCGGCATCAGGAGTCGTGGCGTCCGGGGTCGTCGCGGTCGGATCCGCGCTGGTCGTGGTCGGGGCGAAGACGTTGGAGAACGCGCGACGCAGCGGCGCCCGCTGGGCCTCGGCGGCGCGCAGGGCATCGCCTCGGCCAGCCGCCGGGCCCGCTCGTCCAGCTGGGCATCGCGGTCGGCGACCGCCTGGTCCTGCGCGTCGAGGAAGGTGTCGACCTGCTCGACCAGCGCCTCCTGGGTGGCCGAGAGGGCTGCGGGTGCGTCCGGCGTGGTCGTGCTCGGCCGGTTGGCGATCCGTTCCTTGATCCGGTCGAAGCCCCACTCGCCGACCGCCGACACCACCGAGCCGGTGACGACCGCGGCGGCACCGATCAGCGCGGCGGTCTGGCCGACCGCATTGCCCGCACCGGCCGCGATCGACCAGCCCACGGCCGCGACCGCCATGCCGCCGATGCCGGAGGAGAACAGTCCCTTGAGGACGAACCGGTGCCACTTCGGCACCCCGGACGGGACGGCGGCCTGGTCCGCCCGGTCGTTGCTGGCATCCGGCGACGATTGGTCCCGGCCGCTGGTGGGCGGCGGTCCGGACGGGCTCGGCGGCGTACCGGACGGGCTGGGCGGCGCCGTCGAGCTCGGCTCCACGGCCGTGTGCGTCGGCGGGGTGTCGGTGGTCGGCGTGCCGGTGACCTGCTCGCCACTGGGGGCCACGCTGCTGACCCGGAGTTGCAACGGCTGCCCGGTACGCGGATCGAGCACGGTCTCGCCCGTGACCGGATCCACCACCCGCAGCGATTCGAGCGCCGCCGCGACCTCCGGCGTCACGCCGCGCGGGAAGTTCCACTCCAGCCGGGGCGGGTGACCGTTCGCGTCCCGGTACGCCGGGTTGAACGCGAGGATCTCCAGCTGCCGGACCGCCTGCTTGACCAGCTTCCGCATGTTCTCGCTGCCGGTGCCGAACGGCCGTAGTTCTTCGAGTCCTGCCAGAGCCGGCCACCCTCGGCCACGACATCGGCGTCGGAAGCGACCCGGACTCCGTCGGGGCGGACCGCCTCGACGTCCAGGGAGACCGCGACCACGTCGACCGACTGCTCGGCCAGTGCGATCTCCGCGACGAGCCCGCTGATGCTGTTCGCCCGGCGGGTGATGTGCTCGGGCGCGGCCTCCCGGCCGTCCCGGCGAGCCGACTCCAGCGCCGCCTGCTCGGTCCTGAGCGCCGTCCGCCACCCGTTGACGCCGGACACATCGGGGTTGGCCTGCGCGAACGCGTTGACCCGATCGAGCGCCGAACTGATCTCGGTGAGCTGGGTGTCGATGGCCGCGACAGCACCGGGCTCGGCGGCACGACGGCC
The DNA here is from genome assembly GCA_963746095.1 of uncultured Actinomycetota bacterium. Taxonomy (GTDB): domain Bacteria; phylum Actinomycetota; class Actinomycetes; order Mycobacteriales; family Cryptosporangiaceae; genus CAVVAL01. The sequence continues at coordinate 227,869 of CAVVAL010000004.1, read as the reverse complement.
GCCGCGGCGTCCTGGGCGGCCTGGAACCGGTTGGCCAGTGCCTGTTCGAGGGTGATCCCCCGCTTCGCCGCGCCCTGTTCCTGGCCGTTGAGCGCACGCTCCAGCCGCGCCGGATCGCCGCCCGCCTTCCGATGGAGTTCGTGGAACTGCTGCTGGGCGCGAGGATCGGTGAGGCTCTCGTACCGTTGCGCGAGCGGTTCGGTGAGCCCGTCCGGCGCCGGAATCCGGTCCGGCTGCGCGGCCGGCTGGGACGCCACCGGCGGCGAGTGGACCGGCGGAGTCGGCTGCAGCGGCGCGGCGTTCTGCGGCAGCGGCGGCCGGGCGCTCCAGGTGCCTCTCGGCGCGTTCTGGAACGGCACGGGCACGCCGTCGGCGCCGACCACGAGCGCATCCATCGTCGTGATCAGCGACGGCGCGTAGAGCGGTCCGGTTTCGCTGACCACGCCGCTCTGCGCGTCGACGTAGATGATCGTGCCGTGGTGGTTGACGGCCGCCCACGCGTGCGAACCGCCCTTGCCCCAGGCCGTGATCAGGAACGCGAACGAACCGTGGCCGGACCGCAGCAGCTGGTTGGCGACGGAGTCGAAGGCGTTCTGCACGACCCGTTCCGCCTGGGCGGGACGCAGGTTGGTGGTGTCACCGGCGACGGCCTGGTACCGCCCGCCGGTGATGTCCTCGACCCGGCCCGGGCCGTCGGTCTCCCCGTTCAGGGCATTGTCGAGCCGGCCCTCGCCATAACCGTCCAAGGTGCGCGGCGCGGCGACCCGTGGCCGGCCGTGCATCATCGTCTCGAACAGCGACAGCGTGGCGTCGTTGCAGTTGACGTTCCTGGTCGGATCCACCCCTCGGCCGATGCCGTTCATCAGCCGCAACCAGGGCCCGCGCGGATCCGGCGAGCGCTGGAACCGGCCGTCCCGACCGCGCGGCATCGCCCGTTCGAGCGCACGCTGGTCGGACAGCAGCGGCCGGCGATAGCCACCCGGCCGGTCGTACCGCCGGGACAGGTCGGTCGACGGCGGCCGGCCGGTGCCGGTGAGCCCGGAGACACCGCTCGACGGGTCGCTGTCCTGCATCTGCGTGCCGGTGTCCTGGTTGACGAACCGCCACAGGTCGGGCCGGCTGGTCGCCAGGTTCTCCTGGGTCCGCAGTGCCTGGTTCCACAGCGCCTGGGAGTTCGCCTGGGCGGCCTGTGCCTGCGTGAGCAGCTGCTGGGAGTCGTTGCTGGCCTGGGTCGCCGTGGCCGTGAGCTGCTGGGACTGCACGCGGAGCTGCTGGCCGGCGTCGTAGAGCTGCTGACCGTGGGCGCGCGCCTGGGTGGCCCACGTGGTGAGCTGCTGCGCGTGGCTGGCCTGCTGCTGCGCCTGGGCCCAGACCTGGCTCGCCTGGTCCATGATGCGGTTCTCGGCCAGCGCGTTGGCGTGCGCCTTGCCCTGCTCGGCCGGGAGTTGGCCTGCTGGGCGTCGGATTCCGCCTGCTGGATCTGCTGCCACAGCTGCTGGAGCTGGGCGTCGATGTTCTGGGCCTGGGTGAGCGCCTGGGCCGCGTCGGTGGTCGCCTGTTGGGCGTCGGCGTGCCGCTGGTTCGCCTGCGCGCCGAGCTGCTGCGCCTGTGCCCACGCCTGCCGGGACGGCTGGGTCAGCTGCCGGTCGATCTCCGCCCGGCGGTCGGCGATGTTCCGCATGTGCGCCTGGCGCTCGGCGGCGTTCGCCGCGGCCGCTCTGGCCTGCGCACCCGGCATCAGGTTCCGCAGCCGGTCCAACATGGAGTTGGCGTATCGGCTGATGCCCTGGTCGCCGTACGGGTTGCCGGCCGGCGCCGGCGGGGCGGTGACCGTCCCGGACTGGCCGGGGTCGACGGCCGACTCGCTGGAGAGCGCCGAGACGATGGAGCCCGCCGGCAGCGCGCCGTCCTGGGCAGGGTCAGCGCCCGGCTGATCCTCCGCCGGGTTCGCGCCGGGCTGATCTAGCGCTGGATCTGCGCCTGCTCGCCCTCGTTCGAGATCCGGTGCAGTTCCAGCTCGCTCGGCAGTTCCGTCCCGAGCGTCAGCGCTATCTCCTCGGCCCTGGACCGGTCCACTTCCGTCCAGCGGTCGAAGTTCCGATCGTCGAACAGCATCGGCGCCGCGATCTCCGGGCTGAACGTCCACGCCTTGCCCCGGTGACTCCACATCACCGCTCGAAGCGGACCCGTCGAGGCCTCCACCACGATGAGGCCCGCCGGGGGCTCCTCCCGGTTCGTTCGGAAGATCGCTCGGTAGAAGAACATCCTGGTCCCATCGGCTTGCACGTGCCGCAGGTCGAGGCCGGGCAGGTCGCCGGCTCCAGCCCGTGTCTCGCCACCACGTCCTCGAGACTGTCCCTGCTCCGCCAACGAGCGCTGGTAGGCGACCCGAACATCGGATTCTTTCGCGATCCATTTGGCGAAGCTGGTGTTCTTCGCCGGCTGCAGCCCCAGCTGACCGGGTATCCGCTGATCGAGCCCGTGGGTCTTGTTCCGGCAGAATCCGCAAGAACGCCTCGACCCTCGCGGCTGGCGTCGGCGTTCTGTCAGCCGGACCGTCTCGTAGTCGGTGCGTCTGCTTACCGACGTTCCACGAGGTCTGGGTCGGGAACTGCAGTTCGAACACATGACCGTCGGGCGCGGTGACGGTGGTGTTCACCCCGTAGAACCGGTTGCCAGGACGCCAGAAGTTCTTCACGTCCTGCGAGCTGTCGACCTGGTAACCGACAGCGGTCAACTGGTCGAGCACCGTGGTGACGACGGGGCCGTACTTCGTCGTCTCCGGACCCCGGAGCGAGAACCGCACCAGGTCGTTCACCTCGTCGAGGAACGCCGTCGGATCGCCAGCCAGTCACCCTGCTCTCCGACGTACTTCCGGGCCAGCGAGGCCAGGCCCTTGACCCGGTTGTTCGCCCCCAACAGCGTCATCGCTGGTCCGTCCGGCAGCGCCCGGTTGATCAGGTCCGCGACCGTTTCGAGGTGGGCCATCACCGCGTTGGCGATGTCCTGCGCCGTGGCCTCCGCCTGTTCCAGCGCGAGCCGCTCGTCGGACGAGAGCTGGTCGAGGATTCGCTGCTCCTCGGCCTGCGGGTCGACCCGGTTGTCCGCTCGGTGTTCTGTCTCTCGTGGTGCTGATCGGTCTCCGGGACGGCTGCTGGTCACTTTCCTGGGACTGGTCCGTCTCCTGAGCCTGATCCGGCGCCGCGTCCTGTTGCTGCGTCGTGTCCTGGCCCGGTGCTCGCTCCTGATCCTGGTTCGGCGCCGCGTCCTGGTTGGTCGTGCCGTCCTGGTTCTGCTCCCCGGCCGGCGACTGGTTGTTCGTCGTCGACTGCTGGGTCTCGTCGGTCGTCGTCGTGGGCTGCGCGGTCGTCGGCTGGGTCGTCGTCGGCTGGGTGTTCGTCGGAGACTTCGTGGTCGTCGTGGTCTGCGCAGGGGCGGACGGCGTGCTGGTCAGCGGGTTGCCGTTCGCGTCCAGCGTGACCGACCAGACGCCCGCGACGCCCTGCGACCAGATCGGGTTCTCCGACACGAGGCCGCTCTGCGCGTCCACCCAGAGGATCGTGCCGTGGTGGTTCACCGCGTTCCAGGCGTGCGAACCGCCACCGTGCGACTGCGCCCACCCGGTGATGATGACCGCCGACGCGCCGTGCCCGGCAGCCAACAACTGGTTGGCGATCGCGGCGTGACCGGTCGCGGCGTCGGCGCCACGGTGGCCGAACTGCATGCCCAGCAACGCCTCGGCACGCGTGGTGCCGCCGGTCTCGCCAGCACCCGACGGGCTGCCGTCCGGCATGAACTCCGCGGTGCGCGGCGCCGAGACCTGCGGATCGCCGGACCACGTACGTAGGAAGCTCAGCGCGGTGTCGAGGCAGTTGTTCGCCCGGAACGCCGTGGCCAGCGGCCCACCGTCGTTGACCAGGCCGAGCCACTTGCCGCGCGGGTCGGGGTGCGGCTGCGGGGTCCCGTCCGGATTGCGCGGCACGGCGTTGGCCAGTGCCTGCTGATCGGCCGGGTCGGGGTGACCGAGACCGCCCGGCTGGTCGTAGGGACGCGTGTCCGGCGCGGTCGGCTGGTTGCCAGCCGGATCGGCCGGTGTCGCAGTGCTGTCCGTCGTGGTGTCAGCGGGCGTGGCGGTGGTGTCCGGAGTGGTCGTGCTGTCCGGGGTGGTGGTGTCGGTGGTGCTGTCCGGTGCGGCCGGCTGGCTCGGCGTGCCGGTGTTGTCGGTGCCGGCGAGCCGCTCGTTGTCCACGACCGGCGTGATGCCCAGCTTGTTCACGAACGGGCCGCACGATCCGCACGGTGGCTCGTACTGGCCGTTCGAGGTGCTCGCGCCGGCCCTGATCCGGTGGGACGTGGTGCGTGCCCCGTCCAGCGCCGACCTGGCGAAGTCACGGAAGCCGGACGGATCGCCGGTGTACTGGGCTTCGAGGGCGAACAGCACATCCGACACGAGGGCGGTCTCGGCGCACTTCCCGTGGCTGAACCCGACTTCGTTCGGCCCGTCGGTGCGGTTCTCGATCTCCGACCTGACCTCGTCCAGCAACGTGTCGGCCAGCGGATGGCGGTTCGGCCTGCCATCCGTCTCCGAGTTGAACTTCATGCTGGTGTGCGTGTGGATCGTGCCGTCCGACAGCATGAGCGCGCCGGCCACGAGTGGCATCTCGGTCTGCCGCCGGGACCGGCTCCACTGCTGGTCGCGGGCCTGCTGGCTGACGGCGTCCGCGAGGTCTCGGGACGCCTGGAGCAACGCGGCGTCCGCGTCCGGCCCGTTCAGGTCGCCGCTGAACTGGCGCGGCGCCAACTGGTAGCTGTGCGTGCCCTGACCGGTCTGGCCCTGCGACGGCGTCAGCCCCGAGTCGGGCCCGGTCGGCGTGCTGCCCGGCTGGGTCGGCGAGGTCGGCCCAGAGGGCGACCGCGGACCGCTGACCAGCAGCGGGACGGCGTCGGTGCCGCGCTGGTTCGGGTCGCTGGACCGGTCGGTGTCGGCCGGAGTGGAGTCCGGGGATGTCGGGTCGGGACTGCTCGGCGTCGACGTGAAGTCCGCGGGCGCGGTGAACGACTGGTCGGCCGGGCTGCTCAGCGACGGGCCGGCTGGGGTTCCGGGCGTGGTGTTGCCTGAGGTCGTGTTTCCGGAGGTGGAGCTCGTCGAGCCGGCGGTCTGGCCCGGCGTGGTCGAGGTTCCGGCCGTCGTCGCGGTGCTCGACGTCGGCGTCGTACTGGCGGTCGGCGAGCTGCTCGGGGCGGACGTCGCGCTCGGGGCGGACGTGTGCTGGGAGCGCTCGGGGTGGGTGTGCCGGGTGTGGTCCGGCCCTGCGAGGTGGACGATCCGGTCTGGTTCGTCGTCGAGGTCTGCTGCCCGGTGCCGGACGCGGTCGTGCTGGAACTCGTGGATCCGGACGTGGTGCCCGACGCGGTGGTGCCCGAGTCGTGGTGCCCGAGGTCGTGGTGCCCGAGGTCGTCGTCCCGGCCGACGTGGTGCCACTCGCGGCGGTACCGGTCGACGTGGTCCACCCGCCGACGCCGTCGAGGTCGTGCCCCCGGACGGCGAGCTCGCCGGCCGGGGCGCCCGCACCGGCCGGTGCCGCGGCAGCGGGTCCGCCCCGAGCGGCCTGCGAGCCCTGGTTCGCCTGCGAGCCGGACTGCGAGCTCTGCGAGCCAGACTGCGAACCTTGGTTGGCGGCACCGCTCTGGCCACCGCCGGCGTTCTGGCCCGTGCCGGCCGCTGCGGCCTGCGAACCAGCAGTCGCCTGCCCCGCACCGCCCGACGTCGTGCCACCGCCCGTGGTGCTGCCACCCGAGGTCGATCCGCCAGACGTCGTGCCACTCGACGTACTGCCACCCGAGGTCGGGCCGCCCGCTGGCGCCCCAGCCGGCGCACCAGCAGGAGCCCCCGCCGGCGCACCGGCAGGAGCGCCGCCGACCACGACCGGCTGGTTCGTACCCTGGCCGTTCGACGACTGCCCGCCCTCGCCGGAGGTGCCACCAGCCGAGCCGTCCGACGACCCGGAAGCCGTACCGCCGCCGGTCGAGGACGTGCCACCGTCCGAAGTGGTCCCGCCGCCGGTCTGCCCGCCGTTCGACGACGTGCCGCCCTCCGACGGGACCCGACCTGCGCCGTTGCCATCCGTGCCGCCGAGCCCGTTCGAGCCGGGCGCGTTGTCGCCCAGCCCGAGGCCGGACGGGTCGAGGCTGGGGTCGCCGGTGTTGACGTTCGAGTTGTTGCCGAGGTTGGTCAGGCCGGTGAGGTCACCGATCGCCTTCGCGCTGCCGCCCAGGCCCAGCGTGTTGGCCCGGCCCGCGCCGGCCGCCGCCGCGCCGGCGGCGTCCTTCCAGCTCGGCATCTGCCACTGGCCGTTGACCAGCCCGTTGGCGAGCGCACTCGCGGTCGGCGAGACGACCGCGTTGGTCAGGCCGGCGTCGAGCGCGGCGGCCGGCCACGCGGCGGCCGCCTTGCCGAGGCCACCGATCCGGGAGGTCGGGTTGTTCAGGCCGTTCAGGCCACGGTTGAGCGAACCGGTCGGCAACCCCCGGGTGAGGCCCCGGGTCAGCGCCTCCCGGCCGTGCCGCGCGAGCGGCCCGACGACCATGCCGATCGGCGCACCGGCGATCGCGCCAACGCCGGAGGTGAGCGTCTTGTTGGTGTCCCAGGTCTGCCGCGAGCCGGTCGCCATCTGGTAGAGCTGCGCGAGCCCGTCGATGAGCACGACCTCTTCGACGATCTCCTCGGCGACCTCCTTGGCCAGCTCCTTGCCGAGCTTCTTGCCAGCCTGCTTGAGGACCGCCTTGAGCCCCTCGGCGGCGATCTTCGTCATCAGCTTCTGGACGAGCTGCTTGATGGCCAGCCAGACCGCGGTACGGCCGCCCGCGATGATCGGTGGGATCGCGGCTGAGGACGTGCCGAAGCTGATGAACGCCATCAGCAGCGCGATGAAGACGGAGATCACGGTGATGATCACCGAGATGAGGACGGTCAGCTTGGCGTACTGGACGTCCAGGGCGGTGCTGTCGCACGCCGCGCCGAGCGACGTGGTGACCTGCTGCAGCGCGCTCGAGGCCGGAGTCGGGAGCGAGGCCGAGCGCGTCCCAGTACTGCGTGAACGCGTCGGCGTCCTCACCGTCCCAGGCCGCCGTGACGTCGATGGCGGCGCGGTCGGCCTGATCGATGGCAGCGCTGAGCGTGTCGGCGACCTTGTTCCACTGGTCGGCGAGGTGCCAGAGGTCGTCTTCGTTCCCCTGGGGCCAGGCTTCGCCCGCGCCGATGAAGCAGACCGCGTCCCATACCCATTGGTATTCGCCGAAGTCAGGCTTCCAAACCGCCATCCGTCCGGCCTCCCGACCGCCTCGTCACCCCCGCGCCGTGGAGCGTCTCCACTTACCGAGACTGTCTGATCAGGCCGAACCGCTGCCGGGCTTGAAGAGCTTGCCGGTGAACTCGTCGGAGCTCACGGTGCCGTTGATGGCCGACTGCACGAGCGGCCCGAGTTCCTTCATCTTGGCCACGAGCTCGTCGCCGGCCTTCAAGGCCTGCTTGGCCGGGCCGGCGTCGGAGTTGCCCTTGGAGTAGTTCTCGTCGAACGCCTTGCCGGCATCGTCCTTGCCCCACGGCTGCGCGCCGTTGAGCCGGTCGATCTCGGCACGGACCTCTTTCCAGGCCGTGTCGAGCGCGATGCCGACACCGGTCAGCTTTCGCGCGGCCGCGGTCGCACTCTCGGGATCGAGTCGCGTCATCGCTGGTCACCTCCTGGCAGCTGGGAGTCGAGCCGGTGGAACATGCCGTCGATGTCCTGACTGAGGTGGGCGCGAACCTCTTCCTCGGGCATGAACGGCTTGCACAGCTTCGCCACCTTGTCGGCGGCCTCGGCGGTCGCCGTCTGGATGGTGCTCTTGATCGTGGCGGCGAGCGCGCCGGAGTTCGGGTTGCGATAGATCCGCGGGTCGAGTTCGAGCTCGATCAGCTGGCCACGCGGCCCCACGGTCGCGGTGACGTAGCGGTCCTCGGAGATGGCCTTGGCGGTGACCGCCTCGAGCTGCCGCTGCAGCTCGGAAGCACCGTCCCGCAGCTTGTGGAACTGCGACATCAGCTCCTCTGCCTGCGCCTGCAAGCCCCGCGCGTCCATGCCGCCCCCTCTCCACCATCCGGGGCGCACAGCACGCAACGCACCCCCGTACACCGAAGACGATACTGAAGTCAGACAAGCCAGCGCAGGGCAAGGGCCGGTCCAGTCGATCAGCGCGCCGCGACGGGGCCTGGATCCACGCCTGGATCGGGCTGGATACGATCCCGCCTACGGCCATTGGCGAACCCGAGGAGCGTGATGATCCGCAGCCGCGCAGTGCTGGCGTTCCTCGCCTCGGCCGCCGTGGTCAGCGCCGGGCTGATGCTCGGGCCCGTGACGCCCGCGGCGGCGGCCCCGGCCTGCGAGAACCCGAACGACCCCGGTTACGTGGTCGCCCAGTCGCCGTGGGCCCAGTCGTGGCTGGCGCCCGAGCGGGTCTGGCCGTTCAGCACCGGGGCGGGCGTCACGGTGGCCGTGATCGACTCCGGCAGCGACGGGAACCACCCGCAGCTGGCCGGCAAGGTGCTCGCCGGCTTCGACTTCCTCCGCAACGCGGCCGGCGCGGACTACGACTGCGTCTCCCACGGCACGGCCGTCGCCAGCATCATCGCCGCCCAGCGGGTCCAGGGGGTCGGCTTCCAGGGTCTCGCGCCGGGAGTGCGGATCCTGCCGGTCCGGGTCAGCGACCGGGAGGTCGACTCCGACGGCAAGGCCAGCGGCGAGACCGTCGACCCGGCCCGGTTCGCCAAGTCGATCCGGTACGCCGTCGACCAGGGCGCCAACGTGATCAACCTGTCGCTCGTGCTCTACGACGACGTGGCCAGCGTGCGTGCGGCCGTCCAGTACGCGCTGGCGAACAACGTGGTCGTGGTCGCCGCCGTCGGCAACGCGCACGACGACCAGCGGCCAGACCCGGTTCCCTACCCGGCGGCCTACGACGGCGTGATCGGCGTGGGCGCGATCACTCAGGACGGCTCCCGGGTCTCGCGCTCGCAGATCGGCAAGTACGTGGACCTCGTGGCGCCCGGCGGCGCGGTCCTCGCGGCGACCAGGGTGCGCGGCCACGCCTACTGGGACGGCACCAGCTTCGCCACGCCGTTCGTCAGCGCCACCGCCGCGCTGGTCCGGTCGGCGAACCCCAAGCTCGGCCCCGCCGAGGTCGCGCAGCGCCTGCTGGCCACGGCCAGCCCCACCCGCGGCGGGATCGGCAGCACCACCCATGGCCGCGGTGTGGTGGACCCGTACCGAGCCGTCACCGACCAGCTCGCCACCGAGGCGCCGCTCCCGCCGGAGCAGGTCACGCCGGTGGTCGCCGATCCGAAGGCGGAGGCCGCGGCGGCCGACCGGCGGGACACCAACCGGCGGGCCCTGGTGCTCGCCGGCGTCGGCGGCGGCCTGACCGCGCTGATCCTGGTCACGGCGTTCGTCCTGCCGCGCGGTCGGCGCCGCGGTTGGCTACCGGGCCGCCGCCCGCCGGTGGTGCAGGCGCCGGTCGAGGAGGACGCGCCGGTCGAGGCCACCGAGGCCCTGTTCGCCCCGCCCCGCGTCTGACCCGGCGCACAGCACCCCGATCAGCCCAGCACCACGCTGGTCAGTCCGAACCCCGAAACGCGGAAGCCCGGCGCCATGGGCGCCGGGCTTCCGTGGGCACTACTGGCGTATCAGCCGCCGGCGAACTTCTGCTTGTTCGCCCGCTCTCGGGCCAGCATGATCTCGGCGGACTTGTCGACCGCGGTCTGGATCTGCTTGAGCAGCGCCGCGAGGTCGGTGGAAGCGGAGGTCCACTCCGACTGCCGCTGGGCGTACTCGGCCTTCGCGTCGCCGTCCCAGGTGGCCAGCATCGGCTGGATGCCCCGCTCCAAGGCGCCGAGCTCGCTGTGCATCGTGGTCGTGGCCTTCTGGATGTCAGCCGACGCCTGCGAGAGCGCCGCGAAGCTGACCTTGATCTCGGTCATGCTTCTCCCTTCCTAGGTGCGGAGCTCAGAGCTTGAGCGCTTGGGTGATGGAGCCGGCGGTCGCGCCAGCGCGCTCCATCTCGGACTTCATCTCCTCGTCGCTGACCTCGTAGTCACGACCGGAGGATCCAACCGCCTCGGCCAGCGACCGCAGCGAGACGTTCAGCTTCGCCATGTCCTGGTCGAAACGGTCCTTCACCCCCTGGAAAGAGGTAGCACCAGCGCCCTTCCAGGCGGACTGGAGCGGCACCAGCTCGTTCATCAAGCTCGTCATTACCTTGGTCAGCCGGTCTGCGACGCCATCGACGTCACCCTCGGTCTTGACCATGAGAACGCTGTCAGCGTTCATTCCTGGTTTCGCCATGAGAGGAAGTCACCCCCGCTCGTTGTGTGCCCGCTACCGGGCCAGAAGCCCTGCGATTCAGGCAGTTCTTGGCGGCACGAAGACCGCCCCTGACGAAACCGTATCGTCCCTTGTCAACGTTTGGCACGGTCACCGACCCCCCGCTACGCACGTCGGCCGCAGGCAAACGTGACGATACGGGCGTTCCGACGGACCCCGACGAGTGAGTCAGCCACGCGACGCGGGGCGGGCGGCGGCCTGCGGGTTGAGCGCCGGCCCCTCCGGAATCCGCACCACCAGGCTGGCCGGCAACCGCACCGGCCGGACGCCCGAGTAGCCGAGGACGTCGAGCACCTCGGTCGAGGCCACCGGGTACCGCTCGCCCTGGTCCGTGACCAGGTAGAGGGTGCCGTTCTTGGCGTCCGGGGACGGCATCGCCTCGACCACCGAACCCCAGCCCGGCTCGACCAGCACACGGTCGGCGAGGGCGGTGCCGTCGGCGGTCTGGGCGCTCGTGCGCATCGCGTCGTCGGCGCCCCGGACCGCGGTGTTCACCAGCACGGACGGCGCCGAGGCGGCACCGCCGAACGCGGCGCAGACGGCCGTCCGACTGTCGGACAGCGGTTCCATGTCGGGCCGCGTCGCCGGGGGCTGCTCGTCGCCGGCCGGCGTCGCGGGCGCCTTCGGGGCCGCCGCGGCCACGCCGGGCGTGAGCTCCGTTCCGTCCTTGCCGCCGCTGCCGGTGAGCAGGATGTCGGCCTGGACCTCGGTGATCGGCGCGAGGGCGTCCTGGAGCGCCACGTAGAACTGGCGGTCGCCGCCCTGGCTCGTGACCACGAAGACCTGGCCGACCGCCGCACCGCCCGATCGCGCTCGAACTGGTGCCGCGACCGGCTGATCGGCATCGGGGCGAGCGGCTCGCCGGCCGGCAGCGAGTTCAGCCACGCGCCGCCGACCTGGATCCGGCGCTCCTGGCTCAGCACCAGGGCGTCCAGCACCTTGCCGTTGGCGATCTCGTAGCGGTGGTTGTGCCAGATCAGGTACGGCCGGCCGGACTTGACGTCCTCGACCAGCACGGCCCGCTCACCCAGCCGGCGGCCGCCGTCGGGCTGCTCACCGACCACGAGCACGCTGGTCGGGACGGGCGTGCCGCTCGCGTCCTCCTGCTGCTGGGAGCAGAGCGTCCACGGGGCGCCGAGGATCCGGTCCGGGCTGGGCAGGTTGTCGGGCGCGTCCGGGATGCCGAGCCGCGGGCCGCGGGCCACGCCGACGAGGGAGTTCCGGGACACCGACAGCGGCTTGCCGGCGTTGCCGAGCAGCAGCAACGCCGAGGCGTAGTTCGCCATCGGGTGCAGCTTGCCCTCCCGGTAGACGTACCGGGTGCCGGTCTCCTTCTCGACGATGACCGAGTCGCCGGAGCGCCAGGTGTTCTTGCCGCCCGGCTTGATGATCCCGTAGACGCCCACGGCGGCGAGCGCCAGCACGGCGACCATGAGGCTCGCGAACGCCGAGCCGGTGAGCCGCCGAAACGGCGACTGCGCCGGATCGGTCTCCCGCATCACCAGCGCGGAGACCACCCGCTGGACGAGGAACTGGTACGACTGGAGCTGGTCCCGCCTGGAAGCCATGTCCCCTCTTCGCTCGAGCGCCAACGACGCGCTCCACGATAGAGCCGCCGCGCCCGCGTGCGCCGAGACGGGCGCCGGCCCGGCATGATGGGCGCGACCAGAGCACGGCAACAGCAAGCGCCGCACCGGTGGCAGGAGGCTCTCACATGATCACCCGGGACGAGGCAGAGACCCGTGCACAGGCGTGGGTCAACGGGGACGCCGCGCCCGCCGACCGCGTCGAGGTGGGCGTTTTCGAGTTCGACGACGGCTACGTGGTCTGGGGGATGGAACCCGAGGACGCGGACCCGACCCGCCCGCCCGGCACCGTGGGCAGCGCGCGCGGCGTGATCGACCGGCGGACCGGCGAGCTGTCGGTCTGGCCGCCGCTGCCGGTGCCCGTGGTGGCCGACCGGTACAGCCGGTCCCGGCAGGCCAGCGAGCGGTTCCCCGCCGACGTGCTGGCGGCGCTGCGCGAGTCCCGCTGGCAGCCCGGCCGGGACGTCTCCGGCGACGTGGCGCGCTGGATGGAGCACGCCAGGACGTTCCCGACCGACTCCGGCGAGCCGCTGCTGCTGTTCCCGGCCGCGCGCGCCGCGCTGGACGAGTTCGGCGGCCTGCGGATCGAGGCGCCAGGCAAGTACCCGTTCTCGTTCCAGCCCGCCGACCACGAGCCGGATCACGAGCTCTACGCCGGCCTCGAGGAGATCCTGGGCAAGCAGGTCTTCCCGATCGGGGTCCGGCACGACGACGGGCCGAGCGAACTCACCATCGACGCCGACGGCCGGGTGTTCGCCTCGCACTGGTCGGGCAGCTACTTCGTCGGCCCGACCCTGGACGAGGCGATCGGCACGCTGGTCCGCGGCGCCAGCAACCAGCTACCGCTGGTCCTGGCCGACGGCTCCTTCCAACAGCCCTAGCCCCCTAGGCCCCGGACGTAGCCGTAGAGGCCGAGCACGCCGCAGGCCACGGGGACCACCGCGATGACCAGCAGGACGTCGAGGATGTCGGCGATCCGGCCGAGGTACGGCGAGGGTTCGCGGCGGCTGTAGGCGAGCCCGGACGCGGCGACCAGGCCGGCCGCGACCAGCAGCAGCGGGGCCACCACCGTGAGCCGGGTGCTGGCGTCGAGCAGGACCGAGCCGAGCGCCAGCGCGACCACGCCAGTCAGGCCGATGACCAGGAGCGGCACCCGCTGCCGGACCGTGGGGAAGAGCCGTGCGCGCAGCAGCGAGGCGGCGGCCACCAGCGCGACCAGCACGCTCGCGGTCGCGTCGCCGGCCCGGAGCAGCACGATCTCGCCGAGCACGGAGACCAGCGCGGCGCCGAGCAGCATGCCGGTGAGCAGCTCGTCGGAGCGGACCACGGCCGCGTACACCTTGGAGCGCGGCGGCATCTGCTCGTCCTTGAGCAGTTCCTCGGCGGACTTCGGCAGCACCGGCATCGGCAGCTTCCCGAGCCGGATCGCCAGCAGCGGCATCGTCGGCACGATCGCCAGCACGAGGCTCACCACGACCGCGGCCACGCCCTCGGCCGAGACACCCGCGAACGACAGCAGCGCCGCGATGATCCCGAGCACGCCGCTGAACGCGCCGGCCACGAAGAGCTGGGTCCGGTCGGCGACGCCGAGGTAGCTGGCGATGCTCGCGAGCAGCAGCGCGGTCGAGCCGACCAGCACGTGCGCCGAGCCGATCTCGCTGAGGGCAGCGTCCCCGCCGAGCACCAGCCGCACCGCCGGCGAACGCGAACGGCAGGCCGGTGGCGGCGATCACCGCACCGCCGGGCGCGTCGGACATCGCCCTGGACAGCACGACTCCCGCGATCGTCAGCAGCGCGGCCGAGGCCCAGTGCGAGGCTGCCGGGCAGCCCCCAGCTCGGGCCGGACAGCATGATCACGATCAGGCCGAGCAGGAAGATCCCGCTGGCCACGGCCAGGCCGCAGGCCCGGGTGGCCGGCGCCGACCAGGCGAAGCCGTGCCGCCGCGCGCCGGTGGCGATCGCGTCCACCACGTCGTCGTAGTCGAGCTCCGGCCACTCCGCGCGGCGCGGCACCAGGTGCAGGATCTCGCCGTCCCGCAGGCCCTGCGCGCCCAGCGTGCGACCGCCGTCCAGCGCCGAGCCGTCCGACCGGCGCAGGATCCAGCCGCCGTGCGCCTGCCCCACGTCGGCCAGGTCGTCGCCGGCGTGCCGGAGCAACCCGGGCATCAGCTCGGCCGCCGCCACGTGCTCGGGCAGGGCCACGTCGATCCGGCGTTTGGGGGCCGCGACGGTGACCCGTGCTAGGCCCGTCCCGATACTCTTAGCCACTGGCTGCATCCCTCACATTTGCTGGCCGACGATCGCCGCTGCCGAAGGTAGCGACACAATACCTACGATGGCCGAGTGCCCCGGCCGCGGTCGGCCTCGGGGCACACCAGTCCGATCATGGGGAGGTTCGTGCGTGGGCACGATCATCGTGAAGCGCCCGCCGCGCCGGCCAGCGCCGGACTTCCCGTCGGGGGAGATGATTCTCGACCCGCCGCCGGAGATTCCGCAGCCGACCGGCCGCGCCTGGGGCCAGATGATGATGATGCTGCCCATGCTGGCCGGCTCGGCCGCGATGGCGCTGATGTTCGCCGGCCAGGGCGGTGGTTCGGGCAACACGCTGCGGTACGTCACCGGCGGACTGTTCGGCCTGTCCGCGATCGGCATGCTCGGCACCCAGATGAGCGGCAACTCCGGCCAGCCCAGCAAGCAGGAGATGGTCGCCGCCCGGCGCGAGTACATGCGCCACCTCACCCAGCAGCGCCGGCGAGCCCGGCGGACGGTGACCCAGCAGCGCGAGGCGATGTTCTACCGGCACCCCGATCCGGACAGCCTCTGGTCGACGATCCCGAGCCACCGGCTCTGGGAACGCCGGCCGGCCGACAGCGACTTCGCGGTGGTCCGGATCGGCCTCGGGCCGCAGGACATCGCCACCCCGGTCGTGCCGCCGCAGAGCCGGCCGCTGGAGGACCTGGAACCGCTGTGCGCGGTGGCGCTGCGCCGGTTCGTCACGACGTACGCGATCGTCCCCGACCTGCCGGTCGCCATGGCGCTGAACGGCTTCGGCCGGGTCTACCTGCGCGGCGACGCCGACCGCACCCAGTCCCTGGTCCGTTCGCTGCTCGCCCAGGTGGCCACGTTCCAGGCGCCGGACGACGTGCTGATCGCGGTCTGCGCCGCGCCGGAGCGCCGGGCCGACTGGGAATGGGTCAAGTGGCTGCCGCACTCGCTGCACCCGGACCGCACCGACGCGCTCGGCCCGCTCCGGCTGGTGGCGCCGAACATCACCGCGCTGGAGGCGATGCTCGACGACATCGTCGCCAGCCGGCCCCGGTTCAACCCGTCCGCCAGCTCGCCGCAGATCGCCGGCCAGCACCTGATCGTCGTGCTCGACGGCGGCGACACCGCCGGCTCCGACCATCTGATGACCGACGGCGGCGTCGAGGGCGTGACCCTGCTCGACCTGACGCAACCGCCCGCCGCGGGCGCTGGACCGGGCCGCGCTGGTGCTGGACGTGACCGCAGCCGGCGAGCTGCGCAGCACCACGATGGACGGTGAGGCCGAGATCGGTAAGGCCGACGGGCTGAGCCTGGTCGAGGCCGAGTCGCTGGCCCGTCAGCTCGCGCCGCTGCGGCTGTCCAAGGCCGCCCGCGGCGACCAGCCGCTCACCGCCGAGCTGGGCCTCGCCGAGCTGCTCGACCTGGGCGACCCGTACGAGTTCGACCCGATCAGGGCCTGGGTGCCGCGGCCGAACCGGGACCGGCTCCGGGTGCCGATCGGCGTCGGGCCGGACGGCACGCCCGATCGAGCTCGACCTCAAGGAGTCGGCGCAGGACGGCATGGGCCCGCACGGGCTGCTGATCGGCGCCACCGGCTCCGGCAAGAGCGAGCTGCTGCGCACGCTGGTGCTCGCGCTGGCCACCACGCACTACTCCGAGACGCTCAACTTCGTGCTGTCGGACTTCAAGGGCGGCGCGACCTTCACCAAGCTCGACCGGCTGCCGCACACCAGCGCGGTGATCACCAACCTCGCCGACGAGCTGCCGCTGGTCGACCGGATGACCGACGCGATCAACGGCGAGCTGCTGCGCCGCCAGGAACTGCTGCGCAGCGCCGGCAACTACGCCTCGCTGCGGGACTACGAGAAGGCCCGCGCGGCCGGCGCGCCGCTCGCGCCGCTGCCCAGCCTGCTGATCATCTGCGACGAGTTCAGCGAGCTGCTCACCGCGAAGCCGGACTTCATCGACATGTTCGTGCAGATCGGCCGGGTCGGCCGGTCGCTCGGCGTGCACCTGCTGCTGGCCTCCCAGCGGCTGGAGGAGGGCCGGCTGCGCGGCCTCGACACGCACCTGTCGTACCGGATCGGCCTGCGGACCTTCTCCGCGATGGAGAGCCGGGTCGTGCTCGGCGCGCCGGACGCGTACGAGCTGCCCCGCGCCCCCGGCCACGGCTACCTGAAGTTCGGCACCGAGCCGCTGGTCCGGTTCCGCGCCGCGTACGTCTCCGGGGTGCACCGCCGCAACGCGGGCGGCGCCGGCGCGGCGATGAGCGACGGCTGGGACGGCGTCCTGCGACTACTCGACGCAGTACCTCGCGCCGAAGATCGAGGAGGCCAAGCCGGAGATCGACGAGGAGGAGCAGGAGGAGGCCGTCGGCGAGAGCGTGCTGGACATCCTGGTCAGCCGGCTCGAGGGCCGGGGCAGCCCGGCCCACCAGGTGTGGCTGCCGCCGCTGAACGAGCCGCCGACGCTCGACCAGCTGCTGCCTCCGCTCGACCGTCGAGCCCGGTCGCGGCGTCACGGTCAGCGACCCGGAGCTGCAGGGCTCGCTGCACGTCGTGGCCGGCGTCATCGACCGCCCGCTGGAGCAGCGCCGCGACCCGCTCACCCTCGACCTCGCCGGCTCGGCCGGTCACGTGGTCGTGGTCGGCGGTCCGCAGAGCGGCAAGAGCACGTTGCTGCGGTCGATCGTGACCAGCCTCGCGCTCACCCACACGCCCCGCGAGGCGCAGGCGTACTGCCTCGACTTCGGCGGCGGCGCGCTCAACTCGATCCGCGACCTGCCGCACGTCGGCGGCGTCGCCACCCGGCTCGACGTGAACGACGTCCGCCGCACGATCGCCGAGATGCGCACCCTGCTGCTCGACCGCGAGCGGCTGTTCGCTCAGCACGGCGTGGACGGCATGGCCACCTATCGGCGGGCCAAGCGGGCCGGCCAGTTCGCCGACGACCCGTTCGGCGACGTGTTCCTGTTCATCGACGGCTGGCTGACCCTGCGCAACGAGTTCGAGGATCTCGAGGCGGTCATCACCGACCTGGCCAACCGCGGTCTCTCCTACGGCATCCACGTCGTGGTCGCCTGCTCCCGCTGGATGGACCTGCGGCCGGCGATCCGGGACCTCTTCGGCACCCGGCTGGAGCTGCGGCTCGGCGACCCGAGCGACTCCTACCTGGACCGCAAGTCGGCGATGAACGTGCCGGAGAGCCGCCCGGGCCGCGGCATCACCCCGGAGAAGCTGCAGATGCTCACCGCGCTGCCCCGGGTGGACGGCCGGCAGAGCAGCGAGGACCTCGCCGAGGGCGTCGCCAAGCTGGTCCAGGACGTGCGGAACGCGTGGACCGAGCCCGGCGCGCCGCCGGTCCGGCTGCTGCCCGCGCTGGTGCCGCTGGAGAGCCTGCCGGTGCTCGGCCGACAACCGGCTGCCGATCGGCATCGCCGAGGCCGACCTGCTGCCCGTGCACGTCGACTTCTCCGCCGACCCGCACTTCCTGCTCTTCGGCGACGCCGAGTCGGGCAAGACCGGCTTCCTGCGCTCGCTCGCCAAGAGCATCACCACCGCAGTTCGAGCCGAACGAGGCGCGGATCATCCTGGTCGACTACCGGCGCGGCCTGCTCGGCGCGGTCAGCCCGGACCACCTCATCGGCTACGGCACGTCCGCCCAGGTCACCGAGGGGATCATCACCGAGGTCGCGAACGTGATGAAGGACCGGTTGCCCGGCCCGGACGTCACGCCCGGAGCAGCTCCGCAGCCGGAGCTGGTGGAAGGGCCCCGACCTGTACGTGCTGGTCGACGACTACGACCTGGTCGCCTCCGGCCACATCAACCCGCTCGGCCCGCTGCTCGACTACCTCGCCCAGGCCCGCGACGTCGGCCTGCACCTGATCGTCACCCGGCGCAGCGGTGGCGCCAGCCGGGCGCTGTACGAGGCGTTCGTGATGCGGCTGCGCGAGCTCGGCTCGCCCGGCATCATCATGTCCGGCGACCGGGACGAGGGCGTGCTGCTCGGCAACGTCCGGCCGCAGCAGCTTCCGGCCGGCCGCGGCTGGATGGTGACGCGGCGGGAAGGCGCCAGGCTGGTGCAGGTGGCCTGGAGCGCGCCGCCAGAGTAAGGCATACCGGGCAGGATCCTCCCAATATCGTGCCAGGCTGATGGGGTCTACTTACTCCGGTTGCTTACGTTAGCTAGGCTCGGCGGTAGCGAATTGACGGCCTATCGGCTCCTGCGCCGGTCGGGCCGGTAGGTCAGAGGTTGGACGGGGGCGACATGGCGAGGCCAGACGAGGGCGGCAGCAGCACACCGAGCTGGATCAAGGACGACGAGTCGGTCGAGGTCGACATCGAGCGGCTGGAGGATTTCGCGCTCCGGATGCGTAAGGAGCTGGAGCTCAACTTCCAGCCCAGCTACGAGCACGGCATCCTGCCGAACCTCAAGGAGCTCGCGAGGTAGCGCCCGTTCGGCAAGGGCGGCCTGCCCGAGGGCCTGATCTTCCGCGAGTTCCACTCGAAGAACCTCGAAGCAGCGATGCTGATGATCGGCGACGTGCAGTAGAGCCTGCTGGCGATCAGCATGGCGGCGATGTCCATCGCGGCGGAGTACAGCACCGGCGACGCGCTGAGCAAGGCCACCCTCGACGATGTGTCCCAGGCGTTCGCGCCGACGGACGCCAAGGCCGAGACGCTCTCCAGCCTGATGGAGAAGGCCCAGAAGGGCGAGGCGACCAAGGTCGGCGGCGAGGACGTCCAGCTCCCCGAGTCGGTCACGAACTACGACGACAGCGTCCCGCCGGCCGACCTCACCGAGGACAGCAACGAGAGACGGCGACGACGTCCGCGGCGCGAGCACGATCGCGGCGGGCGAGGCCAACCCGTACTACGTCCCGGCCGACAGTGAAGGCGTCGAGGTGCGTCGAGCCGCAGGACCAGATCCCGACGCAGTGATCCGCCAGCCCGCCAGCCAGTCCGACCCGACCACCGCCAGCTAGCGAGGAGCCGCGCGATGTCCGGCGATAACTTCGGCTACACCCCGCCTCCGGCGGGCCCCTACGGACAGTACGACGACTACATCAAGACCGGTGCGCTCGACGAGGCCATCGACACCTTCGGCGACGCCCAGATTCGAGGCGGAGGCAATCCGCCGACGTCGACAACGCCATGATGGACAAGCTGTGGCTGCATCGTGGCCCGGGAGAGCGACGAGCTCACCGCGACCACCGCCCAGCTCTGGCGGGACATCAGCGCACTGCTCGAACACACCCGCGCGAACGTGCAGAGCCACGCCGAGGCGCTGGCCCTGAAGTGGAAGTCGCCGGCCGCGACGTCGTTCCTGACCCACGTCGGCGCCGGTCTCTACTCGCTGGACGAGTGGAAGAAGGCCGCCGACGAGAACGCCTCCGCGCTCGGCACGATCAGCGTCCAGGTGTCGCAGACCCAGACCGAGGTCAAGAAGATCTGGGACGACTACAAGGCCAAAGAGGCCTCGGAGATGGCCGACCGCAAGGACGTCGGCATCGGCGACGTCTTCGACGGCAACTACGCCGACGATTACGACGAGGTCTCCCGGGAGTACGCCAACAAGGCCCGGCCGCACGTGCAGTCGCTCGCCACCGCGTACACCGAGGCGATCTACTACAAGCTCGGCCGCGGCACCCAGTACAAGGGCCCGATCGACGCCGAGGTGAAGCTACCGTCGGCCGTGCCGCCGAGCACCCCCGGCGCCCCGCCGCGCCCGGCCCGCCCTGGCCGGCCGCCGAGCCGGCCCGCCGGCGATCGCCCGGCCAGGCCGGGCGGACCCGAGCTGGAGGGCCAGCCGGAAGCCCGCCCCGACCGCCCGAACGTGCCGGACCGGCCCGACCTGCCGAACCGGCCCACACTGCCGATCGGTCCGGAGCTCGCCGGTGGCGTCGTTCAGCCGCCGCCCCCGGCGCCGCCGCAGGTCTCGGTGCCCACGACCGGCCCTGGCGGTCCCGGCCACGTCGGTCCGCCGCCGAGCCGCCCCGGTCCTGCCCCGCACCGGACCCCGGCGGCCGTCCCGGCGGTCCCAACAATCTCCGCGGCAACGCCCCGGCCCGTCCGGGTAACCCGCAGCTGCCGGGCAACGGTCGCGGCGGCGCTCCCGGTGCTCAGCGTCCCGGCGCGCCACGTCCGGGTGCACCGCAGCTTCCCGGTCGTGGTGGCCAGGGCGCCCGTCCTGGCGCGCCCGGCCGTGGTGGTGCCCCGGCTGCGCCGAACCTGCCCGGCCGCAACGGTCAGGGCGGGCGTCCGGGTGCGCCCGGTCGTGGCGGCCGTCCCGGTGCCCCCGGGATCGCCGGCGAGGGCCACGCTGGCCAGCCGAGCCTGCCCGGTCGTGGCGGCCAAGGCCGTCCCGGTGCGCCGCGCGCGCGGCGTGCACGGCCCGGAGACCCCGTCGAACCTCTCCGGTCGCGGCGGCAGCGCGCCCGGCAAGCCCAACCCGGCGCCGAAGCCCGCCCTCGACGGCACCCGCGGTGCCCGTCCGGGTGGCGTCGGCGACGTTCCCGATCCGCACGCCACCACCGGCACAGCCGGCCCGAAGAGCGCGCCCGGCCTCGGCGGGCGGCGCCAGCCGACCGCACCCGGCCAGGGCGTCGAGCCGCCCGGCACCCGGCCCGGCGTCAACCCGTCCCTCGGCGGCCGATCGGGCACCGGCCCGAGCGAGCGTGACCTGCGCGGCGGCGGTTACCCGAGCGCGCAGCGGCGCCAGGGGCACCAGGCCGACGACGAGGAGCTGTGGGCGGTCGAGGAGGCCGCTCCCGCGGTGATCGACAAGCCGGCCGAGGAGCGCGCCGACCGACCGGAGCCGGGTCCGACCCTGGGGGCCGGCCGTTGAGGCTGCACCACCTCGCAGGGCGCGCGGCCGGTTTCGACCGGCCGCGCGTCCGCGTGGGTGGCATGTTGGTCCGGGGCGCGATCGCGCTGTCCGTGATCGTCGGCTCCGGGTTGATCGCCGCACCAGCGCGGGCCGACGCGACCAGAGACGCCCAGTGGTACCTCAAGACGCTCAAGGTGGCCGAGGCGCACAAGCTCAGCCAGGGCGAGGGCATCACGGTCGCGGTCATCGACACCGGCGTGGACGCGAACCATCCTGACCTGCGGGGCAACGTCCTGCCGGGGATCAACGCGCTCGACGTCAACTCGCCGGACAAGGGCACGAAGGACGTCAAGGGCCACGGCACCGCGATGGCCTCGCTGATCGCCGGCCACGGGCACGGCCCCGGCAACACCCAGGGCGTGCTCGGCATCGCGCCGAAGGCCAAGATCCTGCCGATCAACGTGAGCTCATCGAGATCCTCGCTGGTCAACACCGACATGATCGCCGACGCGATCACCTACGCCGCGCGTCAGGGCGCCCAGGTGATCTGCGTGGCGCTCAGCGGCGGTCTGGATCACAAGCAGGGAGACGCGATCGACGAGGCGCGCGAACGCGGCGCGCTGGTCATCGCGGCGGCCGGCAACCACTCCGAGGGTGACTCCACCATCGGCTGGCCGGCGTACTACACCAAGGCCGTCGCGGTGAACACCGTCGGCAAGGACAACAAGCTCGACAAGGAAGCCGTCGAGGGCGCCACGATGGACATCGCCGCGCCCGGTGCCGACATCACGATGGCCAAGCCCGGCGGCGGCTATTTCACGTCCGGCGGCTCCAGCCCGGCGACGGCGATCGTGGCCGGCGCGGCCGCGCTGATCCGGGCGAAGTACCCCGACTCCGGCTCGAACCTGTTCCTGAACCGGCTGCTGCTCAACGCCACCGACCAGGGCGCGCCGGGCCAGGACGAGTACTACGGCTGGGGCACGCTCGACCTGATCGCCTCGCTCACCAAGGAGCCGCCGCGGCTGACGCCCAGCCCGTCGCCGACCGACCTCGTCCTGCCCGAGCACCAGGAGCACCAAGGTCACCGTGCACTGGGGTGAGTTCATCATCGCGGGGCTGGTGCTGCTGCTGGTCCTGGGTGGCGTCGTGGCGCTGATCGTGACGTTGCTGATCCGGCGGTCCCGGCGCAAGGCGCAGGCCGGTCCCCCGCCGCCGGTGCCGGCCGCGAGTCCGCCGCCACAGCCGGTACCCGACACCGGCGAATGGCGCCGGCCGCCCGGCGACAAACCCGATCAACCTCCGCCGCCCGGGCCGCCGCCCAGCGAAGGATGAAAGACTGGGCGTCCGCCGGCAGAGGGTGCCGGCGAACGCTTGTAGACCGCCCGGAAGGACCGCGTCAGCGGCGCCCGCTCCGGGCGGGGCCATGCTGGCGCGCGACAAGTGAGGAGGGCACGTCATGACGGCCGACCACGGCGGCACCGTCCCTCCCCCGCGGCACGACGACGCGGACGACGGCGACGACACCGAGCGCCGCAACGGCACGGGCCAGCCGCCGGTCTCCGGTGGCCCCGTGGCCGGCGGGGAGCAGTGGGCCGCACCGTCCTCGACCCAGTACGGCCGCCCGCCCGCGGCGGGCCAGTACTCCGCTCCGCCGGCGGGGCAGTACGGCGCACCGCCAGCGGGCCGGCACGTCGCCCCGCCTGCCGGTCCAGGGTGGGCCGCCGCCGAGTGCGGCGCAGCCTCCGGGCACGGCGTACCCGCAGGGCGGTGGACGACCGCAGGGCAGCGCTCAGGTGCCCGGCGTGATCCGCCCGCCGGCCGATCCGGCGGCCGGCCGCCAGCCGCCCCCACCGCATCTCGGTCCGGGCGCGGCAGCCGTCCAGCCGCCGCCGGCCGCGCCGGGCCAGGCCGGTCCCGGGCAGGGGGGCGCCGCGCACGGCCAGCCGAGGTCGGCGCCGCCCGCGGCGGCCCGCCGGTGTACGGGCGTCCCCCGACCGCGCCGCCCGCCTCAGCGCCGCCGGCCCAGGCAGCGTGCCGGTCAGCAAGCGCCCGCGTCGGGTCCGCCGGCTTACGGCCAGCCGGGCACGGCACCGCGCTCAGGTCCGCCCGCTACGGGCAGCAACAGCACTCGCGCCGCCGGCGTACGGGCAGCAGGCACCGCAGAGCCACGCCCAGCCGACGTCCGGCACCGCCCGCGCACGGCCAACCGGGCACGGCACCGCGCTCGGCTCCGCCCGCCTACGGACAGCAACCGCACTCCGCGCCGCCCGCGTATGGGCAGCAGGCGCCCGCGTCGGGTCCACCGGCCTACGGTCAGCCCGCCTCCGCGCCGCCCGCGTACGGGCAGCAACCGCCGCACAGTCACGCCCAACCGACCTCCGCACCGCCCGCGCACGGCCAGCAAGCACCGCACAGCCACGCCCAACCAGCGTCGGCTCCGCCCGCCTACGGCCAACGGACGCCGCAGACCTACGGCGGTCCCGGGGCCCGCGGCGCCGCCGCGGCCCGACCGGCCTCGGGCGTGCCCGGACCCGCTGGCGCGGCAGCCCGCGTCGGCGGCGCCAGCCCGGGGCTCGGCGAGCATCAGCGCCCGGGCCAGCGTCAGCGCGCCCTCGACCGCGCCCGCCTCCGGAACGCCGGCCGCCGGTGCGCGGCCCGCCGCGCCGACGGTCTACACGTCCCAGGCCGGAACCGCCCCGCCCGCGACCCGTGCGGCAAGCGCGGCGGCATCGTCGGCAGCCGCGGCTCCGGCCGCCACGGCGCGCGCGTCGGCTGCGGCCACTGCCCTCGCCGCGAGCACCACGGCCGGCTCGACGGCCACCGCCTGGGCCGGCGCCGCGCAGACCGAGGACCAGACCGCGGGCGCGCAGGCCGAGGTCCGGCAGGATCCGTCGTCACCGCGTGCCACCGAGCGCAAGGCTCGTGGACGGAGCCGGCTGCCGATCGGTCAGATCGTCGTCGCTGAGGCCGCGGTCGCCGGTGTGGTGGCCTCGCTGGGTCGACCGATCCCCGTTCTGGTCACGGTGAGCGTGCTCGCCGCCCTGGTGCTCGTCCTGGTCGGCGTGCGCTGGCGGCAGCGCTGGCTCTACCAGTGGCTCGGCGTCTACAGCCGCTACGTCGTCCGGGACCGGACCCTGACCGCCACGGTGGACCGCGCGGCCACCCTGCTCGACTTCGTCGCGGACGGCGCGCTCGGCTCGATCGAGATCGACGACACGGCGGTCGGCGTGATCGAGCACAGCGGCGGCATCACGATCCTGCTGGAGCCGATCGCGACCGAGGCAGGGCTGGTCGCCGAGAGCCCGGTCCGGCTGCCGTCCCCCGCCTCGCTCCTGCCGGTCGGTGAGCCGGGCGACCCGGTGGTCACGGCCCAGCTCGTGGTCGAGTCGGTGCCGGCCCCGATCGCCGGCATCGAAGCCGTCGCCCCGGGCGCCTCGTACCGGCAGCTCACGGCGGGCCGGGTGCCGGCGGCGCGGCGGGCGTGGATCGCGCTGCAGGTGATGCGGACGGTCGAGGGCCACTCCGACGCCGAACTGCGGCACACGTTGACCAGCGCGGTTCGCCGGCTGGCCCGGCGGCTACGCAAGGACGGCACGCCGGTCCGGCTGCTCGACCCGACCGAGGCCGCCTCGGTGCTGCTCTCCCTGGCACACCTGGACCCGGGTCCGTCGGCGCACGCCCAGCCGCCCGGCGTCATCGCCGACCCGCGACTGGCCGCGACCGCCACCGTCCGGGAAACCTGGCGCACCTGGTGGACCGATGCCGCGCCGCAGACCAGCTTCCGGATCCGGCGCTGGCCGGCACCCGGTTCCGCGGCCGGCAACCAGCTCGTGGAGCGGCTGCTCGCGGCGCCCAGCAGCGCCACCGTGGTGGCCGTGGCCGCCCGACGGGCTAGCGACGGTATCGAGGTCGA
Source organism: uncultured Actinomycetota bacterium (assembly GCA_963746095.1). Taxonomy (GTDB): domain Bacteria; phylum Actinomycetota; class Actinomycetes; order Mycobacteriales; family Cryptosporangiaceae; genus CAVVAL01. The sequence goes on along the minus strand of CAVVAL010000004.1, from coordinate 202,861 downwards.
GGCCGCCGTGCGCGTGCTGGCCATCAACCCCGAACATCTCAGTGCCCTGGTCGAGCAGCTCGCCACCGAGGCCGCCGGCTGCGGCGCCGAGCTGGAGCGTCTCGACGGCGAACACGTCTACGGCCTGGCCGCCTCGCTACCGCTCGGAGGGTTCCTGCCGTGACCGTGCTTCCCGTCAGCCGGATCGGCAGCCAGCCCGCCGAGGAGAGCACCCTGAACGGGCTGGAGCTGTTCACCGGCGGCGACGGCCTCGTGATCGGTACGAACCAGCACGGCGAGGCGGTGGCGCTCCGGCTGTTCCGGCCGAAGCCGACCCGGCTCGTGGTGGTCGGCGGGCTGCGCTTCGCCCAACTGCTCGCGTTCCGGTCGCTGGCGCTCGGGGTCCAGGTGGTCATCCAGTCGGCTCGACCGGCCGCCTGGGGTGCGTTCGCCCGGGTGATGAGCAGCCCGAGCGACTCGATCCGGCTGGTACCGCCGGGCACCGCCCTGGACCAGTCGCCCACCCAGTCCCGCCCGCGCCTGGTCGTGCTCGACAGCGGGCCCAGCGTCGGCGGTCAGGAGGCCGTGCGCGCCACGGGCTGGTCGGTGACGATGTCGGTCCGCGAGGAGCTGACCGCGTGGGACGTGGACGTGCTGAGCGTCGCCGACCTCGTACTCATGCAGCCGCTGTCGCCCACCGAGGCCGAGCTCGCCGCGTCGGTGCTCGGCCTGAGCGAGGTCAAGCACTCGCTGTCCCGGATCAACGCCGACCTGGTGACCGTCGTCAGCCAAGGCACCGTCCGCTGGACCCTGGTCGCGCCCACCGGCGTGGAGCAGCAGCTGATCGGTTCCCCGAACCGCTACTGACCCACCCCGCCGCTCCGTCCCTTCCGCGCCCGCCCTTCACCGCGCTTTGGGCGACATTTTCTCGGTCTATAGCCGAGAAAATGTCGCCCAAAGCGGCGTCGGGCCGACGCCCAAAGCGGTGTCGGGCCGCGCCCAAAACGGCGTCGGGCCCTCGCCCAAAGCGGCGTAGGGCCTCGCTCCAAGCAGGGGCGGGCCAACGGCCCGAGAGCGGTCGGCCAACGCCCGAAGCGAGTGCTGCGGCGGGTCAGCGCAGGAGGCGGACCTCGTCGCGGAGGCCACGCGCGTCGTCCCGGCGAACCCAGGCCTGATACACGCCGCGCTCCACGCGCTCCAGCCCGAGCCGCTCGGCGACCACGGACTGGCCGCCGATGTACTCGACCCGGAGCCAGTCGTCGCCCCGCTCCGCGAGCACCCGGAATGGCTCGCCCTGGCAGGTGCAGACCTGCGAGACGTAGACCAGCCGCTCGATGTCGTTCAGGCCGACGACCCGGCGGTACCGGTCCGGCTCGAGTTCCGTCCAGCCGTCCGCCGGCTGGTCGGTGTAGAGGCGCACCCGCGAGCCGTCCGGGCTGATGTCGGGGCTGGCCTCGTACTCCACTCCCTGCCAGCGGGCTCGGTAGCCGTCGCGGGTCACTGCTCCACCGTTTCCTGGTCGGCCTCGTGATCGACCAGGAGCCAGCCGTCCCGGTCGGCGTCGTAGATCGCGACCAGCGTCTCGATGGCATCCCGGTCGAAGCGGTAGATCTCCGCCCCGTGCGGCAGCCGCATGCTCTCCACCTTGTACTCCTGGATGGGGGGCGTGGTGACCGGGACGAACCCGGTGCCGGTGAACGGCGGCGCCTCGATCACCCAGCCGTCCATCCCGCGCATCGCGGCGACGTCGACCCCGCCGTACGGCGGGCGGAACAGCTCCGCGCCGACGATCGGCCAGCGCACCGCGAAGACGAACTCGTCCGACACGGCGAACGGCGAGTCCGGATAGCTGAGCCCGAGTCCCTCGACCACCTTGGCCGGGGTGTTCAGATGGGCCACGTCCTCGAGCCGGTGCACGTAGCCGGCCACGCGGTGATCGTTGTCCTGGAGGTACTGGACGAGCTGATCGAGGGTCAGCGGCTTCTGCACGACCGTGGCCAGCGACGGTGTGTTCGCGGGTACGAGGAGCGCGTCGATCAGCGGGCGGGTGGCGAGCCGGACGACGTCACCAGGCGCGAGGTAACTCTCCAGCGGCAGGAGCGGGTCGAGCGCGAGGTCCCACTGCGGATTGGGCCAGGCCGCGGCCAGCGCACGGAACGGCGTGCTGCGGCAGTTCTGCACCACACCACGGGTCGACTGGACCATCGCGGCCGGCGAGGTGAACGCGATCACCTGGGTACGGCCCTCCAGAACGGCCGTCGCCCACGCGACCGGTGCCGTGCCCGCCGCGGCCTCCGGAGAGATGGGCAGGAAGAGATCCGCCTCGGCGAGAATCGCGAGGAATCCGGGCTGGTCACCGCCCTGAATCGCCGCAAGGAGACGCGTCTCCACCTCGTTGGTGGGCTGCCACTCCGAGGCCATCAGCCTGCTCCCCCTTCGCCGTGCACGGGACTAACCCTAACCAGCCTTCACGAGCATTGAGGGCCTGCCGGCGACGTGGTCGCTGAGCTGGGCAAAGGCCGTCGGATGGGCTCCGGGCAGGTGCCGGCGACGCCGCGAACGGGTCGCGGGTACCGCTGTGCGAGGCTTGCCGCATGGTTCTCGAAGTCGCACTCATCGATGTCCACCCCGGCCAGGAGGACGCCTTCGCCGCGGCCTACGCGCAGGGTCGCCCGGTCCTCGCCGGCACGCCGGGCTGCCGCTCGGTACGGATGACGCGAGGGATCGAATCCGCGTCCCGCTTCGTGCTGTTGGTGGAGTGGGACAGCGTCGCGGCGCACGAGGACAACTTCCGGGCCACCGAACGGTTCGACCAGTGGCGCGCGCTGATCGGCCCGTTCTTCGCCGGGCCGCCGCGGGTCGAGCACTTCAACGACATCGACTGACCCGCCGCCACCCCTACGGCGCCTTGGGCCGCACCCCGCCTCCCCGGTTTGGGCGACATCTTCTCGGTCTATAGCCGAGAAAATGTCGCCCAAAGCCGCAAGGGGCGCGGGCCGCCGGCGCGGCCACGTGCCGCGACGACTCCCGGACGCGGTTTGGGCGACATCTTCGGTGCTATAGCACCGAAGATGTCGCCCAAAGCGCAGAGTGTGCGGCGCGGCCGCACCGCCGGTGCCGACAGCAGGCTACTTCACGCCGGCGACGTCCATGCCGCGGAGTTCCTTCTTGAGCTCGTTGATCTCGTCCCGGAGCCGGGCGGCGAGCTCGAACTGCAGCTCCCGCGCGGCCGCGACCATCTGGTCGTTGAGCTGCTGGATGAGGTCGGCCAGCTCGGCGCGGGGCATGCCGTCGCGGCGCGCCTTGGTCGTCGCGGCGCCGCGCTTCGACGACAGGCCGGGCACCGGAGCCTTGCCCCGGCTCTGCTGCCGGCCGGACCCGCCGAGCAGCTCGCCCTCGTTCTCGGCGGCCTCCCGGTAGATGTCGTCGAGGATGTCGACGATCTTCTTCCGCAGCGGCTGCGGATCGACGCCGGCCGCCTCGTTGTACGCGATCTGCTTGGCCCGGCGCCGGTTCGTCTCGTCGATCGCCCGCGCCATCGACGGGGTGATCTTGTCGGCGTACATGTGCACCTGGCCGGAGACGTTACGGGCGGCGCGGCCGATGGTCTGGATCAGCGACGTGCCGCTGCGCAGGAACCCCTCCTTGTCGGCGTCGAGGATGCTGACCAGCGACACCTCGGGCAGGTCGAGGCCCTCCCGGAGCAGGTTGATGCCGACCAGCACGTCGTAGTCGCCCTTGCGCAGCTCGCGCAGCAGCTCGACCCGGCGCAGCGTGTCCACCTCGGAGTGCAGGTACCGCACCCGGATGCCCAGCTCCAGCAGGTAGTCGGTGAGGTCCTCGGACATCTTCTTGGTGAGCGTGGTGACCAGCACCCGCTCGTCGCGCTCGGACCTGGCCCGGATCTCGTCCACCAGGTCGTCGATCTGGCCCTTGGTCGGCTTGACGATGACCTCGGGGTCGACCAGCCCGGTCGGCCGGATCACCTGCTCGACGAACTCACCGCCCGCTCGCCCCAGCTCGTACGGGCCCGGGGTGGCCGACAGGTAGACGGTCTGACCGATCCGCTCCAGGAACTCCTCGAACTTGAGCGGCCGGTTGTCCATCGCGCTGGGCAGCCGGAAGCCGTGATCGACCAGCGTGCGCTTGCGGCTCATGTCGCCCTCGTACATGGCGCCGATCTGCGGCACCGTGACGTGCGACTCGTCCAGGACCAGCAGGAAGTCCTCGGGGAAGAAGTCGATCAGGCAGTGCGGTGCGCTGCCGGCCTCACGAGCCGTCGATGTGCCGGGAGTAGTTCTCGATGCCGGAGCAGAAGCCGACCTGCCGCATCATCTCGATGTCGTACGCCGTGCGCATCCGGAGCCGCTGCGACTCCAGTAGCTTGTTCTGCCGATCCAGCTCGGCGAGCCGGGTCTCCAGCTCCGACTCGATGCCCCGGATCGCCTTCTCCATCCGCTCCGGCCCGGCGACGTAGTGGGTGGCCGGGAAGACCATCAGCTGGTCGACCTCCTTCACCACCTCTCCGGTGAGCGGGTGCAGGTAGTAGAGCCGCTCGACCTCGTCGCCGAACATCTCGATCCGGACGGCGAGTTCCTCGTACGCCGGGAAGACCTCGACCGTGTCGCCGCGCACCCGGAACGTGCCGCGGGTGAAGGCGAGGTCGTTCCGGGTGTACTGGATGTCGACGAACTGCCGCAGCAGCTTGTCCCGCTCGAACGTGTCGCCGATCCGGAGCCGGACCGACCGGTCCACGTACTCCTGCGGCGTACCGAGGCCGTAGATGCAGGACACCGAGGCGACCACGATCACGTCTCGGCGGGTCAGCAGGCTCATCGTCGCCGAGTGCCGCAGCCGCTCGACCTCGTCGTTCACCGAGGAGTCCTTCTCGATGTACGTGTCGGTCTGCGGGACGTACGCCTCGGGCTGGTAGTAGTCGTAGTAGGAGACGAAGTACTCCACCGCGTTGTTCGGGAACAGCTCCCGGAACTCGTTGGCGAGCTGGGCGGCGAGGGTCTTGTTCGGCGCGATCACCAGCGTGGGCCGCTGCAACCGCTCGACCAGCCACGCCGTGGTCGCCGACTTGCCGGTGCCGGTGGCGCCGAGCAGCACGACGTTGCTCTCGCCGGCCCGGATCCGCTGCTCCAGATCGTCGAGCGCGGCGGGCTGGTCACCAGCGGGCTGATAATCGCTGACGACCTCGAACCGCCCCTCGCGGCGAATGACGTCCTGGACCCGACTCACGCGCCCGCCTCGCTGCGCTCGGCAGTCCCGCGAGCGGGACAGCTGTGTCCCTTGATTCGCTCGCTCATCTCACCCCTCGTTCCCGACGCGGACCCGACGCCGGCTGCGTCGGACCGCAAGAACCAACGGTACGTCGAGGCACCGACAGAACGCCCGGTCCCAGCCCGGTCATCAGCGCGGCCGCGACGCCCGCCAGCGCGTCAACAGCATCTGCGGCATCTCGGCGCGGAGGAACTCGAAGAACGCCCGGGTCTCCTCGATCCGCCGGCCGGCGGGGTGTCCGGGCCCAGCGCCTTGACCCCGTCCCGCAGCTCGCCCTCCCATCGGGAGAGCAGCTCGTCACGCCGGGTGAACGTCTCGAACCACACGTCGTCGAACACGCGGTAGTGATCGAGCCGATTCCCTGGCTCGCGCTCGCGCACGACCAGCCCCACCTGGGTCAGATACCGGACCGCACCGGAGATCGCCGCTGGGCTGACGCTCAGCTGTTCGGCCAGCTGGGTAGCGGTGCGGTTGCCGTCGTCGGAGACCAGGATGCCCGCGAACACCCGGGAGGCCATCCTGGGCATCCCCGCCCTCGGTCAGCTGAAGGGCGAACCGCTCGACGAACCGCCGTACGGCCTCTTCGTCACGCTCCGCACCGACTTGTTCGTTCACGACCTCATCCTCCCCACCGCCCGATTGCATGGCGTCACTTTACATGATTTTTAAGATTCACAACATTGTGAAATCGATGTAGCGTCGCCGGTCATGACTGCTGTGATTTCCGCGTCCGGCCTGGTGAAGACGTTCGGCCCGACGCGCGCCCTGGACGGGCTCGACCTGTCCGTCCGCACCGGCGAGGTGCATGGCTTCCTGGGCCCGAACGGCGCCGGCAAGTCGACCACCATCCGCGTCCTGCTCGGCCTGCTCCGCGCCGACTCGGGCACGGCCACCCTGTTCGGCGGCGATCCCTGGCGTGATGCCGTGCCGCTGCACCGCCGGCTCGCCTACGTCCCCGGCGACGTGAATCTGTGGCCGAATCTGTCCGGCGGCGAGACGATCGACCTGCTCGGCCGGCTGAGAGGCGGCCTCGACCCGCGCCGCCGAGCCGAGCTGTTGGAGCGGTTCGAGCTCGATCCGATCAAGAAGGGCCGGGCCTACTCCAAGGGCAACCGGCAGAAGGTGGCGCTGGTCGCCGCGCTCGCCTCCGACGTCGAGCTGCTCATCCTGGACGAGCCCACCTCCGGACTCGACCCGCTGATGGAGGCCGTCTTCCAGGAGTGCGTGCGCGAGGTGAAGCAGGCCGGCAAGACGGTGCTGCTCTCCAGCCACATCCTCGCCGAGGTCGAGGCGCTGTGCGATCGGGTCAGCATCATCCGGGAGGGCAAGACCGTCGAGACCGGCACGCTCAACGAACTCCGGCACCTCACCAGAACCGCCATCACGGTCGAGACCGCCACGCCGCTCACGGGCCTCGACGCGCTGGCCGGCGTGCACGGCCTGACCGTCGACGCCGGCCACGCCAAGTTCGACGTGGACACCAGCCAGCTCGGCGCGGCCATGGAACACCTCGCCACGTTCGGCATCCGTTCGCTGACCAGCAACCCGCCCACGCTCGAAGAGCTCTTCCTGCGCCACTACGGCGACGAGCTCGCCGCCGAGCGAGCCGCCGCGGCCGGTGCGCGATGACCGGGCCCGTCGAAACCACCGCGCCGCCGAGGCCAGTCAAACCCAGCGCGCCGACCCCGCCGGTCACGTCGAAGACCTCCCTGTTCACCGGCACGGCGGCGCTCACCAGGCTGGCGCTGCGCCGGGACCGGATCCAGCTTCCCGTGTGGCTGCTCGGCCAGGTGCTGTTCCTCTACTCCGGCGCCGGCACGATCGCCGGCCTCTATTCGACCGAGTCCGAGCGGGCCGCGGCGGCCAGGACCGTGGCGGAGAACCCGGCCCTGCTCGTGCTGCGCGGCGCGCCGTCCGGGTCCAGCGAGGGCGCCATGCTCGTCCTTCAGGAGTTCGGCTCGCTGGCCGTGGTGGCCGCGTTCATGACCACGCTGGCCGTGATCCGGCACACCCGGCAGAACGAGGAAGCCGGCCGGTCGGAGCTGATCGGCTCGGCCGTGGTCGGCCGGCACGCCAGCCTGACCGCGGCGCTGATCGTCGCGGTCAGCGCGAACATCGTCCTCGCCGCCCTGGTCTGCCTGGTCCTGGTCGGCACCGGGCTGCCGTTCGCCGGCTCGCTCGCCGCCGGGGCCGCGCTCGGCTCGGTCGGGATCGCCTTCGCGGGCGTCGCCGCGATCGCCGCTCAGGTCTCCGAGAGCTCCCGGGGCGCCAACGGGCTCGCCGCGATCGCGATCGGCGCGGGGTACCTGCTGCGCGGCATCGGCAACGTCGTCGGCGACGTGGCGCCCAGCGGCATCTCGGTCACGGCCGGCTGGCCGTCCTGGATCACGCCGATGGGGTGGAACGACCTGGTCCGCCCGTTCGACCAGGACCGATCCTGGGTCCTGCTGCTGCCGTTGCTGTTCTTCCTGGTCACGGTCGGTGGCGCGGTCCAGCTGACCGGGCACCGCGACGTGGGTACGGGCATGCTGCCGGTCCGCAACGGGCCGCCGACGGCACCGCCCGGGCTGCTCAGCCCGCTCGGGCTGGCGTGGCGGCTCCAGCGCTCCACGTTCGTCAGCTGGCTGATCGGGCTGGTCCTGCTGGGCGGCGTGATCGGTTCGCTCGGCAAGGCGGTCAGCGACATCCTGGACGAGAACGCGAACGCGACCGACCTGATCAGCAAGCTCGGCGGTGGCGGCGATCAGCTGGTGGACGCCTACTACGCCGGCATGATCGGCATCATGGGCGTCACGGCCGCCGGGTACGTGGTGCAGAGCCTGCTGCGGCTGCGCTCCGAGGAGTCCGCCGGCGCGCTGGAATCGGTGCTCGCGACGGCGGTCAGCCGGCCACGCTGGATGGCCAGCCACCTCACGATCGGGCTGGTCGGCAGCGCCGCGCTGCTGGCCGCCGCCGGCGCCGCCACGGGCTTCGTCCGTGGCCTGATCGAGGGCGATCTGCTCGGCGACACCGCGAGCCTGACCGGCGCCGCGCTGGCCCAGACACCGGCCGTCTGGGTGCTCGGCGGGGTGGTGGCGCTGTTCTTCGGCCTGCTGCCGCGCTGGTCCGTCGGGTTGTCCTGGGCCGTGTTCGCGATCTTCCTGGTGTTCAGCCGGATGGGCGAGCTGATCGGGCTGCCGCAGGCCGCCCAGAACCTCTCCCCGTTCAGCCACCTCCCGGCGCTGCCTGCGGCCGACTTCACCGCCACGCCGCTGGTCACGCTGCTCGCGGTCGCGGTCCTGCTCACCGCGGCCGGCGTGGCGACCTTCCGCCGCCGCGACCTCGCGTAACGGCCCTGCGGTCCAAATGCGCCCTCTGGGGTCGCATTTGGACCGCAGCACGTCACGGCATGATTCGCTCGACGAAGAGCGTGGTCACCGCCTCGACCAGCCGGTTCGGGTCCCGCTCGGCGATCCGGCCGGTGATTCTGCCGCTGATCCACAGCGCGGCCAGGCCGTGCACCAGTGACCACGCCGCGACCGCCGTAGCCTCGGGGTCGGCATCGAGCCGGCCCTCCGCCACGCATTGGGCGATCGTCGCGACGAGCAGCGTGTAGGCCGCGTCGCTCGCGGCCACGAACTCGGCGTCGTCCGCGTCGAGCAGTTCGGGTCGGAACATCACGCCGAACTGGTCAGGGTTGGCGATCGCGAACCGCATGTAACCGCGGCCGACCGCCGCCAGCGTGGCCGGACCGTCGTCGGGCGCCAGCTCGGTGATCGACCCGACCACGAACTCGGCCAGCCGCTGATAGCCCTGGGTCGCCAACGCGGTCAGCAGGCCGGCCTTGTTGCCGAAGTGATGTGCCGGCGCGCTGTGCGAGACGCGGGCGCGGCGCGCCGCCTCCCGCAGCGACACCCCGGCCGGCCCCTTCTCCCGCACGATGTCACCGACCGCGTCCAACAACGCGGCCCTGAGGTCACCGTGGTGGTAGCTGTTCGGCTGAGGCACGACAACGATCGTGCCTCGACATCTTGACAACGTCCAGATGCGATCTGGACAGTGTCCAGAACCGGGGTCCCTCCTCTACCGCTGGAGCAGCTCATGGACGTTCTTGCCAGCCCAGGCGACCTCAACTACTTCGCGATCCTCGTCGGCACGCTCGCGTTCTTCGCGGTCGGCGGCCTGTGGTACTCCCCGCTCCTGTTCGCCAAGATCTGGCAGCGCACGGTCGGGCTCAGCGACAGCGATCTCCGCGGCCGCAACCAGGCAGCGGTCTTCGGGGGACCTTCGTCGTGGCGCTGGTGACCAACTTCGTGCTGGCGCTGTTCCTCGGCAAGGACGCGGGGCTGGCCGACGGCGCGCTCGCCGGACTGCTGGCCGGCATCGGATTGTCGGCGGCGCCGATCGTCACCACGTTCCTGTTCGAGAGCCGACCGGTCCGCCTGATGCTGATCGACGGCGGTTACCACGTGTGTGCAATGACCCTGGCGGGCGCGATCATCGGCGCGTGGCAGTAAGTCCGATTCAGCGTGGTGACGGTGTCATGAAGGGTGACGCAGGGCCATTAACGGGGCGAATGAATCGGTTTTCTCCTGCGGCTTCTCCCCTTGTGTGACCCCCGTCACGGACGTAGCGTCGAAGTGCAGGTATTACAGAGAGTCTCTCTCGGGAGGAGGAGCCAGCGAACCGGGCGACCGGTGCGACAGCACTCCGGGCGCGGTTTTGGGCATACATTCGAGTACGGAGCAACAGGCCCAGCCCACGGTGACGGCCGCCACGGCCGGTATCGATCGCCACCCAACACACCTGCGCCAGAAGCCCCTCCGGCGGCTATCTCCCCCGGAGGGGCTTCGCCCTGTCCGGGCCCCGAAACGTCTGCCGGTCCGGGCCGCGAAACGCCGCCGGCCCGGCCCCGAACGCTCGATCCGTCCAGCGGGCCCAGGCTGACCTAGCGAGCGACCCGCTCGGCCCAGAACCCGGCCACCCGCTCGCCGAGCTCGTCCAGCGTGCCGTCGTTGGCGAGCACCACGTCGGCGACGGCCCGGCGTTCCGCGTCGGAGGCCTGCGCGCCGATCCGGGCCTCGGCCGCCTCGGTGCTCATGCCGCGATCCCGCACCAGCCGCGCGATCCGGGTCTCCAACGGCGCCTCCACCACCAGCACCAGGTCGTACTGCGCGGCGAGGTCGTTCTCCACCAGCAGCGGCACGTCGTGGACGAGGACCGCGTCGGCCGGCGCCGCGGCCACGATCTCCGCGCTCCGTCGGCCGACCAGCGGGTGCACGATCGCGTTCAGCCGGCGCAGCGCGTCCTGGTCGGCGAAGACGACGGTGCCGAGCTTCTCCCGGTTCAGGGTGCCGTCCGGCCGCAGGACGTCCGCGCCGAACGCCTCGACGACGGCCGCCAGCCCCGGCGTACCCGGTTCGACCACCTCGCGGGCGATCAGGTCCGCGTCGACCACGACGGCCCCACGTTCCGCGAGCAGGCGCGCGACGGCGCTCTTGCCCGATCCGATTCCCCCGGTCAGCCCGATGCGCAGCATCCGCCCAGTCTTCCAGCCGGCCGCCCCACACACCGCTTTGGGCGACATCTTCGGTGCTATAGCCCGGAAGATGTCGCCCAGAGCGCAGGGGTGGGACAGCGACGGGCCCCGACCGGAGAACCGGTCGGGGCCCGTCGAGCGAACCGTTCAGGCGATCAGCTGCGGCCGCCGGCCAGCTTCTCCCGCAGCGCGGCAAGCGCCTCGTCGGTGGCCAGCGTGCCGCCGGCCTCCTCCGCCGGAGGAGCGGACGAGTACGAGGAGGCAGCAGCCGCCTCGGCCTCGGCCTTCTGCGCCTCGCCGATCTGCTTCTGGTGCGCCTCGTAGCGGGTCTGCGCCTCGGCGTACTGGCGCTCCCACTCCTCGCGCTGCTTCTCGAAGCCTTCCATCCAGTCGTTGGTCTCCGGGTCGAAGCCCTCGGGGTAGATGTAGTTCCCCTCGGCGTCGTACTGGGCGGCCATGCCGTACTGGGTGGGGTCGAAGCCGTCGGTCGCCCCGCCGGGGACGCCCTCGTTGGCCTGCTTCAGCGAGAGCGAGATCCGACGACGCTCGAGGTCGATGTCGATGACCTTGACCATGATCTCGTCGCCCACGTTGACGACCTGCTCCGGGATCTCCACGTGGCGCTCGGCCAGCTCGGAGATGTGCACCAGGCCCTCGATGCCCTCGTCCACCCGGACGAACGCACCGAACGGAACCAGCTTGGTCACGCGGCCGGGCACAACCTGGCCGATCGCGTGGGTCCGAGCGAACTGGCGCCACGGGTCTTCCTGGGTGGCCTTGAGCGAGAGGGAGACGCGCTCGCGGTCCAGGTCGACGTCGAGCACCTCGACCTCGACCTCCTGGCCGACCTCGACAACCTCGGAGGGGTGGTCGATGTGCTTCCAGGACAGCTCCGAGACGTGCACCAGGCCGTCGACGCCGCCGAGGTCCACGAAGGCACCGAAGTTGACGATGCTGGAGACGACGCCCTTGCGGACCTGGCCCTTGGCGAGCTTGTTGAGGAACTCGCTGCGCACCTCGGACTGGGTCTGCTCGAGCCACTGGCGGCGGGACAGGACCACGTTGTTGCGGTTCTTGTCCAGCTCGATGATCTTCGCCTCGAGCTCGCGGCCCACGTACGGCTGAAGGTCACGGACGCGGCGCATCTCCACCAGCGAGGCGGGGAGGAAGCCACGGAGGCCGATGTCCAGGATGAGACCACCCTTGACGACCTCGATGACGGTACCGGTGACGATGCCGTCTTCTTCCTTGATCTTCTCGATCGTGCCCCAGGCGCGCTCGTACTGTGCGCGCTTCTTGGACAGGATCAGCCGGCCCTCCTTGTCCTCCTTCTGGAGAACCAGGGCTTCGACCGCGTCACCGACCTTGACGACCTCGTGCGGGTCGACGTCGTGCTTGATGGAGAGCTCGCGCGAGGGAATGACGCCCTCGGTCTTGTAGCCGATGTCGAGCAGGACCTCGTCCCGGTCGACTTTGACGATCGTGCCTTCGACGATGTCGCCATCGTTGAAGTACTTGATCGTCTCGTCGATGGCGGCGAGGAAGTCCTCAACCGAACCGATGTCGTTGATCGCTACCTGCGGGGTGGTCGGTGCCTCGGTGCTGCTCGTCATGTGGGCGGATGCTCCGGAGTGTGGACAGAAGTTCGGATCGTGCGCCGTGAACTCTCACCGCGCAGACGACCGAAGGCTGAGTGGAACCACAGGACCGGTATCAACGCGACGAGTGCGGGCCTTCTCCCTACCGAGGCACGACAGCCCACAACGCGACTTCCAGCGTACCGCGCCGGGCCGACCTAGGTCCAACCGGGCGGGTAGCGGTTCCCCACGCCCGGGCCATCGTTCCGGCGCCCACCGGCGCGGCCTGCTCAGAGCGGCCGTTCAGCCGGGTCGAAGTCCAGCATGACTGCATTCTAAGGCCCTGTTCACGGTCTCCGCCCGTCACGAGCCGGATTCCCGGCTGACGGCAGTCCTAGAACGTCACTTCGTAGAACCGTGGCTTGTACAGATCGGCGTCGAGCACGGTGTCGGTCCAGAAGTTCTTGCCGGCCCAGGCGAGGCTGACCAGGGTGGCGCCACTCTCCAGCTTCTGCTCGGGGTGGAGCTGCGGGGAGTAGGTGACGTAGGAACGGCCCTGCGGGGTGGTGCCCGCCGGCTCGGAGAACAGCACCCGGCTCAGGTACGGGCCCTCCGGGGTGTCGCTGGTCCAGGCGTGCACCGCGGCCCCGGCCTCGTTCCACGGCTTGCTCAGCACGGTCCACTTGCCGTTCAGGATCGCCGCCGAGCTGGGCTGGCTGTCGAACAGGGGCGCCGCCGCGGCCTGGTTCGCTCCCACGCGCAGCCGTTCCAGTACTGCCAGGCCGTCACGTCCGTGAGCGACTCCGTCGGCACCCTGGCCAGGTAGGTGCTCTGCGGGTTGAACGGCACGTTGGTGTGCTTGTGGCCGTACACGTACGCGTAGCCGCCGGACGCCAGCGCCGCGCCCGCCCACTGCGGCCCCTCCGTCCTGGCCGACGCCCGAGCTGGGCGTCGGCGCCATCCCCTCGAAGACGAGGCTGTCGCCGCTGAACCGGAACCGGGCGACGTCCGCGCCGGCGAGTTGGAAACCGAGCCCCTGACCGGGCGTCGGGCGGACCCGCTGGGCGAACACGTTCAGGTAGCCGCCGTGCTCGACCGCGGCCACCCGGCCAGTACCGGTCGTTGTCGTCCAGGTTGCCCGGCACGAGGTCGGCCGACGGGTTGGGCACGTCGGGGATGGCCGGTTGGCCCGGCGCGGTCGCTGGCACCATCACCCCGTCGCGCTGCACGAAGATCGTGTTGGCGATCATCCGCACGTGCTCGTCGTAGCCGCCGGTGATCGGGTTCTCGGTGCCCAGGACGGTGTCGCCGTAGAGCCAGTAGACGGCGCCGTTGGAGGCCTGGACGCTGGTCGCCTGGTCGGCGCCGCTCCAGGTCCAGTCGTTCTTCTCCTGCAGGTGCTCGGTCCAGCCGTGGGCGGTGCCGAGGGCGGTCGGCAGGACGGGCTCCTGGCGCGGCTCGCCTAAGTCGTGGCCGTCCCCCACCGCCGCCGAGGACGTGGCGAGCAGCAGGCCGACCGAGATCAGACCGGTCAGCAGGGTGCGGGCGGCCCCTGACCGAAACCGCATCCCGTACCTCCACCGTCGCCAGCCGGCGCGCCGATCCAAGTCTGGCCGCCGCTTCTAGGCCGCGAAGCTAGCACCTGGCGGCGGAGCCTCGGCCGGAAGTGCTGGCGGGTTCGCGCCGACGACCGTCCCCGCCCTGTCGGACGCACGCTCTAAAGTGGGCGTCGATCTCGGGAGGCGAGCGATGGAGAGCGCGACGAACCGGCTCGGCACGGTGGGCGTGGCCAAGCGCGGAGCCAGCTCGGCGGAGAGCAGCCGGGCCAATCGGCTGTGGTGGGACGCCGACGCGGACGCGTACATGGACACCCACGGCGAGTTCCTCGCCGATGTGGAGTTCATGTGGTGCCCCGAGGGGTTGACCGAGGCCAAGGCGGGGCTGCTGGGCGAGGTGACCGGCCGGCGGGTGCTGGAGGTGGGCTGCGGTTCGGCGCCGTGTTCGCGCTGGCTGGCCACCCAGGGCGCCCAGGTCGCCGCGTTCGACCTGTCCAGCGGCATGCTGCGGCACGCGGTCGAGGCCGCCGAGCGCAGCGGGGTGACGGTGCCGCTGGTCCAGGCGGACGCCGAGCACCTGCCGTTCGCGTCCGGCGCCTTCGAGCTGGCGTGCTCGGCGTTCGGCGCGGTGCCGTTCGTGGCCGATACCGCCCGGTTGATGCGGGAGGTGGCCAGGGTGCTGGCGCCGGGTGGTCGATGGGTCTTCTCGGTGACGCACCCGATGCGCTGGATCTTTCCGGACGATCCCGGTCCGGACGGGCTGACCGTGCACAGCTCGTACTTCGACCGGACGCCGTACGTGGAGATCGACGGCGCCGGCTCGGCCACCTACGTCGAGCATCACCGCACGATGGGCGACCGGATCCGTGAGATCGTCGGCGCCGGCTTCACGCTCACCGACGTGATCGAGCCCGACTGGCCGGCTGACCACACCCGGATCTGGGGCCAGTGGAGCCCGCTGCGCGGTTCACTCATGCCCGGCACGGCGATCTACGTCTGCGACAAGCCCGCCTGACACGGGAGAGCCGAGCCAGCTGGCCCGGCTCTCCCGACAGACGAATCAGGCCCCGGCCGGCTCCTTGGCACGGGCGTCGGCACGGCGGGTGCCGGTGCGACGGGGGCTCCGGAACAGCACCGCGCCGACGATCGTGAACAGCAAGCCCACGATCAGCAGCACCATCGGGCCGGTCTTGGTCACCACGGCGAGCTTGTCCTTGCTCTCCTTGGCCTTGTCGACCTGCTCGGTCACGGTCTTGTCGTTGAATGCCAGCAGCGCCTGGAGAACCACGGTCTCATCGCCCTCGCTCCGGAGCAGCTGCTGCTGGTCCTCCTGGCCGCGGACGATGCTGCCGGTGACCGGCTCGACCCAGACGGTGCGGGTGTTGTTGTAGACCAGATCGGCCTTGACGTTGCCCTCCGAGGCGGGCTTGCCGAACAGCGAGGCCGGGACGTCCCGCTCCTCGATGGTCTGGTCCCGGATCGGCTGCTCGAACTTGTAGGTGTCGAGCCCCTTGACCTTCTCCTCACCGACGAACTTCATCGGGAAGGTGGCCTTCGCGGTGAAGTCGAAGTAGTCGTAGGTCTTCTTCTCGGTGTGGAACGGGAACTTGTACGAGATGCCCTTGTGCTCCGCCGGCTTGCCGTCGATCGACTCGCGGCAGCAGTTGATCGCCTCGCTGGTGTGCCGGTTCATCGCGAGCCGGTCCACGATCGCCTTCACCAGAGCGTCGTCCGCGTTGTTCTCGATCACCAGGCCGACGTCGAGCAGCACGCGGTCGTCATTCCCGCTCTTCACGTCGCCGTGGACGGTCCGCCTTGCCCGGATCGACTGTCCGGTCTTGATGACGGCGCCCTTTTCCTGGGAAGTCTCCAGATATGTCACGTCCGAAGCCTCGGAGACCGTGACGGACTTCTGGTCCAGCGGGATCTTCTCGACGTTGGGTCCGACGTACCACCAGAGAAGCGGCACCAGCACAAGTGAGAACAGCCCCAGGCCGAGCAAGATGGCACCGGTGACGCGCTTCATGTAGTCCTCCCCAGACCCCTGGTCTCGTCCCGAGCCGGGGTCATGTTTCTGGTGAATATCGGCGGGAGGTTACCAGCGAGTCACATCGTAGGGGAGACTCTTGACGGTCAGCGTTATGAATGTGTGCCGAAGCGCGCCGCAGCGTAGGCGCGTCGCCCGAGTAACGAGGAGAACGGTGGACGCAGCACCCCCACCCACAACATCGGCTCCGGTGACGCCCGCGGACCCCCCGCCGGCGAGTCCGGAGGTCGCAGCGCCCCGGCCTGGTCGGGTCGAGACCTGGGCCCGTCGCAATCCGATCGACGCGATCGCCGGCGCACTCGTCCTGGTGCACCTGGTCATCCGGAGCGCCTGGGTCTCCGACACGTACCTCTCCGAGGACGATTTCACCCTGATCGCCCGGATCTCCGGCAAGTCGCTGAACTGGACGCTGCTGACCCAGGACGACGCCGGCCACCTGGCCCCCGGCCGCACGGCGATGTTCTGGGCGGCGAATCAGCTGGCGCCGTTCGAACGCTGGCCCACGGCCGTGTTCACGGTCGCGCTCCTCGCGATCGCCGCCGGCCTGTTCTGGCGGCTGCTGCGGCGCCTGTTCGGCGCCACGCCGGGCATGCTGGTGCCGCTGACGCTCTACCTGTTCTGGGCGATGACCACGTCCACCACACTGTGGTGGTCCACCACGACGCTCTGGATCCCGCTGCACATCGCGTTGAGCGCGTCACTGCTCGGCCTGCTCAGATACCTGGAGACCCCCCGGCTGCGGTACGCGGTCGGCACCACCGGCGCGGTCGTGTTCGGCCTGCTCTTCTTCGAGAAGGCGCTGGTCGTCCCGATCGTCCTGGTCGCGTTCACGTACTTCTACGCCGTCCACGGCGGGCCGTGGCAACGGCTGCGGCGGACGCTGCGCGTGGCCGCGCCGCTGTGGGCGATGCTGGGCGCGCTGTCCATCGGGTACGTCGTCATCTACCTGACGGCGATCACCCGGGTGGACAACCCGCCGTCGTCACTCGGCAAGCTGCTGCACCTCGCTCAGAACGTGATGATCCGGTCGTTCGCCACCGAGGCGTGGGGCGGCCCGTGGTCCTGGGGCGACAACACCGACCTGAACAGCGCGCACGCGGCACCGTCCAGCGGCATGACCTGGCTGGCCGCCGGCCTCTGCCTCGCCGTACTGGCGCTGAGCGCCTTCTCCGGGCTCCGGGCCTCCGGCGCCTGGGCCATTCTCGTCGGCTACCTGGTCATCGACGTGCTGCTGCTGGGCTTCAACCGGCTGGAGTTCATCGGCGCCCCGATCGGCCTGACCGACCGGTACATCTCGGACGTGGCGGTGATCGGCGCACTCGCGATCGGGCTCGCGTTCCTTCCGATGAACGGCACCGGCGCACCCCCCGGGCGCCCGCCGGCCACCCCGCGCAGCGGGCCGCTGACCTGGCTCGACCGTAACCCGATGGGCGCCGGCTTCGTGGTCGCCGCCGTGGTGGCCGCGGTCACGGTGAGCAGCACCGTCTCCGCCGCCGCCCTGCACGCCAAGTGGGTCGACAGCCCGACCGAGCGGTACTTCACCAACCTGCGAGCGGACCTGCGGGCCGCGAAGACCCCGCCGGACATGTACAGCCGGCCGGTGCCGACCGAGGTGGTGAACGGGCTGATCGCGCCGAGCAACCAGCTCAAGGCGTTGGTCGACTCGATGCCGGAGAAGGCCAACTTCCCGCTCTGGACCCACGAGTTCGTCATGCCGGATCTGACCGGCCGGCTCCGGCCGGGCACGGTGAACGAGGACGGCATCGTCTCCCAGCCCGGCAAGGCGCCGAACTGCGGGTGGAAGGTGACCACCAAGCCGGTGGACATTCCGCTGGTCAAGCCGACGATCAACTTCACGTTCCTGATGCGGATCGGCTACCTGTCCGGTCCGGACACGCCCGCGGACATCACGTTCGCCGGCAAGACCACCCGGGTGCAGCTCCGGAACGGCCTGCATGAGCTCTACATCGAGGTGACCGGGGTGGGCGGCAGCGTCCGGATCAGCGGGCTGGCGCCCGGCGCGAACGTCTGCGTCGGCGGCGTCACGGTCGGCCAACCGATTCCGAGGGTCCCCTGATGAGCGCCGTCGTCGAAGAACAGGTCGCGCCGCAGACCGAGCCGTTGCTCGACCGGTCGGCGCACTTCGGCGCGCTCGACTCGATCCGCGCGCTCGCCTCGATCGGCGTGGTCGTCACCCACGTCGCGTTCCAGACCGGCACCACCAACGGCGACGGCAAGTGGCCCGCGCTGCTCGCCCGGCTGGACTCCGGGGTCGCGCTGTTCTTCGTCCTCTCCGGTTTCCTGCTGTTCCTGCCGTACGCGCGGCGCCGGTTCGCGGGCGCGACTCCCCCGGCCACCGGCCCCTACCTGTGGCGCCGGGCGTTGCGGATCCTGCCGGCGTACTGGCTGGTCGTCGTGATGTGCTTCGTCCTGCTGGACGAGAACGCCAAGGTGACCACCGCCGACTGGATCCGGCACGCCTTCCTCACCCAGAACTACCAGCCGGACACGCTGCGCGCCGGGCTCACGCAGACCTGGAGCTTGGCCACCGAGGTCTCGTTCTACGTGCTGCTGCCGGGGCTGGCCGCGCTCGTGCTGGGTCGGCGCGGTACGGCGTTCAGCGCCCGCCGGCCGTTCCGGGTGCTCGCCGGGTTCGTGGTGTTCAACGTCGGCTGGCTGTTGCTGATGCGGGTGCTCGACCCGGAGTCCACCCAGCCGCTCGGGTCGTGGCTGCCCGGCACGATCGCCTGGTTCGCGGTCGGGATGGCGCTGGCACTGCTGCGGGCGTGGTTCGAGCAGCCGGGCAGCGCCACGCTGCGGTTCGCCTGGATCCGCGACCTCGCGGAGGCGCCCGGTTCCTGTTACCTGCTCGCGGTGTTCCTGTTCGCGATCACTCTCACCCCGGTGGCCGGGCCGCTCACCCTGTTCCCGTCCACCGGCTGGGAGATGGTCGCGAAGACGCTGCTCTACGGCACCGCGGCCGGCTTCGTCGTGCTGCCGCTGGTGCTCGCCGAACAGCCCGGCGGCCGGCTCATCCGAGCCTTGTCGATCTGGCCGATGCGCTGGCTCGGCGAGCTGTCCTACAGCGTCTTCCTCTGGCACCTACTGGTGCTCGCGCTGGTGTACCAGGTCACCGAGATCAACCTGTTCCAGGGCCGGTTCTGGACCGTGCTGGGCCTGACCCTGCTCGGCACGCTGGTGGTCGCCACGCTCAGCTACGTGCTGCTGGAGCGGCCGATCCTGCGGCTGAAGAACCGCTACCCGCTCCAGTCCGGCCACTCGGGCCAGGACGCCGGCACGAAGGCCACCGCGCAGCTCAGCGCCAGCACCGCCAAGGCGGCGGTCCCGGAGTCCTGACTCAGCCAGGGCAACGGGGCCAGGTCGAACGCGACCGCGAACCCGGCCAGCAGGAGACTGGCCCCGGCCCAGGCGCCGAGCACCACCCGTGAGCTCGAACCGCACCAGTACCGCAGTGCCGTCGCCGCCGCCAACCCGACCGCACCCGCCACCCCGGTCACCGTGATGAACGCCGCGACCACGACCAGCGCACCGAACCGGCCGGTCGGGGCTGGCACGGCCGCCGGCCCGGTGTACACCCGCCGGCGCCGGCGCAGGGCCAGCGCGCAGAGCGTGAGCAACGCGAGCAGGCCACCGATGAGCGCGAGCCGGTAGGCCTGGCCAGGCTCGTACCGCAGCTGGATCTTGCCGGCGGCCCCGGCAGGGACCAGCCAGCCCTGTTGCCAGCCGTCCACCACCAGCGGCTCGAGGCGCTTGCCGTCCAGGGTGGCGACCCAGCCCCGGTTCGTGTTCTCCGCGACGGACAGCACCGTGGCCGCCGTCCGGTCACCCACCTGGAGTACCCGGTGCTCCGGTTCCCAGGTGGTGGTGCGAAGGGTGGGCGTGGACGTCTGCCCGGCGCCACCGCGCGGGGTCGCGCCCGGCCCCTGGGTCGGGTCGAGCCACAGCCGGGTACCACGGAAGGCCTTGGCCACACCGACGTACGCCGGCACGTCGCCGCCGACCACGCCGACCTCGTCGCTGCCGCAGATCTTGAGCTTGACTTCCTTGAGCCGGCGCAGCGCACCACGGGTGGTGGACACGGCGGTCTGCAGGGTGACCCCGCCGACCGTGATGGCCGGTCCCTGACCGCATGGCACGTTGATCGGCGTGCTGTCCGGATCCGGCGACGGCAGCACCCGATCGGCGGTGACCCGCACCTCGCTGACGCCCACCGGTCGGTACGTCTCCACCCCGGTCACCGAGTCGAACGACCGCACCGGCTGGGTGACCAGCATCCGCAGCTTGAGCCGGTCCGTGGTGAGCGCGGGGAAGCTCGCCTTGCCGTCCTGGTCCAGGTCGACCTTGTGCCGCTGGCCAGCGGCCACCACCTCCACCGTGCGGGCCTGCGCGGCCGAGACCGCCGTGTCCAGCAGCATCTGGATGCCGGTCACCGTGCGGGCGCCGCGCCAGCGCACCTCGAGCTCCGGCACCTGGTCACCGCCGGCCGCGATCCAGGTGGTGGTGATGTCCTCGTCGAACGCCGCGGCCGGGCGGGCGAGCGGGGCGGCCACCTCGGTGGTCGAGGCGACGGCGTCCCGCTGCACGCCGGCCAGCAGCGCGTCCAGGCCAGGGCCGGGACGCGGCATGGCTGCGGCCTCGGCCCGGTAGACGCCGCTGCGGTTGAGCGAGATCCACCGGTACAGGCCCTCGTCCTCCTCGCCGGCCGCGACCAGGTCCGCGGTGCAGAGCGGGCGGGTCTGCACCGCCACGCAACCTGCCCTGCCGTCGTCCGCGGTGGCCAGGACGACCGCGGGCAGCGGCCCGGAGACCGGTGCCGGCGGCGTCCGCAGCACCTTGCGGACCGAGACGCCCGGCACCGAGATCTCGGCGATCCCGAATCGGCCGAGCACGTCGCCGGCCTGCTCCACGGTGATCTTGAGCCGGCGCCCGGTCCGGCCGGCGGTGGGCAGCGTGGCCAGTTCGCCGTCGCGGATGGTCATCGACCCGACGTCGACCCCGTCCACGGCGATCCGCACCTTGTTCGACGACGGCGTGGAGACGAACGTCGCCGGCGTGAACGGCTCGGCCAGCAGGCGCGCGTCGTCCAGCTTCACGCTGCGGCCGTAGTCGATCTCGAACCACTCGCCGTCCGCGGAGTGGTCCGCGGTGGGGCGCCACGAGGTGCCGGCGCTGCCGTCGATCGCGGCGTACGGCTGGTGCGCGGGTTCGGCCGGTTTGAAGCCGTCCGGGTCGGACGCCGAGGACGAGGTGCTGATCCGCTCGGCGCCGGTGATCACGGCGCTCGTGCCGAGCTTGGGATCGAGCCAGGGCAGGTAGTCGCGGTTCGGTTTGGAGAGCCGGAGCGGATCGTCCTCACCGAGGGTGGCCGACTTGTTGCCGTCCAACGTGCCACCAAAGGACACCTCGCGCCGCCGGAACCCGTCCGTCACCACGCTGCGCGCGCCACCGCCCCGCAGCAGCTCCGCCGTGGGCTCGCTCAGGTCGCCGGCGAAGAACACCGGGCCGGCCTGCTTGCCATCGCGTTCGAGCAGGTTGAGCAGGTCCTCGGGCCCACCGGAGACGGCCAGCGCACCGTCCACCGGCCGGATCGAGACCGGGTCGACCTGTTCACCGATCTTGAAGATCTCGACCGCCGGATACGGCAGGTTGAGGCCGTCGTCGATGAAGGTGCCCGGGTAGTTGGGTGCGCCGATCGGAGGTCCGAAGGAGGCGACGCGGAAGATCCCCGGCGAGTTCGACAGCGCGGAGTGCACGAGCACCGGTGCGGGCGACTGGGCGATCGAGCGGTCCAGGTCGTTGCGGACCACCAGGTACCCCACACCGCTGCGGGCGAGCACCTCGGCGAGCGCCCGGGAGCCGTGACCGGAGGCCAGCCGGGCCTCCACCGCGTCCAGCAGCCGGATGGTCCCCGGCGGTGTGAGCGGCACCGCGTCGCGCACGCCCCAGGGCGAGTTGGCGAGGGCCTGCAGCGGCTCGTCGTGCGGGCGGCCCCAGAGGTAGTCGCCGAACCGGGCGCCGGGCACCAGCAGCGCACGCTCGTCGCCGGCGTTGCGGTCCAGCCAGGTGGCCGCGTCGCTCCAGTAGGTCGGAATCTTGTTGAAGGCGCCGGTCGGGTACAGCCGGTTCCCGAGCGCCGGCATGGCCGCGCCCAGAATGGCCGCCACGGCGACCAGGATCGTCACCCGGCGGACCTGCCCGCGCAGCGAGCCGGGGTTCCAATTGGGCAGCCGGATGCCGGTCCGCAGCGCACCGGTGGAGAGCAGCGCGCACAGGCCGATGACGAGCGGCAGGCGCAGCACGAGGTCGAATTTGTGCACGTTGCGGAACGGCGCCAGCGCACCGTCGAGCAGGTCACGCTCCAGCCCCGCGATCGGGCTGTCGAGCGAGCCCACGTGACCGAACGTCACCAGCGCTACCCCGGTGACCAGGCCCAGGATCAGCCAGCGCCGTTCCGTGAGCCTGCTGGTGAAGACGAGACCCACCAGTCCGAGGACGGCGATCACGACCGTGTCCAGCATCAGGATCGGGATGTTGGCCAGCGCCCAGCCGCCGGGCCAGACCGGCCGGCCGTCCACCGATAGGTACCCCACCCAGTGCGAGGCGCCACGGAGCGTGTTGACCAGCGTGGTCGGCCCGGTGGTGGCCTCCGCCGTCTCGATGTACCCGAGGAACGGCGAGCTGTACCGGCCGAGCAGCACCAGCGGCACCACCCACCAGGACGCCGCCAGCACCACCGCGAGCGACCACCAGGCGGCCAGCCGCCAGCGGACCTCGCGGTTGCGGGTCAGGATCCACAGGCCGGGCAGGACCAGGGTGGCCAGCGCGGCGACGGCGTTGACACCGCTGGCGCAGGCGAACGCGAGCCCGGAGAGCACCGCGGCTCGGCGTGGGCTCAGCCGGCCGGGCGCGACGCACGCCAGCGGCAGCAGTACCCACGGCGCCATGCAGGTGGGCAGCGCCTCCACCGAGATCGGACCGAGCGTGGTCATCAGGCGGGGGCTCAGCGCGAACGCGAACGCCGCCAGCACCCTGGCCAGCGGGGTGCCGATCCGGAGTTCACCGGTGAGCCGGACGACCCCGAGGAACGCGACCATCAGCAGCACGGACAGCCAGAGCCGCTGCACCACCCACGGATCCATGCCGGCCAGGTTGCCCGCCGCGAAGAACGGCCCCACCGGCCACGCGTACCCGTAGGCCTGGTTCTGCACCTGCCCGAAGAAGCCCAGCGGCTCCCACATCTGGCTGGCCCTGGTCAGGAAGCCGACCGGGTTGATCGTCAGATCGAGCTTGCTGTCCGGCGTCACCCGGCCCGGCACCTGGAAGAACGCCAAAGCGGTCAGGGCAGCGCAGCAGACAGCCAGCCGGAGCCGCCAGACGGCGAGCGGCAGAGCCGGACTGGCTTCGGTCTTGGTCACAGTGGCGACGCTCAACACACCCTCAGTACGAGTACCAGGTTCCAGACTATGAGTTCACGCACGACCGGCACGCGGACCAGCCAGCGCAGCGGCGCGGGATGGTATCGCGGCAGCACATCGACCACCTCGACCACGCCTGCGGCGGCCCGGTCCTGGGCCCAACGCATCATCCGGCCGGCCGTGATCGGGAACAGGCTCTCACCAAACACGTTCTTCGGCGACTTGCCCTGCTTACGGGTGTAGCGGCGCGCCGCGTAGTGCCCCCCGAGGTAGTGCCACGGCGCGGTCTCGTGGCCGCCCCACGGGCCGAACCACAGCGTGTAGGACAGGAACACGGTGCCGCCGGGCCGGGTGACCCGGACCATCTCGTCCGCCATCCGCTCCGGGACCGAGACGTGTTCCAGCACGTTGGAGGAGTAGCACAGGTCGATGCTGCCGGTCCGGATCGGAAGATCGGTGCCGCTGCCGAGCACCGTGTCGGGGCCGGGCGCGGTCTTGGCGGACATCTCGCCCAGGTCGGCATCGATCGCGACGTAACGCGCGCCATGGTCGCGGAACGCGTCGGCGAAGTAGCCGGGGCCGCCGCCGACGTCCAGCACGGTCGCGCCGGCTAGATCCGCGTACCCGCCGACCTGCCGGGCGGAGTCGGCCGCCAGCAACCCGTAGAACCGGTCGGGGTCGGTCTGCTCGACGCGGAACGCGCGAAACAGGTCGATGGACCGCCGGAGCGTTCCCTCGGGCGCGAGTTGGTCACTGCTCACCGTCATTCAAGCCACCTGTCGTGATGACGCCGTCACTCGGAGCGGCACTATCAGCTTTAGCCCTCGTGAAGGGCTATTGCGGTTCGGTATGGATGTCGTAATGTGTCCGGCGCAACACGTTACCCGCCAGTAGACGTGAGACGTTACGCGCGAGTAGGAGAAGGAGTGACAGAGTCCGTGACCACTGCCCTGCCTGCTGTGCTCATCCTGAACTGGCGGGACACCAGGAACCCAGAGGGCGGCGGATCGGAACTCTACGCCGAGGAAGTCGCCGCGGGACTGGCCAGGCGCGGCCACCAGGTGACGATCTTCTGCGCGGCGCACGACCGGGCCCCGGCAGACGAGCTGACGCCCGACGGCGTGCGGATGATGCGCCGCGGCTCGCCTCGTGGCGTGTACTTCCGCGCGTTCTGGGAGCGGCTCCGGGGCCGGCTCGGCAACTTCGACGTCGTGGTCGACGTGCAGAACGGCCTGCCGTTCCTGGCCCGGCTCTACGCCCGCAAGCCGGTCGTCCTGCTGATCCACCACGTTCACCGCGAGCAGTGGCGGGTCGTACTCGGCCCGCTGGCGGCCCGGTTCGGCTGGTGGGTCGAGTCGTGGCTCTCGCCGCGGGTCCACCGGGCCTGCCGGTACGTCACGGTCAGCGAGGTGACCAGGAGCGAACTCGCCGAGCTGGGCGTCGACCGTGAGCGCGTGACGATCGTGCACAACGGCACCCCGACGGCCACCGGCCCGCGCGTGCAGCGGACCGAGGAGCCCTCGCTGCTGGTGCTGGGCCGGCTGGTGCCGCACAAGCGGGTCGAGATCGCGATCCGGGCGGTGGCCGAGCTGGCGCCGACGCACCCCGGCGCTGACCCTCACGGTGGCCGGCCGCGGCTGGTGGCTGGACCCGCTGCGGACCGAGGCCGAGCGGCTCGGGATCGCCGACCGGGTGCACTTCACCGGTTTCGTCGACGACGCCGCCAAGCACGCGCTGCTCGCCTCCTCGTGGCTGCATCTGGCACCTTCGCTCAAGGAGGGCTGGGGGCTGTCGGTGATGGAAGCAGCCGCGCACGGCACTCCGTCGGTCGCGTTCGCCGCCGCGGGTGGTGTCGCCGAGTCGATCCACCACGGCGAGACCGGGCTGCTGGCCGACGACGCGGACCAGTTCGTGGCGCAGGTCGACCAGTTACTTGGCGACGACGCCCTCGCGGAACGGGATGGGCGCTTCCGCACTCACCCATGCCGGTCATTTCACCTGGGACGAGACCGACGCGCCGGTTCGCGGCCGTGCTCGACGAGGTCACCGCCGCACGGGTTACCGAGCCAGCGGTCGCGCTCCGGAGCCGGTGACCGGCTCCGGAGCGGGGTAACTCAACGCTGGCCGTAGGTGACCAGCGGCTCCGTGACCGGCTTGGTGTTCGCCGGGGTCTGCTCGTTGAGCTGCACGACACCCACCGCAGTCCCGACTGCAAGTACGCCAGCCACGAACACCGTGGTGATGATGCTCATCAGAGTCATGAATGCTCTCCTCTTTCCCAGGTATCGCGGAGGTTACCAGCCAGTACCCCGCCTGCGAAGAGCCCCGGCGACTCCGTTGACAAACAGTGATGCCGCGGCGGCCAGGTAAGCCGCGACGAGCAGCACCAGTTGCCAGCCGGGCGGCCCAGGGCGCGGGGGGACCGGCTCGGTGGCTTCGTACAGCACCAACGTCGGTCCGGTGTACACCGGTCGCATGGTCCGGAGCACGCCGGTGACCCGGTCGTCGGCCGGCTGATCGGTCTCCACCAGCGCCCAGCGGACCCCGATCGACGGCAACGGGCAGCCGCTCGCCACGCAGCGTCGCACCTCCTCGGACCGCCGGCTCTCCCCCGCCACCACCGTGACCCGGCCGTCCCGACCCGCGACCGCCAGCGAGTCGTCGACCACCACCGGCACCGGAAAGTACCGGTCGGCTGGGTCGAGCGAGGTCCGGCCGCCGTTCCAGCGATACGCCCGGAACGCCGTGTAGGGCAGCGTCACCAACTCCCCGTCGCCGTCCAGGCGGGCGGCGACCCGGGACCAGTCGGCGGGATACTGCACCGGCACGAGCCGGCCCCGCCCGCCCCAGGCCAGATCGGGCAGCGCCACGACCGGCAGGATCGGCCGCGGCCAGCCAGCCGGCGGCCGTCACGCGGTGAGCCCGCCCGCGACCCTCGGCCAGCCGCTCGCACCCAGCGCGAACGCCCACCGCGACCAGCAGCGCGAACGGCGCCAGGAACTTCTGGCCGTCCCGCAGGAGCCCAGCCCCGGGCACGTCTCGACCAGCCAGCGCAGCACCGCGGGTCCACCGGGCACCACGCCCAGCAGCGCGAGCGCCAGCCCGCCGGCCGCGAGCGCGAGCAGCGCCGCCGCGTCCCCTGCGGGCCACCGGCGGCGCAGCGGCCCGAACCCGAACGCCGCCACCGGCCAGCACGACGAGCGTCAGCACCGGCACCAGCAGTGACTCCCGGCTGGCCGGCATCGCCTGCCGGTTCCACACCCCGCCCAGCCCGAGCAGCGCTGCCGACCGGCCCGGACCAGTTCTCCGCGCGGGCGGCGAAGCGTCCACCCCGGCCGGATCCGAGCGCGCCGCGCCGCTCGCCAGGACGCCGGCCACCAGCCAGGGCGCGTTCAGGCCAGCACGCGACCGCGGCCCACCACGCCGCGGGCCGGCCGCACCAGGTCGGGCTCGCCTTTGGCACGTCGGGGGTTGCGATGCCCCGGCCGCCGGCCAGCAGGCCAGCACAGTCACGGTCGCCGCGAGGGCGAGCAGGCCGCCCGTCGGCGTGATCGCGGCCAGGGCGGACCAGCCCACCAGCGCGGCCACCGGGCCACCGCGCCGGGCCCCAACGCGGCCCGGACGATCCACGGCAGCGCCGCATAGGCCAGCAGCAGGCTCCAGTGGCCCAGCAGCAGCCGCTCGGCGAAGTAGGCGTTCCAGCCGTACGCCAGCCCGCCACGACCGGCACCAGCCAGCCGCTCGGTGGGCACCAGCCGCGCGGCACCGAGCAACGGCCAGATAGACCGCCGCGACCAGCGCGACCTTCTGCAGCAGATCACCCGCGCACCACGCAGCGAGGCCACCGCGACCAGCGCGTCCTGCGGCACCGCGCTGGGCGCCCGCCGCCCGCGCCGACGGCATCGGCGGTGAACGGCAGGCGTGGCGTGAAGACCATGTCGTAGCCGAGCACGTAACCCGGCCGGAGTACGGGGCCGAGCACCGCCACGCCGTGACCGCCGCCGTGGCGTGGATCGTGATCGCGGTCCGGCGCACCTGGGCCTTCCTCACTCGTCGCGGCGCGGGCGGACGCCGGCCAGCCACTGTAACCCCGGCCCCTCACCCGGCCGGCAGACCGGCCCGGCCGCACCCGCGGGCGGCGCTCTCCGCCGCGTCCTGCGGCGGCGTGACGCACTGTGGCGTGCGACGAGGCGACCTGCCAGGATGTCCGGACGCGTGCCGCGATCGGGTGCCGACACTCCGGTGGCTCGGCCCGGCGGCCCGCGCTTCCCCGCCCCGCTGAGTGCCGAGGTGAACGATGACCGTCCCGACCGTCGACGCCCAGCCCGCGACCGCGCTGGTCCGCGCCGGCAGCCGTCGTCGCCATCGCCTCGGCCGCGGCGAACGTGTTGGCGTTCGCGCTGACGATCGTGCTCGCCCGGATCCTCGGCAAGGCCGATTTCGGTGCCACCGCGGCGCTGCTGGGCGTGGCGATCGTCGGCCAGGTGCCCGCGATGGCGCTGCAGGTCGTCGTCGCCCGGCACGTGGCCGCCGCCAGCCCGAGACCCCGCGCCGGCCAGGCCCGGGTGCTGCTCGCCCACACGGCCTGGTCGCGGCCGGCGGTGGCGGTCGTGGCCGCGCTGCTCACCGTGCCGGGCGCCGCGGTTGCTGCACCTCGGCCTCGCCGGCGCCGATGGCCTGGCTCGCCGTCTCCCTGGCGCCGGTGACGCTGGTCTTCGCGCGTGCAGGGGCTGCTGCAGGGCGAGGAGCGGTTCGGCGGGCTCGGTGCGCTGCTCGTGGTCGTGACGGCGACCCGGGTCGGCGGCGGCCTGATCGGCTCGGCGTTCGGTCCGGCCGGGGTCTTCGCCGGCATCGCGGCCGGTGCGGTGGTCGCGCTGCCGATCGCGTTGGTGATGGTGCGCAAGGATCTGACCGGTCCCGGCGGCCTCGACGGCACGCCGGACGGCGAACACGGCACCAGGCCCGGACGTTCTACACCGAGCTCTGGCCGGCGGTGGCCGGCATGGGCGCCCTGCTCGCGCTCACCAACGTCGACGTCATGCTGGCCGGCACTTCCTGTCCCGGCACGACTCGGGCCTCTACGCGGCCGGCTCGGTGGCCAGCAAGATCGCGTTCTGGTTCCCGCAGGCGATCGCCATCGTGGTCTTCCCGCGGCTGTCCGACCCGGAGCAGCGCGACGCCCTGCTCGCCCGCGCCGCCGCCGTGATCCTCGGCCTGGGCATCGTGACCAGCCTCGGCACCGCCCTGCTCGGGCCGTGGATCTTCGGCCTGCTGCTCGGCGACGAGTACAGCACGCTCGGCGCGACCCTCGGCCTGTTCGCCGCGGCCGGCGCCGCCGGCACGCTGGTCCAGCTCGCTGCTCTACTCCGGCATCGCCGCGAAGGACCGCACCATCACCGCGGTGCTGGGCGCGGCGCTGGTCGTGCTGGTCGTGCTGGTCAGCACCGTCACGCACGGCTCGGTCACCGCGATCATCACGACCGCGCTCGGCACGATGACCACCCTGGCCGTCGCCGGCCTCCTGCTCACCCGCTGGCGCTCCCGCCCCACCGCCTGACCAGCACCATCGCCACCCTTTGGCCGGCGCCACCCCTTCCGCCCTGGCCACCCTCAGCCGGCCCGCCCCTTCCGCCCGCAGCCGGCGCCGCCCCTTCCGCGCTTTGGGCGACATTTCTCGGTCATAGCCGAGAAAATGTCGCCCAAATGCGCAGGGTTAGGGGTTACTTGACCGAGGACTCCGGCCACGGCCCGGGCTTGTACAGCGGGCTGTAACCGTTGTCCGCCCCATCGCCTTGGTGACCGCGGCCGCGGCCGGATAGACGCCTTTGCGCACCCACTTGTCGAGCGAGTTGATCAGGCCGACCCGCTCGTCGACGGTGAAGTTGCAGTGGCCGGCGCCGTACGGAGCCGGAGCCGCGTAGTTGGCCGGCGGCTGGTGTAAAGCTGCACGAGGTCGCCCTTGCGGCCCTTGGCGGCGTCCACGCGCTCGGCGAACACCGTCTCGTTCTGCACGAGGACGAGCGGGTCGAACGCGGTGTGCAGCGTGATCGTCGGGTCCTGCAGGTTGCCGGTCGGGTTGCCGAGCTTGCCGTCCGCCTTCTCGCGCGCCGCCGGGTCCGCCGCGACCCGCTTGCCGGCCGCGAGGGCGGCCATGGCCCGGTCCAACGCGCCGGGCGCGAGGGCGTCCGCGAGGGTCCGCTCACCGGGCTGACCCGCCTGCGTAGTTCGATCTTCTCGTTGCTGGACGGGTTGCCGCCGACCCGCTGCTCGACGTCGTAGCGGCCGAAGGTGGCGTAGCCGAGACCGGTGAGCGCCGCTTCCACCTGAGCCGAGATGCCGGAGGTGGGCGTGCTGCCGTCGAACCGGGCGGTCTTGGTCGGGCCGTCGGCGATCGCCGCGATGGCGAGCAGCTTCGGGACGCCGTTCTTCAGGTCCTTGGTCGCGGCCATGATCCGCTTCTCAGCCTCGGTCCAGGTCGCCACGGCCTCCGCGTGGCTGGCGTAGCCGGTGAGCTTCATCTCCGGGTAGAGCAGCGTCTTGACGCCGTAGGCGAGGTCCAACGCGATGTCGAGGTTCACGTTCAGACCGGCCAGCACGCCACACATCGGCGCGGCACCGGCGACCCACTCCGGGTACTTCTCCGCCATGGTCTGCGTGATCAGGCCACCCAGGGAGTCGCCCCAGACGTAGACCCGGTCGGGCTTGGCGATGTTCTTGCTGAACCAGCGGTACAGGTCGTTGCCGGCCTTGACGCCGTCCTCGACCGCCCAGCCGTTCTTCGCGTACGCCGAGCCAGCGACCGCGTATCCCTCGGCGATCAGCGCGTCGGCCGTCTCCGGCGTGGAGGCCACCACCGCGTCGGTCTTCACGGGCGCGAAGTCCGGCGGCGACTTCTCGGCCTGGCGGTAACCGTGCGAGTAGAGCAGCAAAGTGCCGTTCCACTTCGTCGGCATCCGGACCTGGTAGGCCGCGCCGTCGATCTCGCCGGTGCACTTCGCGGTGTCACAACCGGTGAAGGACAGCGTGCGGGTTTTGGTCTCGTTGTTGGAGGCGGCGCCGTCGTCGGAACCGCCGCAACTGGCGACGAGGGTGACGGCGGCGAGCGCGGCCACGAAGCGGCCGGCGATCGTGCTGGGGCGACGGAGAGCAACCATCGGGCGAGTTTCGCAGATGTTTCTGGACGAAGAAGCTACCTCCGGGTAACCAGTCCGATAAGCCCGAACTATCCGGTGCCAATCCGGGGCTTCCCCGAGGTGACGTAGCTGGTCAGGCGGTGACGCGAGCCAGCGCTCGGTGTCACGTGGATGCCGGAGGCGGGTCACCGTGAGGTGAGCGAACTCGGGATCCTCGCTGCGGCGGATCAGGTCGGCACGTCGCCGCGCGTACTGCGACCAGGCCCAGCGGACGACGTGCTCGCGGTCGGTGAAAATCGTCCAGAGCGGCGGCTCGATGTTCCCGTTGAAGAGCCGCTCACGCCGCCATCTGCGGAGCACGGTGCGCCGGATGACCCGGTACATCACGATCGAGCGTGGGTAGTCGAGCCAGATCACCGCGTCGGCGCGGGACCAGAGCAGGTCGCGGACGCTGGCATAGCCGTGCGAGTCGACGATCCACGCGTCGGTCGCGGCGAATTGGGCGACGTCGTCCCCGAACTCGGGTCGGGGCTGCCAGTTCGGGCCGTGGAAGAGGCCGTCCATGTCCACGTACGGCAGGCTCAGGCGAGCGGACAGCTCGCGTGCGAGCGTGCTCTTCCCGGCTCCCGAGATGCCGGCGACCAGCACCCGCCTCATCGCTTACCCCCTGACCTGCGGTTGGATCGTGCCCTCCCAGGGCACGATCCAACCGCACCAGATCTGACCTGTGCCGTCGAGTGCCCCAAGCTGCGCCGGCCGCGGAGCGGCCCGGGTGCGGCGGCCCGCCTTGCCCACGGCCGCCAGCCCCCGAGGCTGACCTGTGCAGCGCCAGCCCCGAACCGCGCAAGCCCCCAACCACCCGGACGTAACGCCAAAGCCTGAAAGCCCTTGATCTAACCCGGAGCCCGCCCAGGTGCGGCGATCGCAAGGCCGAGGCGCCGACGCGTGCGTTGGCACGCGAGGCAACGAGAACGCCGCGAGCGTGGTGCCTGGGCGGGCCGCCCACTAATGAGCGGCAGAATCCCAGGTGTCGCCGAATCCCACCGACACGTCCAGCGGGACGTCCAGCTGGTACGCGCTGCCCATCTGCTGGCGGGCGATCTGCTCCAGGGCCTCGTGCTCGCCGGGGTGGACCTCGAAGACGAGTTCGTCGTGCACCTGGAGCAGCAGGCGAGACTGCAGCTCGGCCTCGCGGATCGCCCGGTCGACGCCGAGCATGGCGACCTTGATGATGTCGGCGGCGGATCCCTGGATGGGCGCGTTGAGGGCCATCCGCTCGGCCATCTCGCGGCGCTGCCGGTTGTCGCTGACCAGGTCGGGCAGGTACCGGCGGCGGCCGAGGATGGTCTCGGTGTAGCCCCGGTCGGGCTTGCGAGCCTCCTCGACCACGGTGCGGAGGTAGTCCCGGACGCCGCCGAACCGCAGGAAGTACTCCTCCATCAGTTCCTTGGCCTCGCCCGAGCTGATGTTGAGCTGCTGGGCCAGCCCGAACGCGCTGAGCCCGTACGCCAGCCCGTACGACATGGCCTTGATCTTGCGCCGCATCTCGGCGGTGACCTCGCCGGCCGGCACCGAGAAGACCCGGGAGGCGACCGTGGTGTGCAGGTCCTCCCCGCTGGCGAACGCGTCGATCAGGCCGGCGTCGCGGGAGAGGTGCGCCATGATGCGCATCTCGATCTGGCTGTAGTCGGCGGTGAGCAGCGTGTCATAGCCGGCACCGACGATGAACGCGCGGCGGATTCGCCGGCCCTCCTCGGTGCGGATCGGGATGTTCTGCAGGTTCGGGTCGGTCGAGGAGAGCCGGCCGGTGGCCGCGACGAGCTGGTTGAACGTGGTGTGGATGCGGCCGTCGTCGGCGACGGTCTTGAGCAGCCCGTCCACGGTGGTCTTGAGCTTGGCCACGTCGCGGTGCCGGAGCAGGTGCTCCAGCAGCGGGTGCTGGGTCTGCACGAAGAGCCACTGCAGCGAGTCGGCGTCGGTCGTGTAGCCGGTCTTGATCTTCTTCGTCTTCGGCAGTTCCAGCTCGTCGAAGAGGATGCCCTGGAGCTGCTTGGGCGAGCCGAGGTTGAACTCTCGGCCGACCACGCTGTACGCGGCCTGCGCGGCGGCCTTCACCTCGGCGGCGAAGTGCGCCTCCAGCTCGGCCAGGTGCTCGGTGTCGGCGGCGATGCCGAGCCGCTCCATCCCGGCCAGCACGTCCACCAGCGGCAACTCGACGTCGGCCAGCAGCGCGGTGCCGCCGTGGGCTTCGAGCTCGGTGTCGAGCGCGGCGGCCAGATCGAGCGGTGGCGGCGGCACGAGCCATCAGCCCGTCGTGCACGGCACCGTCGTCGATCCCGTCGAGGCTGAGCTGGCCGTTGTCGGACGTCTCGGTGCGCAGCTCGCGCTGCAGATGCCGCAGGGCGAGATCGGCGAGGTCGTAGCTGCGCTGGTCGGGCCGGACCAGGTAGGCCTGGAGCGCGGTGTCGGCGGTGATGCCCCGGACCGGCCAGCCGTGCGCCGCGAACGCGAGCAGCGGACCCTTGGCGTCGTGCAGTGCCTTCGGCCGGGCCGGATCGGCGAGCCAGGCACCGAGCGCGGCCTCGTCGGCCGGGTCGAGCTCGGCCGGATCCAGCCAGGCCGCCTTGCCGTCCCCGGTGGCGATGGCCAGCCCGGCGATCTCCCCAGTGCCACGCCCCCAGCTGCCCTCCACGGCGAGCCCGGCCCGGGCGGTGCCGGACGCGTGCGCGCTGAGCCAGCCGGCGAGCTGCCCCGGCTCGACCACCGTGCCGTCCAGGTCGAACCCGCCCTCGGCCTCGGGCTCGACGGCCTCCAGCGTGGCGTACAGGCGGTCCCGCAGGACCCGGAACTCGAGCGAGTCGAAGACCTGGTGCACCTCGTCCCGATCCCACGTCACGCGGGCCAGATCGGGCACCCGCAGCGGCAGCTCCATGTCACAGACGAGCTTGTTGAGCTGCTGGTTGCGCAGCACGTCGGACAGGTGCGCGCGGACGGACTCGCCGGCCTTGCCCGGGATCTCGTCGATCTTGGCCACCAGCTCGTCGAGCGAGCCGTACTTGAGCAGCCACTTCGCCGCCGTCTTCGGCCCCACCCCCGGCACGCCGGGCAGGTTGTCGCTGGTCTCGCCGACCAGCGCGGCGAGATCGCGGTAGAGCCGCGGCGGGATGCCGTACTTGGCCTCGACCGCGGCCGGCGTCATCCTGGCCAGCTCGGAGACGCCCCGCACCGGGTAGAGCACGGTGCAGGTGTCGGAGATGAGCTGGAAGGAATCCCGATCGCCCGAGCAGATCAGCGTCTCGATGCCGGCGTCGCTGGCCTCGGTGGCGAGGGTGGCGATGATGTCGTCGGCCTCGAACCCCTCCACCTGGACGTCCCGGATCCGCAGCGCGGCCAGCACCTCCTGGATCAGGCTGACCTGGCCCTTGAAGTCGGTCGGCGTCTCGGACCGACCCGCCTTGTACTCGGCGTAGGCCTCGGTGCGGAACGACCTGCGGGACACGTCGAACGCCACACCCAGGTGGGTGGGCTTCTCGTCCCGCAACACGTTGATCAGCATCGAGGTGAAGCCGTAGACGGCGTTCGTCGGCTGCCCGGTCGTGGTGGAGAAGTTCTCCACGGGCAGAGCGAAGAACGCGCGGTAGGCCAGCGAATGGCCATCGAGCAACAGAAGCCGGGCACCCGGAACAGCAGCGGTCACGAGACAAACTCTAGTCTCGACCCCTGACAACTCGACGCCCCGCTGTCGTCTTGCGGCGGCAGGCTCGCCGACGTGCGGACGGCACCAGCTGGAGGACCCGTGCCCTACGCCATCGACCTCACCGACCCGGCCGTGCGCGAGGAGGTGTTGGCGCAGATCAACGCCAACACGGGCGAGCTCAACAAGGCGCTCGGCATCAGCTTCGTCGACATCGCGGAGGGTCGGCTGGTCGCCACCATGCCGGTCGAGGGGAACCGCCAGCCGTACGGGTTGCTGCACGGCGGCGCCTCCTGCGCGCTCGCCGAGTCGCTCGGCTCGGTCGCCGCCGGCCTGCACGCCGGCCCGGACTCGGTACCGGTCGGCGTGGACATCAACGCCACCCATCACCGCTCGGCCCGCGACGGCGTCGTCACCGGCGTCTGCACCCCGGTCCACGAGGGCCGCAGCACCGCGACCTACAGCATCGTCATCTCCGACGCCCAGGACCGCCGGCTCTGCACCGCCCGCATCACCTGCCAGCTCCTGCGCCGCAAGCCCACCACCGCCTGACCCCTGACCTGCCTTTGGGCGACATTTTCGGTGCTATGAGCACCGAAAATGTCGCCCAAAGCGCCTTGGCGGGCGAAGCGCCGGCGGGCTTTCGGTGCCGCGAACGGCACACCTAGGCCCTGTTGCGGCGAGCCCGCACCCGACCGCGCATCCGCGGCAGGAAGACGGGGTGGCCGCACCGGACGCTGAGCGCGGCGGTGACCCCCGCAGCGAGTCTGGCGGCCAGTTCGGGATCGGCCTCGGAGTCCGCCTCATCCGGTTCGGACCAGTAGGCGGCGGTGAGCGAGAGCCCTGTGCATGTCCTCTTCTGCACTGTCCTCATCCCCTGCCGTTGGCGTGGACGACACCCGCTGGCGGGGCGTCGTCGTCGACCCTACGAACAGCGCATTACCGATGGCTTACCTCCCGCCCTGGCGCGGGTAATCGCCACCCGGAAACGACGCAGCCCCGGGCCCGGCAGTGCAACCCCAGGCCCGGGGCGAACGGTCAGCTGACTCAGGCCACGCCGAGGTAGGCGTCCTTGATCGCCGGGTCGCCGAGCAGGTCGGCGCCGCGGCCGGTCTTCACGATCGAGCCCGTCTCCAGGATGTACGCGCGGTGCGCCACCGAGAGCGCCTGCTGGGCGTTCTGCTCCACCAGCAGCACCGTGGTGCCCTGCTCGTTGATCTCCCTGATGATCGCGAAGATCTGCTGGATGAGCATGGGCGCGAGGCCCATCGACGGCTCGTCCAGCAGCAGCAGCTTGGGCTTGGCCATCAGCGCGCGGCCGATCGTGAGCATCTGCTGCTCACCGCCGGACATCGTGCCGGCGACCTGGCTCTTCCGCTCGGCGAGCCGCGGGAAGAGCTGGAACACGCGCTCCAGATCCGCCTTGGCCGCGGCACTCTTGCGGTCCTTGCGGGAGTAGGTCCCCATGTCGAGGTTCTCCATCACCGTCATGCCGACGAAGATCCCCCGGCCCTCGGGCGCCTGCGAGATGCCCCGCACCACCCGCAGGTCGGCCCGGACGCTGGTGATGTCCTTGCCCTCGAAGATGATCTTGCCGCCGCCGGCCGGCCGCAGCCCGGAGATGGCCCGCATGGTGGTCGTCTTGCCGGCGCCGTTCGCGCCGATCAGGGTGACGATCTCGCCCTGCTCGACGGTGAGGCTGATGCCGTGCAGGGCCTGGATCCGGCCGTAGAACACCGAGAGGTCGTTGATCTCAAGCAGCATCTTCGGGCACCCCCAGGTAGGCGGCGATGACCGCCGGGTTGTCGCGGATCTCCGCAGGGGAACCCTCGGCGATCTTCTTGCCGAACTCGAGCACGACGATCCGGTCGGTGACGCCCATGACCAGGCGCATGTCGTGCTCGATCAGCAGCACGGTGAAGCCCTGGTCGCGGATCTTCTTGATCAGGTTGAGCAGCTCGATCTTTTCCTGCGGGTTGAAGCCGGCGGCCGGCTCGTCCAGGCAGAGCAGCTCGGGCTCGGTGGCGAGCGCGCGCGCGATCTCCAGCCGGCGCTGGTACCCGTACGGCAGGTTGCGCGCCGCGTGGTCGGCCCGGTCGGCGATCCCGACCAACTTCAGCAGCTCCATCGCCCGTTCCCGGCCGGCCTTCTCCTCGCGGAAGTGCCGAGGCAGCCGGAACAGCGCGCTGACCACGCTGGTCTTGTGCCGGGCGTCCGCGCCGACCATCACGTTCTCGATGGCCGTCATCTCCGGGAAGAGCCGGATGTTCTGGAACGTGCGGGCGATGCCGAGCTTGGTGATCTGGTACTTCTGCTTCTTGCCGAGCGACTTGCCCTTGAACCGGGCCGCGCCGCTGGTCGGCTGGTAGACGCCGGTCATCACGTTGAAGCAGGTGGTCTTGCCGGCGCCGTTCGGCCCGATCAGCCCGAGGATCTCGCCCCGGTTGATGTGGAAGTTCACGCCGTCGAGCGCGACCACGCCGCCGAACCGCAGCGTGACGTTGTCGATCTCCAGCAGCCGCTCGGTGGCGCCCTCCGGACGCAGCGTCGTGGCTGCCCAGGTGGACGCCCGGGGTCGACCCCGGAGCCAGCACCTCGGAGGCGGCCGGACCGGTGGTGGGGTCGGGGGTCGTCGGTTCCGGTGTGGTCTCGTCAGGCATTGACCCCAGCCTCCACTTCCTTCTTCCGATCGGCCAGTTCCGTCGCCCGTCTGCGGCTCGGGATCAGGCCCTGCGGCCGGAAGATGCTCATCACGATCAGCGCGATGCCGAACATCAGGATCCGGTAGTCCTCCAGGTTACGGAACCGCTCCGGCAGGTAGACCACGAGCGTGGCGCCGAGCAGCACGCCGACCCGGTTGCCGGCGCCGCCGAGGATGACCGCGGCCAGGAACAGCATCGAGGTCACCACCGGGAAGCTCTCCGGGTTGATGAAGCCCTGCTTGCCGGCGAAGACCGCGCCGGAGAGGCCACCGACCGCCGCGCCCATCGCGAACGCCCAGAGCTTGAACCGGAACGTCGGCACGCCCATCAGCTCGGCGGCGTCCTCGTCCTCCCGGATCGCCAGCCAGGCCCGACCGACCCGGCTGCGCTCCAGGTTCCGCGAACCCGCCATGACCAGGATGATCACCGCGAGCACCAGCCAGTAGTACGGCTTGGCGTTGAGCACGCCGAAGATCGGCGGACCGTCGGAGTAGTTGCCGGGCGGGTGCGGGATCGCGCTGATGCCGGACGAGCCGCCGAGGTATTCGATGTTGACCAAGGTCAGCCGGACGATCTCGCCGAACCCGAGCGTGACGATCGCCAGGTAGTCGCCGCGCAGCCGCAGCGTCGGCGCGCCGAGGATGACGCCGGCCACCATCGACAGGCCGATGGCGATCGGGATGCAGGCCAGCCACGGGAGCTTCGTCGCGAGCTGGCTCTGCGGCGACGCGAACACCGCGACCGAGTAGGCGCCGACGGCGTAGAAGCCGACGTAGCCGAGGTCGAGCAGGCCCGGCCAGGCCGACCACGATGTTCAGGCCGAGCGCCGCGAGGCAGTAGACCCCGACGATGAACAGCACGGTGGCGAAGTCGGCGTCCGGAGTGGTGAGGAACGGCGGGTTGATCACCGGCAGCATGAAGATCAGCGCCGCGAAGGCGAGGATGACCACCCACTTGACCAGCCTGGGCAGCCCGTCCCAGCGACGCGATACCGCGTGCACCATGCGGAGCCGGCGCTGGTCGATCTCGTAGAGACCATCCTTGAGGTTCATGCGCGCGCCTTCCCGAGCGACTCGCCGAGGATGCCGGTCGGCCGGAACATCAGCACCACGATCAGGAACACGAACGCGACCACGTCACGCCATTGCGCTCCGATCAACGCCGAGCCCCAGTTCTCCATCAGCCCGAGCAGCAGGCCGCCGAGCAGCGCTCCGCGCAGGTTGCCGATGCCGCCGAGCACCGCGGCGGTGAACGCCTTGATGCCGAGCAAGAAGCCGGCGTTGAACTTGGTCGTCGCCGAACTGCAGGTCGTAGAGGACCGCGGCGCCGCCGGCCATCAGGCCGCCGAGGATGAACGTGAGCGCGATGACGCGGTCCTTGTTCACGCCCATCAGCGCGGCGCTGTCCGGGTCCTGGGAGACCGCGCGGATGCCGCGGCCGAGCCGGGTGTGCCGGATGAACATGTCCAGCCCGATCATCATCAGCAGCGCCGCGACGACGATCAGGATCTGGCGGTTGGTGATGTTCGCGCCGAAGAAGGTGAACTGCGTCTTCGGGTCGATCAGGTTCGGCACCCGGACCAGGTTGCGGCCCTGCCCGATCTCCCAGCCGCCGATCTTCGATCGGAGCCGAAGGCCTCGGAGATGGCGAACGAGGCACCGATCGCGCTGATCAGGAAGATCAGCGGCGGCGCGTTGCGTTTGCGCAGTGGCCGGTAAGCGACGAGCTCGACGATCAACGGCGGTCATCGAGGAGGCGACCATGGCGGCGGCCGTGGCGGCCACGATGTAGAAGCACGACCTTGCCGGTGCTGGGAATCGCGTCGTCCTCACCGAGCCCGAGGGTGTGCAGGGTCAGCGATCGAGGCGAAGGTGCCCACCATGAAGACTTCGGAGTGGGCGAAGTTGATGAGCCGCAGCACGCCGTACACCAGGGTGTAGCCGAGCGCGATCAGGGCGTAGATGGAGCCCTGCGTGAGACCTGTGACCGAGAGGTCCCAGAAGTTGTTCAGCAGGAAATCGAAATCCATGGCGAGGGATCCTCAGCGTTCTCCAGGATGCGGCCGGGTGCCGTTCCCGACACCCGGCCGCGTTGTTATGAATCCGTGGAACCAGCGCCGTGACCACCCACGCCTCGGGCTCAGGCCCTCAGCAGTGAGTGGTCACCGCGCCAACGGTCTTCGTTACTTGATCTCCTGGTCCTCCACGATCGCGCCGGCCTTCACCTTGTAGGCCCACACCACCTTGTCGGCAACCTCGCCCTTGTCGTCGAACTGGATCTTCTTGGTCGCGCCGTCCGCGTTGTACGACTTCACGAAGTCGTTGACGTCCGAGCGGGAGGTCTTGCCGGCCTTGATCGCCGCGAGGAACACGTTGGCGGCGTCGAACCCCTCGCCGCCGTAGGTGCCGGCCTCGACGCCGAACTTCGCCTTGTAGTCAGCGGCGAACGTGCCGGCCGTCTTGCTGGCCGGGAGGCACGGGCAGGTGAGGATGGTGCCCTCGGCGGCGGCCTGACCGGCGGCCTTGATGAAGCCCTCGTCCTTGACGCCGTCAGCCGCGACCATGGTGATCGCCTGGCCGCCCGCGTCCGTCAGCTGCTTGCGCAGCAGGCCGGCCTCGGTGTAGTACCCGCCGAAGAAGAACGCCGGGGCGCCGGAGGCCCTGATCTTGGTGACGGTGGCCGAGAAGTCGGTCTGCTTGACCTGCACGGTGTCGGTGCCGACCACCGCGCCGCCGAGGTCCTTCTTCACGATGTCCGCGAGACCCTTGCCGTACTCCGACGCGTCGTCGACGACGAACACCTTCGGCGCCTTCAGCATGTCCTTGATGTACTTGGCCGAGGCCGGGCCCTGGGTGTTGTCGTTGCCCAGGATGCGGTGGAAGGTCTTCCAGCCGTTGTCCGCGAGCAG
Organism: uncultured Actinomycetota bacterium; assembly: GCA_963746095.1. Classification (GTDB taxonomy): domain Bacteria; phylum Actinomycetota; class Actinomycetes; order Mycobacteriales; family Cryptosporangiaceae; genus CAVVAL01. The sequence continues at coordinate 163,025 of CAVVAL010000004.1, read as the reverse complement.
CGGGTTGGTGGCCGACGGCGTGATGGTCGACAGACCGGCCTCGGAGAAGAGCGGGCCGGCGGCCTTCGACTCACCGGAGAACGCCGGGCCGACGATGCCGATGACGTCCTTGTCGTTGATGGCCTTCTGCGCGAGGCCGGGCGCCTGGTCCGGGCTGCCCTGCGAGTCGTAGTCCGCGAGCGTGACCTTGCAGTCCGCGTTCTCCTCGTTGTACTGGTCCACCGCGAGCTGGACGCCGTTGTGGATCACCTTGCCGAGGTTGGCAGCGTCGCCGGTGAGGGCGCCGAACATGCCGATCTTGGCCTTGCACTTGTCGCACGCCGCTAGCCGTGTCGTCGGACGAGCCGCTGTCACATCCAGCGGCCGCAAGGGCGATTACCGCCGCAACGGCAGTAACACGGGCTATGTGCTTGAGCCGCACTTGGAACCTCCACCAAAGCAATGGGCACGCCACGCGGCCCCTCCGGCCACGCCGACGTGTCTTCCTATGTGGGCAGCACTATAGGAGCGTCCACCCACCGGGACCAGCGTTCGAGCGCGTCGTAACACCGCTGTGACCACCCAGCGAGCCGATGTCATACCCGGTAACGCCCGGTCGCGCGCGAACGCGACATTAACTCTGATTCCAGTCGCTAATCGACCAGTTGGCGAACACAGCGTCACCCGGCCAGCCGAGCCGACCAGATACCGCCAGTTGTCCCGCTATCTGCGCTAACGACGGCAAGGTCGCCGTGCAGGGCGACGGCGAGCCTGGCTGTCGCCGCTGGCTGCCAACTCCATCGGCGGCCGCACCGGCCGCCAGGCTCGGCCGGCGTCCATCGAGCCCCAGAGCACCAATCGCGCACCATCGGACGCGGCGACCAGGATCCGATCGCCGTCCACGGCGAGGCTCCGCACCGAAGCGACGCCGGTCGCCGAGCCGGAGTTCGCGCCCCACTCGGCCACCCTGCTCCACCGGTCGGCGGCCCGGCGCCAGAGCACGAACCGATCGCCACGGGTGCCCGCCGCGAGCAGCGTGCCGTTCGGGCCGGCCACGATCCGCTGCAGCGCCTCGTCCTTCTGATCGGCTGCGGGGAGTCTGCTCGCGACGCCAGGCCTGCCCGTCCGTCGGATCGCCACACCATCGGCCGCTGCGACACCCGGCCACCGCCGAGCACCGTGCGGGCGCCCACCACGACCCAACCGCCGGCACCGGCCACGACGTCCGCCGCCCTGGTCACCTCGCCGGCCGCACTGACCAGCGCCGGGTCGGCGTCCACCAGCGTGAACTCGCGCCCGTCCGCCGAGTACCAGACCGCGGCGCCGGCCTTGTCCTGCGCGCGCCCCGCTCCCGCGCCGGAGCGATTGCCGGCCACCAGCCAGCCGCTCGGCCCGCCGGCGATGCGATCCACGGAGAGCGCGCGCGGGCCGCCGTAGAGCTCGAACGCGGCGAGGTTCTCCGCAGGGTGCCGCCGGCCGCCACCCAGGTCGCGGTGCGCGGGTTGCCGTGGAGCCACCGATCGCGCTGCCGAGCGCGGCAGGTTTGTTCGATCCGCAGCCCGCGGCGTAGAGCATGCTGAGCCGCCCGTAGCCCGACGTTGGCGCCGTCGGCACCCCTGACCAGGCAAGACCGTCCGTACTCGCCCAGGCGGCCGGTGCGGGGCCGCGCTGGCCACGCCTCGCGCCGGTGGCGAACAGCTGGTCGCCGCACACCGCCAGATCGGCCACGGCCGCGCCGGCATCGAGCGCCGCGGCGCTCCACCGTGGCGCCAGCGGCGCCGGCGCGGTCGTCGCCGCCAGACGTGCATCTCGTGACCACGACCAGCGCGAGCACGGCACAGTACCGGGCCCGGCGCATGGTCAGCTGAGGTTGCTCTGGGCGCCCATCTCCAGCACGGCCGCCGCGATCGAACGCATCGAGGTACGCCGATCCATCGCCGTGCGCTGGATCCAGCGGAACGCCTCGGGCTCGGACATGCCCTGCTCCATCAGCACGCCCTTGGCCCGCTCGACGGCCTTGCGGGTCTCCAGCCGCTCGGTGAGGTCGGACACCTCGGTCTCGAGCGCGACGATCTCGGCGAACCGCGACGCCGCCATCTCGATCGTGGGCAGCAGGTCCTTCTTCTGGAACGGCTTCACGAGGTAGGCCATCGCGCCGGCGGCACGGGCCCGCTCGACGAGATCCCGCTGGCTGAACGCCGTGAGGATCACCACCGGCGCGATCCGGGCACCGGCGATCCGCTCCGCCGCCGCGATTCCGTCCATCACCGGCATCTTGACGTCGAGAATCACCAGATCCGGGCGGAGTTCCTCGGCGAGTCGCACCGCGGTCTCCCCGTCGCCCGCCTCCCCGACGACGTCGTACCCCTCTTCCTGGAGCATCTCCGAGAGGTCGAGCCGGATGAGCGCCTCGTCCTCCGCGATCAGCACGCGGCGGGCTGGTGCCTCGGCCACAGGGCCTCCTCGTCATCCTCGCGGCAGGCGCCGCGGATCTCTCGCCGAACGGGAAGCGTACCGGTGTCTTGCTCCGTGGCTGGCGCAACCCTAGCGTCCCGCTCGTTCGCCTCAGCGTAGGCGGCCGGTAGCAGCTGCCCGCGACCCGGCCACCGTCGATCGACGCGCGGCAGGACACCTGGTCGCGGCACGCCGAATGTGGCTGACAGCCGCACCGTGTACCGGGATAAGCTGTGCTCGCCATCCAGCCGGGATGGAGGAACGGCAGACTCGGACGCCTCAAAAGCGTCTGCCCGAAAGGGCGTGCGGGTTCGAATCCCGCTCCCGGCACGCTGATCTCTCAATCGCTCCCCGAGAACGGGTTGAGCAGTCGGACCCCGGTGCCGCTCACCCCGCTTTGGGCGACATCTTCTGGGCTATAGCACCGAAAATGTCGCCCAAAGCGGGCAGAGGAGGGTCAGCGGTTGGGGACGGGGCGGAGCAGGCCCTCCTGGACCACGGTGGCGAGGTGCCGGCCGTCGGCGGAGAAGAACCGGCCGGTCGCCAGGCCGCGCGCGCCGGAGGCGGACGGGCTCTCGCAGTCGTAGAGCACCCACTCGTCGGCCCGGAACGGCCGGTGGAACCACATGGCGTGATCGAGGCTGGCACCGGCGAAGCCGCCCGGGCCCCAGACCGCGCCGTGGGTGGAGAGCACCGCGTCGAGCAGGGTCAGGTCGCTCGCGTAGGTGAGCGCGCAGACGTGCAGCAGCGGGTCGTCGGGCAGCTTGCCGTCCACCCGCATCCAGACCCGCTGCCGAGGCTCCGCCGGGCGGTCGCCGCTGGGCACCCAGCCCGGGCTGCCGACGTAGCGCATGTCGATCGGGCGCGGCACCTTCGCGAAGACGCCCATCCGGTCACCGAGGTCGGCGATCTGCTGCTGCATGGTCGGCAGCGTCTCGGGGCCGGGCACCGCAGGCATGTCGCCCTGGTGGTCCAGCCCGTCGGCGGCCTCCTGGAACGACGCCGAGAGGAAGAAGATCGGCTTGCCGTGCTGGATCGCGACCACCCGCCGGGTGGTGAACGAGCGGCCGTCACGCACCGGCTCGACCGTGTACAGGATCGGGATCGACGGATCGCCGGGCCGGATGAAGTACGAGTGCAGCGAGTGGACGTACCGGTCCTCCGGCACCGTCCGCCCGCCGGCCACCAGCGCCTGCCCCGCCACCTGGCCGCCGAAGACCCGGGTCGGCGAGAGCTCAGGGCTCTGCCCGCGGAACACGTTCACCTCGATCTGTTCGAGGTCGAGCAGGTCCACGAGGTGGTCGACGGCCGCCTGGCCGGAGAGGTAGTCAGTCACAGTACGGCCATGTTACCCGCCGGTAGCGCGTAGCACCAGAGCAGGGCACGCCCGGCACCGGCGCGCCCCGACCTGGGCGTCGCGCCGAGTCAGCGTGCGCACCGAGGTCGAGGAGCGCGGGATCACGGCAGGTCGATGACGGAGCCGATCTTGTGCACCCGCAGCGCGTTGGTCGAGCCGGCGGTGTTCGGCGGGCTGCCGGCCACGATCACGACCTCGTCACCGGTCTGCACCCGACCGGCCTCGTGCAGGAGCGTGTCGACCTGGCGCACCATGTCGTCGGTGTGGGTCACCGACGGCGACAGGAACGTCTCCACGCCCCAGGAGAGGCTGAGCTGGTTGCGGACGCTGGGCCGCGGGGTGAACGCGATCAGCGGCAGCGGGGTGTGGTGCCGGGCCAGCCGGCGCACGGTGTCACCGGTGAGCGTGAACGCCACCAGCGCCTTGGCCTCCAGCACCTCGCCGATCTGCTTGGCGGCGGCGGCGATCGCGCCGCCCTTGGTGCGCGGGTCGTGGTCCAGCGGCGGCACCGACGGGTCGCCGTGCTCCACGTTGTCGATGATCTTGGCCATCGTCTGCACGGTGAGCACCGGGAACCGGCCCACGCTGGTCTCGCCGGAGAGCATCAGCGCGTCGGTGCCGTCCAGCACCGCGTTGGCGACGTCGGACACCTCGGCGCGGGTCGGCCGGGAGTTCTCGATCATCGAGTCGAGCATCTGGGTGGCGACGATGACCGGGCGGGCGTTCTCGCGGCAGAGCTGCACCGCGCGCTTCTGCACCAGCGGCACCGCCTCCAGCGGCAGCTCCACGCCGAGGTCACCGCGGGCGACCATCACGCCGTCGAAGGCGATGACGATCGCCTCCAGGTGCTCGACCGCCTCCGGCTTCTCGATCTTGGCGATGACCGGGACCCGGACACCGACCTCGTCCATGATGTGCTGGACGAGCTTGATGTCGTCGGGCGAGCGCACGAACGAGAGCGCGACCAGGTCGACGCCCAGCTTGAGCGCGAACCGCAGGTCTTCGGCGTCCTTCTCGCTGAGCGCGGGGACGCTGATCTTCACGTTCGGCAGCGACAGGCCCTTGTTGTTGCTGACCGGGCCGCCCTCGATCACCAGGCAGCGCACGTCGTTGCCCTCGACACCGGTCACGTCGAGCGCGACCCGGCCGTCGTCGATCAGCAGCCGGTCGCCGACCGCGACCTCCTGGGCCAGCCGGTCGTACGTGGTGGACACCCGGTCGTGGTCACCGATGATGTCGTCGGTGGTGATCCGGACGGTCTCGCCGGTGCGCCACTCGTACGGGCCATCGGCGAACTTGCCGAGGCGGATCTTCGGCCCCTGCAGGTCGGCGAGGATGCCGACCGCTCGGCCCGCGGCGTCGGATGCTTCCCGCACCATCTTGTACGCCACCTCGTGGTCGGCATGGCTGCCGTGGCTGAAGTTCAGCCGGGCCACATCCATACCGGCGTCCACGAGCCCGCGCATCCGCTCGGGGGTGGCGGTGGCGGGTCCCATAGTGCAAACGATCTTCGCGCGACGCGTCATGCGCCAACCTAGCGCTCTCAGGTGAACCGATGCAGACCCGTCCCGGGCTTGTCCCGTTCCTTGGTCTGCATCAGCATGCACCGCACCGCAAAGCTTGCCTTCAAACGGGCCAAACCGGGCGTTGACCGAGCATCGAACTTCAACCCGGACAGCGGCCCGGGCGGCATCCTCGCGGTGCTGGCCGCGAGCATGCCGCCCGGACGGGCGGTGCACGTCCCGGTCAGGCCGTGACGGCGTCGACCGCCTTCTTCAGCGCGCTGGGCTGGGACGGCTTGCGCGGCGCGTCCTTGCGCAGCTCGACCATGCGCGCCCCGATCTCCTGGAGCTGCTTACGCCCGACGCCCTCGCGGACCTTCGGGAACCACTCCTGCTCCTCCTCCTCGATGTGGTGCGTGACGCTCTCGATGAGGACGGTGGTCTTGGCGTCGAACCGCTCGTCGTCCGGGCTCATCCCGGCGAGCTCCACGCAGAGCACGTCCGCGACGTGGTGCTCCTCGTACGACTCGAGGACGTCGTCCTCCAGGTCGGGCAGGAGCTTGCGGACCTCCGGGTACATCACCTCGTTCTCGAGGTACGTGTGCACGGTCAGGTTCTCGATGATCTGCTTCGACGAGCTTGCCCTTGCGCGCCTCGGCGCGGTCGCCAGCCTTCTCGAACTCCCGGAAGAGCCGACGAATCTCCTTGTGGTCTTCCTTCAGCACGACGATCGCGTCGGTCGACATGGGGGCCTTCCTTCCGGGCCGGGAGATACGAACCCCATCCGGATTCCCGTTGTCACCGCGTGGAAACCCGTACCCCGACGCACTTTGGGCGACATCTTCGGGGCTCATAGCACCGAGAAGATGTCGCCCAAAAGCGCGAAGGTTCTAGCGCGCGGCGAGCGGGCGGTCGGTCGGGCGCACCGGGGCCGGCAGCGAGGACTGGCCGGTCAGGTGCGCGTCGACGGCGGCCGCGGCGGCCCGGCCCTCGGCGATCGCCCAGACGATCAGCGACTGACCGCGGCGGCGTCGCCGGCGACGAACACGCCCGGCGCGCTGGTCGGCCAGGCGGCGTCCCGCACGATGTTGCCCCGGCCGTCCACCTCGACGCCGAGCTCGGTCAGCAGCGGCCCCTGCTCGGTGCCGGTGAAGCCCATCGCCAGCAGGACCAGGTCGGCGCGGAGCTCGCGCTCGGTGCCCTCGACCTTCTCGAACCGGCCGTCCACCATCTCGACCTCGCACAGCGCGAGGCCGTGCACGTTGCCGTTGCCGTCGTCGACGAACCGCTCGGTGTTGACGGCGAAGACGCGCTCGCCGCCCTCCTCGTGCGCGCGGGAGTTGCGCAGGATCAGCGGCCAGGTCGGCCACGGCGTCGCGGCCTGCCGGGCGCCCGGCGGCTGCGGCATGATCTCGAGCTGGGTCACGCTGGCCGCGCCCTGGCGGTGGGCGATGCCGAGGCAGTCGGCGCCGGTGTCGCCGCCGCCGATGATCACCACGTGCTTGCCGGCGGCGTCGATCGGCGCGGCGTCGAGGTCCCCGAGCTGGACCCGGTTGGCCGGCGCCAGGTAGTCCATCGCCAGGTGGATGCCGTCAGCTCGCGGCCGGGCGCCGGCAGGTCACGCGGCACCGTGGCGCCGGTGGCGAGCACGACCGCGTCGAAGCCGGCGCGCAGCTCGGCGGCCGGGACGTCGACGCCGACGTCGACGCCGGTGACGAACCGGGTGCCCTCGGCCTCCATCTGGGCCAGCCGGCGGTCGATGTGGCGCTTCTCCATCTTGAAGTCGGGGATGCCGTACCGCAGCAGGCCGCCGATCCGGTCGGCGCGCTCGTAGACGGTCACCTCGTGGCCGGCGCGGGCGAGCTGCTGCGCGGCGGCCAGCCCGGCCGGGCCGGAGCCGACCACGGCGACCTTCTTGCCGCTGCTGCGCACGGCCGGCTGCGGGACGACCCAGCCCTCGGCGAACGCGCGGTCGACGATCTCCACCTCGACCTGCTTGATCGTCACCGGCGTCGGAGTTGATGCCGAGCACGCAGGCGGCCTCGCACGGCGCCGGGCAGAGCCGCCCGGTGAACTCCGGGAAGTTGTTCGTCGCGTGCAGACGCTCGACCGCCGCTGCCACTGTCGGTGCGGACCAGGTCGTTCCAGTCCGGGATCCGGTTGCCCGAGCGGGCAGCCGTTGTGGCAGAACGGGATGCCGCAGTCCATGCAGCGGGTGGCCTGGTCGCGGACCATGTCGGCGCCGAAGCCGGCTGTCCCGGGTACACCTCGCGCCAGTCCTGATCCGGATCGGCACCGGACGGCGCGCGGGCAGCTCGCGGCTCGTGCCGCAGGAAGCCGGTCGGGTCAGGCACGTGCTGCCTCCATGACCGCCTCGTCGACGTGACGGCCGGCCGCTCGGCCATCCGGATCGCCTCGAGGACCCGCTTGTAGTCGCGGGGCACGACCGCGGTGAACCCGCCGAGCGGCGCGGCCAGTCGGCGAGCAGCCCCTCCGCCACCGCCGAGCCGGTCTCGGCGAGGTGCCGGTCGACGAGCGCGCGCAGCGTGGTCGAGCTCCTCGGCGGTGAGCGGGTCCAGGTCGACCATCTCCGGGTTGACCCGGGCCGGGTCGAGGTCGAGCACGTACGCCGCGCCGCCGGACATGCCGGCGGCGAAGTTGCGGCCGGTCGGGCCGAGCACGACGACCGTGCCGCCGGTCATGTACTCGCAGCCGTGGTCGCCGACGCCCTCGACGACCGCGGTGGCGCCGGAGTTGCGGACGCGAACCGCTCGCCGACCCGGCCGCGCAGGAACAGCTCGCCGCCGGTCGCGCCGTACAGGATGGTGTTGCCGGCGATGATGTTCTCCTCGGCCACGAACGGCGCCGTCGCGTCGGGCCGGACGCACGAGCCGGCCGCCGGACAGGCCCTTGCCGACGTAGTCGTTGGCGTCGCCGAGCAGCCGCAGGGTCACCCCGCGCGGCAGGAACGCGCCGAACGACTGGCCGGCCGGTGCCGCGCAGGGTGAACTCGATCGTGTCGTCGGGCAGGCCGTCGCCGCCGTAGCGGCGGGTGACCTCGCCGCCGAGCATCGCGCCGACGCTGCGGTTGCACGTTGCGGACCGGCAGTGCTCGAAGCTGACCGGGGTGCCGTCGGCCAGCGCCGGCCTCGGCGAGCGCGATCAGCTTGTTGTCCAGCGCCTTCTCCAGGCCGTGGTCCTGCGCGACGACCCGGCGCAGCGGCGCGCCCTCGGGCAGCTCCGGCACGCGAAGATCGGCGACAGGTCGAGCCCGTGGGCCTTCCAGTGGTCGACCGCCGGCGCGGGTGTCGAGCAGCTCGGCGTGCCCGATCGCCTCGTCGATGGTGCGGAAGCCCAGCTCGGCCAGGTAGCTCGCGGACCTCCTCGGCGAGGAACACGAAGAAGGTCTCCACGAACTCCGGCTTGCCGGTGAACTGCGCCCGCAGCTCCGGGTTCTGGGTGGCGATGCCGACCGGGCAGGTGTCCAGGTGGCAGACCCGCATCATGATGCAGCCGGAGACGATCAGCGGCGCGGTGGCGAAGCCGAACTCCTCGGCGCCGAGCAGCGCCGCGATGATCACGTCCCGGCCGGTCTTGAGCTGGCCGTCGACCTGCACGGCGACCCGGTCGCGCAGCCCGTTGAGCAGCAGCGTCTGCTGGGTCTCGGCCAGGCCGAGCTCCCACGGCGTGCCGGCGTGCTTGAGGCGAGTCAGCGGGGAGGCGCCGGTGCCGCCGTCGTGGCCGGAGATCAGGATGACGTCGGCCTGAGCTTGGCGACGCCGGCCGCGACCGTGCCGACGCCGACCTCGGCGACCAGCTTGACGTGCACCGCGCGCCGGGTTGACGTTCTTCAGGTCGTGGATCAGCTGCGCCAGGTCCTCGATCGAGTAGATGTCGTGGTGCGGCGGCGGCGAGATCAGCCCGACGCCCGGGGTGGCGTGCCGGGTCTTGGCGATCCACGGCCACACCTTGTTGCCGGGCAGCTGGCCGCCCTCGCCGGGCTTGGCGCCCTGCGCCATCTTGATCTGCAGGTCGTCGGCGTTGACCAGGTATTCGCTGGTCACGCCGAACCGGCCGCTGGCGACCTGCTTGACCGAGCTGCGCCGGCGTCGGGTCGTAGAGCCGCTCGACGTCCTCGCCGCCCTCGCCGGTGTTGGACTTGCCGCCGAGCCGGTTCATCGCGATGGCCAGGGTCTCGTGCGCCTCGGCCGAGATCGAGCCGTAGGACATCGCGCCGGTGGCGAACCGCTTGACGATCTGCTCGACCGGCTCGACCTCGTCGAGCGGGACCGGCTCCCGGACGCCCTCCTTGAAGCGCGAACAGGCCGCGCAGCGAGGCCGCCTCGGCGGAGAGCTCGTCGACCGTGGCGGTGTACTTCTGGAACACGTCGTACTGCCGGCTGCGGGTCGGCGTGCTGGAGCAGGAAGACCGTCTCCGGGTTGAACAGGTGCAGCTCGCCCTCGCGGCGCCACTGGTACTCGCCGCCGACCTCGAGCCGGCGGTGCGCCCGCTCGGTCGGGTTCGCCGGGTAGGCGCGGGCGTGCCGCGCGGCCACCTCGGCGTCGATCTCGGCCAGGCCCGACGCCGCCGAGCCTGCTGGAGGTGCCGGTGAAGTAGCGCTGCGACCAGCTCGTGCGAGAGGCCGACCGCCTCGAAGACCTGCGCGCCGCAGTACGAGGAGACCGTCGAGATGCCCATCTTGGACATGATCTTCAGGACGCCCTTGCCGAGCGCCTTGACGTAGTTGCGCACCGCCTGGCGCGGCGTCGATGCCGGCCAGCGACGCCGGTGGCGATCAGGTCCTCGACCGACTCGAACGCCAGGTACGGGTTGACCGCCGCGGCGCCGTAGCCGATCAGCACCGCCGCGTGGTGCACCTCGCGGCAGTCGCCGGACTCGACCACCAGGCCGACCTTGGTGCGGGTCTGCTCGCGGACCAGGTGCTGGTGCACGCACGCGGTGAGCAGCAGCGACGGGATCGGCGCCAGGTCGGCGGTGGAGTCGCGGTCGGAGAGCACGAGGATGCGGACGCCGTCCTCGATCGCCTCGGAGACGTGCCGGCAGATCTCGGTCAGGCGGGCCTTGATGCCGGCCGCGCCGTCGCGGAGCGGGTAGAGCCCGGAGACCGTGACCGCCTTGAAGCCGGGCAGGTCGCCGTCGTCGTCGATGTGGACGAGCTTGGCCAGCTCGTCGTTGTCGATCACCGGGAACGGCAGCACGATCTGCCGGCAGGACGCCGGCCCGGGCTCGAGCAGGTTCCCCTCCGGCCCGATCGTGCTCGACACCGAGGTGACCAGCTCCTCCCGGATCGCGTCCAGCGGCGGGTTGGTGACCTGGGCGAACAGCTGGTGGAAGTAGTCGAAGAGCAGCCGCGGACGCTCGCACAGCACGGCGATCGGCGTGTCGGTGCCCATCGAGCCGATCGGCTCGGCGCCGGTCCGGGCCATCGGCGCGACCAGGATCCTCAGCTCCTCCTCGGTGTAGCCGAAGATCTGCTGGCGGCGCTGGACCGAGTCGTGGGTGTAGATGATGTGCTCGCGCGCGGGCAGGTCGTCCAGGTTGATCAGGCCGGCGTGCAGCCAGTCGTCGTACGGGTGCTCGGCGGCCAGCTCGGCCTTGATCTCGTCGTCGTCCACGATCCGCCGCGCCGCGGTGTCGACCAGGAACATCCGGCCCGGCTGGAGCCGGCCCTTGGCGACCACCGTGGCGGGGTCGAGGTCGAGCACGCCGGCCTCGCTCGCCAGCACGACCAGGCCGTCGCGGGTGCGCCACCAGCGCGCCGGGCGCAGGCCGTTGCGGTCGAGCACCGCGCCGATCAGGGTGCCGTCGGTGAACGCCGACGCAGGCCGGGCCGTCCCACGGCTCCATCAGGCAGGCGTGGAAGCGGTAGAAGGCGCGCCGCTTCGGGTCCATGGTGGCGTTGTTCTCCCACGCCTCCGGGATCATCATCAGCACCGCGTGCGGCAGCCTGCGGCCGGCGAGGTGCAGCAGCTCCAGCACCTCGTCGAAGCTGGCCGAGTCGCTGGCGCCGGGCGTGCAGATCGGGAACAGCCGCTCCAGCTCACCCCGGTGGTGCCGCCGGGGATCAGCGTCGCTGTGCAGCAGCGCCTCGCGGGCGCGCATCCAGTTCCGGTTGCCCCGGATCGTGTTGATCTCGCCGTTGTGCGCGATGAACCGGTACGGGTGGGCCAGCGGCCAGGACGGGAACGTGTTGGTGGAGAACCGGGTGTGCACGAGCGCGATCGCGCTGGCCAGCCGCTCGTCGTCGAGGTCGGGGAAGAACTGCGGCAGCTGGTCGGGGGTGAGCATGCCCTTGTAGACCATGGTCCGCGCCGACAGCGACGGGAAGTAGGCGGTGATGCCGCGCTCGCTGGTCTCCCGCTCGACCCGCCTGCGGACCACGAACACCTTGCGCTCGAGCACCAGGCCGTGCCCGCCGCCGAGGAAGAGCTGCGCGACGTGCGGCGCCACGGAGAGCGCGGTGGGGCCGAGGTCGGCGCCGACCGCGTCGGTGGGCACGTCCCGCCAGCCGAGGACGGTGGCGCCCTCCTCGACCGCGATCCGCTCGATGACCGCGACCGCGCGGGCCCGCTCGTCCGGGTCGGCCGGGCAGGAACGCGTTGCCGACCGCGTAGGTGGGCTCGCCGTCGGCGGTGGGCTCGGGCAGCGCGAAGTCCACGACCGCGCGCAGGAACGCGTCCGGGACCTGGATCAGGATGCCGGCGCCGTCGCCGGAGTTGGCCTCGCTGCCGGCGGCGCCGCGGTGCTCCATGTTCCGCAGCGCGGTGAGGCCCTGCTCGACGATCCGGTGCGAGCGACGGCCACGGGCGTCCACCACGAAGGCCACGCCACAGGCGTCATGCTCGTTCGCGGGGTCGTAGAGTCCCTGGGCTGCGGGGACAGCAGAGAACGTCACGTGTCGGGCTCCTTCTCGACGTCAATACGCCACGCATGACTATGAGGGGACGACGTCGGCCCGCAGTAAAACTGAGGTTACACAACACACTCGTTGGACATAGGGTACGCGACCGTGAAGAACGTCACCCAGAGCACGCTCCTGACCAGTATCGAACGCTTTTACGACGCTGTGCCACGAGCCGGCGCCGCTGCGGAGCCGTACGGCGGGTTGACGCTCTTCGTCCGCCAAGGCCCCGGCTGGCCGCTGTACGCCCGGCCTACCCTCGGCGGGCCGGAACCGACCGTGGCCGACGTCCACCAGGTCCGGCTACGGCAGCGCGAACTCGGCGCCCCCGAGGCGTTCGAATGGGTGGACGAGACCAACCCCACACTGGTGGGCGTCGCCGCCGCGGCCGGCCTGCTCGTGCGCCGCCATCCGATGATGGTGCTGGACGCGTTCACCCCGGTGGCCGCCCCGGCCGGCACCGCAGCTACGCCTGCTCGACCCGGACGACCCGAACCTGGCCGACGAGCTGGCGAGTGTCCGTGCGGTCGCCATGGTGGGCTTCTCCTCCCCCGGCACCGCGGCGGGCGACGCCGGTCCGGCCGAGCGCGACAAGCTCCGCGAGGAGTACAGCGAGGCCGACCTCGCCTCCGAGCGGGCCGCACAGCGTTCCGGCCAGACCGCGCGGGCGCTGCTGCTCGACGGCCCGGAGGCGGTCTGTTCCGGCGCCTACCAGCGCGCCGGCGACGTGGTGGAGATCGTCGGCGTGGCCACGCTGCCCTCCGCGCGCCGCCGCGGCCTGGCCGCCGCGCTCACCTCCGCGCTCACCCAGCGCGCGCTGGACCGGGGCGCCGTGCTGGTGATGCTCTCGGCCGGCGACGAGGACGTGGCCCGGATTGTACGGGCGGATCGGTTTCCGCCGGGTCGGCACCGCCTGCATCGCCGAGCCAGCCGACCCGTCCTGACTCGACAACATCGTTGCGGTTCGATTCCACCCGTGACGGGCGGAACCGAGCCGCAGCGCTTGGACCGCCGCGAAGCGGCGGTGCGGCGCTCGGCCGCAACGGGGCTAGCCGTCGGTGCCGCGCCAGCCGTCCGGGTCGACGTCGCCGGGGATCACGCCAGACGCCTCGTACGGCGCCCGGGTGAAGATGAACGTGCCGAGGTCGAAGTGGCTCACGGTGCCGTCGCCGCGCCGGACCAGCCGGAGCTTCTCGCCGACGAAGTAGCCGTCCAGGCCGGTCCAGGTGCCGTCGTCCTCGGGCCGGAACCGGGAGGCCCGGCCGGTGGGGCCGAGCGGGCCCAGGTCGAGCCAGCGGTCGGCGCGCACGCGCAGCGCGTACGGGGTCGGTCCCCAGTACCAGGGCCCGGCCAGATCGAGCAGCGCCGGATCGACCGAGGTCAGCGGCGTCCACTCGGCCGGAATGTGGGGCTCGTGGCGGTCCAGGATCTCCAGCAGGTCCGTGGGCAGGTCGGCGGTGAGACCGGCGGTGGTGTTGGCGAACGCCACGACGCCCGTGGCCTCCTCCGGGGAGGCCCAGAGGAACGCCAAGAAGCCGGGCATGGAGCCACCGTGGCCGGCCAGCACGCGGCCACGATCCCGCCGGAGCTGGATGCCGAGACCGAAGCTGCCCTGCCACTCGCCGCCGTCGTGCATCGTGCTCGGCGCCCGCATCTCGGCCAGTGTCTCGGGGTCCAGCAGGCCGGCCGTGTCGCCGGCCACGAACGACGCCCAGCGGCTGAGGTCGGTCACGGTCGACCAGAGCTGGCCGGCCGGCGCCATCGCCACCGCGTCGTGGGCCGGCTCGGGCAGCAGCACGTCCGCCCAGGGGTGCACGGCCCAGCCGTCGGCGTGCGGCTTCTCCGGCATCGCCGTGGTCCGGGTCATGCCGAGCGGGTCGAGGATCTCCTCCCGGAGGGCGTCCAGCCAGCTCATGCCGCGGAGTCGCCCGACCAGCTCGCCGAGCGTGGCGAAGCCGAGGTTGGAGTAGTGGAAGTGCCAGCCCTCGCGGCGCGGGCGTGGCTCCGGCCCCACGGCGGCGACCAACTCGGTCCAGCTCACGCCCGGCGTCCGTTCCCACCAGTCGCCGGGTGACTCGGCGGTGAGCCCGCTGGTGTGCGCGAGCAGCTGGGCCACCGTGCGCTCGCCGAACCCGGTGCCGGGCAGGTGCCGCCCGATCGGATCCGCGAGTTCGAGCTTGCCCTCGTCCCGCAGCCGCATCACCAGCACGGCCACGAACGTCTTGGTGATCGACCCGATCCGGTACTGGGTGTCGGCGCCCGGCGCCGCGCCGTCGACCGTGCCACGCCCGCCGGACCAGACCAGCTGCCCGTCCCGGACCACGCCGGCGAGCCAGCGACGGCGCCCGCCGCTCGGACTGCTCGACCGCGAACCGGTGCAGCAGGGCGCGAGCGGTCGTGGGCAGCAGCTCACTCGTGGGCATGGAGGCTCCCGGATCGGTACTGGCTGACGACATGCTGGCCGTGGCAGGACGCCCTCACGACGTCTTGTTGTCGGTCACCTTGTCGTCGGCCACGTCCTCGGCCGTGGCACCGGTCGCCTCGGCTTCGGGGCTGGCGTCGTCGCTGTCGTCCGTGGCGTCGGCGCTGGCCTGATCGGCGTCGGAGTCCGTGTCCGGGGCGCTCGAGTCGGTGCCGTTGTCGTCAGCGCCCTGACCGTCGCGAGGACCGTGACCGTGCCGTCCTCCTCGACCCGCAGCTGCTCCGGCGGCCCGGGGTGGGTGAGGAAGTACGCTAGCCCGGCGGCGAAGACGATGATGCAGGTCCAGATGTTGAGCCGCAGGCCCAGGATGTGGTTCGCCTCGTCGATCCGGAGCGCCTCGATCCAGATCCGGCCGAGCACGTAGAGCATGCCGTAGAGCGCGAAGACCCGGCCGCGGCCGAGGCGGAACCGGCGCTCGGCCCAGATCAGTACCGCGAACACGCCGAGGCACCAGAGCGACTCGTACAGGAACGTGGGCTGGTAGGTGTCCTCGCCGGGGATCGTGCCGGCCTTGCCCGCCTCGATCTCCAGGGCCCAGGGCAGGTCCGTCGGCTTGCCGAACAGCTCCTGGTTGAACCAGTTGCCGAACCGGCCGAGCGCCTGCGCGACCACGACCCCGGGCGCCACCACGTCACCGACGATCCGCAGCGGGATCCCCATCCGCCGAGCGGCGAGCCAGGCGCCGAGCGCGCCACCGGCGACGCCGCCCCAGATGCCGAGACCGCCCTCCCAGATCTTGAGCGCGTCGATCGGGCTGCCGTCCGCGCCGAAGTAGTGCTCCGGCGACGTGATGACGTGGTAGATCCGGGCACCGACGATGCCGAACGGCACCGCGTAGACGGCGATGTCCATGATCGCGCCCTTGGGGCCACCACGGGATTGGAGCCGGCGTTCGCCGATCACGACCGCGGCGATCACGCCCGCGATGATGCAGAGGGCGTAGGCCCGCAGCGGGAACGGTCCGAGGTCCCAGACGGACGTTTCTGGGCTGGGAATCGAGGCGAGAGTCACGCCGCCACGCTACCGGTAGCGGGAACGCGACGTGACGACCGTCGCCCAGTGATGCCTGACCGTTATCGGGCGCTATGCCAAATGGCAGCGTCCGACTACCGGGCGCCACGCCGAAACACGGCGAGCCAGCAACCGTGCAACGGCCTGTTGCCGAACCGGGCCTGGGCGTGCCCCGGGCGGGCCGGAGCAGTGCCGGGCCCAGCGTGCTGTGCCGGCCGGGAACGCGCCGTGGGCCTGCGGTTAGCGGGCGCCGCGCCGCACGCCGGCGGCGAGTTCGGCTGTGAGCGCGCCGACCGCGCGGACTCCGGCGGCCGGGTCCGAGGCGTCGAGCAGGCAGCGGACCAGCGCCGAGCCGACGATGACGCCGTCCGCGAAGCCGGCCACCTCGGCGGCCTGGTCACCGTTGCTGACGCCCAGCCCGATCCCGACCGGCAGCTCGGTGGTCGCCCGGACCCGCTGCACGAGCGGCGGTGCGGCCACGCTGGTGTTGGCCCGCGCGCCGGTCACGCCCATCACCGAGGTGGCGTAGACGAACCCGGCGCAGGCCGCCGTGGTCATCGCGATCCGCTCGGGCGTGCTGCTCGGGGCGACCAGGAAGACCCGGTCCAGTTCGTGCTGGTCGGAGGCGGCGAGCCACTCGCCGGCCTCGTCGGGAATCAGGTCCGGCGTGATCAGCCCGGCGCCACCGGCGCTGGCCAGGGAGGCCGCGAACCGGTCCACCCCGTGCCGCTCGACCGGGTTCCAGTAGGTCATCACCAGGGCGGGCACCCCGGCACCGGAGATCGCCTCGACCGTGCGGAACACGTCGGTGATCCGGACCCCGCCGGCGAGCGCCTGCTCGGCGGCGGCCTGGATCGTCGGGCCGTCCATCAGCGGGTCGGAGTACGGCAAGCCCGACCTCGACGATGTCCACGCCGTTGTCGATCATCGCCTTGATCGCGTCGATCGCGCCCGGCACGTCCGGGAAGCCGGCCGGCAGGTAACCGATCAGCGCCGCGCGGTTCTCGGCCTTCGCCGCGGCGAAAGCGCCGCCGACGCGGTGCGCGGCCCGGGCCGTCGGATCCGTCGCGGTGACCTGGGCCGGCCCCGATGCGACGCTCACAGGTCAACCTCGCTACGCTCGGCAGCCCCGTGAGCGGGGCAACTGCGCTTATTGGCTCGCTCGCTTCGCTCGCTCACAACTCTTCCCCGTCCAGGCTCTTCTCGGTCGGCTCCGGCTCCTCGCCGGTGACCAGCCCGAACCAGCGGGCGGCGGTGTCCACGTCCTTGTCGCCGCGGCCGGAGAGGTTCACCAGGATCACGGCGCCGTCGCCGCGCTCGGCCACCACCTCGGAGGCGATCAGCAGCGTGCCGGCGAGCGCGTGCGCGCTCTCGATCGCGGGGATGATGCCCTCGGTGCGGCAGAGCAGCGCGAACGCGTCCATGGCCTGGGTGTCGGTGACCGGGAGGTAGCTGGCCCGGCCGGCGTCGGCCAGCCAGGAGTGCTCGGGGCCGATGCCCGGGTAGTCCAGCCCGGCCGAGATCGAGTGCGACTCGATGGTCTGGCCGTCCTCGTCCTGGAGCAGATACGAGCGGGCGCCGTGCAGCACGCCGACCGCGCCGCCGGTGATGCTGGCCGCGTGCCGGCCGGTCTCCACGCCGTCGCCGCCGGCCTCGAAGCCGTACAGCTGGACGCTCTCGTCCGGGATGAACTCGTGGAAGATGCCGATCGCGTTCGAGCCGCCGCCGACGCAGGCGGTGACCGCGTCCGGCAGCCCGCCGGTGAGCTCGGCGACCTGGCGCTTGGCCTCCTCGCCGATGCAGGTGTGGAAGTCGCGGACCATGGACGGGAACGGGTGCGGGCCGGCGACGGTGCCGATCAGGTAGTGCGTGGTGTCCACATTGGTCACCCAGTCCCGCATGGCCTCGTTCATCGCGTCCTTGAGCGTGCGCGAGCCGGTCTTGACCGGCACCACCTCGGCGCCGAGGAGCCGCATCCGGGCCACGTTCAGAGCCTGCCGGCGGGTGTCCTCCTCGCCCATGTAGACCACGCAGTCCAGCCCGAGCAGGGCCGCCGCGGTGGCCGTGGCCACGCCGTGCTGGCCGGCGCCGGTCTCGGCGATCACCCGCTTCTTGCCCATCCGCTCGGTGAGCAGGGCCTGGCCGAGCACGTTGTTGATCTTGTGCGAGCCGGTGTGGTTGAGGTCCTCGCGCTTGAGCAGCACCCGGGCGCCGGCGGCCGACTCGGCGAACCGGGGCGCCTCGGTGAGCAGGCTCGGCCGGCCGGAGTAGGTGCGGTTGAGCCGCTCCAGCTCGCCGGTGAACGCCGGGTCGACCCGCGCCTTGGCGTACTCGGCGGAGAGCTCGTCCAGCGCGGCGACCAGCGCCTCGGGCACGAACCGCCCGCCGTACCGGCCGAAGTGACCGGTGCTGTCGGGAAGCTGGGTCATCGCTGCGGCCTCGGGGTAGCCGGGTGCGAACCGGCGGTGACCAGGTCCGCGACGGCCTGGCGCGGGCTGCGGTCGGTGACCAGGCCCTCGCCGACCAGCACCGCGTCGGCGCCGGCGGCCGCGTAGCGAGATCAGATCGTGCGGCCCGCGCACTCCGGACTCGGCGATCTTCACCACGTGCGAGGGCAGGCCGGGCGCGATCCGCTCGAAGATCGACCGGTCGATCTCCAGCGTGCGCAGGTTCCGGGCGTTGACGCCGATGACCTTGGCCTCGGCCTCCAGCGCGCGGTCGGCCTCCTCCTCGGAGTGCACCTCGACCAGCGCGGTCATGCCGAGCGACTCGATCCGCTCGACCAGACCGACCAGCACGTTCTGCTCCAGGGCCGCCACGATCAGCAGGCACAGGTCGGCGCCGTGCGCGCGCGCCTCCAGCACCTGGTAGCTGGTGACGACGAAGTCCTTGCGCAGCACCGGCACGTCCACGGCGGCACGGACCGCGTCCAGATCGGCCAGCGAGCCGCCGAACCGACGGTTCTCGGTCAGCACGCTGATGCAGCGGGCACCGCCGGCGGCGTAGTCCACCGCCAGCGCGGCGGGATCCGGGATGTCGGCGAGCGCGCCCTTGGACGGCGACGCCCGCTTCACCTCGGCGATCACGCCGACGCCCGGCGCGCGCAGTGCGGCCAGCGCGTCACGGGCCGGCGGCGCCGCGGCGGCCGCCTCCTTGATCTGCTCGAGCGGGATCCGAGCCTGACGCTCCGCTAGATCGGCCCGAACTCCGACCAGGATCTCGTCCAGGACACTCACGCGACCACCTCGCTGCGCTCGGGGCCCCGCAGACGGGACAGCTGTATCCGACTGGTTCGCTCGCTCACGTTGCTGCGCTTGCTCATGTTGGTGCGCTTGCCCATGTTGGTGCGTTTGCTCACGCGACCACCTCGCTACGCTCGGCTTCCCCGCCACCCGGGCTGCCGTCCCCCACTGGTGCGCTCACTCGCCTTGCGGTCCCATCCCCGGGTGCCATGGGCGAATGCTACCGAGCGCCTCGGGACACCCGGCCACCGGTCACCGGTCGGGTCCCCTCACCAGGGCCGAACCCCCTGCTAGCGGGCGTTCTCCACGCTCAGCCGCGCGGCCGCCGACGGTCGGCGGTTGGATTCCGCAGTCCCACTGCGGAATCCAACCGCAACCCGCCGCGGAGCGGCGGAGGCGAGGCAGGCACCGTCGGGCGACGGGCTGCGGTCCATTCGCGCCCTCCCAGGGCGCGAATGGACCGCAGCCCGGGTTGGCGCCCCGGCCACAACCGCTAGACACCGCCGGGCGTCCGTAGCCCCGTTTTCCCCGAAAGTCCGGTTCAGGTCGGCGCGCAGGTTCGGGTGTCGTTGCGATCACGCCTTCCCAGGGTCGCGATCCAACCGCAGCCCGTCGGCGCCAGGCGGCGCGGCCGGGGTGGCCGGAGAAGGAGGTCGGGAGTTGGGCGGTCACCCGCTCGACCGGGAACTCCGGCGGGTCGGCGGACCCGGTCGGCGCCGGCAGCCAGATAGTGAATCGCGCGCCGCCCTCGGGTGCTCGCCCCGCGACCGCGTGACCGCCGAGCCGGGTGGCCAGGCCGTGCACGAGCGCCAGCCCGACTCCGGTGCCGACCCGCCGCACCCCGCGATACCGCTCGTACAGCGTGCTCCGCTCGAACGCGACCGCGCAGTCCTCCGGCGTGAGCCCCGGGCCGCCGTCGCTCACCTCCAGCACGCCCCAGCCGCTGGCGGTGCCGACCCGGAACACGATCGGCCGCTCTGCCGGCGTGACCCGCAGCGCGTTCTCGGCCAGGCCGTCGAGGATCTGGCGGGCGCGGGTCGGGTCGGTGCGGACCGGGACCGGACCGGGCGGCAGCTCGACCATGAACCGCACCCCGAGCGGCTCGCACCGGGCCCGCCACACCTCCGCCGCGGCGTCCACCAGCTCGGTCAGGTCGATCTCGGCGAGGTCGATCCGGAAATCCTGCGCGCCGAGCCGAGCCAGGTCGAGCAGGTCGCTGACCAGGCGGTCCAGCCGGTCGGCCTCGGCCAGCATGGTGCTGCCGACCGCCGCGCACGTCGTCGCCGGTGCTCACCCCGTCGGCGAGCGACTCGGCGAAGCCCTTGACGGCGGTGAGCGGCGTGCGGAGCTCGTGCGAGACCGAGAGCAGGAACTCGCGCTGCCGGCCCTCGCTCGATCTCCAGCGCCGCGGCCAGCGCGTTCAGCGACGCGGCCACCTCGGCGACCTCCGCCGGCCCGTCCTCCGGCACCCGAACCTGCCGTTCGCCGCCGGCGAGCGCGTGCGCGGCGATCGCGGTGCGACGCAGCGGACTGGTGAACCGGCGGGCCAGCCACCAGCCGGCGAGCGCGGCCACCGCGAGGCCGATGATCAGGGCGAGCACGGTCCGGCTGATCAGCTGCCGGCCGAGCGCCTGGCTGTCGCCACGTCGCTGGATCAGCAGCACCGAGCCACCGTTGACCAGCGACCGGCCCTCGACCAGGTACGTCTCACCGTCCACAGTGGTTGCCGCTGAGACCGTCCCGCCCCGACTCACCGCCTCGGCGTAGCGCCCGGCGGCCACCGCGACCGCACTGCTCTCGGCGGGCCCGGCGAACTGCCCGACCTGGCCCGTGCCGATCACGGTGATGCCCTGGCGACTGAGCGTCCGCAGCAATCGGACCGTGGAGCCCCGGCCGTAGCCACGCACGCCGCCCTCGGCGACCACGTCGGCCTGCCGAGCCAGGCTCTTTCGGGCCTCGTCCTCGGCCGCGCTCCGGACCAGTCCCAACGACACGGCGCCGGCGATGAGGACCGCGACGGCCGCCACCGCGGTGGTGAGCAGCGCGAGCCGGCCGGCCATCGTGGCCGGTCGAAAAGCACTCCAGAAGCCATTTTTGTCGAACGCGGAGCCCCTTGCCGTGCTTGCGCCAGCCGGGCCGGCGCTGATCAGGTCGCCTCCCGGGCCGGCGCCGGTCGGATCGTCGCGCGGCGGCGCGGTGCTGAGCGGGCCGGCGGCCATCGGATCGGCGGCGAACCGGTGCCACCAGCGACGGCGGCCCGGCGCGGCGCCGCTCATCAGCTCGTCGTGTCCAGCGTTCATGGCTCCTCCGCCGCGTAGCCGACGCCGCGGACCGTGCGGATCGGGCTCGCGTCACCGAGCTTCGCGCGCACCTGGGCGACGTGGACGTCCACCGTGCGGGTGCCGGCCGCGGCCGCATAACCCCAGACCTCGCTGAGCAGCTGCTCACGTTCGTACACCCGACCCGGCCGGCGCATCAGGTGGGCGAGCAGGTCGAATTCGGTGCTGGTCAGCGCCACCTCGCGGTCATCGGCCCAGGCGCGGCGCCGGCCGGGGTCGAGGCGGACCGCGCCGACGGTGAGCACCGCCCCGTCCCCCGGCGCTCCGCCGGTGCGGCGCAGGACGGTCTTGACCCTGGCGACGAGTTCGCGCGGGCTGAACGGCTTGGTCACGTAGTCGTCGGCGCCCAGTTCGAGGCCGAGTACGCGGTCCACCTCGTCGTCGCGGGCGGTGACGAAGAGGATCGGGGTCCAGTCGCCTTCCGCGCGCAGCGCCCGGCACACCTCGGTGCCGTCAAGTTCGGGCAGGCCGACGTCGAGGATGATCGCGACCGGGCGCAGCCGCCGCGCGGCCGCCAGCGCGGATCGCCCGTCCGCTTCGACGTGCACGCCGAAGCCCTCCCTGACCAGGTAGAGCCGCTGCAGATCCGCGATGGCCCGCTCGTCCTCGGCTACCAGCACGAGGCCCTTGCCGGGTTCCATCGTCACGCTTGCGACGGTACGCCGACGGATCCTCCTCGCGTCGGCGCTTGGTCAGCGTCGTGTTCGAGGAATGTACGGGCAATGTTGACAGTGTTATATGACAGTGTCACTATCGGGGCATGACCCAGGACGAGTGGACGATCGAGGAGCTGGCCGAGCGGGTCGCCGACGCGCTCGGCGAGGGCTACCCCGGGCCGGCCAGCCGGCGCGTCCGCGAGGTGCCCGACCGGCGCACGATCCGCTGGTACTCCACGATCGGGCTGGTGGATCGGCCGGCGGCGATGCGGGGCCGGACCGCCCTGTACAACCGGCGCCATCTGCTCCAGCTCGTGGCGGTGAAGCGGCTGCAGGCCGAGGGCCGATCCCTGGCCAGCGTGCAGGAGGCCCTGCTCGGCGCCGGTGACGAGGCTCTCGAACGGATCGCCGGGCTGGCGCCGTCGGCCGGCAACGCGGGCGCCGCCGCACCGACCACCGCACGCTTCTGGACCGCCGCCCCCGCAGCGGCGGCGCCCGCCACCCCCGCCGCCTCGCGCGCCGAGGGCCCGGCGTCCGCTGCCGCGCCGCCCAGCGCCGCACCCGGCCGCCGCACTCGTCCCCGCCGTCCGGCTCGGCGACGGCGTGACCCTCCTACTCGGCAACGCCCGCACGCCCACCCCCGACGAACTCGCCGCGGTCCAGCTCGCCGCCGGCCCCCTGCTGGAACTGCTCCGCCGGCTCGACCTGACGAGAGGAACCGCATCATGACTACGGCCGTGAACCTGATGACCGACGCCGAACTTAGCCGGCACACCACCGACGAGACCGGCTTCGGCGCGCTCGGCACCGACCGGGGCAACCTGCCGCTGGAGTCGCTGGACGTGCGCGCCGCGCTCACCGGCCTGGCGTCCCGCATCGAGCTGACCCAGGGCTTCCGCAACCCGTACGACGAGCCGCTGGAGGCCACCTACATCTTCCCGCTGCCCAGCCGGGCGGCCGTGATCGCGCTCCGGATGGACGCCGACGGCCGGACCGTCGAGGGCGAGCTGAAGGAGCGCGCCGAGGCGCGGGCCAGCTACGACCAGGCGATCGACGCCGGCCAGCGGGCCTCGATCGCCGAGGAGGAGCGGCCCGGCGTCTTCACGATGCGGGTCGGCAACATCCTGCCGGGCGAGCGGGTGACGATCCGGCTCACGCTGGTCGGGCAGCTTCCGTACGAGGACGGCGAGGCCACGTTCCGGTTCCCGCTCGTGGTCGCGCCGCGCTACATCCCGGGCACGTCCGCGTGCCGGCCAGCCCGTCGGCGACGGCACCGCCCCGGACACCGACGCCGTGCCGGACGCCTCCCGGATCACGCCGCCCGTGCTGCTGCCCGGCTTCCCGAACCCGGTCCGGCTCTCCGCCCAGGTCGAGCTCGACCCGGCCGGGCTGACCCTCGGCGCGGTCCGGTCCAGCCTGCACGTCGCCACGGAGGAGCAGGTCGGCGAGCGGCTGGTGGTCCGGCTGAAGCCCGGCGAGCGGGCGGATCGCGACTTCCTGCTGCGGTTCGCGCTCGGCTCCGCCGAGTCCGAGACCGCCTCGCTGGCCGTGGTGCCGGACGCGGACGGGAGCGGCGAGGGCACGTTCGCGCTGACCGTGCTGCCCCCGGCGGAGGCGCCGGCCGGGCGGCCGCGGGACGTGGTGCTGGTGCTCGACCGGTCCGGGAGCATGGGTGGCTGGAAGATGGTCGCGGCCCGGCGTGCGGCGGCGCGGATCATCGACACGCTCGGCGGCGCGGACCGGTTCGCGGTGCTCACCTTCGACAGCACGGTCGAGTCCCCGCCGGAGCTGGGCGCCGGCCTGGTCGAGGCGACCGACCGGAACCGGTTCCGCGCGGTCGAGCACCTGGCCGGCGTCACGGCCCGCGGCGGCACCGAGATGGCCGGCCCGCTGGGCCGGGCGGCCGACCTGCTGGCGGACGGTCCGGACCGGGACCGGGTGTTGGTGCTGGTCACCGACGGTCAGGTGGGCAACGAGGACCAACTTCTGCGCACCCTCGCACCGCGCCTCGACGGGCTGCGGGTGCATACGGTCGGCGTCGACCGGGCCGTGAACGAGGCGTTCCTGCGGCGGCTCGCGCTGCTCGGCGGCGGGCGGTGCGAGCTGGTCGAGTCCGAGGACCGGCTGGACGAGGCGATGGCGAACATCCACCGCCGGATCGCCAGCCCGCTCGTGCTGGAGCTGGCGCTCGACCCCGGTGAGCTCGCGATCGAGGCCGATTCCGTCACGCCGGCCCGGCTGCCCAGCCTGTTCGCCGGCGCGCCGGTCGTGGTGACGGGCCGGTATCGCGGCACGCCGGCCGGGACCGTGACGGTGCGCGGTCGGCGTCCGGACGGCACCGAGTGGTCCGCCGACGTACCGGCCGTGGCCAGCGACAACGCCAGCCTCGCCGCGGTGTGGGCGCGGAGCCGGGTGCGCGATCTGGAGGACCGCTACGCCAGCAAGGGCGCCGACCCCGAGCTGGAGCGCGACGATCGTGGCGACCTCGCTGCGGTTCGGCGTGCTCAGCCGGTTCACGGCCTTCGTCGCGGTGGACTCCCGGGTGGTGAACGAGGGCGGCGTGACCAAGCGGGTCACCCAGCCCGTCGACCTGCCGCAGGGCTGGGCGCACCCCCGAGCCGGTGGCCTACGGCGGTCCCGGCCTCATGGCCGGTGCACCACGGGCGGCCAGCTTCGCGCCGATGGCCGCGTCGATCGGGCTACCACCGCAGGCTCCCGGCGGACCGTCGTTCGCACCCGCTGGCGCCCGGCTGCGCAAGGCCTTCCAGCCGGAGCGCACCGGGGCCGGCGAGCTGACGCTGCCCGCCGCGCTGGTCACGTTCGCCGCCGAGCAGCTGGCGATCCTCCGGGCCACCGCGGCCGGCGACCGGCGACCGGCGCTCACCGAGCTGGCCGCCCGGATCACGGCGCTGATCGCGCTCGGCGACCTCCCGGACGACGTCCTGAAGCCGCTGCGGGCGCTCGCCGCCGAGCTGGCTGCCGAGTCGTCGGATCTGGAACACCGCTGGTTGCGGGCGCACGACGTGCTCGAAGCCATCAGCCCGGCCGGCGCCACCCCGCCGCCCAGCAAGCCCTTCTGGAAGCGCTGACCCGCCCCTCAAACCCCGGCTTTGGGCGACATTTTCTCGGCTATAGCCGAGAAAATGTCGCCCAAAGCGGGGAGCGCTGGGAGCCGCAACGGGTTCAGCGGGCGGTGGGGTCCTCGCCACGGTCGAGGGCGTCCCAGACTCCGGCGTCGTCCTCGAGGGGCTTCGCGGCGCCCGGGGCGTCGTACTTGGCGCCCATCGCGGCCCACCGGTGGCCCCGGGCGGCGGCCAGCGCTGCCGGCCACGAACGCGGCCAGCCCACCGACCACCGACGCGGCCGGCCAGAGGTGGGTCACGGTGACCTGTTCGTAGTCGGCACCGTCGGTCAGCCACCCGGCGACTCCGCCCGCGACCATGATCGCCCCGGACAGCGCCACCACGACCCCGACCAGCAGCCGGCCGAGCCGCTTGGTGGCCAGCAGCGCGATCCCGCCAGCCAGCCCCACGAACGACATCGCGGCGGCCCACGGAACCGCGTCCCGACCGGACCTGATCTCCCGAACCGGCGGCAGCGGATCCGGCCGGCGAGTCTCGATCACCACCCAGTTCCGGCTGGCCGCGAACAGCGCGATCGCGCTGCCCAGCACCGCGAGCAGCACGGCCACGGTCAGCTCCCGCCGCGGATTCGGCTCCCGCCCGGGGGCCGCGTCGCTCACCGGGCCGGCCGCAGCGTCTCCGCGGCGGCGATCGCGGCGAGCACCGCGGCGGCCTTGTTCCGGCTCTCCTGCTCCTCCGCGGCCGGGTCGGAGTCGGCCACGATGCCGCCGCCGGCCTGCACATAGGCCCGGCCGTCCCGGATCAGCGCGGTCCGGATCGCGATCGCCATGTCCAGGTCACCGGCGAAGTCGAGGTAGCCGACCGTGCCGCCGTAGAGGCCGCGCCGGGTCGGCTCCAGGGCGTCGATGATCTCCATCGCCCGAACCTTGGGGGCGCCCGAGAGCGTGCCGGCCGGGAAGGTCGCGGCGAGCACGTCGTACGCGGTGCGGCCCGGCGTCAGCTCCCCGACGACCGTGGAGACGATGTGCATCACGTGGCTGTACCGCTCGATCGCCATGAACTCGACCACGTCCACCGTGCCCGGCACGCAGACCCGGCCGAGGTCGTTGCGGCCGAGGTCGACCAGCATCACGTGCTCGCTGCGCTCCTTGGGGTCGGCGATCAGCTCGGCCGCGAGCCGGGCGTCCTCCTCCGGGGTCGCGCCGCGCCACCGGGTGCCGGCGATCGGGTGCAGCATCGCGCGGTCGCCGGTCACCTTGACGTGCGCCTCGGGGCTGGAGCCGACGATGTCGAACCCGTCGAAGCGCAGCAGGTACATGTACGGGCTGGGATTGCTGGTCCGCAGCACCCGGTAGACGTCGAGCGGGTCGGCCTCGGTCGCGGTCTCGAACCGCTGGCTGACCACGATCTGGAAGCACTCGCCGGCCCGGATCGCCTCCTTCGCGACCTCGACGGCCTTACCGAACTCACCGCTCGGGGTGCGGCTGACGAACTCGGTCGGCTTGTCCCGGCGCATGGTCGCCACGCTCGGCGGGGTGGGCCGGGAGAGCGCGGTGGTCATCGATTCGAGCCGGCCGACCGCCCGGTCGTACGCGGTGGCCAGCTCCGTCGGCGAGGCCCCGTCGGGCGACGATCGCGTTGGCGATCAGCAGCAGCGAGCCGTCGCTGTGGTCCAGCACCGCGAGGTCGCTGGCAAGCATCATGCCGAGCTCGGGCACGTGCAGGTCGTCGACGCCGTTGCTCGGCAGCCGCTCGAACCGCCGCACCACGTCGTAGGACAGGTAGCCGACCATGCCACCGGTGAGCGGCGGCAGGTCCTCGATGTGCGGCGAGCGCAGCGCCTCGACGGTCTGCTGGAGCACCACCATCGGGTCACCCTCGGTCGGCACGCCGGCCGGCGGATCGCCGAGCCAGTGCGCCTGGCCGTCGACCTCGGTCAGCGTGGCCACGCTGCGCACGCCGACGAACGAGTACCGCGAGAAGCTCCCGCCGTGCTCGGCCGACTCCAGCAGGAACGTGCCCGGTCCGCCGGCCAGCTTGCGGAACACGCCGACCGGCGTCTCCCCGTCGGCGAGCAGGCGGCGGGTGACCGGCACCACCCGGCGGGTACTCGCCAGTGCGGCGAACTCGTCACGGTCGGGGTGGAAGGCACCAGTGGTCACGGCGGCATTCTCCCCCGAACCGCCCCCAGGTCGTCTACCTGGGGTCGACGGATGCCTGCGCCGCGCCGACCGTGGCCGGGAGGGCGCCGGCGTCGAAGCAGGTCCGGTCGCCCGTGTGGCAGGCCGCGCCGACCTGGTCGACCTTGACCAACAGCGTGTCGCCGTCGCAGTCCAACGCCACCGACCGCACCCACTGCTGGTGGCCGGACGTGTCGCCCTTCACCCAGTACTCGCCGCGGCTGCGTGACCAGTACGTGGCCCGGCCGCTGGTGAGCGTGCGATGCAGGGCCTCGTCGTCCATCCAGCCGACCATCAGCACCTCGCCGGTGTCGTGCTGCTGCGCGACGGCGACCACCAGGCCGGCGTCGTCGCGCTTGAGGCGGGCGGCGATCGCGGGATCCAACGCGGACGGGCGGGCAGGGCTGTTCATGGCTCCCATCCTGCCAGCCGAGGGTCTGTTCCAGATCCGTGGTCGAGCGAGTCGTCGTTCCAGCGGGCAGAGGGGCTCTGGAACAGACCCTGGTGGCGGCGGTGGCGGACAATGGAGATACCGACGAAGGGGGACGGTCATGGGAGTGCTTCGACTGCTCGGCAACGTGATCTGGCTGGTGTTCGTGGGGCTGCCGCTGGCGTTCGCGTATGCCATCGCGGGGGTGATCGCCTGCGTGCTGATCATCACGATCCCGTTCGGCATCGCGTCGTTCCGGCTCGCGCTGTACACGCTGTGGCCATTCGGGCAGACCGTGGTCGACAAGCCGGGCGCCGGCGCCGCGACGCTGATCGGCAACGTGTTGTGGTTCCTGTTCGCCGGCTGGTGGCTCGCGCTGTCGCACATCGTCCTGGGCGTGGCGCTGATCATGACGATCCTCGGCATCCCGTTCGGCATCGCGTCGCTGAAGATGGCCGCGCTCGCGCTCTTCCCGCTGGGCAAGGAGATCGTGCCGGCCGACGAGGTCCGCTACGCCTACACCTGGTCCCGCCCCGCCACCGCCCGCTGATCCCACCCTCACTTCCCGCTTGGGCGACATCTTCCGGGCTATAGCACCGAAGATGTCGCCCAAACCGGCTGAGGGTCTGAGGGTCTAGGTCGGGGGCGATGTGCCGCCTTCGAGTTCGATGAGCCCGGTCAGGACGTGCTCCTCGACCTCGTACCGGCGGATGTAGGAGCCGACGAACGTCTGCACGATGGCCGTCAGCGGAATCGCCAGCAACGCGCCGACCCCGCCGAGCACCGAGGCGCCCGCGATGACAGCGCCGAACGCCACGGCCGGATGTAGGTCCAGCGTGCGAGCGGTGATTCGCGGCTGGAGCAGGTAGTTCTCCACCTGCTGGTAGATCGTGATGAAGATCAGCAGCACCAGCGCGTCGGAGGGCTCGGTGACCAGCGCGACCATCAGCGGCAACGCGGCCGCGAGGTACGTGCCGACCGTCGGGACGAGTTGCGACACCAGACCGATCCAGAGCGCCAGCGCGATCGCGTACGGCACGTCGAGGATGAACAACACCGCGTAGTGCGCGAGCCCGGAGACCAGCCCGAGCAGCAACCGCGAGTACAGATAGCCGCCGGTCTTCTCGATCGCGATCTCCCACGCGCGGAGCACCTCGCGCTGGCGGGCCGGCGGCAGCATCGAGCAGATCCCGCGCCGGACCCGTGGCCCGTCGGCGCAGAGGTAGTACGCGAACAGCAGCACCGTGAACGTCTGGAACAGCACGCCGAGCGCGAGCGTGCCGATGTCCAGAACGTCGCTGGCCAGCCGGCTGCTGTAGTTAGCCAGCGGACCGTCGCGGCGGTGAGCTGGGCCTGGATCCGGGCAGTCGAGAGCTGCGCGTCGAAGGTGTCGTTCACCCAGGTCAGCACGCCGTCGGTGTACGAGGGCAACTTCTCGGCCAGCGTCGAGACCTGGGAGACCACCGCCGACCCCACCGCGACCGTGAAGCCGATCAGGAACGTCAGCCACGACGAACATCACGAACCCGGTCGCCGCACCGCGCCGCCAACCCCGCCGCGCCAACCAGTTCACCGCCGGCTCCAGCGCCAGCGCCAGGAACTGCGCCAACACCAGCATCACGAGCAGTCCGCGGAGCTTGCCGAGGAACCACCAGCCGAGCAGGAACGCGGCCGCGATCACGATACCAGGAACGCCGCGCGCGGTAGCCACCGTGGCATCCCGTTCGTTCGCCGCCGGCACCGGGGTTGCGGCGGGTCGGCCAGTGGCGGCGCGGGTCTGGCGTCGCCGGAGCCGCAGACGTGCGCGCCGTACCGGCGGTCCGAGTCCGGCGCCCGGCCCGTCCGCACCGGGCTTCGACATGAGCGCGGCCTTGGACGCGGCGAGCGCTTTCGAGGCCGCCGCCCGGACGACGACGCCGGCCTTGGCCGCGGCGCCCAACCGGGACGTCTCCGCGCATCGCTTCCCCGGCGTCGCGCGGCATTCGGTGCGGCGCTCGAGCCGGCGAGCGCATCGACCTTCGCGTCGACGTCGGTTTTCGCTGCGGCGGCGGGCTCGGCGGCCGATGCGGGCGGCGTGTCCGGCCGGGGCTCGGACGTCGTCCCGGGCTCGGTCGAGTCAGGTTTGGACCCGCTCACTCCTGACCCGCTCCCCTCGCCGCTCGCCATGGGAACAGTCAACCACCCGACGACCAGCCGGCCACGACGGAACGCCGCGACTCAGCCACCCGCCCGCGACGCCACCATATCGTCGCTTTGGGCGACATTTTCTGGGCTATAGCACCGAAAATGTCGCCCAAAGCGCACGGTGGTGACCGGCGAGCGCCCCGCGGGTCAGGCCGATTCGCGGGCGGGGATCTGCTCGGTGGCCAGCGTCCGGTAGGCGGTGATCTTGTAGTCCAGCAGGTCCAGATCGGACTGAAGTTCGCCGATCCGGGCGATCACCCTGGCCCGCTGCTCCTCCAGCAGTTCGGTTCTGGCCAGGAACGTACTGTCGCCCTTCCGCGCCAGCTCGGCGTAGCGAAGCATGTCGCGCACCCGCATCCCGGTGGCGCGCAGCCGGGTGAGCAGGACCAGCCAGCCCACGTCGCCCTCGGTGTACCGGCGATGGCCGGCGCCGTCCCGGTCCACCTCCCAGACGAGCCCGATCCGCTCGTAGTACCGGAGGGTGTGCGCACTCAGGCCGGTGCGCTCGGCGGTTTCCTGGATCGTCAGGCCGGTGCTCATCCCTCCACCTTCCCCCTTCGAGTGCGCTCGAAGTCAAGTCTGACCGCCGCGACACTTGCCTCCGAGTCGCTTAATTCATCTACCGTTGATTTCAACGCTCGATGAATAGTGGAGGAGCGCATGACCGCCAACCACCCCGCCCCGACCGGCGGGCCGCCCGACATCACGGCGCCCGCCCTGCAGATCGACAACCTCGTCGTGGACCGCGGCGGCCGCCCTGTCCTACGTGAGCTGTCGTTCAGCACGCCGCCCGGCCTGGTCACCGGCCTGCTCGGGCCGAGTGGCTGCGGCAAGACCACGCTGATGCGCTGCATCGTGGGGGTGCAGAAGATCAAGTCCGGCACGGTCACGGTGCTGGGGCTGCCCGCTGGCTCGGCACCGCTCCGGCGGCAGATCGGCTACGTCACGCAGACGCCCTCGGTCTATGCCGACCTGTCGGTCCGGGACAACGTCCGGTACTTCGCCGCGGTCTACGGGGTCGGGCGAGCCGAGGCGGACGCGGCCCTGATCGACGTCGGGCCTCGGGACCGCGCCGACCAGCTCGTCGGCTCGCTCTCCGGCGGTCAGCGCGCCAGGGTCTCGCTCGCCTGTGCCCTGCTCGCCACCCCGGATCTGCTGGTCCTGGACGAACCGACGGTCGGGCTCGACCCGGTACTGCGCTACGAGCTGTGGCAGAAGTTCCACGAGCTCGCCCAGGCCGGCACCACCCTCCTCGTCTCCAGTCACGTGATGGACGAGGCGAGCCGCTGCGACCGGCTGCTGCTGATGCGCGACGGCGAGCTGATCGCCGACGACACCCCGAACGCGCTCCGCAGCGAGACCGGCACGCACGACCTGGAGGAAGCCTTCCTCCGGATCATCCGGCGCCGCGAGGCCGACGCCGGCCGCGAGGAGGTGGCCTGATGTCCCCGCGCATCACGTTCGCGACGGCGGTTCGGGTGCTGACCCAGCTCCGCCGGGATCACCGCACGGTCGCCCTGCTGCTCTTCGTGCCCAGCCTGCTGATGGTGCTGCTGCGGTACGTGTTCGACGGCAGCCCGCAGATCTTCGACCAGATCGGTCTACCGCTGCTCGGCGTCTTCCCGTTCATCACGATGTTCCTGGTCACCAGCGTCGCCATGCTGCGGGAGCGGACCAGCGGCACGCTGGAACGACTGCTCACCACGCCGCTCGGCAAGCTCGACCTGCTGCTCGGGTACGGGGTGGCGTTCGCGGTCACCGCCACCCTCCAGGCCGGTATCGCCTGCGCCACCGCGTACTGGCTGCTCGGCCTGGACACGGCGGGCAGCCCCTGGCTGGTGGTGGCGGTCGCGGTGGCCGACGCGATCCTCGGCATGGCGCTCGGACTGTTCGTCAGCGCGTTCGCCCGGACCGAGTTCCAGGCGGTCCAGTTCATGCCCGCCGTGGTGCTACCCCAGATCCTGCTGTGCGGGCTGTTCACGGCACGCGACACCATGGCGGGATGGCTCCAAGCGATCAGCGATGTCATGCCGCTCACGTACGTGGTCGAGGCCCTGGGCGAAGTCGGCAGGTCCACCGAGGTGACCGACACCCTGGTCCGCGACTTCGGCATCGTGCTCGGCGCGGCTCTGGCCTGCCTGATCCTCGCCGCCGCGACACTGCGCCGGCGGACCGGCTGACCATGCACCACGGGCAGGTGCGCTGATGGGTCGGACCGGTCGGCGTCCGGGTGAGTCCGGCACCCAGCAGTCGATCCTCGACGCCGCCAGGGCCGCGTTCACCGAGGCCGGGTACGACGGCGCCACCATGCGGACCATCGCCCGCACGGCCGGCGTCGACCCGGCGCTGGTGCACCACTACTTCGGGACGAAGGAACACCTCTTCGTCGCGGCCATGCAGCTGCCGTTCGACCCCGCGCTGATCATCCCGAGCCTGCTGGCTCCCGGGCTGGACGGTCTGGGCGAGCGCATCGTCCGGCTGTTCGTCAGCATCTGGGACGCACCGGAGGCGGTGAGCCCGTTCATCGGCCTGCTGCGCGGGGCGATGACGCACGAGAAGTCCGCCGCGATGCTCCGCGAGTTCGTCACCTCGGCGATCTTCGGCCGGGTCACCGCGGCGCTGGACGTCGACCAGCCGCAGTTCCGAGCCAACCTGGTGGCCTCACAGCTGATCGGAATGGCCTTCGCCCGCTACATCCTGCGCATCGAGCCGCTGGCCACGGTTCCCAGCGACAAAGTGGTGGCCACCGTGGCCCCGACCATCCAGCGCTACCTCACGGCTCCGCTCTGACCCCGACCACGGCTTTGGGCGACATCTTCCCGGCTCTGATCGGGAAGATGTCGCCCAAAGGCGGTACGGAACAAGGGCTCAGCGGGCGGATTCGGGGCGGCCGGCGAGGGGCCAGCGCGCGGTGTCCAGATCGCCGCCGCCAGGGCCGACGTCCGGATCGTGCACGCCCTCGGCCACCGGAGTCTCCTCCGAGCTGCCGAGGAGCGACGGCACCTCGGGGCCGGTGCCGGGCGGGATCCCGCCGGCCTTGCGGTCGCCATCGGCGCGGTGCTTACCGGCGTACCCGGGCGGAGCCGGCGGCGGACCGCCCGCCCGAACTTCCTCGGGCATGGTCGGTGGTGGGGCGTCGGGCGGTGGAACCTGCTGGTCAACGAACTGCTCGTCAGCGTCGGCGGGCACAGAGACCTCCTTCATCACGCTGCTCCTACCCCGCCACCCCGACAACTATGCGGGCGGCGACGGGTCAGCCGTTGAACGGCGGCGTGTTCGCGTCCGGCAGCGAGATGTCGGGCTTCTCCAGCTCCTCGACGTTGACGTCCTTGAACGTCACCACGCGCACGTTCTTCACGAACCGGGCCGGCCGGTACATGTCCCAGACCCAGGCGTCCGACATCTCGACCTGGAAATACACCTCGCCGTCGGCGTTGCGCACCTGGAGGTCGACCGAGTTGGCGAGGTAGAACCGCCGCTCGGTCTCGACCACGTAGGAGAACTGCCGGACGATGTCGCGGTACTCCCGATAGAGCTGCAGCTCCATCTCGGTCTCGTACTTCTCCAGATCTTCCGCGCTCACAGGGCCACCTCGCTGCGCTCGGAAGCCCCGCGAGCGGGGCAGCTGTGCTTGTCGGTTCGCGCGCTCCGCTTGCTCACGCATTCACCTCGTCGTTGCTGGCCGCGGCCCGCGCAGGGCGGTGCCATGCTGCGCGCACGCTGCTGTGCCGCTCGGTTCGCTCGCTCACGCCGTCACGTCCTCCACCGGTCCATTGTCGCGCACCCCACCTGCGGCCAGTACGTTCCCCCCTTGCGACGCGCCGCCGACCTCCTCGGGCGCCGGCTCCGGCTCGACCAGCGGCCCCAGCGGAACCGGGCGCGGCCCGCCGCGGAGGCGACCGGCCCGGGCGGCGGCGACGTTCGCGTACGACATCCGGTGCTCGGGGCACGGACCGTGCGCGGTCAGCGCGGCCGCGTGCGCCGGGGTCACGTATCCCTTGTGCTGGGCGAACTCGTACTCCGGGTACTGCACGTCCAGCTCGGTCATGATCCGGTCCCTGGTCACCTTCGCGAGCACCGAGGCGGCCGCGATACACGCGCTGACCTGGTCACCCTTCCAGACCGCGAGGCCCGGCACGCCGACCCCGTCCACGCCGAAGCCGTCGGTGAGCACGTAGTCCGGGCGCGGCGTCAGCCGGCCGAGCGCACGCCGTAGCGCCTCCAGGTTCATCTTGTGCAGGCCGCGGTCGTCCACCTCAGGCGCCGGCACGATCACCACCGCGTACGAGGACGCCCTGGCCACCACCTCGGCATAGACCTCCTCCCGCGCGGCCGCGGTGAGCAGCTTGGAGTCGGCCAGGCCGGGCACCTCGCCCCGTCGTCCCGGCGGAAGCACGACCGCCGCGGTGACCAGCGGTCCGGCGCACGCGCCGCGGCCGGCCTCGTCGGCGCCGCCGACCCGGGCGAAGCCTCGCCGGTGCAGGGTGCGCTCCAGCGTGTACAGGCCGGCGTCCCGGCGGACCACGGCGCGTGGTGGGCGCAGCATGTCAGGTGCCCTCTCCGGCCGGCGTGACCAGCAGATCGTGGAGCAGCTCGGCCAGGCTGGCGGGGTAGATCAGCTCTTCCGTGGCGCGCAGCTCGGCCTCGGACCACCAGCGGTGCCCGTCGACCGAGCGCAGCTCCACGTCGGTGAAGCCACTGGTGTCGACCACCCAGCGGTCCACCCTGGCCAGGTAGAAACCCTCGGACTGGCGATACCGGCGGTTCTCGAACGGGAATTCGACCACCTGCTCGTACACCGGCCCGACGAGCTCCTCGGGCGGCAGGATCAGCCCGGTCTCCTCGGCGAGCTCACGAGCGGCACCGACCGGGGGTTCCTCACCCGGATCGAGCCCGCCGCCAGGGGTGAACCACCAGCCGCCGCGAGCGGGGTCGGCGGGGTCGAAGCCGTGCAGCAGCAACACCCGGTCCTGCGCATCCAGCAGCAGGACCCGCGCCGCGGAGCGCTCCTCGTAGTCAATGCTCATGCTGCGGCCAAGCCTACGGCGTCTGGCACGGCGGCGGTGGCTTGGATGCCCCAACCGGACGCTCAGCTCCAGACCTCGAAGCCCTCCTCGATCACCTCACCGGCGAACAGCCTGGGCAACAGCTCGGGCACCCGATCAGGGTAGGTGCGGCGTCCGTCCGCCAGCTCGGCCAGCGGCACCCACTCCACGCTGAGGAAGGATCGCAGCTCCTCGGCCGTGGGGCTGACCGGCACGACCGGTGCCGGCGCGCTCAGCCGGGCCACGTGGACCACATGCCGGGCCCACCGCCGCCGGCCCAGCCACTCGTAGGTCATCTCCTGTTCCCACCGGCCGGACAGCACCGCCGCACGCGGCACGCGCACCCCGGTCTCCTCGGCCACCTCGCGGAGCGCCGCCGCGACCGTGTCCTCGCCGGGATCGACCCCGCCGCCCGGCACCTCCCACCACTGGCCGAAATCGGGACGCAGCGGATCGTGGCAGCGCACCAGCAGCAGGCGGTCGTCCGGATCCAGCAGCAACAGCCGCCCGGACAGGCGCCACGGCCGCGGCGGCGGCTCCATCACGCCCTACGACGCGCTTTGGGCGACATCTTCTCGGTCAGAGCCGAGAAGATGTCGCCCAAAGCGGCAGGTGGGGGAAGCAAGGAGGCTAACGAGGGTCGGGGACACCGGCGAAGGTCTTCGGCGCCGAAAGCGTGTCGGCCCGGCCCGTCGGCCAGAAGATGATGAAGGCGCGGCCCACCACTCGGCTGAGCGGCACGGTGCCGTTGTCGAACTCGAGATGGACGCGCGAGTCGGCCGAGGCCGCCCGGTGGTCGCCCATCACGAAGATCCGCCCCTTGGGCACCGTGACGTCGAACGGCATGTCGGAGGGCTTGTTCCCCTCGAACACGTAGTTCTCGTCCAGCGGGTGCCCGTTGACGGTCAGCCGGCCGGACGCGTCGCAGCACACCACGCGGTCACCGCCGATGCCGATGATCCGCTTGATGTAGTCGTCCTTGCCGGGCCCTGCCGACCAGTTGGCCGGCGGCTCGAACACGACGACTTCGCCTCGCTTGGGGTCGCGCAGGTCGTAGACGACCTTGTTCACCAGTACTCGGTCGTTGATGAGGAGCGTGCGCTCCATCGACTCCGACGGAATGTAGAAGGTCTGGACCAGGAAGGTCCGGACCACGACGGCGACCAGCACCGCCACCAGGACAAGAATCGGCAGCTCAACCCAGAACGACCGCGAGGACTTCCGGCTTTTCGTCTCCCCCATCACAAACGCAGCCTACGGCCTGGCTGCCACCAGCCGCCGCCCGGTCGGTGCACTGGTGACTGCGGCCTCCCGACGGTCATCCGCTGGGTCTCTGCCGGCGTCGTGAACGGCGGCGCCGGAGGCGCCTGAGCGGGAACGGAAGGAGCACGGCGGCGAGCACCGGCCCGCCGAGCGCGTCGGCGGGCACAGCGGCGGCGATGCGGGTCGGCTCCCCCGGCGGGGCGCCGCTGGCGGGCGCGACGGTGCCGTTCGCATCGCCGGGCGCCGGTAGCGCGCGGGCCGACGGAACGGAGTCGAAGCTGTCCGGCACCGGCAGGTCGTTCCAGCTCGACACCGGCCAGACCTTGACGAACGCCCGCCCGATCACCTGGTTGATCGGGATCGTGCCCTTGAACTGGTCGCCGATGTACGCCCGGGAGTCCTGCGAGTTGCCGCGGTGGTCGCCCATCATGAACAGCCGGCCCTGGGGCACCGTGATCGGGCCGAACGCGCGCTGGTCGATCGGGTTGTTGTCGAAGACGTACCCGTCCTCGTCCATGGGCTTGCCGTTCACGAGGAGCCGGCCCTGCGCGTCACAGCACTGCACCACGTCGCCCGGTACGCCGATGACCCGCTTGATGAAGTCCTTCTCGTCGGGCTGGCCGAGACCGATCACGCTGCCGACCGTCCGGCCGGTCTTGGCCAGGAACGTCTGGGACTGGGTGAGATCGGTCTCCGGCGCCCACGAGTCGGTGCCCTTGAACACGATGACCTCGCCGCGCTGCGGGGTACGGAACTCGTAGATCACCTTGTTCACCAGCACCCGGTCCTTGACCAGGAGGGTGTTCTCCATCGAACCGGACGGGATGAAGAACGCCTGCAGCAGGAACGTCTTGATGACCAGTGCCAGCGAGAACGCGATGATGATCAGCAGCGGGAGTTCCTGCCAGAGCGGCACCTGGCGGCGCGTCCTGGTGGCACCCCGGCGGGACGTCGGGCGTTCGCTCTCCTCGGCCTCGCCGTCGGCGCGGTGCCGGCCGGACGAGCTCGTGTAGACCCGGCCGCGCGGTCCGAGGTCCTCGGCGTACCGGTCGTCGTCGTACTCCCGGCTGCGCAGCGGCGTGGTGAGCGTGGGCGTGTCGTCGTAGCGCTCCAGGTCACGACGCTGCGGGAGCGGCGAGTCGACGGTGAGCCGGGGCGGCGGGTTCCGCACCTCGGGCTCGTATCGGTCGTAGTCCTCGTACTCCTCGGCCGGGGCGAGGCTGCGATAGGCGGCGGGAATGTCGTCGTATCGCTCGTCCGGATAGCGCTCGTCCACCCGGCTGAGCGGAGTCACGTCGTAGCTGGTGGGCTGGTCCTCGTACCCGGTGGCGAACGCGGTGTTGAACGAGGCCGGGGGCGCCGAGCCGTAGACGGTGCCGCGGTAGCCGCCCGCCGCGTCGTCCTCGTAGCCCGGGGCAGCAGTACCAGCGTTGTCATACCCGGCACTGTCGTAGCTCGTGGTGTCGTACGCCGGAGCGCTGTCGTAGCTGGTGCTGTCGTAGCTCGGGCACTGTCGTACCCAGCGTTGTCGTACCCGGCGTTGTCGTAGCCGCTCTCGCGGTACTCGGCCGCGCGGTAGCCGCCGGTGCCGCTCGGCGGGGCTTCGGTGTACGGCGCGGCGTTGGCCTGGCCGTACGGCTCCGTGGCCGGGCTGTCGTACACCGTGCTGCTGTCGTAGACGACGCCGTTGTAGACCGTGTCGTCCGAGGCACGCTCCCCGACGGCCGGCAGCGCGTTGTAGGCCGGGGCGGCGCCGTACGTGGCGCCGCGGTAGGCGCTGTAGCCGGAGGCGCCGTCGTCGTACTCGGTGTTGCTGTACCCGGTGCCGGAGTAGCCGGTACCGGCGGCGGGCAGTGCCCGGTACGCGGTGGGCCGGCCGTCCAGGTCGTAGTCCCGGGCCGGCGCCGCCGCGCGGTAGGGCTCCTCGGCGGACGGGAGCGCCCGGTAGGCGGTGGGGCGGCCGTCCAGGTCGTAGTCCCGGCGCGGGGCCGCCACCTTGCGGTAGGTGGTGGAGTCGTCGCCGATTCGCGGGTGGGTGCCGGTGCTGTACGTGGAGTCGTCGGCGGCGCCGCGGTAGCTGGGCGGTGGCGGCGCGGGCGGGTACTGGGGCGCCGGCTGGTACGGCTGGCTTGGCGCGACGTACTCGACGGCTTCGCGGTAGTCGTCCGCCGGGTAGCCGTCCTCACGGCGGCGCGCACCGGTCGAGGGGGGCGGCGTGGCGCTGTACCCGCGCGGGGTCTGCCCGTAGCCCGGCTCGGCGCCGTACGAGCCGGGGTCCGTAACCGGGCTGAGCGCCGTGGTTCGGCGGCGCGGAGTGCTGAGGCGGCGCGCTGTAGGGGGCTGTCGCGCCGTAGTGCGGCTGCCAACCGTACGGCCGGCGGGGCCGCGTAACCGGGCTGGGTCCCGTACGGCGGCTGCTGGGCGAGTACGCCGAGCCGGCGCGCAGGCTCCGGTTCGTACGCCGGGCCGCACCGGGCCACGGTCGTACGTCGGCAACGGCGTGCACAGGCCCGGAGTCCCAGACCGGACCGGGGTCGTACGCCGGCGGCACACAGGGTCGTACGCCGGCCCGGGTCGTACACAGGTCGGTCGTTGGCGGCGTCTGGCGGCGGGCCGGCCGAGCCGAAGCCGGTAGCGGGCCGGGCCGCGCCGTAGCCGCGCGCGACTGCTCCTCTTCGGCGCGTACGCGGGCGTCGGAGCGTGGTACCACTCGCCCTCGGCCTGCGTCCCGCCGGGCCGGCGGAGTCGGGAAAATCAGCCGGCGCGGGGATCTCGTCGGAGTCCGCCGCGGGGAGGGCCGCCCGTAGCGGCGGCCACTCCTCGTCGGCGTCTTCGGTCCGTCCCCAGGGCACGGCCCCACGCGCGCGGAGCCTTTCGGCGTCCCCGAGCGGATCGCGACTCCAGTCGCCGGCGGTACTCATCTCAGGGATGAGCGTAGCCGGCCGGAGGCGAACCGGTCCTGTTCGCGGATCAGCCGGTGGGAAGGTCGCGCTTCTCCTTGATCTTCGCGGCCTTTCCACGCAGGTCACGGAGGTAGTAGAGCTTGGCGCGACGCACGTCACCGCGCGTGACGACCTCGATCTTCTCGATCACCGGGGTGTGCACCGGGAAGGTGCGCTCCACGCCGACGCCGAAGCTGACCTTGCGGACCGTGAAGGTCTCGCGCGCGCCGGCACCCTGGCGACGGATGGTCACGCCCTGGAACACCTGGATACGGGAGCGGTTGCCTTCAACGACCCGGACGTGCACCTTGAGGGTGTCACCGGGGCGGAAGGCCGGGATGTCGGAGCGCAGCGTTGCCGCGTCCAGGGCGTCCAGGGTGTTCATCGCGAGTCTTCGCTTCCTCGTCGTCGGGCACGCGTACGGACAACGCGCCAGAGTGTTGGTCGGGTGGAAAGTGTCGGCGACCGGGCGCGTACTCAATGCCCGTGGCAACTTATCTACTGTGCCACATCGGCCACGGGAAGGTGAAACCCGGCCTCGGCGAGGACGGCCAGGTCACGCCGGTCCAGCGACCCCGGCGGCAGCGCGGCGAGCAGGTCGGGGCGGCGGGCGACGGTCCGGCGGAGAGCTTCGTCACGCCGCCAGCGGTCGATCGCCGCGTGGTTGCCGGAGAGCAGCACCGGCGGCACCGGTCGGTCCCGCCACACCTCCGGCCGGGTGTACGCGGGGCCTTCGAGCAGCCCGTCGGAGAACGAGTCCTCCTCCACCGAGCGCACGTTGCCGACCACGCCGGGCAGCAGCCGGCTGATCGCCTCGGCCATGACCAGCACGGCGACCTCGCCGCCGGCGAGCACGTAGTCGCCGAGGCTGACCTCGTCGACGGTCATCCGCTCACGGGCGTGCTCGACCACCCGGTAGTCGATGCCCTCGTACCGCCCGCAGGCGAACGCCAGCCAGGGCTGCTGGGCGAGTTCCTCGGCCAGCGCCTGGGTGAACGGCCGGCCGGCCGGGCTCGGCACGACCAGGCGGGGAACCGCGGCGCCGGCCGGGGCGACCTCGTCCAGCGCGAGGCCCCACGGCTCGGGGCGCATCACCATGCCGGGGCCGCCGCCGTACGGGGTGTCGTCGACGGTGCGGTGCACGTCGCTCGTCCACTGCCGCAGGTCGTGGATGCGCACGTCGACCAGGCCGCGTTGCTGGGCCTTGCCGAGCAGCGCCTCGTTCAGCGGCGCGAGGTACGCCGGAAAGATCGTGATGACGTCGATTCTCACAGCTCGAGCAGCCCCTCGGGCGGATCGATGACGACCTTCCCGCCCGCGACGTCGACGGTCGGCACGATGTCCCGGTAGAACGGCACCAGCGACTCGCCACCGCCCTCGCGGCGCACCGCGAGCAGCTCACCACCAGGACCGTGGATGACCTCGCTGATGGTGCCCACAGGGGCGCCGGCGGTGGTGACCACGGCGAGGCCGACCAGCTCGTGGTCGTGGAACTCGTCCGGGTCGTCCAGCGGCTCCAACTCCGCGGAGTCGATCACCAGCCGGATGCCTCGGAGCTGCTCGGCCGTCGTGCGGTCGGCGTAGCCGGCGAAACCGACCACGAACTTGCCGGAGTGCCAGCGCGCGCGGTCGATGGTGAGCGGACCGGCGCCCGCCGGGTCGGTGACCAGCACCGACCCGACGGCGAACCGGGTGTCCGGATCGTCCGTGCGGACATCCACGAAGACGTCTCCGCGAATGCCGTGCGCACGGCCGATCCGCCCGATGACGAGCTGCACCTGCGTTGTCCCTCTCTCGGAGCGCCGACCGGCCGCCGTCGCCGGCGTCCGGTCAGCGCTCGCCGCGTCAGCTCTGGTCGGTGTCGACCACGTCGACGCGCACGCTGCGCCCGCCGACACCGGCCATGACCTGTCGCAGCGCCTTGGCGGTGCGACCGTTGCGGCCGATCACCTTTCCCAGGTCGTCCGGGTGGACGCGCACCTCGAGGATGCGGCCACGCCGGCCGTTCACCAGGTCGACCCGGACATCGTCGGGGTTGTCGACGATGCCCTTGACGAGGTGCTCCAGGGCGGCTTCAAGCACGTCAGGACTCCGCTGGCGCGTCGGCCTTCTCGGCCTTGGCTTCGTCGGCCTTCGGCTCGGCGGCCTTCTTCGGCGCCTTCTTCTTCGGGGTGGTGGCGTCGGCGACCGGGCCGTCGAGCGTCGCCTTCGAGGCGGCCTCGAACGCGATCCGCTTGTCGACCTTCGGCTCCTTGACCTTCATCGGCTCCGGGGCGGGCAGGCCCTTGAAGGTCTGCCAGTCGCCGGTGACCTTGAGGATGGCCTCGACGGCCTCGGTCGGCTGCGCGCCGACACCCAGCCAGTACTGCGCCCGCTCGGAGATGACCTCGATGTACGAGGGGTCCTCCTTGGGGTGGTACTTGCCGATCGTCTCGATGGAACGGCCGTCACGCTTGGTGCGGGCGTCGGCGACAACGATGCGGTAGTACGGCGCGCGCTTCTTGCCGAGCCGCATGAGCTTGATCTTGGTGGCCACGGGTGTGGTTACTCCTGGTGTTGGCGTGGGTGAACAGCGCCCGGCCACGTGGGGATTGTGGAGGCCGCTCTTCGGTGGACTCGACATGCCGCGGGAGAGAGGGGCCACACGACAGCCAGTTCAGCGAAACATTCTGCCAGACGCACCCGCCAGCGCCGAATCGCCACTTGGTAACTGGCCACCGCACGCTCAGCAACCACCCACGGGCCGCCGCCCGACCTGGGCGCAAACCGGACTTTCGGGGAAAACGGGGCTACGCACGCCCGTCGTATGCCCAGAAACCCCGAAAGTCCGGTTCGGTCGTAGCGGGGCGAACGGGCTGCGGTCCTTTTGCGCCCTCCCAGGGCGCAAAGGACCGCAAGACCCGTGCGGGTCCGTGCGTGACACGGCTTGCGGTTCATTTCCGCCCTCCCAGGGCGGAAATGAACCGCACCCCCCGCGCAGCGGCGGGGACGGCGGCGGGGACAAACCGGACTTGCGGGACTAACGTGGCTACGCGTGCCCGTCGTAGGCACGTTAGTCCCGCAAGTCCGTTTCGGGGCGGCCGGCCGGTTCGGGGCACGGCCGCGGAGCGGCCGGCCGTTTCGGGGTCGGCCGCGGGAGCGGCCGGCCGTTTCGGGTCGGCCGCGGGACGGCCGGCCGTTTCGGGGCACGGCCGCGAAGCGGCCGGCACCCCGGGCGGCACCCCTGCCGGCGCCCCCGGGTGGCGGTCAGCGGTGGCGGGGGGCGTCCCAGTTGTCGGGCACGGCGGGCAGCGGCCAGGACGGGTCCGGCGTGAAGTCGGTCCAGGAACCGTCGAACGGCGGTTCGCCGGCGCGCGCCCGCACCATCAGCTCCTCGCCCATCGCCCGGATCCCCGGCACGTGCCGCTCGGACCAGTAGTCCGGCAGGCCGGTGGCGATCGAGAACTCGTCCTCGTCCCGCCACTCGCACCGGCGGTCCGGCGTGACCCACACGTCCAGGTGCTGGTCGGCGGTGTCCACGCCGCCGGCCCACCGGACGTGCCGATCCTCGAGGTTGCCGTACCAGCCGAGGAACGCGCCGGCGGCGTCCCAGAACAGCCACACCGAGTACGCGGCCGACGGCGGCACCACCATCACGATCCCGGTGCCGCCCCAGACCCCGGGACCGCGGGTCACCGGCGAGACGAATCGCTCGCCCAGCGGCGCCTCGGCGAACCGGCGCCCGTCCGCGAGGTTGGCCCGGATCATCGGGGTCTGCGGCGCGAGCCAGAGCACCAGCCCGTCCGGACCGTCCGTCACCACGGTGACCGGCCGCACCTCCCGGACCCGGTCACCGCGGAAGTACCGCAGCATGATCTGGTCACCACGCCGCCAGCGGTGCGGGACGGTCTCCGCGCTCAGTACGAACGCCCCACGATCGCCACCAGCTCGGGCTCGTCCGCCGCCTCCGGCACCGAGCCGTCGGGGCGGAGCAGGCAGCGGACGCTGACCGACTCCTGCGCCGAGCTTGGCCTCGCCGTCCTCACCGAGCGCCGCCCACGGCACCCGGGCCCAGCCGGTCGCGGCAGCCTCGGCCGCCTCGCCGACGGTCTTCACCTCGGCGGTGCGCTGCTCGCGGCGGGCCAGCGCCTCGGCGTAGAGCGCCTGCTGGTCCTCGCCGAGCGCGGTCGTGACCGCGTCGAGCACGCCGGCCAGCGGCGTCGAGGCCTTGGTGCCGGGGATCCGGCGGGCCACCGTGACGTTCCCCTCGACCAGGTCGCGCGGGCCGACCTCGATCCGGATCGGCACGCCCTTGAGCTCGGCGTCGACCGCGCGCCGGCCGAACGGGGTGTCGGTGCGGTCGTCGAGCGCGACCCGCACGCCGGCGCCGCGCAGCTCGTCGGTGAGCTTCTGGGCCGCCTCGCGCACCCCCTCACCGTCCTTGACCACCAGCACCAGCGCCTGGATCGGCGCCAGCCGGGGCGGGATCCGCAGGCCGTTGTCGTCACCGTGGCCCATGATCAGGCCGCCGACCATCCGGGTGGAGACGCCCCAGGACGTCTGCCAGGCGTATTCGCGCCCGCCCTCGGCGGAGGTGAACTGCACGTCGAACGCCTTGGCGAAGTTCTGGCCCAGCTCGTGGCTGGTGCCCATCTGCAGCGCCTTGCCGTCGCCCATCATGCCCTCGCAGGTGAGGGTGTTGATGGCGCCGGCGAACCGCTCCTTCGCGGTCTTGCGGCCGACCAGCACGGGCAGCGCGAGGACGTTCACCATGAAGTCCTCGTACACCTCGTGCAGGATCCGCCGGGCGTAGTCCCGGGCGTCCTCGTAGCTGGCGTGGCAGGTGTGGCCCTCCTGCCAGAGGAACTCGGTCGTGCGCAGGAACACCCGGGGGCGCATCTCCCAGCGCACCACGTTGGCCCACGCGTTCATCAGCATCGGCAGGTCACGGTAGGACTGGACCCACTTGGAGAACGAC
The DNA here is from genome assembly GCA_963746095.1 of uncultured Actinomycetota bacterium. Taxonomy (GTDB): domain Bacteria; phylum Actinomycetota; class Actinomycetes; order Mycobacteriales; family Cryptosporangiaceae; genus CAVVAL01. The sequence continues at coordinate 118,996 of CAVVAL010000004.1, read as the reverse complement.
GCGTTGACGATCGTCTCCGAGGTCGGCCGGACCACGACCGGCTCCTCGAGCTGCTTGCCGCCGCGCATGGGTGACGACGGCCAGCTCGGGGCTGAAGCCCTCGACGTGCTGGGCCTCGCGCTTGAGGTAGGACTCGGGGATGAACAGCGGGAAGTAGGCGTTCTGCGCGCCCGCGGCCTTGATCCGGTCGTCGACCTCGCGCTGCATCCGCTCCCAGAGCGCGTACCCCGTCGGCCGGATCACCATCGTGCCGCGGACCGGCCCGTTGTCGGCGAGCTCCGCCTTGGAGATGACGTCCTGATACCAGCGGGGGAAGTCCTCTGCCTGCGGCGTGAGGACGGGAGTCTTGGCCATGGACGCAGATCTTATTGAATGACCGCGACCCCGGCCGACCCGGTTTCCACAGGCCACCTCCTGCGGTTCAATTGCCCGCCACGGGCGGAATTGAACACGCAGGAAGCTTGACCTCAGGCGATGACGGCGCCGCGCAGGACGATCCGGCTGGGGGTGCGCAGGACCCGCAGGTCGGCGCGCGGGTCGGCGTCGTAGACCACCAGGTCGGCGAGCGCGCCCTCGGTGAGGCCGGGCAGTCCGAGCCAGTCCCTGGCGCCCCACGAGCCGGCGGCGAGCACGTCGATCGGCGACATGCCGGCCTCGTGCAGCCGCAGCATCTCCTCGGCCGCGAGCCCGTGCCCCACGCCGCCGCCCGCGTCGGTGCCCACGTAGATCGGCACGCCGGCCTCGTACGCGGCGCGCACGACGTCGGGGAAGCGGGTCTGCAGCCGGCGCATGTGGTCGGCGTAGTGCGGGTACTTGGCCTCGGCCCTGGCCGCGATGCCGGCGAAGTTCTCGATGTTCGTCATGGTGGGGACGAGGGCGGTGCCGCGCCGGGCGAGCTCGTCGACCAGGTCGAGGCTGAGCCCGGTGCCGTGCTCGACCGAGTCCACGCCGGCGGCGATGAGTCCGGGCAGCGCGGCCTCGCTGAACGTGTGCACCGCGACCCTGGCGCCGGCCGCGTGGGCGGCGGCCACCGCGGCGGCGAACGTGGCGTCGTCGTAGGTGGGGGTCAGGTCGCCGGCGGTGCGGTCGATCCAGTCGCCGACCAGCTTGATCCAGCCGCCGCCCGCCCGTGCCTGTTCGGCGGCGCGCTCGGCGAGTTCGGCACTGCCGCACTCGATCCCGATGCCGGGCAGGTACCGCTTGGGCGGCGCGAGATGCCGGCCGGCGCGGATGAGCCGGGGCATCTCCGGGTCGTCCTCCAGCTCGCGGTAGTCCAGCGGCGAGCCGGCGTCGCGGATGGTGAGTACGCCGGCGTCCCGGTCGATCAGCGCGAGTGCCTTGGCCGCGGCGACGGTCTGCACGGCGCCGCTCGGGTCGATGCCGGGGTGGCAGTGCGCGTCCACCAGGCCCGGGAGGACGAAGCCCCGGTCCGCGATCGTCTCCGAGCCGGCCTGGGGCTCGAACGTGAGCCGACCAGCGACGATCCAGAGATCGCGCTCGGCCTCGTCGGGCAGGAAGACGCCCCGCAGATGTAGTGGACCCGTCACGACGATCGAGTCTTGCCTGACCGTTACGTCAGAGCAAGCCGCCATCCGGTCGCTTCGTCCCTGCCGTCACGTTCCGTTGCCGCGCCGTAACAGGCAGCCGAGCCCGCGAAATGGTGCCCGGACCCCGCCTGACTACCCGATCGACTCATCCGACCACACACAGCAACATCTTTCCCGGGACGTTCCTCCCCCACAGCTCCGCTTCCCTCATGAAAAGGATCTTTCGCCATGCGCATCAACAAGCGGGCAGCCTTCATCGCGGTCGGCGCCGTCGCCGCTCTCGCCATCGGCGGCACCGCGTTCGCCTTCTGGACCACGCCGGGCGGCGGCGACGGCATCGCGAGCACGGGCAGCGTGCCGCCATCGGGGTCGTGCAGACGGCGCCGTCGCGGGCCTGTACCCCGGGCGTCCGGCGGTCCCCGCTCGCCGGCCACTTCGACAATCCGAACGCCGGGCCATCCATGTCAACACGGTCCCGCCGCGGTCATCGGCACGAACAACGGCGGCTGCGACGCGTCGAACTTCGAGTCGTCCAGCCCCACTCCCGGTCAACACGGCCATCGACCCGGGCCCAACGTGGGCAGTGGATCGACGGCTCGATCAAGATGATCAACAGGCCGACGACAACCAGGACGCCTGCAAGAACGTGGTCGTGAACATCCACTACTCGGTCAACTGACCGCGCCGCCGGTGGAGGGCGCTGCACCCTCCACCGGCACCGGCAGCACTGATCGACCCTCCAGAACCGCCCGCCCGGCAGAGAGCACAGCGATGAACCCGAGCCTGATCACGTCCGCGAGCAGACCCGTCACGATGCTGGTCGTCGGTTTGCTCCTGCTCAGCCTGGCGGGCTGCCTACCGCGCGCGGCCGCGTCCACCTCCTCGGGGCAGCGGCCGCGCGCGCTGGAACTCAGCGGTAGCGCCACCCAGCGGCTCTATCCGGGCGGCAGCGCCCCGCTCGACGTCCGCCTCAAGAACCCCTCCGCGTACGACGTGAAGGTCACCCGGATCATCGTGACCCCGCACCGCGCCACCACGCGCGACGGTCGACCCAACCCGGCCTGTAACGGCCGCACGAACCTCACCGCCCGGCAGTACACCGGCCCGACGCCGCTGCGGGTCCGGGCCAAGCGAACCGTGTCGCTCACCTCCCTCGGCGTGCCGACGTCGCGCTGGCCGCTGCTGAAGATGCCGAATCTGGCCACCAACCAGGACGCCTGCAAGGGCACCACGTTCCGCTTCGACTACTCCGCGACCGCGACGAGGTGACCCGATGAGGCGCCGCGCCTACCTGATCCCGATCGGCCTGCTGACCCTCATCACGGCCGGCACGGGCACCGCTCTCGCGCACTGGTGCACGCACGGCGCCGGCACCGGCCAGGCCCGCACCGCGACCCTGAACGCACCCGGCGACCGTGACCGTCACGCTCAAGCCCGCGGGCGTCGTCGTCGACTGGGCCAAGGGCAAACTCTCGGCCGGCGGCCGCACGCCACCGGCTACTACGTGACCAGGATCAAGTCGACCGGCTCGACGAGCGCGGCCTGCGGCACCAGCCCCTCGGCGACGATCACCGCCATGAGGTGCACGGACAACCCGTCCACGGCCGGCAACTACCGCTACCGCGTCACCGCCGTCTACGCGAACTGGACCACGGTCAGTGCGACGTCCGACCAGGTGACGATCGTCGTCGCCGGCCTGGCCGAGACCACCGCCGGGAGCCCGGCAGCCACGGCCGTCGATCCGACCCAGCCCAGCGGTGCCACCACGACCGCGGTGCCCCCCAAGACGCAAAGCCCGCCGACCCACGCCAGTGCCGACCACGCCGCCGCCCGCGCCGCAGAACTCCCCGAGCCGCCGGCCGCCACCGACCCGCCGACGCCGACCGACCCGGTCACCGCGCCGTCGACGACCCCGTAGAACAAAGCTGCGGTTGGATCACGCCCTCCAAGGGCGCGATCCAACCGCAGTTGACGTTAGGACCGAACCCTTACTTCTCCGGCTTGCGGAGCTTGCTGAAGTCGATCTTCGGCATCGCGAAGCTGGACGGCAGCCCGCCCGGAACCTGCGGTGGCTGGGCCGCCTGGCCACCGGCACCGCCGCCGGGCGGCAGCGCGAACGGCGAGCGCGGCCGGGCGCCACCGCCACCGCCGCCGCCACCCTTCTTGCCCTTGCGCTTGTTCTTGGACGACCGGGTCGCGCTGCGCTTCATACCGGGCATGCCCATCTGGCCGCCCATCTGCTTCATCATCTTGCGGGCCTCGAAGAACCGGTCGACGAGCTGGTTCACGTCGGTCACGGTCACGCCCGAGCCGTTGGCGATCCGGAGCCGGCGGGAGGCGTTGATGATCTTCGGGTCGGTGCGCTCCAGCGGGGTCATGCCACGGATGATCGCGGTGACCCGGTCGAGGTGGCTGTCGTCGATCTCGGCGATCTGTTCCTTCATCTGCCCCATGCCGGGGAGCATGCCGAGCAGGTTGCCGATCGGGCCCATCTTGCGCACGGCGAGCATCTGCTCGAGGAAGTCCTCCAGCGTGAAGTCGTTGCCGCTGAGGACCTTGGCGGTCATCCGCTCTTGCTGCTCGGCGTCGAAGACGTCCTGCGCCTGCTCGATGAGCGTGAGCATGTCGCCCATCCCGAGGATCCGGGAGGCCATCCGGTCGGGGTGGAAGACGTCGAAGTCGGCGAGCTTCTCACCGGTGGAGGCGAACAGGATCGGCTGGCCGGTGACGTGCCGCACCGACAGCGCGGCGCCACCGCGGGCGTCGCCGTCGAGCTTGGTGAGCACCACGCCGCTGAAGCCGACGCCGTCCCGGAACGCCTCGGCGGTGTTGACCGCGTCCTGGCCGATCATCGCGTCGACCACGAACAGGATCTCGTCCGGCGAGACCGCGTCCCGGATCGCCGCGGCCTGGCCCATCATCTCGGCGTCGATGCCGAGGCGGCCGGCGGTGTCGACGATGACGATGTCGTGCACCTGGCGGCGGGCGTGCTCGATCGAGTCCTTGGCGACCTTCACCGGGTCGCCGACGCCGCTGCCCGGCTCGGGCGCGTACACCTCGACCTCGGCGCGCTGGCCCACGACCTGCAGCTGCTGCACCGCGTTCGGGCGTTGGAGGTCGGCGGCCACGAGCAGCGGAGTGTGGCCCTGCTTACGGAGCCAGAACGCCAGCTTGCCGGCGAGCGTGGTCTTACCGGCGCCTTGCAGGCCGGCGAGCATGATCACGGTCGGCGCGGTCTTGGCGTAGCTCAGCCGCCGGGTCTCGCCGCCGAGGATCGCGATGAGCTCCTCGTGCACGATCTTGATGACCTGCTGGGCCGGGTTGAGCGCCTTGTGTACCTCGGCGCCGGTGGCCCGCTCCTTCATGTTCGCGATGAATGCCTTGACCACCGGCAACGCGACGTCCGCCTCGAGCAGGGCGATCCGGATCTCGCGGGCGGTCGCGTCGATGTCGGCGTCGGTGAGCCGCCCCTTGGAGCGGAGCGAGCTGAAGACGGTGGAGAGCCGGTCGGAAAGGGTGTCGAACACGGTCGGCGTCAGTCCTCACAGCGTCGCGGGTGGGGTGTCCTACGAGGGTACGTCAAACCCACTTGGCGGCCTCAGGCCCTACGCTCAGGACCGTGGCCGATGGCTGGACCGAAGAGGACCTCGAACGGGTGCGCGAGCGCCTGGTCGAACTGGTCGCCAGGCTGCCCGGAGTCGTGGTCGAGGACTCGTTCGGGCACACCAGCTTCCTGCTGCGACGCCAGCGCCTCGCCTGGCTGCTGGTCAACCATCATGGCGACGGACGGCTCACCCTGGCCGTGAAGGCGCCGCCCGGCGAGCTGGAGACCCTGCTGGCTGCCGATCCGGACCGGTACTTCGTCCCGGCGTACGTCAAGCACTGGGTCGGCGTCGAGCTGTCCGAGGTCACGCCGGACTGGGACGAGATCCGGGCGTTGCTGGAGCAGGCCTGGCGGATGCGCGCGGGCAAGCGCGCCGTCGCCGCCTACGACGCCCGCTCCTCCTGACGGCCCTGCCGCCCTCTTCGACCGGGTGCACGCTTTGGGCGACATCTTCTCGCCTATAACCGAGAGATGTCGCCCAAAGGGGCGAGGTTGGACGTGGCGAGGGCGGGTTGGACCTCAGGCGATCGTGACGCAACAACGCCCGGGAGCGGGGTCGAGCCGCGCCCGCCGCTCCCCCGGCCCGAGCGCGTCGAGCAGCCCGTTGATCAGGTCGAGGTTCATCCCGCAGACCAGCTCGGTGTAGCGCTCCGCGAGGGCGTGGAACGGGCAGTTCGCGAGGACGACCGCATCCCCGGTCGTGCGCGGCTCGTATCCGTGGCGGGCGAGCACCTCGGCCGGCTGGTCACCCGGTACGCCCAGCGAGCGACCGACCGTGCGCGCGGCCGCCCGGAGTGCGTCGGCCACCGGGATGCCCTGCCGCGTCGCGGCCGTGATCGCCTCCGCCATGACTCGGCCGGCGAGGTCGTACCGGCGCTCGGGAAGGCTCACCGCGATGTGCCGGGAGGAGCGGCGATACAGCTTCGCGGGGCGGCCGGCACCGGGCCCGCCGCGGCCGGGTGGGCGGCTGTAGTCGGCCTCGAGCAGGCCGTCGGCGACGAGCTTGTCCAGGTGGAACTTGGCGACGTGCAGCGCGACGCCGGTGCCGGCCGCGGCCTGTTCCCGCCCGACCGGCCCTTCCTGGGCCACCACGTACTGGTAGAGACCTCGCCGGATCGGCTCGCCGAGGGCGGCGACGCTCGCGACCTGTGCATCGAACTCGTCCGACATCGCGCTTCCTTCCGCCCGGGACCTGGCACCCACTCTAACGGACAGACTCGTTGACGAAAGAGTGCTCGGCGTTCTAACGTCTAGATCAGTGTCTCTTAGAAGGAGTGACCCATGACAAGCACAGCCGCAAGCACCGCCAGCACCGCCGACCGACTCCGGTCCGACCCCGTCTACCAGTCGTTCTGGCTGCTCCGGATCGGCTTCACGGTCGCGCCGATCCTGTTCGGGCTGGACAAGTTCGCCAGCGTCCTCACCGACTGGGACGGCTACCTCGCGCCAGCCATCAACGACCTGGTGCCCGGGACGGCACACCAGGCGATGCTCGCGGTGGGGGTGATCGAGATCGTCGCCGGCCTGGCCGTGGCCGTCCTGCCGCGTTTCGGCGGGTACCTCGTCGCGGCCTGGCTCGGCGGAATCATCGTGAACCTGCTGATCCTCGGCGACTTCTACGACGTGGCGTTGCGCGACTTCGGCCTCCTGCTCGGCGCGCTGACCCTGGCCCGCCTGGCGACCGCGTTCCCGGCCGACGACCTGCTCCGGCGCCGGCGAATCGACCACAGCCGCCGCTGAGCCAAGTTCCGGGAAGGCTGTCCCAAAAAAGCGTGCATGGATGAACGAATCTCCGATCCGCCGCGTACGACAGAGGGACAGCACCGAACGAGGAGGCGGCATGAGCGACCACACCCGCACCACGACAGCCACGTCAAGGCGAGCCGCTGACCACGGACGGCGGTGCCGATCCGGGTGATGGCCGCCGCCGGGGTGGTCGCCGCCCTCGTGCTGGGCTGGGCGTTCCGCGCCGAGCTGGGCTTCGCCGACCAGGCCGCGGATGCCGCCGGGCCCACCGCCCCGCACACCGGCCACGACGTCCCCGGCAAGACGGCGTTCACCACCGACGGCACAGTCAGTCCGAAACAGGCCGCGTCCTCCGGACCACTCAGCGAACTCGACAAGCAGCTGCTGGTGAAGGTGCGCCAGGCGGACCTGTGGGAGCTGCCCGCCGGTCGCCTGGCGCAGGACAACGCCTCCAGCGAAGCCGTGAAGCGCGCCGGGCAGCACCTGATGGAGGGCCACTCCAGACTCGATCAGATCGTCCGCGAGCTGTCCGTCGCCCTGCACGTGCCGATCCCGAACGAGCCGACCGCCGACCAGCAGGCCTGGGTCCGGACCCTGCAGAACTCCAAGGGCGCGGCGTTCGACGTCTTCTTCGCCAACCAGCTGCGCGACTCCCACGGCAAGGTGTTCATCACGATCGCCCAGGTCCGCGCCACCACCCAGAACAGCCTGATCCGCGACCTCGCGATCGAGGCGAACAAGGCCGTCTCCGACCACATGGAGGTTCTCGAGGACACCGGCCTGGTGAAGTCCGAGACCTTCGAGAGCGTCGAGAAGACCATCGTCACGAGCTAGCGGTCCGGAGGGGTGGCCAGCGGCCGGGAGTTGCGACCTGCCTCAGTCGCTCTCCCGGCCGTCGGTCTGCTGTCGCTAGCTCGGGTCGAACTCGGTGGACCGGGACCACCGCTCCCACCAGCGCGGATCGGGATCCTCCCCGGCGGCCCGCACCAGCGCGTCGAGCACGCCACCGATCGCGGTCGGATCGAGCAGCGGAAGCCGGGCCACGAGCTGGGACAGCTCGGTCCGGCGTTGCCGCATCGCCTCGCCGACCAGCTCCTTGCCGGCTTCGGTCAGCACGATCCAGACCACGCGCCGGTCACCGCCGGCACGCTGACCCCTGCGCAGCAGACCGCGGCGCGCCAGCCGGTCACAGGTCCGGGTGACGGTCGAGGACTGCACGCCCAGCTCCAGCGCGAGGTCGATCGTGCGCTGCGGGCCACGCGAGGCGAGCACGACCAACGTCCGGAACTGCGGCAGCGTGACCTCGACGTCGAGCTGGCTCAGCGATCTGGCCGTCGCTCCCATCAACACGCGGCTCAACGAGGCCAGCGCGTCCACGAACTCGTCGGTGCTCAGTGGGCGAAGCCTCGGAATGGGGTGCCACGACAGAACTATTGCACACTTGACACGGAGTTGGAGTCGCGGGCGGTCGACGGCAGCGACCCGACACGCCGCTGACTACATGTTGTTTCATGTTTGGGCAGCGGCACCAGATATGGTGCTTCTCGCAGCTGGTTCGCCCGTCTCTCCAGGACGGGCGTCGCAAGAGGGAACCCGGTGGAAGTCCGGGACTGCCCCGCAGCGGTGAGTGGGAACGAACGCCGTCATCAAGCACTGGACCGGCCGGTCTGGGAAGCGACGGTCAGTAGGCGGACGCCCTGGTGGCGCCCTGGCCCGCGAGTCCGAAGACCTGCCAGCGCACCGCGTGCTTCCGCGCGCGGTGGTCCGCGGCCTCGTGGGAGGGCCAGGGGACATCGCCGTGCTGGCGGCCATGGGTCGTGACCAGCACCATGCCTCCTTGCCGCCGTCCAGGTCGTGGGCCGACCTGAGACGAGTTCGCGAGGAGAGAACCGTGACCCTCACCCCCGTGGGTGTCGAACAGCCCGTTCCCGACCAGCTCGCCGCGGCGCCGGCCCGGCGCGCACAGATGACCGTGCGCAAGCGCAACGGTGACGCTGGTGCCGGTGGACGTGAACAAGATCGTCCGGGCCGTCGACCGGTACACCGACGACCTGGACTCCGTCGACCCGCTCCGGGTCGCGACCAAGACCATCAGCGGCCTCTACGACGGCGCCACCACGGCCGAACTGGACCGGCTGTCGATCCAGACCGCCGCCGAGCTGGTCGCCGAGGAGCCCGAGTACTCCCGGCTCGCCGCCCGCCTGCTCGCCGCGTACCTGGACAAGGAGGTCCGCGGCCAGAGCATCGCCTCGTTCAGCCAGAGCGTCGCGCTGGGCCACCGCGAGGGCCTGATCGGCGACGTGACCGCCGAGTTCGTGGCGGCCAACGCGCGCAAGCTCGACGACGCGATCCGGCCCGAGAACGACCGCCGGTTCGAGTACTTCGGGCTCCGCACGGTCTACGACCGGTACCTGCTGCGGCACCCCACCACCCGGCTGGTCACCGAGACCCCGCAGTACTGGCTGCTCCGGGTCGCCTGCGGGCTGTCCCGCACCCCGGCCGAGGCGATCGGCTTCTACCGGCTGATGGCGTCGCTGGCGTACCTGCCCAGCTCGCCGACCCTGTTCAACTCCGGCACCCGGCACACCCAGATGTCCTCCTGCTACCTGGTGGACTCCCCCAAGGACGAGCTCAACTCGATCTACGAGCGCTACGCGCAGGTCGCGAACCTGTCGAAGTTCGCCGGCGGGATCGGCATCGCGTGGTCCCGGGTGCGCTCGCGGGGCGCGCTGATCCGGGGCACCAACGGGCACTCGAACGGCATCGTGCCGTGGCTGCGCACGCTGGACGCCTCGGTGGCGGCGGTCAACCAGGGCGGCCGGCGCAAGGGCGCGGCCTGCGTCTACCTGGAGCCGTGGCACCCGGACATCGAGGAGTTCCTGGAGCTCAAGGAGAACACCGGCGAGGACGCCCGCCGCACCCACAACCTCAACCTGGCGAACTGGATCCCGGACGAGTTCATGCGCCGGGTCGAGGCCGACGCGATCTGGTCGCTGATCGACCCGGACGAGGTGCCCGAGCTGCCCGACCTGTGGGGCGAGGAGTTCGACCTGGCCTACACCGCGCGCCGAGGAGGCCGGCCGGTACGTGCGCCAGGTTCCCGGCCCGCGAGCTGTACAGCAAGATGATGCGCACGCTCGCGCAGACCGGCAACGGCTGGATGACGTTCAAGGACGCCGCCAACCGCACCAGCAACCAGACCGCCGAGCGCGGCAACGTGATCCACCTGTCCAACCTGTGCACCGAGATCCTCGAGGTGACCAGCGACGCCGAGACCGCGGTCTGCAACCTGGGCTCGATCAACCTGGCCGCCCACCTGGACCTGGCCGCCGGCACGATGGACTGGGAGAAGCTGCGCGCCACGGTCCGCACCGCGGTGCCGTTCCTCGACCGGGTGATCGACATCAACTACTACCCGAGCGCGCCGGCCGCGGCGAGCAACCCGAAGTGGCGGCCGGTCGGGCTCGGCGTGATGGGCCTGCAGGACGTGTTCTTCGCGCTGCGGGCTGCCGTTCGACTCCGACCCGGCCAGGGAGCTGTCCACCCGGATCGCCGAGGACATCTACCTCACCGCGCTGGAGGCGTCCTGCGCGCTGGCCGCCGAGAACGGGCCGCACCCGGCGTACCCGGCGACCCGCGCGGCCCGCGGCCAGCTCCAGCCGGACCTGTGGGACGTGACGCCGACCCAGACCGAGCGCTGGGCCGCGCTGCGGGCGGACGTGGCCGAAGCACGGCCTGCGCAACTCGCTGCTGATCGCGATCGCGCCGACCGCGACCATCGCCTCGATCGCCGGCTGCTACGAGTGCATCGAGCCGCAGGTCTCCAACCTGTTCAAGCGCGAGACGCTCTCCGGCGAGTTCCTGCAGATCAACGCGGCGCTGGTGCGGGAGCTGAAGCAGCGCGGCCTCTGGACCGAGGAGATCCGCGGCGAGATCAAGCGTGCCGACGGCTCGGTGCAGGGCATCGCGGCGATCCCGGCCGAGGTGCGGACCCTGTTCCGGACCGCGTGGGAGCTGCCGCAGAAGGCGCTGATCGGCCTGGCCGCCGCCCGCGCGCCGTACCTCGACCAGAGCCAGTCGCTGAACCTGTTCCTGGCCAGCCCGACCATCGGGAAGCTCTCGTCGATGTACCTGCACGCCTGGAAGACCGGGCTGAAGACCACGTACTACCTGCGGTCCCGCCCGGCCACCCGGATCCAGCAGGCCACCGTCACCCAGCAGGCGCCCACCGCGGTCGCCGCCGACGAGGCCGTCGCCTGCTCGCTCGAGAACCCCGAGAGCTGCGAGGCCTGCCAGTGAGCGAGCGAAAGCATCAATCAGAACCTGCTCGACCCGGGCATGGATCTGACCCTGCGGCCGATGCGCTACCCGCAGTTCTACGACCGGTACCGGGACGCGATCAAGAACACCTGGACCGTCGAGGAGGTCGACCTGCACTCCGACCTCGCCGACCTGTCCAAGCTCGGGTCCGGCCGAGCAGCACCTGATCAACCGGCTGGTGGCCTTCTTCGCCACCGGCGACACGATCGTCGCGAACAACCTGGTGCTCAACCTCTACCAGCACATCAACGCGCCCGAGGCCCGGCTGTACCTGTCGCGGCAGCTGTTCGAGGAGGCCGTCCACGTCCAGTTCTACCTGACCCTGCTGGACACCTACCTGCCCGACGAGAACGAGCGGGCCCAGGCCTTCGACGCGGTCGAGAACATCCCGTCGATCCGGCACAAGGCCGAGTTCTGCTTCAGGTGGATCGACTCGATCAACCACCTCAAGCAGCTCGACACCCGCGCGGACCGCCGGGTCGTTCCTGCTCAACCTGATCTGCTTCGCCGCCTGCATCGAGGGCCTGTTCTTCTACGGCGCCTTCGCCTACGTCTACTTCCTGCGCTCGCGCGGGCTGCTGCACGGTCTGGCCTCGGGCACCAACTGGGTGTTCCGCGACGAGTCCATGCACATGGCGTTCGCGTTCGACGTCGTGGAGACGGTCCGCCGGGAGGAGCCGGAACTGTTCGACGACGAGCTCACCGCGCAGGTGCGCACGATGCTCGCCGAGGCCGTGGACGCGGAGGCGGCGTTCGCCGAGGACCTGCTCGGGCAGGGCGTGCCCGGCATGTCGATCGAGGACATGCGCGCGTACCTGGAGTACGTGGCCGACCGGCGGCTGGAGCAGCTCGGCATGGGCGAGCTGTACGGCTCGAAGAACCCGTTCACGTTCCTGGAGCTCCAGGACGTGCAGGAGCTGTCGAACTTCTTCGAGCGGCGGGTCTCGGCCTACCAGGTCGCGGTCAGCGGCTCGGTCAACTTCGACGAGGACTTCTAGCCCGCCGCGGCTGCGCCCCCACCGCTTTGGGCGACATTTTCTCGGTTATAGCCGAGAAAATGTCGCCCAAAGGCGCTGGGTTGCGGGCGCGCAAAGGCCCGGCGTCAGGCCTTGCCGGCCGCCGCGATGAGGACGGCGCGCTCCACCTCGGCCCGGCGAACCGGATCCGCGACCTCGCCGACCAGGTAGAACGCGTCCACCACGTCGGAGCCGAAGGTGCTCACCCGGGCCGCCCGGACCGACGCCTTCACCGACTCCAGCGCCGCCGAGACCCGGTAGAGCAGGCCACGCCGGTCCGCCGCCCGCAGTTCGAGCACCGTGGCGTCGGTGGCGATGTCGTGCAGCCAGACCACGCGCGGCGAGCGACCGTTCGGCACGCGGATCGGCGTCCTCCCGGCGGGCCAGTTCCTCGCCCACCCGCAGCCCGCCCCGGACCGCCCGGCGCAGATCGGCCGTGAGCAGTGTCGGGTCCGGCGGCGACCCGAACCGCGGCGCGGCGCGCAGCACCACCGCGGCACCACCACCGTCCAGATCAGCCGCGTCCGCCGCGTACACGTCGAGCCGGTGCAGGGAGAGCACGCCGGCCGTCGCGCTGAGCAGGTCCGCGCTGGACGCGGCGACCACGGTCACCTCGTCGCCGTTGATCCGCACCAGGCACTCGCCGCCGTCGAGCGCGGCGATGTCCGTGGCCAGATCCGCCGCGAGCGGTCGGACCGCCGGCGGCGTCCCCTCGCCGATCAGCGTGTGCACCCGGCGCACCAGGTCCGCGACGAGGCGGGCCTTCCAGTTGCTCCACGCCGCCGGTCCGGTGGCCGCGGCATCGGCCTCGGTCAGCGCGTGCAGCAGGTCCAGCACCTCCGGGTCGCCGCCGACCGCGGTGGCCACCGTCTGCAGGGTCGCCGGGTCGTCCAGATCCCGTTGGGTGGCCGTGTCGGGCAGCAGCAGGTGCTGCCGGACCAGCCGGACGATGATCTCGCGGTCGGGGTCGCTCAGCCCCCACCGGCGGGCCACCTTGTCGGCGATCCGCGCGCCCACCTCGGAGTGGTCGCCCTGCAGGCCCTTGCCGATGTCGTGCAGCAGCGCGCCCAGCAGCAGCAGGTCGGGCCGGCCCACCCGGCGGGTGTGCGTGGAGGCCGCCGCCGCCGCCTCCACCAGGTGCCGGTCGACGGTGTACCGGTGCACGGCGTTGCGCTGCGGCAGCGATCGCACCCGGCCCCACTCGGGCAGCCAGCGCTCGACCAGCCCGTGCCGGTCGCACGCCTCCCAGACCTCGATCGCGTCCTTGCCCGCACCGAGCAGGGTGACCAGCGAACGCAGCGCGCCCGCCGGCCAGACCTCGGGCATCGCGGGCGAGTGGGTCGCCAGCCGGTCCAACGTGGCGCGGCTGATCGGCAGTTTCGCCACCGCCGCCGCGGCCGCCACCCGCAGGGCCAGCGCCGGATCGGTCGCCGGATCGGTGTCGCGGGCGAGGACGACCTCGCTGTCCTGCTCGACGACCCCGTCCGCCAGCGGCTTGCGGGTCAGGACCGGGCGGCGCCGCCGGAGCCTGCGCCGGCCGGCGAGCCACCGGTCGACCTGCCGCCAGCCGGTGTCCGAGGCGTGCGCGATGGTCCGCGCCGCGTCGGAGACCCGCCGGAGCAGTTCGTCGGCGTCCTTGCAGCCGAGCTTCTCGGCGACCGCGTCCTGCTCCGCCAGCAACAGCCGATCCAGCCCCCGCGCGGCTGATCGGTGCAGGGCGTCGCGGACGTCCAGGAGCCACCAGTAGGCCTCCCGGACCGCGCCTCGCGGCGGGTCGACGATCTGGGCATAGCCGATCGCGCGCAACGTGACCGCGTCCCGCAGCCCGCCGCGCGCCTCCTTCAGATCCGGCTCCAGGAGGAACGCCAGCTCACCGTTGGCGGCCCAGCGTGCCTCGGTCAGCTCCTGGAGTTCGCCGAGCCAGCGCGCCGGGTTGCTACGCCAGGTATCCCGGATCGCCTGGCCCAGCGAGTCGGCCAGCGACCGATCACCGGCCACGCACCGGGCGTCCAGCAGGCCGAGCGCCGCCTTGACGTCCTTGCGCGCCACCGCGACCGCCTCGTCCACGGTGCGGACCGCGTGGTCGAGCCCGACCCCGGAGTCCCAGACCGGGTACCAGACCGCCTCGGCGATCTCCCGGACCCGGGGCTGGCCGGTGTGCAGCAGCACCAGGTCCAGATCGGAGTGGGTCACCACCTCGCGGCGGCCGAGGCTTCCGACCGCAACGAGCGCGACGCCCGCGACCGGCGGCAGCAGCTCTGCCAGCCACCGGTCGTGGGCGTCGCTCAGTTGTGCGCTAGACCGCATCGAGTCCGCGCTCGCCGGTACGGACCCGGACCACCTCGTCAACCGGGGTGACCCACACCTTCCCGTCACCGATCTTGCCGGTGCGCGCAGCCTCGATCAGGGCCTCGACGACCCGCTCCACGTCGACGCCGTCGACGAGGACCTCGATCTTCACCTTCGGCACGAAGTCGACGGTGTACTCGGCCCCGCGGTAGACCTCGGTGTGGCCCTTCTGCCGGCCGTAACCCTGAACCTCGCTGACCGTCAGGCCAGCCAGCCCGAGCGTCGAGAGGGCGGTCTTGACCTCTTCCAACTTGAACGGCTTCACCACTGCGGTGACCAGCTTCACGGCTTTCCCTCCTCATCGGCCGCGCCCGCGCCGACCCCGGCGAAGACGCTGCTGCGAGCCGGGGCATTGCCCGACGCGCCGCCGCCGACCCCACTGAAGTCGTACCCGGACTCGGCGTGCGTCGTGGTGTCCACGCCAGACACCTCATCCTCCTCCGTGATCCGGAGCCCGATGGTCTTGTCGACCACCTGAGCCAGGATGTAGGAGAGAACGAAGGAGTAGGCCGTGACCGCGGCGACCGCGATGGCCTGCTTACCCAGCAGTTCGAACCCGCCACCGAAGAAGAGCCCGGCCGCGCCGTCCCCCGCCTCCGGGGTCATGATGCCGGTGACCGACGGCTTGGCGAACAGGCCGATGAGCAGCGAGCCGACGATGCCGCCGACCAGGTGCACGCCGACCACGTCGAGCGAGTCGTCGAAGCCGAACCGGTACTTCAGGCCCACCGCGAGCGCGCAGAGCGCACCGGCGGCGGCGCCGACGGCGACCGATCCGGCCGGGTTGACCGAGCCGGCGGCCGGCGTGATGGCGACCAGGCCGGCGACGACACCGGACGCGGCACCGAGGCGTGGTGGCGTGCCCGTCGCGGATCTTCTCCACCAGCAGCCAGGCGAGCATCGCGGCGGCGGGGGCCACCACGGTGTTCAGGAAGGCCACGCCGGCGAGGGCGTTGGCGGCGACGGCGGAGCCGGCGTTGAAGCCGAACCAGCCGAACCACAGCAGCCCGGCACCGATCATGACCAGCGGCAGGTTGTGGGGCTTGAACTGCTCGCGCGGCCAGCCGATCCGCTTGCCCAGAACGAGCACCACGGCGAGGGCGGCGGCACCGGCGTTGATGTGCACCGCGGTACCACCGGCGAAGTCGATCGCGCCGAGCCGGTCCGCGATCCAGCCACCGTCACCGGGCTCGGCCGTGCCGAAGGCGAACACCCAGTGCGCGACCGGGAAGTAGACGACCGTCACCCAGAGACCGACGAAGAGCATCCAGCCGCCGAACTTGGCGCGGTCGGCGATCGCACCCGAGATCAGCGCGGGCGTGATGATCGCGAACATGAGCTGGAACGCGATGAACACGGTCGTGGGGATGGTGCCGAACGGCACCGTCAACGTGTCTTGCAGCCCGAGGTGATCGAAGTTGCCGATCAGTCCGGATGCCGAGTCCGCGCCGAACGTGGCGCTGTAGCCGTAGAGCACCCACAGCACGGTGACCAGTCCCAGGGCGCCGAAGCTCATCATGAGCATGTTCAAGACGCTCTTGATTCGCACCATGCCGCCATAGAAGAACGCCAAGCCGGGCGTCATGAGCAGCACGAGCGCACTGGAAGCGAGCATCCAGGCAGTGTCGCCGGAGTCGATCGTCATGTCCCTCCCTCCACTGTTCCTTTGTTGCGAGCAGCGTGGAGGCGGCCTGTTTCAACGACCGTTCATCGTGGTTTCACAGTTGTGACGGCATGTTTCCAGCTGGTGAACTTCTGTATCAGGACAGGACGCGGACACCAGCTCCGTAGCATTCCGGGCATGCGTCTGCGTCTCCCCCGGCCCCGTCAGGATCGGCCCCTGATCGTCTGCGGCTCGGACTCGATCGCCCTGCGGCTCGTCGAGGAGCTCCTGACGATGGAGGAACCGGTCACGGTGGTCGTCGACGACGCCGACGATCCGATGCCGCGCCGGATGGCGAAACTCGGCGCGCGGGTCGTGCAGGGACCGGCGTCGGAGGTCGGCACGTTGCGCGCGGCCGGGGTGCAGTCCGCGCGGGCGCTCGCGCTGGCCGCCGACGACGACGTGGGCAACATCCACGTCGCGCTGGCCGCCCAGGAGCTCAACCCGCGGATCCGGCTCGTGGTGCGGATGTTCAACCTGCGGCTGGGCAACCGCATCGACGACCTGTTCGACGACTGCACGGTGCTCTCCGCCTCGACGATCGCGGCGCCGTTCTTCGTCGACGCGGCGCTCGGCGACTCGACCGGCCGGCTGATCCGGGTCGGCGACCGCCAGCTCGTCGCCGGGCCGCCGAACGCGGTCGGCGAGGTGCTGACCGTGCTGTCCGCACCGGGGACGAACGGTAGCCAGTCGCTGCTGCCCGCCGACCCGGCCGGCGCCACGCTGGTCCTCGGCCGGCCGCGGAACCCCGTCGCCGACGACGCATCGCCGAGTCGGCGCCGGTGGGCACCGCGATCGAGCCACCACCGTCCACCCGGCGCCGCCGCCGCGGCACCGGCCGGACGGCGATGCTGCTGTCGATCGCCCGGACGCTGATCAGCCAGCGGCTCCAGCTGCTCACCGTGATCCTGGCCGGGCTGGTCGCGGTGGCCACCGTGGTCTTCCACGCCGGGGTGCCGAAGCTCGGCTGGATCGACGCGTTCTACTTCACGGTCACCACGTTCACCTCGACCGGCAACGGCGACCTCGCCGAGCTGGGCGCGTCCGCGGCGATGAAGGCGTTCGGCGCGTTCCTGATGCTGCTGGGCGTGCTCACCATCGCCGTGCTCACGGCGGTCGTGGTCGACGACCTGATCGGCGCCCGGCTGGCCGACAGCATGAACGTGCCGATCGGGCAGCCGGCCAACCACATCGTCGTCTGCGGCCTCGGCACGGTCGGCCAGCGGGTCGCCGAGCAGCTGCGGGCCGCCGACATCGACGTGGTCGGGATCGAGCGCGACCCGGATCCGGCCACCCTCGCCACCATGCGCCGGCTCGGTTTCCCGATGGTCCACGGCGACGCCAGCGAGGAGGCCACCCTGCTCGCGGCCGGAGTCGAGACCGCGCGCTGCCTGGTCGCGGTCACCGACGACGACGTGGCGAACCTGGAGGCCGGGCTGGCCAGCCGAGCCCTCCGCGACGACCTTCGGGTGGTCCTGCGGCTGTTCGAATCCGATCTGGCCGAGCGGGTCGGCAAGCGGCTCGACCTGACCACGTCCCGGAGCGTCTCGTTCGCGGCCGCGCCGGTGTTCGCCGCCGCGATGATGGGCCGCGAGGTGATCGCGGCGGTGCCGTCCGGCCGGCGTGTGCTGCTCGTGGCCGACGTGCTGATCTGCGCGGGCAGCGTGATCGCCGGCCAGCGGCTGGACGACGTGGACGAGCCTGGCGAGGTGCGGGTGCTGGCGCACATCCAGGGCGGGCGGACCACGTGGGAGCCGGCCGGCGACGTCCGGGTGGTCGCCGACGACCAGCTGATCGTCGCGGCGACCCGGATCGGCCTGGCGCGGGCTCCTCCGGCTCTCCGGCGCCACCTGAGTTGCGCTGGATCCAGCCCCGACCGGCCGCTTGAGCTTTACCTGAGTAATCGTTTAGCGCCGTTACCGTTCCGTGATCTTTGCGGCCGTCACGGGGCCCGCTCGTCCTCACAATTGGGCCTACTCGGAGAGCCATACGGGGGCTCTGGACAACCGGGCACGGGAGGTTCTGTCATGCGGATCATCGAGAACCTGAAGCCTGAGGAGATCGGCTACCTCACCGGCGGGCCGCGGGATCGCGATCTTCGCCGCGTGCACCGCGCTGCGGGTGGGCGGCGCGATCGGGATCGCCAGCACGCGCTGGAGCGCAGCGGCCGAACTGCCGGCCGGCGCGACCGAGCTGCAAGCGGCGCTGCACCAGGCGGTGGGCTGGCAGCGGCAGGTCGACGCCGACTGGCCCGCCGAGGACACCGCGGTCCGGGCGGCGCTGACGGAACTGGCGGCCGGCCTCGCCGACATCGGCCTGTCCACGCCGGAGCACCGGCGCGGTGTGTTCGCCCGGCTCGTGCCGCCGCCGCACGCCGCCGACCTCGTGGCGATGCGGGAGCGCAACCAGCACCTCGCGCCGAACTCCAAGCCATCCTGGGAGACGTACGGACCGGCGAAGGCGGCGCTGGCGGTCGCGCTGTTCGGCGACGCGGCGCTGTGGGCCGGCGATCCGGACCTCGCGCTCGCGCTGGCTTCGTGGCGGCAGGGCGGCAAGGGCCGCAAGGCCCACCGGCTCGGCTCCTGGGGCAGCCGCGGCGCGGCCACCGGGAGCAGCGGCAGCGCCCTCGGCGTGTCGGGCTGGCTGGCCTGGGGCAGCGCGGACAGCGGCTCCGGATGGGGTGGGGATTCCAGCGGCGGAGGCTCAAGCTGTGGTGGGGGCTCGAGCTGCGGCGGTGGCGGTGGCTGTGGAGGTGGATCGTGATGACGAAGGAGGTAGCGGAGATGAACGTTCTTGCGGCGAGCGGTGACACCTGGGGGATCGGCGGCTCGGACTTCCTGCTGCTGTACTTCGCGCTGGCGGTGGCAGCACTGTTCAACGTGTGGCTGCTGCGCCGGTGGGTGCTGGGCGGCGGAGGTGACCAGCCGGCCAACTCACTCCACCCGTACGAGGTGGCGTACCTGAGCGGCGGTCCGAGCCGAGCCGCGGCCGCCGCGGTGAGCGCGCTCCGGCAGCACAACTCGATCGGCACCTCCGGGAAGGGCCGACTGACCGCGACCGGCAGCCTGCCGGCCGGCTCTACTCCGGTCGACGTGGCGATCCACGACGCGATCGCGAACAACCGGATCAGCCGCAGCAGCGCGCTCGTGACCGATCCTCGCGTCAAGCAGGCGCTGGACGAGCTGGGCAACCGGCTCCGCGACAACGGGCTGCTGCTGACTCCGGCGATCCGACGCAAGCTCGGACTGGCCACGATTCCGGTGATCATGGTGCTCGGGCTCGGCGTGCTGCGGATGCAGGCCGGGCTGAGCGCGGGCAAGCCGGTGCTCTTCCTGGTCGTCGCGCTGGTCGTGCTGGGCGTGATCGAGGCGGTGCTGATCACCAAGGGCGTGCCGGTGCGGAGCCGCAAGGCCGACCGGGCGCTGGTCGACCTCAACCGCCAGTACCAGCACCTCACGCCGAGCGCATCGCCCGCCTGGGGTCTGTACGGCGCGGGTGGCGCGGCGATGGCCGTCGGGCTGTTCGGCGGCGCGGCGCTCTGGTCGATGGACCCGGCGTTCGCGGCCGACGCCGACCTGCTGCCGAACCGGATGGCCGGCACCGACGGCTTCCTGGGGACGTCGACCTCCAGCGGCTCGAGTTGCAGCAGCGGCTCCAGCTGCAGCAGTGGTTCGAGCTGCGGTGGTGGTTCGAGCTGCGGTGGCGGCGGGTGCGGCGGATGACGCTGGCCGGGGTGGGGATCGGCTGGCGGCCGGAGATCGCCGGTTTCGTCGCCGACCTGCCCGGAATCCAGTTCTGCGAGGTGGTCGCCGAGTCGCTGCACGGCGGGTTGCCGGCTCCGCTCGACGCGCTGATCGCCCGCGGGGTGACCGTGGTGCCGCACGGGGTCCGGCTCTCGCTCGGCGGGGCGGAGCCGGTGGAGCAGCACCGGATCGAGCACCTCGCGGCGGCGGCCAGGCTGGTGGGTGCACCGCTGGTCAGCGAGCACATCGCGTTCGTCCGGGCCGGCGGGGTGGAGGCGGGGCATCTGCTGCCGGTGCCCCGCACCCGGGCGGCGCTGGCCGCGCTCACCGACAACATCCGGCGTACCCAGGACGGGCTGGACGTGCCGCTCGCCCTGGAGCCGATCGCGACGCTGTTCGACTGGCCGGACGACGAGCTCGCCGAGGGCGATTTCCTCACCGAGTTGCTGGAGCGGACCGACACGCTGCTGCTCCTGGACATCGCGAACGTGTACGCCAACGCGCGCAACCGTGGCCAGGATCCGACCGCGCTGCTGGACCGGCTGCCGCTGGAACGGATCGCGTACGTGCACGTCGCGGGTGGGTCCGAGCGGGAAGGGCTCTACCACGACACGCACACCGACCCGGTCCCCACGGCGGTGCTGGAGCTGATCTCGGCACTGTGTGACCGGCGCGAACCGCCCGCGTTCCTGCTGGAGCGGGACGGGTCCTATCCGCCGGCTGCCGAGCTCGTCCGTGAGCTCGACGCGATCGCGGCGGCGGCGCGGCAGCCGGTGGTGACGCGATGAGTGTCGGCTCGGGCGCGGCTTCGGCCGCACTGGGCGACGCTGAGCTGGCCGGCGCTGAGCGGGCCGACGCGGCAGGGCTGGCTGGCGCGGCTTCGGCCGCACTGGGCGACGCTGAGCTGGCCGGCGCTGAGCGGGCCGGCGTGGACCGGCTGGCTGGCGCGGCTTCGGCCGGGCTGGCCGGCGCGGCTGAGGTGGGGCGGGCGGAGTTGGCGGCGCGGCAGGCGGAGTTGGTGGCCGCGCTGGTGGCGGACGGTCCGCTGCCGTCCGGGTTCGACCCGGCACGGGTGGACGCGGCGGCGACCGCACTGTTGCGGAAGAGGGCGGGTGAGGTGGGCGAGGCGTGGCCGCTACTCGCCGCCGCACTCGGGCCTCGCTGGAAGGCGCAGTTCGTCGCGTGGGCGCGGGGGCGGGTCCGGACCGGGTCGTTCGCCGACGGATTCGCGTTCGCTCGGGAGCTGAGTGCGGCCGGCACCCTGCCCGCGCTGGCCCAGGACGAGCTGGCCGAGCGGGAGGCACTCTGGGCGTACGACGGAGTGGGCGCACCCGTGCCACGGCGCTGGCCCAGCGTGCGACGCACGTCCCACGGCGCGGTCCTCCAGGTCGGCGGGCGCCTCATCGGCCTCCGCCTCCCCCGCCACTGACCACAGCCCCATGAAAGCTCCCTTCATGGGGCGGGCACCCCGTGAAGGGAGCTTTCATGGGCAGCCGACGGCTGCCCAGTCACACCCTCGCGGGAGCCGCGAGTGCACCCCAACCCCCTCGCGGCTCCCGCGATAGGGCCACCGCGCCGGCCGCGGCGGTGCCGCGGCGCCACCGCCAGCCAGCGCGTCACGGCACCGCCACCGCGCGCCGCCGTGACCAGCGGATTGTGCAAGGTCAGCAATCGAGGAGCCGCCGCGCGCACCGGCTCCTAGCGTCGAGGACGTCAGCACCGCGGTCACGAGGAGTTCGCCATGTCACCGTCCGAGCAGCAACCCACCTGTGTCGCCTTCCTCGGCCTCGGCCGGATGGGCGCGCCGATGGCCCGGCACGTGCTCGCCGCCGGTCACGAGTTGGTGGTCTGGAACCGGGATCCGGCCAAGTCGCAGCCGTTCGCGGAGGCCGGCGTGGCGGTGGCCGCGACGCCAGCCGACGCCGCGACCAAGTCCGAGGTCGTCGTCCTGATGCTGGCCGATCCGGACGCCGTCCGCACAGTGCTGTGCGGCCCCTCCGGTGTGGTCGCGGGAGCCGCGCCGGGCACGCTGGTCATCGACGCCAGCACCATCGGGCCGGCGGCCGCCAAATACATGGCCGCGCGCCTGCGGGAACGCGGACTGCGTTACGTCGACGCGCCCGTCTACGGCTCGGTCCGGCCAGCCACCGACGGCACGCTCGGGATCCTCGCCGGCGGTGACGCGGCCGACGTGGAGGCTGCCACCCCGTTCCTCACGCTCTGGGGCGACCCCGGCAAGCTCGTCCGGGTCGGCGAGGTCGGCGCCGGGAGCGCGGCGAAGCTGGTCCGGAACCTCACGCTCGGCCTGTCGATCGCGGCGATCGGCGAGGCGCTCCGGCTGGGCGACGCGCTCGGGCTGACGGCCGAGAACGTGCACGAGGTTGTCGCCGCCAGCCCGCTCGGCGGCTCGTTCACGGGTGTCCGTGAGCTCATCGACGCCGGGCGCCACGGTCCGGCCAGCTTCAGCCTCGCGATGCTGACCAAGGACCTGGAGCTCTGCCTCGACGCGATGTCGGAGCCCGCGGCGACCGAATCCGCACCGGCGTCGGGTGAGGCAGCCCACCCCCAGGATCGGACGAAAGGGCTGGCCATGACGGCTGCGGCGAGCGAGGCTGGAAGAGATGCGATCGCGGCCGGACATGGTGAGGACGACTGCCGTGCGCTCGCCCTTCACGTCGCCGCCCGATGATCGCCGGAACGCCTCGGTCGGCGCAGCGCCCGATCGGTGCCGGAGCAACCCAAACGGAGAGGATCAGCGTGCCTGAACTGGAGCAGTACCTGCGGGAGTCCCGTCTCGCGGGTGACGTGGCCACGCCCCGCAAGTCGAACACGAGCCACGCGGCCAAGTTCGCGGCCGGAGTCGACGCCTACCTGTTCGGGCTGCCGCCGATCCGTGACTGGACGTACGAAGAGGTCGTCGCGCTGATGGCCGAGCGGGTCGGCATCGACCCCGATCCGACCCGCGAGACCGGCGCCGACACGATCGACCCGGGCAAGACCGCACGGGCGCTGGACCGGTTCCGCGACCGGGTCGCCCAGGCGGTCCGGAACAAGGAGCGTGTGCTGCTGGCCAGCGGCCACCCGGACGGCGTCATCGAGGTCCAGCTCGCGCTCGTGCCCGTGCTGACCCAGGCCGGTTGCGAGGTACTGACCCCCGGCGAGGGCGCCCAGTTCACCGTCGAGCAGAGCTACGCCGACGCCGACCCGGACCGCTGGCTGCGGTACATCGGCTCGGTGGCCACCTGCGCCGACCGGTACGACGTTTCCGTGCACAGCCACTCCCCGGTCGGCATGGAACTCATGCTCAAGACCCTGGCCAGCGATGGCGTGGCCCCGCCCGACCTGGTCATCGCCGATCACGGGTTCGCCGGTGCCGCCGCGGCCGCCGGCATCGACGTGGTCTGCTTCGCCGACAGCAACGACCCCGGCTTGTTCGTCGGGGAGGCGGAGGGCCGGGTACTGGTCACCGTGCCGATCGACGACAACGTCGACCCGGACCTGTACGCCCGGGTGGCCGACTACGTGCTGGCCGGCCTGCCGAGCTGAGCCACCCGGGTTTGGGCGACATTTTCGCGGTCATGGCCGCGAAGATGTCGCCCAAATCGGTAAGGCAGCCGCCGTCGCCTGAAGCCGGCAGCGGCGGTCAGCGCTGGAGGAAATCGGCCACGTCGCCGCCGAGTAGTCGAACCGCGGTGTCGTCCAGGGTGTACCGCACGTATCTCCCGCTGCGCTCGGCCCGCAGGATCCGAGCCCTGGTCAGCGCCCGGAGATGCTTCGTGACCTGGGTCGGTTCCAGCCGCCAGAGGGACGCGATCTCGCCGGCCGTGCGCGGTTCGGTGGCCACCGCCCGGCAGACCTGCAGCCGCACCGGATGCGCCAGCGCGGTCAGCCTCGCCAGCAGTTCGGCGTGGGCGAGCGCCGGCGGAGCGGTCGTCGGCATGGCCGGGTAGAGCACGGTCAATGGCAGACCCGGTTCGTCGCCGACGTAGAGATGCGGCGCGATGAACGCGCTCGGCACCAGCACCAACCCCCGCTCGCTCACGTCGATCCGCCGGTTCTGCACCTTCTCGAGCGTCGCCCGGCCACGGCGACGGTCCACCCGGATCGCGGGCGAGAGCGTGTCGAGCAACGCCAGCGGGCCGTCTCTGCGGAGCAGGTCACGACCCTGGCCCACCCGCTGGGCGAGCAGCGGCCGGATCCGCGCCCACTCGGCGGCGAAGAACGACTCCCAACACCGGTCCAGCAGGTCACGGAACTCCTCGACCGCACGCGCCGGCTCGGCCAGTAGCTCGCCCACCAGGTGCTCCACGTCGGGTCCGCGAGCGGCGGCCCAATGCCGGGCGCGCAGCCGGGTCTCCTCGGGGCTGACCGGTTCCCGTTCGGTGCCGGTCTGCGCGCGCAGGGGCCGGATCAGCGCCAGCGCCAGTTCGTCCGGAGCGGCCTGGTCGAGGCGGGCTCGCTCGGCGGCCCAGTCGGCGACGCCGGCTCCGCTCGGCTCCAGGAACGGGCGGGCCCGGACCGCCCGGAACGTGAACGACCAGCGCTCCAGCGATTCCACCAGCGCTGCGGGCCGGGCTGGCAGCACCCGGTGATGACCGGGATCGTTCAGCACGTGCAACGCCGTACCCAGCTCCACCAGCGGCGACGCGACCAGCCGGAGCGCGCCGGCCGGCATCCGGTCCAGCCCGGTCAGGACGATCGGCACGCACGCTCCAGGGATCAGGGCCGGCAACGGACGGAGCGGTCAGCCGAGCGCGTACTCCCACATGGCGCGCTCGTGATCGAGCAGGCGTAGATCCCGGACCGGGCGGCGCAGGTGGCCCTTCTGCACGATCCGAACGAACGCGGGTTCGCCGGCCGCGGCCATCCGCCGGATCCCCTCGATGTGGTCGACGATCCGGGAGCGGACCACCGTGACGAACCGGGCTCGGTCGCGCGGAGTCAGCCCATACGCGTCCGCGAAGAGCCGCAGCCGCCGGGCCCGGTCGGGGTACCGCCAGCCGAGCGTGCGGGAGTCCTTGTCGGAGAAGAGCGGGACCCAGGTCCACGCCGAGTACGCCACGTCGTAGATGCGCGCACCAGGGCTGGCCAGGTCGAAGTCGATCATCGCGAGGGTTCCGTCGGGGCGCCAGACCACGTTGTGCGGTGCGGCATCGTGATGGCAGACCACCTCGGTGTCCGGCGGCGGAGGGCCGAACGCGCGCCAGGTGACCCCGGGCGGCGGACGGAAGCCGGCCTGCGCGTCGTGGAACATCCGCAGCATGGTCGCGACCGTGACCAGCGCCTCGTCGGTGGTCCAGTGCGGGGCGAGCGGGTAGTCGCCGCACTCGCCGTCGAGGAACGAGAGCACCTCACGGCCGCGCTCGTCGATGCCGAACGCGCGCGGGGCTCCCGTGAAGCCGACGGCCTCCAGGTGCCGTAGCAGCGCGTGCACGGCTGGGGTCCACGGACCCGTGGTTCGCCGCACGGTGTCGCCCACGCGGACCACCGTGCTGACGTTGCCACCCTCGAGCGGGATCTCCGGTTGGGTCACCGGTGCGCGCCCGTCGTGCTCCCGCGGCCGGTCTTCGCAAACACGCTATGCCTCCCCGAGGAGCGCGTCGACGAACTGCTCCGGCACGAATGGTGCCAGGTCATCGGGCCCTTCGCCGAGCCCCACCAGCTTGACGGGGATCCCGAGCTCGCGCTGAACGGCGATCACGATGCCGCCCTTGGCCGTGCCGTCGAGCTTGGTGAGCACCACGCCGGTCACGTCGACGACCTCGGTGAAGACCCGCGCCTGGGCCAGTCCGTTCTGTCCGGTGGTGGCGTCGAGGACGAGCAGGGTCTCGTCGACCTTGCCGTGCCGCTCGGCGATCCGCTTCACCTTGCCGAGCTCGTCCATCAGGCCGGTCTTGTTCTGCAGCCGGCCGGCCGTGTCGATCAGCACGGTGTCCACGCCCAGCTCGATGCCCTTCTTGACCGCGTCGAACGCCACCGACGCCGGGTCGCCGCCCTCGGGTCCGCGGACCGTGGTCGCGCCGACCCGGTCGCCCCAGGTCTGGAGCTGATCGGCCGCCGCGGCACGGAACGTGTCGGCGGCACCGAGCAGCACGGTCCGGCCGTCGGCGACCAGCACCCGGGCGACCTTTCCGCAGGTCGTGGTCTTGCCGACGCCGTTCACGCCGACCATCAGAACCACCGCGGGCCGCCCGTCGTGCGGGGTGGTGTGCAGGGTCCGGTCGACGTCCGCGCCGATCGCCTGGACCAGTTCCTCGCTGAGCAGGGCGCGCAGTTCGGCTGCCGAGCGGGTGCCGAGCACCTTGGTGCGCTCCCGCAGCCGGTTCACGATCTCGGTGGTCGCGGCCACGCCAACGTCGGCCGTGAGCAGGGCGTCCTCGGCCTCTTCCCACGCGTCGGCGTCGAGGCGGTCCCGGGAGAGCAGCGTGAGGAGTCCCTTGCCGAGCGTGTTCTGCGAGCGGGACAGCCGCGACCGCAGCCGCACCAGGCGACCCGCCGTCGGCTCCGGCACGTCCAGCTCCGGCGCGGGCGCGACGGCCTCCTGCACGACCTCGGCCGGCGTGGTCGCTGGCGGCCTGGTCTCGGCCGGCGCCGGCGTGACCTGCGGACGGTCCGCGCCACGCACCCGGCGACGAGTGGTGACCGCGTAACCGACACCGGCGACGACGGCGAGAACCACCAGGACGATCCCGATGACGAGGTACTGAAAGAGCTCCATACCGAAATCCTGTCAGACGACCGCCGCCCATCGCGCCACGCAGCCCCCTGTACACCTCTGAGCTGCGGTCCATTCGCGCCCTCCCAGGGCGCAAACGGACCGCAGCCCGCGGGCGGCTCTGCCTGGTGTCCGCGAACCGGACTTGCGGGACTTCCGTGCCTACGTCCGGCGCGCGTAGCCACGAATACCCCGCAAGTCCGTTTTGTGCCACGGGCGGGCGGTGCAGTCTCAGCCAACGGGCGGCGCCTGGGACCCGGGTCGGGTAGACACGCAGGCATGGCTGGCCTGGTGCTGGGACCGCTGCTTCGGCATGTCAGTGAAGACTCCGTCACGGTATGGGTGGAGACGGACGCTCCATGCGAGGTCGACGTGCTCGGCCGCACCGCCAGCGACGTTCACGGCACATGGTCACCACTACGCGATCGTGGTCGTGGACGGGCTCGCGCCGGGCAGCCGGAGTGAGTATCAGGTGCTCCTGGACGGCGAGCCGGTCTGGCCGCTGCCCGATTCGCCGTATCCGCCGAGCCTGATCCGCACGCTGGCGCCCGACCGCGCGGTGCGGCTGATCTTCGGCTCCTGCCGCCACGGCACCCCCGAGACCATCGGGCACGAGCGCGGCTACGAACCCGACGCGCTGGACAGCTACGCCCAGCGGATGACCCACACCAGCCCGGACGAGTGGCCCGACGCCCTACTCCTGCTCGGCGACCAGGTGTACGCCGACGAGACCTCGCCCCGCACGCAGGAGCTGATCCGCTCGCGCCGCCCGGTCGACGAACCGCCGGGGCTGGAGGTGGCGAACTACGAGGAGTACACCGCGCTGTACCGCGAGTCCTGGCTGGATCCGGACATCCGCTGGCTGCTCTCCACGGTGCCGAGCGCGATGATCTTCGACGACCACGACATCCGCGACGACTGGAACACCTCCTACGCGTGGCGCCGGGAGATCCAGGGCGCCAACTGGTGGCGGAACCGGATCACCGGCGGGCTGGCGTCGTACTGGATCTACCAGCACCTGGGCAATCTCTCCCCGGCCGACCTCGCCGCCGATCCGCTGTTCCGGCAGGCGCACGCGGTGCCCGACGCCGGGCCGCTGCTGGACCAACTCGCGCTGGCCTCCGACGCCGAGGTGGATGCCGTCGAGGCCGGGGTGGGCCTGCGCTGGAGCTATCGGCTGGACTTCGGCCGGGTCCGGATGATCATGCTCGACACCCGCTGCGGCCGGGTCCTCACCGCCACCCACCGGCAGATGATGAGCGACGCCGAGTTCGACTGGGTCGCCGAGCAGGTCAAGGGCGATTACGACCACCTGCTGCTCGGCTCGTCGCTGCCCTGGCTGCTGCCGTGGGCGATCCACGACATGGAGAACTGGAACGAGGCGGTCTGCGCCAGCCCACGGCTCGGTGCGTTCGGCGAACGGGTCCGGCGGGCGGGCGATCTGGAGCACTGGGCGTCGTTCCACGACTCGTTCGAACGCCTCGCCGACATCGTGCGCGGGGTCGCCCGCGGGGAGCACGGCGCCGCCCCACCTGCGTCGATCAGCGTGCTGTCGGGCGACGTCCACCACGCGTACGTGGCCAAGGCCCGGTTCCGCACGCCCGTGACCTCGCCGGTCTACCAGCTGACCTGCTCACCCGTGCACAACTCGGTGCCCGGCTGGATCCGGTTCGGCTTCAAGGCCGGCTGGAGCCGGTTCGCCGCCGCGGTCACCCGGCCGCTGCGGCGGCTCGCGGGGGTCCGCGCGCACAGCGTCCGGTGGTCGCGGCTCGCCGGCCCGTACTTCGGCAACGAACTCGCCACCCTGATCCTCGACGGCCGGACCGCCAGCCTGCGCCTGGAACGCGCGCTGCCCGCGAACGGCGCGAACCGGCTCGAACTGGTCGCGGAGTTGTCGCTCACGCCGCCCGACCCCGAGGCCGTCGACGCCGCCGTGGACCGCTTCAGCGCCAGCGGTCACTAATCCGCTGCGGTTGGATCGTGCCCGCCAGGGGCGCGATCCAACCGCAACCCGGCAACCCGCGAGCCCGGCGATCACGTCGCCGGCTCAGGCCGGCTCGGACTCCCGCAGCCGCTGGCTGATGACCTGGGTGATGCCGTCGCCGCGCATGCTCACGCCGTAGAGCGCGTCGGCGATCTCCATGGTCCGCTTCTGGTGGGTGATCACGATGAGCTGGCTGGACGAGCGCAGCTCCTCGATCAGGCCGATCAGCCGGCCGAGGTTCACGTCGTCGAGCGCCGCCTCCACCTCGTCCATCACGTAGAACGGCGAGGGGCGGGCGCGGAAGATCGCGACCAGCATGGCCACCGCGGTCAGCGAACGCTCGCCGCCCGACAGCAGCGACAGCCGCTTCACCTTCTTGCCGGGCGGGCGCGCCTCGACCTCCACGCCGGTGGTGAGCAGGTCGTTCGGGTCGGTGAGGATGAGCCGGCCCTCGCCACCGGGGAAGAGCGTGCGGAACACGATCTCGAACTCGCGGGCGGTGTCCTCGAAGGCCGACGCGAACACCTCGAGGATCCGCTCGTCCACCTCCTTGACCACGATCAGCAGGTCCCGGCGGGTGGCCTTGAGGTCTTCGAGCTGGGTGGCGAGGAACGCGTGCCGCTCCTCCAGCGCCGCGAACTCCTCCAGCGCGAGCGGGTTCACCTTGCCGAGCAGGGCCAGGTCACGCTCGGCGCGCGCGGCCCGCTTCTCCTGCGTGGGCCGGTGGTACGGCAGCGGCGGCGGAACCGGCTCTTCCTTCTTCTCCGCCTCGGCCAGCTCGGCCAGCGACGGTGGCACCGGCACGTGCGGGCCGTACTCGTTGGTCAGCGTCTCGACGTCGATGCCGAAGTCGTCGGCGGCCTTGATCTCGAGCTGCTCGATCCGCATCCGCTGCTCGGCCCTGGCCACCTCGTCGCGGTGCACCGCGTCGGTGAGCCGGTCGAGTTCCTGGGAGAGCTGCCGGAGCGATGCCCGGAGTTCCTGCAGCTCGGCCTCGCGCACGACCCTGGCCTGCTGCACGGCGTCCCGCTCGGCGGCCGCGGCGGTGAGCGAGTCGCCGATCCGGGCCAGCGCGGTCTGCGCACCGAGCGAGACCGACCGGGCCACGACGGCACCGCGGGCGCGGGCAGCCCTGGCCGCCTCGGCCCTGGCCCGCGCCTCACGCTCGGCGGCGGCCGCGCGCTCCAGCGACTCGGCCCGGCCGCTCAGCGCCCGGACCCGCTCCTCGGCGGTCCGCACCGAGAGCCGGACCTCCATCTCGTTCTGCCTGGCCTGACTCGCCGACGCGGACAGCTCGTCGCGCTCCGAAGTGGAGGGTTCGTCGTCCATCGGGGCGGACTCGGCGGACGAGAGCCGCTCCTCCAGCTCCGTGAGCGCCTCGAGGTTCTTCTCCCTGGCCTCCTCGGCCTTGGCACGGGACTGCTCCAGCCGGGACGCCTCGCCGAGCGCCGACTTGGCGGCCGCGCCGAGCTGGGCGAGCTTCTCGGCGACCGCGTTCATCCGGGCATCCGACTCGTGCAGCGCGGACAGCGCCGCCTCGACCTCGACCTGGCGGGCGCCCTCCTGCTCGGTCGCCTCGGCGAGCTGCACGGTGAGCTGCTGGGCGCGCTGCGCCGCGGCGTCCCGCTTCTGCTGGGCCTCCTCGACGGCGGCCTGGACCTCGATCACGCTCGGCGCGCTGGCCGAACCGCCGACCGCCCAGTCCGAGCCGAGCAGGTCGCCATCCCGGGTGACGGCGCGGACCGTGGGCTCGCCGGTGACCAGTCGCTCCGCCGCCGCGAGGTCGTCCACCACGGCGATCCGGTCGAGCGCGCGGCGCAACGCCGGCAGCAGCGCGTCCGGGGCGCGCACCAGGTCCAGCGCCCAGCGGGCACCGGCGGGCAGCGCCGGCCACTGGGATCGCTCGTCGGCGTACGGGGCTCCCCCGACGACCAGGCCGGCCTGCCCCGCGTCCTCGGACTTGAGCAGCTCCAGCGCGGAGACGGCGTCCGACGGCGCGGTGACCGCGACGGCGTCGGCGAGCCCGCCGAGCGCCGCGGCGAGCGCGGCCTCGTGACCAGGATCGACGGTGAGCAGGGCGGCCACGCTACCGAGCAGGCCGGGTAGCCGGTCGCCGGCGGCGAGCAGCCGACCGGCCCCGTCCTTACGCTTGAGCCCGAGTGCGAGTGCCTCCTCGCGGGCCTTCCACTCCGACGCCTCGCGCTCGGCCGCGCGCTCGGCCTCAGTCAGCTCCTTGACCCTGGCGCGGACCAGTTCGTACGCCTCGGTCGCGGCCACGTGCCGCTCGTCCAGGCTGAACTCGCCCTCGTCCAGACCGTGCACTTCGCTCTGGAGCTGCTCGAACTCGCTCTGGGCGGCGACGGCGCGGTCCTGGGCCTCGGCGTAGGCGGTGGAGAGGCGCTCGATCTCCTCGGTCGCGGCACCGGTGCGGCTGCGGGCGGCGTTCACCTGACCGGTGAGCTTGGCCAGGCCCTCCCGCCGGTCCGCGACCGCACGGACGGCGGCGACCAGCGCCTTCTCGGCCTCGGCGGCACGCCGCTCGTAGGCCTGCCGGTTCTCCAGCGCCTCGGCCAGCCGGGACCGGTCGCCCTCCAGCGCGTCGAGCAACGCCTCGTGCTGGGCCCGGACCGTGGCGGCCTCGCGCTCCAGTGCCTCGGGGTCACGGGTCGGGCGGGTGTCCTCGGTCTCGGCCGAGAGGAAGCGGACCCGTTCGCCGGCCAGCTGGGCGGTGCCGCGGAAGCGTTCCTGCAGCGCTGAGAGCCGGTACCAGGTCTCCTGCGCACGGGCCAGAATCGGCGCGTCGGCCGCCATCGCCGTGTCCAGCTCGGCCTCGCGGGCACGCCCGGTCGTCAGCTGGCTCTCCACCGCGGTCCGCCGGGAGCGGACGGCCGCCTCGTCGGCGACCTCCTTCTCCAGCTCGGTACGCAGGCCCAGCAGGTCGTCGGCGAGCAGCCGGAGCCGGGCGTCCCGCAGGTCGGCCTGGACGGTCGCGGCACGCCGAGCCACCTCGGCCTGCTTGCCGAGCGGCTTGAGCTGGCGGCGGAGCTCACCGGTGAGGTCGGTCAGCCGGGTGAGGTTGGTCTCCATCGCCTCGAGCTTGCGAAGCGCCTTTTCCTTGCGCTTGCGGTGCTTGAGGACGCCGGCGGCCTCCTCGATGTAGCCCCGCCGGTCCTCCGGACGTCCCGACAGCACGCCGTCGAGCTGCCCCTGACCCACGATCACGTGCATCTCGCGACCGATGCCGGAGTCGCTCAGCAGCTCCTGGATGTCCAGCAGTCGGCACGAGTCGCCATTGATCTCGTACTCGCTCTCGCCCGACCGGTAGACCCGGCGGGTGATCGACACCTCGCTGTAGTCGATCGGCAGGGCCGCGTCGTGGTTGTCGATCGTCAGCGTCACCTCGGCCCGACCGAGCGGACCACGGCCGGCGGTGCCGGCGAAGATGACGTCCTCCATCTTGCCGCCACGCAAGGCCTTGGCGCCCTGCTCGCCCAGCACCCAGGACATGGCGTCGACGACGTTCGACTTACCCGAGCCGTTGGGGCCCACCACGCAGGTGATGCCCGGCTCGAAGCGCAGAGTGGTGGCGGACGCGAAGGACTTGAAGCCCTTCAGCGTGAGGCTCTTGAGGTGCACGGGTCTCCGGCAGGGTCAGGCGGTAGGAGCGGGCCCCGCTGCAGTGCGTGTTCTCTCGCACGGCGGAGGGGAAGGCCGACTGCGACCTTACCGCGCTGAACGCCTTGAGCTGGGCAGCCGGAAGCCACGGAGCGTCGGTGTCGACCGCTCCGTTCAGGATGCTCAGGTGAGGGCGGGCTCTTCGATCGAGGTGAGGCGGCGCAGGTCGTCGTTCTGCTCGGCCAGGCCGGCCATCAGCCGGTCGTTGTCCGCCTTGAGGCGGGCTACCTCGAACTCGAGAGCTTGGTTCTTGATCCTCAGCCGCTGGACCTCGTCACGCAGTCGCATGTCAGTAGCGTTGCCGACGTGGCCGAACAGGGCCTTAGCCATGCTGTCTCCTTGTTTGGGGCGTCAGGCCGGAGTCGGCGGACGCGCGCCTTTCCCCGGCGACTCCGGGCAGCGGTACATCCATACTCCCGCGCGCTTCCCGCCTGGTCAATGGCTCCGGCGTGGCGCACACTCCGGCGTGTCGTGAGTCTGGTCACGCGGCGTGTCGCCCTTACCGCCATGGTGTCCGAAACGTCACGCTGGACCGTCGTCGCGGATCCGCCACGGATCGCCCTGTGATTGCCGAACCAGAACAAAACTCCAGTTCAGCGGGGTGTCGCCGGGTGGCTCGTCGAAAAAGAGCCGAAGCCGGAAGCTGACGGGAACCCGCACCGCGAACGGATAATCGCTCCCCACGCCGTACCCTGCCCGGGCATCCTGCACGGCGCCCAACCGCACGTCGCGGATCGACCGCAGATTGACGAACCAGTTACCCGCGGTGCGCTGCGCGTGCTGGCGATAATCGGGGGCGAGCAGGGCGCTGGCCGTGTCGAGGTCGTGCGCGTCCAGCGCGTCCAGATAGCCGCGCACGACGGTCTGCGGCTCGGCGTCGGCCGCTGGCACCGGTACGTCCCGGGCGGGCACCAGCGCGAGAATGCGACCGGGCCCGGCGATCACCGCGACCGCGGCCACCGCCACCGTCGCGACCAGCGCCGCCGCGCCGAACGTGATCGCGGCCCGGACCCGCCGGCTCCGACGACTGCGAGCAGGCCTCGTCGCCGGTCCGTCCGGGCTCAGCACACTGTCCCTGACCTGCGGGGCTACCCATCACGCACCTCCTCTGGCCCATCCTGACGCCACCGCGCCATCCCCGCCACCGACGCGTGGGGCGTCCGCAGCTCGCGGGACCGAGACGGCCAGCTGCGTTCGGACCTGCGGCCGCGGGTGAGTCAGCGTTCGACGAAGCCGGCGAGCTGACCCTTGGCCGGGGCGTACTGCTCGATCACGGTCTCCACCCGGCCCGGCGTGGCGCCGCTCCGCAGCACCGCGAGCAGCCGGTCGCACGCGTCCCTGGCACCCTCGGCGACCACCTCGACCCGCCCGTCCGGGGTGTTCCGGGCCCAGCCGACCAGGCCGAGTTCGAGCGCGCGAGCCCTGGTCCACCAGCGGAAGCCGACGCCCTGGACGTGCCCGCGGACCCAGATGGTGAGCCGCACGGCGGGTTCGGAGGAGGCCATGTCCACCAGCCTAGGTCTGTTTCACGTCCCTGGTCGAGCGAGCCGTGTTCAAGGCGGCGGTCCCGCAAAGCGGAGGTCTGCCCGGATGCGGGTTCTTGTATCCGGGCGGGCGACAACGCCGCCGGTCGTCGTCTGGGGTATGGCGCAGCCGGCAGAGGGACTTCAAAACAGGCCCTGGGCGGCCCGTCCCACGACCTGAGCTGCGACTGTGCGATCCACCGCTACCGGCCGGTACGCTCGCGGCTCGGCGGGCCCGGCCCGCTCGGGGGTTCGGGGAACGTGCGGAGGTTCGGAACTTTGATCAAGCTCGTCTTACGCACGATGATCGTGCTGAGCTTGATCCTGGTCGCACTCGCGATCTCCTGGTACCCCTGGCGCGATCCCGAGGTGGACACCGGCACCGGCCAGCCCTCCGGAATCCCGGACCCCGCGCCGATCGAACCCCAGCCGGACGTCACCGCCGCACCGTCCCCACCGGCCGCTTCGGCCCCACCGTCCCCGCCGGCCGCCGACGGCAAGCCGGTCATGTCGGCGCCGGATCGCGCGCTCGCCGACGAGGTGATCCGGTTGGTGAACGCCGAACGGGCCAAGGCCAAATGCGCCGCGGCGAAACCGGACGGCCGGCTGACCACCGCGGCGCTCACCCACAGCGACGAGATGGCCCGCCTCGGGTACCTCAGTCACACCGGCCAGGACGGCACCGACCCGTCGCGGCGCGCCCGCGCGGCTGGCTATCCGGCAGCGGCGAGCGAGAACATCGCCGTCGGCTATCCCGATGCCAAGTCGGTGATGAACAGCTGGCTGGCCAGCCCCGGACACCGCGGCACGATCGTGAACTGCAAGACCAAGTCGCTGGGCGTCGGGCTGGTCCGCAACGCCGCCGGCACCCCGTACTGGACCCAACTCCTCGGCACCTGACCCGCGGCCGCCCGGCCGCGCCACCCCGGAGCGCACCACCCCGGCGCACCGCCCGTGAGCGCCCCCACCAAGCGCTTTGGGCGACATCTTCGGTGTTATAGCACCGAAGATGTCGCCCAAAGCGGCAGTTGGGAGGCGGGCGGGGCGCCGAGGTTACCAGCGGCCGCGGCGCGGGCGGGGCTGGCACTTGGGGCAGGTGTACGACGAGCGGTTCATGAACGGGTCGCGCCGGATCGGCGTGCCGCATCGCTCGCACGGCTCGCCCTCCTGGCCGTACGCGTGCAACGACCGGTCGAAGTAGCCGCTCTGCCCGTTCACGTTCACGTACAGGGCGTCGAACGAGGTGCCGCCGACCTGGAGCGCCTCGTTCATCACGTCCCGCGCGTTGCCGAGGAGCCGGGCGGCCTCCGCCTTGGTCAGCGTCTCGGTGGGGCGGGCGAAGTGCAGCTTGGTACGCCACAGCGCCTCGTCGGCGTAGATGTTGCCCACCCCGGAGATGAGCGTCTGATCGAGCAAGGCGCGCTTCACGCCGGTCTTGCGGCGGCGGATCGCGGCCACGAACGCGTCGTCGTCGAACGCGGGATCGAGCGGGTCGGTGGCGATGTGCGCGATCGACGGGGGCACGTCCTCGACGTCGGTCTCGACCGCCAGCCCGCCGAACGTGCGCTGATCGACGAAGCGCAGCTCCGAGCCGCCGTCGGCGAACGTGAACCGGACCCGCAGATGCAGCTCGTCCGGTGCCTCGGTGGGCTGCACCAGCAGCTGCCCGCTCATGCCGAGGTGGCCGAGCAGCGCGTCGCCGGAGTCCAACGGGAACCACAGGTACTTGCCGCGCCGGCGGGCGGCCAAGACCGTCCGGCCGGCGAGCAGGTCGGCGAAGTGCGCGGGGCCGGGGAGGTGCCGGCGGACCGAGCGCTCGTTGAAGACGGTGACCGTGGCGATGGTCCGGCCGACCACCCAGCTGTCGAGGCCGCGGCGGACGACCTCGACCTCGGGAAGTTCAGGCATCGACCGGGGTCCCAGTGCCGTGGCCACCGACGTGTCGGGGCTTCGGCCGGCCCAGCCCGGCGCTCAACTCGGCCGCTGGCCCTCGTACGTCGGTCGCCACGGCACTAGGCGGCCGCGTCCGGCGGCCGGCGGCCCGGCACCGGGTCGTCGGTCGGCTCGCCGGAGCGCTCCCGCAGCGCACGCCAGGCCAGCTCGGCGGCGCGCTGCTCGGCCTCCTTCTTGCTCCGACCCTCGCCGGTGCCCAGCTCGTCCCCGCCGACGACGGCGGTGGCGCTGAACATCTTGGCGTGGTCGGGGCCGGACTCGGTGACCCGGTACTCCGGGACGCCGAAACCGTGGGTCGCGGTCAGCTCCTGCAGGCTGGTCTTCCAGTCCAGGCCGGCGCCCCGCTGGGAGGCGTCCTCCATGACCGAGTCGAACAGCCGGTGCACGACCACCGACGCGTTCTCCAGCCCGTGCTCCAGGTAGATCGCGCCGAGCATGGCCTCCAGCGTGTCGGCGAGGATGCTGGCCTTGTCCCGGCCACCCGTCGCCTCCTCGCCCTTGCCGAGCAGGAGGTGAACGCCCAGGCCACCGGGGCCGAGCTTGCGGGCCACGTCGGCCAGCGCCCGCATGTTGACCACCGAGGCACGCAGCTTCGCGAGCTGCCCCTCGGGCAGGTCGGGGTGGTTCCGGTAGAGCGCGGACGTGACGACCAGCCCGAGCACGGCATCGCCGAGGAACTCGAGTCGTTCGTTGGTCGGCAGGCCACCGTTCTCGTACGCGTACGAGCGGTGGGTGAGCGCGCGTCGAAGCAGCTCTGGCTCGAGCCCGACGCCGAACGCCGCTGCCAGGAGGGTCGCTGGCGGACGGTCTTTCATCGCAACGACTCCTTCGGCCGTACCTGAGGGGTCGCGCACGGCCCTGGCGCGCCCCGATGCCCGATGGACAGGGTGGGACGCAGCGCGTCGACTGCCCTCGCGCCCCGGGATGGGGAGGCGAGGGCAGCGGACGTGAGCGGGGCGGTGCGCGGTGCCTGCAGAACGCCGTCGACCACTCCGGCGGGAGCGATGTCCCCGCCGAGGAGGTCGACGGCGATCCGATCGGGGCACCGAACGGATCGCGTCACCAGTTCAGCGCCGGACTAGACGGCGATGATCTGAAGCCCGTTGTACTGGCCGCAGACGCCACACGCGGTGTGCGAGAGCTTCGGCGACTTGCACTGGGGGCACGGCTGCGTCTGCACAGCGGTGGTCTTCCACTGCGAACGACGCGAGCGGGTGTTGCTACGCGACATCCTGCGCTTCGGGACGGCCACGGCTACTTCTCCTTGCTCCGGGTCGCCTCATCGGGCGACGGTTCGATCATTTGCTGCAGGGCGGCCCAACGCGGGTCAGCCTGATCGTGCGTGTGGTCGCTCGGAAGCTGGTCCCAGTGCTCTCCGCATTCGGAGCACAGGCCGGGGCAGTCCTCACGGCACAACGGGTTCGGCGGCAGCGCGAGCACTACCCCGTCCCGAAGTACCGGCTCCAGGTCGATGTGATCGCCCTGCAGCCGACCGATCTCTTCCTCGTTCGTCGTGTACTCCGCGGCGCTGTCCGGGTAGGCGTACAGCTCCTGCAGATCCACGACGACCGTTTCGCTGATCGGATCGAGGCAGCGACCGCACTCCCCCTCCACCGTCATCGTGGCGGTCCCGGAGACGAGTACGCCTTCCATGACCGACTCGAGCCGGAGGTCGAGATCGACGTTCGCCCCTCGCGGGACACCGATCAGCTCAAGGCCGAAACCGTCCGGCGCGGGAACGGGGCGGCGTAGGCGCTTCATCGACCCCGGTCGTCGTCCCAGCTCGCGCGTGTCCAGCACAAGGGGCGATCGGAGGTCGATTTGCGGCGCCTGCGTCTTCCTGTTCTCGGGCATGATCGGATCCGGACCTGGTGAGGCCTTCATGGAAGGGTACCGCAAGCCTCTCGTCGTGGTCGATTCCGCTGGTCAGCAGCGGTGTTGGCGCCCGGTCGAGCCCGTACTACCGCTCGATCCGGACCGCGGTCAGAACGGGAGGGGCTTCTCCTCGGCCTGGGCGTCGAAGCTGCCGATCTCGCTCAGGGCGCGCATCTTGTCCCGGCCACGTTCGACCGTGGACATTGTGCGCTGCAGCATCTGCTCGAAGTTCGCCAGGGTGGTGTCGACGTACTCCTCGACCTCGTCGCGGAGGCGCTGGGCCTCGGCGCGCGCCTCGGCGATGATGCGGGAGGACTCGTGCTCGGCCGAGACGGTCACCTCCGCCACCGACACCAGCCGCGAGTGCTCCACCTCGCCCTCGCTGATGATCCGGTCCGCCTCACGCTGGCCGGCCATGATGATCTTGTCGCGCTCGTCGAGGAGCGCCTGTGCCCGCCTGACCTCGGTCGGCAGTTCGGCGCGAAGCTCGTCGAGCATGGCGAGCAGTTCGCTGCGGTTGACCCGGACGTTGCCCGACATCGGCACGGCCTTGGCAGCCTCGACGAACGCACTGATCTCGTCGATGCGGTCGAGTGGATCCACGGCGGGGCTCCGGTCTACTGACGGTTCAGCGGTGACGTTCACTGCGGTGCGGCCAATCGTTCGACGAGCCGGAGGCGGACCGCTTCCGGCACGTGTGCCGAGACGTCGCCACCATACTTTGCGACGTCCTTGATCAGGCTCGACGACAGGAAGGAATAGAGCGGATTGGTGGCCATGAACATCGTCTCGACGCCGGCCAGTCCGTGGTTCATCTGAGCCTGCTGGAGTTCGTAGTCGAAGTCGCTCACGGCCCGCAATCCCTTGACCACCACCGGAATGTCGTTGGCCTTGCAGTAGTCGACCAGCAGCCCGCGGAACGACTCCACCCGGACGTTGCCGTACGAGGCGGTCACCTCGCGCAGCATCGCCATCCGTTCCTCGATGGTGAAGAGCCCGGACTTGCTCTGGTTGACGAGCACCGCGACGACGACCTCGTCGTACAGGCGACTAGCCCGGCCGATGACGTCCAAATGCCCATTGGTCACCGGGTCGAAAGAGCCCGGACACACAGCGCGTCTCACGATCGGCGACCGTACCAAAGGGTGCCCTCGCCATACCGCCGTGATCGCAACGGATGCAGTGGCATCGGCCACATCCACTCCGGATCGCGGCTGGCGCGCTCGACCACCACGACCGCGTCCTCGGCGTACCAGCCCCGCTCGCCCAGGGCCGCGAAGACGGCGGACAGCTCGCCGGCCGGAAGCGCGTACGGCGGGTCGGCGAAGACCACGTCGTACGGCGCGTCGGGGACGGTCTCGGCGAGCCGCTCGACCCGCTCCGACCGGACCTGCGCGCCGCCCAGCCCCAGCGCGCCGGCGTTGTCACGGAGGATCTTGGCGGCCTTCGGATCGGCCTCGACGAGCAACGAATGCACCGCGCCACGGGAGAGCGCCTCGAGCCCGACCGCGCCGGAGCCGGCGTACAGATCGAGCACCCGGGCACCAGCCAGCTCGACCAGATTCTCCAGCGCGCTGAAGAGCGCCTCCCTGGTGCGGTCGGAGGTGGGCCGGGTACTGCGGCCCGGAGGCACGGCGAGCCGCCGCCCGCCTGCCGTTCCCGCCACGATCCGTGTCATCGCGCCATTCTCTCTGATCCGCGGCGCCCGCCGCTGGAGCCCTGTGGACAACGCTCACACCCGCCGATACGCGACCGAAACACGCACGAAACCTCGGTCGTCCTCGGACTTCCTACCGTGAGACCCAAGAACGCGTATCCGGGAGACCTACCGAGCCCCCTTAACCGCGATCTGGCACCTCGCCGCGCGGCCGAAAGGAAGAGCTCATGGACCTCGTTGTCTGCCCGGAGTGCGGCGACCTCGCCACGGTGAGCTGGCGCACGAACGTCGCGAGCATGGCCGAACACGCCAAGGTGCACTGCCTGCGGCGACATTGGTTCCTGCTGCCGTCCGAGCGGCTCGTCGACTGGCCCGACCTGCCGGAAGCCAGCGAATCCGCCGCCTGACCGGCTGACCCCACCTCGCCGCCCAGCCCGGGCCGCCGCCCCATTCCCGCCGCCCGCCCCTTGGCGCCGCCGCCCGTTCCCGCCGCCCGCCCCTTTCGCGCCGCCCGCCCCTTTCCGGCCGCCCGCCCCTTCGCGCTTTGGGCGACATTTTCTCGGCTATAGGCGAGAAAATGTCGCCCAAAGCGGGAGGGTGGGACGTGTCGGCCGGGCGTGTCGCGAGGTCAGCCCTTCTCCAGGAACTCGGCGCGGTCCTCGTCGACCAGCGCGGCGACCGAGGCGGCCAGCGCCGGGTGCTCGGCCAGCTCCGGATCGTCGGCGACCAGCGCCGTCGCCTCGGCCCGGGCGTCGGCGATCAGCTCCTCGTCACGCAGCAGCGACAGCAGCCGCAGGTGGGACCGCCGGCCGGACTGGGCCGCGCCGAGCACGTCACCCTCGCGGCGCTGTTCCAGGTCGAGCTCGGCGAGCTCGAACCCGTCCGTGGTGGACGCCACCGCGTCGAGGCGCTCCCGCGCCGGCCCGCCCTCCCACGCCTCGGTGACCAGCAGGCAGAGCCCGGCCGCCGAGCCACGGCCGACCCGGCCGCGGAGCTGGTGCAGCTGGGACACCCCGAACCGGTCGGCGTCCAGGATGACCATCACGGTGGCGTTGGGCACGTCCACGCCGACCTCGATCACGGTGGTCGCGACCAGCACGTCCAGCTCGCCGGCGGCGAACTCCCGCATCACCGCGTCCTTCTCGTCGGCCGGCAGCCGGCCGTGCAGCACGCCGATCCGCAGCCCGGCAGCGGACCCTCGGCCAGCATCGGCGCCACCTCCTGCACCGCGAGCGGCGGGCCGGCGGCCGTCGTCGGCGCCGCTGGAGGCGTCCTCGCCGGCGGCGGTGTCCTCGCCGATCCGCGGGCACACCACGTACGCCTGGTGGCCCGCCGCCACCTCCTCGCGCACCCGCCGCCAGGCCCGTTCCAGGAAAGCGGCTTGTCGGCGACCGGCACCACGTGGCAGGCGATCGGCGAACGGCCGGCCGGCAGCTGGGTCAGCGTGGAGATCTCCAGGTCGCCGAAGACGGTCATGGCGACCGTGCGCGGGATCGGCGTCGCGGTCATCACCAGCACGTGCGGCGGGCGCTCGCCGCCCTTGGCCCGCAGCGCGTCCCGCTGCTCGACGCCGAACCGGTGCTGCTCGTCGACGACCACCAGCCCCAGCTCGGCGAACTCGACGCCCTCGTAGAGCAGCGCGTGGGTGCCGACCACGATGCCGGCCTCGCCGTTGGCCGCCTCGGCGAGCGCGGCGCGGCGCGGGCCGGCGCCGAGCGAGCCGGTGAGCAGCGCGACCCGGGTGGCCTGCTCGGCGCCGTCCAGCTCGCCGGCCCGGCCCAGCGGGCCGAGCAGCGCGCGCACCGAGCGGGCGTGCTGGCCGGCGAGCACCTCGGTCGGGGCGAGCAGCGCGGCCTGGCCGCCGGCGTCCACGACCTGGAGCATCGCCCGCAGCGCCACCACGCGTCTTGCCGGAGCCGACCTCGCCCTGCAGCAGCCGGTGCATCGGTGCGGCGCCGGCCAGGTCCGCCGCGATCTCCTCGCCGACCTCGCGCTGGCCGTCGGTCAGCTCGTACGGCAGGGTGGCGTCGAACGCGCTGAGCAGGCCGTCGGCGGTGGGCGGGCGCGGCGTGGTCGGCCGGCCGCTGGCGACGGCCCGGCGCTGCACGAGCGTCACCTGGACGGCGAACGCCTCGTCCCACTTGAGCCGGGTGCGGGCGGCGCTCAGGGCCTCCCGGGACGCCGGCCGGTGGATCTCGCGCAGCGCCGTGCCGAGGTCGACCAGGTTGCGTACGCTCGCGCAGGTCCGCCGGCAGCGGATCCGGCGGCGGCTCGAGCATGTCCAGCGCGACCCGGACGCACCGGGCGATCGTCCAGGTCGGCAGCCCGTTCGCGGCCGGGTAGACCGGGATCAGCGCGCCGGCGAACTCCTCGACTCTCCTCGGCCGCCTCGGTGCCCGGCTCGGCGAGCAGTTGGTACTGCGGGCCGTTGAGCTGCGCGCTTCCCGGAACTCGGTCACCTTGCCGGCGAACAGGCCCCAGCGGCCGACGCGTGAGCTCACGCTCGCGCCAGGCCTGGTTGAAGAAGGTCAGCGTCAGGGACTCGCGGCCGTCGCCGACCGTGACCTCCAGCAGCTTGCCGCGGCGCTGGCGCATCGGCCGGACGTTGACCCGCTGCACCTTGGCGGCCACCGTGACCTGCTCGCCCACCTCCAGCTTGGAGATGTCGGTGTGCTCGCCGCGCTCGTCGTACCGGCGGGGGTAGTGGTAGAGCAGATCGCCGACGGTGTCCAGATCGAGCTCGGCGGCCAGCGCCTTCGCGGTCTTGTCCCCGACCACCGCCCGTAGCGGTGCCTCCAGCGCTGGCAACGTCTCACTCCACCCCGACGAGCAGCGGATAGTGCGGCTGGCCGCCGTCGTACACCTGATCCTCCACGAACGGCCAGCGGCTGGTGAGGTGCGCCTCGCAGCGCCGGGCCGAGCTCGGCCGGGGCGTCGGCGCCGATCACCAGCGTGACCAGCTCGCCGCCGCCGCCGAGCAGCCGGTCGAGCAGCTCGGTCGCGACCGCCACCAGCTCGGCGCCGATCAGGTCCACCTCGCCCTCGACCAGGGCCAGCACGTCACCGGCGTGGCACGGGCCGGCGACGGTGAGCGCGTCGCGGCCGGCGATCGTCAGCTCGGCCTAGCGGCAGGCGCCGGCGGCCTCGGCCATCGCGATGACGTCGTCGTCGAACCGGCGGTTCGGGTCGCGCACGGCGAGCGCGGCGAGCGCCTGCACCGGCGACCGGGTGGGCACCACGGCTGACCCGTACGCCGGCGGCGCGCGCCTCGCCGGCGGCCGCCTCGGCCACCGCGTGCATGTTGTTGTCGTTGGGCAGCACGACCACGGTGCCGGCCGCGGTCTCCTGGATCGCCGCGAGCACCTCGGCGGTCGACGGATTGGTACCGGCCCGGCCCCGCACGACCACCGCGCCCTCGTCGGCGAAGAGCCGGCTGAGCCCCGGACCGGCGGCGACCACGACCGCGGCCCGCGCCTCCGGATCCGGCCCCGTCACGGGCTCGTCGTCCTCGGCCCGCCCGAGCGCCCTGGCCTCGAACTGGTCGGCGAACCGGGTCACCGAGATCCGGTGCGGCCGGCCGGCCTCGATGCCGGCCTCGATCGCCGCGCCGACGTCGTTGACGTGCACGTGCACGTTCCACACCTCGATCTCGCCCCGGTCGGCGCCGGCCCCGACCACGACCAGCGAGTCGCCGAGCGTGGCCAGCTCGCTCTTGAGCTTGTCCACGGCCGGCGCGGTGGCGTCGAGCAGGTACTGCACCTCGTAGGCGTAGTCCGCGGAGCCGGCCTCGCGCTCCATCACCAGCAGCGACGGGTCACGGGCGATCCTGGCCAGCGGGGCGGTCGCCGGCGTGGTCCCGGAGATCACGCCGACCAGCGCGTCCAGCAGCACGACCAGGCCACGGCCACCGGCGTCGACCACGCCGGCCCGGGCCAGCACGGCAGCTGCTGCGGGGTCCGGGCCAGCGCCTCGGCGGCACCGCGGGCGGCGGCCGTGGCGACCGCGACCAGGTCGTCGCTGTCGGCGTCGGACGCGGCATCGGCGGCGGCCCTGGCCACGCTCAGCACGGTGCCCTCGACCGGCTCGGCCACCGCGGCGTAGCAGGCGTCGGCGGCCCGTTGCAGCGCGCCGGCCAGCTCGCGACCGCGCA
This sequence comes from uncultured Actinomycetota bacterium, assembly GCA_963746095.1. Classification (GTDB taxonomy): domain Bacteria; phylum Actinomycetota; class Actinomycetes; order Mycobacteriales; family Cryptosporangiaceae; genus CAVVAL01. The sequence goes on along the minus strand of CAVVAL010000004.1, from coordinate 75,476 downwards.
CCTCGGGCTGAGCGGCCAGCGCGTCGGCGATGCCGCGCAGGAGCTGGGAGACGATCACGCCGGAGTTGCCCCGAGCGCCGAGCAGCGCCCCGCGCGCCATGCAGCGCAGCGCCCGCCCGAGGCGGGTCACCTCGTGCTCGGCCGCCGTGGCGTCGGGCTGCTCGCCGTCGTCGGGTTCGGCGGCCAGCGCCTCGGCGGCGGAGGTGAACGTGAGGACCAGGTTCGTGCCGGTGTCGCCGTCGGGTACCGGATAGACGTTGAGATCGTCGATTTCCTGCTGGTGCCGGCGGAGCGCGTCCAGACCGGCGGCGCACCACCGGCGTACGGCGGCGGCGTCGAGGCTGTTCAGCAACCGCCACCCCCTTCTGATGTACCTGGCCGTGGCAGCACTCTAGGACACGGCACCGACGGCTCGGGCCGATGCCGGGTTGGTTGCGGAGCGTGTGCCGCGGACGGGTCGGGACCCGGTTTGCCGCACGAACGTCCGGCTGGGTAACCTGTGCGGGTTGCCCGCAGTCCGTTCGGGCGAGTTCCGCGATCATCTTGGAGTGTTTCCCGTGGCTAGCGTGTGCGACGTATGTGGCAAGGGGCCGGGCTTCGGCATGTCGGTGTCCCACTCCCACCGGCGCACCAACCGCCGGTGGAACCCGAACATTCAGATGGTGCGCACGCCCGCCGGTGGTGGCACCACCAAGCGGGTCAAGGCGTGCACCTCCTGCATCAAGGCCGGCAAGGTCGTCCGGGGCTGATCGCCTCGGCGGTTCCTACCGCCACCTGAGTTACCGACAAGTCGGGCTGGGCAACCAGCCCGACTTTTCGCGTGCCCGACACCGCCCGCCGCTGCCCTGCCGCCCGCCGCCCGCCCGCCGCCGCCCGCCGCCGAACCGGACTTTCGGGGAAAACGGGGCTACGCACGCCCGTCGTATGCCAGAAACCCCGAAAGTCCGGTTCGGTCGCAGCGAGGCGAACGGGCGCCGAAGGGGCGGGCCCGTGCGTGGCAAGCGGGGTGCGGTTCAATTCCGCCCTCCCAGGGCGGAATTGAACCGCGACCCGCCGCGCCGAAGGCGCGCGGGCCGGCCCGCCGCCGGTGGGACGAAACGGACTTGCGGGACTAGCGTGGCTACGGGCGCCCGTTGAAGGCACGTTAGTCCCGCAAGTCCGATTCGCGTCCGCGACGGCGCGCGGGGGCGGGGGCGGTTGGCGTCAGGATGTGCGCGCGGGCACGTTCAGGAGCTTGCCGAAACAGCGGCAGTCGGGCTCGTCGCGATACAGGCCGAAGCCGGGGATCGGCGTGTAGCCGGCCGACTCGTACAGCGTGATCGCCTCGGGCTGCTTGCTGCCGGTCTCCAGGATCACCCGGCCGACGCCAGCGGCCGCTGCGGTCGATTCCAGCTCGGCGAGGATGCGCCGGGCCAGGCCACGGCCGCGAGCGACCGGCGCCACGTACATCCGCTTGATCTCCGCGTCGGGGCCGTGCAGGCGCCAGCCACCCGTGGCCACCGGCACGCCGTCCAGGTACCCGATCAGGAACAGGCCGTCGGGCGGGGTGAACTCGGCCGGGTCGACCGGCGTCGCGTCGTGCTCGCCGTAGCGGACGATGTACTCGGCCTGCACCTCGGCGATGAGGGCCTGGGCGGCCGCGCTGTCGAAGGCTTCGATCCGGATCTCCACAGTCACCGTCCGAGCCTCGCACATCCGCCGAAGCGATTATCCGCGGAAGTGATCGAAGCCACCCTGCCCGTACGGTGCACCGTCCACCAGCACCCCGGCACCCTCGCTGACCTGGCCCACCACCAGCCACGGCTCGGGAAGTTCCACATCGGAGGGGAAGGTCGCGGCGAGCGCGTGGTCCTCGCCACCGGTGAGCACCCAGCGCAGCGGATCGTGGCCCAGCGCCTGCGCGGCGTCGGACATCTGGCGGGTGATCGGGAAGGCCTTGGAGTCCACCTCGATCAGCACCCCGCTGGCCGACGCGAGGTGTCCCAGGTCGCCGACCAGCCCGTCGCTCACGTCGCACATGGCGGTCGCCCCGAGGTCACGCGCGGCCGGCCCGCACGCGTACGGCGGCTCGGGCCGGCAGTGCGCGGCGACCAGCGCCCGCGGCGTCCGGAACCCCCGGGAGAGCACCGCAAAGCCACCAGCCGACCAGCCGAGCCGGCCGGCCACCGCCACCTGGTCCCCCGGGCGGGCGCCCGAGCGGGTCACCGCAGGCCGGCCGGCCAGGTCACCCAGCGCCGTGATCGACACCACGATCGTGTCGGACCTGGACAGATCGCCGCCGACCACCGACGCCCCGACCAGCGCACACTCCTCCCGCAGCCCGTCGGCGAACCCCTCCGGCCAGGTCAGCGGCGTGTTCGGCGGCAGGGCCAGCCCGACCAGCAGGGCGGTCGGCGTCGCGCCCATGGCGACCACGTCGGCCAGGTTCTGCGCGGCGGCCTTACGGCCCACGTCGTACGGGCTGGACCAGTCCTGCCGGAAGTGTCGCCCCTCCAGCAGCAGATCGGTCGTGGCCACCACCCGCCCATCCGGCGCCGCCACGATCGCCGCGTCGTCGCCCGGACCGAGCAGACTCGCCGCGCCCTGCGGCAGGCGGGGATAGATCCGAGCGAGCAGCCCGAACTCACCGACGTCCGACACCGTCATGGCAGCTCCTCCCGAGGAGTGCGCTGAACAACCCCATCCCGGCACACTCCTAGCCAGCCATAACTCTTCCAGACCCGGTGCGGTACGTTCATCTCGCTGCCCCACTGTCGACGAAGGAGTGTGTGTCCGTGGTCCAGGCGTACATCCTCATCCAGACCGAGGTGGGCAAGGCGCGTGACGTGGCGTCCACCATCAAGGAAATCGCGGGCGTCGCCCAGGTCGAAGCGGTCACCGGTCCGTACGACGTGATCGTATTGACCGAGGCACGCACCGTGGACGAACTCGGCAAGCTCGTGGTGAGCAAGGTGCAGGCGGTGCAGGGCATCACCCGCACGCTGACGTGCTCCGTCGTTCACCTCTGACCGGCTCGGACCAGGCGCTGGTGGACGGCCCGATCCGGCGTAGTCCGGTTCTGCTCGCCACCCTCGCGGCCGTACCGGTGGCGCTCGCCGTCGGGCTGTTCGCGTTCTGGCTGCTCGGCGGCTTCGACCGGGATCACCTCGCCGACGACGGCCGGGTGGTCACCGCGGCGCCGCCCGACCTGCCCGGCGCCGACGCCAGCTGCGCGAAGCTCCTCAACGCGCTCCCCCGCGTGTTCGGCGGCCAGACCGCCCGCCCGGTCACCGAGGCCCCGCACCGCGTGGTCGCCTGGGGCCGCCCGCCCATCGTGCTGACCTGCGGCGTCAACCGCCCGAAGGCGCTCGACCGGCCGACCCCCGAGGAACTCGTCATCGAGGGCGTGGCCTGGGTGTACAGCACCGATCAGGGCGAGTACGACGTCTGGACGACCAACTCGCAAGCGCTGCGGGTCGAGGTCCGCATCCCGACCACGTACCGGGGCGAGGCCGCCGCCCGCTTCATCAACCCGCTGGCCGCCCCGCTGAAGGCGAACCTGCCGGCCGGCAAACCCACACCCTGACCAGCATTCATCCGTTACCCCCGGCCACGGTGACCGCCGCCGAGGTCAGCCTCCGTGGGCTAGCGCAGGCCGGTGCCGGCTGCGGTGGGATCGCGCCCTGGGCGGGCACGATCCGACCGCACAGGGTTCTCAGCGCAGGCCGGTGCCGCGCGCGAGCGCGGTGCGGATGAGCCGGGACAGCAGCTCCGGGTACTCCACCCCGCTGGCCGCCCACATCCGCTTGAACATCGAGATCGGCGTGAAGCCGGGCATCGTGTTCACCTCGTTGACGACCAGGCTGCCGTCCGGCCGGACGAAGAAGTCCACCCGGGCCAGGCCGGCGCAGTCCAGCGCGGTGAACGCGTCGCAGGCCATCTTCCGCAGGTTCGCCGTGACGTCCGCGGGCAGGTCGGCGGGCAGGTCGAACTCGCAGGCGTCGTCGAGGTACTTGGCCTCGAAGTCGTACCAGTCGTGGCCGCCCACGAGCCGGATCTCGGCCGGCACGCTGGCCTCCGGCGGACCCCAGTTCTCGCCCTCCAGCACGCCGCACTCGACCTCGCGGCCGACCACCGCGGCCTCGACCAGCACCTTCGGGTCGATCTCGCGGGCGGCGGCGACGGCAGTGTCCAGGTCGGCCCAGTCGGTGACCTTGCTGATGCCCGTGCTGGAGCCGGCCCGCGCCGGCTTGACGAAGACCGGCAGGCCGAGCCGCTGCCGCTCGTCCTCGGAGAGCGACTCGCCCCGCCGCAGCACCGCGTACTCGCCGACCGGCAGCCCCTCGGCGGCCAGCAGCTTCTTGGTGAACTCCTTGTCCATCGCCGGCCGCCGAGGCGAGCACGCCGCTGCCCACGTACGGCAGGTCGGCCATCTCCAGCAGGCCCTGGATCGTGCCGTCCTCGCCGTAGGCGCCGTGCAGCACCGGGAAGACCACGTCCACGCCGGCCAGCACGCGGACCGCCTCGCCCGGCTCGACCACGACCAGTCCACCGGAGGTCGGGTCGCCGGCGAGCACCACGGCCGCGCCGTCCTTCACCTGCGGCAGCGCCCGGTCGTGAATCTCCAGGCTGGCGCGGTCGCCGGTGGCCAGCACCCAGCGGCCTTCGGTGGTGATGCCGACGGGCACGGCCTCGAACTGCTCCGGGTCGAGGGCGCCGAGGATCGTGCCGGCGCTGACGCAGGAGATGGCGTGCTCGGTGCTCCGGCCGCCGAAGATCACGGCCACGCGGATCTTCTGGTGCTTGCTGGTCTGCTCGTTCACGCCGCCGACCTTATCCGCTCAGCGTTAAGCCGGCGTGTCCGCGACCCCTGGTCAGAACCGGTGACAGCGGCCCGTGACGCGCTCGTTCCGGTGCGTGGCGACCTCAGCTCGCGGCGGCGGAGTCCAGCGCCTGGGTGAGGTCCGCGACCAGGTCAGCCGGGTCCTCGCAGCCGGCCGAGATCCGAACGAATCCCTCGGCCACCGCGTCGCCGCCCCACTGCGCCCGCCGGTCCAGGGTGGTGTGCAGGCCGCCGAAGCTGGTCGCGGCGGCGACCAGTCGCGACGCCGCCACCAGCCGGTCGACGAACTTGGCGTCGGGCAGCGTGCAGCTCAGCACCCCGCCGAACCGCCGCATCTGCCGGCTGGCCAGCGCGTACGCCGGGTCGTCCGGCAGGCCCGGATAGCGCAACCCGGTCACCTCGGGCCGGTGCCGCAGCAGTTCGGCCAGCGCGATCGCGTTCTCCGCCTGGCGGCCCAGCCGCAGATCGAGCGTGCCGAGCGAGCGGTGCGCCAGCCAGGTCTCGAACGGGCCGGGGATCGAGCCGCTGCGCTGGCGCCAGTGTCGGATCCGCTCGATCAACGCGGGGTCCCGGCTCGCCACGTGCCCGAGCAGCAGATCGCTGTGGCCGGTCAGGGCCTTGGTGTCGCTGGCCACCGAGAGGTCGGCGCCGAGTTCGAGCGGACGCTGGCCGAGCGGGGTCGCGGTCGTGTTGTCCACGGCCAGCAGGGCGCCCTGGGCGTGCACGGCCGCGCTCAGCGCCGCGAGGTCGCAGACGTCCAAGCCGGGGTTGGCCGGTGTCTCGACCAGCACCAGCGCGGCGCCGTCGAACACGCCGTCGTACGGCCCGACGGTCGGCACCTCGCGGATGGTGACCCCGAACCCGGCCAGATACTCCCGGGCCAGCGTCCGGACCTCGTAGTACCCGTCGGACGGCAGCACGACCGTGTCGCCGGCCCGCAGCACCGCGAACAGCACCGCGCTGACCGCAGCCATGCCCGAGCTGAACACGACCGCCTCGCCGCCCTCCAACTCCCCCACGGCGGCCTCGAACCGGCGGTAGGTGGGGTTGTCGGCGCGGGCGTAGCCGATCGGCGCCGCACCGTCCACCGGCTCGGCGCCGGCCAGGTGGTACGGCGCCGCGAAGACCGGTCCGGCCAGCAGCGGCGCGCCGACCACGGGCGCGGGCTCGCCGGCGTGCACAGCCCTGGTCCCGTCACCGAATCCGGAGGCGCCGGCTGAGCCGTCGCCAAGACTCATCGGGCGACCTCGGGCTTGGTCTCCCGCTTCATCAGCTCCAGCAGCGCCTCGGCCGGCGGGATGCCCTCGTGGCAGACCCGGACCACCTGCTGGGTGAGCGGCATGTCCACGCCGTGCGCCTCCGCCAGGTCCAGAATGGAGCGGCACGACTTGACGCCCTCGGCGACCTGGCGGGTGGCCGCCACCACCTGCTCGATGCTCTCGCCGCGGCCCAGCCGCTCGCCGAACGTGCGGTTCCGGGAGAGCGGCGACGTGCAGGTGGCGACCAGGTCGCCGAGACCGGCGAGGCCGCTGAACGTCATCGGGTCGGCGCCGAGCGCGATCCCGAGCCGGGAGGTCTCGGCCAGGCCTCGGGTGATCAGGGAGGACTTGGTGTTGTCGCCGAAGCCCATCCCCTCGATCATCCCGCAGGCCAGCGCGATCACGTTCTTCACGGCGCCGCCGAGCTCGCAGCCGATCACGTCCACGTTCGTGTACGGGCGCAGGTACCGGGTGGTGGAGGCGCGCTGCAGCAGCTCGGCCCGGCGCAGATCGGTGCAGGCCACCACGGTCGCGGCCGGCTGCTCCTCGGCGATCTCCCTGGCCAGGTTGGGTCCGCTGACCACCGCGACCCGGCTGCTCTCGACGCCGGTCACCTCGACGATGACCTCGCTCATCCGCAGCATCGTGCCCAGCTCGACGCCCTTCATCAGGCTGACCAGCGTGGCGTCCGCGCCGATCCCGCCGACCCACTCGACCAGGTTCGACCGCAGGGTCTGGGACGGCACGGCCAGCACCACGAGATCGGCACCGTCGAGCGCCTCGGCCGGGTCGTTGGTCGCGCGCAGCAACTCGGGCAGCCGGATTCCGGGCAGGTAGTCGGTGTTCTCCCGGTTCTCCCGGACCGACTTGGCGATCTCCGGGCGCCGGGCCCAGAGCGCGACGTCGCATCCCGCGTCCGCGAGCACCTTGCCGAAGGCCGTGCCCCAGGAGCCTGCCCCGAGAACGGCCGCGCGCGGTGGGGACGAATGGGTCACGGGGAGACCTCCGGAGCCGGTGTGGACTTGGGCGGGTGGGACGGGGGCTTGCGGGGTTTGGCCGGTGGTTCGAACAGCGGCCCGGTCGGCGCCGGCTCACCGCGGAGCGCGGCCACGTCGTCGCGCAGCCGGTACATGATCACATCCGTGACGTCGTGCAGCGTCTCCGCCGACGAAGTGGACCGGCCGGCGAAGGCCGACAAGTCGACCGGCGGCCCGGCCGAGACGGTCACCGGGGTGCGCGGTCGCAGCCGCAGCTTGCGGGTGATCGGGTGGTGGATGTTCTGGGCGCCCCACTGCGAGATCGGGATCACCGGCGCGCCGGTGAGCAGCGCCAGCCTGGCCACACCGGTCCGGCCGCGCATCGGCCACAGGTCGGGCTCCTTGGTGCAGGTGCCCTCCGGGTAGATCACGATCGCCTCGCCACGATCGAGCGCGGCGATCGCGGACTCCAGCGCCTTCACCGCGTCGGTGCTGTGCCGGTGCACCGGGATCTGGTGGATCTGGCGCAGGATGTAGCCGCCGATCGGGATCCGGAACAGCGACGCCTTGCCGAGAAACCGCAGCTCGCGGGGCCGGTCGAAGACGAAATGCGCCGCGACGAACGGGTCGGCGTAGGAGATGTGGTTGAACACGAGGATGGCCGGACCGCTGGCCGGGACGTTCTCCTGCCCATGCCACTCGGGCTTGGTGAACACCCAGAGGAACGGTCGAACCAGCACCTCGGCCAACCGCATCCAGAATCCGAGCTTGCCCGCGCGCACCACGACCACCTTCCGGTCTCTCACCCGTCGGGCACCGGTGTGCCGCCGAGTCTGGTCGCCAGCGGGTTTCCGCCGGTTACTTCATCTGTGTGTGCAGATCCTCGTACCTCGCCGGTGCGGTGTCCACGAACGGACGACGAGGCGATGGTCACGTCGATGTGGATACACCCGCGTCATGCGGTGATGTGAGGATGGACCCGTGCAGCTCTGGTCGGTGGTCGTTCCGGTGAAGCGGCTGGAACGCGCCAAGACGCGGCTGCGCGCCTCGCTGCCCGGCGCCGATCACGACGCGCTGGTGCTGGCCATGGCGCTGGACACGGTGAGCGCCGCGCTGCGCTGCCCGGCGGTGGGCCGCGTCCTGGTGGTCACCGCCGATCCGCTGGCCGGCCCGGCCCTGGCCGCGCTGGGCGCCGTGCACGTGCCGGACGTGCCGGACGATGGGCTCAACCCGGCACTGGCGCACGGCGCCGAGGTCGCCGCCCGATTGGCGCCCGGCTGGGGGGTCGCCGCGCTCGGGGGAGACCTGCCGGCCCTGCGCCCCGCCGAACTGGCCGCCGCACTGGCCGCCGCCGCCGTGCCGCCACCCGCCAGCTGCCCAGCCGCCCGGCGCCAACCGCACCCCGGCCGAGACCGGACGCGCGTTCGTGGCTGACGCGGCCGGCACCGGCACCACGCTCCTCGCCGCCCGGCCCGGCGTCCCGCTGCGCCCGGCCTACGGCACCGACTCGGCGGCGGTGCACGCCCGATCCGGCGCCGTAGCGTTGACCGGCGCCTGGCCCTCCCTGCGCCGCGACGTCGACACGGCACAGGACCTCTCCGAGGCCACCCTGCTGACCCTGGGTCCGCGCGCCGCGGCCCAACTCCGGCTCACCGCCGTGCCGCTGCCCTGACGCCACGGCGATCCGAACGCCCCGGCCATCCGACGGCCCCGGCGGGTCGCACGTCGAGGCACGCCGCGACGACGGTGCGACACCGCCGCGACGAGACCGGGACAGAACCTCGCCTCCGGCATTCAAACTGGATCTTCGCACGTCAAAGAAAGGTGAAATTGCAATGCGGAAGGGTATAGTCCAGGCAATGAGCGATCGTTCAATGCACGTCGGGAATGCCGCTCGGGAGGGCTCTTCTGACCGCCGGATCGGGCCGGACCTACGGAATCCGTAGTGCGCGTGGCTCATTTTCTCGCACGATCGCAACGCGTCTGAGCTGCGTAAATACGAACCTCCCTTTTGGTAACTTACCGACAATTCGCTAATACCATTTTAAATAGCACCCTGCTTGTAGTGTCCGGAAGTGGACAGTGGTCACTATTCCCCTGTCATCTTGACCCGGCTCGGCCGTACCGTGGCCGTCCGGTCCTATTCCGTCACGGCGAGCAGGAGGCTGAAGGCATTGCAGGAGAGGACATGCGCGGGTCTCGCGCTGACCGCCTCTTACTGGGCGGTGCCGACCTCGGTACCCACCCAGGGCAACGATCCCGTTGCCGGAGCTGCGATCGCGTCTGAGATCGCCGCCATTGCGGCTGCTCTGAGCGTCCGCTGCCACCATCCGGTCTACCTGCCTCGGCAGCGACGTGCGGCGCGGGGGCGGCGCGCCTAGACCGGTCGGTGGCATGACCCGGCGCGATCACGGGGTCGCGTCGTCCCTACTACCGAGCCGCTGGCCTACCGCCAGGTGCTCCGAGCGCCCGCCCACAGCACCTCACCAGCTGTCGGCGGGCGTTTCGCTGTGCCGAGCCGCCGAACCGCCGAACCGCCGAACCGCCGAACCGCCGAACCGCCGAGCCGCCGGTCCCCGGCAATGGCACCGTCACCCGCCCGCCCGTGTCCGCAAGCTGCCACCGGCCCCGGCCCTGCCCTACGCTCAGGCCATGGCGATCCAGCAGGGCACGGTCCGCGACTTCGACCCCGAGACCAGGGCGGGCCACCTCCTGCTGGACGACGGCAGCGAACTCCCCTTCGACGCGGCGGCGTTCGACGCGGGCGGCCTGCGGCTGCTCCGGCTGGGTCAGCGGGTCCGGTTCGACCGCGAGGGATCGGCCGCCATCACCCGCGTGACGCTCCTCACCTTCGCCTAGCACCAGCCTCGCGGCTCTCGCCATCCCCCAGAGCCGATGGGCCTGGCGGATGCCACGGGCAAGGTCATGGCCGTTCAGTTCGTCCGTTGTTCACCCTCGTCGGCCATGATGGGCAGGTGAGTGCAACCACCCAGGGAACAGCAGCCCCAGACCCGGGCGAGTCGGACGCCGCCCGACCACGCGACCCAGCGGGCGGCGGGTGCTGATCGTCGACCAGGCGTTCGACAACCCGGCCCTCGCGGCGCAGACGCTGAACGGGCACGACGAGGCGCCGCCGCTTCCCGACGGTCGGTTCCTCAACCGCGAGGTGTCCTGGCTGGACTTCAACGCCCGCGTGCTCGCCCTGGCCGAGGACCGGGCCACCCCCCTGCTGGAGCGGGCCAAGTTCCTCGCGATCTTCGCCAGCAACCTGGACGAGTTCTACATGGTGCGGGTGGCCGGCCTCAAGCGCCGCCAGACCACCGGCCTCACCGTGCGGTCGCTGGACGGGCTCTCCCTCCGCGAGCAGCTCGAACTGGTCGCGTCCCGCACCTCCGAGCTGGTCGAGCGGCACGCGCACTGCTTCCTCGGCGACGTCCAGCCCGAGCTGGAGGCCGAGGGGATCCGGATCGTGCGCTGGGGCGCGCTGCCGACCTCCGAGCAGGATCGGCTGCACCGGTACTTCCGCGAGCAGGTCTTCCCGGTCCTCACTCCGCTGGCCGTCGACCCGGCCCACCCGTTCCCGTACATCAGCGGCCTCTCGCTGAACCTGGCCGTGGTGGTCCGCGATCCGGACGGCGGCGCGGAGCGGTTCGCCAGGGTCAAGGTGCCGAACAACGTGCCGCGGTTCGTCAAGGTCGGCGACGGTGGCTTCCTGCCGATCGAGGACGTCATCGCGGCGCACCTCTCCCAGCTCTTCCCGGGCATGCAGGTCGTCGAGCACCACCTGTTCCGGGTCACCCGCAACGCCGACCTCGACGTCGAGGAGGACCGGGACGAGGACCTGCTGCAGGCGCTGGAGCGCGAGCTGGCCCGCCGCCGGTTCGGGCCGGTGGTCCGGCTGGAGGCGGCCGAGTCGATGAGCGAGCACGTGCTGGACCTGCTCGCCCGCGAACTCGACGTCAGCGAGCGGGACGTGCTCCGGGTGCCCGGCCTGCTCGACCTCTCCGCGCTGATGGCGCTCTACGGCGTGGACCGGCCGGACCTCAAGGACCCGCCGTTCGTGCCGGCCACCCACCCGCAGTTCGCCGAGGGCGAGACGCCGCGCAGCGTGTTCGCGATGCTCCGGGACGGCGACGTGCTGGTGCACCACCCGTACCACTCGTTCGCGACCAGCGTGCAGCGCTTCGTCGAGCAGGCCGCCGCCGACCCGAACGTGCTGGCGATCAAGCAGACCCTCTACCGCACGTCCGGCGACTCCCCGATCGTGGACGCGCTCATCGACGCCGCCGAGGCCGGCAAGCAGGTCGTGGTGCTGGTCGAGATCAAGGCCCGGTTCGACGAGCAGGCCAACATCAGCTGGGCCCGCGCGCTGGAACGCGCCGGCTGCCACGTGGTCTACGGGCTCGTGGGCCTCAAGACGCACTGCAAGATCTGCCTGGTGGTCCGGCAGGAGGGCGGCCAGCTGCGGCGATACGCCCACATCGGCACCGGCAACTACAACAACAAGACGGCCCGCCTGTACGAGGACTTCGGGCTGTTCACCGCCAATCCCGAGGTCGGCCGCGACCTCACCGACCTGTTCAACGTGCTCACCGGCTACTCCCGGCAGACCGAGTACCGCTCGCTCATGGTCGCGCCGCAGGGCGTCCGGGCCGGCATCCTGGAGCGGCTCGAGCGGGAGATCGAGCACGTCAAGGCGGGCCGCCCTGGGCTGGTGCAGATCAAGGCGAACTCCATCGTGGACGAGGGCATCATCGACGCGCTGTACCGGGCCTCGCAGGCGGGCGTCCGGGTCGACATGGTGGTCCGCGGCATCTGCACGCTGCGTCCCGGCGTGCCCGGCCTGAGCGAGAACATCCGGGTGCGTTCGATCATCGGCCGGTTCCTGGAGCACTCGCGGATCCTGCGGTTCGGCAACGGGGCGCCGTCGACCAACGCCGAGGAGTTCTGGCTCGGCTCGGCCGACCTGATGCACCGCAACCTGGACCGCCGGGTCGAGGCCATGGTGCACGTGACCGACGAGACCGCCCGCAGCCAGCTCCGCTACGTGATGGACACCTGCACCGCGGACGGGACCAGCGGCTTCACCCTGCACGCCGACGGCACCTGGGTCCGTCGGGAATCCACCGCGGACCGTCCACTCCGGGACGTCCAGGAGGCGCTGCTGCGCCGGACCCTGGAACGCGGCGCCTGACCGCCGCCGACTGCCGCCGTGCTGACCGTAGGGTGATGGAGTGCGCGAAGAAGAGCTGAAATTCACCGTCCATGGCCTGTACGAGCTCCCCGACCTCGGCGCCCAGCCTGCCGAGCGGCGGCTCGGTGCGCCCGCAGGACGGCCGGGAGCTTCGCGCCACCTACTACGACACCGCCGATCTGCGGCTGGCTCGGATGGGTATCACGCTGCGATACCGCACCGGCGAGTCCGGCCCGCCCTGGCACCTCAAGCTGCCCACCGGCACCACCGGCGTCCGGGACGAGCTGGCCGCGGCCGGCCCTGAGGACGCCGTCCCGGCCGAGCTGACCCGGCTCGTCACGGCCTGGGTACGCAGTGCCCCGCTGACGCCGGTGGCCACGCTCCGCACCGCCCGGACCGCCTGGCTGCTCGTCGACGCCGCCGGTGAGACGCTGGCCGAGGTCGTGGACGACACGGTGTCGATTCTGGACGACACGAAGGTGGTGTCCCGGTTCCGCGAGATCGAGGTGGAACGCGGTCCGGCCGAGGGCAGCGCGGAGTTGCTCGAGCGAGGTCGGCACCCAGCTCGAAGCGGCCGGCGCCACCGCTGGCGAGTTCACCCCCAAGGTCATGCGCGCCCTCGGGCCCCGCTCGGCGGCCGCACCCGACCTCACCGCGCCGGCCCGAGCCCGGCCGCCTGACCAGCGCCGGCGACGCGGTCAGCTACGCGCTGCGCCGCACCGTGCGCACCCTGCTCGAGTACGACGTCCGGGTGCGCCGGGCCGAGCACGACGCCGTGCACCAGATGCGGGTGTCGTGCCGCCGGCTCCGCAGCGACCTGCGCACGTTCGGCGTGCTGGTGGACCAGAGCTGGGCGGACCGGCTCCACCAGGACCTGCGCTGGCTCGCCGCCGCGCTCGGCGGGCCACGGGACGCCGAGGTGCTCCGCGCCCGCCTGCGCCACACCGCCGTCGCCGATCCGCTCTCCGCGCTCGACGCCGACGCCGTGGACCTGATCGACGCCGAGCTCGCCGAACGGGAGCAGGTCGCGCTGGCCGCGCTCGCCGACGTGCTCGACTCCGCGCGGTACGTGGCCCTGCTCGACCTGCTCGTCGACGCCGCCCGCAGCCCTCGGCTCACCGAGCTGGCCGCCCAGCCGTCGGCGTACGTGCTGCCCTCGGTGGTCGCGAAGGGCTGGCGCACGTTGGCGAAGCGCGCCGGCAAGCTCCACCTCGACGACCCGGACGAGCCGTGGCACGACGCCCGGATCAGGGCCAAGCGGGCCCGGTACGCCGCCGAGGCCGTCGCACCGGCGCTGGGCAAGGACGCCGCCCGGCTGGCCAAGGCGTGCGCCCGGGTCCAGGACGTGCTGGGCGAACACCAGGACGCGGCCACGGCGGCCGAGGTGTGGCTGGACATCGCGGCCGCCCATCCCGGCACGCCCGCCCTGGTGCTCACCGCGGGCCGGCTCGCCGAACGCGAACGCGGTGCCGTGCACCGGGCCAGGGCCGAGTTCGACGCGGTCTGGGACGAGGCGAGCAGCGCCAAGGTCACCGACTGGCTACCCCAGTGAGCGAACCGGTGATCCGGGCCGCCGGTGCGGTGCTCTGGCGCGCTGCCGGAGGTTCGACGGCGGTCGAGGTGGCGCTGGTGCACCGGCAGCGGTACGACGACTGGTCGCTCCCGAAGGGCAAGGTCGATCCCGGCGAGCATCCGGTGGTCACGGCGTGCCGCGAGGTGATCGAGGAGACCGGCGTCCAACCGGTCATCGGCCCCCGGCTGCCGACGGTCAGCTACCTCGCGCCGAGTCTGGCGGGTCCGGCGCCCAAGATCGTGGACTACTGGGCGATGCGCGCGCTCTCCGGCGATGACGACTTCACGCCGAACCAGGAGGTGGACGACGTCCGGTGGCTACCGCCCGACGCCGCCCGCGAGCTCCTGAGCTACCAGCACGATCGGCCGGTGCTGGACGCGTTCGTCGCGCTGCCGCCGATCACCGGCACCCTGCTGCTGATCCGGCACGCCAGGGCGGGCAGCCGCAAGAAGTGGTCCGGCGACGACGATCTCCGGCCGCTCGACGCCCGGGGCAGGCTGCAAGCCGCGCAGCTCGCGATGGCGCTGCCCTGTTTCCGTCCGACCCGGATCCTCGCGGCCGACCGGGTGCGCTGCGTCCAGACCATGCAGCCGCTCGCCACCGAACTCGATCTGGTGGTCGAGGTGGAGCACGTCTTCTCCGAGCACGCCGCCGATCCGGAGCAGATCGCGAGGCGGCTGCGGGAACTCGTCGCGGACGGCGGCGTGACCGCGGTGTGCAGTCAGGGCGGCACCATCCCCGGCGCACTGGCCCAACTCGCCGAGGACGACGGCCTGGCCCTGCACGGGATCGCGAGCCGTAAGGGCAGCGTGTGGGTGCTCTCGTTCCACGGCACGACGCTGGTGGCCGCGGACTACCTGCCCGATCTGGAGCCGTAGGGCCCGCTTGACCGGTGCTCGGGCCACGGAACGCCCCCGCCCGGCGGCCTGTCGAGCCCGCCCGCGCGGGTCGGAGTCCTGAAGGTGCGGAGCCCCGCCGCCCCTCAGAACTCCGACCCCCGCGGGATCGGTCCTCGCTGACTAGCGGCTCGCGGCCTTCTTCGCGGGGGCCTTCTTGGCCACCGTCTTCTTGGCCGGTGCCTTCTTGGCTACGGCCTTGGTGGCCGGCGCCTTCTTGGCCGGTGCGGCCTTCGCGGTGGCCTTCTTGGCCGGTGCCGCCTTGGCCGCGGACTTCGCCGGCGCCTTCGCGGCGACGGTCTTCTTGGCCGGCGCCTTCTTGGCTACGGCCTTGGTGACCGCTGCCTTCTTGGCCGGTGCGGCCTTCGCGGTGGCCTTCTTGGCCGGTGCCGCCTTGGCCGCGGACTTCGCCGGCGCCTTGGTCGCGACGGCCTTCTTGGCCGGCGCAGCCTTGGCGGCAGCCGCCTTGGTGGCGGTCGCGGCCGCGACGACCGGAGCCTTCGCCAGCTTCTTCGCGCCGGTGATGACGTCCTTGAAGCCCTGCCCCGGACGGAACGCCGGCACCGAGGTCTTCTTGACCTTCACCGCCTCGCCGGTGCGCGGGTTGCGGGCGGTCCGCGCGTTGCGGACCCGCTTCTCGAAGACGCCGAAGCCGGTGATCGCGACGCGCTCCCCCTTCGATACCGCGCGCTGGATCTCCTCCACCACGGTCTCCAGTGCAGCGGTCGCGGTCTTTCGATCGCCCAGTCGCTTGGACAGCGTCTCGATGAGCTCGGCCTTGTTCACGGTTCCCCTCCCAGAGTGCTAGGCCAGATGGCCTTCCGGGCGAACGTTAGGCCGCGATTTGTATTCAGACAATCACCCAACTGCCTCGCATTCCTTGTGTCGCAAGGGATCGGCGTTCACGAAAGGGCCGCCGGCAATGCCGATCGCGACTCCACTACAGACGAAGAACGGGGCGGAATCCCTTGCGGTACAAGGAATTCCGCCCCGATGGGGTCGAACAGAGGGCTCTCGTCAGGCCGGCAGAGTCCGCGGCAACCAGGCCGGACGACGTTCTTCGAATGCCGAGATTTCTTCTTCGTGGCGAAGGGTCAAACCGATGTCGTCCAGGCCCTCCAGCAGGCGCCAGCGGCTGTAGTCGTCCAGGTCGAAGGCCTCCGTGCGGCCCGCCGCACGCACCTCACGGGCCACCAGATCGACCGTCACCTCGGTCGTCGGGTCGGCCTCGATCGTGCTCCAGAGCCATTCCACGGCGTCGTTCGGAAGCTGCACGGTGAGCAGTCCGGCCTTCAACGAGTTACCCCGGAAGATGTCGGCGAACCGGGGCGAGATGACGACCCGGAATCCGTAGTTCTCCAATGCCCAAACGGCGTGCTCGCGCGAGGATCCGGTGCCGAACTCGGGCCCGGCGACAAGCACGCTCGCGCCCGCGTACTCGGGCCGGTTGAGCACGAAATCCGGGTCCTTGCGCCAGGCCGAGAAGAGCCCGTCCTCGAATCCCGTGCGGGTGACCCGCTTCAGGTACACGGCCGGGATGATCTGATCGGTATCCACGTTGGAACGCCGCAGCGGCACGGCCGTCCCGGTGTGCGTGGTGAACTTGTCCATCGTTGTTCAGCTCCCCGAGACGGCGGTGGCGACGGGCACGTCGTTGGGCGTGGCGAGGTGGCCCGTGACGGCGGTGGCGGCGGCGACGAGCGGCGAGACCAGGTGGGTCCGGCCGCCCTTGCCCTGGCGTCCCTCGAAGTTCCGGTTCGACGTGGAGGCGGAGCGCTCGCCGGGCGCGAGGGTGTCGGGGTTCATGCCGAGACACATCGAGCAGCCGGCCTGACGCCATTCCGCGCCGGCGTCCAGGAACACCTTGTCCAGCCCCTCGGCCTCGGCCTGCAGGCGCACCTGCACCGAGCCCGGCACGACCAGCATGCGCACACCGTCCGCGACCTGGTGGCCACGGATCACGCCGGCGACCGCGCGCAGGTCCTCGATCCGCCCGTTCGTGCAGGAGCCCACGAACACCGTGTCCACCTGGATGTCACGCAGCGGCGTGCCCGGCTTGAGGTCCATGTACTCCAGCGCCCGCTCGGCGGCGGACCGCTCGTCGGGGTCGGTGAACGACGCCGGATCCGGCACCACGTCGTCGAGCGGCAGGCCCTGGCCGGGGTTGGTGCCCCAGGTGACGAACGGGGTGAGCGCGGCCGCGTCGATCTCCACCACGGTGTCGAAGCCGGCGTCGTCGTCGGTGCGCAGGCCGCGCCAGTACTCGACCGCGGTGTCCCACTCGGCGTCGACCGGCGCGTGGTCACGGCCCTTGAGGTAGGCGAACGTCGTCTCGTCGGGAGCGATCATGCCCGCCCGGGCGCCGGCCTCGATCGACATGTTGCAGATCGTCATCCGGCCCTCCATCGAGAGCGCCTCGATGGCCTCGCCGCGGTACTCCATCACGTAGCCCTGGCCACCGCCGGTGCCGATCTTCGCGATCAGGGTCGAGGATGATGTCCTTCGCGGTCACGCCCGCGGCCAACGTGCCGCTGATGTTCACGGCCATCGTCTTGAACGGCCTCAGCGGCAGCGTCTGGGTCGCGAGCACGTGTTCGACCTCGCTGGTACCGATGCCGAACGCGAGGGCGCCGAACGCGCCGTGAGTGGCCGTGTGGCTGTCACCGCACACCACGGTCATGCCGGGCTGGGTGAGGCCGAGCTGCGGCCCGATCACGTGGACGATGCCCTGGTTGGCGTCGCCGAGCTGGTGCAGCCGCACGCCGAACTCCGCACAGTTGCTCCGCAGGGTCTCGATCTGGGTACGCGACACCGGATCCGCGATCGGCTTGTCGATGTCGATCGTCGGGGTGTTGTGGTCCTCTGTCGCGATCGTGAGGTCCGGTCGCCGGACCGGACGTCCCGCCAGCCTCAGCCCGTCGAACGCCTGCGGACTGGTCACCTCGTGGACCAAGTGCAGGTCGATGTAGAGCAGATCCGGCTCGCCGTCGGCGGAGCGCACGATATGCGCATCCCAGACCTTCTCCGCGAGTGTGCGCCCCATCAGAATTTCCTAACCTGTAGCGTCCTGCCATATGGGATGATAGTTTCGCCTCGTGGGACAGACTACCAGCGGCGTGGGCGTACTCGACAAGGCCATCGCGATCCTCGAGGCTACTGTCGACGGCGCCAGCCTTGCCGAACTCGTGGACCGAAGCGGGCTACCCCGCGCCACCGCACACCGACTCGCGCAGGCGCTCGAGGTGCACCGGATCCTGATCCGGGACGAAGCGGGGCGGTGGCGGCCAGGGCCTCGGCTCTCGGAGTTCGCCAATGCCGCGCCGGACGTGTTGCTCACCGCAGCGGCTCCGGTGCTCTCCGCATTGCGCGATGCCACCGGCGAGAGCACGCAGCTCTACCTGCGCCGGGCCGACGAGCGGATCTGCGTCGCGGCGGCCGAGCGCGCCAGCGGCCTGCGGGACACCGTGCCGGTCGGGGCGGCGCTACCGATGTTCGCCGGTTCGGGCGCTCAGGTGCTGCTGGCCTGGGAGCCGCCGGAGTCGGTGCTACCGCTGCTGCCGCGCTGCCGGTTCAGCGGGCGCACCCTGGCCGAGGTACGCCGGCGCGGCTGGGCGGCCAGCGTCGCCGAGCGCGAGGCCGGGGTGGCTTCGGTCTCCGCGCCGATCCGTGACCGCACCGGCCGGGTGATCGCCGCGATCAGCATCTCCGGTCCGATCGAGCGGCTCGGCCGCCGGCCCGGCGAGCGTCACGCCGTCTCCGTCGTCCGCGCCGGCCAACGCCTCTCCGGCCTCTAACCCCCGTGCGCCGCGCCACGCGACGCAGTCCGCGCCTAGCGCGGCGCCGGTGACGCGCCTGCACGCGATCCAACGGACTTGCGGGACTTCCGTGCCCTCCAACCAGGGCGCAGCCGCGACCGGCGTGCCCTCAGCCGACCGAACTTTCGGGTTTCTGGCCAGCAGACGTGCGTGCTTCGTTTTCCCCGAAAGTCCGGTACGGGAGGGCGGCGCGTCAGCGAGTCGGGACGGCGTGGGCGTCGCGGGCGCCGGCCAGGGCGTGCACCTCGCCGTGGGTGCCCACCGGAGTCCGCTCCCCGTAGGCCACGATCGCCGTCCACAGGTCGGGCTGGGCCTCGGCGGCCGCCCGCACGGCGGGGTCGTGCTTGGCCAGGTAGCCGAGGTGCCGCACGGCGTGCGCGGCGATGTGGTGATCGTGCATCTCGGGCGGCGCGGGGAGCAGCGCGTCGCCGGAACAGACCACGCCGGCCGCGATGAGCGGGGTCGCCGCCCGGGCAGGCTCCGGGTCGGGCAGGACGGCGTAGGTGAGCACGACCTGGTCGGGCGGCACGAATCGCCACGACGTCGAGTGACTGACCGTTCCCGGGGCCGCCGCGGCGGGGGCCAGCTCGGCGAGATCGAGCGCCGCCTGGTCCGGCGTGCGGCCGGGCGACCAGGGCCGCTGCTCCGCTCGGTACGCGAGGGCGCCGTCCGACAGCACCCGGAGGAAGAACACCTCGACGACGACGGCGGCGGACTGCACAGTGGTCACGCTCCGACGTTATTGCGAGTGTGTGGCAATAGCCAACTCGGCAGCCGCCCGAGCGACAAAAAAGTGTGGTGACCGCCGCGAACGACGGTCACCACACTCGGTAAGGCAGAACTACGCGGCGTGCGCGCCCCGGCGAATCGATCCGGCGCCGCGTCATGATGATCATCGTGGCACCGCCAGCCAGCAGCAGCATCGCGACGCCGATCATCCAGCCGACCGAAGCACCGGTGAGCGGGAGCGACTCGTCGGGAGCACCGCCGCCGCCCGGCTTCGGCGACTCACTGAGCGACGGCGTCACCGACGGCACCGCGGTGGGCGTCGGCGTCACGGACCAGGCTCGGCGTGGGCTTGGGCGTCTCGGCCACCTCTTCGCCACAGGAGCCCTCGGCGTGGCCGCCGAGAACACCGAGCGAGTTGCCGCACACGTTCACCGGCACCCGGATCGGCGCGTTGACCTGGTTGCCGTTGCCGACGCCCTGATTGCCGACGCCCTGGTTGTTGCCCACGCTGTCTTCGGCGTGAGCCACGGCGGCACCGGTGAACAGGATTCCGGCCGAAATCATGAGTGCGGGGATGGCCCGTCGAACCCACTCGTTCACGGTGTACCTCTCGTGGTCGGCATACGTGGTGACTGCCGCTCAGTTACAGAGAGCAGCCATGATTCCACGGAGAGTACTTGACTGAGGCGGCCCCGCTCTGCCCCGTCTGACCAGGCAAAATGCGCAGATCGTCCAGTTAGCCCCGTTCACTACCAAAGAGGACGGGGCTGACGTATCTCGGACACAAAAAAGCCACCCTCACGAAGTTCCGTGAAAGTGGCTCTTTACGCTCTGTAGCCCCGATGGGATTCGAACCCACGCTACCGCCTTGAGAGGGCGGCGTCCTAGGCCGCTAGACGACGGGGCCCTAGGTTCTTCAAAACAACGCACTTGCGCTGGGGTACCAGGACTCGAACCTAGACTAGCTGAACCAGAATCAGCCGGGCTGCCAATTACCCCATACCCCATTGGTGCCGCTCGTTTCCTTGCTCGCACCGGGAGTAACTGTAGCGGAGAGCCGGCGCCCGCCCAAATCGGCATCAGCTTTCCCACTGGTTTCACGCCGGCGAGCAGGCGCGAAGCCGCACTCCAGCGCCGCCGGCGCGGGCGACACGACCGAGAACCGCCTGCCGCGCGTCGGCTACCTCACCCCAGCTGGGCGAGGTAGCCGAGCATGCCGGTCCGGCTAGCGTCCCGATATCGACGAGCGTGTCGTCGACGTCGAACGCCGCGCGGATCACGCCTGCCGGGCAGCCTCGAGCCGGGCCAGGGTGCGGTCGCGGCCGAGCAGCTCCATCGACTCGTACAGCGGCGGCGAGACGGTCCGGCCGGTGAGCGCCACCCGGATCGGCGCGAACGCCTTGCGCGGCTTGAGCCCGAGCCCGTCCACCAGCGCGGTCTTCAGCGCCTCCTCGATGCCGGCCGCGTCCCAGCCGCCGAGCTTCGCCGAGCGCCTCGACCGCGGCGGTCAGCGCGGGGGCGCCGGCTTCACCGAGATTCTTCGCCGCGGCGTCCGGATCCAGGGTGAAGCTCTCCTCCGGGGTGAACAGGAAGCGGAGCATCTCCACGGCGTCGCTCAGGACGGTGATCCGCTCCTGCACCAGCGGCGCGGCCGCGGCGATCAGCGGCTCCTGCTCGGCCGTGACCGGATCGGCGACCAGTCCGGCGCTCTGGAGCACGCCGGTGAGCCGGCCGGCGAAGTCGGCGGGGTCGAGCAGCCGGATGTGCGCGGAGTTGATCGCCTCGGCCTTCTTCAGGTCGAACCGGGCCGCGTTCGGGCTGACGTCCGCGATGTCGAACGCCTCGACCAGCTCGGCCATCGAGAAGATGTCCCGGTCCTCGGCGATCGACCAGCCGAGCAGCGCCAGGTAGTTCAGCAGCCCCTCGGGCAGGAAGCCGCGCTCGCGGTAGAGCAGCAGGCTGGAGACGGGGTCACGCTTGGAGAGCTTCTTGTTGCCCTCCCCCATCACGAGCGGCAGGTGACCGAAGCGCGGCACCCGGTCGGCGATGCCCAGCTCGACCAGCGCCCGGTACAGCGCGATCTGGCGCGGCGTGGACGGCAGCAGGTCCTCGCCGCGCAGCACGTCGGTGATGCCCATCAGCGCGTCGTCGACCGGGTTGACCAGTGGGTAGAGCGGGTCGCCGTTGCCGCGGGCGATCACGAAGTCCGGGGTGGAGCCGGCCGCGAACGTCACCTCGCCGCGCACCAGGTCGTGCCAGCTGAGGTCCTCGTCCGGCATCCGCAGCCGCAGCACCGGGGTCCGGCCCTCGGCGCGGAACGCGGCCTTCTGCTCGTCGGTCAGCGTGCGGTCGAGGTTGTCGTAACCCAGCTTCGGGTCACGTCCGGCCGCGCGGTGCCGGGCCTCGATCTCCTCGCCGCTGGAGAACGACTCGTACGCGTACCCGCCCTTGACCAGCTTGGCGATGACGTCGTCGTAGATCGCCCGCCGCTCGGACTGGCGGTACGGGCCGTGCTCGCCGCCGACCTCCGGGCCCTCGTCCCAGTCCAGGCCCAGCCAGCGCAGCGAGTCGAGCAGCTGGTGGTAGGACTCCTCCGAGTCGCGCGAGGCGTCGGTGTCCTCGATGCGGAACACGAACGTGCCGCCGTGGTGGCGGGCGTACGCCCAGTTGAACAGGCACGCCCGGACCAGGCCGACGTGCGGGTTGCCGGTCGGCGACGGACAGAACCGCACCCGGATCGACGGATCGCGCTCCACTATGGACTCCATGGGGTCTGGTCTTGCGGCTTGGTGGGCGGCGGTCAGCCGCGGCTGACGACCGGGTTGGCGAGCGTGCCGATGCCCTCGATCGTGACCGAGACCTGCTGGCCGGCGCTGATCGGGGCGACGCCGGCCGGCGTGCCGGTGAGGATCACGTCGCCGGGCAGCAGCGTCATGATGTGCGAGACGTAGGAGACCAGCGTGGCCACGTCGAAGATCAGGTCCTTGGTGCGGCCGTCCTGGCGCACCTCGCCGTCCACCTCGCAGCGCACGGCCAGGTCGGTCGGGTCGAGGGTGGTCTCGATCCACGGGCCGAGCGGGCAGAACGAGTCGAACCCCTTCGCCCTGGTGAACTGCACGTCCGACTTCTGCAGGTCACGGGCGGTGACGTCGTTGGCGCAGGTGTAGCCGAGCACCGTGTCGAGCGCACGCTCGGCCGGCACGTCGCGCGCACCGGTCGCGCCGATGACCACGGCGAGCTCGGCCTCGTGCTCGACCTGCTTGGATTCGATCGGGAGCCGGATCGCGTCGGCCGGGCCGATCACCGCGGTGGACGGCTTGAGGAACAGCAGCGGCGCGGCCGGCACCTCGTTGCCCAGCTCGGCGGCGTGCGCGGCGTAGTTCCGGCCGATGCCGATGACCTTGCTCGGCAGGATCGGCGAGAGCAGGCGCACGTCGGGCAGGGCCCAGCGCTGGCCGGTGAAGACGATCTGGCCGAACGGGTGGCCCTCGATCTCCGCCACCGTGAGCGCGTCCAGCGGAGCGCCCGGAGCACCCTCCACGACGCCGAAGGCGGCCCCACCGGGGTGAACAAAGCGGGCAATACGCACAGTGCATCTCGTCTCGCAGGCGCCGGACAGTGACCCGTTCAATCTAACGCGGCACCTCAGCCGCCCTCGCGCCCCCTCGAACCGGACGAATGGCGCCAACGTGACCAAGCGGCCTCATCCCGTGACCAGGAGAAGCCGGCCGACGACGGTCAGTGCGCCTGGCCAGAGAGATAGGAAAAGTCCTGCGAACACCTGTAACACCAGCCACGATGGCACCGATATAACCGATCACCTACGGCGTCCTTCGGACCGTAGGAACGGGGTACCGAGCACCGTCTGATGCTGCGCGACAGCGCGGAATCCGCTGGCTGGCCATCCCGGTAACGGCTCGACCTCGAACAGGAGACCACCAAGCGTGCGTACCAACGTCAAGGGCCGGCTGCGCGTTTCCGCGAGCCTCGCCGTCGCGGTGACGGCAGCCGCGCTGTCGATCGCCGTAGCGGTCCCTGCCAGCGCCAACGAGACCTCGCCGGAGGCGACGGCCACGCCGACGCCCAGCGCGGAGCCGACCCCGGGGTCCGAACCGACCATTCCGAAGACGCCGAAGGCGCCCAAGCCGCCGAAGGGCGACCCCGCCCCGGTGCCGGGTGAGGACACCACCAACAACCCCGAGGTCGACCCGAAGCCCACCGCCGCCCCGACCGAGGAGCCGCCCGCCGGCCCGACCGAGGTGCGCGGACGGGTCTGGAACGACGCCAACGCCAACGGCGTGCAGGACAAGGGCGAAGAGGGCGTCGAGGGCGTCGGCGTGATCCTGATCGACGAGTCCGCTCCGGACGAGGCCGTGCGGCGAAAGCTCGCTGACATGGCGCTGGACGAGGACGCCGAGGAGCCCGAGGGCCCGCAGACCGCAGACCGACGCCAACGGCCAGTACGTCTTCAAGAACGCGCCGGCCGGTTCGGTGCGGATCGCCGTCGAGGGCCAGACCGCCAACTCGCCGACCCTGTGGCGGTTCAGCGACGCCGGCCAGGGCAGCGACCGTGCGCTCGACTCGGACGTCACGGAGCTGCGCGACGAGGAGGGCGAGCCCGAGTACGTGGCCCTCAGCGCCTCGCACAAGGTCGAGACCGGCAAGCAGTTGATCCTCGACGCCGGTGTCTACGCCGACAAGCTGCCGACGGTCACGCTCACCGGCCGGGTCTGGGACGACCAGAACAAGAACGGCATCCAGGACGCCGGCGAGAAGGGCATCGTCGACGTGCCGGTGCAGGCCGGCATCCGGTCCGCTGGCGACTTCTGCGCCGAGGTCAAGGGCGACGAGGACGCGATCGAGGACGAGAAGCCCACCGCGAAGAGCCTGGCCGAGGAGGGTGACGACGCGCAGCCGTTCGATCTCGCCTTGACCGACGAGAACGGCGACTACACCCTGCACATCACCGCGCGCCGGTTCGGCGTGGAGATCGTGCCCGGCGTGCTGACGTTCAAGGACGGCGAGCCGGTCCTCACTGACCTGCGGACGCTCAGCAAGCCCGGCGCCGGCACTGACCGGGCGACGGACTCCGACTTCACGCCGTGCGGTCCGGTGGAGGACTTCGATCACAAGCTGACGGTCGGGCTGTACAGCGGCAAGACGCTCAAGGACCTCACGGTCGACCTGGACGGCGGCCTCTTCAAGGACGTCAGCACCAGCCCCGCACCGGGTGACGGCGGCGGCCCGCTGCCGAACACCGGCCTGGCCATCGGCGGCTTCCTGATCGCCGGTCTCGCCCTGGTCGGGGGCGGCACCGTGCTCACGATCGCCGCCCGTCGCCGGCGCAACGTGGTCGCCTGACCCAGACCGCCGCCTGACTGGGCGGCAACGATCGCGAGCGGGGCGTCACCAACCGGACGCCCCGCTCGCTTGTTCTCCAGGAATGCCAAGAGACACCGCCGTGGTCAGGCATCGCCGGCCGGCGCCTTGGGCCGGAGAGCGCCGTCCGGGCCGGGCTTTACTCTGGAGGCATGCTGCTCACGGAGGATGTCTGGCAGGCGCGCCGCGCCGCCCACGAGCAGCGCGTCGACGCCTGGACCGGGCCGCATCTGGCTCGCCGCAGCCGTCGGGAGAAGCACCCGGTCGAGGACTTCCTCTTCGAGTACTACTCGCACCGCCCCACCCTGCTGCGCCGCTGGCACCCGGGCGCCGGCGTCACGCTGACCGGCGAATCGGCCCGCGAGTACCTGCGCTGGGACGGCTACCGCGAGACCCCGGACGGGGTGACCCTCGACGTCGACGCGGTGCTCGCCAAGCGCGGCGACACCGTCCGCTGGGTGCACGATCTGCTCACCCGCACGGCCGACCGCCCCGCGCATTTCGGCTGCTTCGGGATGCACGAGTGGGCGATGGTCTACCGCCAGCGGGCCGAGGAGATCCGGCACAACGCCTGGCCGCTACGGCACACGCCCGAGCGGCTGGCCGAGATCGTCACCGAGCGCGGCGTCCGGTGCAGCCACTTCGACGCGTTCCGGTTCTTCACCGAGCCGGCGCGGCCGCTCAACGTGCTGCAACCGACGCGGGAGACCCAGCAGGACCTGGAGCAGGGCGGCTGCCTGCACGCCAACATGGACCTCTACAAGTGGTCGTACAAGCTCGCGCCGCTCACGCCGTCCGAGTTGGTGGCCGACTGTTTCGCGCTGGCCCGCGAGATCCGTGAGCTGGACATGCGGGCGAGCCCGTACGACCTGGCCGCGCTCGGCTATCCCCCGGTGCGGATCGAGACCCCGGAAGGCCGCGCCGAGTACGCCGCCACCCAACGCGGCTTCGCCGACCGGGCAGCAGCCCTCCGCACCCGCCTGATCGCCTGCACGGATCCCCGCCTTCGGGCGACATCTTCGGTGCTATAACCCCGAGAATGTCGCCCAAAGCGGCGGGCTGGCGGTCGGTAGGCGGCGGGCGGCAGGGCAGCGGCGGGCGGCGGCGGCGCGCGGTCTGGGCGGCCCCGGGCGGCGGCCAGCCTGCGTCAGTTCGTGCGGACCACCAGCTTGTTGGTGCCGAAGCCGGCCGGCACGTTCACCGTCAGCTCGATCCCCCGGGTGCTGTGCGTGATCGTGTACCGCACCTTGTGTCCGTCCAGCCGGACGGTGCGCGGCTGGCCGGGCCCGGGCAGCACCACGCCGATCTTGAGATCCGCCGTCGACCAGCGGGTCACGGTCGTGGTCAGGACGGACCTGTCACGGCTCGCCGCCACGTCGATCGCGCCGCTGCCGAGCCGGATGTGCCGGCCGGAGATCTGGCTCTGCCCATCCGGGATTCGGGGCACCACCGTGATCCGGCCGCGGCCGAGATCCGGCGCCACGCCGAGCTGCTGGCGGATCACCGGCCAGAGGATCCCGTAGGCCCCCCAAGCCTGAAGCACCATCGAACGTTCGTTGAACGGCCGGTCGATGTTCGTACCGAAGTCGCCGCCCGGGGCGATCTCGGGCATCGCGCCGGGCATCTCCCAGAGCGCCCGATCGAGCTGGATCGCCGCGTTCGCCTTGGTGTACCGCTGCTGCTGGCCCCGGCCGAACCGGCCGTAGTTTCCCTCGGCCACCGCCGTGATCGCCGTGTTCAGCGAGAAGATGCTCCGTTCACTCTGGACGGTAGACACCTCGTCGTCGCACGCCGGGCCGCGGTTGCCGCCTTCGGCGCTGGTCGGTCCGGTGCCGGTGTGGAACAGGCCGGTCGGCCCGGTGTAGCAGGCCTCCTCCCGCTGGTTCAGCAGCGTGCGGGCATGGTCGGGGCTGGCGAGCGGGGTCGAGGAACCGCCCGGACCGGGCAGCGCGGCCTCCGCCGGAGTGACGCCGATCCAGTGCCGCTGGAAGACCTTCACGTTGCCGGGATCGTCGAGCGAGTCCGCGTACTGGTCCGCCGTCTTGCCGTACCACCAGGCCTGTTCGAAGTCGCGCTCCATCGCCTGGGCGCGGTTCGTGGCCCACTGCTCGACCGTCCGGTCGGATCGGCTCTCCGCCAGGTCGGCCAGATCACGCAGGCCACGGATCGTGTAGACCGTGTTGTCGAGCTTCTCCTCCCCCATGCCGGCACGCTCGACGTTGCCGAGCCCCTCGGGCCAGCCGTCGCCGTCCGCGTCGAGCCGCTGGGTCACGTAGCGCATGTTCCGAACCGTGAAGTCATACATCTCGTCCCGGAAGTCGCTGTCACCGCTCCAACGCCAGAGCAGCGCCACGGCGCTCGGGAACTTCGAGGTCTCGTCGGTGTTGCCGGCCTGGTCGTTCGCTCCGAAGTAGACCGAGCCGTCCGGGGTCACCTCGTGCACGACCTTGCCGCTGCGCGCGTTGACCACGTCACTGATCTGCCGCAACGCGCGCAGGTGCGACTTCGCCACCTCGAACTGGCCGGCCGCGACGGCGGCGAACGCGGTGTACTCGCCGTCCGTGCCGAAGATCCAGGGGTAGTCCGGGAAGCCGGCGCCGAACCAGCGGGCGTTCGCGAGCGTGCCGACCGGCGCCGGATACGCCTTGCCCTCGTTGGTCAGCCGCAGTTTCAGCCCGCGGGCTTCCTGCACCGAATCGGCCAGGTTCTGCTTGCTCCACTCGACGCTTCGCTGCAGCTGCCGGTCGCCGGGCAGCTCGACCCGGCTCCAGTTGGCGAGTTCCTGGCGTGCGGTGTTCTTGCGGTTCAGCAGTTCTGCGGGGCGAGCGAGCGCCTTGGTGAGTTCCGTGCGGGCGGCGGCGACCCCGCGATCGGAGCCGGCGACCGCGAACCAGACGGTCTTCGGGTGCCGGGCTGGGAGGCTGACGGTGTACGTGAGCTGGCCGCCGGTGCCCTTGCCGTAGGCGGTGTCGTCGCAGCGTGCGGGCGGCGGCGGTGTGCCGGGGCCGGACGCGGGACAGATCACCGGCGGCGTCTGCGGACCGCGATAGTCCGGCCCGAGCCGGCCGCCGGTGGGCTGCAACGTGCTGGCCACCAACGCGGCCCAATCGTGCCGCACCGCATTCGGGCCGGGCGGCGTACCGACGTCGCGGAAGACCAGCGCCCCGTCCGCGAACGCGCTGGTGTCGCGCAGGTTCACGGTGGACTGGCTCGGCGTCGTCTCGCCCCACGGGTACGCGGACATCAGCTCGGAGTGCGCGTCCACGGTCAGCGCCAGCTGGCGTGCTTTCGGCGAGGTGAACGTGAGGCCGATCAGCCCGGCTCTGACGCCGTCGGGGGCGAAGTCGACGCGGCTGGCCCGCACCCCGTCCCGAGTCGGCAGGTCGGCCTTGACGTGGCCCCAACCGCTGGTCGTCTTGGTCGCCGGACCGAGCCAGGAACCGTTGGTGCCGAACCAGATGCCGTCCAGCAGCTTGATCGGCTGGGTCCAGAAGCCGCCCATCTCACCGCGCGTGTGGAAGCCGCTGGCCGGATACTTGCCGTCCGCGGTTCCCATGGCGGCGAACCGGTCACCGGTGATCAGCGTGCGCCGATCGGCGAGCCGGCGGGTTTCGGAGAGTTGGTCGGCGGGGGCGGGCGCGGCGGCGAGTCGCAGTTGGTCCGGGTCGCCGGCACCGGGTGGCGCGGCGCCGGCCACGGTGACCGCCATGGCTGGCAACCCGAAGACCACGATGAGCGCGATCACGAAGTGGTGGCGGACGTTGTCCACGCACCGATGACGCCCCATGGAGGCCTCCTCATACCCGGCCGCCCGCGGCGAGGACACCGCGGTGAAGCGACCCGGTCGACGGAACACGTAGTGATCCGGCGACTCCGAGTAGATCGAACGGGCTGGCTCTAAACAAGCTTCTCAACGGGACAATTCGGCATTGCGCAGGTGAAAGCGGTTCCGACGGCGGCGGCGCGCCGACAATGTCGACGCGCCGCACTTCCACGAACACTCTGAGCTACGAAGGGCTCGGTCCAGGTCAGACCACGGCCAGCGCGCGCTGGCGGCGAAGGCCGAAGGTGAGCGCGTCGACCAGAGCGTGCCAGGACGCCTCGATGACGTTCCCGTGCACGCCGACGGTGGTCCACTCGCGCTGCCCGTCGGTGGTGTCGATGAGCACCCTGGTGACGGCGTCGGTACCGTGCCGTCCCTCCAGGATCCGCACCTTGTAGTCGGCGAGCTCGATGTCGGCGAGCTGGGGGTAGTAGCGGCTCAGCGCCTCGCGCAGGGCGTGGTCGAGCGCGTTGACCGGTCCGTTGCCCTCGGCCGTGGCGATCACCCGGTCGGGCGAGTCACCCGTACCGACCAGCATCTTCACGGTCGCCTCGCTGACCACCTCGCCGCCGTCGCGGTGCTCGACGCTGACCCGGAACGACTCCAGGTCGAAGTAGTGCGGCGCCTCGCCGTCCAGTTCGGAGCGGAGCAGCAGTTCGAACGAGGCGTCCGCCGCCTCGAACGACCAGCCGGACGCCTCCAGGTCCTTGACCTTCTCCACCACGCGCCCGACCACCTCCGGATGGCCGGCCAGGTCGATTCCGAGCTCGCGACCTTTGAGCTCGACGCTGGCCCGGCCGGCCATCTCGGTAACCAGGATGCGCATGTCATTGCCGACAACCGTGGGGTCTACGTGGTTGTAGAGCTCAGGGCTGATCTTGATCGCGCTGGCATGCAGGCCCGCCTTGTGAGCGAACGCTGACGTCCCGACATACGCCTGTTGGGGATTCGGGGCCTTGTTGGCGATCTCGGCGATGGCGTGTGACACGCGCATCATTTCCGCGAGGCAACCCTCGGGAAGAACGTGGCGGCCCATCTTGGTGGTGAGGCCGCCGATGACGGCGAACAGGTCGGCGTTGCCAGGGCGCTCGCCGTAGCCGTTCGCGGTGCCCTGCACGTGCGTCGCCCCGGCGTCGACCGCCATCAGGGTGTTCGCGACCGCGCAGCTGGTGTCGTTCTGGGCGTGGATCCCGACCCGGAAGCCGCTCCGCTCCACCACCTCGGAGACCACCCGGCCGACGCCCATCGGCAGCATGCCGCCGTTGGTGTCGCACAGCACGCCCACGTCGGCGCCAGCGGTGAACGCTGCCTCCAGCACGCGCAGGCCGTAGTCACGGTCGTGGCCGTACCCGTCGAAGAAGTGCTCGCAGTCGAGGAAGACCCGGCGCCCCTCCGCGACCAGGAAGGCGACCGTGTCCCGCACCATGTCGAGGTTCTCCTCGTACGTGGTGCGCAGCGCCTGCGTCACGTGCCGGACGTCGGACTTGGCGACCAGCGTCACCACCGGGGCACCGGAGTCGCGCAGCGCCAGCACCTGCTTGTCCTCGTGCGCCTTCGCGCCGGCCTTGCGGGTGGCGCCGAACGCGACCAGCTGGGCGTTCTTGAACTTCAACTCGGACTGCGCACGGGCGAAGAACTCGGTGTCCTTGGGCAGCGCGCCGGGCCAGCCGCCCTCGACGAACCCGACGCCCAGCTCGTCCAGCAGACGGGCCACCGCCAGCTTGTCCGCCACCGAGAAGGACATTCCCTCACCCTGGGCGCCGTCGCGAAGGGTGGTGTCGAAGACATGGAAGCTGTCGTCCATCTCAGGTGGCCTTTCTGATGCGGTGCGAGGAGTTGCGAGGGGTTCCGGACCAACAAAAAGACCCCCCACGAACGTGGGAGGTCTGCGCGCAGGCGGGTTCGCGTTGCGCGCTAGGTGCTAATAAGCAGGTTGGTGGTCACGAGCCGAAGCATCGCACAGTGCTGTCCATTTCTGGTACCCCGCTCCCACGATGTGGACAGCGTCACTCCGCTGCCCGGGGTTTGCGCAGGCAACGGGCGGTCAGGCGCGCAAGAATGGAGGCATGGCAGCGAACCGTCGACCGATCATCGGCATCACGTGTTACGTCGAGCAGGCCATCTGGGGGCCGTGGGACGCGCCGACCGCGCTGCTGTTGAACACCTACGTCGAGGCCGTGACGGCGAGCGGCGCCCGTGCGGTGATCCTGCCGCCCGATCCGGCGGACGGCGACGTCGTCACGATGCTGGACGGGCTGATCCTGGCCGGCGGCGCGGACATCGACCCGGCCCGGTACGGCGCGGCCCTGCACCCCGAGACGGCGGGCATCCGGCCCGTGCGGGACGCCGGCGAACTGGTGCTGCTGGCCGCCGCGCTCGAACGTGACCTGCCGATCCTCGGGATCTGCCGGGGCATGCAGCTGATGGCGGTGGCCGCCGGTGGCTCACTGCACCAGCACGCGCCCGACGTGGTCGGCACCGAGGACCACCGGCCCGAGGTCGGCGCCTACGGCACCCACGACGCCCGGTTCGCGCCCGACAGCAGAGTGGCCGAGATCCTCGGCGAGAACCTCAAGGTGAACTCCTACCACCATCAGATGGTGGCCGACCCGGGCTCGCTGACCGTGACCGGCTGGGCCGGCGACGACACCATCGAGGCCCTCGAAGACCCGTCGCACCGCTTCTACCTCGGCGTCCAGTGGCACCCCGAAGCCACCGACGACCCCCGCCTCTTCGAGGCCCTGACCACCGCCGCCCGCAGCTGCCGCCGCCCCGGTCCACAGCGAACCCCTAGGTGCGGTTCAATTCCGCCCTGGGAGGGCGGAATTGAACCGCACCTGTGGATGACCGCAGCGCGGCGACGCCGCGACCGAGCATCCTCGAACGGGTGGAGCTTCAGGAGCTGTTCGTACTCGCCGCCAGCCAGCAGGGTCTCTTCACCTGGAAACAAGCGCGGCTGTTGGGTTACTCGGCCAAGCAAATCGGGGCAAGGCTCGCGGACCGGCGGTGGCGTCGCGTCCTCGGCCCGACGTTGACGACCGGGCACCATCCGGTATCGGTGCCAGCGCTCGATCTCGCCGCCTACCTCGCGGCTGGTGAGCCGGCTGTGCTGAGCGGACCGTCCGCGGCCCGCGCGCTCGGCATGCCGATGCCCGACTTCCCGCCGTGCGTGACGGTGCCTCGTTCTCGACACCTCACTCGGCTCGGCGTGGTGCAGCTACGCGGCCGCGTGGACGAGGGCGACGTGCAGGAGGTCGACGGCATGCTGGTCACGAGCAAGGGGCGGACGAGCGCCGACTGCCTTCGCCTGCTGCCGTACGACGACGCGCTCGCCTTCCTGGATCGCGCGCTGCAGCAGCGCTGGACCACCCCCGAGGCGCTGGCGAAGCGAGCCGCCGAGGCGAACCGACCGCGCGGCGTCACGCAGCTACGCATGCTGCGCCCGCGAAGCCCGGCTCGGCGCCCACTCGCAAGCGGAACGGCTCGCGGGCGAGCTGCTCCTACGCGCATGGCCTCGACGGATGGACGGCGAACTTCGAGCTGATGCGCGACGGCATCGTGCTCGCCATCCTCGACATCGCGTTTCCGGCGCTGCGGCTCGGCATCGAGCTGGACGGCCGCGCGTGGCACACCGATCGCGAGCGCTTTCAGCACGATCGCGCCCGGCAGAACTGGCTGGTGAACGAGGGCTGGACGGTGCTGCGGTTCACCTGGGAAGACCTCACCGAACGACCGGTGCACGTGATCACCGAGGTCAGCACCGCACTCGACCGCTTGCGGTTCAATTCCGCCCTGGGAGGGCGGAATTGAACCGCACAGCGGGGTGGGGTTGGGGTGGCGGTTAGAGGGGGGTGACGTAGGCGCCGGAGATTCCGCCGTCCACCAGGAACTCCGATGCGGTGATGAAGGAGCTGTCGTCGCTGGCCAGGAACGCTACGGCGGCGGCGATCTCGTCAGCTTCGGCGAAGCGGCCGACCGGCACGTGGACCAGGCGGCGGGCGGCGCGCTCGGGGTCCTTGGCGAACAGCTCGCGCAGCAGTGGCGTGTTCACCGGCCCGGGACAGAGCGCGTTCACGCGGATCCCCTCGCGGGCGAACTGGACGCCCAGCTCACGCGACATCGCCAGCACGCCGCCCTTGCTCGCGGTGTAGGAGATCTGCGAGGTCGCGGCGCCCATCCGGGCTACGAAGGAGGCCGTGTTGATGATCGAACCCTTGCCGCGGGCCTGCATGTGCGGGATCGCGTACTTGCAGCACAGGTACACCGAGGTCAGGTTCACGTCCTGGACCCGGCGCCAGGCGTCGATGCCGGTGGTCAGGATCGAGTCGTCGTCGGGCGGCGAGATGCCCGCGTTGTTGAACGCGATGTCGAGTCCGCCGTAGGTGTCCACGGCCGTCTGGAACAGCGCCTTGACCTGCTCCTCGTCGGTGACGTCGGTGGCCACGAACGTGCCGTCGACCTCCTTGGCCGCGGCCTCGCCGGCCTCGCCCGGAAGGTCGGCGATGACGATCCGCGCGCCCTTCGGACGCGAACCGGCGCGCCGTGGCCAGTCCGATCCCGCCGGCTCCGCCGGTGATGACCGCCACCCTGTCCTGCAACCGTGCCACCACGTGTTCACTCCTCCGTTGCGATGAAGACGTTCTTGACCTCGGTGAACGCGTCGAGGGCGTCCGGCCCCAGCTCGCGGCCGAGGCCGGACTGCTTGAACCCGCCGAACGGGGTCGAGTACCGCACCGACGAGTGCGAGTTCACCGAGAGGTTGCCGGCCTCGACAGCCCTGGCGACCCGGAGGCCGCGGCCGAGGTTCTGGGTCCAGATCGAGCCGGACAGCCCGTACTCGCTGTCGTTGGCGATCCGGATCGCGTCGGCCTCGTCCTCGAACGGCAGCACGACGACCACCGGCCCGAAGATCTCCTCGCGGACCGCACGG
The DNA here is from genome assembly GCA_963746095.1 of uncultured Actinomycetota bacterium. Taxonomy (GTDB): domain Bacteria; phylum Actinomycetota; class Actinomycetes; order Mycobacteriales; family Cryptosporangiaceae; genus CAVVAL01. Next base: position 42,079 of record CAVVAL010000004.1, on the reverse strand, counting down.
TCGGTCTCGGACACCGGCGCCAGCACGGTCGCCGGGTACCAGAAGCCCGGTCCGTCGGGGGCCGAGCCACGGAAGGCCACCGGGGCGCCCTCGGGCACGAAGGAGGCCACCGTGGCCAACTGGCCCGCGCTGATCAGCGGCCCCATCTCGGTCTTCTCGTCGCCGGGATCGCCGACCACGACGCCCTGCACGGCCGGCTCGAGCAATTCCATGAATCGGTCGTAGACGCTCCGCTGCACGAGGATCCGCGACCGCGCGCAGCAGTCCTGGCCTGCGTTGTCGAACACCCCGTAGGGCGCGGTAGCGGCCGCGCGAGCCAGGTCGGCGTCATCGAAAATGATGTTCGCGCTCTTCCCACCCAACTCCAGCGTCACCGGCTTCACCCGAGCGGCGCAGCCGGCCATCACCTGCTTGCCGACGCCGGTGGATCCGGTGAACACGAGTTTGGCCACGTCAGGGTGGTCGACGAAGCGCTGCCCCACGACCGAGCCCTGGCCGGGGACGACCGTGAACACGTCCTCGGGCAGGCCGGCCTCCAGCGCCAGCTCGGCCAGCCGGATGGCGGTCAGCGGGGTGAGCTCGGCGGGCTTGAGCACGACGGTGTTGCCGGCGGCCAGCGCGGGCGCGAAGCCCCAGCCGGCGATCGGCATCGGGAAGTTCCAGGGCACGATCACGCCGACCACGCCGAGCGGCTCGCGGAACGTCACGTCGATGCCGCCGCCGACCGGGATCTGCCGGCCGAACAGCCGCTCGGGCGCACCGGCGTAGTAGTGCAGCACGTCGCGGACGTTGCCGGCCTCCCAGCGCGCGTTGCTGATCGTGTGGCCGGCGTTGGCCACCTCCAGCCGGGCCAGTTCCTCGAGTGGCCGTCGACCACCTCGGCGAACCGGCGCAGCAGCCTGGCCCGGTCACCGGGCGCGACCGCCTTCCACGCCGGGAAGGCCGCACGGGCGCGGGCGATCGCGGCGTCGGTCTCCTCCACGGTGGAGGAGCGGACGGTGGTGACGACCTCCTCGGTCGCCGGATTGATCACGTCGTGCTGGCTCACGGGGTCTCCTCCCGGATCGGCGCAGGGCGGGGCCGTCGGACCTGCGGTGCGCGGCGGCTCACAGGCGTTCGAAGCCGCGGAAGCGTTCCCAGTCGGTCACCGCGGCGTCGAACGCGGCCAGCTCCACGTCGGCGGCGTTGACGTAGTGGTCGACCACCTCGTCGCCGAGCGTCTGGCGGGCCAGCGCGCTGCCGGCGAAGAGCTCGCGGGCCTCGCGCAGGGTGCTCGGCACCCTCGGCAGATCGGACTCGTACGCGTTGCCGGTGAACGGCTCCACCAGCGGCAGTTCCTCGTCGACGCCCGCCAGACCGGCCGCGATCATCGCCGAGCACGCCAGGTACGGGTTCACGTCGCCGCCCGGCACCCGGTTCTCGAACCGCAGGGACGAGCCGTGGCCGACCACCCGGAACGCGCAGGTGCGGTTGTCCGGGCCCCAGGCCAGCGCGGTCGGCGCGAAACTACCGTCCGCGAACCGCTTGTAGGAGTTGATGTTCGGGGCCAGGAACAGGCTGAACTCGCGCAGGTACTTGAGCTGGCCGGCGAGGAAATGCTCGAAGAGCGGCGAGAACCCACCGTTGCTGGAGCCGTGGTCGCCGTCCGGGTCGGCGGCGAAGACCGGGCTGCCGTCGAGGCCGCGCAGGCTCAGGTGGATGTGGCAGGAGTTGCCCTCGCGCTCGTTGAACTTGGCCATGAACGTCAGGGCCATGCCCTCCTGCGCGGCGATCTCCTTCGCCCCGTTCTTGTAGATCACGTGGTGGTCGCAGGCCCGCCGCACCTCGTCGTACTTGAACGCGATCTCCTGCTGGCCGAGGTTGCACTCACCCTTGGCCGACTCGACCGTGAGGCCGGCGCCGGTCATCGCGTTGCGGATCTTGCGCAGCAGCGGCTCGACCCGGGCCGTGCCGAGCAGCGAGTAGTCGACGTTGTAGAGGTTCGACGGGGTGAGGTCGCGGTAGGCCTTCTGCCACGCGTCCTCGTAGGTGTTGCGGAACAGAATGAACTCGAGCTCGGTGCCGGCGAAGGCATGCCAGCCGCGCTCGGCCAGCCGGTCGGTCTGGGCGGTGAGGATCTGCCGCGGCGAGGCCACCACGGGCGCGTCGTCGTGCCACTTCAGGTCGGCCAGCACCGCCACCGTGCCGTCGTGCCAGGGCACCCGGTGCAGCGTCGCCAGGTCCGGGACCAGCACGAAGTCGCCGTAGCCGGTGTCCCACGAGCTCATCGCGTAACCCGCGACGGTGTTCATGTCGACGTCCACGGCGAGCAGGTAGTTGCAGCCCTCGGCCGCATTGCCGAGCACGTCGGAGAGGAAGAATCCGCCCGCGATGCGTTTGCCCTGGAGCCTGCCCTGCATGTCGGTGAAGGCGAGCAGCACGGTGTCGGTCGTGCCCTCGGCGATCTCGATCCTGAGCTGATCCACAGTGAGCCGGCTCGCGTGCGCCATCAGCACCTCCCGCTCTGGCGATATTCGGAACCTACGGGCGCCCCGGGCTCACCGCAATGGTCTAAAGGGAGACGTTTAAGAGGGACCGTCTATAGGGACGGTCGAGCGAGGCGGATGTCAGGGGTCGTCCGGCAAGGCGGAGGAGGGTCATGCCGTTGTTGCATGGCCGACGACGACAACGCCGCCGGTCGGCGGCTGGCGCCGACGCAGCCGATCAGCGCCCTATTGACGGTTCCTCTAACTCTCCCAGTCGTCCCGCGGCCTCAGGTCGCTGCCGGCCGGCTCCCAGAGCTGGATCTGGTTGCCCTCGGGATCGGCGAGGTTGGCGAACCGCCCGTTCGGATAGGTCTCCGGATCGGCCTCCACCTCGACGCCGGCCGCCCGCAGCTGAGCCAGCATGGCGTCCAGGTCCCGGACCCGGAAGTTCAGGCTCCAGGTCTGGTCGGGCGTGGTGAAGTGCTCGGAGTTGGCCGGGAACGGAGCGAACACCGTGGGCCCCTGCTGCTGCCACCAGGACGGCTCGGCATAGCTGGCCGGCGGCTCGTCGATGCCCAGTTGCTCGGCGTACCAGCGGCCGAGGGCCTCTGGGTTGTGGGCGCGGAAGAAGAAGCCGCCGAATCCGGTGACGCGTTCCATGGGAGCCCCGATCTGTGGCGACGATGCACAGATCGCACCACAGAATCGTGGCCGATCGCGGGACCGCGCCGCCGCGGCTCGCGGCTTGCGTCGCCTCGTGCCGGCGAACCGGACTTTCGGGGTTTCTGGGCATACGACGGGCGCGCGTAGCCCCGTTTTCCCCGAAAGTCCGGTTCGCAGCGCGGCGGCAGGCGGCAGGCGGCGGGCAGGCGGGTCGCGGGCGGGCGGCGGCCCCGCGCGACGGGCGGCGGCCCGGCGGTCGGCGGCCCGCGGGCGGTGGCCCGCCGGCCCGCGGCGGTTGCGGTTGGATCGTGCCCTGGGAGGGCACGATCCCACCGCAGCCGTCAGCCGAGGAAGCCGCGCAGCAGGGCGGCGGTGGCGTCGCAGTGCTGCTCCATCACGGTTCGGGCCACGTCGCTCTCGCCGGCGAGGATCGCCTGGACCGTCGCCGCGTGCTGGGCGTCGGAGTGGGTGATGTTGCGGCGCAGCACGGGGATCGCGGCCAGCAACTCACCGAGCTGGGACTGCACGTCGGCCACCGAGGTGACCAGCGGCGCGCACCCGGTCACACTGGCGATCGCGAGGTGCAGGCGCGAGTCGGCGACCCGGCGCTGGGCGTTGTCGGATGCGTCGGCGCACTCGGCCAGGCAGCCGGTGAGGTACCCGCGCTCGGCCGCGGACAGCGTCCGGGTGGCCGCCAGCGCCGCCGCACCCGGCTCGACCACACGGCGGAAGTCCAGCGCCTGGTGGAGCCGTTCGCCCATCGACCTGGCCACCTCGGTCGCCTGCTCGCGGGGCGGCGTGCCGGCCTGGACGGTGACGAACGTGCCGCCGCCCCGACCCCGCCGGGATTCCACGAACCCCGCCTCGGCCAACGCCTTGATCGCCTCGCGCAGCGTCATCCGGCTCACCCCGAGCAGCTCGGCCAGCTCACGCTCGGGCGGCAGCCGCTCGCCGATCCCGACCACGCCCAGCTTGATCGCCCTGGCCAGCCGCTCGACGGTGGCCTCGAACGCGTTGCCGTCCCGGATCGGCCGGAACAGCGTCCGGGACAGCGCGGTCTCGGCCTCCTCGCCGTCACCGGCCAAGCGAGGATCGGCACGCTCGCCCGACGGCGGCGGCGCCGGAACCGGGCCCGACGCGGTCACCCGCCGTCCACCCCCGGGATCCGGCCGTTGCGGAACGCGTCCACGAAGTGCCGGTGGTCGTCGCGCACGTGCGCCGCGTAGCCGAGGCCGAACGTCACCAGGTCGTCCACGAACGCGGCGTCCCGGTCGCCGATGGCGGCCACGATCGCGTCCTCGGTCTGGAAGTCGACCAGCGACTGCACGCTGTCCGCGTCCGAGACGCAGTGCACCTTCGCGACCGCCTGACCGAGGAAGCGCAGCAGCGGCTGGATCTCGTCCGGCTCGTTGATGTCGGCCCACTCGATGTCGGTCTCGTACGGCGAGAGTTCCTGGACGACCTGGCCCACCCCGTCCATCGAGCACCAGCCGAGCCACGGGTCGGCGTGGGCCTGCAGCGCCCGCTGCGACACGGCCGTGCGGTGGCCCTGATGCTCGAAGTAGGAGCGGATCCGGGAGTCGTCCACGATCCGGCTGGCGGCCGCCACGTTGCCCTGCTTCATGGACAGCACCACGTCGTTCTCCAGCGCCTGCGTCGCACCCTCCATGAGAAGGTTGTAGGCCGGCAGTCCGGCGCTGCCGATGCCGAAGCCGCTGCGTCCGACGATGTCCTTGATCCGGTAGCTGGCCAGCTCCTTGCGCTTGCCGCTCGGGATCGTGGTCAGGTACTCGGCGAACGCCGACTCCACCCGCTTGCGCTCGTCGGGATTCGAGCAGCCGGACGCCGGGCCCGTCCCGGAACACGCGGTCCTGGTCGAGGATCGCGGTGGTCCGGTCCAGCAACGCGATCCTCGTGCGCATCCGGGCGTCGAGCAGCACGCTGTGCAGCACGCCGGACGTGGTGTCCAGGGTGAGCCGGAACTGGTCGTCGTCGGTGTGCGCCGCGAAGCCCCGGACCCGCTCGACGTACGCGCCGGCGACCGTGCGGATCATCGACTCGATCGTGCGATCCGAGAGCGCCTTGCCGAAGCCGAGCAGGGCCAGGCTGGCGGCCAGTCGCTTCAGGTCCCAGGTGTAGTGGCCGAGGTAGGCCTCGTCGTAGTCGTTGACGTCGAAGACCAGCACGCCGGAGGAGTCCATGTACGTGCCGAAGTTGCCGCAGTGCAGATCGCCCTGGATCCAGACCCGGCGGGTGCGCTCGTCGACCCACGGGTCCTCGTCGTCGGCCACGTCGGCGTAGAAGAGGCACGCGCTGCCACGGTAGAACGCGAACGGGTCGGCCGCCATCTTCCGGAACTTGGACCGGAACGCCGCCGGGTCGGCCTCGATCAGCGGCTCGAACGCCTCGACCAGGATGTCGATGATCTGCTGGGCGCGATCCTCCGGCCGACGCGCGGCCAACGCGTTCACGACGGTGGTCACCTCAGTGCACCTGCCGTTCGAAGCCGACGATCGTGTTCCCGTTCTGGACGAAGATGTCCTTCAGCGCCCACCCGTCGTTCCAGCGGTCGTTGAGGGTTTCCTTGAGCCAGCCGACGCTGAGCTCGCCCGTGTTGAGCTCGATGTCGTAGTGATCGTCCTTACCGAACACGCGGGGCCTCCAGCGTCGCAGGTGAGAGCCGTCCTGCTACGACAATCGCAGACCGCGGCCACCACCGGTACGACGCGCCGGCAGAATTCACCCGAACGGGCAGGGCGCCCCGGCCGCCGCACCCGCAGCCCCCAGAACCCGCTTTGGGCGACATTTTCCCGGTTATAGCCGAGAAGATGTCACCCAAAGGCGCGGGGGTTGGGGGTTGGACGCCCCGTGCGGCGGGGCCGTGAAACGGGCTACAGGCGGTGCATCCAGCCGTGGGTGTCCTCGACGTGGCCGTGCTGGATGTCCAGCAGCTTCTGGCGCAGCGCCATGGTCACCTGCCGGGCTCGCCGTCGGCCACGGTGAACTCTCCGTCGGCGCCCTTGACGTGCCGACCGGCGTGATCACGGCCGCGGTGCCGCAGGCGAACGCCTCGGTGAGCCGGCCGTCGGCGGACGCGTCGCGCCACTCGTCGGTGGAGATCCGGCGCACGTCGGTGCGCAGACCGAGGTCGGCGGCGAGCGTGAGCAGCGTGTCGCGGGTGATGCCGGGCAGCAGCGTGCCGGTGAGCTCGGGCGTGACCAGCGCTTGGTGCCACCGTCCTGGTCGGTGAAGACGAAGTACAGGTTCATCCCGCCCATCTCCTCGATCCAGCGGTGCTCGATCGCGTCCAGCCAGACCACCTGGTCGCAGCCGCGATCGGCGGCCTGGGCCTGGGCGACCAGGCTGGCGGCGTAGTTGCCGGCGCACTTCGCCTCGCCGGTACCGCCCGGGGCGGCCCTGGTGAACTCGGTGGAGAGCCAGACGCTGACCGGCTTCACGCCGCGCGGGAAGTACGCGCCGACCGGCGAGGCGATCAGCACGTACAGGTACTCCAGCGCGGCCGGACGCCGAGGAACGGATCGGTCGCGAACATGAACGGCCGCAGGTAGAGGCTGGTCTCGGGCGCGGACGGCACCCAGTCGGCGTCCTGCTCGACCAGCACCCGGATCGACTCCAGGAACGTCTCCTCGGGCAGCGACGGCATCGCCAGCCGGGTCGCGGACCGGTTGAACCGCTGCGCGTTCTGCTCGGGCCGGAACGTGGCGAGCCCACCGTCGGGCTGGCGGTACACCTTCAGTCCCTCGAAGATCTCCTGCCCGTAGTGCAGCGCGGAGGTCGCGGGGTCGAGGCTGATCGGCCCATACGGCTGCAGGCGGGCGTCGTACCAGCCCTTCCCCTCGGCATACCGGATCGTGACCATGTGGTCGGTGAACAGGCGACCGAATCCGGGGTCGGCGAGCTTCGCGGCCCGCTCGTCGGCACCTACCGGCGTCGCGGTGGGACGCAGGTCAAAGGTGAGCGACGGCGGCGGAGTGCTCATGATGTTCCTTCCTCAGGGCAATGGCGTGGTGATCGAAGCCACAACTGGCAACTTACCGTTCGTTCAGCTGGTTCGGCAGCCGCTCTCGAGGCCGCCTCCTGGCTGCCGTCCGGGCGGTACGCCCCGGCTACCGGCCGCGGCGACCACTGCTGACGATCAGGCTGGCGACGACGGCGAAACGCAACAGCACGCCGGCGCGTTGCCGGCGTGCTGTTGATCATAGATCAGGCAGCGGCAGTTCAGCCGGCTACTCGGGTGGCGATCCGGTCGCCGACCTCGGCCGTGCGGAACGCGCCGGCGCTCGCGCTCCGCGAGGTCGTCGGCCACGGCGCGCTCGACCCGGCTGGCGGCCTCGGGGTGACCGAGGTGCTCGAGCAGCAGCGCGACCGACAGGATGGTGGCGGTGGGGTCGGCGATCCCCTGGCCGGCGATGTCCGGCGCGGAGCCGTGCACCGGCTCGAACATCGACGGGTACGCGCCGGTCGGGTTGATGTTCCCGCTGGCGGCGAGGCCGATGCCACCGCAGACGGCGGCGGCGATGTCGGTGAGGATGTCGCCGAAGAGGTTCTCGGTGACCACCACGTCGAAGCGCTGCGGCTGGGTCACGAAGAACATCGAGGCGGCGTCGACGTGCAGGTACTCGGTGCTGACCGCCGGGAATTCGGCGGCCACCTCGTTGAACACCCTGGTCCAGAGGCCACCGGCGTTGAGCAGCACGTTGTTCTTGTGGACGAGCGTGAGCTTCTTGCGCGGGCGGGCGGCGGCCCTGGCGAACGCGTCGCGGACGACCCGCTCGACGCCGTACCGGGTGTTCAGCGACTCCTCGGTGGCGACCTCGGCCGACGTGCCCTTCTGGAGCACCCCGCCGGCACCGCAGTACAGCCCCTCGGTGCCCTCGCGGACCACGACGAAGTCGATGTCGCCGGGCTTCACGCCGGCCAGCGGGCTGGTCACGCCGGGATAGAGCCGGGCGGGACGCAGGTTGACGAAGTGGTCGAAGTCGAACCGCAGCTTGAGCAGCAGCCCGCGCTCCAGCGTGCCGGACGGGACGGTCGGGTCACCGACCGCGCCGAGCAGGATCGCGTCGTGGCCGGCCAGCTCGGTCTGCACGCTCTCCGGCAGCACCTCGCCGGTCGCGTGCCAGCGCTTGGCGCCGAGGTCGTACTCGGTGGCCTCGACCCCGGGCAGGACCGCGTTCAGGACCTTGAGCCCCTCCGCCGCCACCTCCGGACCGATGCCGTCGCCGCCGATCACCGCCAACCGGGTCGTCCCCACGCCGTACGCCTCCTCGAGTCAGGTTGTCCGCTCAGCGTAGCGCGCCGTTCCCACGTGCCGGTACGCGCATCCCACGGTATGAACGCCAACCGCAGCCAATCCGCGCCCGCCCGGTGCCGATCGTCCGCCGTCGGCCGCCCGCCACCTGCGGTTGGCCGCCGCCGTCTGACGCCGCCCGCTCGCCCGCTCGCCCGCGCGCCGCCGCCGCTGACCGCCCGCCCAACGGCAACTGGGCGACATCTTCACGGCTATGACCGTGAAGATGTCGCCCAGTTCAAGAACCGTGCGGCGGATCAGACCTCGCTGAGGTCCACCGCGCTGGCGTCCCTGGCGCCGATCGCCGAGGCGATCGCCGAGAGCAGGTCGGCCGGGACGGCCTGGTCCACGGACAGACCCATCAGCGTGTCGCCGCCGGCGTCCGTCCGGGCCACCTGCATGCCGGCGATGTTCACGTTGGCGTCGCCGAGCATCCGGCCGAGCGTGCCGACGATGCCGGGACGGTCGTCGTAGCGGAAGAACAGCAGGTGACCGTTGGGCGCGAGGTCGATGTCGAACCCGTCGATGCCGGTGATCCGCTGGAGCTGGTGCGGGCCGGTCAGGGTGCCGGAGACGCTCACCGTGCGGCCGTCCGCGAGCACGCCCTTGACGGTGACCAGGTTCCGGTAGTCCGGGCTGTCGGCGTTGGTGGTGAGGCCGACCTCGACGCCCCGCTCCTTGGCCAGCAGCGGCGCGTTCACGAACGTCACCGACTCCTCGACGATGTCCGCGAAGACGCCCTTGAGCGCGGCGAGCTGGAGCACGCTGACGTCGTACTCGACGATCTCGCCGCGCACCTCGACGGTGATGCTCTGCGCGACCCCGCCGGCCACGGCCGTGAAGACCCGGCCGAGCTTCTCGGCGAGCGGGAGGCCGGGCCGCACGTCCTCCGCGACCACGCCGCCGGCCTGCACGTTCACGGCGTCCGGCACGAACTCGCCCTGCAGCGCGAGCTTGACGCTCTTGGCGACCGCGAGGCCGGCCTTGTCCTGCGCCTCGACCGTGGAGGCGCCCAGGTGCGGGGTGACCACGACGTTCTCGTGGGCGAACAGCGGCGACTCGGTGCAGGGCTCCTTGGTGAAGACGTCGATGCCGGCGCCGGCGACCCGGCCCTCGGCGATCGCGTCGGCCAGGGCCTGCTCGTCCACCAGGCCACCGCGGGCGGCGTTGATGATCCGCACGCTCGGCTTGACCAGGGTCAGCTCCTTGGCGCCGATCAGGCCCAGGGTCTCCGGCGTCTTCGGCAGGTGGATCGAGATGAAGTCGCTCTCGGTGAGCAGCTCCTCCAGGCTGACCAGGCGGACCCCGAGCTGCGCGGCGCGGGCCGGCTGCACGTAGGGGTCGTACGCGATCAGGCGGGTGCCGAAGGCGGACATGCGCTGCGCGAACAGCACGCCGATCCGGCCGAGGCCGACCACGCCGACGGTCTTGTCCGCGATCTCCACGCCGGTGTACTTCGAGCGCTTCCACTCGCCGTTGCGCAGCGCGGCGTTGGCCGGCGCGGTGTTCCGGGCGGTGGCCAGCAGCAGCGCGACGGCCTGCTCGGCGGCGCTGACGATGTTCGAGGTGGGCGCGTTGACCACCATCACGCCGCGGGCGGTGGCCGCCGGCACGTCCACGTTGTCCAGGCCGACGCCGGCGCGGGCCACCACGCTCAGCTTCGGGGCCGCGGCGAGCGCCTCGGCGTCCACCTTGGTGGCGCTGCGGACCAGGATCGCGTCCACGTCGGCGAGGGCCGGCAGCAGCGCGGCACGGTCGGCGCCATCGACGTGACGTACCTCGAAGTCGTGCGCGAGCACGTCGAGGGCGGACGGGGCGAGCTCCTCGGCAACGAGGACTACTGGCTTCGACACTTCGCATCCCTTGGGGAGTCGTCGGAGGGCGGACGGGCAGAGAGGCCACGTTGCAGCTCTACGCGGAATTGGGACCGATCGTACGGACGCGGCGGCTTCGCGTCCCACCAAGAGAGCGGTCTCGTGACGACGGTCACGGTCCAACCCCCGTGACGGTCATCACGCCCGCGACCAGCCTGAACGATGCCTCAGTCGGCCTTGCCCACCCGAGCTGGGACGTCAGCGCCGGGCGAGGACGGCGAGCACGCCACGGACCAGCCGGTTGTCGACGGCCGACGGCCATCGAGAGCTCGCTGCGGCAGACCCGTTCGAACGCCCGCCAGCCGATCGGCGTGGCCAGCGCGGCGTGGAAGAGACCGGGATGCTTACTGAAGGCGGCGAGCAGGCGGGTACCGGCCAGCATCTCCGGCACGAGCGTCTCCTCGATGCCCGCGCACGTACCCGTCGAGGTGCTCCGTCCAGCCGGTCCGCGTCCAGCGCCGCGGTGGCCGCGGCGGCGCCGGCCAGCCGCCCCGATCGCAGCGCGAAGCTGATGCCCTCGCGGGTCAGCGGCTCCAGCAGTCCGGCGGCGTCACCGGCCACCAGCACCGGCCCGCGGCGCAGCGGCGAGGCGTCCGTGCGGCACCGGGTGAGGTGGCCCGAGTCGTGCACCGGCGGGTAGCCCGCGAGTCCGAGGTGGTCGACGAACCGGCGCAGGTAGCGCTTGGTCTCGGCGCCGGTTCCGCGCGGTGCGATGACGCCGACCGTGAGCCGGTCGCCCTTCGGGAAGACCCAGCCGTACGAGCCGGGGATCGGTCCCCAGTCGATCAGTAACCGGCCGGCCCATTCCCGCCGCACGGCGTCCGGCACCGGCAGTTCCACCTCGAGCCCGAGGTCGACCTGCTTCGAGTTCGACGCCGACGTGCCGGCCGGTGACGCCGCTGGATCCGTCCGCGCCGACCAGCACCCGGGCCGCGACCGTGCTGCCGTCGAGCAGCGTGGCCACGGCCAGCCCGCCGTCCGACGCGATCGCCCGCACCGGCGCGCGCTGCTGGACCACCGCGCCGGCCTCGATCGCCGACAGCCGCAGCGCGTCGTCGAAGGCCTCCCTGCGCACCATCGTGACCAGCGAGCCGTTCCTGCTTCGACGGACAAACCTTCGAACGACCATTTTTCGTCACGACGACCGAGTGCACGCTGTCGTCGGCTGGCAACGTGATCCGGTCGGCCACCTCGGCCAGCGAGGCCCCGATCAGCCCGCCGCCGCAGGTCTTGTACCGGGGGTGCTCGGCGCGTTCCAGCACGATCGTCCGGGCGCCCGCGGCGGCCGCTGTGTAGGCGGCCGACAGACCGGCCGGGCCGGCTCCCACCACGGCTACGTCCCACGCTGCGCTCTCGGTCACGCCCGGAGCGTAGTAGAGCGGTTCACCCCCGAACCCGGCGCCAGGTTCAGGCCGGTGCCGGGCGGGGCACCACAGTGGACGGTCGGCCCCGCTCCGGTCACGCGGGCTCCGGCGACGCGGCTCCGGCAGGGGTGCTCCGTCAGCGCTGCTGCGGCAGCGCGGCGAGTTCCGCGGCGGCGATCTGATCGACCGTGACCAGCTCCGCACCGAGCTCGGCGAAGCGCGCCAGCAGCACGGGCAGCACCTGCCGGGTGATCGCTGGCCAGCTGTGCAGCAACACCACGGCGACCCCGGCGGCCGCTCGTGCGCCGTCGATGATGGTCTCGACCAGCGCGTCCGGCTCGGACTGCGGATCCCAGTCGCGGGCGTCCACGTTCCAGAACACGCTCGTGAAGCCGGCCTTGCGCACCGTGGCCACCAGCACCGGATCGTCGGCGCCGTACCCGTACGGGAAGCGGAACCACGGCGCCGGATCCACGCCCGTGGCCTCGGTCACCGCCTCGCGACCGACCGCGAGATCGGCGGCCACCCCGTCGGCGGTGAGCCACGGGTACGGCACATGGCTGTTGCAGTGCAACCCGACCAGGTGCCCCTCCTCCGCCATCCGCCGGGCGTACCGCGGCCAGGACTTCGCCCACCGACCCTGCTGGAAGAACGTGGCCCTGGCGCCGGCCGCCGCGAGCAGGTCGAGCAGCTCGCCGCACTGTTCCGGCGGGCCGGGCGGGTGCGCCTCGTGCTCGGCGTCGAACGTCAGCGCGACCCGGATCGGACGCCCGGCAGCGAATTCCCCACCCATGTTGGCCCTCTCGTCGGCTCGGCCGGATTGCGGTTGGATCGTGCCATGACTGAGTACTGCGCGGTGCTGACCACGATCGACAGCCGGGAGGCGGCCCAGCGGCTGGCCCGCTCGGCGGTGGCGGCGAGGCTGGCGGCGTGCGCGCAGCTGGTCGGGCCGATCGAGAGTGTGTACTGGTGGGAGGGGTCGCTGCAGACCGCGGCCGAGTGGCAGGTCTGGTTCAAGACCACGGGCGAGCGGTACGCCGAACTCGAGACGCACCTCGCCGCGGAGCACAGCTACGACGTGCCGGAGATCCTGCGGCTGCCGATCGAGGCCGGCGGCGCGGGGTATCTGTCCTGGATTCGTGGTGAAACCGCCGGGGCGCGCTGACCTCGCCGAAGCCTGGACCTACCGGTCGGTACTCCCTAACGTGAGCACCCCCGGTAGATAGACGAGTCGCCCCCCTCGGCACAGGAGGGGGGCGTTTCGCCGCTCTCTTCGGCTTTGGGCGACATCTTCTCGGTCATAGCCGAGAAGATGTCGCCCAAAGTGAGTGGTCAGGCGGCGAGGAACGAGGCGACCAGCTCGGCGAACTTCGCCGGCTCGTCGATCCACGGGTAGTGGCCGCAGCCGTCCATGACGATCAGCTCGGCGCCGGCGATGCTCCGCGCCACGAACTCGGCGCCGACCACCCCGCTGCCGCCGTCCAACTCGCCGGCCAGCACCAGGGTCGGCGCCGGCATCGCGAGCAGCGCGGCGAGCACGCCGATCCGGTCGAAGTCGCGCATCACCGGCCCGCCGGAGTAGCCCACCTGCGCGCCGATGCTCACCTGCGCGCGGTACCCGGCGGCGTGACCACGGGCCCGGTCGTCCCAGCGGCCGTAGTAGAACGGCGCCACCCGGTCGAGCAGCGGCATGGCCTCCTCGATCGACGTGACGCCTTCGAGCGCGGCCATCGCCTGGGCCGCGTCGGAGTACCACGGCTCGGCGAACCGGGCGGCCCGCACCGGAGCGGTGTCCGGCGTGACGGCCTGCACCCGGGCGGTCGGCGTGACCAGCACCAGCCGGCGGATTCGCTGCGGGTGCCGCGCCGCGTACACCTGGGCGATCGCGGCGCCGGCCGAGTGGCCGAGCAGGTCGATCTGTTCGAGGCCGAGCTCGGTGCGGAGCTCCTCGAGGTCGTCGGCGAGGCTCGGGTAGGCGAGCGTGGTCGCGTCCGACGGCATCGCCGACTCACCGGCCCCGCGCGGATCGAGCAGGAGCAGGGTGTGCCGCTCGTCCAGGCCGCCGAGCCGGTCCAGGTAGGTGCTGGCCCGGCCGGGTCCGCCCGGCACGCAGATGAGCGGCGGCCCGCTGCCCTGCGTCAGATAGTGCAGGCGCGTCCCGTCCCCGGTGGTGAAGTGCGGCATGGGGTCAGGATGTCACGGGAACGCGCCGGGGCGCCGCCATCGCTGGCGGCGCCCCAGGTGCTAAACGGTGCAGATCAGGCCGTCTCGGTGATCGGGCGGTCGACCCAGGACATCATCCCGCGCAGCTCCGCGCCGACCTTCTCGATCGGGTGGTTGGCGCCCTCTTCGCGCAGCTTGGTGAAGTTCGGGCGGCCCGCGTCGTCCTCGGCCACCCAGTTGCGGGCGAACGTGCCGTCCTGGATGTCGGTGAGGATCCGCTTCATCTCGGCCTTCACGCCCGCGTTGATGACCCGCGGCCCGGAGACGTAGTCGCCGTACTCGGCGGTGTCCGACACCGAGTAACGCTGCCGCGCGATGCCGCCCTCGTACATCAGGTCGACGATCAGCTTCAGCTCGTGCAGGCACTCGAAGTAGGCCACCTCGGGGGCGTACCCGGCCTCGGTGAGCACCTCGAAGCCGGCCATGACCAGCGCCGACGCGCCGCCGCAGAGCACGGCCTGCTCGCCGAACAGGTCGGTCTCGGTCTCCTCGGTGAACGTGGTCTTGATGACGCCGGCCCGCGCGCCACCGATCGCCTTGGCGTAGGAGAGCGCGAGGTCGAACGCCGTACCGGTGGCGTCCTGCTCGACCGCGGCCAGGCACGGCACGCCCTTGCCGTCGACGTACTGGCGGCGAACGAGGTGGCCGGGGCCCTTCGGGGCGACCATCGCGACGTCGACGTTGGCCGGCGGCTTGATCAGGTCGTACCGAATGTTGAAGCCGTGACCGAAGAAGAGCGCCTTGCCCTCGGTCAGGTTCGGCTCGATCGACTCCGCGTAGAGCTTGCGCTGCGCGGTGTCCGGGGCGAGCACCATGATCACGTCGGCCTCGGCCGACGCCTCGGCGGGGCTGAGCACGCGCAGGCCCTCGGCCTCGGCCTTGGCCCGGCTCTTGGAGCCCTCCGGCAGGCCGACGCGCACGTCGACCCCGGAGTCACGCAGGGACAGCGCGTGGGCGTGGCCCTGGCTGCCGTAGCCGAGCACGGCCACCTTGCGGGACTGGATGATCGACAGGTCAGCGTCGTCGTCGTGGAAGATCTCAACGGCCATCGGGTGAACGTTCCTCTCGGGTTGGATTCTGCGGTTCCGCCGATCTGCCGGCGAACCACGAGTTGGGGGCAGCGGCTACGCGGAGCGGTCGACGCTGCGGAGCGAGGCGGTGGGACCGGTGATCGACCGGGCGCCCCGACCGATCGCGACCATGCCGGACTGGACGAGTTCCTTGATGCCGAACGGCTCCAGCACCCGGATCAACGCCTCGAGCTTGTCCGCCGTGCCGGTGGCCTCGATCGTCACCGCGTCGGTCGCCACGTCGACGACCTTGGCGCGGAAGAGCTGCACCGTCTCCAGCACGTGCGAGCGGGTGGACAGGTCGGCCCGCACCTTGACCAGCACCAGCTCGCGCTGGACCGAGCTGGGGGCGTCCAGCTCGACGATCTTGATCACGTTGATCAGCTTGTTCAGCTGCTTGGTGACCTGCTCCAGGGGCAGATCCTCGACGTTGACCACGATCGTCATCCGCGAGATCTCGGGGTGCTCGGTGGGGCCGACCGCGAGCGAGTCGATGTTGAACCCGCGCCGGCTGAACAGCCCGGCCACCCGCGCGAGCACGCCGGGCTTGTTCTCCACCAGGACCGACAGGGTGTGCCGGGTGATCGAAGTAGACATCAGACCGAGTCCTCGTCCCAGACGGGCCGCACGTCACGCGCGGCCATGATCTCGTCATTGCTCGTGCCGGCCGCGACCATCGGCCAGACCATCGCGTCCGGTCCGACCGTGAAGTCGACCACGACCGGCTGGTCGTTGATCTCCATCGCCTTCTCGATCGTCGCGTCCACGTCCGCGGCCGACTCGCAGCGCAGGCCGACGCAGCCGTAGGCCTCGGCGAGCTTCACGAAGTCCGGGATCCGCTGCTTGTGGGTCTTGAGGTCGGTGTTGGAGTAGCGCTTGTCGTAGAACAGCGTCTGCCACTGCCGGACCATGCCGAGGTTGCCGTTGTTGATGACCGCCACCTTGATCGGGATGCCCTCGATCGCGCAGGTCGCGAGCTCCTGGTTGGTCATCTGGAAGCAGCCGTCGCCGTCGATGGCCCAGACCGTGGTGTCGGGCTTGCCCATCTTCGCACCCATCGCGGCCGGCACCGCGTACCCCATCGTGCCGAGGCCGCCGGAGTTGAGCCACGTGTAGGGCTTCTCGTAGTTGATGAACTGCGCGGCCCACATCTGGTGCTGGCCGACGCCGGCCACGTAGATCGAGTCCGGCCCGGCGATCTCACCGAGGCGCTTGATCACGTACTGCGGGGCGAGCATGCCGTTGGGCTGCTCCTCGTAGCCGAGCGGGTAGGTCTCCAGCGTCTTGTTCAGCTGCGCCCACCAGCCCTCGATGTCCGCGTGCCGGCCGGCCTGGTGCTCGGCCTGCAGCGCGACCACCAGCTCGGCGATGACCTCGCGGGCGTCCCCGACGATCGGCACGTCGGCGATCCGGTTCTTCGAGATCTCGGCCGGGTCGATGTCGGCGTGCACGATCGTGGCGTGCGGGGCGAAGGTGTCCAGCTTGCCGGTGACGCGGTCGTCGAAGCGGGCGCCGAGCGCGATGATCAGGTCGGCCTTCTGCAACGCGGTGACCGCGGCGACCGTGCCGTGCATGCCCGGCATGCCCAGGTGCTGCGGGTGGCTGTCCGGGAACGCGCCCCGGGCCATCAGCGTGGTGACCACCGGCGCGCCGGAGAGCTCGGCGAGCACCCGCAGTTCGGCCGCGGCGCGGGCCTTGAGCACCCCGCCGCCGACGTAGAGCACCGGCCGGCGGGCGCTGGTCGATCAGCCGGGCCGCCTCCCGCACCTGCTTGGCGTGCGGGTGCAGGGTCGGCCGGTAGCCGGGCAGGTCGAGCGTGGGCGGCCAGGCGAACGTGGTCTTCGCCTGCAGCACGTCCTTCGGGAGGTCGACCAGCACCGGGCCGGGCCGGCCGGTCGAGGCCAGGTGGAACGCCTCGGCGATCGCCCGCGGGATGTCCTCCGCGGCCGTGACCAGGAAGTTGTGCTTGGTGATCGGCATCGTGATGCCGCAGATGTCGGCTTCCTGGAACGCGTCGGTGCCGATGGCGCCGCTCGGGACCTGGCCGGTGATCGCCACGATCGGCACCGAGTCCATGTAGGCGTCGGCGATCGGGGTGACGAGGTTGGTGGCGCCCGGGCCGGAGGTGGCCATGCAGACGCCCACCTTGCCGGTGGCCTGGGCGTATCCCTCGGCGGCGTGCCCGGCACCCTGCTCGTGGCGGACCAGCATGTGCCGGAGCGCGGTCGAGTCGTAGAGCGGGTCGTACGCCGGCAGGATCGCGCCGCCGGGGATGCCGAACACCACCTCGACGCCGGCCGACTCCAGTGAGCGGACGAGCGACTGGGCTCCGGTGACGGAAGTGCTGGCACTCTGGGTCATGACGGCACCTTTACGTAGGTCTGTCGGTCAAGCTGAGCAAGGGCAACAAAAAACCCCTCGTGCAAGGCACGGGGGGTTAGCGCGTCGACGGGTTGTCGACGCGCTACTCGAGTACGAGAAGGTCGAAGCGCATGTCGTCACCGTAGGCTTCCCGCAGATCACGCGTCAACTCTACGGGACTCCTATCCCACTACTGGTGGACCCGTCCACGTGATCGGCCCGCCGGCGCGCGCGGCGCGACCCGAACACCGAGGTTGCGGTTCGATTCCGCCCTGGGAGGGCGGAATCGAACCGCAGCGACGGTGTCAGTCGCAGACGGCGCCGTAGGCGGCCGAGCCGACCAGCTTCGCGTACTTGCCGAGGACGCCGGTGTGTACCGGGCCGGCAGCGGCTTCCAGCCCGCCCGCCGCCGCTCCAGCTCGGCCGGTTCGACCAGCAGGTCCAGCGTGCGAGCGGCCAGGTCGAGGCGGATCTGGTCCCCCTCGGCCACCAGCGCGATCGGGCCGCCGTCGGTCGCCTCGGGCGCCACGTGGCCGATGCAGAGCCCGGTCGTGCCGCCGGAGAACCGGCCGTCGGTGAGCAGCATGACGTCCTTGCCGAGGCCGGCGCCCTTGATCGCCCCGGTCACCGAGAGCATCTCCCGCATGCCCGGGCCGCCCTTCGGCCCCTCGTACCGGATCACCACCACGTCACCGGCCTTGAGCTTGCCGTGGGTGACCGCGTCCATCGCGCCCTGCTTCACCGTCGAAGACCCGCGCGGTGCCCGTCGAACACGTCGGAGTCGAAGCCGGCGCTCTTGACCACCGCGCCCTCGGGGGCGAGCGAGCCGCGCAGGATCGTGAGGCCGCCGGTGCGGTGGATCGGGTCCGACAGCGCGTGGATGATCTTGCCGTCCGGGTCGGGCGGGGCGATGTCGGCGAGGTTCTCGGCCATCGTGCGGCCGGTCACGGTCATCGCGTCACCGTGCAGCAGCCCGGCCTCCAGCAGCGCCTTCATCACGACCGGCACGCCGCCGATGCGTGTCGATGTCGTTCATCACGTACCGGCCGAACGGCTTCACGTCGGCCAGGTGCGGGGTCTTGTCGCCGATCCGGTTGAAGTCGTCCAGGGTCAGCTCGACCCGGGCCTCGTGCGCGATCGCGAGCAGGTGCAGGACCGCGTTGGTCGAGCCGCCGAGCGCCATCACCACGGTGATCGCGTTCTCGAACGCCTCGCGGGTCAGGATCTGGCGGGCCGTGATGCCCTGCCCGATCAGGTTCACCACGGCCTCGCCGGATGCGCACGGCGTAGTCGTCGCGGCGGCGGTCGACCGACGGGCGGCGCCGCGCTGCCGGGCAGCGACATGCCGAGCGCCTCGGCCGCGCTGGCCATCGTGTTCGCGGTGTACATGCCGCCGCACGCGCCCTCGCCGGGGCAGGCGTGCCGCTCGATCTCGTCGAGTTCCTCGCGGGTGATCTTGCCCGTGGCGCAGGCGCCGACGCCCTCGAACGCGTCGATGATCGTGATGTCCTTGCCGTTCAGCTTGCCCGGGCAGGATCGAGCCGGCGTAGAGGAACACGGCCGCCAGGTCGAGCCGGGCCGCGGCCATCAGCATGCCGGGCAGCGACTTGTCGCAGCCGGCCAGCAGCACCGAGCCGTCGAGCCGCTCGGCGAACATCACGGTCTCCACCGAGTCGGCGATCACCTCGCGGCTGACCAGCGAGGCGCGCATCCCCTCGTGGCCCATCGAGATGCCGTCGGAGACCGAGATCGTGCCGAACTCCATCGGGAAACCGCCGGCCGTCGCGGACGCCCTCCTTGGCGGCCTTGGCCAGCCGGTCCAGCGACAGGTTGCAGGGGGTGATCTCGTTCCACGACGAGGCGACGCCGATCTGCGGCTTGAGGAAGTCCTCGTCCTTCATGCCCACGGCGCGCAGCATGGCGCGGGCGCCGGCCCGCTCCATGCCGTCGGTGACGTCGGTACTGCGGGGCTTCATGTTGGGCTGGTCGGTCATCCGTTGTCCTCAAGTGAGGGGTGGCAGGAGCGGTCACCAGTTTATGAGCTCGGGCCGTGGCCGGCGCCCCTTCGACGCCGGCCCGCACCAGCCGCTCAGCCGCCGGCCACCGACGGGAGGACCAGCACCTCGGCGCCGTTCGGCACCGGGGCGGCCACCCCACCGGCCGTGCGCACGTCCTCCCCGTCGACGTAGACGTTGACGAACCGGCGCAGCTCGCCCTGCTCGTCCCGGAGCCGGCGGGTGAGCGCGGGCTGGACGGCCGCCAACGCCTCCAGCAGATCGCCGAGCGTGCTGCCGTCCGCGAGTTGGAGGTCGATCGACGCCTCGCCGCCGCTGTACTGGCGGAGCGCGCCGGGCAGCACCACCGTGATCGCCACGGCTACCCCACCACCGCGGCGCGCACGCTCATCACGTCGGGCAGATGGGTGGCGATGGCCTGCCAGTGCTCACCCTCGTCCGCGCTGGCGTAGACCTCGCCGCCCCGGGTGCCGAAGTAGACCCCGGCCGGGTCGGCGTCGTCGGCGCACATCGCGTCCCGGAGCACCGTGGGGTAGAAGCCCTCCTGCGGCAGGCCGTCGCTGAGCGCGGTCCAGCTCTTGCCCGCGTCCTCGGTGCGGTAGACCCGGCAGCGCGCGTCGGGCGGGATCCGCTCGCCGTCCGCGGCGATCGGGAAGTTGTAGGCCACGCCGGTGCGGTGCGGGTGCGCGACCATCGCGAAGCCGAAGTCGGACGGCAGCCCCTCGGCGATCGACTGCCAGTTCTGCCCGCCGTCGTCGCTGCGGTACACGCCGTGGTGGTTCTGCAGGAAGAGCTGCTCGGGAGCGTCGGCGTTGTGGGCGATCTTGTGCACGCACTGGCCGAACTCGGGGTACGGGTCGGGCAGGAAGTAGGCCTTCACGCCGGTGTTGGAGGCGGCCCAGCTCTCGCCGCCGTCCTCGGTGCGATAGACGCCGCCGGTCGACATGGCGACCGTGACCCGGTTCGGGTCGCTCGGGTGCGGCAGCACGGAGTGGATGGCCTGGCCGCCGTAGCCCGCTCCCCAGTCCTTGCGGTGCGGGTGATCCCAGAGCGCGCGGACCAGCTCGAAGTGCTCGCCACCGTCCGCCGAGCGGAACAGCGCGCTCGGCTGGACACCGGCCCAGATCACGCCGGGCTGGTCGGCCGCGGCGGGCTGCAACTGCCAGACCCGCTCCAGCGAGGTGCCGGTGTCGGCCGGGAACGCGAGCGCGCCGTGCTCCGGCTCCTGCCAGCTCTCGCCGAGGTCGTCGCTGTGGAAGACCGACGGACCCCAGTGCTCGCTCTGCGCGCCGACCAGGATGCGGGGCCGATCGCCACGGACGTCGATGGCCACCGAGTAGATGGCGTTCATGAGGAAATGCGGCCCGGACATGGACCAGCTGGCGCGGCCGTCGCCGCTGCGTGCGAGGAACAATCCCTTGCCGGTGCCGATCGCCAGCAGGACTTCGGTCATCGAAACTGCCTCCTTCGACTCGAGCGCCGGCGGCGCCCCTCCGCGTGCGTCGAGCTGGCCATGTGGTCAGTATCACTCCGCGCGCCTGGTCAGCCAACGGTCGCAGGGGGGTCAGACAGAAATCGGCCGGAGCCCGGTCTGAAAGGATGCGGACGTGATTTCGAAGTTCCGGCAGAGCACGGCCGTCCCACTCGCAGCCCTGGTGGCGTTCCTCGGCGCGTCGGCGCTCGCCACTCAGCGGTGGTGGCTGTTGCCGCTGCTCCTGGTGCCGGCCGCCGTGTTCTGGTGGGGCTTGCGCTCGGGCGTCGACGCCGACACCGACTCGCTCCGGGTCCGCGGGCTGCTGGGCAGCCGGGCGGTGCCGTGGTCGGAGGTCACCGGCTTCCGGGTCGAGCGCCCGCCGGGTGCACGCCAGCCTGACCAACGGCAACGAGCTGCTGCTGCCCGCGGTCACGCCCGACGAACTGCCGGCGCTGATCGCCGCGGGCGGCAACACCCTCGAGGACGGCACCGAACCCGCCTAGCCTGGCCGCCGCCGAACCGGCCGAGCCTGGCTGGCGCCGAACCGGCCGAGCCTGGCCGGCTTAGTAACCGTCCGCCACGACGTTGACCAGCTGCTCGCCGGCCGCGTACCGACCGATCTGCTGGCCCACCAGCCCGTACGCCCGCCGGTGCAGCCCGGGGACCGAGCCGGCCACGTGCGGGGTGAGCAGCAGTCCGGGCACGCTCCAGAGCGGGTGGCCGGGGGGCAGCGGCTCCGGATCGGTGACGTCCAGCGCGGCCCGCAACCGGCCGGACGCCAGCTCGGCGACCAGCGCGTCGGTGCGCACGACCGGCCCGCGGGCGGCGTTGACCAGCAGCGCGCCGTCGTGCATCCGGGCCAGGAACTCGGCGTCCACCATGCCCTCGGTGGCCGGCGTGAGCGGCACGATCATCACGACCACGTCCGCGTCCGGCAGCAGCTTGGGCAGCTCCTCGACCGAGTGCACGCCGGTCCGGGCGCGCCGCGCGGCCAGCACGACCTCCACGTCGAACGGTTCGAGCCGGCGCCGGATCCCGTCCCCGATCGTGCCGGCGCCGACCACGAGCACCCGCTTCCCGGCCAGCTCGTCGGTGGGCGTGTAGTCCCAGCGCCCCTCGACCTGCGCGCGCACGAACCGGGGGAAGTCCCGCACCGACGCCAGGATCGACGTGAGCACCCACTCGGCGGTCGAGGAGGTGTGCACGCCGGCCGCGTCACAGAGCAGGACCCCGTCCGGCACCCGGCCTGACCCAGACGTCCGCGCCGGCGCTGAGCAGCTGGACCACGGCCAGCTCGGGGAGCCGGTCGAACGGCAGCACGGACTTGCCGTCGGAGAGGAACGGCGGCACCCAGAACTCGACGTCACCCGGGTCGGACGGCACGTCGTCGTCGCCCGGGTAGACCTCGACGCGCGCCTCGGGCGGCAGCTCGCCGAGCAGGTCCAGACCGTGCGCATGCGGGATCCATACCTTCATGCCGCCGAGCCTATGTGCGGTCGCGGTCCATTCGCGCCCTCGAGGGCGCAAATGGACCGCGACCGGCCGCGGAGCGGCCGGCGCCGGTGGACCCATAGAAAGCTCTTAGGGAACCTTTCCACCCCCATGGATAGTCTGAGAAGCATGGACCGCCGCCCCCCGCTGACCGCTCGATCACGCCGCCGCGCGGTCGTCCTGCTGCTGGCGACGGCGCTGCTCGTGGTGAGCGGCTGCGCGTTCGGCGCTCCGGACGACGTGGACCAGGGCAAGCCGCCGAACCTACCGCCTCCCCCGACGCCGAGCGCCGGGCCGGAAGGGTCCGAGGCCGAGGTCGGAGTGCAGGTGCTGGCCAAGCACCTGGAGGCGCCCTGGGGGCTCACCTTCCTGCCGGATGGCAGCGGCATGTTCACCGAGCGTGACAGCCGGCGGATCTTCTCGATCACCACGGGCGGGGCCGTCAAGGAGGTGCAGACCATCGAGGCCGCGTACAGCCGCGGCGAGGGTGGGCTGATGGGCATCGCCGCGTCGCCGAAGTACGCCACCGACAAGACGCTGTACCTCTACTACACGACCGAGACCGACAACCGGATCGCGAAGCTGGTGCTGGGCTCCGAGCCGGTGCCGATCGTCACCGGCATCCCCGTCTCGGGCATCCACAACGGCGGCCGGATCGCGTTCGGACCGGACGGTTTTCTCTATGCCGGCACCGGTGACGCCTCCGAGAACGGACGTTCACAGGATCTGAAGAGCCTCGGCGGCAAGATTCTGCGGATGACGCCGGCGGGCAAGCCGGCGCCGGGCAACCCGTTCCCGAACTCGCTGGTCTGGTCGTACGGGCACCGGAACGTGCAGGGCCTGGCCTGGGACGACAAGAAGCGGCTCTATGCCACGGAGTTCGGCCAGAACCGGTTCGACGAGGTGAACCTGATCCAGCCCGGCAAGAACTACGGCTGGCCGACGGTCGAGGGCAAGAGCGCGGACAAGAGGTACGTCAGCCCGCTGGTCACCTGGTCGACCGAGGAGGCCTCGCCGAGCGGTGCGGCGATCGTGGGGAACGTGCTGGTCGCGGCGGCGCTGCGTGGTCAGCGGCTCTGGCTCGTGACGCTGGACGGCAACGGCGGGGTCACCGGCGACAACCGGGCGATCCTGCAGGGCCAGTTCGGCCGGCTCCGGCACGCGGCCGCGGCGCCCGACGGCACGATCTGGCTGCTCACGTCGAACCGGGACGGCCGCGGCGACCCAGCCCCCGACGACGACCGGATCATCCGCCTGCTCCCGCCGGACAGCGGCGGCGTCAGCAAGCTCTGAGCCGGCGACCGACTGTGCTGGCCGCGGCCCGTCCCGACGGTCCGGTTTCGGTTCTGAACCGATCCCGGCCCGTCCGGCTTCGGCGTTCACCCTCGCAAGGCATGATCGGACCATGCGACGGATCACGCTGCCGCCCAGCCTCACCGGCCCGGGCCGCCGGCTCGCCACGGTGAGCGCGACGGCCCGCGATCGGCTCCGACCCCTGTTCCACCGGTTCTTCGGACCGCCTCGGCGGTTCTTCGGCCGCACCCCGAGCTGGCTGCGGCGCGGCGCCGCGGTGGCGCTCGTGGCGTTCACGGGGGTGCTGCTCGGCGTCCAGCTCGGCGGCCACACCACCAGCGACGTCGGACCGTTCAGCGTCGACTTCGCCGTGGAACCGTCCTGGACCGGCGACTCCCAGCTCCAGATCCCGCCGCTCGGCTCGATCACCGTGGACAGCCACGACGGGCCGGCCGAGCTGACCGGCCGGATCAAGCTGCTGGACGAGAAGCGCACCAAGGCGCTCATCAACGACCCCCAGCAGATCGACGCCGCCAGCGACGAGGCCGCGACGGACATCTCCTCGGCGGTCCGGGCGCTGGCGATCAACACCCTGCTCGCCGCGTTCACCGGCGCCCTGCTGCTCGGGCTGGTGGTGTTCCGGAACCTGCGGCGGGCGTTGGTGACCTCGGGGGTGGCGATCGCCATGGTCCTCGGCACCATCGGCTCGGCCGCCGCCACGTTCTCCCCGCAGAGCATCCGCGAGCCGCACTACCAGGGCCTGCTGGCCAACGTGCCGGCCGTGATCGGCGACGCCAACAACATCTACGACCGGTACGGCGAGTACCGCGGCGAGCTGATCCGGATCGTCACGAACATGAGCCGGGTCTACACCAACATCTCCTCCCTGCCGGTGTACCAGCCCGACCCCAACACGATCCGGGTCCTGCACGTGAGCGACCTGCACCTCAACCCGACCTCGTACGAGGTGATCGGGGCGATCGCCGACCAGTTCCAGGTGAACGTCATCGCCGACACCGGCGACCTCACCGACTGGGGCAGCAAGCTGGAGAGCCCGTACGCGCAGAACATCGGCCGGCTCGGCGTGCCGTACGTCTTCATCCGCGGCAACCACGACTCGCCCGAGACCGCCGCCGCGGTGGCGCGGCAGCCGAACGCGATCGTGCTGGCCAACTCCGTGCGGACCGTCGCGGGCATCACCTTCGCCGGCATCGGCGACCCGCGCTTCACCCCGGACAAGAGCAGCGGCGACCTCGGACCGCAGGAGGACCGGGTGGTCGAGGCGGGCAAGATCCTGACCGAGACCGTGGTGGAGTACGACGAGGAGCACGCCACGCCGACCGCGAGCCCCGCGCCGACGCCCAGCCCCGGCACCCAGAACGGCAAGGCCGGCGCCGCCGACGACGGCAAGGTCGACGTGATGATGATCCACGACCCGCGCGCGGGTGAGGTGATGGCGGACGCCGCGCCGCTGATCCTGTCCGGTCACACGCACCAGCGGAAGGTCACCAAGATCGACGACGACACCACGATGATGGTGCCGGGCTCGACCGGTGCACGCGGGCTGCGCGGCATCGGCGAGAAGAACCCGACCCCGCTCGAGATGACGCTGCTCTACTTCTCCCCCACCGGCCAGCTCCAGGCATACGACGAGATCACGGTCAGCGGCGGCGGCCAGTCCCGGATCGAACTCGAACGCAAGATCCTCTGACCCCTACCGGCCGGCCACCGCAACATGAAAGCTCCCTTCAGCGCGCTATCGCGCCATGAAGGGAGCTTTCATGGGGTCGGGCCGGCGGCCCGTGCCCGCTTTGGGCGACATTTTCTCGGCTATAGCCGAGAAAATGTCGCCCAAAGCGAGAGGCACTGGGGTCAGCCGGCGATGGCGTCGAGGGCGCGGTCGACGTCGTCCGTGGTGGTGTAGAGGTGGCAGGCGAACCGCACCAGGCCGGCGCGGACGGCGATCCGTAGGTCGGCGGCCTTGAGCCGAGCCGCGGCGGCCTCGTCCAGCGGCGTGGAGACGATCGCGCTCTCGCCGGGCGGTAGGCCCAGGCCGGCGCGGAGCCGGTTCGCGAGCGTCACGTCGTACTCGTGGATCGCCTCGACCCCGACCTGCTCGATGAACTCCAGCGCGGGCGCGGTGCCGGCCCAGGCCAGCACCGCCGGGGACGTGTCCAGCCGGCGGGCCGTCTCGGCGAGCCGCATCGGCAGCCCGTAGATCGTCGTCGCCCCACACGTCGTCCCCCGCGTACCAGCCGGCGGCGTTCGGGACCAGCGCGTCGAGCCGGCCGGGGTGCACCGCGAGCAGGGCCGCACCGCGCGGCGCCAGCAGCCACTTGTAGGTGGCCGCGACGAAGTAGTCCACGTCGGCGACGTCCAGCGGGAGCCAGCCGCAGGCCTGGGTGCCGTCGACCAGGGTCAGGGCGCCGTGCGCGCGGGCCGTGCTGGTGAGCGCCTTGAGGTCGAGCACCCGGCCGTCCGCGGACTGCACCACGCTCGCGGCCACCAACGTCGTCCGCTCGGTGATCGACTCGACCAGCGCCTCCAGCGGCACCGCCCGCACCGTCACCCCGCGCGCCTCCTGGGCCGCGAACGGATAGAGCACGGACGTGAAGTCGACGTCCGGCACGAGCACCTCGGCGCCGGCCGGCAGCGACGAGGCGACCAGCCCGACCAGGCTGGAGACGGTGGCGCCGATCGCGAGCTGCTCGGGCGGCACGCCCACCAGCCGGCCGAACGCCGCACGCGACCGAGCCACGTCCTCGTCGTAGTCGGCCAGGGACGCCCGGCCGCGCTGCCAGGCGTCCACGCCGGCCCGGACCGCGTCGACCACGGAGCGCGGCGGTACGCCGAGGCTCGCGGTGTTGAAGTAGCCGGGTTCCACGTCGATGAGGGCACGCGCCTGAGTCAGGTTCACGCCTTCGACCCTACGTACTGAACCGCCGCGCGGCGAAGGGTTAGCGCGGCCCCGCAACCCCGGCGCGCACCGGCTCGGGCAGTCCTCGCGGCTACCCGGCTCACCTTGGCTGGGCCGTTCGGTCAGCGGGTGCCTGATCCGGTAACGGGCCTCGCTGAGCGTGGCGATCCCCCGGGTGCAAGCGCAGAGCGGCGGCACCAGGCCGCCGTCTCGGAGCCCCGCCATCGTGCTTCTCGGCGGCGGCTCCATTCGTGAAAGGGAGATCATGAACCGTCGGTTCGCGGCCATCGTCGCCGTCCCCGTGCTAGCTCTCGGCACCGCCTTCGCCGTCGCTTCCCCCGCCTCCGCTGTCGCCGACAAGAACTGCGATGACTTCACCTACCAGGAAGACGCGCAGGCCTGGCTCGACGCGCATCCGGGTGACCCCGGACGGCCTTGACCGGGACAACAACGGCAAGGCCTGCGAGCGTCTGCCGCACCGGCCGGGTGGCCCCGCGACGCGGCATCCCGTGCCGTCGCCGACGGTCTGTCCCAGCCCGACCCCGACCGTGAAGCCCACGCCGACGCCGACCGACGTCGACGCCCACGCCGAAGCCGACCGAGACCCCGGAGCCGACCGACAGCCCGGAGCCCACCGAGGAGCCGGAGCCGACGGACACCCCGACGCCGGACGTCCCGTACAAGCACAAGCCCAAGCCCAAGGCCGTCGAGGTGCCGGCCGTGCCGACGATCCCCGAGCCCACCGACCCGGTCGTCGTCGAGGTCCCCGAGCCGACCGCGACCCCGTCCGCCGAGCCCGAGGGTGCTGGCGAGGGCGGCGGCGTACCGGTCCCCTGCGCACCCCCGGCGACGGACGTGGCGGAGGGCGGCGGCGCGGACAGCGGCGGCCTCCCGGTCACCGGCGCGAGCCTCACCGCGGTCCTCGCGGGCGGACTGCTCATGCTGCTGGTCGGCATCGGCGCGATCTTCCTCGGCCGCCGCCGCAGGTCCCTCGCGTAACCCAGTCCCCAACGACTTCGGGCGACATCTTCACGGCCATGACCGTGAAGATGTCGCCCAAAGCGTGTCAGCGGGAAACTAGGCGAGGCGCTCCAGGATGAGCTCCCGGACGGTCTTCGCGTCGGCCTGGCCCTTCGTCGTCTTCATCACGGCGCCGACCAGCGCACCGGCGGCCGCGTGCTTGCCGTCCCGGATCTTCTGCGCCACGTCCGGGTTGGCCGCGATCGCCTCGTCCACCGCCGCGCCGAGCGCACCGGTGTCGCTCACGACCTCCAGGCCACGCGCGACCACGACCGCCTCCGGATCGCCCTCGCCGGCCAGCACGCCTTCGAGCACCTGGCGCGCCAGCTTGTCGTTGATCCGGCCGGCGTCGACCAGCCCCTGCAACGCGGCCACCTGGGCCGGCGTCACGGGCAGCGTGTCGAGTTCGACGCCGGACTCGTTGGCACGCCGGGCCAGCTCACCGAGCCACCACTTCCGGGCCGCCTCGCTGGTGGCGCCGGCCGCGACCGTGGCCTCCAGCAGATCGAGCGCGCCGGCGTTGGTGATCGAGTCCATGTCGTGGTCGGTCAGGCCCCACGACTCCTGCAGCCGGCGGCGCCGGACGCTGGGCGGCTCGGGCAGCGTGCCGCGCAGCTCCTCGACCCAGGCCGGGTCCGGCGCGACGGGCGCGAGGTCGGGCTCGGGGAAGTACCGGTAGTCGGTGGCCTCCTCCTTGCTCCGGCCCGAGGTGCTGACCCCGGTGTCCTCGTGGAAGTGCCGGGTCTCCTGGATGATCCGGCCGCCGGTGTCCAGCACGGACGCCTGGCGGATCATCTCCGAGCGCACGGCCCGCTCGACCGAGCGCAGCGAGTTCACGTTCTTGGTCTCGGTGCGGGTGCCCCACTCGGCTGGCCCCGGCCGCCATCAGCGACGTGTTGACGTCGCAGCGCATCGAGCCCTGCTCCATCCGCACGTCCGAGACGCCGAGGCCGCGGATCACGTTCCGCAGCTCGGTGACGTACGCCTTGGCCACCTCGGGCGCCAGCGCGCCGAGGCCCGGCACCGGCTTCGTGACGATCTCCACCAGCGGGATGCCGGCCCGGTTGAAGTCGACCAGCGAGTGGGTCGCACCGTGGATCCGCCCGGTCGAGCCGCCGACGTGCAGCGACTTACCGGTGTCCTCCTCCATGTGCACCCGCTCGATGCCGATCCGGTACTCCTTACCGTCGACCACGATGTCGAGGTAACCGTCGATGCAGAGCGGCTCGTCGTACTGGCTGATCTGGTAGTTCTTCGGCATGTCCGGGTAGAAGTAGTTCTTCCGCGCGAACCGGCACCACTCGGCGATCGAGCAGTTCAGCGCGAGGCCGATCCGGATCGTCGCCTCGATGGCCGCCTTGTTCGCCACCGGCAGCGAGCCGGGCAGGCCGAGGCAGACCGGGCAGACCTGGGTGTTCGGTTCGGCGCCGAAGATCGTGGAGCAGCCGCAGAACATCTTCGTGTTGGTGCCCAGCTCGACGTGGGTCTCCAGGCCGATCACCGGCTCGTAGCGGGCCACGACGTCGTCGTAGGTCGGCAGGGTTGCGATCGACATCTCAGAACTCCGGGGCGTCGTCGATGAGGGGGCGGCCGTAGTTCGCCTCGACGGCGGCGGCGACCCGGTAGCACCGGTCGTCCGCGAGCGCCGGCGCCATGATCTGCAGGCCGACCGGCAGCCCCTCGGACAGCCCGGCGGGCACCGAGATCGCGGGCAGGCCGGCGAGCGAGGCCGGCAACGTGCAGAGGTCGGCGGCGTACATCGCCATCGGGTCGTCGACCCGCTCGCCGAGCCGGAACGCCACGGTCGGCGTGGCCGGCGAGACGAGCACGTCGCACGTCCCGTACGCGGCGGCGAAGTCGCGGCTGATCAGCGTCCGCACCTTCTGCGCCTGGCCGTAGTACGCGTCGTAGTAGCCGGACGAGAGCGCGTACGTGCCGATCATGATCCGGCGCTTCACCTCGGCGCCGAAGCCGGCCTCGCGGGTGAGCGACATGACCTCTTCGAGGCTGCGGACGCCGTCGTCGCCGACCCGCAGGCCGTACCGGACCGAGTCGAAGCGGGCCAGGTTGGACGACGCCTCGCTCGGCGCGATCAGGTAGTACGCGGCGAGCGCGTAGCTGAAGTTCGGGCAGGACACCTCGACGACCTTGGCGCCCATCGACTCCAGCCGGTCGACCGCGTCGCGGAACGCCGCGGTGACGCCGGGCTCGTAGCCCTCGCCGCCGAGCTCGCGGACCACGCCGACCGTGAGGCCGCCGAGGTCGCCGTTGGCACCCTCGCGGGCGGCGGTCACCACGGGCGGGACCGGCACGTCGAGGCTGGTCGAGTCGTTGCCGTCGTGGCCGGCGATGACCTCGTGCAGCAGCGCGGTGTCGAGCACGGTGCGCCCGAACGGTCCGGCCTGGTCGAGGCTGGAGGAGAACGCGATCAGCCCGAACCGGCTGACGGCGCCGTAGGTCGGCTTGTGCCCGACGATGCCGGTCACGGCCGCCGGCTGGCGGATCGAGCCGCCGGTGTCGGTGCCGATCGCGAGCGGCGCCTCGAACGCGGCGACCGCGGCCGACGAACCGCCCGAGGAGCCGCCCGGCGTGCGGGTGAGGTCCCACGGGTTGTGGGTGGCGCCGTAGGCGGAGTTCTCGGTGGAGGAGCCCATCGCGAACTCGTCCATGTTCGTCTTGCCGAGGATCACGATGCCGGCGTCCCGCATCTTCGTGGTGATCGTGGCGTCGTACGGCGGGATCCAGCCCTTGAGGATCTTCGAGCCGGACGTCGTCTCCAGGTTCTTGGTGACGACCACGTCCTTCAGCGCCAGCGGCACGCCGGCCAGCGGGCCGAGCCGCTCGCCGGCAGCGCGTGCGGTGTCGACGGCCGCCGCGGCCGCGAGCGCGCCCTCGGTGTCGACCTGCAGGAACGCGTGCACCCGGTCGTCGACCGCGGCGATCCGGTCCAGGTGGGCCTGCGCGACCTCGACGGCGCTGACCTCACCACCGGCGATCTTCGCGGCGGTGTCAGCCGCGGAGCCTGGTCAGTTCGGTGGTCATGGCCCCTCGCTGCCTGCAGCCCGACCGGCAGCTGTGCTTATTGATTCGCTCGCTCCGCTCGCTCATGCTTCCTCGTCCAGGATTCGGGGGACCCGGAACCGGCCGTCCTCGGCCGCCGGAGCCGTGGCCAGCACCGCGTCACGGTCGACCGACGGGCGCGGCTGGTCCTCGCGGAGCACGTTCGTGAGCGGGACCACGTGGCTGGTCGGCGGAATGTCGTCCGCGGCAACCTCACCGACGCGGGCGACCGCGCCGAGGATGACGTCGAGCTGGCCGGCGAACACGCCCAGCTCCTCGTCGGTCACCGCCAGGCGAGCGAGGCGCGCCAGGTGCGCGACCTCCTCGCGGGAGATGGCGGGCATGCAGGGGCTCCTGAATCGAGTCGAGACTTTGCACGCATCCTACGGCGGTGCGCGATCGCCTTTGTGCCCCGCACAGGCCACCCGCCGCCCGGCCGCCCCCGCCGACCGCGCGTCCGCTGCCGCGCGCCCGCCCTCCCGCGCTTTGGGCGACATTTTCGGTGTTATAGCACTGAAGATGTCGCCCAAAGCGGGAGGTTCAGGTGGCCTGGGCGGGGCTGGCCGGGTTGCCGTGCGCGTCGAGCCATTCCTCGCCACGCTGGTTCGTCTCGGCGGCGGTGAGGTCGGCCAGCTTCGTGGCGAGCGACCAACGGTGGCCGAACGGGTCGTCGACCTGCGCGTACCGGTCTCCCCAGAACGCGTCGGAGGGCTCCATCACCGCGGTCGCGCCGGCCTCGATGGCCTTGGCGTACTGGGCGTCGGTGTCCGGCACGTAGAGGTGCAGCATCACCGGCGTTCCGCCGAGGGTCGCCGGTGAGCGCGCACCCATGTCGGGGAACTCGTCCATCAGCAACATGCGTCCGCCCGCGATGAGCAGTTCGCTGTGCCAGATCCGGCCGTCCGGACCGGCCTGGCGGGTGAGCTCGTCCGCACCGAAGGCCGCGACGTAGAA
Organism: uncultured Actinomycetota bacterium; assembly: GCA_963746095.1. Taxonomy (GTDB): domain Bacteria; phylum Actinomycetota; class Actinomycetes; order Mycobacteriales; family Cryptosporangiaceae; genus CAVVAL01. The sequence continues at coordinate 10,524 of CAVVAL010000004.1, read as the reverse complement.
GTCGATCGCGGCGGCGGCGTCCGAGACGATGAGGTGCGGGGTGACCCCGCTGAACTCCGCTTGGGCGGCATCGATGGTCATCGGGTGATCTCCTTGGTCTCGAGCAGCCCGGCGGCGGTCGCGGCCGTGACCAGCACGGCCAGGCGCTCGGCCTCGCGGCGGGCGGCGTCCCGGCCGGCCTGGGTCAGCCGGTAGCTGCGGCGGCGTTCGCTGCGCCGGTCGTGCGGGATGGGGTCTTCGGGCGGGTCGTCGGCTTCGAGTTCCTCGATGAAACCGTCGACCCGCATTCGCTGGAGCGAGCGATAGAGCGTGCCGGGGCCGAGCCGCACCACGCCGGCGGTCAACTCCTCCACATCGGACATGAGTGCGTAGCCGTGCCGCTCGCCGCCGGCCAGGGCGAGCAGCAGCGCGAACACGGCCGGGGTGAGCGAGGGTGCGGGCTCGGTCACCGTTCGCCGACGATGAACGAGTAGCCGTCCGGGTCGGTGATCTGCACGTACGTGGACCACGGCTCGGTGACCGGCTCGGACACGTCCACGCCGCGCGCGCTCAGCTGCTCGTAGGTGGCCTGAGCGTCGTCGCAGGTGAACGTGAGCCAGGAGAGCCCTTCGGGCCGCTGGTAGTCCGGCTCGGCCGGGAACAGCGTGATCGTGGTCTGCGCGCCGGGCGGCACCACCTCGATCCAGCGCCGGCCGGGCCCCATCTCCGCGTCGGTGTGCTTCTCGAACCCCAGCTTGCCGACGTAGAAGTCGAGCGACCGCTGCTGGTCGGCGACGTAGAGCACGACCGTGTTGACCTTGGTGATCACCGTTCCACGCTCCGTTCGAAGGGCAGATCAACTATCCACGCCAGATATAACCACCATGGATACTTCTTCGCAATGCCCTGGCCGCCCACTGCCCGATCTCACCGGTGAGATCAGCGAGCCTGGCTGCCGGATCTCACCGGTGAGATCGGCGAGTGACGGCGAGTGGCGGAGGCCGGCGGCTGGCGGCGGGGCCGCGTGACCGTCGGGCGCTGACCGGTCGGCCGTAATGGCCTAGGCGGTACCGGGCATGCTGTAACCATGCCCGGTGACCTCGCCCTCCGCGGCTCGCTCGTGATCCCCGAATCCGAGCTGAGCTGGCGGTTCTCGCGATCCTCCGGGCCGGGCGGGCAATCGGTGAACACCGCCGACTCACGGGTGGAGCTCAGCTGGGACCTGGGCCGCAGCACCGTACTCGGCCCGACCCTGAAGGACCGCGCGCTGGAGCGGCTGGCGAATCGGCTGGTCGACGGGGTGCTGACGGTGGCGGCCTCCGAGCACCGCTCGCAGTTCCAGAACCGCCGCGCGGCCGAGACACGGCTCACCGCGACGGTCCTCGAAGCGATCGCGCCGCCGCCGCGCCCGCGTCGCCCCACCAAGCCGTCGCGCGGCTCGATCGAACGCCGGCTGACCGCCAAGAAGAACCGAAGCCAGGTCAAGAAGCTCCGCCGCTCCTCCGACGAGTAGCCCTCGACGCGCTTTGGGCGACATCTTCTCGGTCATAGCCGAGAAGATGTCGCCCAAAGCGGCGCAGCGCAGAGTCACGGCGCGGGTTACTGTGCCGTGTGCCTGATCTCCCGCTCCTGACCTCTGCTGACCTCGACGCGCTGGCCTACTCGGCGTCCGGCGCCGACGACCCGTTGGCGATCGTCGCCGAGTTGGCCGCGGCCGTCGACCAGGGGCGGATCGCCGAGCCGGGCGACGTCAGCCACGCGCTGGGCCTCGCCGCCGAACTCACCGAGCGCCACGGCGACCTCGCGACGGCCCAGTCGCTCGCGGCCCGAGCCGCGGCGGAAGAGGCCGCCAGCCCCGGACTCGCGCAGGTGCTCAACGGGCGGCTGCTGATCCGGCTCGGCCGCGAGGACGAGGGCCTCGCCCAGTTCAGCGCGCTGCGGCCTCGGATGACCGAGGACCCCGACGTGGCGATGGCCGTCGGCGCGGCGCTGGAGGAGGCCGGCAAGGTCGAGCTCGCGGTCGAGTGGCTGACCGAGGCCGTCGACACCGTGCACCAGCGGATGACCTCCGAGCAGCAGAACGACGGGCAGGCCGCCATGCTGTACGGCCTGGTGCAGCAGCGGCACCGGCTGCGCCACGCGCTGAACCTGCCGCACGACAAGTACGACGGCCTGGCGGTCCGGCTGGACAGCACGGTCGCGGAGACCCGGAGCCACGAGGACGTGGCCGCCGAACTGTTCTGGCCGCTCGCCGAGTTCGACCAGCTCATCACGCGCTGGCCCGCGCTCGCCGACGAGTTCGGCCCCGACTGGGACGCCCACCGCGCCACCGTCGAGACCGACCTGGCCCGATACGCCGCGGCCGGCTACCCCCGGCTGGTTCTGCTGCTCGGCGAGGTCGACGGCCTGGCCACGTTCGCCGAGGCCGCGAACGAGGACCCAGCGAAGTCCGGCGTCGCCGACGACTACGCGCGCGGGCTGGACGCGACGCGGCAGGCCGCGTGGCCGCCCGGCGTCAACGAGCGGTGCTGGTGCGGATCAGGCCAGAAGTACAAGAAGTGCTGCCGCCCCAGGTCACGGGCGTAACGCCGGCCCACCCGCCCCGATCCGGCCGCGCCGGCCACCACGGCGAGCCGGCCGCCGATCAGTCCGCGGCCTCTGCGGCGCCGCAGCCTCGGGCGCCGGCGGCACCTGGGCCACCGCCTGCGCCGCCTCCGGACCGTCCGCCAGCAGCACCCGCAGCCCGGCCTCGTCCAGCACCGGCACCCCGAGCTGCATCGCCTTGTCGTACTTGGAACCGGGCGCCTCGCCCACCACGACGAACGACGTCTTCTTCGACACCGAGCCGCTCACCTTGCCGCCCCGGACCTGGATCGCCTCCTTGGCCGAGTCGCGGCTGTACTCCTCCATCGACCCCGTGATCACCACGGTCAGCCCCTCCAGCGGACGCGGCCCCTCGTCGACCGCCTCCTCCTCCAGCCGGACCCCCGCCGCACGCCACTTCTCGACGATCTCGACGTGCCAGTCGACGGCGAACCACTCCTTGACCGCGGCCGCGATCGTCGGGCCCACTCCGTCGGCCTGGGCCAGTTCTTCCTCGGAGGCGTCTCGGATCCGGTCGAGCGAGCGGAACGACCGGGCCAGCGCCTGCGCGGCGGTCGGGCCGACGTGCCGGATCGAGAGCGCGACGAGATACCGCCAGAGCGGCCGTTCCCGCGCCGCCGCCAGCTCCGCGAAGAGCTTCGTCGTGTTCGCCTTCGGTGCGCTCGGCGCCTTCGGGGTGCCCTTCGTGTAGAAGAACGGCACCAGTTCCTCGTCGCCGGTGCGTTTGTTCACCCGGCGAATCGCCACCTCGGCCAGATCCTCGGGCTGGAGCGCGAACAGGTCGCCCTCGTCCCGGATCGGCGGCGCGGCCGGCTCGGCCGGTGCGGTGAGCGCGATCGCGGCCTCGTAGCCGAGCGCCTCGATGTCCAGCGCGGACCGGCTGGCCAGGTAGAAGATCCGTTCCCGGAGCTGGGCCGGGCACGAACGAGCGTTCGGGCACCGGATGTCGGCGTCGCCCTCCTTCTCGTACCGCAGTTCGGTGCCGCACTCGGGGCAGTGCGTCGGCATCTCGAACTCGACGCTCGTCGCCGTCCCGCAGGTCGACCACCGGGCCGACGATCTCCGGGATCACGTCACCGGCCTTGCGCAGCACGATCGTGTCGCCGATCAGCACGCCCTTGCGCTTGACCTCGCTGGCGTTGTGCAGGGTGGCCATGCCGACCGTCGAGCCGGAGACGAGCACCGGCTCCATCACGCCGTACGGGGTGACCCGGCCGGTGCGGCCGACGTTGACCCGGATGTCGAGGAGCTTGGTGTTCACCTCCTCCGGCGGGTACTTGAACGCGATCGCCCAGCGCGGCGCCCGGCTGGTCGACCCGAGCCGGCGCTGCACGCCGACCTCGTCGACCTTGACCACGACGCCGTCGATCTCGTGCTCGACCGAGTGCCGGTTCGTCGCCGTAGTAGTCGATGTACTCCTGCACCTCGGCCAGCGCGGCGACCACCTTGTACCGGCTGGAGACCGGCAGGCCCCACTCCTTGAGCCGTTCGTACGCGTGCGACTGGGTGGTCAGCGTGAACCCCTCGCGGGCGCCGATGCCGTGCACGAGCATCCGCAGCGGCCGGGACGCGGTGATCCGCGGGTCCTTCATCCGGAGCGAGCCGGCTGCCGCGTTGCGCGGGTTGGCGAACGGCGCCTTGCCGGCCTCGACCAGCGACGCGTTCAGCTCGGCGAACCCCGCGACCGGGAAGAACACCTCGCCGCGCACCTCGACCAGGGCGGGGATGTCGGCGCCGGCCAGCTGGTTCGGCACGTCGCCCGAGGGTGCGGACGTTGAGCGTGACGTCCTCGCCTGTCACGCCGTTGCCCCGGGTGAGCGCGCGGGTGAGCTTGCCGTGCTCGTACAGCAGGTTGATGGCGAGCCCGTCGATCTTCAGCTCGCACAGGTAATGGAACTCGCCGCCGGCGTCCCTGCTGACCCGATCGGCCCACGCGGCGAGCTCCTCCGGCGCGAACGCGTTGTCCAGGCTGAGCATCCGCTCCAGGTGATCGGCTGCCGTGAAGTCGGTGGAGAACGCGCCGCCGACCTGCTGGGTCGCCGAGTCCGGGGTACGCAGCTCGGGATAGCGACCCTCGAGGTCGTTCAGCTCGCGGATCAGCGCGTCGTACTCGGCGTCACTGACCGTCGGCGCGTCCTTGACGTGGTACGCGAACTGGTGACCGAGCGCCTCCTCGTTCAACGCGGCGTGCCGCTGCTTCGCCTCGCTCGGCGCCGGCTGCTGCTCTATTACGTCCCCCGCCGGCACCTCGCCGGCCGCCCCCGCCACGTTCTCGGCCAACTCAACCCTCCGGATCGTCCACCAACGCCCGCGCGGCCTCCCGGCTGTGCGTGAGCGCCGCCCGCGCGTAGGCCGGGCTCGCCCCCGCCAGCCCGCACGACGGCGTCACGACGACCGCGTCGGCGAGGCGTTCGGGCGCGAAACCGAGCCGGTTCCACAGCGTCCTTACCGGCGAGACAGTACCCGCGCGGTCCGACAATGACGCGTCGGTCGAGGGCACGACACCGGCCCAAATGCCCAGGCCGGAGTCGATCACACCGCCGAGGGCGTCCAGCGTCTTGGCCTTGGTCAGGTCCAGCAGCGTGAAGTCCACGGCGGCCGCCACGGCACCGGCCCCGTGCAGCAACGCGAACGGCACGTTCGGCGCGCAGCTGTGCACGATCACCGGGGCGCCGGACGCCTTGATCACCTCGGCGAGCGCGGTCTCGGCCGTCGAGGCCTCCACCGACCGCAGCATGCCGAACCCGCTCGCGGTGCGCACCCGGGCGGCCAGCACGGCCGGCAGCGACGGCTCGTCGAGCTGGAGCAGGATCGTGGCGTTCGGCAGCCGCCGCCGGACGTTGGCGACGTGCCGCGACAGGCCCTCGGCCAGCGACGCGGCGAGGTCGCGGGCGGCGCCGGGATCGGCCAGCACCTTGTCGCCGTAGTGCAGTTCCAGGTTCGCCGCGAGCGTCCACGGTCCGGCCGACTGGATCTTGAACGGCCCCGCGTACTCGCCGGCGAGCTCCTCCAGCATGTCCAGATCGCGTTCGAGGAAGTCCCGGATCCGGCTGGAGTCGCGGCCTGGCCGGTCGACCAGCCGCCAGCCGGACGGCTGCTGGTCCACCGGCATGTCCGCCAGCAGGCCGGCGCCCCGGGCGATCATGTCCGCGCCGAGCCCGCGCGCCGGCAATTCGGGCAGGTGCGGCAGGTCGGGCAGCTCGTGCAGGACCATGCGGAGCGTCTCGGCGAAGTTCGTACCGGGATAGGAGCCCACGCCGGTCGCGCTGCCGGGCTGCCACGGGTATCGGTGATCCACGGCCTGAGTCTCACAGCAGCGCCGCCGGCGGACCACACCGCACCGCCACCGAACCACGGCCAGCCGCCATCCCCTCACGGTGGCCGCCGGTCGTAGCCAGGTCCGCCGGACAGGTCGTAGCGTGGTGGGGATGGAGACACCGTTCAACCTCGCGTCCGCTCCCCAGTCCTGGGCGCAGTCCGGCGACTCGGTCACGCTGGTCGAGGGCGCCTCGTTCTCCATCTGCGCGCAGAACGGGGACATCACGCCTGGCCAGGCTCACGGCGTCTTCTTCAGGGACCGCCGGGTGGTGTCACGGTGGGAGCTGTACGTCGACGGGCACCGGATCGAACCGCTGTCGGTGCAGCCCAGCGACCCGTTCGCCGGGGTCTTCGTCTGCCGGCCGCGGCCTCGCCCAGGCCTGGCGGACGGCACGCTGGTGGCGGTCCGGCGGCGGCTGGTCGGCCACGGCATGCGCGAGGCGCTGAGCGTGCGGAACTTCGGCGCCGAGACCGCGGCCGTGACGATCACGCTGGTCGTGGAGGCGGATTTCGCCGACCTGTTCGCGGTGAAGGACGGCCGGGCGGGAGCGGGCGGCGCGCAGCGGGTCGCCACCGACGGCGGCCACCTCGGCATCTGGCCGCAGGAACGCGCGGACGACCTCGGCCTGGTGGTCCGCAGCGACTGCGGGAACCCGATCGTCACCCCCGGCTCGCTCACCTTCCAGGTGGTGGTCGACCCGGGCGCGGAGTGGCACACCTGCCTGGAGGCGCTGCCGGTCGGCGCCGGCGAGGAACTGCCGCCCCAGGTGAACTGCGACGAGTCGGTCGAGCACACCCCGGCCGGGCGGCGCTTGTCCGCCTGGCGCGAGGGGGCGCCCCGGGTGCGGACCGGCTACCCGCCGCTGGCCAAGGCCTTGCAACGCACCGGAGCCGACCTCGGCTCGCTGCGCATCTTCGACCCGGCCCGGCCCGACCTGCCGGTGATCGCGGCCGGCGCGCCCTGGTACATGACACTGTTCGGCCGCGACTCGCTGCTCACCTCGTGGATGTCGTTGCCGATCGACCCGCAACTCGCGGTCGGCACGCTGACCGTGCTGGCCGAACTCCAGGGCGCGAAGGCGGAGCCGCTGAGCGAGGAGGAGCCGGGCCGGATCCTGCATGAGGTTCGGCACGGTTGCGGCTTCGGCGCCCCGGTGCCGGGCGACTCGGTCTACTACGGCACCGCCGACGCCACGCCCCTGTTCGTGATGCTGGTCGGCGAGCTGTACCGGTGGGGGCGGGCGGACGCGGTGCGCCCGCTGCTCGGCAACGTCGATCGGGCCCTGAGCTGGATCGCCGAGCACGGCGACCGGGACGGCGACGGCTTCGTCGAGTACCGGCGCCGGACCGACAAGGGCATCCTCAACCAGGGCTGGAAGGACTCCTGGGACGCCATCTCGTTCGCGGACGGCCGCCTCGCGGAAGCACCGATCGCCCTCTGCGAAGTGCAGGGATACGTGTACGCCGCCTACCTGGCGCGGGTCGAGATCGCGCTGGCCGAGGGCGATCCGACCACCGCGCAGCTGTACACGAAGCTGGCCGCCGACCTCAAGGAAGCCTTCAACGAGACGTTCTGGCTACCCGATCGGGGCTACCTGGCCGTCGCGCTCGATCGGGACAAGCGCCCGGTCGACTCGATGACGTCGAACGTGGGGCACTGCCTGTGGACCGGGATCGTGGACGAGGAGAAGGCCGGCCAGCTCGCCGAGCGGCTGCTGGCCCCCGACATGTTCACCGGCTGGGGCCTCCGCACGCTCAGCACCGAGTCGGGCCGCTACAACCCGGTCAGCTACCACAACGGCTCGGTCTGGCCGCACGACAGCGCGATCGTGGCGGCCGGGCTGGCTCGGTACGGCTTCGTCGAGCCGGCGCAGCGGCTGGCCATCGGTCTGCTGGAGGCGGCCGAGCGGTTCGACGGGCGGCTGCCCGAGCTGTTCTGCGGCTTCGACCGGGCCGAGTTCGCCTCGCCGGTCTCCTACCCGAGCTCCTGTTCACCGCAGGCCTGGGCGGCCGCGGCGCCGTTGTTGCTGGTCCGCGCGCTGCTCGGGTTCGAACCGGACGTGCCGAAAGGACTGCTGCGGGTCGCGCCGACGATCCCGGCACGGATGGGCGACGTGCGGGTGGACGGCATTCCGCTCGCCGGCGGCCGGGTCAGCGTGCACGGCCACGGCCACCGCGCCGAGGTGACCGAGCTGCCCCCCGGCATCGAGCTGAAACTCGACCCCGCGGCGGCGAGCTGGGACGTCAGCGATCCAGCGGGCGGTAGGTGATACCCGCCAGCACGTTCTTGGCCATCGAAGTTGACCAGTGGCGCGACCATCGGCCATGGCAGAGCCAGTGGTCTACGCCACTTGCCAAAGTCAAGGGGCTCCGGCGATCCGACTGCACTCGATTCTCCTGGCGTTAAAGGGACAAGCCGGCCCGATTCGCACTGCGCGGCATCAAACATCGTGGTTTACCAATGGTCAAGTTCTAGGCGCACCGGTGCGTCCCAGTTGGTAGGCTGGCGCCGCGTAGAGAGCGACGACAGCGAGGGGCACGAGTTGAAGCGCGCACAGGTGCGAGACCGCCTCCGCGAACTCATCGACGTCAAGCAGCCGGGTGAGCTGATGCCGTCCGAGCGCGATCTGAGCGAACAGCTCGGGGTCTCCCGGCCCACCCTGCGCGCGGCGATCGAGGATCTGGCTCGCGACGGTCTGCTGATCCGTCAGCACGGCCGCGGCACGTTCACCGGCCGGCGCAAGGTCTCCCAGGAACTCGCCCCGACGCCCACCGGCGACTTCAACGTGCCGCCGGCCGAGGGGAACTGGCGCAGCACGGTGCTCACGTTCGTGTACGAGCCAGCCGGCGCCCGGCTCGGCACCCGGATGCGGCTCTCCCCGAGCAGCTCGCTGCTCTTCGTCGAGCGGCTGCGGATCGTGGACGAGACCCCGATGGCCATCGAGAAGATCCGGATTCCGGCGATCCTGGTGCCCGACATCGCGCCCGAGGACTTCGAGTCCGGCTCGCTCTACCAGCTCATGCGGCTGCGGTACGAGGTCGTCGCCACCGATGCCGTGCAGACCACCGAGCCCACCGTGACCGACGCGATCGAGGCGGAGCGGCTGGAGGTGCCCCTGCACGCGCCGGCCCTGTTGTTCGAGCGCACCACCCGCGACAGCACCGACCGCGTGATCGAGTACACCCGCTCGATCTACCGTGGCGACCGCTACCGGATCACCACCCACCTCAAGTTCGACCACAACTCCGGCTGAGCCTTCTTGCCGCTTTGGGCTTGGGTGGGCCGCCGCCCGGCGCCCCGTTTGCCGCTTTGGGCGGCGCCCCTGCTTGCGCTTTGGGCGACATTTTCTCGGTTATAGCCGAGAAAATGTCGCCCAAAGCGGGGCTGGCGGGCCCGCCGGCCGGGACCTGGGCGCGGGCGGCGGGCGGCGCGCACGTGGGCTGGGGTCAGCTGGTGCGGGCGGGGAGGGGCAGAGGTAGAGCGGGTAGGCCGTCGAGGCTGGTCGCGACGAGCGGCTTCGACTCGCAGTAGGTGCCGAACTCCTCGTCGGTCTTGCGGCTGAAGTAGTCCCGGTGCAGCGTGCGCTCCTCACGGAACTCCATGAACGGCACCGCGTAGCCGCAGCTGTCGCTGATCCGGTCGACGTCGACCACGATGATCGCCCGGAGGCTGGGCGCGTCGGCGCCGGTGAAGCGCGCGACCAGGTCGTCCCAGCGCGGGTCGTCGCGGAACACGGGTTCGCCCCGACCGTGCACCCGGACGATGTTCGGCGGCCCCTCGAAGGCGCACCACATCACCGTGATCCGCCCGTTCTCCCGCAGGTGCGCGATGGTCTCCGCGCCGCTCCCACCGAAGTCCAGGTAGGCCACGGTGTGCTCGTCGAACACGGCGAACGAGCCGGCCAGCGCCTTCGGCGAGAGGTTCACGTGGCCGTCGCCGGCGAGTGGAGCCGTCGCCACGAAGAACATCGGCTGGCTCTCGATGAAGGCTCGCAGCCGGCCGTCGATGCGCTCATAGATTTTGCCCATGCCAGCATCCTCGCTGGTCGCGGCAAGTCGAGCAGCCGAGTTCCCAGGCGTCGAGACTCAGACCGTGGCGACCGCGCGGTTGCGGGCCGATGCGATCGTCGCGGAGCCGATCACGACGTCCCCGTCGTAGAGCACCACGGCCTGACCTGCCGCGATCCCCCGCGTCGGCTCGGCCAGCTCGACCAGCAGCACGTCGCCGTCCAGCGTGGCCGTGGCCGGCAGCGGCTCGCCGTGCGCCCGCATCTGGGCCAGGCAGCTGATCGGGCCGGTCCGCGGCGTGCCGTCGGTCCACACCGGACGATCGGCGCGCACCTCGTCCACGTCCAGGGCCTCGGCGGGCCCGACCCGCACGGTCTTGGTCACCGGGCTGATGTCGAGCACGTAGCGCGGCTTGCCGTCCGCCGCCGGCCGGCCCAGCCGCAGACCCTTGCGCTGGCCGATCGTGTACGCGTACGCGCCATCGTGCTCGCCGAGCACCTCGCCGCTGACCGCGTCCACGATCTCGCCCGGCTGCTCACCGAGGCGCTTGCCAGGAAGCCGGCGGTGTCGCCGTCGGGGATGAAGCAGATGTCGTGGCTGTCCGGCTTGTCGATC
>CAVVAL010000003.1:0-106049 GCA_963746095.1 uncultured Actinomycetota bacterium | reverse complement strand
GTAACGCGGCGCTGAACCGCCCGGCCACCGCGTCCTCCACCGAGAACGCCGGCACCCCGGCGTCCGCCGCGGTCGACGGCAACGCCGGCACCCGCTGGTCCTCCGCGTTCACCGATCCACAGTGGATCCAGGTCGACCTCGGCGCGACCGCCACGGTCTGCCAGGTCGTCGCTGCACTGGGAGGCCGCGTACGCGACGGCCTTCCAGATCCAGACCGCGACCGCCGGCCCGCGGCCCGTACGACCGTCTTCTCCACCACCACCGGCACCGGCGGCACCCAGACCCTGCCGTCACCGGCACCGGCCGGTACGTGCGGCTGAACGGCACCGCCCGGGCCACCGGCTACGGCTACTCGCTGTTCGAGTTCCAGGTCCGTCTCGGCGACGGCGCGACCCCGCGCACCACCGAGCCCGCCGCCGCCCGGCGACCGAGACCGCTGCTGTCGTACAGCAAGCCGGCCACCGCGTCCTCGTCCCAGAACGACGGCCAGTGCTCGAACTGCCCGCCGGCCAAGGCGCTGGACTTCGACCCGGCCTCCCGCTGGGCCACCCCCTCGGCTGGACCGACCCGGGCTGGATCGCCGTCGACCTCGGCGCCACCGCGCACGTGACCAGGTCGTGCTGCAGTGGGACCCGGCGTTCGCCACCGCGTACCAGATCCAGGTCTCGGCCGACGGGACGCAACTGGACGCCGATCTTCTCCACCACGACCGGCAAGGGCTTCAAGGAGACGCTGACCGTCGACGGCACCGGCCGGTACGTGCGGATGTTCGGCACCGCCCGGGCCACCACGTTCGGCTACTCGCTGTGGGAGTTCCAGGTCTACGGCACCGGCGGCAGCCCGGTCGCCCCGCCGGCCGCGCCGCCGAACGTGACCTTCCCGGCCACCCGGCTGGTCTTCGACGAGGAGTTCAACGACCCGCGCCGGCACCACCCCGTCGACCGCGCGCTGGACCGCGAGACCGGCAGCGGCCAGAACAACGAGCTGCAGTACTACACGGCCAACCGGAACGCGACCATGGACGGCGCCGGCAACCTGGTGCATCGAGGCCCGCCGGGAGGCAGGCCGTCGGGCGGCCCGGCAGTACACCTCCGGCCGGATCAACACCGCGGGCAAGTTCAGCTTCACCTACGGGCACGTCGAGGCCCGGATCAAGGTGTCCGGCACGCAGGGCCTGTGGCCGGCGTTCTGGATGCTCGGGCGCGAACTTCCCCACCGGCCGCCGTGGCCCGCCTCCGGCGAGATCGACATCATGGAGCACGTCGGCCGGCTGCCGAACCAGGTGTTCTCGACCCTGCACGCGCCCGCCTACAACGGCGGCAACGGCGACGGCCTGCCGTTCACCGGCGCCGGCGACTTCGCCGCCGCCTTCCACACGTACGGGATGGACTGGGACGCCTCCCACATGACCTTCTACGTCGACGGCCACCGCGTTCTTCACCCGACCAAGGCCCAGGTCGAGGCCACCCGCGGACCGTGGGTGTTCGACCACCCGTTCTTCGTGATCCTCAACAACGCCGTCGGCGGCGACTTCCCGGGCAACCGGCACGCCACCACGGGTTGCCGCAGCGGATGCTCGTCGACTACGTGCGGGTCTTCCAGTAGCGGTACCCGGACGGCAGTGCCCTGGTGGGCGGCGGTACGACCGGCACCGCCGCCCACCGGCGTGCACGCGCCGCGGTTTGAGGAGGAGCTCGATGAGTGTCCTGACCAACGGCGCCCGGACCGAACGGTGGTATGAAGGCGGCGTGACTCCCCCGCTGCGATCCTCCCCGAGGCAGGTGACGCTGGAACACGTCGCCCGGGTGGCCGGCGTCTCCCGTGCCACCGTCTCCCGCGTCGTCAACGGTGTCGCCGACCGTCGACCAGTCGCTCCGGGAGATCGTCGAGCGAGCCATCGTCCCACCGGGTACGTACCGAACCGGGCGGCCCGCTCGCTGGTCACCGGCCGGACCGGCTGCATCGCGCTGGTCCTCCCGGACGAGCAGCGAGTCTTCAACGACCCGTTCTTCGGACGGGTGGTGAGCGGCGCGCGGGACGATCGCCTCCGCCAGCAGGGCGTGCACCTGGTGCTGATGCTGGCCGAGTACGCGCACGCGCCCGACCAGCTCGTCGCCTACCTCCGCGAGGGGCACGTCGACGGCGTGATCCTGGTCTACACCCACTCCACCGACCCGCTACCGAGGCTGCTGACCGGGCGCGGATCCCGGTGGTGCTGTCCGCCCGCCCGTTCCGGCCGGTCTCGATCACCTACGTCGACGTGAACCAGCAGGCCGCCGCCCGGCTCGCCGCCGACCATCTGGTCGACCGCGGTTGCCAGCGGGTGGCCACGATCTCCGGCCCGCTCGGCACCCCCGCCGCGCTGGATCGGCTGAACGGCTTCCGCGCGGCCATGGCCGGACACGGCTTCCCGACGTGCCCTCGGTCGAGGGCGACTTCACCAGGGCCAGCGGGGAGACGCGCGATGGAGGAACTGCTGGCCCGCCGGCCGGAACTCGACGGGGTGTTCATCGCCTCCGACCTGATGGCGCTGGGCGCGTTCCCGGTGCTGCACGAGCACGGCCGGCGGATTCCGGACGACGTCGCGGTGGTCGGCTTCGACGACAGCTCCGCGGCGCTGGCCTGCGATCCGCCGCTGACCACCGTCCGGCAACCGGTCGAGCACATGGCCGCCGAGATGGCCCGGCTGCTGCTGGAGCGGATCGAGGACGCCGACCGCCCGATCACCTCGTCGATCTTCGAGCCCACCCTGGTGGTCCGCGGCTCAGCTTAGTGCTGGTGCGGTTCAAATCCGCCCTCCCAGGGCGGATTTGAACCGCACCCCGCAGCGCCGGCAGGGGCCGATCGCTCGGTGCTACTCCTTGAAGATCGGGAACTGGAGCTCGGTCACGCCGTTCTCGGCGTCGTCCGGGTTGTAGTCCAGATAGACCTCGCGAGAGCAGCCGTTCGTGCGGTAGCCGTTCTCCTCGATCCAACGGGCGAGGATCTGGATGCTGCGCTCCACGTAGTCCATCGGTCCGCGGTGGATGATCGCGGCCACCGCGTCGAGCGCCGGCAGGTCGACCACCGCGAAGTCGTGCTCGGGACGCGGGTCGGCGGCGACCTGGATCCCCGCGTGCACGGTGACCTCCTCGCCATCGGCGACCGGCTCGTAGTAGGCGATCCCGGGGCCGGTCGGCGTGACGCCCGCCGCGCTGAGCCGGCTCATGAGTTCGGGATAGAGCGGCTGGATGACCGGCCCGATCGCGGCGGTCGCGTAGCTCGCCGCCACGTCCGACAGCTCGGCCACCCGGATCGGGGCGACTTCCTTGACCACGACTTCCTCGGTGTCCATGTGGCCCTCCCTCTCGATCATTCGGAGCCTCGCCTCGACGCCGGCCAGTCGGGCCGTGTCCGCCGACAGCTGCGCCGCGAGCTGAGCCTCGCGCAGCCGCAACATCCCGCGCAGCTCGGCCACGTCGACCTTGTCGTCGAGGATCGACTGCACCTGTTGGAGCGTGAAGCCGAGATCCTTGAGCGCGAGGACGCGGTTGAGCCGGCGAAGCTGATCGGCCTGGTAGAAGCGGTAGCTGCTGGCCGGGTCGACGGCGGCAGGGCGGAGCAGGCCGATCGCGTCGTAGTGGCGCAGCATGCGCACCGACACCCGGCCCAGCTTGGCGAAGTCTCCGATACTGAACATGTCGGGTCCTACCGTTCGGCCTCACACCGTGTCAGGGTCAAGCACCATCCTGCCCGGCGGTGTTCGTCGAGGTGGCGCCGCCGCACGAGCACGAGGGGGATCCGTGAGCAGTCCGACGAAACGGGCGCTGACGCCGGCCGACGTGGCGAAGCTGGTCGGCGCCTCGTTCGGGTCGGACGTGACGGTCATCGAGTCCGCCGAGCTGACCGGCGGGGGCTACGCGACCGTGTGGCGTGCGCTCCTGGACGACGGTCGGCACGTGGTGCTCAAGGTCGCGCCGCCGCCCGGGGTCCGGCTGCTGCGGTACGAGGCGGGGCTGATCCGCGCGGAGGCCGAGTACTTCGCGCTGGCACGGGCCGCCGGGGTGCCGGCCCCGGCGGTGCTCCATCACGGCACCGACCGGGACGTGTGCGGCAGCGACTGGCTCGTCACCGCACACCTGCCCGGTACCGGGCTGCACGAGCTTCGACACGCCTACCCCGATCTGGACCACGCGACCGTCCGGCGGGAGCTGGGGGCGGCGTTGGCTGGCCTGCACCGGGTGACTGGCGCGTGGTTCGGCTACTCGGGCGACCGGGCCAGGGCCACCACCTGGCCGGACGCGTTCGCCCTGATGATCGGCGACCTGCTCGCCGACGCGCGGGAATGGCGGGTGAAGCTGCCGAGCTCGCCGGTGCGGATCCGTGCGCTGGTCGCCCGGCACGCCGACGCGCTCACGCTGGTGCGACGACCGGCTCTGCTGCACTTCGACACCTGGGACGGCAACGTGCTGGCGTCGGTGGACGGCGGCGGAGTCGCCCGGCTGACCGGCCTGGTGGACGGCGAGCGGTACCTCTACGGCGACCCGCTGATGGATTTCGTCTCCGCGGCCCTGTTCCGCCGGATCGAGGACGAGCCCGGGCATCCGTTCCTCGCCGGCTACGCCGCGGCGAACGGCGGGGAACCGGCCCTGGACGAGCCCGCCCGGAGGCGGCTCTCGCTCTACCGTCTGCACCTCTACCTGCTGATGCTGGCCGAGATGCCCAGTCGCGGCGAAGCCGGCGCCGAGCACGATGAGCGGCGCGAGTTCCTCGCCAAGTTGGTGACCGAGCAGCTCGACGACCTCGCCGACTGACCTCATCCCTCTGCCATTTGGGCGACATCTTCGGTGCCATGGCACGGAAAATGTCGCCCAGAGGGCAGTGGACCGTGGCGGTCAGGGCAGGTGGCGGAGGGGCCGGTAGTGGGCCTCGTACATGCGCCGGCCCAGGTGCTTGAGCGCCACCGCGCGGATTTTCGGGTGGAACGTGCGGGTTCGGTCGCGGCGGTGCGTCTGGGCCAGCACCCAGTCGGTGCGCGGGCGGCGGCGCCGTTCGTAGGCTGCGAGCGCGGGCGCGATGCCGTCCGCCGCGGCGAGCGTCTCGGCCAGCACCAGCGCGTCCTCGACCGCCATCGCGGCACCCTGGGCCATGTTCGGGGAGGTGGCATGGGCGGCGTCTCCGATCAGCAGCACGCCACCACGTGACCACTCCTCGATCGCCACCTCTTCGACCGGACCGGCCTGCACCGGCACCGCACCGCCGGCCTCCTTGAGCGCCGCCAGCAGCGTCGGCACCGGCTCGGCGTACCCGGCGAACAGCGCCCGCAGCGACGGCGGATCGTCGGCGAGCGGTCCGTCGCAGTAGCAATAGACCCGACCTGCCCCGATCGGGACGGTCAGGAACGCGCTTCCCCGCCCGAGCAGTACCGACCAGATCGGCGCCTGGTCCGGCCACGGGATCACGAAGCGGCGCGCGTACTGCCCGACCGGCCGGGCCTCCTGACCGGGGAAGACGAGCCGCCGCACCGTGGAGTGCACGCCGTCCGCGCCGAGCACCAGGTCGTACTGGTTGATCTCGCCACCGCTCAGTTCCACGGTCACCGCGCCACGGTTCGCCGGCTGCACCGCGTGCACGGTCTCGCCCCAGCGAATCGGGATGCCGAGCACGCCGTCCAGCATGATCTGGTGCAGGTCCGCACGGTGCACGGACAGGCACGGACCGACGCCGGCCCACCACGCGTCCAGGTCGAGGTCCACCAGGACCCGGCCACGGTGGTCCGACATCCGCTGCCGTTCCAGCTGCACGGCCCGCTCGGCGACCGCCGCGCCGACGCCCAGCGCGTCGAGTGCGCGAACGGCGTTGGCGGGCAGGTAGAGGCCGGTCCCCTCGGCGGCCGGAGCCGGTACCCGGTCGATGATCTCGACCTGCGCGCCCCACTCACGCAACGTGCGAGCCGCGGCCAGCCCGGCGATGCCCGCGCCGACGATCAGAACTCGGATCCCCGCGCCACGCATCGTTTCCCGCTCCGCTCTGCCGGTCCGGCTGGCCCGGCCACCCTAGCGACGGGCCCGGTCGCCGGGGCGGCGGGGCGCTCATCGCTGGCCGAGCGGCTCCCCGTCGTCCGTCGGTCCGGCCAGCCACGGGCGACCCCATTCGGCGCTGATCGCCACCCGTCGAGTCTCCCACCGGGCGGCGCCCCCTGGTGCGGTCCGCAGGCCGATCGACTGGCCTTCTGAGGGTTCCTGGCGAGCATCTGAGGGGTTGCGGTCGATGCCCGCCGACGCCGCTGAGCGGACCGTGGAGCCATCGACATCCACTACGTCAGGAAGGCCAGATCATCATGACCGCAACAGCACGCAGGTTGGCGCGGTGGCTCGCGGCGGCCGGAGCAATCGCGTTTCTCGCCGGGCCGGCGGCGATGCCGGCGACCGCCAGGCCCGTCTGTGAGGGCGCCTGCGGTAGCAGTCCGAGCACCGGAGTCGTCGTCGAACGCGTCGAGGTCCCGGTCGAGGTTCCGGTCGACGACACCGGTGCCGAGATCGCGCAGCTGGCCCTCGCCGCGGCCATGGGAGCGGCCGTCGCCGCCACCGTCGCGCTGCGGCGGCGTTCGCAGCGCGGCGACTCGGTCAGCAAGCCACTCGCCGCCAGCGCACGCTGACCGTCCGGGCGGAATCCGCGAGCCGACCTCGCCGATTCCGCCCGGATCAGCGGCGGCCTGGGAGCTTGACCACGCTGATGAAGAAGTCGTCGATCTGGCGGATGGCGGCCATGAACTGGTCGAGGTCGACCGGCTTGGTCACATATGCGTTGGCGTGCAGCTTGTAGCTGCGCAGGATGTCCTCCTCCGCGGCGGAGGTCGTCAGGATCACCACCGGGATCAGTGCGAGCTCGGGGTCGGACTTGATCTGCTCCAGTACCTGGCGACCGTCGTACTTGGGCAGGTTCAAGTCGAGCAGAATCAGGTCCGGCGTCGGCGCGTCGGCGAACGGGTCCCGGCGGTAGAGGAAGTCCAGCGCCTCCAGCCCGTCGCGCACCACGTGCAGCGTGTTGCCGATCTTGTTGTCCTCGAACGCCTCGCGCGTCATCATCTCGTCGCCGGGATCGTCCTCGACGAGAAGAACTTCGGCCGGGCGCGCCGAGTCACTCATGCGTCCACCTCGCTACGCTCGCTCATGCGGAACTTCCTTCCAGGGCGGCTGCCGACTCGTCCGGCACATCATCGCGGTCGCTGCCGGACGGCGAGCTGGCGGGCAGGGTGAAACAGATCCGTGAGCCGTCGGTGTGCTCGGTGTCGATCCAGATCCGGCCGCGGTGGTGCTCGACGATCTTCTTGCACATGGCCAGGCCGATCCCAGTGCCGCTGTAGGCGTCGCGGGCGTGCAGGCGCTGGAAGATCACGAACACCTTGTCGGCGAACTCGGCCGGAATGCCGATTCCGTTGTCGGTCACGCAGAACCGCCAGGCGTCGGTCTCCTGATCCGCCTCGCACTCGATCGTGACCACGGGCGGGCGCCCGGGGGCGCGGAACTTGATCGCGTTGCCGAGCAGGTTCTGCCACAGCATGGCCAGCAGGGTCGGGTCGCCGATCACTTCGGGCAGCTCGTCCGGGCGTTCGATCCGCGCCTCGGACTCCTCCACCGACGCGGCGAGGTTGCCGACCGCGGTGTCCAGCGCCCGGCCGAGGTCGACCGGCACGCGCGCGTCGTTGAGCCGGCCCACCCGCGAGAACGTGAGCAGGTCGTTGATCAGCACCTGCATGCGCTTCGCGCCGTCCACCGCGAAGGCGATGTACTGGACGCCCCGCTCATCGAGCTGGTCGCCGTAACGCTTCTCGATCAGCTGGCAGAACGAGGCCACCTTGCGCAGCGGTTCCTGGAGGTCGTGCGAGGCGACATAGGCGAACTGCTCCAACTCGGCGTTGGACCGGCGCAACTCCTCGGCCTGAGTGTCGAGGTCGGCGGTTTGCCGGGACAGGGTGGCCTCCTGCAACCGGGACGCCTCCAACGCCGCCACGATCTGTTCCCGCATCGCCTCCATGTCGGTGGCCACCTCGCGGATGTCGGCCGGACCGTGCGCGGGCAGCCGATGCCGGAAGTCGCCGGACGCCACCTGCCGGGAGGCCGCCCGCAACTGGTCCAGCGGTCGCCCGACCGTGCGCCGCAGCACGATCGCCATGGCCAGGCCGGTCAGCAGGAAGGCGATCAGCATGCCGATGAACGCCCAGTCCTGGCGCGTCTCGGTCTGGGCGAGCTCGGCGCGTGTGTCCAGGCGAATCTCGTCGATGTGGGAGTTCTGGGTGACGAACAACGCCCGGACCTCGTCGAAGGCCCGCTTTCCCGCCTCGATCCGGGTCTTGTCGCCGGGCGTGGCGATCCCGTCCGCGATGATCGGCTCGGCATAGTCGCGGCGCCAGTCGGCCACGGCCGCGCGCACGATGGCGAGATCCCGGAGCACCGTGGGCCGGTCGGGCACCAGGTCGGCGATCCGCTCCGCCTCGACCGCTTCGGCGATCTTCCCGTCGTTGTAGGGCTCGAGGAACTGCTGCTCACCGGTGAGCAGGTAGCCGCGGACTCCGGTCTCCTGGTCGATCATCCCGCTCTGCAGACGCCCGATCGCGGTACGCGCCGGGGAAATCTGGTCCACCATCTCGTCCGACACGGCGGTGGAGTGCTCCAGCAGCGACGCGCCGACCGCCGCGGAACCGAACACCAGCACCGCCATCGCGGCCAGCACCAGATGAACCCATGACTGGACGGTGAGCTGGCGAAGTCTGCTCGTGCCTGCCGGGACCAAAGCTGGTGCGGGCGCGTCGCCGCTCGTGGTCGCGGATTCGGGGATGGTCATCGTTCCTCACTCCACTGCAGGTGCACCACGGCGACATCGTCGCCCAGCCCGCCGCCCGGCGCCGTCGCTGTCTCGACCCCGGTGATGACGGCGTCCACGAAGTCGAGGCCGGGCAGGTGGGTGGCGCCCCGGACGATGGCCATCAACCCGTCCTCACCGAGCCGTGCGGTGCCGGACGTCGCCAACCGGCCCTCGAACAGACCGTCGGTGAACAGCACGACCGCTCCGCCGACCGGGATCTCCAACCGGTCCTCGACCCACACTCCGCCGGCCGGGACCACGCCGAGCGCCGGCCCGCGGACCGGTTCGCACAGTTCGACGGCGTCCGCCGAGCGCACCAGCAGACCTGGGTGGCCGGCCCGGAGCACGCGGACCGTGCGGCGGTCGGGGTCCAGGACGATCGTGCAGACGGTGGCGAACACGCCGGAGTGTGAGCGTTCCGCCAACAGGATCCGCTCCAGCTGGTTCAGCAACCGAGGCCCGCTCACGCCGCTCAACACCAGCGTGCGCCAGGCGATCCGCAGGCAGACCCCCAAGGCCGCCTCGTCCGGGCCATGGCCGGCGACGTCGCCGATCACCGCGTACACACAGCCGTCGTCGGCCTCGACCACGTCGTAGAAGTCCCCGCCGACCAGGGCCGACGCCCGGCCCGGCCGGTACCGCGCCGCCACCTCCACGGGCGCCGACGCCAGCAGCGGTACCGGCAGCAGCCCGCGCTCCAGCCGGGCGTTCTCCTGTGCCCGCAGCCGCTCGGCCTGCAGCGCGGTCGCCGCCTGCTCGGTCTGCTTACGCTGGACCGCGTACCGGATGGCTCGGCCGAACAGCTCGGCGTCCACCCGGCCCTTGATCAGGTAGTCCTGGGCGCCGGCCGACACCGCGGCCAGCCCGACCTGCTGCTCGATGAGACCGGTGAGCACCACCACGGCCGCGCCGGGGGCCAGTTCCAGGATCGCGGCCAACGCCGACAGGCCCGACGCATCCGGCAGGTGCAGGTCCAGCAGCACGCACTGGGGTACCTCGGCGGTGATGGATTCGAGGGCCTCGGCCAGCGATCCGACCCACCTCAGCTGGGCCGGCAGGCCGCTGTCCGCGAGGAGCTCCTCCACCAGCAGCGCGTCACCGGGATCGTCCTCGACCAGCAGCAGCACGGGCAGCGACGGCCCGTCCGGCAACCGATCGACGACCAGCGACTCTGTCCGCTCCGGCACTGTTCCCATCCTTCACGACCGCGCCGAGGCGTCCTTCGAAGCAGGCCCGGCGAGTCGTCGAGGGCGTGCCACCCACGAGACCTCCCGCTTCGGGCGGCAAGCATAGCCACGTCCCCGCGCCCGCAAACAGAGACGGCCGATAGGCCCGATTTGCGGGCGCTTCGCACGGCGACACGCCGCCGATCGCGCCGCACCGGCGGTGCCACGCGATCGGCGGGCGAGAGTGGGACGTGATCAGCGAGGCAGCGGCGGCAGCCAGTGCTTGACCTTGAAGTCGCCGGTGCGCACCGTCTCGAACGGCGCCATGCTCATACATTCCGGCACGTCCACGTCGTGCGAGAGGGCCCAGCTGTAACCGAGCCGGTCGTGCCGCCCGTCGTCGTAGACCGACACGCCTTCCGCTTACCCTTCAGCTCCGGGAGGTTGGTCTCGGTGATGAAGCCGGTGACCACCGCGACCGGGCCGCCCGTGATCAGGCAGTCCGCCTCCAGCTTGGCCCACCCGTACTGATCGCCGGCCCGGTGACTGAAGCCGAACATGCCCTTCGCGTCGGTGGCGAAGCCGTGCACATCGAACTGGAACCGGACGTCCTGCCCGTCCAGCCGGAGCAGCTGAGCGGAGCCGACCAGGCTCGGCTCGGTCGGTCGGTGGCCGGTCGGGTTGGCCGCGTCGAACGGCGCTGACGGACCGGCGGGCTTGGGCGCCGTGGCTTCGACGGGCTTGGGCGCGGCGGCGTCAACGGGTGCCGCTCCGACGAGCAAGGCGGCGCCGAGCGCGACTGCCACGGACAGTGCGAACCTTCGGACCTTCATGGTGACGACTCCCCGTGTGGGTTCCTGCGGACGCACCGATCCTGGCGACCACCCACTGTGGCCACGCTGAGCCGTTCTCAGCCCGGCGCCAGGTTCGCGGGCCACCCAGCCGCGGTTCGATTCCGCCCTCAGCGGGCGGATTTGAACCGCAGCAGCACCTTATCCACAGGCCAACTTTGCTCTCGCTAGCTTCCGATAAGATGCTTCACAACTATTTGAGCGGAAATTCGCAAGGGCTCGGGGGTAGCGCTATGAATGATGCCATTTGGCAAGGTCAGGCCGGGTTACCGCCGAGCCAGCCGCTTGGCCCGCTCGGATCTGCTGGTCCGCCCCGATCGGCCGGCACGCCCGTGCCAGGACCGCCTTGGCCGGGCCCGGCCGACTCGCCAGAACTATCCATGGGTCCTCGTCCCAGCCCTCCCCCACTGCCCGTTCGGGCGAGCCGCAAAGGCCTGCTGCTGGGGCTCGTCGGCGTGGTGGTCCTTGCCCTGATCTGTTGCTGCGGCGGCGGTTTCTTCGCCTTCCAGAAGTTCGTCGCCGACAACCCGAGGACGGTCGCCAGCGCCGCCGCCGATCGGGTGGCCGACATGCCGTCCCTGCGGCTCACCGGATGGGTCGCCAACACCAACGGGCCGGAGATCAAGGCCGACGTCACGTTCACGGCCTCGGGCAAGGTGTCCGGCACGATCAGCGACGCGCTCTCCGGGAAGGCGGAGCTGCGCTCTGCGCCGGGCTGGACCGTGGTCCGCGGCGATCATGCCTGGTGGGCGAATCGGTCGCCGGCCAAGGCCAAGGCATTGGCCGGGCGGTGGGTCAGGCCCGAGCCCGGCACCGCGTTCCCGGTGGCGCTCGGCGAGCGGCTCAACCCGCGCAGCATCCAGACGCTGATCAAGAACCTGGCCAGCCGGGAGTCGTGGGGCAAGGCCGAGGAAGTCACCGTCGGCGGGCGGCGGTTGCGCCAGCTCACGGCTGCCGGCTGGACCCTGCTCGTCACCAACCAGGATCCGCACGACCTGGTGTACCTGTCCGGCCCGTTGCTCTCCGGCCGCACCGGGTTCGCCTACAGCCCTGGGCCGATCCGGTACCGCCTCGCCGAGGGCGGCGCCGCGCAGTACCCACAGGCATCCATGGTGCTGGCCCCGCAAACTCCCGCCGAGCAGCGCAAGGCGGAGGCGGAGATAGACGAGGTGCGGCGAACCGAGTCGGCGAAGCCGTTGGCTGAGGCCACACCCCAACCGGCCCCGGCCGCGCTCCGGGCCACCGTGCAGCTGCCGTCGGTCTGCCTCACCCCGACCTGCGCGTTCTCGGTCACGGTGACCAACGCCGGCGGCAGCCCGGGCTCCGGCACGCTGCACACCGTGGTGAGCACGGGCCAGGCGCTCCCGCCCAAGCCGATCAAATTGGCACCGGGCGCCTCGTCCACGCACCAGTTCCAGTTCCGCAACACGGCGCCGCCGTCCCAGGGCGGCACGGTGCGCGTCTCGATCAACATCACGGCCTACGTGCACACCGTCGAGCTGGACGGCAGCGATCCGGCCGTGGCCAAGCGGCTGCGCGAACGTGGCATAGACACGACTCCGCTGACCAGGATCGGCGAGCCGTACGGCAGGTCGTGATCCGCGCGGTGGATCTCATGACTCAGGGCACCAGGCCGACCGATCGCACGGCGACCCTCAACGCACTTCGGGCCGCGAAGAAGTTGGTGAGCACCAACTCGCTGCCCGCGTTCGCGGAAATCATCCGGCACAGCGGTCGCCTACAGAACCGCGCCGATCTGGCGAAGCTGATCAATGACATCGGGCAGGACAATGACCCGACAAACGAGACGAAGGCACCTCACGGCATCGGGCATCGGCGCGTTCTCGAAGAGGTGGCGCAGGTCCTACGCGACGATCCCAAGGCAAGGATTGCCTGGGACACCTACGTCGACGTCGCCCATGAGGGAAAGACCGGCCGGTATAAGGCCGACTATCTTCGTCTAGACACCCGCGAGGCGCACCAGATCAAGACCCTGACGGCGGACAGCCCCAAACGCCAGCATGAGTCGTTGAAGAACCGAATTCCGGAAGCCGCCGCGCAGCTCAACGGTCTGGCTGGAGCAGACAACGACGGACCAGCCGAACAGGCCCCACCCGGCTACGCGAAGGTAGTCAAGCTCCGGCTAGAGCATCAGATGAGCAGCTACTTCCTGATGAACCGGGAGGAGCTCGTCCAGGTGCTACGGCGGATCAGGGTGTATCCCAAAATTCGCGACGGCCAGATCGACCGGCTGGAAATCGTGAACGGATTCGACGGAGCGACCACGCACGTGTGGAGCAGGGATCAGCTCCGCCAAGATCTAGGTTGAAAGAGGAGGCCATCGTGCGGAATAACTGGCGGATCTACCGCGAAGAGATAGTGCTCTGGGAGCTGGAAATTCTCGGGCAGCCCGGCGACGCTGCTATCCGGCGATGGGAACGCGCCGTCCTCGACGCCGCCGAAGAGCATGCCGTTTTCCGCGTGGAAATTGCAACCGGTCTTGGCAGCGCGACGGACTATCGGCGGGACCGCGACGGCTACCTCGGCGACGTCCTCGACAGCCACCCCGAATACCTCGCACCGCCCGGTCAACCCGAAGAACTAATCTTCTCTGCCTGGATGTCCGGCGCGTCCCGCCTTGCCTACGTCGATGTTCACGATCAGATCCGTGAGGCCGAGGTCACCTACCTCCGCTCGCTCCCTCAACTCAAAGCGCACTTCGGGCACCGCGAGGCAAAACCTCCGCTCGAATTCATGTGCAACGCCGAACCCGACTACGTCTGGCTCACCCTGGCCTCGTTCAGTTCCATCTGGCTGCCGTGGGTGTTCAACGACCTGCTCGACCTGCCCGAAGGCGTGGTACTCGACAACCGTCCGCTCGCAGAGCGGCACACTCCACGCCTTAACGCCTTCCTCGCCGACCTCAACAAGGCCACCCGCAAAGCCGGCGGCAAGTTGCAACTCAACCGGCGCGAGACCCACCCCGATTACCTTCCGTTCGTCGACGACCACAGCGTCCGCCTCGACACACCCCGCCCCCAGCCGAGAACGGATCTGGATTGAGGCATGAGCGTCACCGTGCAGAACAATTGGCGCATCTATTCGAACGAGATCCTGCTGTGGGAACTGCAAATCCCCGGCAGGCCGAGCGATCCGGTGATTCGCCGATGGGAACGCGAGGTCCTTGACGCCGCCGAGGAACACGCCGTTTTCCGTGTCCAAGCCGCCACCGGCCGGCGCAGCGCCATGGACTATCACCGCGACCGCGACGGCTACCTCGGCGATGTCCTCGACGCCCACCCCGAGTACCTCGCGCCTCCCGGCCAACCCGAGGTGCTGCTCTTCGCGTCGCTGGACGGCACGTCCCGCCTCGCCTACGTAGACACCGACGACCAGATCCGCGAGGCCGACGCCAGCTATCTGACGGAACTACCAGGGCTCAAGGCCCACTTCGGGCACAACCAGGTCATGCCCCCCTTGGAATTCATGTCTGGCGCCGAACCCGACCATGTCTGGCTCTCCCTGGCCTCGTTCAGCTCGATCTGGCTCCCCTGGGAGCTCAACGACGGCCTAGATGAGGACCTACCCGACGAAGCATTCGTCGACAACCGCGCCCTGGCCCAACGGCACACCCCACGCCTCAATGCCTTCCTCGCCGACCTCAACAAGGCCACCCTCCAAGCAGGCGGCCGGCTCGCGCTCAACCGCCGTGAGACCTACCCCGAGTACTTCCCGTTCGTCGACGACCATGGCATCCGCCTCGACGCACCGCAGCCGCAGCCCCACCCGCAGCCGAATTTGGTTCCCGCCGAGTTCGAGCCGCTGCTCATGGTCACGCGGCTGTTCGAGCGCGGCTTGGACACGACCCCGCTGAGCAGGATCGGCGAGCCGTACGGCTCGATCCTGGTGCGGGCGGTGGATCTGATGACACAAGGCACCCCACCGACCGATCGCGCCGCGAACATGGCTGCGCTGACGGCCGCGCAGAGGTTGGTGCGCACCAACTCGCTGCCCGCGATGGCGGAGCTCGTCCAGCACCACGGTCGGCTACAGAACCGCGCCGACATGGCGCAGCTGATCAGTGACATCGGACAGGAGAACGACCCGGCCAACGAGAGAAGGGCACCAGACGGCCTCGGTCAGCGGCGTGTTCTCGAGGACATGGCACTCCTCCTGCTCAATGAGCCGGAGGCAAGGGTCGCTTGGGACAGTTACGTCGACATCGCTCACCAGGACCAACCTGGCCGGTACAGAGCCGACTATCTACGGACAGACACCGGCGAGGCCTATCAGGTCAAGACCCTCACGACTATCAACCCTCGGCGACAGCACGTGGCGATTGAGGAACGGTTGATCCATGCCACCGCGCAACTCAACGGCATGGCTGGCGCTTCCGTCAACGGACCGGCCGAGCAGGCGCCGCCGGGATACCTCAAGGTGGCCAGGCTCCGACTGGAGCCTCAGATGGGCGACTACTTCCTTATGAACCGGGAGGAACTCATTCAGGTGCTACGCCGGATCGAGGTATATCCGAAGATCCGCGACGGCCGGCTCGATCGGCTGGAGATCGTGAACGGATTCAACGGTTACGCCACTCAGGTATGGACTGCGGATCAGCTCCGCCAGGATCTAGGTTGAGGCTAGGACCCACCGTGCAGAACAACTGGCGCATCTACCCCACCGAGATCGTGACGTGGGAGTTTGAAGTTCCTGGTCAGCCGAGCGATCCGGCCATCCGGCGGTGGGAACGCACCGTCCTGGACGCCGCCGAGGCACACGCCGTTTTCCGGGTGCAAACCGCCACCGGCCGGCGCAGTGCCATGGACTATCACCGCGACCGCGACGGCTACCTCGGCGACATCCTCGACGCTCACCCCGAATACCTGGCGCCCCCGGGCCAGCCCCCAGAACTGCTCTTCGCCACCTCGCCGCGCGGCACTTCCCGCCTGGCGTACGTCGACATCCACGATCAGATCCGCGAGGTCGACGTCGGCTACCTGACGGAACTGCCGGAACTCAAGACGCACTTCGGACACAACGAAGTCATGCGGCCCCTCGGGTTGATGGCCGGTGCCGAACCTGACGTCGTCTGGCTCGCAGTGTCGTCGTCCAGCTCGGTCTGGCTCCCCTGGGAGCCCAACGACCTGCTCGACGACGATTTCCCGGAGGGTGCGCTGCTCGACAACCGTCCGCTCGCCGATCGACACACCCCACGGCTCAACGCATTCCTCGCTGACGTCCGTGTCGCCACTCGCGAAGCAGGCGGCCGGTTCCGGCTCGACCGCAACGACACAAGTGACACCTACATCGAGTTCGTGGACGATCACGGCGTCCGCCTCGACGCGGCGCCGCCGCCCATCGACGTCCGGGCTTGACGTGCCGCTAGCCGCCCATGAGCCACACATCCTCGATCTGGGTGACATCTTCACGGTCATAGCCGTGAAGATGTCGCCCAAAGGCGCGAGAGGCCCACGAGGCCCAAGGCGCGAGGGGCGCGGAAGGCGGGAAAGTCAGTCGCGTCGAGGGGCCACGAACGCCCCGCGCCGGACCGCCTCGCTGGCCAGGTGCGAGCGCCGACGCTCGTCGTTGGCGAGCAGGTCGAACTTGTCGTAGAGGTTCGCCAGGTGCTTCTTCACCGCGCTCTCGCTCAGCACGAGTTCCGCGGCGAGGCGGCGTACCGACGGCGGTTCGGGGAACGGCGTGCCGCCCTCGACGAACGGGCGGCAGAGCACGGCGAGCACGTCCCGCTCCCGCCTGGTGAGGTCGGGTGCGGCCGGCGGCGGAGCCGCGCTCACGGTCTCGGTCATCGGGTGCTCGGCCGGCGCCCGGAAGACGAGCCGCACCGGGCCGATCTCGATCCGGTCACCGTCGTGCAGGATCTGGGCCTGGCGCAGCCGAACGCCGTTGAGGGTGGTGCCGTTCGTGCTGCCGAGGTCGCGGATCGACCAGCCCGGCGCGAAGCGCTCGATCACTGCGTGCAGCCGGGACACCTTCTTGCTATCGATCGCGAGTTCGTTCGTGGGAGCGCGCCCGATCGTCAGCAGATCGGCCGAGAGCGGCACCATCCGCACGGTGCCGGCCTGGTAGACCTCGAAGTAACCGTCCACTGTCGAGCCCCGCTAGTCGCAGTGGCGAGCGGTCGTCGCGGTCACCGCGGACTCGGCCGCACCGGCCGTGACCAGCGTCGCCGTCGTCACGCCGCAGCGTCCGGAGCGGCGGACCGGTTCCGTCCACAGCTCGACCGGCTGCCCCACCGCCCGCTCCCGCTTCAGCTCGCCGGGCCGGTCACCGCGCGCCGCCAGGTCGACGGTCCAGGTGCCACCGCCCAGCGCGGCCTTGTCGCGGTACTGCTTCCAGATCCAGACGTACGCCATGGCGGACCGGCAGCTCGGCGACCAGTACTGCTTCACCGAGATCGCCTTCAGCCCACCGACGTAGCCGTACGCCGAGCGACCCACCTGGTACGCGTCGCCGTAGCAGGGGCCGGGCGGCGCGTCGTCCTTGCCGGCCGGCCGGCGCAACGCGATGCCGGAGACCGTGGTGGTCCGCACGCCACCGGCCAGCACCAGCCCCAGGGCCGCCCGCCGCTGGCCGGCGTCCCGGGGCGTGAACGTGAGCATCACCTCGCACCGCCCACTGGGCTGGAGCGATCGACCGGCGCAACGATCCCGGCTGATCCGGAAATCCCGCCCGTGCGCGCCGGTGAGCACCACGCTGGTGACCCGCACGGCACGGGCACCCTGGTTGCGCAGCGTCACCGGACGCTCCTGCGGATCCGCGTTGACCTCCTGGTCACCGAAGTCGACCGCGGCCGTGAGGCTCACCGGTACCGACGGCGGCACGTACGCGGAGCCGCAGGTGGCCAGGGCCGCGGCGATGACCCCCGCGGCACCGAGCACCCGCGTGACCCCTCGCCGGCGCCTGCGAGGCCGGTGCTCCATGGTGGCCGACAGGTGCAGCGCTCCCCTGGCTCGTTCACTGAGGGTCAGCGGCGGGCGGAGCGAGCCGGCGCCGGCGGACGGCGGTTCGTCGGTCCAGACGGCGTCGTCGTCGACTCCCAGGACCAGCTCGGTGACCGGTGCTCCCGCTGCCGACTGGGCCTGCTGGAGCTCCTCCGCGAACCGCGCCGCGGTGGGCTGGCGGGCCGCCGGGTCCTTCGCCATCGCCCGTTCCAGCGCCGCGCAGACCGGTTCCGGCACGCCGTGTTGACGCAGGTCGGGCAGCGGGCTGGCGGCGATCCGGGCCAGCACCTCGGTGACGGGTTCGCCGTCGGCAGGGGCGAACGCCGGCCGGCCGGCGAGCCAGGTGAAGACCGTGGAGCCGAGCGCGTAGACGTCCGTGGCGACGGTGGCCGGTTCGCCGCGCAGGAGTTCCGGCGCCGCGTGCAGCACGCTCGCGGTGACCCGCAGGCCGTCGTTCGGCGCCACCGCGCGACGGGGGCGGGCCAGGCCGAAGTCGGCCAGCTTGAACGCCTCGTACCGTGAGATGAGGATGTTCTCGGGTTTGACGTCGCGGTGCAGCACCCCGGCGCGGTGCGCGGTCTCCAGCGCGCCGGCTACCGCGATCCCGCCGGCCAGCACGTCCCGCCACGGCGCGCCACCGGCGGCCAGGCGTCCGGCGAGCGAGCCGCCCTCCTCGTACGCCATCAGGATGTAGGGGTTGCCCAGCTCGGTGTGGCCGGCCTGGTGCACGGTGACGATGTTGGGGTGGCCGGAGAGCCGACCCATCGCCTTCAGCTCGCGCTCGAACCGCGCCCGGGAGGCCTCGTCGAACCGGTCGGCGGCCAGGATCTTCACCGCGACGGTGCGGGAGAAGGCCGGCTGCCAGGCACGATAGACGACGCCGAAGCCGCCCCGCCCGACCTCGACGGCGTTCTCGCAGCCGCTCACGCCGAGGTCGAGGCCCGCGACAGAACCGGGATCCTGGCGGCTCAGTGTCGTCTCCCCTGGTCGATCGTGCGGGGAGATACTACCGGCGCCCACCGGCCCCGCGTCAGACCGTCGCGGGGCCGGGTCGCAGCGGTAGCCCCGAGCCGAGATCCCGCACCCGGTAGCGGTGCATGGCGAGCAGCAGCCAGCCGAGGCTGATCACGCCGAGCACGACGTAGACCAGGATCGCGGCGAAGGTGTCCCAGAGCGTGTGCAGCGTGATGGCCATGGCGAACGTGGCGGCCAGGGTCAGCGCCCGCTTGGCGCTCGGCGCGGCGGCGAACGCCCACAGCGCGCCGCACGTGATCCCGGTCCAGGCGATGTGGGCCGCCGGCGACATCAGGCCGCGCAGGAACAGGGTCTGCTCGACCGCGCCGATGTTGCCCTTCGAGGCGAGCAGGGCGTTGAACGCGTACCCCATGGTCTCCAGCGCGGCGAAGCCCATACCGCTGGCCACGCCGATGACCAATCCGTCGCCCACCCGGCGCCGCCGACCGCGCCACAGCAGCAGGATCGCCAGCGGCACGACCACCTTCGCCGACTCCTCGATGATCGCCACGATCACCATCGGCAGCCCGCCCAGATCCCGCAGCGCGTCGTACTCGAGCCGGCCGGCGACCACCACGCCGATCACGCCGCCGAAGAACGCCGCCACCGCCAGCACCCAGGGCGGCACCTGCCACTCGCCGGTGCGGCCCTGGACGAAGGTGAGGAACGTGGCCGGCACCACGGTCGCGCCGAGCAGGATCATCGCCGGAACGAAGTTGGTGTTCTTGGTCCGCACCATCGTGCTGAGCACGAGGACGTAGAGGGCGACGCCGACGACGAGCACGGCAACCCAGGACCACCGACGCCACAAGGGATTCATGGCCGGGATTCTGCCGCACCGCGCCGCGGCGAGCACAACACCACGCGGCGCGCGTTCCGCCGCCCAAATCGGCCGGAACTGGATCGATTCGCGCTCTATCTACTGGCGAGTAACTGTGGATAGGGTGCTGCCGTTCAGCACCGCGTTCGCAGGTGTTCGATCCATGTCCACGCGACCACGGTGAGCTAGGAATGCTTCGCCCTGCCCTCGCCGCACCAACGAGAGGACCGATCCGTGAGCAGTCATGTCCGTCGTGGTTCCGTGGTCTTAGCACTCCTCGCCGCCACCGTGGTGGGGCCGGCCTTCCCTGCCGCCGCGCTCGCCGCACCGGCCCCCGCGCCGGCTGGTCAGCCGCAGGCCCAGGCGCTCGCACTGCCGCCGTACAGCACCTGGATCGCCGACGTGACGGCCGTGACCGATCAGGCCAAGGCTTACCTGCGCACCCGCCTGCCCAGCTCGTCCCGCACCGCGATCGTCCTGGACATCGACAACACCTCGCTCCAGGCTGCCTACTCGCCCGGCATCACGAACCCGGCCACCCCGCCGGTGCTGGCACTGGCGAAGCAGGCCAAGGCGGCCGGCGCCGCCGTCTTCTTCGTGACCGCACGGCCCGAGATCCTCCGGCTGCTCACCCAGAACAATCTGAAGGACGTCGGCTATCCGATCGACGGGCTGCACATGCGCGCGTTCTTCGACTTCGACCCGGACCAGGTCATCAAGACCAAGGCACGGACCGCGATCGAGCAGCGCGGTTACACGATCGTCGCGAACATCGGCAACCGCGACACCGACCTGGTCGGCGGCCACGCGGAGCGCACGTTCAAGCTGCCGGACTACGACGGCCAGCTGAACTAGCCCGTTCTGGGCGGCATCTTCTCGCTCATCGGGAAAATGCCGCCCAAAACGGCTGAGAACGTCTTTACAAAACCGTGCGGCCCCAGAGACTTCCACCGCGTCCCGACAACGTTGTCGGGGCGTCCCCCATCTGTGGCGAGCAGAGGAGCTGTTGCATGAGGCGAACCGCGTCCCCGTTCGGATTCATCGTCGCCACCGCACTGGCCATGACGGCCATCGGCGTGGCGCCCGCCCCGAGCGCCCAGGCCGCGCCGAACGTGCGCGCGGAGCAGTACGCCGGCCCGACGGCTCGTGCCGGCTGGACCACCACCTGGGCCACCGCACCAGCCGCAGCCGTCCGCAACGTGACCACCGGCTTCCCCGGCATGACGATCCGCAACGTGGTGCACACGACGGTGGCCGGGAACCGGATCCGCGTACACCTCTCGAACCGATTCGGCACCGCGCCCGTCCTGATGGCGCACGTCACGGTCGCGATCTCCGCGCACGCTGGCGGCAAGGCCGACGGCACGATCGACAACAGCGACGGCTCCGCCCGGCCGGGGACCGTGCGCGACGTGTCATTCGCCGGGCAGCGCGCGGTCACCATCGCGGCCGGCGCGGAGGCGGTCAGCGATGGCGTCAACCTCGCCGTCCCCGCCGACCACGACCTGCTCGTGACCACCTGGACGCCCAACCCGTCCGGCACGGTCACCCACCACCCGTCGGCCCAGCAGACCTCGTTCTTCAACGACGACCACGTCGACCACGCCGCCGATCCGGCCGCCGCCGCGGTGCCGAAGTCCACCGGGGTCTGGCACTACGTCAGCGGCGTGGACGTGTCGGGCGGGCCCGGCACCGTGGTCGTCCTCGGCGACTCGATCACCGACGGCGTGACCTCGACCTGGGGCGCCAACCGACGCTGGACCGACTACCTCGCCCAGCGCCTCGCCGCCCAGCGCGTGGTGCCCCGGTACGGCATCGCCAACGCCGGCATCAGCGGGAACCGGATCCTCCTCGACGCCAACGCGCCGAACTACACGATCTTCGAGAGCTTCGGCCGTAGCGCGCTGACCCGGCTGAGCCCGGACGCCCTGGACCGGTCCGGCGCGCGGACCCTGGTCGTGCTGGAGGGAATCAACGACATCCAGCAGACGCCGCACCAGACCGATCCGCAGCAGATCATCGCCGGCCTGACCCGGATCGTGACCCTGGCGCACGGCCGGGGGCTGCGGGTGGTCGGCGCGACGATCCTGCCGTGGCAGGGCTGGCGGTCGTACACGCCGGAGCTGGAGCAGGTGCGGCAGGCCGTCAACACCTGGATCCGCACGGCCGGCGTGGTCGACGCCGTGGCCGACCTCGACGCGGCCACCCGCGACCCGGCCAACCCGCTGCGCCTGCTGCCGGCCTACGACAGCGGCGACCACCTGCACCCGAACGACGCCGGCGACAAGGCCATGGCCGCCGCGGTCAGGCTGTCTCGGCTCTAACCGCGCGCTCTGGGCGACATCTTCGGTGCCATAGCCCCGAAGATGTCGCCCAAAGCCAGGTCATGGGCCGGTCAGGCGCACGGCCGGTCAGGTGCAGGGGCCGCGGTCTTCCCAGACGCCCCACTGGCCGGTGGTTCCCGGCACCTCGCCCTGGGTCCACCACTTGGCCCGGTAGATCCGGCCGCCGTGAGAGACCAGGTTGTTGAGGGTGTAGATCGCGGTGGCGTTCCATGCTGGCGTGGAGCAGGAACCCGAGGTGGGCGTCGGCCGCGGGGTCCCCGGCGTGGACGGGCTCGCGGTCGGGCTGGTCGGGACGCAGGTGCCGGCCTGGACGTTGTCGCGGTGGTTCACGCCGGCGGCACGGAACGCGTTCGCCCTGGCCTGGACCTCGGCGGGCGTGACGACCTCGTTCTTGGCGTGGTAGACGTAGTCGATCTGCTGCACGTAGGTGCTGATTCCGCCGCTGTGCCCCAGCGTGTCGATGAACCACTGGTTGAAGTCGATCGACATCAGCTGGCGCGGATAGAACTTGCCGGAGTGGTCGCCGACCAGGCGTCCGTCGATGTAGTACTTCACGTGCCCGCCGGAGACCGTGGCCGTGACGTCATGCCAGCCGGCGATGCTGCCGGCCTGCCGCGAGCTCTGGTTGTCGGCGACCCACGGCTCGGCCTGGTACGTGTACCAGGTGGTCTGGAAGTTCGTCGCGGACGATTCGCCCCAGCCGCCGTTCGGCAGATACTCGGAGAAGTCCAGTTCGGAGTAGGTCGGGTCCATCGGCCGGCCAACGGCGAGATCGTGTAGAAGGTCTGGTTCACGTGGTCGCCGTCCGCACCGCTCACCGGCGCGTCGCTGAACCGGATCCGCGCCGAGTAGGTGCCCTCGAAGAACCGGCGGTTGCTCTGCGAGAACTCCGCGTGGGTGGTGTTCGCGCCCGAGCCACCGGTCGAGGCGGTCAGCTGCGCGGCCCGGTTGGTGCCGTCGATCGACTGGAACGACACGTTGTTCCTGGCCCAGGTCGCCCCCGGCACGCCGGGGCCGCCCTGGCTGGTGCGGATGCTCCAACCGCGGGCGCCGAGGTTCGCGTCGGCGTTCGAGCTGTAGTTGAAGTCGTCGAACAGCTCCCCGCACGCCGCCGCAGCGGCGGCAGCCGGAGCGGCGTTGCTGGCCGGAGCGGCGTTGCTGGTCGGAGCGAACACGACGCCGGCGGCGACGAGCGCGGCGGCCGCGGTGACCGCCACGGCACCGAAGGCGGCTCTGCGGGTGAGGGGCGATGGCGCCATGGGGCGTCTCCTTCGCGGTGGGTGAGGGGGCCAGGCCAGACGACCGGACTTGCTACCGAGGAGATGGCCGACCCCGCGACGGGATCGGCCGGCCAGCCACTGCCACGCCTTCGTGCTGCCGGCTGGTGACGTTGACCAATCACGCGGAATGGCACCGTCCAGCAACAAGGTGGTCTATTCCTTTGGTCAAGTCAAGTGGTCTGGACCACCTGCTCCATCGCCGCTTGTCAGACGGGTCGATTCTGCCGTGAGAGCGCGATCACTGCACGTGTGCGAGCCCGCACTCGCACCACCCCGCGCGCGTGGACGATTCAGCGCTCCATGCCTTCGGCACGTGAAAACCGACGAGAGGTAACTCCGCTGGTAAGTTTCTGATTTACCAGTGAGCCGGGCACTCCAACACGCTTTGGGCGACATCTTCTCGGCTATGACCGAGAAGATGCCGCCCGAAGGGGTCTGCGTTGGGTCAGCTGGTTGGGCGGCCGCCGTTCCGCACCAGGTCGAACAGCTGGGCGGTCCACGACGCGTGCGGGCGATTGGCACCTGCACTGATCGCGGGCGTGCACCGCCACGGCCGCCGCGAGGCCACCCGGCCGACCAGCCTCGCCGAGCAGGAGCCTGGCCGGGTCGGCGAAAGGCAGTCCGCACCGCCGACGCCCTAGTCGTGACCGAGGGCATCCTCGAGCACAAGACGGGCCCGTGCGGGTACCGACTCGTCAGGAAATATCTCCTGGCACAAGGCCAACACCTGCTCGACCGTCGACAGCTGGAGATGTTTCACCAGAAACTGGATGTCTTCGGCATCCCGACGGCGAGCGGCGAGCACCTTCATCGCCAGCAAATGCTCGGGTGACGCCGCCGATACCCGGAGGCCAGGATGATCGAACACCCGCGGCGCATTTCGGTCCCCGCCTGGAGCGACATAGACGCTGGCCTGCTCGTTCAGCCACCAGTGCGGAAAGCCGAGCTCATCCGCGACCGCGCGTGCCTCATCCAAGACGATGCCGTGCGGTTGGAAGACCGCGTCGATGTCACGAGTTGCCCGCCGCGAGTCGTAGGCGAGAGCCATCGCGGCACCCCCGAAGACATAGATGTCGGCAATAACGCCCCGGCGAGCCAACCGATCCCCCAGCCGGCGAAACGCGTCCTCAATCAGCGACCGGTCGAGGAGCGGATCCGACTCGTTCACGCAACATCCAGTTCGTGGGCGGCCAGATAGATGCCCCGGCGCCGGAACGAGGCAGGCGCATGAACCACCGCGTCCACCCGAGCCGCTTGACTGTTGAACGGAAACCAGAAGCGTCGCAGCCGTCTCGGCTCCACCCAATCCGGCGCCCCCCGGCCGTCCTGCGCGGCGAGATGCTCTGCCAGCGCAGCCAGAAAGACGTCCCAGCGCTCGTCACCCGTACCGAGCGGCTCCGCCGTCAGAAGTGCGGACCGCGCGTCGCTCGGCTCCCAGCGATACTCCTCCAGAAACTCGGCCACCAGCCGCCACCGCCGCGCTTCGTCGTCGCTCCCGAGCAGGGCGGCAAGCCGCGCAAGGGTGAGCGGAGCGTAGCCGCCACGAGAGGTGTCCTCCATGCGGTCCAACGTAACGCAGTCGCGCCGAAGGTGAGCGGAGCCACCCGGCTCTGATGACACGGCGGGCGGATCAGCGGGAGCGGACGGCGGTGATCGCGTCGGCGAGCAGGTCGCCGCCTTCGGCGATGGTCGCCTCGTCAAGATGGCCCGGCAGCCAGGTGACCAGGTGTTGGCCGGCCGAGATGCCGGCCGGCACCCCCCACCCCCCGGCTTTGGACGACATCTTCCCGGTCATGGCCGAGAAGATGTCGCCCAAAGCGCCCTGAGGTGGGCGGTCGGCCCGGCGAAATTGGTCCCCGATCCGGTCATCGAAATGGACCTTCACGGGGTACCGGCCCGCCGGCAGGCTGAGTGCACGGAACAGCGACCATCAGAGGAGCGAACATCATGCGCAAGATCATCAACTCGACCTACATCTCGCTCGACGGCGTGATCGAGAACCCGCAGAACTGGCCGTCCCCCGAGGTCTCCGACGACACCGCCGGCTCCATCCAGAACGACCTGCTGTCCGCGTGCGACGCCGTGCTGATGGGCCGGCGCACCTACGAGGGGTTCGCGCCGGTCTGGGCGACCCGCTCCGGCGACCCGGTCAGCGACCGGATGAACAGCATGGAGAAGTACGTCGTCTCCACCACGCTCCGGGATCCGGAGTGGAACAACACCACGGTCATCGATGATGACGTAGCGGCCCGGATCGCGCGGCTCAAGGAGCAGCCCGGCCAGGACATCGTGCAGTACGGCTTCGGCCGGCTGTCCTTCACGTTGCTGGAGCATGGGCTGCTCGACGAACTGCGGCTCTGGATCCACCCGTTCTTCGTCGGCACCGGCGGGCCGCAGGACCTGCTGTACCGGGACACCCGGCTGACGACGCTGAAGCTCGTCGACACCACGGTCCTGAAGTCGGGCCTCGTCATCCTGTCCTACCAGCTCTGATCCCGGCAGCGGAGGAGGATTTCCGATGACCACGACCCGTGAGCTGATCGGCCGGATCGACGGCCAGGTGCTGTTGCCCGGCAACCCCGGCTACGACCAGTCCAGGGCGGTGTGGAACGCCATGGTCGACCGCCGCCCCGAAGTGATCGTGCGGTGCGCGAGCACCGACGACGTGGTGACCGCGGTCCGGTTCGCCCACGCGGAGGGGCTGGAGCTCGGCGTGCGCTGCGGCGGCCACAGCGTGCTCGGGCTCGCGGTGCCGGCCGGTGGGCTGATGATCGATCTGACCCCGATGGGCGGCGTCCGAGTCGATCCGGAACGGCGGCTGGCGTGGGTCCAAGGTGGAGCGATGCTCGGCGCCCTCGACGACGCCGCCCAGGAGCACGGCCTGGCCACCACCGCCGGCAACGTCTCACACACCGGCGTGGGCGGCCTGACGCTCGGCGGCGGCATGGGCTGGCTCGCCCGCCAGTACGGGCTCACCTGCGACAACGTCGACAGCTACGAATTGGTCACCGCGACCGGTGAGCGGGTGCGGGCCAGCGCCACCGAGCGCCCCGAGCTGTTCTGGGGGCTGCGGGGCGGAGGCGGGAACTTCGGCATCGTGACCAAGTTCGAGTTCCGGCTGCACCCGGTCGGCACCCAGGCCTTCCTCGCCGACCTGTTCTTCCCGATCGAGGCCGCATTCGACGTGCTGCGCGGCTGGCGGGAGCTGAACGCCACGGCACCGCGCCAGGCCACGTTCACCGCTTCGGTCAGCGACGGCGGTCCGGGGTCAGGCGGGCCGCTGGCCAGCGTCGGCTTCGTTTGGGTCGGCGATCCCGACGAGGGGCGTCGCCTGTTGCCGGCCCTGCGGGCACTCGGCCGACCGGTCGACGAGCGGGTCGAAGGACTGTCCTATCTGGAGTTGCAACGGATGGACGACAACGTCGAGGGCCACGCGCTGCGCCGCTACTGGAAGGGCCACTACTTCGGCGAGCTCACCGACGACGCGATCCGGGCCCTGCTGCTGCGCGGCACCGCGGACGGCCGGGGTCCGCACCTGCCCTCGATCTCGTTGCAGGCCTACGGTGGCGCGATCGGCGACGTGCCGGACGGGGACGCCGCGTTCAGCCACCGTGGCACGCAGTTCGAGTACGTGGCGGCGGCACGTTGGACGGACGCGGCCGAGGACGAGGTGCGGATGGCGGCCGCGCGGCGATGCGCCGGTGCCCTGGATCCGTACGCCAGCGGGGCTTACGTCAACGTGCTGGGCGACGAAGGTGCCGCCGGCGTGCGCCGCGCGTACCCACCGGACAAACTCGCTCGGCTCACCGCGTTGAAGGACGCGTATGACCCCGAGAACGTGTTCCACCTCAACCAGAACATCCGGCCCGGCCTGCGCCCGGCATGACCATCCCAGCCGGCGTCCGGCTCGGCCCGGGAACACCGAAAGCGAACGGCGTTAACATCGTGTAACGGCGTTGGCGCCCCGACTGTCCGGGGTTGCCCCGACTCAGTAGGGTGGCGACTTCGGCATCCTCACGCGGGTCGCACCTCAAGGGTCAATTCTGCACATGGCGAGACATCAGTCGGCGGGCGTTCCGGTGCCCGAGCGGGTCATCGGGCCAGCGAAGTTCAAGCGCAAGCGGCCGCGCCGCGCGCCGGTCTGGGCGATCACGTTGGTGGTGCTCGGTACCGTGCTCACCCTGTCCTCCACCGCCACGTTCGTCGGCGTGAAAATGCTCGGCAACCGCTACGAAGGCGCCGTCCAACGCCAAGACCTCCTCGGCGCCGCCGCCAAAGACAAAGACGGCAAAGTCCCGCCCCCCAAAGTCACCGGACCACTCACCTTCCTCGTCATCGGCTCCGACAGCCGCGCCGGCGACAACGCCAACCCCGACACCCCCGACGGCAACGCCGCCGCCGTCGGCGGCGCCCGCAGCGACACCATCATCCTCGCCCACATCCCGGTCACCATGGACCGCGCCTACATGATCTCCATCCCCCGCGACAGCTACATCCGCATCGCCGACAAAAACGGCGACCCCGGCGGCAAAGACAAAGTCAACGCCGCGTTCTCCCTCGGCGGCGCACCCCGACTCGTCCAAACCATCAACAACTACACCGGCGGACGCATCGACTACCCCGTCATCGTCGACTTCGCCGCCATCCACAAACTCACCGAACTCGTCGACGGCGTCGACGTCATCGTCGACACCACCAGCTACGACCCCTACCGCTTCATGCCCGCCAACACCCCCTACCCCGTCACCCCCTGCCGAGACACCCGAGGCAAAAAACAACGCTGCCTCACCTTCAAAGCCGGACCACTACACCTCGACCCCCAACTCGCCGAGTACTACGTGCGGCAGCGAAAGGGTCTGTTGCGCGGTGACCTGGACCGGGCGAAGCGGCAGCAGCAGTACATGCGGGCGCTGATGACCAAGATCACCACCGGCGACTTCATGACCAACCCCGTCAAGTTCGACAAGCTGATCCGCACCGCCGCCGGCGCCGTCACCGTCGATGAACGGATGCCCGTCGAAGGCCTCGCCTACTCCCTCAAAAGCCTCCGACCAGCCAACCTCGTCTTCATGACCCTGCCCATCGCCGCCGACAGAACCGTGCCTGGCAGCGGCGCAGTGCTCATCCCCGACATCGCCAAATCCGAGGAACTGTTCACCGCGCTCAACACCGACACCCTCGACCAATACATCCTCAAATACCCACCCAACGACGTGACCCACGGCGCATAGCCGCCTGCTACACCGCATTGGGCGACATTTTCGGGGCTACCACACCGAAACGTCGCCCAGACGCGTTGGGGGTGACCCGTCCCGAGCCCGGGCTGTGCCGAGACGACGCGCAGCGCGGGGTGGGGATGGCCGGCTCGGCCCCCCGAGTTGCCCTGTCTGACGTGACCGCTGACCTGACCTTTTGGGCAAGGTTCCTGCTCACCCGCATTGCGAGAATGCGAGGGGTAGATGACTGTCCACATCGGCTGGTATCAGGCCGCCAGGCCGCACCACTTGCTGTCCTCGCGCACGACGCCGCAGCCACCTCAGAGACGAGCTTGGGACGGGTGAAACGCACGATGGCGGATTCTCGACGACTGGCGTTCTGGCTACTCGGCCCCGTCAACCTGCGCATCGACGGCCACGACATCGAGGTCGGCTCGGCGAAACAGCGGGCGCTGCTGTCGTCGCTGCTGCTCAACGCGAACCACGCGGTCTCGATGTCCACCCTGACCAGGGTGCTCTGGGACGACGACCCGCCACCGAGCGCGCAGAAGAACCTGCACCTGTACGTGCACCGGATCCGGCAGTTGCTCGCCGGGGCGGACACCACGGAACGGCTGGTCCGCCGACCGCACGGATACCAGTTGCTGGTCGAACCCGGCGAGCTGGACGTCGAGGTCTTCGCCGCCAAGGTCAGCGCCGCCCGCTCAGCCACCCAGGCCGGGGATCTGGCCGGCGCGGCGGCGCTGTACGACGCGGCGTTCGAGCTCTGGCACGGCAACGCGCTCGCCGATGTCACCTGGTCCCAGTCCCTCTCGGAGGCCGCCGAGGCGCTCGGTCAACGCCGGCTCGTCGCGCTGGAGGAACGGATCGAGGTGGCGCTCGGACTCGGCCGATACGAGCCGGTACTCGCCGAACTCGAATCGCTGGTGATCGCGGAACCGTTGCGGGAGCGGTTCCGCGGCCAGCTGATGGTCGCGCTGTACCGGATGGGACGGAAGGCCGACGCGCTCAGCGTCTACCAGGACACCCGGCGGGTGCTGGCCACCGAGCTCGGGATCGATCCGGGGGCGGCGCTGAGCGGGTTGCACCAGGCGATCCTGGCCGACGAGCACGTGCTGTCGCCAGCGCCGGTCACACCGCCACTGCCCGCGTGCCAGGCCTGCGGCTCGACGACCGACGCGTCCATCCGGCGGGCGGGCGATATACCTGTCCTGTACCGGCGATCAACCCGACGCCGCGAGCCTCTCCGGTCAGACGGCACCGTGCCGTCGACGCCGCATCTCCGCGTGCCGCGTCAGATCACCGGGAGGCAACACATGTCCGCAGTGCTGAACCTGCAGAAGCTCCGTACCGAGACCACCCAGCCGGAGATCATCTCGCTGAGCATCACCTCGTGCGACTCGAGCAGCTGCAACGGCTAGTTCCAGGACGCACGCCCGCCTCGGCCCCGCGCCGGGCGGGCGTGCCCTGCCGACCTGGCCCGGCCCGTAGGGACGGCTGCTCACTCACGACCGCACGGAAGGTGATCTCGGATGTACGCCTGGGAGACGCTCAACCTGTACTGCCGTTACGACCCGCGCTGGTTCGAGACGTCGAACAGGTACCTGCCCGGCACCGAGCACCTGGCCGTGTACCGCGCGCACCTGCCCGAGGATGGCGGCTGCGGCGCCGCGGGCTGTGGTTCATCGCCGACCCGCCGGGCACCCAGGCACCCGAGCCAGGGCTGGAAGCTGCACGTCTCCGCCGCCGTCGGGGAAACCGCCGAGGTGCTGCACCGCACGCTCCCGCTGCTGCGGGACAGCCGGACGCCGTTCAAGTTCCTGCTGGACGCCGGTAGCAACACGATGACCAGCGGCAAGGGCCTGGCCACGCGGTTCCAGCGGCAAGTTCCTCACCGTCTACCCGCTGGACGAGGAGCGGTTCGCGCTGGTGGCCGATCGACTCGCTGCTGCTCTGGACGGGCTGAGCGGCCCCTACATCCTCTCCGACCGCCGGTACCGCAAGTCGAAGTCGGTCTACTACCGCTACGGCGGCTTCACCGGCACGCCGCAGATCCAGCTCAACGGTACGGCGATGCTGATGATCCGCACGCCGGACGGCACGCCTGTACCCGGACGTCCGGCAGCCGTACTGGTCCGCGCCCGAGTGGGTCGACCGACCCGTTCTTCGAGGAGGACGAACCGGAGGGCGCCGAGCTGGCTGGTGGCCGGTTCACCGCCGAGGTCGCGCTCACGTTCTCCAACCAGGGCGGCGTCTACCGCGGCACCGAGGTGCAGACCGGGGCCGACGTGGTGTCAAGGAAGCCCGCCCGCACGTGGTGATCGGCACCTGGCAGCGCCCAGGCGATCGACGTGCTGGCCAAGGAGTACCGGCTGCTCGGTGCGCTGGCCGAGACCGGATCGTTCGTCCGGCCGATCGCGTTCTTCCGCGAGTGGGAGCACGCCTTCCTGGTCGAGGAGCACCTGGCCGGCCGGCAGCTCAGCCAGCTGTCGATCGCGGCCAACCCGCTGGTCACGCTGACCTGTCCGGCGACGCGCTGAGCGCCTACTTCCAGCGGATGCGGCCGCTGTGGCGGCAGGTCGCGCAGGCCATCGCCGCCGCCCACGAGCGCGGCATCCTGCTCGGCGACCTGTCGTTCACGAACGTGATGGTCACCGACGACGACACCACCGTGAAGATCATCGATCTGGAGGCGGCCGTCGAGGAGGGCGTCGATCCCCAGCTCGGCGTGTACACGCTCGGTATCTCCAGCCCGCGCACCGATCGAGCACCCGGACCGCCGACCGGGCGAACGACTACCACGCCCTCGGCTCGCTCATGCTCGGCTCGATCATGGTCATCAACAACATCGTCGGTTACCACCGGCCGGCGCTCGAACGGTTCCTCACCGCGCTGGCCGCCGACCTGGCGCTGCCGGCCGAGCTGGTCGAGCCTCATCGCGCGACCTCACCGACGGAACGGCCACCGAGTCGCCCGACCCGGCGCAGGTGCTCAAGCGGATCGACGCGCTGCCTTCGACGCCGCGCAGCG
Organism: uncultured Actinomycetota bacterium; assembly: GCA_963746095.1. GTDB lineage: Bacteria > Actinomycetota > Actinomycetes > Mycobacteriales > Cryptosporangiaceae > CAVVAL01. The sequence goes on along the minus strand of CAVVAL010000003.1, from coordinate 74,521 downwards.
GACCCCGCTCGCGCGCGCCCGCCGGCGCCCGCCACGGACGCGTTACGCACCGAGGTCGACGAGGTGGTCGCCGAGGTCGCCCGCTACCTCCAGTCGCCACCGCCGATCCGCACGCGCGACGACCGGCTCTTCCCCGCCGACCTCAGCGTCTTCGAGACCAACCCGCTGTCGGTCGCGTTCGGCGCGGCCGGCGTGCTCCTGGCGCTGCATCGGATCGACGAGGCGCCGGACCACCTGGTGGCCTGGGCCCTGCGCAAGGACGCGACCAGCGCCGCCTACCCGCCCGGTCTCTACGTCGGGCAGGCCGGCATCGCCTGGGTCGCTGGCCGAACTCGGGCACGTCGACGCGGCGACCGTGCTGCTGGCCAGGGCTCGTGCGCATCCGTTGCTGTGGACCGGTCCGGACGTGCTGCACGGCAGCGCCGGCTACGGCCTGGCCTGCCTGCGGCTGTGGCAGCTGACCGAGCCCAATGACCAGCTGGCCGCGGCGCGCGAGATCGGCGAACGGCTCGCGCGAACGTGCACCCGGGACTCGCTCGGGGTCCGCTGGCCGCACGCCGGGGTCCCGATTCCGAGCAGCAGACCCGAGTCGGGTACGCGCACGGCGCCAGCGGCATCGCCCTGTTCCTGCTCTACCTGCACCACGCGACCGGCGAGGAGTCCTGCTACGAGCTCGGCCGGTCCGCGCTGGACTTCGACCTCGCGCAGGGCACCGGATCAACGATCACGTCCGGGCCTATCCCCGATACGCGCGACCGCGACCGACGCCGACGAGCCCGCCGCCGCGTCTGCGCAACTACTGGGACGAGGGCACCGCCGGCGTGACGACCGTCGAGCTGCGCTACCTCGCCTCTCGCCCTGACCCCGAGCTGGCCCGCACGGTGCGGGCGAGACCTTCGGGACGCGAACCGCAAGTACTCGATCTTCCCGCAGCTCTTCCACGGGCTGCCGGCCTCGGCAACGTGCTGCTGGACGCCTAGGAGTTCAGCGGCGAGCGCCGCTACCTCGACGAGGCCTGGCGCACGGCCCAGGGCGTGCTGCTGTTCGCGATCGACGGCCCGAGGGCGTCGCCTTCCCCGGCGAGCAGTCGCTGCGCGAGTCGCTCGGACTTCGCCACCGGCTCGGCCGGCGTCGGGCTGTTCCTGCGACCGCCTGCGGCCGCGCGGCGCCGGGCGGCGGACGAACTTCAACTTCGTCCTGGACGATCTGCTGCCGCCGGGTGTCGTGCCGCTCGCACGGGGAAGCGAGCTCGGCCCCCGGCGTGGCAGCTAGCCGGCGTCGCTCAGGGGCGCGCCGGCGCGCTCGGCCACGCTGGCGCGCCGCCGAGGCAGCGTGGTCGCGGCGTCGGCGCACTCGCTCGGGCGCAACCGCGACTTCCGGCTGCTGTGGATCGGGCAGTGGCACTCCGAGCTCGGCAGCTCGATGTCAGCCGTCGCGATGCCGCTGCTGGCACTGGCGCTCACCGGCTCGACCGTGCTCGCCGGCACGCTGGCGACGATCTCGTTCTTCGCGATGACGCTGTCGGCGATGCCCGCCGGCTACGTCGCCGACCGCTACGACGGGCGCCGGCTCATGGTCGGTCTGCGACGCGCTGCGGCTGTCGCGCTGGTCGGCGTCGCGATCGCGGTCGCGCTCGGGCTCGCCTCGATCTGGCTGCTGTTCGTCGTCGGCGCGGTCGTCAGCGTCTGCGACATGGTCGTTCGGCCCGGCGGTCTCGCGGGCCGTGCGCGCGATCGTCGTGCGGGAGGACATCCCGGAGGCCGTCGCCGTCACCCAGTCCCGCTCGTACGCGGCCGACCTCGTCGGCCCGTCCGCCAGCGGCCTGCTGTTCGCGGCCGGTCGGGCGATCCCGTTCGTCTGGCCGACGCGATCACCTTCGCGTCTCGCTCGCTCTGCACGCTGCGCCTGCGGAGCAGCCTGCGGCCGGCGGAGCCGCGACGGGCGCCGCTGCGGTTCTTCCCCGGCGTCGCCGCGGGCTGGCCGCAGTCGCCGCGACGCGTTCCTGCTGCGAGCACGCGCTGTACTCCACCGTCATGAACGTCGCCGTCTCCACGCTGCTGTTCGTGCTGATCCTCGGCGAGGGCCGGCACGGTTCCGGCGGCGCGGTCGTGGTCGGCATCGCGCTCAGCCTGGCCGCCGGCGCGGGCCTGCTCGGCTCGGCCTTCGCGCCGCCGTCCAGCGCCGCTTCGGCCTGCGTCCCGTGCTCGTCGGGCGTCGCGCTCGCTGCGCACGCTGCTCGTCCTCGCCGCCGCGACCACCGGCAGCACGGTCGCCCTCGCGGTGGCGCTCGCCTCGGTCGTGCTGCTGAGCCCGGTCGTCGGCGCGGCCATGGGCGCGGCGCGGATGCTGCTCGTCCCCGCGGAGCTGTTCGGGCGCGTCACCGGCACGTCGTCGTTCATCGGCCGGCGCTCTCCAGCCGGCGGCGCCGCTGCTGGCGGGCGTGCTGATCGCAGTTCTGCGCAGCAGGCGGCGCTCATCGTGATCGCGGCCGCGTTCGGCCTGGTGACGCTGTTCGCGGCGACGATTCGTGGCCTCGACTTCACGCCGCCGGCGCCGGACTCCGCTCCGTGATCAGCCGCCCGGCCTGCGCGATTGCGTGATTCGGTAATCGCCTCCCCCGGAGGCCCTCCGCCGATGACGCCAGCGGCGCGGACGTGGTTCCATCTCCCTCGTCAGCACCGTTGAACGGGGGAAAGTTGCACAGCAAGAAGTTAGTACGTTGGTTCGGAACCGCAGCATTGGTCGCGGGTCTGCTCGCGATAGCCCCGATCACGGCGAACGCCGGCGAACGCCAGAAGCCACCGCCGCCCGTCGAAGCGACCTGCACCGGCTGGGAGGCCGAGTTCACCGACCTGGTCGCGGCGGAGGTTGGTGTGCTGACCGTGCGGGGCCGCGTGCGTGCCGAGGCCAGCAGCGACGGCGGCCCCTGCACCGCCAGCCCGACGCTGGTCGGCTACGAGATCACCCGCCACGGCCAGGTCACCTGGTCACGCAAGGCGCAGACCACCGTCGTGGGCCTCACGACCAGCGAGAACGGCATGTTCTCGGTGCAGCTTCCGCTGGTGGGCAACACCGCGGCGATCTGCCTCAACGCCTCGCAGTCCGAGTCGCTGATCTGTGTCGCGCCGGCCGTGACCGATGCCGGCACCAGTCCCGGCACCCCGCGCCGGCCGATTCCGCTGCTGCTCCCCGCCGACCAGACCGGGCTCTGGGAAGAAACCGACCCCAACTGCGGCACCTGCGTGTAGCGCAGGACCTGTAATTCGCTCCGCTTTGGGCGACATTTTCTCGGTGATAGCCGCGACGATGTCGCCCAAAGCGCAGGGTTGGGGGCCGTCAGTGCGCGTCGGCGTTGTTGGGGCGGCGCCACGGGCCGGTGATCGCGAAGACGTGGCCCGGGGTCTGCGTGTTCGCGAACAGGATCTTCCCGTTCGGGCTGAACGTGGGACCGCAGAATTCGCTGTCGTTGCAGCCTCGTTGCGGGCCATCGGGTAGGCCTTGCCGGCCGCTGGTCACGCCGACCAGATGGCTGATGCCCTCGCCGTCCTCGGCCAGGATGATGCCGCCGTACGGGGAGACCGTGATGTTGTCCGGCCCGTCGTAGTTGGTGTCCTGGTCCGGGTCCGGGTTCACCCCGAAGATCGTCTTCAGCGTCACGGTCCGCGACCGCGGGTCGTAGAACCAGACCTGACCGTCGTGCTCGTTGACGCTGCCGTCGCTCGCCCGGGCGAAGCTGGCCACGAAGTACGCGCCGCCATCGCCCCACCAGGCGCCCTCGAGCTTGCGGCTGCGGGTGATCTGGCGTTGGTGAACTGCTTGCGCACCGAGACCGTCTTGGCGTCGCGGTCCGGCACCGTCGCACCCAGTCCACGCTGTACCGGGTGCCCGGCTGGGTGGCCTCGGACAGGTCGGCGATGTGCCGGCCGGCCTTGGAGCAGCTCATCGCCTCGAACTTGCCCGCGGTGTCGCCGCTGGCCGAGAGCGCGAGGTCACGCAGCGCACCACGTTCCACCGCAGAAGCCCTTCGGCGGGGTCCAGCGGAAGTAGAGACCGTTCGGGTCGGCCGCGTCCTCGGTGCCGTAGATCGCCGAGCGTGCGCGGGTCCACCGCGACCGCCTCGTGCGCGTACCGGCCGAGGAACTTCAGCGGCACCGGATCCAGGTTCGCCGCGAGGTGGAACGGCTGCACCTCGAAGATGTAACCGTGGTCCTTCTGGAAGGCGCCGCCCGCACGCTGCTCGGTCTCCTCGCAGGTCAGCCACGTGTCCCAGGGGGTGAGGCCGCCGGCGCAGTTGTTGTGGGTGCCGGCCACGCTGACGTACTCGCGGAGCCGGTTGCCGTTGCGGTCGACCTCGATGTTGGTGGTGCCGCCGCCGGCGCCCGGGTCGTAGGTCAGACCGGGCAACACCGGGACCCGGTGCGGCTCGCTGCCGCCGACCTCGTGGTTGTTGACCAGCACGTAGCCGTTGCGGCTCGGGAAGCAGGCCATGCCGTCGGGGTCGCTCGGCGTCGGCTCACCGCTTCCAGCAGGGTCGCTCCGGTCTCCGCGACGACCTTGTAGGAGAAGCCGCGCGGCAGGGCCAGCATTCCGGCCGGGTCGGGGACCAGCGGTCCGTAGCCGACTGCAGGGCGGACGCCGGCCTGTGCGGCGAGCGGGCCGGCGATCGCGTCGAGGCTGCCGGCGATCACGATGCCGAGACCGCCCACAGCGCCGGTACGCAGCAGGTCGCGACGGGATAAGGAAGAGGACACGCGATCACACTCCAGGAAGAGGATCCGGTGACGACCACCGACCACGCCCTGGGCGCGAATGGCCGCCGCGTCGCACCTTACGCGCGCATCCAGACCAAATGAACAGACCAGCTGAATCAGCCGAAAACGCGCACGGTCAGGACCGGGCACGCACCGTTCACGTCGCGTTCAGGCAGCGGTCCCCGCAGCGGCCGTCTGGCCCGGCTTCGATCGGGCCGACGGACCGGCACCGGCCGGTCGCGCCGCTCCGGAGGTATCTGTGCGCAGGATCCTGACAGCTCTCACCGTGTTCGGGCTGGTGGCGGCCGTACCGACCGCGATTCCGGCCGGCGCGGCCCCGGCCCATGGCGCCGGCACGGTCACCCTGCAGTCCCGCGCGCTGCTCTCGGCCACGGCCTACCAGCCCGGGCCGGTCTCCGGCACGCAGCTGGACCCCGCGCCGGTGAATGGAGTCTCGGCGCCGTTCCCGGGCCAGCCGATCCCCGGCTTCTCCGCGGTCATCCCGGCTGAAGCCGGTGACCGATCCGGCCGGCGGCTGCTCGCGATGCCCGACAACGGTTTCGGCGCGAAGACCAACTCGGCGGACTTCCTGCTCCGCGCGTACGTCATCGAGCCGCGCTACCGGACGGCGCGCGGCGGTGCCGGCACGGTCAAGGTCCGCGCGACGATCAGCTTCCGTGACCCGAACCACCGGGTGCCGTTCCCGATCGTGAACGAGCACACCCGGGACCGGCTGCTCACCGGCGCCGACTTCGACATCGAGTCACTGCAGCGGGACGCTCGCGGCGATCTGTGGGTGGGCGACGAGTTCGGCCCGTACCTGCTGCGACTGGACCGCACCGGTCGGGTGCTCCAGGCGCCGATCCCGTTGCCGGACGGCACCAAGTCGCCGCAGTCGCCTGATCTGAAGCCCGGCGAGCCGGCCACGCTGCCGGCCAGCAAGGGGTTCGAGGCGATGGCCGTCAGCCGCGACGGCTGGACGCTGTACCCGATCCTGGAGGGCGCCAAGACCGCCGACCCCGACCAGCGCCGCCGGATCGTCTACGAGTTCGACGTGCGCAGGAATCGCTACACGGACCGCACCTGGAGCTTCCGCGTCGACTCCCCCGAGCTGGTCGTCGGCGACGCCGCCCTGCTCGACGGGAAGCGGTTGGTCCTGATCGAGCGGGACAACGCCGAGGGCGTCGACGCGCGCGTCAAGCGGCTCGTCGTCACCGACCTCGAGAAGGCCGACGCGGTCGGCACGCTGCCCCGGCGCACGGTCGCTGATCTGCTGCGGATCGCCGATCCTCGGGGCGTCTCGCTGCCCGCGCGACCCGGTGAGTTCGGGGTGGGGCCGGCGTTCTCGTTCCCGATGCAGTCGGTGGAGACCGTCCTGCCGCTCACCGGTGACCGGGTGCTGGTGGCCAACGACAACAACTTCCCCGGCAACGACGGGCGCATCCTGGGCCGGCCCGACGACACCGAGCTGATCGAGCTCACCATCCCCCACCTGCGATAGCCCACGACCATGCGCTTTGGGTGACATTTCCGGTGCTATAACACCGAAAATGTCGCCCAAAGCCGCAAAGGTGGCGGGCGAATCGGCGGGAAGGAGACCGTTGTGCGTGTTCTGTCTCGGCTTCTGGTGCTCGGGCTGGCGTTCGGGTTGGCAGTGCAGGCCTCGCCGGCCGTTGCGGCGAATGTTCCAGCGGCGGACCTGGCAAGCCTTCGGCCGGTCGGGGCCGGCACGGTCGGCGTGGTCCGCGGCCAACGTCCGCTGATCATGCCGGTGTTCGTGGCCCGCGGCGGCGAGGCGGTCCTGGACCTGGTCGCCGACGCGCCCGGGGTCTCCTGGGCGGCCCCAGGCCGGGAGTCCGCCGTGGTCTCGGTGCACGTCGACGGCCGGTACACCACCGATCTGGTCGTCACCAGCGACCGCCGCACACCGCGCTCCCTCGCGCTGGCCCAGCTCAACCGAGGACCGCATCTGATCACGATCCGGTTCGCGGCTGACCGCAGTCCGGCCGGCGCCCGCCGGGTCAATCTGCGTGAGCTACGGGTGAGCGTCGCGAAGCCGGGCAGCGCCGCCCAGTTGGCCCGCCGGCACTCGCCCGTGCTGCTCGGCCGGACCCTGCCGGAGCTCGGCTCGGTGTTCCAGAACGCCACCACCGACACCCCGCTGCTGGCCTGGCACGAGATCCACGCTTCGCCCGTCCCGGGCCTGCGCCGGATCAACTACTCGATCATCTGGAGCAACGAGGACGGCGGCACCGACAGCCCCGCCCTGATGGCCCGGTGGGGTCGGACCACCGACATCGAGTGGGTCTACGCGGTGGACATCGACGCTGCCGGCAACCAGGTCGGGCCGGCGTACTACCACGGTCCCAACCACCAGACGCTGGTGTTCACCGGCCGGTACGAGGGCACCCACCCCGTGCTCCAGACCTGCACGGTGAACAACACGGTCTGCGACACCGGCACCGGCCCGATGCGGTTCTCGCTCGCCGCCGACCAGGTCCGGCCCGACCTGCGGGCCCGCGAGTACCTGATGGACACTAACCCGTGGACGTACCCGGTGATGGCCGAGGAACTGGAGCGCGAGGGCAAGATCGAGCCGACGCCCGACCCGGCCACTTTGGCGGTCGGCGACCAGCGCAGCTACCTCTACCTCGAGGTCGACAAGGACACCACGCCGGCCGCCGGGGCCGCCCCTGGCGTCTCGATACTGGTCCGGCTGCGCGGCGACGCGACGGTCTACCGGTCCGACCACGGCGTACGGTCCTGGTCGATCGCCCGCGATGACCCGGCCGCCACCACGGTCGAGCTGCCGGTCGGCACCACGCCCGCCGACATCGCCGAGATCGCCGCGGTGCGCGTACCCGGCGCGATCGACAACCAGGCACCGGTCACCATGACCGACCTCAACCGCGGCTTCTTCCTGGACCAGAACCGGCTGCCACGGGCTTCGTTCCTCACCGCGCACAACCTCGGTATCCAGCTCACCGCCGGCGCCCCGACCGCTCCGATCTGGACCCGCGCCACCTGACCGCGGACTACCGCACTCCCAACAACGCACACCCAACAGCCGCACACCGAAACCGCTTCGGGCGATATTTTCCCGGTCATCGCCGAGAAGATGTCGCCCAGAGCGCGGGCGTGGAGCAGGTCACTTCCGGATACCCCCAGCCCCGTCCTCGATATCTCGATAGCCTGATCAGAGGCTCGAAACGTTGACCGGCACGGTGAATTACGGGGATGTCGTATGGCGCGATTCGTGGCGTGGTTGGGGCGAAACTCCGACGGCATGATCGCGCTATTGCTCGCGGTCAGCATCGGCGTTCTCGGCCTGGCCGACGTGGTCGGCACCAGCCAGGTCACCGAAGCGACGCTGCTGATTCTCGCCGTCATAGCCGTGGTGCTGCTGCGCGACCGGGTGCACGCCAGCGTGGCCGAGCGGGAGATCAAACAACGGCTCGCCCACGTCGGCGACATCGAGGAGACGGTCCGGATCATGCGGACCGCTATGGAAGAGATGGCCGGCGTCCGGATACTGCACGGCCCCGAAGTCGGAAAGGCACTGGAAAAGGCGCGGAGCAAAACCGACCAGTGGACCTTTCGCGGCGGCACCGGTACCTATCTGCGCGCCGTGACGCTGCCCGGCTGCATCGAGCAGGCACGCCAGGAGAAGCGCGGGTTGCGAATTCGGCTACAGATCATCGATCCGACCGATGAAGAGGTCTGTGACCGCTATGCCCGGTTCCGCCGATCGCTCTCCGCACAGCCGGACGGCACCGGCGAACGATGGACCCTGGAGCGCACGCGCAAGGAGTCGTTCGCGACCGTTCTCGCAGCGTGTTGGCATCGACAGCGGTTCGATCTACTGGATATCGACGTCCGCCTCTCGTCCCTGGTCACCACATTCCGGTGGGATGTGTCCAGTGAGTGCATTATCATTACGCAGGAAGATCCGCAGGTACCGGCGCTGATGTTCGAGCGCGGGAAGTTCTACTACGACCGCTGGAATACGGAGTTGCAGACGAGTCTGGATCAGGCCCAGCGGGTTCCTGTTAAAGAAGCGGCAAAAGCGATTTCACTCAGCGATGAACCGACTGTGGACGAGGTCAAGAGGTTGTTCTCCCGGTTGAATCTCGACCTGCCCAGTTCTTTCTCGCAAAGTTCCGTTCAGGACATCATTCAGAAAGCGATCCAGGCGAAGAACCCCTATTGACCGGGCGGCCCGAACGATGACTCACCAGACAAGATCCGAGTTGGCCACGACGGTCGATCTCGGCTGGCTGACCGCGGAACTGCGCGCCGTGGCGAGCGGTTCCAGCATGGCGATCAGCGCGTTACGTCACCCGCTCGGCTTCATCTGCCTGCCGATCGAGCGGGACGGCCCGGCCGGGCTCTGCGTGCATCTGTGGACCGACCGGATGGCCCACGCCGAGCCGACCACCTCGGGAGTGCACTGCCACAGCTGGGATCTGCGCAGCCGGGTGCTGTACGGCAGCGTCCGGAACACCGTGATGCACGCGGTGGAGACCGAGGAGAACCCGACCCACCGCATCTTCGAGGTGCACAGCGCGGACGGGCGCGACGAGCTGCGGGCGACGCCGCAGGTGGTGCGGTGCAGCGAGGGTCCGACCGAGACCCGCGTGGCCGGCGACGTGTACACCCTGCCGGCCGGGGTATTTCACACCACAGAGGTCGCGCCGGGCGAGGAGACCGCCACGGTTGTCTTCGGCCAGACACTGGACGAGGAGACCGATCGGTCGCTCGGACCGGTCGGTGGGCAGACGCACTGGATCCATCGGCGTTACTGTGACGCGGCCGAAACCGCGCTCGCAGCTCGTATCGTCGTAGGCAGACTCGAGACGACGCAGCACGCCTGATCGGACGAGAGTGGGAGGTTCGCGGTGACTACCACGACCATGGCTGGCACGGTGCCCCGGATCTCTCACGCCCGCGCGGTGGCGGTCGACGCGGCGGAGGCCGCCGGCAGGCTGCTCCGCGAACGCGCCGGTGGCGGCTTCGAGATCCGCGCGAAGGGCGCTGGCGGCGATGTCGTCACCGACCTCGACCTCGCCTCCGAACGGCTCATCATCGAACACCTGCAGGCCGCCTTCCCCGAGCATCAGATCGTCTCCGAGGAAGCGGGCGTGGTCGATCCGAGCAACGACGACGCGTGGGTCTGGCTGGTCGATCCGCTCGATGGCACCAACAACGTCGCGATCGGCCTGCCCGCCTACGTGGTCGGCGTCTCGCTCTGCCGCAACCGGGTACCGGTCATCGGCGTGGTGCACGATCCGATCGCCGGCCACACCTGGTCGGCCGCGCGAGGCCGCGGCGCCGACGGTCCGCTCGGTCCGCTGGTGCGCCCGCCGTTGCGGCCCACGCCGCACGGTCCGGTGCTGGCCTGGACCCAGGGTCACGGGGTCGGCCGGGACGACGGCTTCGCCCGTTCCCTCAAGCTGGTGCTCGACTCCAGCGCTCGACGCGTGCTCCAACTCTGGGCACCGCTGCTGTCCTGGGTGATGCTGGCCCGCGGCGACATCGACGGCATCGTCGGTTATCAGGCGGAGGGCGTCGACCTACCCGCCGGCCTGCTGATCGCGGTCGAGGCCGGGATGACCGTGCTGAACTTCGACGGCGAGCCGTTCGACCCCAGGCTGGGGCTGCCGCAGAAGGACCGCAACTTCGTCGCCGGCCATCCTGACCAGGTGCAACGGTTGTTGGCGCTGGTGATCGCCGCCGACCGGGTCGAGCCGACCGTGAACGAACTGCTGGTCTCCCGGTCGATCCCGGCCTGGTAGTAGGGCCGGTCCGGGCTGGTAGTACGGCCCACCACAAGTGACGGTCGCGGCCATACTGAGTTCATGACACGGCGAGGACACGCCTCGATCGGGGACCGGTCGTTGGACTTTTTCATCAGTTACTCGCCTGCGGACGAGCGCTGGGCCACCTGGATCGCCTGGGAGCTGGAGAGCGCCGGATACCGCACCATGCTCCAGGCCTGGGACTTCGTCCCCGGTACCAACTTCATCGACTTCATGGATCGCGGCGTCAGCGAGGCGACCGTGGTGGTGGCGGTGCTCTCCAAGAGCTATGCCCGCAGCCGATACGGGCGGTTGGAGTGGCAGGCCGCGCTCCGCGCCGACCCGGAGAACCCGTCGAGCAAGCTGGTGACGATCCGGATCGAGGACGCGCCGCTGGACGGCCTGCTCTCGATGATCACCTACGTCGATCTGGCCGACGTGGACGACCCGGACGTGGCCCGCGCCCAACTGCTGAACCGGATCTCCGAAGCCCTCGCCGGCCGGGCCAAGCCGGCCCGTCAACCCGGCTACCCCCAGGGCGGGCCGACCGGGCCCGGCGTGCCGTCGAGCCTGCCCGGCGCCGTCCCGACCAGCCGGCTGCGGTCCCGCCGCACCCCGGTGACGCCGCCGCTCTACCCGCCGACCATGCCGTCGGCCTGGCAGCCGCGTTCGGCCCTCACGGTCCTGCACGTGCCGGGCCCTCGGTTCGGGCGTGGCCTGGTCCGGGCGGGCGCCCCGGCCACCGCCGGCGACCTGCAGGCCCGGATCTGGGGTGACCTGGCCCAGCTGGCCAACGACGGCGGCCCCTCCCCCGACCTGCTGCTGGTCACCGGCGACCTCACCGAGTCGGGCAGCCGGCGCGAGTTCGACGAGGCGCTGACGTTCCTCACCGGCCTGCGGGTGTTGCTCGGCCTGGAACCGCACCGGCTGCTGGTCGTGCCGGGCAGCCACGACGTGAACCAGGCGGCCTGCCGCGCCTATTTCGCCAACTGCGAGGCCGACGACATCGCGCCGCAGCCGCCGTACTGGCACAAGTGGCGGCACTACGCACGGCTGTTCGAGGAGTTGTACCAGGGTCTGGACGGGCCGGTCTTCGACAGCGAACAGCCGTGGACGCTGTTCCCGGTGCCGGACCTGCAGGTCGTCGTCGCCGGATTGAACTCCACGATGGCCCAGACCCACCTCGAGGACGACAACTACGGCTGGATCTCCGAGTCGCAGGCCGCCTGGTTCGCCCAGCGGCTCCAGCCCTTCGCGGAGGCGGGCTGGTTGCGGATCGGCGCGCTCAGCCACATCCCGACGACCGGCGACCGGATGCCCGCCGACGACCGGGTCGCGGTGCGCGACACCGGCACCCTGGACCGGCTGCTCGGCCGGCGGCTCAATCTGCTGGTGCACGGGGGCGAGCAGCAGACCGGGGCGCTCGGCTCGCTCGGCTCCCAGCTGCTGGTCGTGCCGCCGCTCGGCGCCGGCCGGCACCAGCTCCTCCAACTCACCGCGGACGGCCTGGACCGCTGGCCGGGCAGCCCGCTGGACAGCGAGCCGGCCGGCGCGGTACCGGAGCCGGAGCGGGTCGAACGCCAGTGGCACGCGGTCGGCGCCACGTTCACCTCGCCGGCCGACGCGCCCCAGGTCGGCGTGCTGGAACCCACCGAGGCGGCCGTCGGCACCAACACCGACGGCGTGCGCGGGCAGAGCCCCGCCGCGTTGCTGCTGGACCGGATCGTGGAGATCTGCGAGACCCGGTACGACCGCGCGCGGCTGCGGCGGATCGACGGCGATCCCCCGCACCTGTTCGTGACGTACCGGGAAGAGGGTTTCGTCCGGCAGCTCCGGGTCGCGGCCGTGGTCGGCGAGCCGACCGAGCAGAACGTGGACGCGTTCATCCAGTACGCCCACGCCGCCGACGCCGACCAGGGCTCCGAGCTGGTCTACGACGGGCCGGCGCCACCGCAGGGACTGCGCGACTACGCGCTGCGCGGCGGCGTCCGGCTGCGCAGCTTCACCGAGTTCCAGGGGCTGCTGGACCTGCGGGACTACGTGTCGGCGCAGTCCGCACGGCTGCGCGCCAGCGGCTCGTACCCGCCAGAGCTGTACGTGCCGCAACGCTTCCGCGAGCTGGTCGGGCCCCAGCCCGGCATCCAGAACGACGTGGTGGCGGAGATGTTGAAGCTGCTCGCCGCCGACGACGGCCGGTTCGTGCTGGTGCTCGGCGACTTCGGGCGGGGCAAGACGTTCTCGCTGCGTGAGTTGGCCCGGCGGATCCCGACCGAGCTGCCGCACCTGATCCCGATCCTGATCGAGCTGCGCGCACTGGACAAGGCGCACTCCATCGACGGGCTGGTCGCCGCCCACCTGGCCAACCACGGCAACGAGCTGATCGACCTCAAGGCCTTCCACTACATGCTGCGCCAGGGCCGGATCGTGCTGCTCTTCGACGGCTTCGACGAGCTGGTCACCCGGGTCAGCTACGACCGGGCCGCCGACCACCTCGACACGCTGCTGAGCGCCGCGCAGGACAAGGCCAAGGTCGTGCTCGCGAGCCGGACGCAGCATTTCCGCACCCACGCCCAGGTACTCACCGCGCTCGGCGAACGGGTCGGCCTGTTGCCGCACCGCCGGGTGCTCAGCCTGGAGGAGTTCAGCTCGGCGCAGATCCGCGAGTACCTGGTCAACCGGTACGGCGGCGAGGAGGCCGCGGCCGACCGGTACGAGCTGCTCGGCGGCATCGAGGACCTGCTCGGCCTGTCCCGCAATCCGCGGATGCTCAGCTTCATCGCCGACCTGGATCCCGAGCAGCTGCACGCGGTCGCCTCGGCCACCGACACGATCAGCGCCGCTGACCTGTACGGCCAGATCCTGCGCGCCTGGCTGCTGTACGAGGAGCGCCGCACCCAGGGCGTGCCCGGCGCGCCGGTCGGCTTGCAGGCCGCCGAGCTGTGGGACGCGGTGACGCTGCTCGCGCTGCGGCTGTGGGAGACCAACGAGACCTACCTACGGCTGTCCGAGCTGAGCGAGATCGCCGAGACGCTCACCGGCCTGGTCAGCGGCAACCTGTCCGTGGTGCAGACCACGCACGCCGTCGGGGCCGGCAGCCTGCTGATCCGCACTGACGAGGGGTTCTTCGGCTTCATCCACTCCTCGGTGGTGGAGTGGCTGGTCGCCGATGCGATCGCGAGCCAGTTCAACGCCGGCGTCGCCGCCCCCCAGCAGCTCGCGACCCGTCCGCTCTCCCAACTCACCGTGGATTTCCTCTGCGACCTCGCCGACACCGGGACCGCCCAGGACTGGGTACGGGCCGTGCTCGGCGACGCCGACGCCGACGACGTGTCCAGGGCGAACGCGATCAAGATCAGCACCCGGTTGCGCACGCCGGCCCAGACCGATCTGCGCGGCGCGTCCCTCAAGGGCGAGGACCTGTCGCACCGCAGCATGCAGGGCGTCAACCTGAGCGACGCCGACCTCACCGACGCCCAACTCGTCGGCACGGACCTGAGCGGGGCGAACCTGCGCAACGCGCGGCTGGTGCGGGCCAAGCTGAACGAGGCCCAGCTCACCGACGCCGACCTCACCGGAGCGGATCTCAGCGGCGCCCGACTCATGCACGCCGACCTGCGCGGCGTCACGGTGGAGAGCAGCCGCTGGCACCGCGCGGCCCTGATCGACGTGGCCGCCGACCCCGAGCTGTTCACCGCGCCCGAGCTGCGCGGCGCGGCGATCGCGCCCGGCGGCGCGGTGGACGCGGCACTGGCGCCCGGCGCGGTCGGCGTTTCCTTCGGGTTCGAGGCCGGCCGGATTCCGCGCCCGGTGGCCTACAGCGGCGACGGCGAGACGCTCGCGATCGGCAGCGACGACGGTGGCGTGCTGGTCTGCGACGCCCGTTCCGGCCACCCGGTGCGCACCCTGCAGGGGCACCGCGGCCGGGTCTACGTGGTCGCCTACGCCGGCACCGGCAGCCTGTTCGTCACCGGCGCCGCCGACGGCACGGTCCGGCTCTGGGACTCCGCGACCGGCGAGAGTCTGGACCGGATCGACGGCCACCAGGACTGGGTGTGGCCGCTGGTGCTGAGTCCGGACGGCTCGGTGGTGGCCTCCGGCGACAGCAGCGGCACGATGCGGATCATCGAGACCGCGACCGGCGCGATCCGGCACCGGCTGCCCGGTTTCCCGTCCCACATCTGGACGGCCGGCTTCCACCCGCACGAACCGCTGCTGGCCACCGGCGACGTGACCGGCAAGGTCACCGTCTGGGACACCTCCACCGGCGCGGTCCGGCTGCAGTTGCCGGTCCACGACGGGTCGGTCTACCGGCTCTCGTTCAGCCGGGACGGCGCGCTGCTCGCCACCGCCGACCACGGCGGCACCGTACGGGTCTTCGACGCCGAGACCGGGGTGCTGCGGCACGCCTTCACCGGCCACCGCAGCGCGGTGTACACCCTGGACTTCAACCCTGACACCACGCTGCTCGCCAGCGGCGACACCAAGGGCGCCGTGAAGGTCTGGGATCCGCGCACGGGCGAGCTGGTGCGCAGCGTGCCCAGCCACACCGGCGCGGTCTACCGGGTGGTGTTCAGCCCGGACGGCACGCTGCTCGCGACCGGCGACAGCGACGGCGTGGTCCGGCTGCTGACCGTGGGCGACTTCGAGTTGCGGCACGAGCTGAC
This sequence comes from uncultured Actinomycetota bacterium, assembly GCA_963746095.1. GTDB lineage: Bacteria > Actinomycetota > Actinomycetes > Mycobacteriales > Cryptosporangiaceae > CAVVAL01. Next base: position 59,308 of record CAVVAL010000003.1, on the reverse strand, counting down.
CGGCCATAAGGGCTCGCTCTGGCCGATGGTGTTCCGCCCCGACGGGCGTCAGCTCGTGACCAGCAGCAACGAGGGCACCACCCGGCTGTGGGACGTGGCCACCGGTGAGTACCAGCGGATCCTGAGCGGCCACGGCAGGCGGATCACCTCGGTGCGCTTCAACGCCGACGGCAGCGCGCTCGCTACCAGCGGCAACGACGGCGTGGTCCGGATCTGGGAGCCGCAGACCGGGCGGCGGCGGCGCCAGTTCGTCGGCATCGCCGACCGGCTGATCTCGGCGATCTTCACGCCGGAGACCAAACTGCTCGCCACCGCCAGCAACGACGGCACGGTCTACCTCTGGAACACCGAGACGGGCAACTTCGAGCGCGAGCTGAACGTCGGCACCGACCACGTCTGGGCCGAGGCGTTCAGTCCGGACGGCGACATCCTCGCCACCGCGAACGACGACGACAGCGTGCAGCTCTGGTACCGCACCACCGGCCGCCGGGTCCGCCGTCTCGAAGGACACCACGGTCGGGTCCGGTCGGTGTCGTTCAGCCCGGACGGCGCCACCATCGCCACCGGCTGCGACGACCGCGCCGTCCGGCTGTTCGCGACCGCGACGGGCGAGTGCCGAGCGGTGCTCCGCGGCCACACCGAGCGGGTGTACAGCGTCGTCTTCTCCCGGGACGGCACGCTGCTCGCCAGCGCCAGCAACGACGGCACGGCGCGGATCTGGGACGCCGCCACCGGCGCGCTCCGGCACAGCCTGATGCGGCACACCGGCCGGCTCTGGTCGGTGGCGTTCAACCCGGACGGCACCCTGCTCGCGACCGCCGGCGACGACCTGGTGATCCGGCTCTGGGACCCGCGGACCGGCAAGCACCTGCAGACCCTCACCCGGCACACCCGGCGGATCTCCTCGGTGGACTTCAGTCCGGACGGCACCCTGCTGGCCAGCGGCGGCGACGACGGCACGGTCCGGCTCTGGGACGTCAGCGACCGGGACGATCCGGTGCTGCGCGCCACGCTGCTCGGCCTGCCCGACGGCTGGGCGGCGCTGTCGCCGGACGGGACGTACAAGTTCGAAGGCGACGTCGCCGGCCAGTTCTGGCACGTCATCGGCCTGTGCCGGTTCGAGCCGGGCGAGCTGGCGCCCTACCTGCCCGACATCCGGCCGGCCGCGGTCGACGCGGAGCTGGGCCGGTGAGTAGTGACGTGACTGTCCGGAGGCGGACCGCGGGGCTGAGCCCGCTGGACTGGATCGCCATCGCGCTGCTGGTGGCCGGCTCGATCTTCGTCGCCACCGGGCTGCTCCCCCGCGACGCCGCCGGCGCGACGCTGGAGCGGATCGCGCCGCTGCTGGTCTTCCTGTTCGCGGTGATCATCATGGCCGAGCTGACCGAGGAGGCGAACTTCTTCGACGTGGTCGCGGCGCGCATCGCGATCCTGGCCGGCGGCAGCTACCTCGGCCTCTTCGCCCTCTCGGTCGCCTTCGCCACCACGACCACGATCTTCCTCAACCTGGACACGACGGCCGTGCTGCTCACGCCGGTCCTGCTGGCGACCGCGGTCAGGGCCGGCATCGCCACCATGCCGCTGGCGATGACGACGGTCTGGCTGGCGAACACGGGCAGCCTGCTGTTGCCGGTCTCCAACCTGACCAACCTGCTGGCCGCCGACCGGATCGACCTGCCGGTGCTGGAGTTCGCGGCGCGGATGGCGTTGCCGCAGGCGGCCGCCGTGGCCGCGACCGCCGCCTGCCTCTGGGTCTTCTACTGGCGGCGCGGCTTGCGGGAGGAGGAGCGGTACCAGCCGCCGCCTCGGTTCGTGCCGCGCGACCGGGTGCTGTTCGGAGTGGCCGCGGCGACCTGCGCCGGGTTCGTGGTCGCGCTGCTGCTCGGGCTGGAGCTGCCGCTGATCTCGGCGACGTGCGCGGCCGTGCTGGTCGTGGCGTTCGCGATCCGGGCCCGTGAACGGCTGCGCTGGGGCCTGGTGCCGTGGCGGCTGCTGGTCTTCGTCAGCGGGCTGTTCCTGGTCGTCGGCACGCTCAGCGAGCACGGCCTGTCCAGCGCGCTGAAGTCCGTGATGGGCGCCGATCCAGGCGCCGAGGGGATCTGGCGGGCCGCCGCGACCGGCGGGGTGCTGTCCAACCTGATCAACAACCTGCCGGCCTACGTGGCCGGCGAGGAGGCGATCCCGCTCGCCAACCACGACCAACTGCTCGGCCTGCTGATCGGCACCAACGTCGGCCCGATCATCCTGCCCTGGGCGTCGCTGGCCACGCTGCTGTGGCTGGAGCGCTGCCGGGCCGCCGGCGTCCGCATCGACTGGCGCCGATTCCTCTGGACCGGAGCGGTGACCGCCGTCGTCGCCCTCGCCGCCTCCGTCGCCGCCCTCTTCCTCACCGCCTGACGACACCCCTTTGGCGCTTTGGGCGACATTTTCGGTGCTATAGCACCGAAAATGTCGCCCAAAGCGCGGGGGTTGGGGCCTGCGGACCGCGGGCCGCGGCATCGGGCTCGGGCTCGGCGCACCCTCGCGGCTCCCGCGAGCGCGCGATCACCCCCTCGCGGGAGCCGCGAGGGGACGGGACGCGCGGAAGCGCCGCTCCCGTTCGCGGCTTTGGGCGACATCTTCTCGGTTATAGCCGAGAAGATGTCGCCCAAAGCGCGTGGGTTTACGCGGTGAGGCGGGCGGTGAGGGCGGGTGCGCCGGGGCCGGAGAGCTGCGGCAGGGCCACCAGCCGGCCGGCACCGACCAGCAGCAGCGCACCGATCGGCCCCTGGACCTCCGGGCCGTCGCCCACCGCCCAGTCCATGTCCGTGGCGATCAGCCGGAATCCCGCCGTGCCTCGGGTGGCTGGCAGGGGCGGCGGCCAGCGCATGGACCACAGCCGGCTCGCGGCCGTCGCTGCGGCTTCCACCGGCAGGTCGTGCCGGCGACCGAGCGGAATGCGATGTCCTGACCGTGGACGAGGAGGTCGATCAGGGTCTCCTTGTAGGTCACCCCGACGTTGTGCCGGCGCGAACCGACCATGCCGCGGATATCGGCGATCAGCCGCTCGGTCGGCACGGCGGCGGCGTACCGGCGGGCCGCGTCCCGGACCGCCCGGTTGAGTTGCCGCCGTCCCCGGATCATCGTGACCAGGGCGGCGCCGAAACCGACCTGTTGCTGGGTCAGGTGGGCGGCGACGTCCCGCACGGACCAACCCGCGCAGAGCGACGGCTGGCGCCACTCCTGGTCCGACAGCTGGTCGAGCAGGTCGGCCAGGGCCAGCCGGCCGGTGTCGATGGCGTGCCAGACCGCGTCCCGGTCCAGGGTTCCCACGGCGGGCTTCTCGGTCATGCCGGTACCTCCTCGGTGTGCGGTCGGATGAGGATGTCGATGAGCGCAACCAGGTCGACCGTCGGGTCGAAGGCCGGGTCGGGATTGGCCAGCTCATGCAGGACGACGCCGGACAGGTAGTTCATCAGGATCGGGGCGTCCCGCTCGGGATCGACCGAGCCGACCACCCGCAGCCAGTTGACGCACCAGGCGCGGACCCGGGCCCCGCCCTCTCCCAGCCTGGCCCGCAGCGGCGGGTGGATCGCGGCCTCGATGAGGATCGCGTGCCGGGCCAGCGTCAGCGTCCGGTGCGGGCCGGCGCTGGCCTGCGCGAACACGGCCATCGCCCGAGCAAGTTCCGGGGCGTGGTCGGGCCTAGGTCGGCGGCGATGTCCTCGAAGTTGGCGCGCTCCCGGGCGGAGACCCGCTCCAGTACGGCCCCAGCAGGGCGTCTCGGGTGCGGAACAGGTTGGACGCCGAGCCGGCCGGCAGCCCCGCGGCCGCGTCCACCGCGCGATGCGTGAGCCCGCGGATCCCGGACTCGCCCAGCACGCAGATCGCGGCGTCGAGAAGGTCGTCCCGTCGAGTGCCCATGCCGCCACACTACACCCGTAGTGGAATTAACTACAAGTGTTGTCTCCGCGCCCAGGCCCGGCGCGCGCCCGCCCTCCCTGCCCCCGCCCGCCCCCGCTTTGGGCGACATTTTCAGTGCTATAGCACTGAAAATGTCGCCCAAAGCGCGAAAGGACCGTGGGGTCAGGGACGGTGGGCGTCGAGGTAGCGGAGCACGGCCATCACCCGGCGGTGGTCGGTGCTCGCCGGCGGCAGGTCGAGCTTGGTGAAGATCGCGGTCACGTGCTTCTCCACGCTGCGGCCGGCGAGGTGGAGTTGGGTCGCGATCGCGAGGTTGGAGCGGCCCTCGGCGAGCAGCGCGAGGATCTCGCGTTCGCGCGTCGCTGAGCCGGTCCAGCCCGGCGTCGGTGGCTGGGCGCGGCGAGCAGCTGCCGGATCACCTCGGGGTCCAGCGCCGTGCCGCCGGCCGCGACCCGCCGCAGCGCGTCGAGGAATTCGTCGGTGCTGACGATCCGGTCCTTGAGCAGGTAGCCGACCTTGGCCGGGTTGTCGAGCAGGAGCCGGCGGGCGTAGGTGGTCTCGACCCACTGGGAGAAGACCAGCACGGCGGTGTCCGGGTGGCTGGCGCGGATCGCGATGGCGGCGCGCAGGCCCTCGTCGGTGTGCGTGGGCGGCATCCGCACGTCGACCACCGCGATGTCCGGCCGGTGCTCCGCCACGCGCCGCGAGCAGGTCCGTCTCCGTTGTCGACGGCGGCCACCGACGGCGATGTCGTGGTCGCCGAGCAGCAGCGCGATGCCGTCCCGCAGCAGCGGATTGTCCTCGGCGATCACGGTCCGCACGGTCACGCTCATCCTTCGGCAGGGTCAGTCACGGCGGTCGCGGCCCGCCGGCCGGGCTGTCCACGACGAACGTGCCGTCGAGGCGCCCGGCGCGCCAGCCGGTCGAGCCGATGCAGGCCGGTGCCGGTGCCGCCGGTCGGCGCCCGTCGGCGGACCCGGCCGGGCGCCGCCGTCGGCCGTCGTCGACCAACCGTCAGCCAGTCCGGTCGTCCTCGGTCAGGTCCAGTCGCACCCGGGCCGCGGCGGCGTGCCGCGCCACGTTGGTCAGCAGCTCGGCGGCGGTGAAGTACACCGCGGTGGCGATCGCGTCCGGTGGCGGCTCGCGCAGGTCGATCCGTCACCTCGACCGGCACGGCGCTGCGGGCGGCGAGCGTGGTCAGCGCGGTCTCCAGGCCGTCGTCGAGCGCCGGCGGGTGGATCCGCCGGACGATGTCGCGCAGCTCGGCGAGCGCGTCGGTGACCGTGCCGCGCGCGGAGCCGAGCAGCGCGGTGAGCTCGTCGGTGTCGCCGGGCAGCCGGTCGACGCGCTGCTCGATCCGGGACAGGGTCAGGCCGAGCGCGACCAGCCGGGCCTGGGTGCCGTCGTGCAGGTCGCGTTCCACCCGGCGCAGCGTGGTGGCGGCGTCGGCGGTGAGCACCGCGCGGCTGGACTCCAGCCGCGCGATCCGCCGCTCGGCCGGGCTCGGGGCGAGCAGGAGGGTGACCGACACCGCCGGGACCGCGGCACCGCCTGCGGAGACCGCGCGCAGCCTGGCCGCGATCGTCGCCGCGTCCGGCGTGGCGAGGTCCGCCACCAGCATGCCGCCACTTAGGAGCACCAGCCGGTCGCTGTACTCGGCCGCGATCGGATCGTGCGTGACCATGACGACCGTGACGCCGTCCCGGTCGACCGCGTCCCGCAGCAGCCGCAGGATCTGACCGCCGGTCGTCGGGTCCAGCGCGCCGGTCGGCTCGTCCGCGAAGATCACCGCCGGCCGGGTCGCCAGCGCCCTGGCCACCGCCACCCGCTGCCGCTGCCCACCGGAGAGCTCGCCCACCCGACGTCGCCCAGCCCGTCCAGCCCCACCGCGGCGAGCACCCGGTCGAGGTCGGCCCGGCGCACCCGTGGCCCGCCCAGCCGGCTCGCCAGCAGCACGTTCTGCGCCACGGTGAGCTCCGACAGCAGGTTGTAGGACTGGAAGACGAACCCGACCCGGTCCCGCCGCAGCCGGGTGAGCGCCGCCTCGCGTATCCGGGTGATGTCCCGGCCGACGAGCCGCACGGTGCCCGTGGTCGGCCGGTCCAAGCCGGCCGCGCAGTGCAGCAACGTGCTCTTGCCCGAGCCGGTCGCCCCATCACCGCGACGAACGAGCCGCTGGCCACAGGCAGCGACACCTCCCGGAGCGCCCACACGCCCGATTGTCCGGAGCCGTACCGCCGGGCGACCGCCCGCAACTCGACCACCGATTCCGCGACCACGCTGTCCTTCCCCCGTCCGGCTTCCGTCGCCTCTCAGCCTGGTCGGCGGTCAGGCCAGCGACGACAGGGCGAACCGCCCGCTCCTGGTGCGGTCAACCGCACCAACCACGGCCAGGGTCACGGTGGGGGCGAAAGCTATGGTGTGACCTGGGTAGACGCATTCCATCGACACGCTCTGTGAACGAAGGGGAGGTTCCCGCGATGACCTCCGTCGTGCCCTTCAGCGGCGAACAGCTCCAGGACACGGCGCGCGACACCGCACGTGCGCTGCCGGGGGTCAGCCACGGACGCCCGTTCACCGAGAAGCTCGATGTCCACAAGGTGGCCGGAGCCGGCCGGGGCATCACCGCGGACCTGACCGCCGAACTCGTCGACGACTCCTACCACCTCGTCCTGGCGGCGGTTCCGCGGCACCGCCGTCCCGACTGACTCACCGCCCCCCACCAGGCCCGGAAAGAGGAACAGAGTCATGGCGAACGAGCCACCGCCGTCGCTGTTCGAACTCGATGACGCCTCCCGCCCGTTGGCCGACCGACTCCGACCAGCGACGCTGGACGACGTCGTCGGGCAACACCATCTCCTCGGCGCTGACGGGCCGATCGGGCGGATGGTCGCCCAGCAACGCCTGGTGTCGATCATCCTGTGGGGACCCCCGGGATCGCGGGAAGACGACGATCGCCCGGTTGTTGGCCGCCCGCACCGAGCTCGCGTTCGAACCGCTGTCGGCGACGTTCTCCGGGGTGGCCGATCTGCGGAAGGTCTTTCACGCCGCACAGAAGCGGCGGGAGATCGGGCAAGGGACGCTGCTGTTCGTCGACGAGATCCACCGGTTCAACCGGGCCCAGCAGGACAGCTTCTTGCCTTATGTGGAGGACGGCACGATCGTGCTGGTCGGCGCCACGACGGAGAACCCGAGTTTCGAACTCAATGGCGCGCTGTTGTCCCGCTGCCAGGTCTTCGTGCTCCAGCGTCTCGACGAGCAGCGCCCTCGACACGCTGGTCACGCGCGCCGAGCACCTCGTCGGCCGGACCCTGCCCGTCGACGCCGAGGCCCGCGCGGCACTGCTGGCGCTGGCCGACGGTGATGGCCGATACGTGCTGAACCTGACTCAGCAGCTTCTCGCCCTCCCCGACACCGAGAGCCTCCTGGACACCGCAGGGCTGGCCGAGGTCGTCCAGAAGCGCGCACCGCTGTACGACAAGGCGCAGGAAGGCCACTACAACCTCATCTCCGCGCTGCACAAGTCGATGCGCGGCTCAGACCCGGACGCGGCCCTGTACTGGCTGGCGCGAATGCTCGACGGCGGCGAGGACCCCCTCTACATCGCCCGTCGCCTCGTGCGGTTCGCGAACGAAGACATCGCCATCGCCGACCCCCAGGCCATCCACCAGGCGCTGGCAGCGTGGGACGTGTACGAGCGCCTCGGGTCGCCCGAGGGGGAACTCGCGATCGCCCAGGCGGTGGTGTACCTGGCGACCGCACCGAAGTCGATCGCCGTCTACCGCGGATTCGGCTCGGCCCTCAAGGCCGCGAAGCAAACCGGATCCCTCGCCCCGCCCCTGCACATTCTCAACGCTCCGACCAAGCTGATGAAGGACCTCGGCTACGGCAAGGAGTACCAGTACGACCCCGACACCCAGGATGGGTTCTCGGGCGCGAGCTACTTCCCCGAGGGGATGGAGCGCCACACCTTCTACGAACCCACCGATCACGGGTACGAACGCCAGATCCGAGATCGCCTCACCCAGTTGGCCCAGCTCCGCGCCCGCAAACAGCGGCCACCAGCGGCCGAGGGATCCAGCGATGCGTCCTCACCCCGAAGGGACCTCAGGATGACGCCTCGACAGGCACGGCCGGCGCCCTAAGCGATTCGGGTGCGGTTGACCGCACCAGCCCCGCACCGATGTGGACCTCCGGCCGAGGGGGGTGTTGTGAGTGCCCGGTACCTTCGCGACCGACACGACGGGCGCGCGGTCCGCCGGCAGTGCGCTGCGGTCGCCAGGCATGACTCGAAGGAGACAGCCATCAGATTCAGCGTTCTCGGCCCGTTGGAAATCAGCACTGACGAAGGGCCGGTCGCTCTACGCGCGGCCAAGCAGCAGGCGCTGCTGGCGGTGTTGCTGTGCGAGGCCAACAGGCCCGTCTCGATGGAGCGGCTCATCGATCTACTGTGGACGGCGTCGCCGCCGCGGACCGCTCAGGAGAACCTCCGGCTCTACGTCTACCACGTGCGGCGGGCGCTCGACGGGCCAGATCGGATCGAGCGGCGGTCGCCCGGCTACGCCCTGACCGTCCACGACGGCGAGCTGGACGCCGACCGGTTCGAGGAGCTGGCCCGCCAGGGCGAGGCGGCGCTCGCGGCCGGCGATCCGACGTTGGCCGCCGCCGTGCTGGCCGAGGGTCTGGCGCTCTGGAGGGGGCCGGCCTACGCCGGCCTGGGCGAGCTCGACCTCCTGCGGGACGCGGCGGCCCGGCTGGCCGAACGCCGCCGTGCGGTGCTGGAGGCCCGGATCGAGGCGGACCTGGCCCTCGGTCGGCACCGGGAGATCGTCGCCGAACTCACCGGCCTGGTGGCCGAGTTCCCGCTGGTCGAGGGCCTGCGTGGGCAGCTCATGCTGGCGCTGTACCGATCCGGCCGGCAGGCCGAGGCGCTCGGGAGCTACCGGGACGGCCGGCGGCTGCTCGCCGACGAGCTGGGCCTGGAGCCCGGTCCGGAGCTGCGGCGGCTGGAGCAGGCCATCCTGACCGGTGACCCCAGCGTGGGTCCGGCCGGGCGGGCGCCGATCCAGGCCGCCAACCCGGCTCCGGGCGCGCCGGTGCCGCACCTGCTCTGCGGTGACGTGACCGACTTCGTCGGCCGCGGCGAACAGCTGGCCGAGCTCGACCGGCTGGTCGCGGCGCCCGGAGCCGGCACGCCAGCGTCGCCGGACGCGACCGCGAGCTGTGACGCCGCGACCGTCGCGATCGTCGGCACCCCGGGCGTCGGCAAGACCGCGCTGGCGGTGCACTGGGCACACCGGTCCGCCGAACGGTTCCCGGACGGTCAGCTGTACCTGAACCTCCGCGGCTACTCCGCCGGTGCGCCAGTGGAGCCGGTCGAGGCGCTCGCCGTGTTCCTGCGTGCGCTGGGCGTGCCGGCCGAGCAGGTACCGGTCGACGTGGACGAGGCGGCCGGGCTGTACCGGACCCTGCTGGCCGGCCGGCGGATGCTCGTGCTGCTGGACAACGCGTGCTCCGCCGACCAGGTCCGGCCACTGCTGCCGGGGGCGCCGGGCTGCCTCGCGGTGATCACCAGCCGGGACCGGCTCAGCGGGCTGCTGGCCCGGCACGGCGCACGCCGGCTCAGCCTCGACGTGCTCAGCCAGCCCGAGTCGCACGCGCTGCTGACCCGGATCCTCGGCCCCGACCGCATGGCGGCCGAGCCGGACGCCGCCACGGCGCTGGCCCGGGCGTGCGCCCACCTGCCGCTGGCGCTGCGGATCACGGCCGCGAACCTCGTCGACGACCCGTACCGCTCGATCGCGGACGAGGTGAGCGAGCTGACCCACGGCAGCCCGCTGACCGCGCTGGAGATCGCCGGCGACGAGGACGCCGCAGTACGCGCGGCGTTCGATCTGTCCTACGCCCGCCTGACCGAGGACGCCCAGCGGCTGTTCCGGCTGCTCGGCCTGGTGCCCGGCCCCGACCTGACCGCGCCGGCCGCCGCCCGGCTGACCGACGCCCCCGCCGCGTCGGTGGGGCGCCTGCTGGGCCGACTCGCCGGCGCGCACCTGATCGAGCAGCACGGGCCGGGCCGGTACGCCTTCCACGACCTGCTGCGCGTCTACGCGGCCGAGCGGGCGCACCAGCACGAGAGCGCGCCGGAACGCGCCGCGGCGATCACCCGGCTCTACGAGCACTACCTGTACCGGGCCGACGCGGCCGCCCGGCTGCTCTACCCGGAGAAGCTGCGGCTGCCGCTGCCGGCCGGACCAGCGGGCGACTTCGACTTCGCTGACCGGGAACAGGCGCTGGCCTGGTTCGACACCGAGTCCGCCACGCTGGTGGCCGCCGTCACCGAGCCGCCGCCGCAGCTCCCGGGCCGGTGGGCGTGGCTGCTGGCCGACGTGATGCGGGGCTATGTCTCGCTGCGCTCGCATCCGGAGAAGTGGCTCGCGGTCGCCAACGCCGGTCTGGCCGCCGCGCAGGCCGCCGATGACGCGCAGGCTCAGGCCATCACCCATCTCAGCTTGGCCTACCTGCACACCCGGCAGGGTGGCCATGCCGTGGCCGTCGACCACTACTCCCGCACGCTCCAGCTCTCCAAGCAGGCCGGCTGGTTGTCCGGGCAGGCCGCCGCTCTCGGTACCCTCGGCACCACCTGCTGGCTGGCCGGCCGGCTCGATGAGGCCGTGGCGTACCTGCACGAGTCGCTCGCCCTGGACCGCGAGACCGGACGGCTGGGCGGGCAGGGCGCCACCCTCGCCAATCTGGGGCTGGTCTGCTTCGAACAGGGGCGACTGGAGGACGCGCACGCCCACCTCGCCGAGTCCCTCGCGCTCACCCGGCAGCACAGCTCGCAGACCGCGGTGGGCATCGTCTCGGGCAACCTGGGCGTCGTGCTGCAGGCCCTCGGTCGGCTGGACGAGGCCCGTTCGCACCTCGCCGAGTCCGTGAGCCTGCACCGCGCGGCAGCGGACGACCGGCGGGAAGCGGAGTACCTCGCCCATCTGGCCTCCGTCCACTGTGCTGCGGGTGAGCTGGCGACGGCGCGAGACCTCGCCGAGACGGCGCTGACGATGGCCGCCGACAGCGGTGAGCCGCGGTACGAGGCGATGGCGCTGAACAGCCTCGCCGAGATCGAGCGCTGCCTGGGCGAGCACGCGCGGTCGGGCGAGCGCCACCGGGACGCGCTGCTGCTGGCCCGGACGGCCGAGAACCGGTACTCCGAGGTCGAGGCGCTGATCGGCATCGCCGCCGCGGCGGTGGAGGCCGGGGACACCGGCGGTGCTCGCGCGTACTCCCAACAGGCCGGCACGATGGCGCGGCAGTCCGGCTACCGGCTGCTGGAGGCGCGAGCCCGCACGGTGGCCGAGGCCGCCGCTGCGGATCCCGACCGGCCGCGAACCTCGGTGCCGGCCGGCCGGTAGCGCGATTCTGGGCGGTCGAACAGCGAGTGGCACGGCCCCCGGGCGGGCGGGGGGCCGTGCCACTCGCCGTACCGGGCGGGTCAGGCAGCCGGCAGGCTGACCGTCGAGTTCAGGATGAACCAGTTGTAGTGCGGGAAGGTCCGCGCCGTGCCGTTGCCCGCGACGGTGACCTTGTCCAGGTACCAGCCGGACTTCTTGCCGCCCACCGTGAACTTCACGTCGACCGACTTGATCGCGCCCAGGTCCGACAGGGTCATGTTGAAGATGTCGAGGTCCCCGCGCTCGAAGTTGTCCTCGGAGTTGTCGAGGTTGAGCCAGCCGCTGGTGCCCTTGGTGCCGCGCAGTTTCACCTCGATGGTGCTGTCGGTGCCGGCGTTCTCCACGTCGCCGGTGTAGGTCCGGATCGTGTACGTGACCGCCGAGGCCGGCTGCACGGCCGTGGCGCGCGCGGTCTGCGGGCCCGAGGTCTGCGCGGCAGCGGCCGGCGCGGCGGCCAGGCCGGACAGGGCGGTGACCGCCAGCGCGGCGACGGCGAATCGCGTGAGCTTGTGCATGGTGTGGCCTTTCGCGTCGAGTGCAATGAACATCCGCCCCACCGCGGTGCGTGATTTCCGCGCCGCTCGGTGGTGCGTGTCGAGCATTGCCCGGCCGCGTTGGCTGACCGTATATCGCGCGTATACTGGAGATCCACAGTGGACCGACTCGCGAGCGCCCCTCAGGCCACTGGTGCCTGGGTCAGCGGGTTCTTGTGCCGCCCCAGCCACTGCCGGTACGCCGCCGCTCTGGACGCCGCCTCGCGGTAAGCCGCGTCGAGGTCCGCGTACACCGCGTCGCTCCAGTCGCAGTCCCGAGCCGGCGTGAACAGCAGCAGCCGCACAGCCAGCGGATCCCCACGCAGGGGCCGGATCGCCATGTCCTCCCGTGGCGAGGTGGGTTGGCAGGGCGCGACCGCCTCGCCGACCAGGATCAGCGACGTGGCGGTGTAGTAGTCCCCGTGCACGACGGGCGGATCGAGCCCGGCGGCGACCAGCATCCGGCGCACGCCGTCCCACTCCCCGTCGACCGTGGGATCGACGATCCACCGGTCGTCGGCCAGATCGGCCAGTTCGACGACGGGCGTGGCGGCGGCGGGGTGGTCGCGGGCCATCGAGATGAACTGCGGCTCGCGCTCGACCAGGATCCGCCTCGACAGGCCGTCGGGCACGTGCAGCGGGCTGCCCTCCACCTCGTGCACGAACGCCACGTCGAGCTGGCCGGCGACCACCATCCGGAGCAGCGCGTTCGCGGAGACGTCCACGTACAGGGAGATGTCGGTGCCGGGCAGCCGCTTGCGGAGCCGGCGCAGCCAACCGGTCAGCGCGCAGCTCGCGGTGGACCCGATCCGTAACCGTGGCCCGGTGGCGCTGACCGCGACGGCCTTGGCGTCGAGGACGAGGGCGTCCATCTCGGCCACCAGCGGCCGAGCTCGGCTCAGCACCGCGCTGCCCAGCGGGGTGGCGCGGCAGCCGGTCCGCTCCCGGGAGAACAGCGGCGAGCCGAAGGAGTGCTCGATGCGGCGCAGCTGGGTGGTGAGCGACGGTTGGCTCACGCCCAGCAGCCGCGCCGCCTTGTGCAGGCTGCCGGTGTCCGCGATGGCGCACACCACGCGCAGGTGCCTCACCTCTAGCTCCATGGCCCGAGAGTAGGGCGACATCCCCCGCCACACCAGACAAGTGCGGGCACAGCGGACGGCCTGTCCAGCGGGGATAACCCGGCGTTATCGGCAGTTGACATCATGCGAAAACCGGACGACTCACCGAAACTCTGCCGTGCCAGAACGTTCATACGACGAGTAGGAGCCCACCATGCGTCGTCTCAGAACCTTAATTTCCGCGGCAGTCGGACTAGGCCTCGCGGCCACCTTCGGCGCCGCCCCCTCCTCGGCCGCCGTGACGGCCGGCTACCCGATGGCCGCCGCGCCGGCCTACACCGCCTACGCCGGATCCAGCGCGGATGCCCAGGCGACCAAGGCATTCTTCGAGGCCGTCGTGAAGTCGGTGGCCGCGAAGCGGGCGGCCAACCCCAAGGCGCTGGCGGTGACGGTGATCTACAGCGCCTCGAACGCGCCCTCGTTCCGCTCCCAGATCGCCACCAGCACCCAGATCTGGAACAGCTCGGTCAGCAACGTCCGGCTCCAGGAAGGCAACAGCCCGGACTTCCGGTACTACGAGGGCAACGACTCGCGGGGCTCGTACGCGAGCACCGACGGTCACGGTCGCGGCTACATCTTCCTCGACTACCGGCAGAACCAGATCTACAACTCGACCCGGGTCACCGCCCACGAGACCGGCCACGTGCTCGGCCTGCCCGACCACTACTCCGGGCCGTGCAGCGAGCTCATGTCCGGCGGCGGCCCCGGCCCGTCCTGCCAGAACGCCAACCCGAACTCCGCCGAGCGGAGCCGGGTGAACCGGCTCTGGGCCAACGGACTGGCGGCCGCGATGGCCAGCACCTCGTCCTGACCCGCTGACCGACCGTCGCGACCCGGGAGCGGGTGACGGTCACCGCGGTGAGAGACCGAAGGGCACCCTGCGGTAGCGGCAGGGTGCCCTTCGCTGTCCGACGATCCGTGCGCCGCTATCGCGACCGCCGAGCGGCCACGACGACGGAGACGGTTCGTCGTCATCCAGAACTCAACGGCGAACGGCCCGGCCGGCCAGAGTGGTTCCTGGCCGGCCGGGGAGGATCACCAGCTCTTCTTGAAGACGTACTTGACCGGGCTGCAGATCTCGAAGCTCAGCGCGTTGTCCACGCACTCCTGGACCCACACCGAGGCGAGGTCGCCGTTGATCAGGAACGGCTTCTTGGCGCCGGAGCCGCCCTCGGCCTCGAACTCGAAGCTCACCGACGACGACAGGCCGTTGTAGTCCGCGACGCCCTTGACGTAGGCCCGCTTCGAGTCCGCCTCGGTGTCCTCGATGACGCCGCGAACCTCGGCCCAGCCCGGACGGACGTCGGGACGCTTCTTCCAGGTGCCCGTCGCCTTGGCGCCGGCGACGCCCGGCTGAAGGCTCCAGCTACCACTGGAGGCCGCCTCGGCCGGCGAGGAGATCAGGAAAGCGGCACCCGCCGCGAACGTCACGATCGCTGCCTTGCGAATCACTACTGGTTCCTTCCGATGGAATTGCACTTACGCCAGCGACGCTACGGACGGTGACCTCAGCCGGAGCACGAGCGAAGACGGCCCCTGCCGAAGGCCGGAACCTCGCTGCTCACCTGCGACAACGAACGTTGCCGCGGCCACTACCGGCAGGAACCGGCAGATCGACGACCGGCAGCACTGCCGCCCCGACGGATCCGGCCCGGAGCGGCGGGGTCGATCCGTCCGCCGAGGCCCAGGGCGCCGCCGCGTCACCGCCCGTTCATTTCCGCGATCGATCCGTCCTGGCCCGCCCGCGAGCGCCGGACCGGCACCAACATCGCGCAAATACCGCTAGTCGGGCATCCGTCCGTTCCCGGACCGTCCACATGAAACGTTGACAAACGAAACATTCCTGTAATAGTTGCAATTCCCGCTGAGAGCGCTTTCACCGCGCCGCCGCCGACCCGCGCGCCACAGGCAGAAAGAGGTCGCACACCATGAGATCCTCGGACAGCCCTACTCCCACTCGCGCAAGATCGCGCTCTCACGGGCGCCGCAGTATGCTCGCCGCGCTGGCCGCTGTGATCGTCGTGATCGGTGGCGGCTCGACGATGGTCGGGTCCGCCGACGCCGTCGCTCCCCCCACGCCCGCCGGCTGGACGCAGACGTTCCTCGACGACTTCAACGGCTCGAGCCTCGGCGGCGAGTGGCGGCACAGCGAAGGCACGTCCTACCCCGGTGGTCCGGCCAACTTCGGCACCGGCGAGGTCGAGGTCAACTCGCGCAACAACGCCACCGTCGCCGGCGGGAACCTGAGCATCACCGCCCGCGGCAACGGCCTCGGGCCCTGGACGTCGGACCGGATCGAGACCAACCGGCAGGACTTCCAGCCCCCGGCCGGCGGCAAGCTCCGGGTCGAGGCCAGGCTTCGGCTCCCCGAGGCCGCGAACGGCCAGTCCAACGGTTACTGGCCCGCCTTCTGGATTCTCGCGGCGCCCTACCGCGGCAACTGGTGGAACTGGCCGACCGTCGGCGAGATCGACATCATGGAGAGCGTCAGCGGCCTCAACCGTACCTGGCAGACCCTGCACTGCGGCTGGCTCGATCCGGCTCAGGGCCCGAACGTCTGCAACGAGAAGGACGGCGTAGGCAATGGCGGCTCTGGCCCGTGCGGAGCCGGCGACCAGGCGTGCACCAAGGCCTTCCACACCTACACGATGGACTGGAGCCGGGCCGACCACTCGATGACCTGGTACGTCGACGGCCGGCAGGTCTGGCGCGTCCAGCGCGGGGTCAACGTCGACACCCAGGCCTGGGATCTGGCGTTCCTCAACCACGGGTTCTTCATCGTCATGAACCTCGCCATCGGCGGCGAGATGCCCGTCAACAACGGCGTCCCGCTCAACGCGGCGACCACCGGCGGTGGGCACTACGACGCCGACTACATCGCGGCCTACACCGGCCCGGCCAACGCACCCGCGCCGGGCAACCCGACGCAGCCGCCCACCACCCCTCCGGGCGGCGGCATTCCCGCCACCTCGGTCATCGAGGCCGAGGCCTACAGCGCTCAGCAAGGCACCCAGACCGAGGCCACCGCCGACCCGAACGGCGGCGGCCAGAACGTGGGCTGGATCGCCAACGGTGACTGGCTGCGGTACGACAACGTCAACTTCGGCACGACTGCACTCCGCACCTTCCAAGGCCGGCTCGCCTCCGGAGCCCCGGCCGGCGTCACGGGACAACTCCAAGTCCGGCTGGACAGCGTCACCGCCGCACCGGTGGCCACCGTCCCGATCAGCCCCACCGGCGGCTGGCAGAACTGGCAGAGCCTGACCGCCGCCACCACGGGGATCACCGGTAACCACACCGTGTTCCTGACGTTCACCAGCGCCCAGGCCGGAGACTTCGTGAACATCAACCAGTTCACCTTCCGCGCGTAGCCCCAGCTCATGGCGGCTGTGGGCGACGTCGTCCGTGCCACGGCACCGACGACGTCGCCCACAGCGGGAGTCGCCCGACCGTGGTGGCACTGATTCACCGTGCGGAGGCCGGTCTATATCGGTAGCTTCGTACGGGATTAGCCGGCTTCGGCCGCACACCTGAGCGACCGAAGAAGAGCCGACGGCCTGCCACCGCAGGTCCCACGCAGGGGCAGCAACCGCCCCGAACGCCCAGGAGACGCCATGAAGATGGGCCCACGTTCAGCGATCGGATTAGCCCTGGCAGCGTTGCTCGCCGCCACCACCGGCGGCGCGACCCACGCCAATGCCGCGGAACCAGGAACCAGGCAGGTCGTCAATCTCGCCACCAACCTCAGCATCCCGTGGAACGCGGCGTTCCTGCCCGACGGGACCGCGCTGGTGACCGAGCGAGCGACCGCGCGGATCCTCTCCCTCTCACCGAGCGGCCAGGTCACCGTCGTCCAGCAGCTGACCCAGGACGTGACGCCCCGAGGTGAGGGCGGACTGCTCGGACTCGCGGTCTCGCCGACGTACCAGACCGATGGCCTGATCTACGTCTACTACACGACCTCGACAGACAACCGGATCGGCCGGATGCGCCTCGGCCAGCGCCCGCAGCCGATCCTCACCGGGATCCCCGGCGGTAACGTCCACAATGGCGGCCGGATCGCCTTCGGCCCCGACGGCTTCCTGTACGCCGGCACCGGCGACGGCGGCAACACCGCGAACTCGCAGAACCGCGCCTCGCTCGGCGGCAAGATCCTGCGCATCACCGCCGCGGGCGCGCCGGCCCCGGGCAACCCCACCGCCGGCTCGGCCGTCTACACCCTGGGTCACCGCAACGTGCAGGGCTTCGCCTGGGACTCGACCGGCCGGATGTACGCCTCGGAGTTCGGGCAGAACACGTTCGACGAGTTCAACCGGATCATCGCCGGCCGCAACTACGGCTGGCCGATCGTCGAGGGCCGGGGCACCGATCCCCGGTACACCAACCCGCTCGTCACCTGGACCACCGCCCAGGCCTCGCCGAGCGGTATCACGATCCGCGGTAACAACGCCTACGTCGCGTGCCTGCGTGGACAGAAGGTGTTCCGCATCGGCCTCGGCGCGGACGGCGGCGTCGTCGGCCAGCCCGAGGCGCTGTTCACCAACCAGTTCGGCCGACTGCGGCAGGTGCTGACCGCGCCGGACGGTTCGCTGCTCGTGCTGACGTCCAACCGCGATGGTCGCGGCACCCCCAAGCCGGGTGACGACAAGATCATCCGCCTGGACATCTAGGGCCTGTTTCCTAGGCCCTGGGCCCGTCTGGATCGGGTCCCACGACCGCCCGGGCCGGCCTCGCCCCCTTTCGAGGCCGGCCCGGGCCTGAACCGAACCCCCGCCCGCGTCGACGCGGGCGGGGCTTCGCTTGCTGGCGATCAGTCGCCCTTGGCCCTGCGGCGACGTGCGTACGCGGCCGCCGCCTGCGTCACCGCGGCTGACGCGGCCACCGCGATGACCGCGATGGGTAGGCCGATCACGCCCACGCTGACCACCACCGCGGCCACCGCGCCGCTGACGGTCGCCGCACCCGCGGCCAGCGCCACCGCCTGTTCGGACCGGGACGGATCCGCCTGGTCGCCGCGGGTCGGTTCCTGTTCCCCGTCCGGGATCGGATCAATGCCAGTCATAGACGCGCACCCCCGCCGCGACCGCACCGAGCAGGATCAGGATGCCGACCGCGTTCGCGCCGAAGATCCAGCCCCAGCTCTTGATCTTCCCGTGCGCGTCGTAGGCGAACGTGCGCAGGAAGAAGGGGAAGAAGACGCACCCCACGATGATGGCGCCGAAACCGATCGCGACCTGGGTCGGCGGAATGTCCTTGTCCTGGCTGGACGCCACCAGGAGAGAGCCGCCGAGGGCGAGGCTCGCGGCGACCGTCCAGTCGGTCCAGAACAACGCGTCGTCCTGGGTGAGTGCATGGTTCTTGCCGGGGAGGTTCGGGCGGCTACTGCCCTTCATGATGACCTGCAACAGAGCCGTTCCTACCGCGAGAAGTACGGTGACCACGAGTTCGAGCAGCTCAACCACCCCGGTATTCCGACTCGGTACCAACCCGGCGCCGACGCGTCCGGCCGCCACCGCGCCGGGGAGCATAGCCAGCCGCGGCCCGGCCCGGCTGCCCCGAGGGACATGGCGGGACAGACCACGCGGCGCGCTACTTCGAGGCGAAACAGGCGCTAGCGACGGAACTCGTCGGCGTGGCTGGCAGCCCAGTCCGCGAACGTGCGCGCGGGGCGGCCGAGCAGATCCGGCACAGCAGGCAACACGGTGGAGTCGTCGAACGTGCCTTCGGCGAAGAACCGGAAGAACGCGTCCACGTAAGGCTCGGGCGTGGCCTGGCTCAGCTCCGCACGCGCCTCGGCGTCGGACTGGGCGATGGCACGAAGCTCCCGGCCGAGCACCGCCCCCAGGATCGCGACCTGCTCGGCAGGGACCAGCGCCTGCGGGCCGGTGATCACGTGGGTCTGCCCCGCGTGGCCGGCGGACGTCAACGCCAGGCCGGCGACGGCGGCGATGTCGGCCGGATCGATCGCGGCGATCGGGACCGTCGGGAACGGGGTCCGTACCGCGTCGCCTGCCCGCAGCTGGGGTATCCACCCGCGCGCGTTCGACATGAACCCACTCGACCGCAGGATCGTCCAGTCCAGGCCCGAACCGCGGACCGCCCGCTCGGAGACGATGTGCATCCGCTCGACCGCGTTGGCCAGGTCCCCACCGGCCGCCGATCTGGACGAGAGCAGCACCACGTGCTGGACGCCCGCGCGCTGGAACTGGTCGAGCACCCCGTCCATGTCCGCGAAGCCGCCGAGGAGGAACACGGCCCGCACGCCGTCCAACGCGGGCGCCAGGCTGGCCGGCGTGCCCAGGTCGCCGGCCCGGATCAGCGCTCTCTCCGGCAGGCTCGCGGCACGGTCCGGCTGGCGGACCAGCGCGCCGATCCGCTCGGTCCCGGCGGTCGCGGTGTCGGCCAGCAGGGTGCGGACCACGTCACCGCCGACGTTGCCGGTCGCTCCGGTCACTAGGATCATGCGGCCTCCAAGCCAGCGTCAGTGGCTTAGATCGTGATCTAAGCTTGTACTTGAGTCAATGTTTTGAGTTACCGCGACGGATCAGCTGGCGCGGATGCCGTCGAAGATCAGGTCGAGCGCACGGTCCAGCCGCTCGCCGAGCTTGGGCTCCTTGCGCTTCGGCGGTGTCAAGGCCCAGCGCAGGAGAACGCCACCGCCGACGTCGAACAACGCGTTGCCGATCGTCGCCGGGTCCAGGCCGGCCCGGAGCTGCCCGTGCTGCTGACCCGCGGCCACCACGGAGGCGAGCAGCTGCGGCGTGCCCTGATTGGCGCCGCGCCGGCCGAGATCGGACCACAGAGCCACCATCACGCGGCTGACCTTGGCGTCCTTCTCGTACAGCCGGGCCCACAGCTGGAAGATGTCCCGCAGCACCTGGAGCGCGTCGGTGCCGTCGCTGCCCTGCTCAGCCAGCACCGCCAGTTCGCGGCGGCGGCGGTCGAAGTAGGCCTCGATGAACAGCTCCTTGCGCGGAAAGTAGTTGAACGCGGTGCCGCGGGCGACGTCCGCGCGCTCGGCGATGTGGTCGTAGGTGGTGGCGTCGAAGCCGCGCTCCACGAACAGCGCGGTGGCGGCGTCGAGCAGCGCCTCGTGCTGCTCGAGCTTGCGGCGTTCGCGCCGCCCCGGCATCTCGGTCTCCACCACTGCCCGCCTCCTGCCCGTCGTTGCGCCGGACGGTAGCAGCCCAACTCTGCACCCCAGGCCAGGATTGCACCCGAGTCCAGCAGCCGTTCAGCGGCGATGCCGGTCCGCCAACTGGAACGCGCCGGTGTAGATCGCCAGGATCTCGGCGACCCGGTCGCTGGTGTTCACGCCGCCCTGCGAATCGCTCAGCATCAGGGAGACGACCAGCGTGCGGCCGCCGGCGGTGCGGGCGAGGTAGTTGCGGGTGAGGACGCCGGGCTCCGAGCCGCCCTTGGACCAGCCGGTGGGCCAGTCGACGGTGGCGAGGCCGAGCTCGGTCGTGCCCTGCAGGGACATCGCGTCGGCGGCCGGCGCCTGCCGCTGCCCGCGCAGCCCGGCGAAGGCGCGGCAGACGTCGAGCGGCGAGGCGAACCACTCGATGGTGTCCAGGTCCCTCGGCTGGGACCAGATCGCGGTCGGCAGGGGCAGCTGTTCGACCACCGTGCGCAGGTAACTCCGACGTCCGGCGGTGTCGAGCGCGGTGTACGCGGCGGCGTGCGTCGGATAGTCGATGGCCTTGAGCTGGAACAGCTCGCGGGCCAGCAGGAACGGCTGGTTGGCGCGCGGGTTCCGCATGCCGAAGCGGTACTGCTGCGCTTCGACGGCACGCCGGCCCAGGCGGTGGATCAGGTGGTCGGTCGCGGAGTTGTCGCTGTAGAACATCATGTGCGCGGCGTACTCCCGCAGCGGCAGGACGGTGCCGGCGGGCAGCGGACCGACCGCGCCACCCGGATCCGCCTTCCACTCATCCCGCACCGCGAGCGGCTCGTCCCACGAAGCCGTGCCGGCCCGAACCGCCTGGGCGAGCGCGCCGAGCACGTACAACTTGAACGCCGATCCGATCGGGCGTGCCGTGCCGGCGTCGAGCGCGTGCACCGGCCGGCACCGACCGGCCGCGTCGACCTCAGCGGCAAGCAGGGACGTGCGGGGCGCCAGCGCGCGGACCCGCCGATCGACCTCCGCCCAGGTGGCGGGCACGGCGACCAGGCTGAGGTAGTCGAGCCGGCCGCCGGGTTCGGCGATCGCGACCAGGTGCCATCGCTGGCCAGCACCAGTGAGCAGCCCGAACGCGTGGGTGTCGGCGCGGAGTGCCTGGGTACGCAGCGACTGGAGGCGCACCGGGCCGACCCGCGCCAGCAGGGCGTTGAACCCCGCCAGGCCGACCCGATCGAGGTACCGCGGCGACAGGTGAGCCCAGGCCTCGTCCTCGGTCACGGGCGGCCGGTCGGACGCCTCCACCAACCAGGCCACCTGCTCGGAAACGGTCGTGGCCGATCGCGACGCGGCCGCCGGCGTGGACACCGGCGCGACCAGCGCCACGGCGATCAGCATCGCGATTACCCGGGTCAGCCAGCGCATCGTCGACCTCCGTCTCGTGGCGGGTCCCGTCAGCCACCCTCGCAGCGACGTCGCGCGTGGCGCATCCGGGAGATCCCTGAAACGGCTCAGGGGTCCGTCCGATCAGAACTTGCCGGCGGTCACCGACAGCACGTGGCGGTTCGTCGGATACTCCGTGACCGTCCACAGCTCGTCGGTGTTCTTGCGGTACGCGAGGTCCTCGCCGCCCGGCGGGAGCGCTCTGGCGTAGGTCTTCGCCGGACTGCCCGGTGTCCAGGTCAGCAGGTCCGATCGGGTGCCTGATCCGTTGGTACGGCAGAGGAAGAACTTGCCGTTGATCGCCGTCGCACCCTGCATCGACTTGATGTCCACCTGGTAGGCCCAGCTCGCGGTGGCCTTGTTCCCGGCCGCGATCAGCTCGCGGTCGGTGTGGTCGATGCCCCACCGCACGAGCTTCGTGCCGTTGCCGGTCTCGTCGTACTCACCGGCGACGACGCTGTCCGGGGTGCTGGTCCGGTCGAGGGAGACGAACGAGAAGCGCGTCTGCTTGGCGGTCGTCTGCGCATAGGCGAACTTCTGCGGGAGGACGTACCGGTAGCCGTAGGCGTTGTACTTGCCGGTCGCGTCGCGGCCGATCTTCGTGTCGTCACTGCCCGTGGCGGTGAAGATGTCGTTCAGGTCGAAGACGCGGAAGCCCAGGTCGGTGCTCGCGACGTAGAGCAGGCTGCCGTAGAGGAACACGCCGCCGGCGTGCTCGTTGATGGCCTTGAAGCTGGCGAGGCCGCCGCTGGACGCCGGCTCGGCGAGCAGCACGTGCCGGTACACCGGCAGGAGCGGATCGGTGCGGTCGATGAAACTGACCCGCATTCCCTTCTCCGGCGCCGTGTTGTTGTCGTACCAGGACACCACCGCGAGGTCGCGCCCCTCGTACCGGCCGTTGTCGAAGGCGTCGCTGCTCGTGGTGATGCCCTGCGGGTACCACTCCGTGGCGTTGTCGTCGCCGGCGTCCCAGCTGAGGCCGGCGGCGAAGTTGGTCGCGAGCGGGCTGCCGTTCTCGATGCGGTTCGCCGTGCGATTCGCCGAATCGAGCACGGCCGGGACGCTCACCCGGTCGGTGGCGTCGATCAGTGGCTGCCAACCGGCCAGGTTCGCGTTGCGCTGCAGCACGAACTTCGACTCGTCGAGCTTGGTCGCCGCTTGCGCCGGTGCGCCGTGAACCAGGGAAACTGCCGCGATCGCGACGAGCGTGGTCAGGGCCGCGATCAGCGGTGTGCGACGACCGTTCAACACGATCGCCACCGGTGAATTCATTGCTGTCTCACGCCTCTCGGAGGAACTCCATCCATTGCGTGCCCAGGCTAGGCGGCCAGGTTCTGTTCGGCGGCGGTCCACCACTCCCCCAGCTGGCCCCGCGCTGACCTGCACAGACATGTCAGCCGGAGGCGTGGGAACGGCCCGGCCGGCAGAAACCGGCAGCTGTGCTCTCGGAAGTGGCGACGCGGGACCCGTATGGTCACGTGGATCGGATCGGCGCACCCGCCCGTCCGCGACAACGAAGGGCGAACGATGTCTCTTTCTGCTGGGGACCGCGAAGATCGCCACCGGACCTGGAGGCTCACGGCCACCATCGGGGCGGGCGTTCTCGCCGTCATCGTGGCCGCCGCCTGCTCGATGGGTGGCGGGGATGACGACGGTGACGATGACGACGACGATGATGACGACTCGATGAGGGTGGTTCAGATCGTCGGCGCAGGCAGCAGCGGCATCGCCGCCGGGCCGCATGGTGCCGCGACCGCCCTGCCGACGACCGGCAACTGGGTCGTCGTCGCGCACTGAGACAACCGGCTGCGGTTGGATCGCGCCTGCTGAGGGCGCGATCCAACCGCGACCCGCCGGGGTGAGCAGGAGCTCCGAAGCGCGAAGCCCCTGCTCACCGCTGGTCAGCGAGCAGCCTGCCGGTAGCCAGCGGGCCGGGTGCTGAACGTGCCCCGGCCCTGGGTCCGGCTCCGCAACCGGGTCGCGTAGCCGAACATGCCGGCCAGCGGCACGGTCGCCGTGACGACGACCACGCCAGCCCGCGGCACCGATCCCGCGATCTGGCCGCGCCGTTCCGCCAGGTCGCCCAGGACCGCGCCGACGGAGTCCGCCGGCACCGTGACCGTGACCTCGACCACCGGCTCCAGCACCGCCATGACGCTGGCCCGCAGGGCATCCCGCAGCGCGTAGCGACCGGCCGTCCGGAACGCCAGCTCCGACGAGTCCTTCGGATGCGTGGCGCCGTCGGTCAGGGTGACCCGCAGACCGGTCACCGGGTGCCCGCCCAGCGGACCATCGGCGAGCGCGTCCCGGCAGCCGGCCTCGACCGCCCGCACGTACTCCCGTGGCACCCGCCCACCGACCACCGTCGAGCGGAACTCGAAGTCGTCAGCCAGCGGCTCCACGTCGAGCACGACGTGGGCGTACTGGCCGGCGCCGCCATCCTGCTTGACGTGCCGGTAGATCAGGCCGGACGTCCCTCGGACGACCGTCTCCCGGTAGGACACCTGCGGCTGGCCGACCGTCACCTCCAGGTCGTGGGCACGGCGGATCTTCTCCACCGCGACCTCCAGGTGCAGTTCGCCCAGGCCCGACAGCACGGTCTGACCGGTTTCGGCGTCGGTCCGGACGGCCAAGGAGGGATCCTCCTCGACCAACCTGGCCAGCGCCGAGACCAGCCTGCCGACGTCCGTGCCGCGGCGCGCCTCGACCGCAGCCGAGACCACCGGGGCCGCCACCGTCGGCGGCTCGAACAGCACCGCCGTACCGGGCGCGCACAGCGTGGCTCCGGTACGGGCGGCCTTCAGCCCGACCATCGCGACGATGTCGCCGGCGACCGCTCGGTCGACCTCGGTGTGCCGGTCCGCCTGGACCCGCAGGATGCGGCCGATCCGCTCGGTGCGCCGGGCGCCGGCGTCGAGCACGGTTCCTCCCTTGTCGATCGTTCCCGAGTACACCCGGACATACGTCAGCCGTCCGGTGGCGGTCGCGTTCACCTTGAACACCAGCGCGGCGAACGGC
Source organism: uncultured Actinomycetota bacterium (assembly GCA_963746095.1). Classification (GTDB taxonomy): domain Bacteria; phylum Actinomycetota; class Actinomycetes; order Mycobacteriales; family Cryptosporangiaceae; genus CAVVAL01. The sequence goes on along the minus strand of CAVVAL010000003.1, from coordinate 34,725 downwards.
GCCGCCGGGTCGGCGTCCGCCACGTCGAGCGGCGACGGCAGGTAGGCGACGACCGCGTCCAGCAACGGCTCGATACCGCGGTCGCGGTAGGCCGAGCCGCACAGCACCACGACGCCCTCACCAGAGCGGGTCAGGTCACGCAGTGCGCTGGTCAGCGTCCCGGCCGAGATCGCCGGGAACTCCTCCAGCGCGCCCGGGTGCCGTTCGGCCACGGTCTCCGCCAGCTCGCGACGGCGTCGGTCGGCCTCCTCTCGCAGGTCCTCCGGCACGGGGCCTTCCTCCAGCCGGCCGTCGGTCCAGACGAGCGATCGCAGTCGAACCAGGTCGACCACGCCCACGAACCCGTCCTCCGTCCCGATCGGCAGCTGCACCACCAACGGCGTCACCATCAGCCGTTCCCGGATCGACGCGACCACGGTGTCGAGGTCCGCGCCGGCACGGTCGAGCTTGTTGACGAACGCGATCCGCGGCACGCCGTACCTGTCGGCTTGCCGCCACACCGTCTCGCTCTGCGGCTCCACGCCCGCGACCCCGTCGAACACCGCGATCGCACCGTCCAGGACACGCAACGACCGCTCCACCTCGTCGGAGAAGTCGATGTGGCCCGGGGTGTCGATCAGGTTGATCCGGTGGTCGTCCCAGTCGCAGCTCACCGCCGCGGCGAAGATGGTGATGCCGCGATCGCGCTCCTGCGGATCGAAGTCGGTGACGGTCGTCCCGGCGTGCACCTCGCCACGTTTGTAGGTAGCGCCCGTGACGTACAGGATCCGTTCGGTGACGGTGGTCTTGCCGGCATCCACGTGGGCCAGGATGCCCAGGTTGCGGACGCGCGTGAGCTGATCGATGTTGGTACGCATGGCCATTGGCCTTTCACGTTGATCCTCAAAGGACAGCGCGAATTGCCCGGACGAATCGATTCGTCAGGGGCGTCCGGTGCCAGCCGCGCGGCCGGCATCGGTTACCAACGAAGACACCAGAATCACCTCGGAGAGCGACGGGGAAACGATCGCAGCGGCGCGGTAGCGCACGGCCAGCTCCCCTCTCTCGTCGGTCCTCGGTCCGTGGCGACAGTAGAGAACGGTCCGCCCCTGCGAAAGCGAATTTCGGTCCGACGTCGGCCTTGGGCCATCTGGGCGACAATCGTCGGGTGGCGAAGAACAAGCATCGTGGGCAGGCCGCCGGGGATTCCCCGAACGAACTGCCGCAACCGGCTGAGCCAGGCCCCGGTCAACCGATCCCCTGGCCACGGCCGATCCGCGAGCGCGCGTGGACCGATGCGGATGGCGTCCGGTGGATCCGTCGGGGCAGCTCGATCGCCGGCAACGACATCAGGCGGCTGTTGCTGGACGCCTCGGTCCCGGTTCTGCTCTGTTACGGCCTCGAGCCACGGATCGTGCCGCCGGCTGAGCGCGCCGAGCTCTGGGACCGCATGCGACCCTACGTCACCGGCCGGCTACGCCACGACGCCACCGACCACACCAGCTTCGACGCTGCCGATTTCCGCGATGATGAACGCCGTTCAATGCTGATCATCGAGGAAAGCTGCTGAGCCACGGTAAGCGACTCCGGTGCACCCAACGGCAGGCAACGTTGCTGGACGTCTCTATCGTGAGGCCATGAGTGATCCTGTTCTCGAAGAGCGGCTTGCCGCGGCGGCCAGCGCGTTGCGTGAGCGTCAGAGCGTGAATTCGCAGCTGGCGGCGGTGACCACCCAGCTCCAGCAGGCTCGGCAGCGGGTCGGCGCGCTCGGTGGTGACCTGGCCGCCGAGGAGCGGGACGTCCAGCGGCTGGAGGGCCTCAGCTTCTCCCGGGTGCTGGCCGCGCTGCGGCGGTCGCGGATGGAAGATCTCGACCGTGAGCGCGCCGAACGCGACGCCGTGGCGTACCGGCTGCGCGAGGCGGAGTCGCAGGTCCGCGCGCTGGACAGGGACCAGGTAGAGCTCCGCGCGCGGTTGGCCGCGCTGCGCACGGCCGGCGACGACTGGGAGGCGGCACTCGCCGCGAAGGAGGAGTGGCTCGCCGGTACCGGCGGCCCTGCCGCCGCGGAGGTCCTGTCGATCGCGGAGACGCGCGGACGCCTGCGCGCGGAGCAGCGGGAGGTCGCTGAGGCACTGGCCGCCGCCGGCGACGCTGCCCGGGCGCTGGGCGAGGTGGCGGACCGCTTGGAGAGTGCCAGCGGCTGGTCCACCTACGACACGTTCTTCGGCGGCGGAGCACTCAGCAGCGCCGTCAAGCACGATCGGATCGACTCCGCCCGCCGCGCGGCGGCCGAGGCCGAGTCCCGACTGGCGGTGCTGGCGAGCGAGCTTCGCGACGTGGATGGCGAGGCCGGAGCGGTGACACGGTCGCTTGAGCTCGACGGGATGACCCGCTTCATCGACGTCTGGTTCGACAACATCTTCACCGACTGGGCCGTGGCCGATCAGATCTCCCGCGCCAAGGAATCGGTCACCACCGAACGCCGCGCTGTGGCCGCCGTGGAAGCCCGGCTCGTCGCCCGGAACGACGACATCGCCGCCCAACTCGCCAGCCTCGCGCAACGCCGCGTCGATCTGCTCAGCCACCGAACCTGACCTCGGAATCGGCTTTGGGCGACATCTTCCCGGTCATAGCCGAGAAGATGTCGCCCAAGGCGGTGAAGTGACGGCTACCGCAGGGCGTAGGCCCGGACCACGGTGAGCGCGGCCGTGTTGCCGCCGGTGTCCGCGGTCTGCGCGCGCAGTGACACGAAACCGCTGGCGGGATGGGTCACCCCAACCGTCCACTTCGTACCGGAACGGGTGACGGTCGCCGGCCGCCAGGTCGCGCCGTCGTCGTAGGACACCTGGACGGCGAGGCTGCGGACGGTGGGTGTGCCGCTGCCGGCCTGACGTCCGACGGTCACCGGGAACGTGAACGCCCTCCCGCCGGGCGCCTTACCGGTCAGATCGACCTTGGGATCGAAGCCGAAGTACAGCAGCGGCAACGCGGTCGGCTCACCGGTCGCCGCCGCCGAGGCGAACGTCCACTCGGCCGATGTGCTGGTCGCCAACGGCCACCACGATGCCGTGCGCCGGTTGTTCGCGGTCAGCTTGTACGCCGCGCGCTCGGCCGGAATCTGGAAGGAGCCGTAGCCGGCGTTGTCCGACGAGCCGACCAGGTCGCCGTCCCGGTAGAGCCGCAGCGTCCCTTCGTCGTCCGGACCGCCGGGCCCCCGGCTGTTCCCGTCCGCGTCGGCGTAGAGCGGCAGCTCCACGTCGATGCTGCCGGCTGTGCGTTGGACCCAGTGCTGGCCGCGAAGGTAGCCGGTCTTCCCGTGCGCGAACGAGGGCGCGTACACCGGCTTGTTCCAGTCCAACGACGTCCGCTGCCCGGCCCGCAGGGTCAGCACGTCGGATCGCAAGCCTGACCCGTCGTAGCCCTGCGGGGTCGAGTCGAGCGTCCACTGGCCGGGTGAGAAGTATTCGGTCCGTTCCGCCGGCACGGTCAGCCGGGAGTACAGCATGGGCCCGAATCCGCTGCCGCCGAACCAGAAGGTCGGCGCTCTGAGGCGCTGATCCGCCCCGGTGCTGTAGTAGCGGGCACGTACGGCGGCCAGGTCCTTCGTCGCGTACCGGCGTTCCAGCACGGTCGGCATCGAGCCCCGGGACGGCAGCACGAGTTCGTACCGGTGCTTCGGACGCGAGTTGGTGGTCAGCCGCGCCATCGCGCCCGGCTTGGCCGCCAACGCCGCGAACCGGTCTCCACTCGGACCCGCGGTCCACAGCAGCGGCAGCGCGATCTCGGTTTCCTCGGTCATGCGTGCCATCGCGGGCGCGGGTTCCTGGGAGGCCATCAGCCCGATGACCGCCTTGCCGCCAGCGGCCGCCACGTCGCGGACTGCCTGGAGCAAGTCGACGCTGTCGGACAGCGTGATCAGGACAAGCTTCCCCTTCGCGTCCACCTTGGCCAGGTCCGCCGGCGTACCCAGACCGGCGTTCACCACGCCGATGCGCCCGCTCAGATCCGGCTTCGGCGACTCGACGATCCACTCGGCGAAGACCGGGAACCGTTCCGGTGACTCGGCGGTCAGGTCGATCGCCGGCTCGACCGCGGTACGGAACGCGGCGAACGTGTAGCCATCCGATCGGGCACCCGGTGCGGACACCGCGTACATCTCGTCCAGTTGCTCGGCGAACCAGATGGCACTGAGGCCCGTGCTCCCATTCGCCGGAATCACCTGCCGGGAAACGGTGAGGCTGCCGCCCCACGCGGCCGGCTGGTCAGGCTGGAGGGAGACGCGCTTCGCTGTGCGCGCGTCGAGGGTCAGGGTGGTGTCCGAACCCAGTCGCAGGTTCGGCTGATCCACCAGGGAGAGAGTCGGCGACTGTCCGTCGCGCGGGGTGCCGATCGCGCCGAGCACCGTGTAGCGGCCGACCGGAAGCCACAGCCGGTCACCGTCGCCGGCATAGGTCCGCGCGCCGGTGTCCGCGTTGATGACGGTGGCCGTCCCGAAGCCGAGCCCGTGGGGCGCGCTGCCGGCGCGGTCGAGAGCGCGGATCGTGAGGTGGTAGGACTCCGGTTCCTGGGTGGCGCCGATCGGGGTCCGCAGGCGCACTCCGCCGGCCGCGGTCGCGGTCAGCACGCCGAACTGGCTGCCGGAGCGGTCGAAGCGGCCGGTCACCGTGACGGTCACGGTGGCCACGCCGCCGGCTGGGACGGCGAGCGTGTTCGCGCTCAGCTCCACCAAGGCTGCCGGTAGGGCACCGACGTCGAAGGTCAGCTCCACCGGCGTCGTGCCGGTGTTCCGGTAGGTCACCGGGAAGCGCTTCGGCGCCGGGGCTCCGGTGGTGTACGGGAAGAACGCGTTGAGGCTGGTCGTGCTCGCGTGCACCTGTTGGGTGGTCACCCGGGCCAGGTCCAGGCGGCCGGCCCCCACCGAGGCCGGGCCGACGCCAGGCAGCTCGTGCGCGGCGCCGGTGAGCGCGGTCTTGAGTTGCGCGCCGGTCCAGTCCGGGTGCTGCTGGGCCAGCAGCGCGGCGCCGCCGGCTACGTGCGGCGTGGCCATCGACGTGCCGGACAGCCGTGCGTGGTGGTCGCCGACCGGTTCGCCGGGTTCGTGCCTGCGGCGCGGGCCGCGACGATGTCACTGCCCGGCGCGGCGATTTCGGGCTTCACCGCGTGGTCGCCGACCGAGGGCCGCGGCTGGAGAACGGGCTCAGCTGGTCGGACTTGGTGACGCTGGCGACCGCGAGCGCCTCGTCTGCCGCGGCCGGCGTGCTCACCGTCCGGTCGGCGCCCCTGTTGCCGGCGGCGACCACGAACAGCGTGCCGTGCTGGCGGCTCAACTGGTTCAGCGCCAGCGAGACCGGATCGGTGCCGTCGCTGGGATCGCCGCCCAGGCTCAGGTTCACGACCTTGGCCTTGGCCTCGGCCGCCGCCCACTCCATGCCGGCGATCATCCCGGCGCGCGCCGCCTCCCCCGTCGTCGAGCACCTTGCCCACCGCGAGCTTGGCGTCAGGCGCCACCCCTCGGTACTTGGTCGGACCGGAGCGACCGAGCACGTCGACGCCACATGCGTGCCGTGGCCGTTCCCTCCGCGACCGAGCCGGCCGGGTGAAGTCCTTCGCGACGACCACCCGGCCCGCGAGGTCCGGGTGGTCGCGTCGTAGCCGGTGTCGAGGACCGCCACCGTGACGCCCTTGCCGGTGAACCCGGCCTGCCACGCCGCCGGCGCGCCGACCTGTGGCACGCTCTGTCCAGGCTGGCCTTGACCTTGCGGTCGAGCCAGAGCCTTCGGACGCCGGCCGGCCAGCCTTGCGCGGCCGCTTGACCGAGGCCCAAAAGCGAGGCGCGTCCTTCTTGCTCTCCCGCAGCACCGCCAGGTTCGCGCTGTTCAAGGTCCGGACCCGGCGCGCGCCGCCGGCGGGGCCGCCGCGCGCGCCTTCGCGTCGGCGTACTGGACGAGCAGCGGTAACTCGGCGGTGCTGCGTCGTCGTGGCCCTGCCGGACCAGCCCCGTGACGTTGAACAGCTGCGGTCGAGCGCGCCGGTACTCACCAGCTTGGCGGCGTCGCCCGGGATGACGTACGAGTCGCCGCGCACGGTCTCCCGCAGAACGACACCGGGCCGCCACGCCGGGCAGGCTCGATCTCGCCGGCAGCCCCGCCCTGACGGCGATCCGGTCCCCGGTGACGAGCGTCACCCAGATGACGCTTTCTGGTTTGGCTTTGGCATCGCGGGTTGGCGGCGCGGCGGCGTTGCCCGGCGGCGCGGCCAGTCCGAGCAGCAGGGCGATGGTCGCGGTGATCGCGAGGGTCGATTTCATCGAGATCCTTAAGGTCAGTGAATCTGGCCGGAGCAGGATGGGACACCGCGCGAACGCGTCCGCGCACCATTCCTTCGCGCGAGCCGGGAAAGCAGTACCGGGCCCGCCCTGAGGTTGGACGTAGCCGGAGGACTGACTGGTTGACAGGAGGCTCCGCAGCGGGTCGGCGCGCTCCGTGGTGACCTGGCCGCCGTTGACACCCGGCTCGTCGCCCGGAACGACGACATCGCCACCCAACTCGCCAGCCTCGCCCAACGCCGCGTCGACCTCCTCAGCGAGCGGCCGTAATCGCCCCGCCCACGGATCTTCGCGGCGCCAGACCGTCGGAAAGTGCAGGGCGACGTTCTGTTCGGCGGCGAGCCGGCCGAGAACGTCGAGGGTGGCGTTGAGATCGTCGCCGGCGAACGGCAGCGCGCGGAGCGGCTGGTCCAAGGGGCGGAAGAAGTCGTCCCAATGGGTCAGGACCACGCGACGGGCGCCGACCGCCTGCACGGTCTGGGCCCAGTAGTCCCGGAGGTAGTGCTCGTCCTGCAAGCCGAGCTGGCCGACGCCGAGGTAGGCCACGGCCGCGCGCGCGACCATCGAGCGCACCGGGCACGGAGCCGGCGCTGCCCTGAACCAGCGCCACCCGGCCGCTGGTGTGTTCGACCAGGACGGACCACGCCTCACCGCATTTGTAGGCCGCGGCCTTGACCGGCGGCACGACCGGCTCGGTGATGGCGCCCGGAAAGCGGTCGGGCGGGCAGTGTTCCGACTTGATCAGGGTGAGCGTGAAGGCGCCGTACGACCTCGGCTCCTCGGGGGTGACGACGTGGATGCGGTCGTCGGTGAGCCCGGCGCCTCGACCGACGTTCGCCGCGGACTCGCCGCCGACGAGCACCGCGCCGGCGCGGCGGGCCACGACCGCGGAGTCCATGGCGTGGTCGAAGTGGGTGTGCACCGGGACGACCGCGTCCAGCCGGCGTCCCTCGTCGCCGAATCCGAGCCGGGTGAGCGCGGCACCGATGCGCGCGGCATCGGGTGCGACCTTGCCGAAGGCGACCTGGATCAGAGACGGCCGGGAGAAGAAGCCGTCGGTCAGGACCGCCGACTCGCCGTCGTCGAAGAGCAGGCTGGAGACGCCGAGGAACGTCACGCCGAAGGTCCCCGCAGCCGGCGGGACGTCGAACCGGTCGGCGAAGTCGTCCAGATCCGGGCGGCCGAGCTTCAGACGAAGGGCGAACCGAGCCACAGCTGCTCCTGGGGGCGAGGCGGACCCCCACGGTCCCCGCACAGCATCACGCTGGCAAGCCCCCGAGCTCCGGCGCCTGATCTCCGGCCGCGACCGAATCAACCGCGCTGGCGGCCACGGTGCGGATCGAGGAAGCTGACGGTGTGGGTCGGCCGATCGGAAGGTGGGCGCGTGCGGTCGCGGTTCTGCTCGTCCTGCTGGTACTCGCCGTGACGCTGCTGTGGTCGTTGCAGCGGCGGCTGATCTACCTGCCCGCCACCGGCCCGCTGCCGCCCGCGGCGCAGGCGATCGACGGCGCGCGGGACGTCCAGCTGCGCACCGCCGACGGACTGACGCTGACCGCCTGGCACCTACCGGCCCGTGCGGGTGCCGCGACCGTGCTGGTCGCGCACGGCAACGGCGGCGACATCGCCGGCCGCGCCTCGCTCGCGTCCGCGCTCGGCGCCCGCGGTCTCGGCGTGTTGCTGCTGGAGTACCGCGGCTACGGCGGCAACCCGGGCAGCCCCAGCGAGGACGGGCTGGCCCGGGACGCGCGCGCCGCCCGCAGTACCTCCTCGACGTCGCCGGGGTACCCGAGGGCCGACTGTTGTACCTCGGGGAGAGCCTCGGCGGCGCGGTCGTGGCCGAGCTCGCCGCCGAGCACCCGCCCGCCGGGTTGGTGCTTCGCTCCCCGTTCACCGACCTCGCGGCCGTGGGCCGGGTGCACTACCCGTACCTCCCGGTCCGGGCCGTGCTGCGGGACCGCCATCAGGTCACCGAGCGGTTGCGCCGGGTCGATGTGCCCACCACTGTCGTCTACGGCACCGCGGACTCGATCGTCCCGCCCGCACAGAGCCGTGCCGTGGCCGAGGCGGCCGCCGGCCCGACCCGGACCGTGGTGGTGGCCGGCGCCGACCACAACGACCGGGTCCTTCTCGACGGTGACCAACTGATCGACGCGGTGGCCGACCTGGCCCACCAGATCACCCGGCCTTGACCCGGCCGGCTCTGGAAGGTCACCGGCACCAGCGGTTCGGCCCTGACCAGCTCGTTGCGGTTCAATTCCGCCCTCCCAGTGCGGAATTGAACCGCAACTGCTACCTGACCTCCGCCGGTCTGCCTCTTCGGGCCGGATTCCTCGGTGGACGGTCACGCGGTCACGCCATCTGCCACCCTCTTGCGATGCCCCGGAGTCCCGGTGCACACGACAAGGGGAACGCATGATCATCAGCAAGACCCGACGACTCACCACCGTCGTTACCGTCGCGATCACCGCGGCGACCGCGTTGCTCGTGGCCGCCGCACCGGCGAGCGCGGTGTCCGGCCTCACCATCGTCTCGGCGGTCACCTCGTCCTCCTCCGCCGCGGCGAAGTCGATCTCGGTGGCCTGCCCAGCCGGTAAGCGCGTGATCGGTGGCGGCGGGATCGTCGACGACGCCGACCCGGACAGCAAGGCGTTCGTCACCGCGATGGTGCCCGTGAGCATCGCCAGCGGAGATCGGTTCGACGTCGCGGCGATGCAACCCGACGACGGATACACCGGCGGCTGGTGGCTGCGGTCGTTCGCGGTCTGCGCGAAGCCGAGCCGAGGACTGCAGATCATCGCCGCGACGAACACGGCCTCGTCCACCACGTCGCAGCAGCACACCGTGGCCTGCCCGCAGGGCAAGCGGCTACTCGGAGCCGGCGGACGCGTGAACAACCCGGCCGGTCAGGTGGCGCTGCGTGCGGTGCGTACCGATCTCGCGGTCGGTGCCAAGGCGACGATCAACGGCCACGAGGACGCCGACGGTTACCGCGGCACCTGGAGCCTGACTTCCTACGCCGTCTGCGTGAATCCCGTGCCGGGACTCTCGATCGTCACGGGGACGTCGGCGTGGGACGCCACCACGCAGAAGCACGCGACGGCCACCTGCGCCGCCGGCCACAGCACCCACTCGGCCCTGTACGCGATCACCGGCGGCACCGGCGACGCCGCGATCAGGGTGCTGCACCCGAGCGCCAACTCGGTCACGGCCGCGGCGCGGGAGTTGGCCGGCAACAGCCTGAACTGGAGCGTCACGGCCATCGCCGTCTGCGCGTCCTAGGGTCGCTTCGGCCCGTCAGGCGCCGACGACGCTCCCAGGCAGCGCCAACGTGCACTGCCTGGGAGCGTCGTTTCCGGTGCTAGCCGAGCACCTCGGTGTGCAGGCTGCCCCAGTTGGTCCAGCTGCCGCCGGTGTTGCGGACCCGGTGGTAGGTCTGCGCACCGATGGTGGCCGTCAGGTGCAGCACGTTGGCCGCGTCGTCGACCGAGGCGCCCACCGAGGTGGCGGTGCCCGGGTCTTCCAGCCGGGCCCACGGGGACCAGGTCCCGTTCGTGTACCGGATGCGGTGGTACACCTGGCCCTTGGCCGACGCCCGCCACCTGTAGGTTCCCGGCCTTGTCGGCGGCGGCCGTGACGCTGGTGAAGCCGCCGGACGAGAGCGCCAGGCTGCCCCAGTTGGTCCAGCTGCCGTTCGTGTTGCGGATCCGGTGGTAGACCTGACCGTCGAAGACCGCGGTCAGGTGCATCACGTTGCCGGCGTCGTCGATCGAGGCGCCTACCGACGTCGGCGTGCCGCGCTCGTCCAGTCCGCCCCACGCCGACCACGTACCGTTCGTGTACCGGATGCGGTGGTACACCTGGCCGCCGGCGATCGCCGACACCTGCAGGTTGCCGTTCTTGTCCGCGGCGGCCGTGATGCTGGTGACGTCGCCGGAGCCGAGGGACAGGCCGCCCCAGTCGGTCCAGCTGCCGTTGGTGTTGCGGATCCGGTGGTACGCCTTCCCGCCCATGACGGCGTCAGGTGCAGGACCGCGTTGGCCTGGTCGATCGTGCCGGCCACCGACGTGGCGGCGCCCAGCTCGTCCAGCCCTGCCCAGTTGCTCCAGGAGCCGTTCGTGTACCGGATCCGGTGGTAGATCCGCTCGTTCACGATCGCGGCCACCTGCAGGTTGCCGTGCCTGTCGGCGCCGGCGGTGACGTTCGTCGGCTGGCATTCGGCCTGGAGCGAGGACGGGGTGTCCGCCTTCGGGTCGGGCCCGTCCACCTGCCAGCTGGCGTTCTCGTTGAACGCAGCAGGAGCGGTCGTACCGGTTGTCGTTGCTCTTGTTCGCCGCCCACAGCTCGGTGCCGAGGTGGCGCAGGTACCGGCCGGGCTGGGACTTGGACTCCAGCGAGACGCCGGAGCCGGTCAGCCCCTTCGTGGCGCACCAGGTCGCCGCGTTCTTGAACTCGGTGCCGCCGTCGCTCGGCAGCAGCTGGACGCGGATTCCGGTCGGCCGCAGGTAGTGGCCGGGACGGTCGGCCGACTCGAACGAGAAGCAGTTGCCCTCGGCTGTGGCGAGGCCGTCGACGACCTTCCAGGTGGCGTCCGCGACCGGTGCCGGCACGTTGCCGACCGGGTTCGGGTGGGCGACCGCCGCGTCGCCGCCGGCGCTCTGCACCCACCAGCCCTTGTTCTTCGCTGTCGTGGTGCGCAGTGACTGGGTGAGCGCCTCGTACTGGCCGGTGCGCAGGAACAGGGCGACGTCGGCCGGGGTACCCGGCCAGGGCCGCCTTCGCCGCCGCGACCAGGGCGGGCCGGACCAGCGTCTTCTCGGCCTTGGTCTGGATCTCCAGGGCCAGCTTGCGGTCCGCCGCGATCTCCTTGTCCAGGGCGATCTGCTTGTCCCGCGCGTCCGCGGCGTAGCATGCCGGTCTCGATGAACGCCGCCCACACCGCCGGGTCCGAGCGAGTATCGCGGCGAGTGCCGCCCCGTCGACCTCGGAGCCGGCGACCGGCCCGCTCCTTGATCCTGCGGATGAAGTTGTCACTCGACGAGCGCGAGTTCACCCTCGGTAGGCACCCAGGCGACCACGGAGGCGGCGCGGCGCTTGATGTCCTGCTGCCGCAGCGCCTCCTTCTCCGCCTCGGTCTTGTCCTGCTGAGCCTGGATAAGGCCTCCACATCGGCGCGGTACGCGGCGATCACTCCGGTCTCGATGAACGCCTTCCACTCCGGCGCCTCGCCCCGCAGCGCGGTGTTCACCCCGGCCTGCACGCGCGTGGCCCACGGCTTGGTCACCAGCGTGCCGAGCCGGCGGATGAACTGGTCATCCGGCAGCTCCAGCAACTCCGCGGCGCGGCCGGGATCTCCAGATACGCCAACGCCCGCTGCTTCGCCTCGCGGGACTGCTGCTTCTCCAACTGCTCCTGCCGGATCCGCGACTCGTCCTTCTCCACCGCGACGAAGATCTCCGACCGGATGAACAGCGTCGCCGCCTCCGTGCCCTCGACGTTCAACGCCGCCTGCGCGGCCGCCCGCACCTCGGTCAACGGCGCCGACTTCGCGTCCGTCAACAACCGGCTCACGAAACTCCGGTCCGGCAGAATGATCCACTCGCCATCAGCGACGATCCCGATCGCCGCCAGAGCCCTCGCCTTCTCCGGCCCCATCGCCTCCGGCAGATCCGCCGCCTGCGCCGACAGCGCCGTCCGGGCCTCCGCACCCGGCGCCGCCACCGCCGGCATCGCTGTTCCCATGATCGCCGCCGCCGCGCCGATCGCTACCAGCGCGCCGAATCGGGGCGCTCGTCTCGTGCTGCTCGATGCCACTACTGATCTCCCTTGTTCAAGCGAATGCGAATTCCGCACGGAAGTGGCCCGGCACCTGTGACGATGCCGGGCCAATCCGAGCCTTACCTGGTCAGTTCAGCTTGCAGCCGTCCGGCGCGGCGGTCAGGTTGTATTCGCCGTGCCAACCGGTGCCGACCAACTTGCCGACGTCTCGCCCGCTGGCCACCCAGGTCTCGGTGGCCGGCAGGTAGCGGTACCAGAGCAGCTCTCCGCCGTTGCCGGCGTGCGCGCCGTACAGGATGTCCGCGCCGACGGAGAACATCGTGTTGAACATCTGCCAGCCCAGGCCGGCGGGCTTGGCCTGCTGGGCCCACTGGTTGTTCACCGCGTCGTACTCGTACCGGAACAGCGCTCCGGCCGGGGTGCGCGCGTAGATCACGCCGACGCCGGCGCCGACGATGAGGTCGTACTTCGACCAGTCGCCGGTCAGGGTCCGGTGCTCCCACGAGCCGTCGCCGGCCGTCTTGTACGAGCGCCAGTGCAGCCGCCCGTCGGACTCGACCGTGTAGATGTCGCCCTTGGTGTCGACGGTGATGCGGTTGCGGTACTCGGCGGTGGCGTAGCGCTCCCAGCCGGTGTCGATGATCTTGTACTGGGAACCGTTCGTGATGTCCCAGTCGGAGCCGTTCCACCGGAGCCGGCGCAGTTGGCCGTTGTCCACCGCGGCGTACACGACGCCGTCCGGGCCGGCCACGGTGCGGGCGCCGAGCCAGCCCTGGCCGATCTCCTTGCCAGCGTTGTCGACCCAGCTGAACGTGCCGTTCAACGGATCGGCGTGCTGGTACATGCGCAGCCGGCCGTCGTTGCGGACCACGAACGTCGACACCGCCGGCTTGCACTCGGCCACGCACTCCGCGCGAACCGCGTCAGGGCGCTTGGTGGCCTTCGGGTCCGGCGCGTCCACCGACCAGGTCGCGTTGCCCTGGTAGGCGCAGGCACGGTCGAACGGGTGCTCGCCGGTGTCGTTGGCGACCCACAGCTCGGTGCCGAGGTGGCGCAGGTACCGACCGGGCTGGGACTTGGACTCCAGCGAGACGCCGGCGCCGCCCAGGCCCTTCTTCGCGCACCAGGTGGCGGCGTTCTTGAACTCGGTGCTGCCATCGCTCGGCACCAGCTGCACGCGGAGCGAGATCGGCCGCAGGTAGTGGCCGGGGTGGTCGGTGGACTCCAGCGAGTGGCAGCTGTCGTCGGCGAGACCGTCGACGATGTTCCAGGTCGCGTTCGCCACCGGCACAGATGCGGCCGTACCCGGGTCCGGGTGGTTCACCGTCGCGTCGCCCGGCTCGCTCTGGACCCACCAGCCCTTGCGGTTCGGGCTCGTGGTCCGCAGCGACTGGGTGAGCGCATTGAACTGGCCGACCCGCAGGAACAGGTCGACCTCGATCGGCGTGCCGGCCAACGCCTTGGCCGCCGCCGCCGACAGCGCGGGGTGTACCAGGCTCTTGTCGGCCTTGGCCTTGATCTCCGAGGCGAGCTTGCGGTCCGCCGCGGCCTTCTTGTCCAGCGCGATCTGCTTGTCCCGCGTGCTCGCGGCATGCACGCCGGTCTCCAGGAACGCCGCCCACACCGTCGGCTCCGGCGAACGCAGCGCGGCCAAGGCCGCCGCAGCGACCTCAGAACCGGCGACCGCCTTCTCCTCGATCTTGCGAATGAAGTTGTCGCTGGACAGGGTCAGCTCACCCGCTGACGGTGCCCACGCCACGACGGAGGCGGCCCGGCGCTTGATGTCCTGCTGCCGCAGCGCCTCCTTCTCCGCCTCGGTCTTGTCCTTCTGAGCCTGGATGTCGGCCTCGACGTCGGCACGGTGTGCCGCGATCACGCCGGTCTCGATGAACGCCTTCCACACCGGAGCGTCACCGCGAAGCGCGGTGTTCACCCCGGCCTGCACGCGCGTGGACCACGGCTGGGTCATCAGCGCGCCGATGCGGCGAATGAACTGGTCATCCGGCAGCTCCAGCAGCTCCGCCGGCGCGGCCAGCTCCAGATAGGCCAGCGCCCGCTGCTTGGCCTCCCGCGACTGCTGCTTCGCCAGCTGCTCCTGCCGGATCCGCGACTCGTCCTTCTCCACCGCGACGAAGATCTCCGAACGGATGAACAACACCGCAGCCTCGGCGCCCTCGACGTCCAGCGCAGCGCGCGCCGCGGCCCGAACCTCGAGCAACGGAGCCGACTTCGCATCCGTCAGCAGCCGGCTCACGAAACTCCGGTCCGGCAGGATCAGCCACTCACCGTCCGGCAGAACCCCGATCGCGGCGAGAGCCTTCTCCTTCTCCTCACCCGTGGCCTCCGGCAGCTCATCTGCCGCCGCAGCCTGCGCCGCCCGGACCCCCGCGCCCGGCGCCGCCACCGCGGGCATCGCCAGCCCGACCACCAACGTGACCGCACCAACGACCGCTAACCCGCGGACCGCATACCTCGTCCTTGCCATGCAGACTTCCTCATCTCGCTCTGTGCTCCGTCCACGACGTGTTCATCGCGGACGCAAATTCAAATCTGTTCCGATGCTCGGCAGCTCGAAGGAGATGCCGCGGCCGCCCCGGTGAAGACCGGACCGCAGGGCGAACCCGCGTCGTCACCGACGCGCAAGGTCCGTGCGATTGCGGGCACGCCGCGAGCGCTGCATCGGCGCCTCGCACCCGTGCGTCCACACCGTATTTGGTGGCATCAAGGCCGACGAGAGGCTGCTGAGACCCAGCGACGGATATCTCCCGTTTACCGTGACTCACTTGCGCATTTCGGCAACTCCGCCGGCCAGCGGCGCCCGTTGGCTCGTGCCGGCTCAGGAACCGGCCCGCGGCAGCTTCGCGGCCAAGACCGCGAAGCTGCCGCGTGTGATCTCAGGGGCGGGTGTGCAGTGCCCACCTCTGGTTGCCGCCGTCGTGGCACGGGAAGGTGGTGATCGGGCTACCGACCCTACCGAAGGTGCCATCGAGGCAATTTCCGTTGTGCGCGGTCACGATCGCCCCGTCCGCGCGGGCTTCCCACTTCTGCGGGTTCGTACCGTTGCACGTGTACAGCTGGACAAGCTGCGAGCCGAAGTCGGAGATCGCCCCGTTCATGTCCAGGCACTTGCCCAGGACGCGAAGCCCCCCATCGCTGCTGAGGGTGATCAGCTGCCGGGACGCTCGGGGATCGGTGCGGGCGAGGCAGTCGGCGATCTGAACCGCCGTGTGGTCCTCGGTGCGGCCGTCCCGGACGTCGACACACAACCCGTTCACCCCGACGGTGTGGCCGAATCGGGCCGGCTCCGTGGGGAGTGTCCACCGCTGGTTGCCGCCGTCGTGGCACTGGAAGGTGGTGATCGGGCTACCGGCCTTACCGAAGGTGCCATCGAGGCAGTACCCGTTGTGCGCGGTCACGATCGACCCGTCCGGACGTGCTTCCCACTTCTGCGGGTTCGTACCGTTGCACGTGTACAGCTGGACAAGCTGCGAGCCGAAGTCGGAGATCGCCCCGTTCATGTCCAGGCACTTGCCCAGGACGCGGAGCGATCCGTCACTGGTCGCGGTGACCAGTTGCCGGGACGCTCGGAGATCGGTGCGGGCGAGGCAGTCGGCGATCTGAACCGCCGAGTGATCCTCGGTGCGACCATCCCGAACGTCGACACAGAATCCGTTCACGCCCTTGACGTTGCCGAACGTCGCCAGGTCAGAGCAGGGGTCCTTGCCTGCCGCCGGCTTCGGACCGGTTACCGGGTTGGGCGCGCCGATGGTCCAGGAGGCGTTCTCCTTGTAACCGCAGGACCGGTCGAAGGCGTTCTGGTTGCTGTTGTTGGCGATCCACAGCTCGGTTTCGAGGTGGCGCAGGTACCGGCCGGGCTGGGACTTGGACTCCAGCGAGACGCCGGAACCGGTCAGCCCCTTCTTGGCGCACCAGGTCGCGGCGTTCTTGAACTCGGTGCTGCCGTCGCTCGGCTGCAGCTGGACCCGGAAGCCGGCCGGCCGCAGGTAGTGGCCGGGGTTCTCGGTGGACTCCAGCGAGTGGCAGC
The DNA here is from genome assembly GCA_963746095.1 of uncultured Actinomycetota bacterium. GTDB lineage: Bacteria > Actinomycetota > Actinomycetes > Mycobacteriales > Cryptosporangiaceae > CAVVAL01. Next base: position 18,601 of record CAVVAL010000003.1, on the reverse strand, counting down.
TCTCGTCGGCGAGGCCATCGACGACCTTCCACGTCGCGTTCGCGATCGGTGCGGGCGGCGCCCCGGCGGAATCGCCCGAGATCAGGCCCGCGTCACCGGCCGCGCTCCGCACCCACCAGCCGTTGCGCTTCGGAGTGGTGGTGCCGATCGACTGGGTCACCGCCTCGTACTGGCCGGTGACGAGGAACCGGTCCACATCGGCCGGCGTGCCGGCCAGCGCCGCGGCCGCGGCGGCCGCCAGGGCCGGGTGCATCAGGCTGTTCGTCGCCTTGGTCTGAATCTCCAGGACGACCTTGCGGTCCGCCGCGGCCTTCTTGTCCAGCGCGATCTGCTTGTCCCGCGCGCTCGCGGCATGCACCCCGGTCTCGAGGAACGCCGCCCACACGGCCGGTTCCGGCGAACGCAACGCGGCGAGGGCCGCGAGAGCGACCTCGGAGCCGGCGACCGCCTTCTCCTCGATCTTGCGAATGAAGTTGTCACTCGCGAGCGCGAGCTCACCCTCAGCAGGCACCCACGCGACCACGGAGGCGGCGCGGCGCTTGAGGTCCTTCTGCCGCAGCGCCTCCTTCTCCGCCTCGGTCTTGTCGTGCTGGGCCTGGATGAAGGCCTCCACGTCGGCCCGGTGCGCGGTGATCACGCCGGTCTCGATGAACGCCTTCCATGCCGGCGCCTCGCCGCGCAGCGCGGTGTTCACGCCGGCCTGCACCCGGGTGCCCCAGTCCCAGGTCACGAGCGTGCCGACCCGGCGGATGAACTGGTCATCCGGTAGGTCGAGGAGTTCCGGTGTGGCCGGGATCTCCAGGTACGCCAGCGCCCGCTGCTTCGCCTCCCGGGACTGCTGCTTCGCCAGCTGCTCCTGCCGGATCCGGGACTCGTCCTTCTCCACCGCGACGAAAATCTCCGAACGAATGAACAGCGTCGCCGCGTCCGTACCCTCGGCGTCCAGCGCAGCGCGCGCCGCAGCCCGCACCTCCAGCAACGGCGCCGACTTGCCGTCCGTCAACAACCGGCTCACGAAACTCCGGTCCGGCAGAACGATCCACTCACCATCAGCGACGATCCCGACCGCCGCCAACGCCCTAGCCTTCTCGTCCCCATCAGCCTCCGGCAGCTCCGCGGCCTGCGCCGCCGCCTTCGCCAGCGCCGAAGCCGCCGTCCGGGCCCCCGCGCCCGGCGCCGCCACCGCGGGCATCGCCAGCCCAGCCGCCAACACGGCCAAACCCACGACCGCTAACCCGCGGACCGCATACCTCGTCCTTGCCATCAACATCCTCTTTCTCTGTGCTTCGCTCGCGACATGGCGATACGTGCGCCGTCACCGGCGCCAGAATGTTTCTGCGATTGCGGGCACGCCGCGAGAGCTCCGTCAGCGCCTCGCACCGTGCGCGCACACCGTATTGGTTGACATCAAGGCCGACGAGAGGCTGATGGCCCCGAGTGACAGATATCTCCCGATAATGCGATCGTCTTGCGTAATTCAGCAATACCGAAGGTCAGTGGGCGCCCATTGGTTCGGTCCGGCAGAGGTGGCCGCGGCGACACGGCGTCACAGAGCCGCCGAGCTGTCCACCAGGCTCGGGCGAGCAGGCCGTCGATAAGCAGGTGACGCGCGCCACTGACCGATCGGTTGAAAACTGGCCGATCGGTCAGGAAGATGAAGGGCATGGCGACCACACCTCTTCGCGAGCGCACCCGGCAGGAGATCCTGCGGCGGGCGATGGAGCTGTTCACCGAGAAGGGTTACACCGCCACCTCGTTGCAGGACATCGCCACCGCGGTCGGCTGCTCGAAAGCCACCGTGCTCTACCACTTCAACGGCAAGCCCGCCGTCGCCGCCGCCGTGCTGGAGCCGGCGGCCAAACTCGTCGCCGACCTCGTGGCCGAGGCGGCCCAGCTACCGCCGGCCGAGGCTCAGGCCCGGCTCATCACTGATTTCACCGAACTCGCGGTCCGGTTCCGCGGTCTGCTCGACGTGCTGAACGACGTGGTGCCGACGATGGATCAGCTGCCCGAGTTCCACGGCATGGTCGAGGTCGGCACGGCGCTGACCAGGCTGCTCGCCGGCACCGACGACCCGGGCGAGATCGCCTTGGCCGGATACGCGATCCAGGGGCTGCTCGGCGAATGCCGCGCCCCGGTCCAGCGCGCCGACGAAGAACTGCGCGACCTGGCCGTCACCGCGATGCGCCGGCTCCTGATCACGCCCTGACCTCGCTCTGTTCATCCCACTCTCCGAACGGACGGCACCTGGAATGGCCAACCTCCTCTACCGGCTCGGCCGGTTCTCGTATCAGCGACGCCGGCTGGTCGCCGCGGTCTGGGCGGTGCTGGTGATCGCGCTCGGCGTCGGCGCCGTGACGCTCGGCGGGCAGACCACGAACACCTTCTCGATCCCCGGCACCGAGTCGCAGCGAGCCCTGGACGCGTTACAGAAGGACATCCCCGCCGCCAGCGGCGCCTCGGCCAACGTGGTCGTGAAGGCGCCGGCCGGGCAGACCCTGACCAGCCCGACGATGAAGCCGGCCGTGCTGGCCGCCGTCGCCGCGGCCAAGCAGCTGCCCGAACTCGCCGGCGTGGTGGATCCGTTCACCAGCAAGGCGATCAGCCCCGATGGCGGCACCGGCCTGATCAGCGTGCAGTTCAGCAAGCCGGCCGACCAGCTGTCCACCGAGACCAAGGACGCCTTCGACCGGCTCGACCAGGCGGGTTCGGCGGTGGCTTGCGGGTGGTGCCGGGCGGCACGGTCGTCGGCGGCCCCGCCGGAGATCGGCCCGACCGAGATCATCGGTGTCGCCGTCGCCGCGGTGGTGCTGGTCGTGACGTTCGGTTCGCTGGTCGCCGCCGGGATGACCCTGCTCACGGCGCTGATCGGCGTCGTCGCGGGGATGGCCGGGCTGTTCCTGGTCACGTCGCGTCGCCGACGTCTCCTCGACGGCACCGATCCTGGCGCTGATGCTCGGCCTCGCGGTGGGCATCGACTACGCGCTCTTCATCAGCTCACGTCACCGGTCGCAGCTGGCGGACGGACTGGACGAGGAGGAATCCGTCGCCAGGGCCACCGCCACCGCGGGCTCGGCCGTGCTGTTCGCCGGGGCGACGGTCGTCATCGCACTCGCCGGGCTCAGCCTGGTCGGCGTCCCGTTCCTGACCGCGATGGGCCTGGCCGCGGCCGGCACCGTGCTCACCGCCGTGCTGATCGCGCTCACCCTGGTGCCCGCGATGCTGGGCTTCGTCGGCGCGCGGATCCTGCCGCGCAAGGCCCGCCAGGCGACGGCTCCGGTCCGCGAACCGGTCGAGGGCTTCGGGTTCCGGTGGGCCCGCTGGGTGACGCGCTTCCGCGTCCCGGTCGTCATCGCCGGCGTCCTCGGTCTCGGTGTGCTGTCGATCCCGGTACTGGACATGCAACTCGCGCTGCCGGACGGCCGGACCGCCGCGGCGGGATCGCACCAGCGGATCGCCTACGACCTGTCCGCCGCGGCGTTCGGGCCCGGTTCCAACGGCCCGCTGGTCGTCGTGGTGAAGAGCGACGACGCCGCCTCCGCCGGCGCGCTGGCCGACCAGGTCAGCGCCGCCGCCAAGGGGCTCAAGGACGTCGTCGCCGTCCAGCCGGGTCCGGCCAGCGCCACCGGCACCACCCGGCTGGTGACCGTGATCCCGGCCAGCGGTCCCTCCGAGTACCGAGACCGCGGCGCTGGTGGACACCCTGCGGTCGGCGGTGCGCCCGCTGGCGACCGGCGGCTCGTCGGTGGCCGTGACCGGCAACACCGCGGTCGGCGTCGACGTGTCGCAGAAGCTGACCGACGCGCTGCCGCTCTACCTGGTGGTCGTGATCGGACTGTCGTTCCTGCTCCTGCTGCTGGCGTTCCGCTCGATCCTGGTGCCGTTGAAGGCGACGCTCGGCTTCCTGCTCACGCTCGGCGCGACCTTCGGCATCACCATCGCGGTCTTCCAGTGGGGCTGGGCCGCGAGCTTGCTCGGGGTCGACGCGGCCGGACCACTGGTCAGCTTCCTGCCGATTATCATGATGGGCATCCTGTTCGGACTCGCGATGGACTACGAGGTCTTCATCGTCTCCCGGGTGCGCGAGGAGTTCGTGCACGGACGGGACGCGACCCAGGCCACCATCGAGGGCGTCGGGCATGGCGCTCGGGTGGTCACCGCGGCCGCCCTGATCATGGCGTCGGTGTTCGCCGGCTTCGTGCTGATCCATGACCCGACCATCAAGGCGATCGGCTTCGGCCTGACGATCGGCGTGCTGATCGACGCTTTCGTGGTCCGGATGACGCTGGTTCCCGCGATCCTCACGCTGCTGGGCGACCGGGCCTGGGCCTTCCCGCACTGGCTCGACCGGATCACGCCGAACGTCGACATCGAGGGCGAGAGCCTCCGGGTCGCGGCCGAGCCGCCGCCAGTCGAGCCGAAGACGCTGGTCACGACCTCCTGATCGCCGCTCGGCAGGGGCCAGCACCGCTGGCCCCTGCCGGGCTGCTCAGGGCCCGCTGGGGTTCAGGCCGGCAGGGCCAGCCGGGCCAAGGCCTCGACCAGCGGCGCCAACTCCGGAAGCTCGCCGGCGCGCTCCAGGGCCACGCTGAGCGTGGCGTCGTGCGTCGGCCGGGCTTGTGCGAGCAGCGCGCGGCCCGCCTCGGTGACCTCGGTGTAGATGCCCCGGCGGTCGGTCGGGCACAGGTAACGCTGCAGCAGGCCGCGGTCCTCGAGCCGGTTCACCAGCCGGGTGGTCGCCGACTGGCTCAGCACCACCGCGTTCGACAGCTGGTTCATCCGCAGGTGGTAGTCGTCCTGCCGGGCCAGCACATCGAGCACGCTGTACTCGCTGACGGACAGCTCGTGTCCCCGTTGCAGCGCGCGTTCCAACTCGTCCTCGATCCGGGCGTGCAGTGCGGCGAGCGTGCGCCAGCCCTGCGCCCGCGCCTCGACGGCGTCATCCGCTACTCCCACAGCTCCTCCTCCGAATCGCACCGTGACGGCGGCCACCTTGCGGGCTCCGGCCACGTGAGGCAACATGGCGCTCATGCAATAGTCAGCGTGTGCAACTATCGCGGACGCTGGTAACCGCTGGACACAAGCCTACTCGCGAGGTGGCGTCGGGTCCGGGCCGCTCCACCGCCGGAACGCCCCGCCACCGCTGCCCGCCCGCACCCACGCCTGATCACCCAGACCCAAGGAGCACGACATGGTTGCCACCATCACGCTGAACAACGGCGTCGACGATGCCCCAGCTCGGCTTCGGCGTCTTCCAGGTCCCGACGACCAGACCACCGCGGCCGTCACCGCCGCACTCGACGGCCGGCTATCGCAGCATCGACACCGCCGCCGCGTACGGCAACGAGGCCGGCGTCGGCAAGGCCCTGGCCAACTCCGGCATCGCACGGGAAGACCTGTTCGTCACCACCAAGCTGTGGAACGCCGACCAGGGCTACGACCAAACTCTGGCCGCGTTCGACCGGAGCCTGGCACTGCTCGGCCTCGACACCCTCGACCTGTACCTGATCCACTGGCCCACGCCCGCGCCGCGACCTTTACCTGGATTCCTGGCGCGCGCTGGAGAAGCTGCCGCGGACGGGCGGGTCCGGGCGATCGGCGTGTCCAACTTCCAGCCCGCGCACCTGGACCGGATCTCGCCGAACCGGCGGTGCCGTGCCGGCCGTGAACCAGGTCGAGCTGCACCCGTTCCTGGCACAGGCCGAGCTGCGCGCCGCCAACGCCCGGCACGGCATCGTCACGGAGGCGTGGAGCCCGCTCGCGCAGGGCGGCGAACTGCTCGCGCGACCCGGCCGTTCGCGCCCTCGCGGCCAAGCACGGCCGGACCCCCGCCCAGGTGGTGCTGCGCTGGCACCTGCAGCTGGGCAACGTGGTGATCCCGAAGTCGGTGACCCCGGCGCGGATCGCGGAGAACCTCGACGTGTTCGGCTTCGCCCTCGACGACTCCGATCTCGCCCAGCTGGCGACGCTGGACCGGGACGGCCGCACCGGCCCTCACCCCGACACCTTCGAAGCAGTCTGATCGCCCCGGCGGTTCGGCCGACCGGCTGGGTCAGTCCTGGGCAGCCGCGGCGAGGAGCCGGGCGAGTTCGACCGGCTTGGTGAACATCGGCCAGTGGCCGGAGTCGATGTCGACCAGGTCGAGGTGCTTGGCCTTGGCGAGTTCGGGCAGTTCACCGGCGCCGATCCACTCCTGGGCCTGGGCGGGCGTGAACTCGGGGCAGACGAGCACGACCGGAACGTCGAACCGCCGCTCGTCCGTCAGTCGCACCGCGCCCTTGGTCACGCCCTCGGGAACGGGGATCGCGGCGGCCTCGAAGCTGCGCCGCGGCCGCCTCGTCGTCAGGTCGGCGGAGTCCGGTCCCTCGAACGGCTCCCAGCCCGGGAACGGCATGACGCCGTCCTTCGCCTCGAAGAAGTCGGCGTAGGGCTCTCCGTCGGCGGTCGGGAAGCCACCGATGAGGACGACCTTGGCCGACCTTCTCCGGTCGTGCGTCGGCGGCCAGCCAGGCCAGCGTGCAGGCGGCGGAGTGCCCGACCACCATGGCCGGTCCGGACGCCGCGTCCACGGCGGCGAGCACCGCCGCCACCTGGTCGTCGAGCGTCGCGGAGGCGAGCTCCGTCGCCCTGGCCCGGGAGGGTGAGCGGCACGGGGCGGTGGCCGAGCGCGGCGAGCTCGGGCACCGACCTCGTCCCAGGCGGATCCGTCGAGCCACAGGCCGGCGATGAGCAGGATGTCCATGTCAGTTCTCTTTCTCCAGAGCGGTCAGATCCCGTTCGGCGTAGAGCCGGTGTTCCCATTCCTCGTTGAGGACGATGCGCAGACACTCTTTGACGGGGAAGTCCTCCGCCGAGGGCCAGCCGGGCTCGGTGCGGGTCACGGCGGCAGGCGAGTCGCTCGTCGGTGAGCGATGCCATGACCTGGCGGACCATCGCCTGGCGTTCGCGCCGGACCGTGAGCACCTCCTCGAGCGAGGGGCGCGCCTCGCGGTCCCACGGGATCCCGTCCCACCCGGGCGCCTCGTCCCAGGGCAGGTCCAGCGGGTGCCACGGCGAGGCGTTGCCGAGGACCATCCGGCCCACCCAGGCGGCGGTGGCGAAGTTGAGGTGCCGCAGGGTCTGGATGAACGACCACTCGTCGTCGACGCCGCGGTGGAGCGCGGCTTCGGGCATCGTCCTCGCCCGCGCGACCGTCTCCGTCCCACAGCCGCTCCAGGATCGCCCACGCCGCGCGGAACCCGCCGCGTCGTCGGGACGCATCTTCGCCCGCTCGGGCATCCGACGGTTCAGTTCCGCGTCGACGAGCGGTGCGATGTCGACGCCGTTCACGACGACGTTCTGCAGCTCGCCGCGGATCTCCACGTCGACCAGCTCGACGCCACGCATCCGCACGTCCGTGGAACAAGGCGCCGCGGAGCTGCGCCCCGGTGAAGTCGACGTCCCGCACCCTGGCGTCGTTGAGGAACACGTCGGTGAAGGTGGCGCCCCGCAGGTTCACACGCTCGAAGCGTGCTCCGGTCAGATCCTGCTCGCGAAACTCGGTCATGGACAGTCACGCTAGGGCCAATTCCGGACGATCTACTTCCGGTTCCTGACGTGACCTCCTAATCTGCCGTTGTGCCGACCGATCTCAGCCCCACCGCCCGAGCGCTGCGCGCGATCGAGATCCTCCAGGCCCGCCCCGGCGCGACGGCCGACGAACTCGCCGCAGGGCTGGGGGTCACCGAGCGCGCCGCGCGCCGGTATGTCGGGATCCTCCGCGAGGCGGGCATTCCCGTCGAGTCGACCCGGGGCCCCTACGGTGGCTACCGGCTCGGCCGCGGCACGAGACTGCCGCCGGTCGTCTTCACCGAGCCCGAGGCGCTGGGCCTGGTCATGGCGGTACTCGACGGCCAACCGGCCGCCGCCGACGTCGATGACCTCGTCGGTTCCGCCCTGGCCAAGGTCATCCGGGCTCTGCCCGAGAGCGTCGGCCGGCAAGCGGCGGCGCTGCGCGAGCACGCGTCCGCCGCGCCCGACCGGTACTTCGACCCGCCCGGATCCCGCTCATCACCAGCGCACTCGTCGCCGCCGTCGCGGCCCGGCGTCGCGTGCTGATCACCTACCGGAGCGAGTCCGGCAACGAGTGGGAATCCGACGTCGACCCGTGGGCGGTCGTCGTCCGCCACGGGCGCTGGTACCTGCTGTGCCACTCCCACCGCGCGGACGCGATCCGCACCTACCGGCTCGACCGGGTCCGCGCGGTCCAGCACACCACACACGGTTTCGAGCCGCCCGACGGCCTCGATCCGGTCGCGGCGGTGGAGGAGAACCTGGCCACCGGATGGGAGTTCCCCACCCGCGTCGTGTTCGACGCACCGCTGGCAGAGGTGGCGCCGTGGATCCGTCCGCCCATGGGACGGCTCGAACCAGCCGGAGCCGGCTGCGTGCTCGTCGGCAGCACCAGCAATCCGGCGATGTACGCGCAGGAGTGGCTGGCCGACCGTGCCGTTCGCCTTCCGCGTCGACGGCGGGCCAGAGCTCCGCGCCGCGGTCGCGACGGTCGCCGCGCGTTTCAGCGCCGCGCTGGGGGACCAGGGCTGACCGCCGCGGCTCACGGCCAGCGGGCGTCAGCGTGGCAGGCGGGCCGCGCGCTTCTGGAGGTAGCGGGTCTCGGGGACGCTCTGGGTGCGCTGCGCGGCGAGTTGGTAGGCGGCTCGGGCCCCGTCGACGTCGCCCGCCTTCTCCAGCAGGTGGGCGCGCACGGCATCGACCCGATGATGGCCCGCCAACCGGTCGTCCAGCTTGGCCACCTCGGCGAGCCCGGCCCGCGGACCGTGCACCATGGCGACCGCGACGGCCCGGCCCAGTTCCGCCATCGGGTCGGGAACCCGGCTCACCAGCACCTCGTACAGACCGAGAATCTGCGGCCAGTCGGTGGCCGCCGCGGTGGCCGCCGCGTCGTGCAGCGCGGCGATCGCGGCCTGCAACTGATAGGCGCCGACCGGGCCCTGGGCCAGCGACTCCTCCACCAGTGCGGCGCCTTCGGCGATGGCCGGCTGGTCCCAGCGCGTGCGGTCCTGCTCGTCCAGCGGCAGCAGCTCGCCGTGCGCGTCCGTGCGGGCCGCGCTGCGCGCGTCGGTCAGCAACATGAGCGCCAGCAGGCCGGTCACGGCCCCCTCCTCCGGCAGCAGCCGGCGCACCGCGCGGGTCAGCCGGATCGCCTCCCGGGCGAGGTCGGCCCGGTGCAGATCGACGCCGGAGGTCGCCGTGTAGCCCTCGTTGAAGATCAGGTACAGGACGTGCAGCACCGTGGCGAGCCGAGCGTCACGGTCCTCGACGCTCGGCTGCCGGAACGGGACGCCCGCGACCCGCTGCTTCGCTCGGCTGATCCGCTGCGCCATCGACGCCTCGGGCATCAGGTGCGCGCGGGCGATCTCCGCCGTGGTGAGACCGCCCACCGCACGCAGGGTGAGCGCGACCTGCGCGGCCGGGGTGAGCGCCGGATGGCAGCACAGGAACAGCAGGGTGAGCGTGTCCGCGTCGGATGGAGCCCGGCTCTCCCCCGGCGCGGGCATCGTGAAGGCGTCCCGCGGGCTGAGCTGCGCGGCCGTCTCCTCGCGCCGGCGCCGCGCCTCCTCGCTGCGCAACTGGTCGACCAGCCGGCGCGCGGCCACCTTGATCAGCCAACCGCGCGGGTTGTCCGGCAGCCCTCTGGCCGGCCACTGCTGGGCGGCGGCGAGCAGCGCTTCCTGGACCGAGTCCTCGGCGAGGTCGAAGTGTCCGTATCGGCGTACCAGCGCGCCGAGGACCTGCGGCGCGTGGCGGCGCAGCAGGTCCTCGACCTCGGTGGTACCACTCACACGTCGCCGCCCGCGGGGTCGCCGATCGGCCTGATGATCACGGGGTAGGTGGGCGTGCCCGCGGGCACCGGGCACTGCTGGACTCGGAGCGCGATCTCGGTGACCCGGTCCAGGCTCTCGCAGTCCAGGATCCAGTAGCCGGCCAGCACTTCCTTGGTCTCGCCGTACGGACCGTCCGTGATGACCGGCCGGCCGTCCTTGTCGACGTCGACGAACCGGGCCCGGGCCGGCGCGGACAGCCCGTTGGCGTCGACGAACTCGCCGGACTCGGAAAGGTCGTTGTTGAGCTCGCCCATGAAGTTGAACATCGCCTGCAGGTCGTCCTCGCTCCAGGCTGGGCTGGTCGCGGACCCCTTCCCGGTGCCCGCCTCGTAGTCGGCCTGCGAACTCTGAATCATCACCAGGTACTTCATGAGGTGCTCCCTTGGTTGCCGCGCCGCCCCTCGTGGGCGACTTTCACAGGAGACGTCGGAGCCGACGACGGGTCCTCTACAAATCCGCGGAACAATTTCTCGGAACTTGTTCGTCACGCCGTGCACGGGCCCGGACGCAGGCGGGGACCGCCGCCGGAATCCGCCGGTGGTCCCCGCCTCCTACCGTCAGCCTTCGGTGACGGGAGCGCCGGCCGCGTCACGCTTCACGGCGGCGATCCCGTTCTCGGCGCTGGCCTTCGTCGTGTAGCTCTCCCCGGCGGTCGCGATGACCTGCCCGTTGCCGGACTTGAGCCGCCATCGGTACTGCCCCTTGGAATCGGTGTAGACCTCGAACTTCGCCGCCATATCCCGCTCCTTTGCAGATCGGAAGGACAGCACCGAGGCTAGCCATCGACGCCGCGTCGCGCGCGGAACTGACCGGCGGCGAGTCTTCTCGGGCCGGCGCGTTCAGGTGAGCAGGTCGAGCACCGCGTCGATTGCGCGCTGGACCGCCGCGCGTGATTCGTCGGTGTGATCGAGGATGTCGAACGAGTGCTGTCCGTTCGGCACGTCGATGATCTCCAGCCCCGCTCCCGCGCCCTGGGCGGCGGCGACGAACTCCTCGACCGTGGCCGCGAAGTGCGGGAGTTCGAGGCCGACCCGGGTGAGCACGATCGGCAGCGACCCGGCGTCCGCGACGGCGTGGGCGGGGTTGAAGCGCGTGCCGTACTCCGGCGGGCAGCTGAGGATCGAGTAGGTGGCCGCCACCACGCGCAGCCACGCCGGGTGCGCGCGCAGCCAGTCGCCCAGCATCGGCCCGCCGCCGGAGAAGAACCAGATGGCCACCCGGTCGGCGTCCACGCGCGGATCCGCCCGGGCGAGCTCGACGGCGGCGGCCACGTCGTCGGCGGCCTGCGGGTAGTCGGTCACCGCGTACAGGCCGTGATCGACGGTGACGCCGACGACCCCGCGCGCCGCGACGATGGACGCGTAGCCCCGGAAGATCGGCCAGTCCCTTGGCGTCGACACCAGGTCGGCCGGGAGCGGTCCACCGTGGACGAAAACGATCGCCGGGCGCGGCTCGGTGGCGTCCGGTGGATAGAGGTCGACGGCGCCGTGCCGTTCCGGCTCGCGAGCCTCGAACGGCAACACGAAAGGCTTGAGGTAATCCGGTTCAGCCATCACCCGATCGTGAACCGACCGCCAGCCGAGCACGGACGGTCACCCAGCGGAGACCTCGAGGTCGAACTCGACCTCCACCTCGTCCCGCACCTTGAGCGCGCCGAGGAACGCGCTGTACGGCTTGATGCCCCACCGGCTCTGTTGGACGGTCGTCGAGCCGCGAACTCGCCCGCCGCTCATCGCGCCCCGCAGCGTGACCGGCTGGGTGACGCCCATGATCGTCAGGTCGCCGTTGACGGTGAACGAATCGGGCGTTCCCTCGGCTCGCGTCGACCGGAAGCTGATCGTCGGGTGCTCGGCGGTGCGCAGAACCTTCCGGGTGAAGGTGTCCTTGATGTCGGCGCGGTCGGAGTCGGTGAGCGGCTTGACGCCGCCGGTCCCGTCGCGGACCTCCAGCCCGTCGACCGCCACGTCGACCGCCACCGCCTGGCCGGCCAGGTCGACGCTGCCCTGCCAGCGGGTGGCTTCGATCGTCAGATCGTGGCCCGCCTTCGCGCCCATGCCGGACCGGCCGGTCCTGATCAACAGCCAGCCAGCCTCAGGTCCAATCGCGCCCATGAGCACACCGTACGCCGACCCGGCTGGGCGACGGAACCGGCACCGCCGGTCTCAACGCCTGCGCAGGCACACGTACATCGCGTGCGGCAGTGCGCTGAAGTCGACCGCGTACGACGTGACGCCCCGCGGACACCCGGCCTCGCTCGACGCGCGCGCGACGACCTTGTGCGTCGCCTTGGCCGTCGTGCAGGGCACCGACTTGAGGTCGACCTCCGATTCCTGGATGTGCAAGCACTGTCCCGGACCGGCCACCCGGGGTCCGAGTGCCAGGCACAGCACCGGGCTACGGTCGGTGGGCAGACTCTCGGAGTACACGGCGGGAGCCTTGCACTCGGCGTCCGTCATTACCCGCGCGACGACCTTTGCCGCGTAGTCGGGCCTGCTGCAGGGCACCTCGGTCGGGTCCTGGAAGAGCAGTTCGAGTTTCAGCTGGACGCAGTCCCCCGGCACGAACACGCCGCCGCCGACGCCGGCCGCGGAGACGTGGCGTGTGCCGGCGTGCCGCACGCACATGACGTCGAACTCCCGGACGATCATTTGGTCGGTCGCGGGGTCACAGCTCTGGCCGGAGGCCACGCCGCCCGAGAGGAGACCGAGCACCTCTCCGGTCCGCTTCGCGTCCTGGCAGGAGGTCGGCACGTAGGTAGCCGGCCCGTCCGGCTTGACGCAGCCGCCCTTGGCGACCGTCGGGGAGGGCGACGGCGACGGGGTGGAGACGCTGGGCCCGTGACGGGCGAGCAGGGCGCCGCCGAGGTTGCACCCGACGCACATCAGCAGAAGGGTCGCCGCCGTGGCCGCCACCAGCAAGACGGCGCGGCGGAGTCGCCGCGGCGCGGGAAACAGCTGCGGTGGCATCGGGGCCGGCGGCGCAGGAAAGCCAGGGAACGGCGGCGCGGGATAACCGGGGAACGGCTGCCCAGGAACGCCGGAGAACGGCGGCGCGGGGAAGCCGGGGAGCGGCGGATCGCCGGGCCCGCTGGGGGCAGGTTGAGACGGCCCGGGCAAGTCGTGCGTCACGATCCTTCTCCAGTTCGAAGGACCCGATCTTGGCCCGACTCGAGAACGTATCGTGCAGGTCAAGCGGCTGATCGTCGGCCGGATCTGCTGGCTGTTTCATCGCTCAGGGCCAGCGCCCCCTGATCTGCCGGTGACGAAGATTCCGGAGACACCGGTCTGGGTTGCCACGTCCAGCAAACAGCTGGGCTTCAGCTCAATAGCTCCACGGTTCGATGACCCACGGCTGGCCGGCTTCGCTTCGCCATGCCACATGACTCATCGGCAGATCCGCCAATTCGGCGATCGTGGAGTCGCGCGCCGCAAGATGTCCAATGTGGAAAATGATAGATGCGCTATCGGCATCCGGGTCGTTGACACCGTCTCCCACGAGCCAATCGTTCTCGTCGTCATGTATCACCACCAGCGCAGGAAGTTCACCGCTTGCCACGGTCCGCTGCACGACCGCACCCAACGACGCCGGGAACCGTCCGTCCGGAAATGGGAACGGAACGTCTCGCTCGGCTTGCGTCATTGCGTACCCCTTGGAACGTGAATATCCGTCACAATCTAGCCCGCCCTCACGGGCGCAGGACGAGCCGGAACACGCAGCCGTCTCCGGCCGGGCCGGGCGAGGCCACCGTGAGCTGACCTCCGTGCGCCAGCGCGACCTGGTTGGCGATCGGGAGACCAAGGCCGGTGCCCTGTCGTCCGTGCTGGCTGCGCCAGAAGCGTTGGAAGATCTGCTCCTGCTGGTCGGGCGGTATGCCAGAGCCTTGGTCAGTGACGACGACGCCCACCTGCGTCTCGTCGGACTCCACTCTGATCTCCACCGTCGTACCAGCGGGCGCGTACCGGATCGCGTTGTCCACCAGGTTCACCATCGCTCGGCGCACCGTGGGTCGTCCCCCCGGCATTCGGCGACCTGCGGTACGTCCACGAGAGCCGATGCCTTCGCGTCGGCGGCTGGACCCAGCTCCTCGACGACCGAGCGCACGAGGCCACGATGTCGGCCGGCTGTCGGTCGATGGTGCGGGCACGCCCCCGGGCGTCGACGAGCAGCTCCTCGATCGTCGCCTGGATCCGGTCGGCCGCGGCCCGGACCGTGCCAGCCCTCGCGGTACACCTCGATGGTCGGGTTCGGGATGGGCGAGTAGCACCTCGGCGTTGGTCATCAGCACCGACAGCGGAGTCCGCAGCTCGTGGCTGATCTCCTCATCACTCCGCTGGGCCTCGTCCGCGCCCCAGACGTCGAGCATCCGTCGAAACTGGCGGCGAGGGCGACCAGTTCCGCCGGACCGCGATCGAGCCCGATCCGTCGGCTCAGATCCGTCGCCTCGATGTCCTCGGCAACGCGCGCGTACCCGGTCGATCGGCCGCACCGCGCGGCCGGCCCACCACCACGCCAGCCCCCCGGCCACCGGCGCGAGCGCGATGACCGTCCACGTCACCCATCCGGCCTGCCGATCATGTCCTCGGATCGAGTGGCCACGTCGTCGTCGTCTCGACCTTGGTCACCACGCCACGCCGAAGAGCAGCAGTGCCGGGACATAGCTCGCGAGGAACCCGAGCACCGCCAGCCGGGCCCGGAGCGAACGCCAGGGCCGACTCCCCACCGTGACACCTCAGCCGGTAACCCACGTTGGTCACGGTCACGATCAACGCCGGCTCGCCGAGCTTGCGCCGCAGCCGGCTGAGGATCACCCGGACCGACGACGTGAACGGGTTGGCGTTGACGTCCCACACGTGCTCCAGCAGGTCCGGCCGGCAACACCTCGCCGGCGTGGTGCATGAAGTAGCGCAGCATCGAGTACTCGCGTGCGGTCAGCTCCAACGGTGTCCCCGAACGCCAGCACGGTGGGTCGCGAGATCCAGGGTCAGCTCGTCGGCCCCGAGGGTCGATCCGTGATCCCGCTCGCGGCGGCCGAGCGCTCGGATCCGGGCCACCAGTTCAGCGAAGTGGAACGGCTTGACCAGATAGTCGTCTGCGCCGGCGTCGAGCCCGGCGACCCGGTCGGCGACGGCGTCCCGTGCGGTCAGGATGATGGCCCGCCGCGGCCGCCGCAGATACGGGTCCTGGCGACACCCGCCGGACGAGGCCGAGCCCGTCGCCGTCCGGCAGGCCGAGGTCGAAGCACGCGACGTCGTAGCTGGTCGTGCCGAGCAACTCCTCGGCAGCGGCGTAGGTCCCGGCCAGGTCCACCGCGTAGGCCTCGTTGCGCAGACCGAGCACCACCAGCTCGGCGAGGTCCGGGTCGTCCTCGACCAGCAGGATGCGCATGGCAGGGCTCCTCGCCTCGGTCCTCAGCCGACCCGTCGCGCGGCCGTGGTGCCGGCCGGCGAGGAGACGGTCAGCGCGCCGCCGCGGAATTCGACGGTCACGTCGGGTCCGCTGGCGGTCGGGTCGTCCGGCCGGTAGCGGCTCGGCCCGACCGGGACGAGTGCGAGGGCGGGTGCCGGCGTCGGCACCTCCACACCTTCGATGTCGCCGTTGTCATTGAGCGAGTACCACCCGAACATCGTCTTCGCCCGCGCGGTGATGGTGACGTAGGTGCGGAGCTCGCCGTCCCGGACCGCGGTGCCCGCCGAGCGTGACCTTGGAGATCGGGCCGTGTTCGGACTCGAGTGCCGAACGCTCGCCGCGCCCCTCCCGCGTCCGCCCTGCGAGCAGCGCCAGCACGTCCTTCTCGTGCTCGCGGAATCGGTCCGCCGAGACGGGCGGGTGGCGGGAACAGCACTCCGACGGCGTCGGCGCCGATGGCCGCGAGCCGGGCTGGTTGTCGGGAGCCGTCACTCCAACGTTCCCCCCGTCGTGAGCTGGTACTTCCCGACGATAGCCGCCGGATCGGCGCTGCCGGTGGGGGCGGCCGGCGGGCAGCGGGCGGCCGGAGACCAACGCCGGACGCAGCGTCCCGAGCAGCTTCTCCGCGGTGACCACCGCTTGTTGGAGGCGAACACCATCACCTGTTCCTCTTCGGGTATCCACGCACGACCGTGTTGTGGCCGGTCGCCGCCGCCGCCGGCGGCCGCCAGGACCGGCTTGCCGTACACCGACTCGTCGACGGCCACCCAACCCGCCGTCTCCGACGCCCGCTGTCGAGGTCGTGACCCGGGCTGCCGATGGTCCTGTCGACGCCCGGACACCACCTGCCCGGTGAACAACGCGTGTGTCCACGAAGCCAGCTCCGGCATGGTCATGGCCACGCCCGTTGCCCTCCATGCCCCAGTACGGCCCGGGAACCCGCCCGGCTCGCCCGGCTTCGCCGGCGTCGAGGTACCCGACCGCGCGCGGACCCGCTCGGCCGGTTGGCCGTTCCAGAATCCCCGCGCGGTTCCGCCGGCGGCAGGTCGCCTGCTGTAGTCCCGGTAATCTCCGCGACTCCTTCCACGATGATTGCCAGCAACGTGTAACCGGCGTTCGAGTAGAGGTATCCGTTGCCGGGCGGAAACGCCAGCTCCAGCCCGTTGATCGCGGCGACGGGGCGGGCCGGGTCAAGGGCTCGTGGTCGCCGCCGTCGTTCCGCTCAGCCCGCTGGTGTGCAGCAGCAGCTGGCTGACCGTCGCGCCGGCCACCGGCCCGGCGATCGCAGGTACCGGCGTTGCCTACCCTGTCCAGCCCGACCTTCCCTCCTCGACGAGTTTGAGGAACTCGTGGCGGTGAACGACTTGGTGACCGACCCGATGCTGAACACCGTGTCGGCCGTGTTCCGGGCCCCGGTGCGATCGTTCGCCGAACCATAGCCGGCGAGACACTCGAAGCGGCCACGCTTCGAGATGGCCACCGCGCCGCTGAACCCGGCTCGGGACCAGGCGGCCAGAGCCGGCTCGACCTTGTCGTCGTACCGCGTCACCGCTTGGTCAGTGGCGGTCGACGCGTCGGGTGCGTCGTCGACGGTGCAGGCTTCTGTGGCGGCGATCGTTGCCAACACGACCGCCGCCACGGCTACCCGGGTGATGAATGTCGTCGTCATTCGTCGACCGTAGGAACGGACGTGCGAACGAGATGTAAACGACGACAGGTTCGCGGATCGCTACCAGTAGTCACCGCCAGCCGCACGGACTCCCGCGTAGTAGATCTTGGCGATGTAGATGCAGTCGGCATAACGGTTCCCATGACGGCCGCACTCGCGGCGCATGTCCTCGTAGAAGGACATGTCGATGCGGAGTCTGTTGTCGTCGCTGTTCAATCCCACGGCCCGGTGGTTGCGGTAGCCGGAGTCGTGCCGCGCGCAGGCCAGCCGGAAATCGAACCCGGAAGGGATGTCCTCCACGGCCGAACACAGATCGTCGCTCCAGTTGAACTGGTGCATGATGATCTCGATGTCCGGGTCCGGGTTGGTCTTGGCGTGCAACCAGAGCGACTGGGCGAGCGGTTCGGGGCCGGTGAACGTGATGTAGAGGTCGTACTTCGTCCGCCACGGCCTGGTCCGGGCCTCGTTCGACGACGTCTCACCGGCGCCGTTGACGGCTCCGACCCGGAAGTCGTACTCGATGCCGCTGGTCAGGTGGCGCAGCGGGAACGTGTAGACGGTGCCCGTCGAACCCTCGATGGCCGGGTAGGTGATCCGTGACCAGGGCTCGTGGCCGAGGACGGTGCTGCGCCGGTAGTAGATCCAGTACGCCATGTTCGGATCGCCACTGTCGTTCCAGTCCAGTTTGACGGTTTCCACGTTGGCCGACGCGCTGAGGCGAGGTGCCGCCGGCAGCGGCGCGGACGGCACCGCCGAGGCGACCGGCGACTGCCCACCTTCGAGCTGGCCACGGACGGCCACGACGAAGTACCCGTACCGGTGCCCGTTGGTGAGGATGGTGTGCGACGAACCGGTGCCGGTCACGCCCCACTGCACCGCGCGCCAACCCTCGCCAGCCGACTCGTCGCGGCCGTACACGGTGTAGCTCTCCGCGCCGGACACCGCAGACCAGTTCAGGTTCACTCGGTTGTTGCCGGCGACGGCCTGCAGGCCTGCCGGCGCGCCCGGCCGAGGACCGCCAGCCATCATCGTGACGGTGGCGCTCGGGCTGCTCTTGGCGCCGGCCACCGCGGTCACGTAGTACTCGTAGACGTGGCCGACGGTCAGGAACTGCTGGGTCCAGCTGGTGCCGGTGAGGTTCCACTGCACATGGCGGTAGGAGTTCTCGCCGATCGAGCGGTCACGGGCGTAGACGGAGTAGCTCTCGGCACCCGCGACCCCGGACCAGCTGACCGTGATCGAGGCACCGGCCACGCTAGCTCGGACGTTGCCCGGGGCGGCGGGGATCGGTGCGTTCGGCGTGGCGCCGACCGCCACCGATCGCGTTCCCTCCGCGCCACCGTTGAGCGCGCTGACCGAGTACTCGTAGCGGTGGCCGTTGGTCAGCAGCGCGTGCCGCCACGAGTTGGCGGTCAGGTCCCACTGCAGCAGCTGGACGGGCTGAGACGCCGTGACGTCGCGGCCGTACACCCGGTAGCTCGACGCGCCGGGCACCGCGGCCCAGGAGACCAGCACGTTCGCGTTGCCTGCGGCGACCCGCACATCCTGCGGAATGCCGGGCGGCGGCTCCACCTCGACCGTGGACGACGCCGAACTAGGCCTCTCCGCGCCGTGATACACCGACGTGACGGCGTACTCATAG
>CAVVAL010000002.1:0-643356 GCA_963746095.1 uncultured Actinomycetota bacterium | reverse complement strand
GTTTCAGGCTCGGGCTATCGGGCCTTGATCGCGATCATCGTCGCCGGCCTTGAGCCGACGCAGCACGCCGGCGACGTTCGCCGACGGAATCGCCACGCATCCCGCCGTCGCGCGCCCCGTCGACACGTGCAGGAAGAACGCACTGCCCGCCCCCGGCACCCGCGCGAGGTTGACGCCCATGACGGCCGCGTAGTCGTACGCCACGCCGACGCGGCCCAGGTCTCACCGGCCGCCTCGCGGAACGGGCACTTCCCGGGCACGCACCGCTGGTAGGTGTTGTAGTACCGGCTCGTGGTGTCGCTGACCCACCAGTCGTTCTTGTCGATCTTCCGGTAGTTGATGCCCGATCCCGGATTCGCCTTGTTGCCGAACATGTGCGGCAGCGTGAAGACGCCGGCCGGGTGTACGCCGAGCCCTCGCGGTAGGCGGTCGAGATGCCCTGCGGGCCGACCTTGGCGCCGACGCCCCGACCGAGCGCGACCCAGACGCCGTTGCGCTTCTCCCACGTGAGCAGCCATGCGTCCGACCCGCCGGTACCGACGACCGAGACGACCTGCGTCGCCGTGCCGACCTGGCTGGCGAACCACGCGCTCGGCACTGGGACCTGCTGCGCCTCCGCTTGGCCCACGCCGCCGATTATCAGCGCGCCCGCGGTCAGGACGACGCCGGACACGACGCTGGCGAGCACCCTGCTGATTCGCATCCGCACAAGATTTCCCTTCCGCGTTCGGCAGCGGGAGCCTAGCGACACGCCGCAAGTCGACACTCGGCTCGGCGGCTCAACGCCACGACCGTCTTCACACCAGAAAAAAGAGGATAGTTCTCTAAATGCCCTGGCCCATGTTCTCTTCGTTGATGATCGTCGTCAGGGAAGCCGGCAGCCGCGATGTTCAGCTCAGACTCGCCCTGGTTACCCGCGCCGCGGCGTTCGCTCAGGATTACCGCCAGGACCACGATCGCGTCGCCACGTTGTTTGACCCCGCCACCCCCGCACCCGGAACCGATGACGAACCCGAACGACGCCAGCGCTCTGGCCGCCGCCCGCGCCTACGCCGAGCAGGCCGCCGCGGTCGCTGCGAAGCTCAAGCCGGGCACGTACGACGCGGTCCAGGCGCTCGCGCTCACCTCGATCGCCCACAGCCTCGCCGTCATCGCCGCCGCCAACCGCGAGAGCTACCGCCGCGGCGGTCGCGACCGCGGCTCCGCTCGCAACATCGACCGGACGACCTCGCGATCGAGCTGGTCCGGCCGCCGATACCGGATGCAGCTCTTGCCGACGTTCAGGCCGGCCAACTGGTCGCGATGGGCTTCCACCACGTCCGTCGGCAGGTACACCGAGATGTACTGCTTCTGGCTCGCGAAGGACACCGCGGGCTCGCCGTTCCGCGCGTAGGTCGGCATCCCGTACGCGATCGCCTCGTCGAAGCCGGTCAGCAGCTCGACGCAGTCGGCCCGCAGCGTGCGCAGGCACTCCTGCCGTTCCTCGGCCACTTCGGCCAGATACTCGTCCACGCCCATCGCGTCACTACGCATGGCCCGACGGTAGCGCCGTCGACCGACAAAATCAGCGTCCGAGTTCGTCCAGTACGACGGCCCCCGGCAGGCCCGCCAGCGCGGCGCCCGTGATGATCAGCTTCGACCGGCGCACGCCGCTGCCAACGATCACCGGTCCGGCCGCCACCACCGCGGCGTCGACGAGGATCGGCCAGCCGTCGGGCAGCCCGACGGGCGTGATCCCGCCGTACTCCATGCCGGTCTCGGCGACGGCGAAATCCATCGACGCGAACGATGCCTTACGCGCCCCGAGATGCCGGCGGACCAGCCCGTTCACGTCCGCCCGCGTGGTCGCCAGCACCACGCACGCCGCATAGCTCGATTCGCTACCGCGCCGGCCCTCGACCACCACGCAGTTCGCCGACTCGGCGAGCGCCACCTGGTACCGCTCGCAGAACGCCGCGGTGTCGGCCAGGTCCGGATCGATCTCGGCCACCCCTACCTCGGCGGCGAGCGCCTCGGGCCAGCCGGCCAGCGCGGCGGCGACGGGCGCGGCCAGCAGGTCCGGCCGGCTCAGCGCGGGGACGGCGTCCAGGATCCCGATGCGTGCTCCCATCTGCGAAAGCCTAGGCCACCGCCACCCCGACGCCGCTTTGGGCGACATTCTCCGTGCCATGGCCCGGAAAATGTCGCCCAAAGCCGGGGCGGGTAGGCGTCAGGAGCCGCCGGCCGTGCGGCTGCGCACGAGTGACTCGATGCCGTCGAGGATCCGTTCCAGGCCGAACTCGAACTCGGTGTCCGGGTGGTCGGCCTGGTCGAAGGTGCCGGCCTCGACCACCGACATCACGCCGGGAAACCGGTCCGGATCCACGACTTTCCGCAGCGCCCGGCCGTAGTCGAGCATCACCGAGTCCGGCGTCGTCGCGGCCGCGTTGAAGGCGGCGAACAGGTCCGCGCTGAGGACGGCGTCGTTGCGCACGTAACCGGAGATCAGCAGCAGCACGGACATCTTCTCGCCGGCTTCGAGCCCCGTACCGTCCATCGAGGTGATCGCCCGCTCCATCCACGCCACGTGGTTCGGCGTGATCGGCGGCCCGCCGATCGGGATCCGGACCACCCACGGGTACTTCCGGTAGACGGCCACCAGCGACTCCGCCCAGTGCACGAGCCCGGCCCGCCAACCCTGACCGCTGGGCGCGCCGGCGGCGGATCGCCGATCGCGGCGTCGACCATCAGATCGAGCAGCTCACGCTTGGACGCGACGTACCGGTAGAGCGTCATGGCCGATGTGCCGAGCTCGGCGGCGACCCGGCTCATCGACACCGCCGGCAGGCCCTCCGTGCTCGCGACCGCGACGGCGGCCTCCACGATCCGTCCCAGCGTCAATCCCGGTTTCGGGCCCTTGTGGGGCGCTGAGCAATGCCCCACGCTGCCTCGATGCTGGCCGGCAGGCCGGTTCCGTCCGCGTCACTCATGCGCCCACCTCGCTCCGCTCGCTCATGCGCCCACCTCGCTGCGCGAGGCAGCCCCACGAGCGGGGCAGCTGTACCTATCGATTCGCTCGCTCCGCTCGCTCATGCGCCCACCTCGCTGCGCTCGGCAGCCCCACGAGCGGGGCAGCTGTACCTATTGATTCGCTCGCTCCGCTCGCTCATGCCCTCTGCTCTCCGGTGGGTTGACTTCCATCCTAAGACTGCGTATTACATACGCAGAACATTATGCGTACCTCCTACGCAGTAATTGAAGGAGTGATCCCATGACGTCCGAGTTGGCGATCGAAGCGAGCGCCCTGACGAAGTCGTACGGCAAGACCACGGTGCTCGACGGCGTCGACCTCCAAGTCCCCCGCGGCACGGTGTTCTCGCTGCTCGGGCCGAACGGCGCCGGCAAGACGACGATCGTGCGCATCCTGTCCACCCTCACCAAGGCCGACTCCGGGACCGCGCGGGTCGCCGGCCTCGACATCGTGCGCGACCTGCACCGCGTGCGCCGGCTGATCAGCCTCACCGGCCAGTACGCGGCCGTCGACGAGCTGCAGACCGGCGCGGAGAACCTGCGGATGATGGGCCGGCTGTTCCGCCTCACCGGCGCCGAGTCCCGCCGCCGCGCCGACGAACTGCTCGAACAGTTCGACCTCCAGGACGCCGGCCACCGCCGGGTCGTCACCTACTCCGGGCGGCATGCGGCGCCGCCTCGACCTGGCCGCCAGCCTGGTCAGCGAGCCGGCGGTGATCTTCCTGGACGAGCCGACCACCGGCCTCGACCCGCGCAGCCGGCAGCAGATGTGGGACGTGATCACCGGCCTGGTCGGCGCCGGCGTCACGGTCTTCCTCACCACCCAGTACCTGGACGAGGCGGACCGGCTGGCCGACCGCATCGCGGTGATCGACGAGGGACGCGTGGTCGCGGAGGGCACGCCCACCGAGCTCAAGCGGCGGGTCGCCGAGCAGCGCCTCGACCTCACGCTCGCCGACGCGGACGCGTTCGAGGCCGTCGCCCGGCGGCTCGGCGAGCGCGCGATCGGCCGCGATCCGGCCCGCCGCGTCCTCGGCGTCGCCACCGACGGCAGCGCCGCCCACCTCCGCACGCTGCTCGACGAGCTCGACCCGGACCGCACCGGCGTGACCCGGTTCGCCGTCCACACCGCCACTCTCGACGACGTGTTCCTGGCCCTCACCGGCCACGCCGCCCGGACCGAACAGGAGCCGAGCCGATGTCTGACACCGCCCTCCGCCCGACCATCGCCGACCGCACTGCCCCGGGCCGCACCCGGCCCGCACCGACCGCACGCCCCGCTTCCGTCCTGCGCGACGCGGCCACGATGACCGCCCGCTGCGTCCGGCTGTCCCTGCGGAACGTGGATTCGCTGATCACGTCGCTGATGCTGCCCGTGATGCTGATGCTGCTCTTCGTCTACCTGTTCGGCGGGGCGATCGAGACCGGCACCAAGTACGTCACCTACGTGGTGCCGGGCGTGCTGCTGCTCTGCGCCGGGTTCGGCTCGTCGCTGACGGCGGTGAGCGTGAGCACCGATCTGAAGGAGGGGATCGTCGACCGGCTGCGGTCGATGGACGTCGGCGGCACCGCGTTCCTGGGCGGCCATGTGCTGGCGAGCGTGGCCCGCAACGCCGCGTCCACGGTGCTGGTGTTCGGGGTGGCCGTGCTGATCGGCTTCCGCTCCCCCGCCAGCCCGCTGCACTGGCTGGCGGCGGCCGGTGTGCTGCTGCTGTTCGTGCTGGCCATGTCGTGGTTCTCGGCGGCGGTCGGGGTGCTGACCAAGTCACCCGAGGCGGCCAGCGGCTTCACGTTCTTCGTCATGTTCCTGCCGTACCCGAGCAGCGCGTTCGTGCCGATCGACACGATGCCCGGCTGGCTGCACGGATTCGCCCGCCACCAGCCGGCCACGCCGGTGATCGAGACCCTGCGCGGCCTGCTGCTCGATCATCCCGGTCGGCAACAGCCCGTGGCTGGCGCTGGCCTGGAGCGGCGGCTTCCTGGCCGCGGCGATCGCCGCCTCCGGCGTGCTGTTCCGGCTGCGGACGCGCTGAGGAGCCACCGTCGTTGCATACTGCGTCGCATGAGGTTTCGCTCGACGGTCGAACTCGGCGGGAAGACCGCCACCGGCATCGGCGTGCCGGAGGAGGTGGTGACCGAGCTCGGCTCGGGCAAGCGGCCGGCCGTGCGGGTCACGATCAACGACCACACGTACCGCAGCACGGTGGCGCCGATGGGCGGGCGGTTCATGCTCCCGCTCAGCGCCGAGAACCGGCAGGGCGCCGGGGTGGCCGCCGGCGACGAGGTGGACGTCGAGGTCGAGCTCGACACCGAACCGCGCGAGGTGACCGTGCCGCCCGACTTCGCCGCGGCGCTCGCCCAGGACGCCGAGGCGCAGGCCTACTTCGACTCGATGTCCTACAGCCACCGGTTGCGCTGGGTGCTCTCGGTCGAGGGCGCGAAGACCGCCGAGACCCGCGAGCGACGCATCGACAAGGCGGTCAGCACGCTGCACGAGGGTCCGCCGAAGCGCTGACCGCTTGCGAACCGGCGGATTCGGGTACCCGGTGGCTGTTCAGCACCGATCCCAAGGGGAGCAGTCATGGCCAGCCACGCCAAGGGCACGTTCGAGGTCAAATCGTTCGACGAGCAGACCGCCGAGGAATTCGACAACGGCACCAAGCTCACCCGCGCCCGCATCGTGCAGACGATGACCGGCGGCCTGGACGGCGAATCCACCTTCGAGTACGTCATGCACTACCGGCAGGACGGCACCGCCAGCTTCGCCGGCTACCAGTACTTCGTCGGCCAGGTCGACGACCACACGGGCACCTTCGTGCAGCAGCTGACCGGCACCTACGACAACACCGAGGCCAGGACCCTTCGTCCGTGGTGCTCGGCTCCGGGACCGGCGAACTCGCCGACCTCAACGGGCAGGGGGTGTCGGTGGCCCCGCACGGCATGACCGGCACGTACACGTTCGACTACGAGCTCCCGCACGCGAGCCCAGTAGCGCGGCGCGGGTAACTTCACGGCATGCACCCTCCGCAACCCTCGGTCCCCGCGCAGCCCGGCAGTCACCAGGTGTTTGCCTCCGACGTGCTCAAGGGCACCGTCGATCTGCGCGGCTATCCGCGGCGGTTCCTGCTGCTCTCCTCCCGCGGCATCGGCCGGGCGTTGCCGCAGATCGTCGCCGCGGCAGAGTGGCTGGAGGAGAACGGCTGGGAGCTGATCTCGGTGGTCGAGCACACCCCGCAGGAGTGCCACGCCATGCTGCGCCGCCGCTAGCCCATCGCCGCTGCCCGCCTCGTAGTCCCTGGTCGAGCGAGCCCGTGCCCCAGCTGCGTCCGGCCCGAGCCCGTTGCCGCTTTGGGCGACATCTTTCGTCGTCTATGGCACCGAAAATGTCAGCCCAGAAGCGCGGGAATCAGGCCGGCGGGGTTCAGGCCGGCGGGAGCGGCTGGGCGATCATCCAGAGGTGACCGAACGGGTCGGCCAGGCGACCGCTCCGCTGGCCGTGGTCCTGGTCGCTGACCGGGTAGACGACGGTCGCGCCGGCCCGCAGCATCGCGTCGGCCACGGCGTCCGCGTCGTCGACGTCCAGCGCCATGATCACCGGCGAGCCGCCGAGAGTGGTCGGCGGCGGGGTCACCGTCGCCCTCGTCCTTCACGGCGACCACGGCGTCACCGATCAGGAGCGCGCCGCGTGCACGATCTTGCCGCTCGGGTCGGTGTACCGCTCGGTCTCCTTGGCCCCGAACGCGGCCACGTAGAAGTCGATCGCCCGGCTGCCGTCGGCGACCACCAGGCGCGGGTACAGGCTGTTGATAGTCATGGCCCCATCCTGGTCCGAGTCGGGTCACCGAGGCTTGTAGAAATCAGTCCGGCAGCGGCAGGTGATTGGGCTCCTGCGGCGAGCGCGGGGCGTACTCGGCCGGCGTGATACCGGCGAACGCGCGGAAATCGTGGATCAGGTGCGCCTGGTCGTGGTAGCCGCAGTCGCCCGCCAGCCGGGCCCACTGTCCCTGGCCGCCGTCCGGGCTGGCGGCCGTACGGAGGAGTCGCTGGAACCGGCGCACCCGCCCGAACAGCTTCGGCGTCAGCCCGATCTGCTCGCTGAACCGTTGCCCTAGCCGCTTCGGGGTCCAGCCGAGCCGATCGGCCACCTCGGCCACGGCGGCGCCCCGGTGCAGCGCGAGGCCTGCGGCGGAGATCGCCGGATCCCGTTCGAGCGGCCGCGCGGCCCGGGCGAGCAGCACGCTCTCGACCGTGCGCAACTTCTCCGCCGGGGTACGGACGGCGAGCAACCGTTCGCGCAGGGTCGCGCCGTCGCGCCCCCACAGTTCGGCGAGGTCGACCAGCTGATCCCGGGCCTCGCCGACCGGCAGCGGGAGGAACGGGTACGCGCCGCCGAGCCGGAAGCACACCCACACGATCGCACGCTGTTGGGACGCGTCGATCACGCTCGGGCGGGCGGCCGCGCCCTGGAAAGCCGCACCGCTGGTCGACCGGGCCACGCCGCTGTCCGCGTCGTAGGTGTGGAGCTCGTCGCGATCCAGATTGATCAGCAGCTGCGTCATCCCGGACGGCATCGCCCGCTCGCGCCGATGCGAGAACTGCCCTTCGAGATACCCGATCGAGGAGACGAACGGCGCCAGCGCAGGCGAGGACGGGCGCACCATCGTGACCGTGCTCTCCGCCGGCTCGCTCATGTTCCGAGGGTAGCCACGGAGTCCGACACTTAACCCCCACCACCGCCTCCAGCCGGCGCCTTTCCGAGGGGCCAACCGCAGCTGACGGCTCCCCGTCGCCGTTGGCCCCTCGCGGCTCCCGCCAGCGCGTGGGAGCCCCCTCGCGGAGCCGCCAGCGCACGCTCCATCGCCCGGGCGGGTCCGCACGTGCCTGGTTGCGGTTGGATCGCGCCCTCTGGGCGCACGATCCAACCGCGGCCCGCCGGCGCCCCGCACTGACCCCTCGCGGCTCCCGCCAGCGCGTGGGGGCACCCTCGCGGGAGCAGCCAGCGCGCGCTCCGGAGCCACGTGCCTGGTTGCGGTTGGATCGCGCCCTCTGGGCGCACGATCCAACCGCAGCCCCCCGTCGGCCCCTCGCGGCTCCCGCCAGAGCGTGGGAGCCCCCTCGCGGGAGCCGCCAGCGCCTCTCTCCCCGCGCTCGCGGCTCCGGCGCGCGCCAAAACCGCGAGCTGCTGCGGTCCATTTGCGCCCCGCCAGGGCGCAAATGGACCGCAGCAGCTTCCCTGACAGGGTTTGTCAGGGAAGCCTGCGAGGATCGGGGCATGCGCGCGAGCCGGCTGGTCTCCCTCCTCCTGCTGCTGCAGGCGCGCGGGCGGATGACCGCGCAGGCGCTGGCCGACGAGCTGGAGGTCTCGGTCCGCACGATCTACCGGGACGTGGACTCGCTGCACGCGGCCGGTGTCCCGCTCTACGGCGACGCCGGCCGGGACGGTGGCTACCAACTGCTGGACGGGTACCGCACCCGGCTGACCGGCCTCACCAGCGACGAAGCGGAGTCGCTGTTCCTCGCCGGGATGCCCGGGCCGGCGGCCGAACTGGGGCTCGGTTCCGTCGTGGCCGCCGCACAGCTCAAGCTCATGGCCGCGCTCCCGGCCGAGCTCCGCGATCGGGCCGGCCGGATCTCCGCTCGCTTCCACCTGGACGCGCCCGGCTGGTACCACGATGCCGACGAGACGCCGCTGCTCGCCGCCGTCGCCGATGCCGTCTGGAACGAGCGCACGGTGCAGGTCCGATACCGCCGCTGGAAGGCGCCGCAGGAAGTGACCAGGACGCTGGAGCCGTACGGCCTCGTGCTCAAGGGTGGCCGGTGGTATCTGGTCGCGCGCGATGCCGGCGCCGACCGGATCTCCACGTACCGGGTGTCGCAGGTGCTCGATCTCCAGCCGCTCGACCAGGGCTTCACCCGCCCGGCCGGCTTCGAGCTGACCGCGCACTGGCGGTCCTATCTGGACGATTTCCAGGCCCGCCGGTTCCGCGGCGAGGCGACCATCCGGCTCTCCGCGCATGGCCTGCGGCGGCTGCCCGACGTCGTGACGCCCGAGGTGGCCAAGGCCGCGGCCGAGACGGCGGGCCCGGCCGATGTCGAGGGCTGGCGCCAGGCCGTGATCCCGATCGAGTCGCTGCCGCACGCCACCGGCGAACTGCTCCGGCTGGGCGTGGACGTCGAGGTGCTGGCGCCCGCCGAGCTACGCGAGTTGATGGCTGCCACGGTCGAGCTGCTCAGCCGCCGGTACCGCACCTGACGAGGTGCCCGGCGAAAACCCTGCCGGGCACCTCGAACCAGCGTCAGGCAGCCCGGCAGAACGCCTTGATGTGCACGGGCCAGTTCACGTTGTAGCTGACCGGACCGTCGTGCCAGTTGGCGTCGAACACCAGGTACGCCGAGTACGTGGTGGACGGGATGCGCTGTTCACCAGTCACGGTCTGACCTGCGGGAATCTCGGTCGGCAGGTTGGCGATCGGGCGCTCGGCCGGCGTCGAGCGGACGTTGCCGATCGTGGCGCCGACGTTGAACGTGTTGGTGACCGCCCAGGTGATGACCCACTCGCCGGCCGGCGCATCGCACACCGCGGTGCCGGCGATGTGCAGGTGGCGGACCGGCTCGGGATCGTTCGCGGCCGATGCCGGTGCGCCCTGGACCGCGACCGCACCGACACACATCGCGGCGACCACGAGCAGCTTGCGTACGGACTTGTAGAACGTCATGTCCAATGCCCCTCACAAGAACGTGAATTCCGGTTACTCGTCGATCGGCGGGCCCACCACGCGACGAATCTGGCCCTCGCGCAGCACATTTCCGACTGCCGTGAGAGCGCTCTCACCGTACAACATCGTCACCCTTTAACTGAAGTTTGCTGACGCCTCGAAGCGACAAAGTGCCAGCTCAGCAGGAACCGGGCATTGGTGCGATGTGAGCTGCCTCGCAATACAACGCGGGATCTGGCAAACGACCGATGCGCCTGAATGCGCATTTGAATGACGTGATTAATAGAAGGTTCATCAACGGTTCACATGAGTCGGAAATTGACTGCGCCAGGCGCCAGCAACCTGCGCCGGACCTGGTCGATCGAGTGGGCCGAAAAGTTCTCGAACCGGCCGTTCCGGTCCCCTCGAACGGGCCGTACAGCCTCCGCCGGACGGGCACTTCCGCGCCGTTCCCGTACCCGACCGGGCCTGACCCGACTACTCCAGAGAGGACAAAGCCGCCGAACGCCCGGACGTAGAGGCCGACGATGACCAATCTCGTTCCGTACCAGCAGTACCCCGCCGATCCGGGGCCAAGGAACACCGGCCTCCAGGTGGCCATCGTGCAATGGGTGGGCCAGGGCTGGCAGGTCGAGTCCCAGACGCCGGTGCAGGCGGTCATGGTGTCGCGATCGCACTGCAATCACGTCGTCCACGGCCTGTTGCTCGCCGCGAACTTCTTCGTCGGCGGCACCGTCGCGGTCTGCCTCGCCATCACGGTCGTCGTGCCGGCCCTCTGGTTCGTCGTGATGGTCTGCCAAGGCGTGCTCTGGGCCTCGATGAGTTCCCGGAGCGAGACCAGGCGAGTACTCACCCAGGATCCGTACGGCCGCGTCCACGTGTCCTACGGGAGCCACGCCAGTCCGGCCGCCGGGGATGACTATCGGCAGTGTCGGCGCTGGTCGCCGTCCTTGTAGCGTTGATGGCGTGAGCCAGTCGGAGACCTCGGGGACGCGCACCCACCGGCTGCGGTTCAAATCGGCCCTCAGCGGGCGGATTTGAACCGCAGCCGGTCGCTCGCGCGCGAACGGCCCGCTGCGCCCAGCCGGTTCGAGCGGGCTGAGCGGCCAGTTCGCCGGGCGCGAGGTGGGCAGGGCGGGTCGGTGCGCGCAGCCGGGCCAGCGTCGTCACCGATCTCGCGCTCTGGGCGGTGCTGGCCGTCCTGATCGTCCTGCTCAGCGCCACCATCGAACGTGACGACCACTACTGGTGGCAGCTGGCCGGCGGGCTGCTCGGGCTCGGCGTCGCGATCGGGCTGGCACGCAGCTTTCCCGTGCTCGCGCTGCTGATCACCGCCGCCCTGAACGCCCTGAGCCTGCTCTACCTGTTCCCCCTGTTCGTGGTGAGTTACCTGGTCGGTCGGTGGTTGGCCAAGGCGCGGCCAGCGCTGCTGGCGTTCGCGGCGATCGCGGCGGCGGGTTCGGTGATCGCGCGGCTGGCGACCTCCGACATCACGGCGTGGTTCGCGGTGGTCGGGATCGTGCTCTTCGCCGGGCTGTTCCCGTGGCTGGTCGGGCGGTACTGGCGGCAGTACCAGGAACTGGTCTTCGCCGGTTGGGAGCGCGCCGAGCACCTGGAGCGCGAGCAGCGGATCATCGCCGACCAGGAACGGCTGCGGGAACGATCCCGGATCGCCCAGGACATGCACGACTCGCTGGGCCACGAGCTGAGCCTGATCGCGCTCCGCGCCGGCGCGCTGGAGGTCGCCTCCGACCTGACCGACCGCGACCGCGACGCGGCCGCCGAACTGCGCACCAGCGCGGCCGCCGCCACCGAGCGGTTGCGGGAGATCATCGGCGTACTGCGCGACGAGTCCGACCCGGCCCCGATGGAGCCCTCCGGGGAGACCATCGACGAACTGGTGCAACGCGCCCGTGCGTCCGGAATGGACATCACGCTCCAGCGCACGACCCCAGCCAGCTCGACCCGGCCGGCATGGTCGGTCGGGCCGCCTACCGGGTGGTGCAGGAGGCCCTGACCAACGCCACCAAGCACGCGCCGGGCGCCGCGGTCACCGTCCGGCTCGGCCACGATGCGTCCGGCACCACCGTCACGGTGATCAACGAGCGGCCCCCGACCGGCCAGCCACCGACCGGACCGTCCGGCAACCGTGGCCTGGTGGGGCTGCGCGAACGGGTCCGGCTGGTCGGCGGCGCGCTGGTGGCCGAGCCGCGGGACGGTGGGTTCGCCGTGGTCGCCAGGCTGCCCGACCCGGGCACGGCCAGTCTCGCCGACGCGGAGTCGGGCCCGCCCCGGTCGGAGTCCGCACACCGGTTGGCAGACGCTCGGCGCCGGGTCCGCCGCGACCTCATCAGGGCTATCGCGGTGCCGGTGGTGATCGGCGCCGCGCTCGGCGCGGCCATGTTCGGCTACTACGCCAAGCAGACCGCCGGTTCGGTGCTGACGCCCGACGAGTACGCCGCGTTCGCCGTCGGCCAATCCAGCGCGGACGTGGAGCGGGCGCTCCCTCGCAACCAGCTCAGCGACCTTCCGCTGGACCGCGAACCGCCGCCGCCGGCCCACACCAGCTGCCGCTACTACCGGTCCAGCGGCAACCTGTTCGCCCGGCTGGTCATCTACCGGCTCTGCTTCGCCGACGATCGGCTGGTCGCCAAGACCACCCTGGTGCCCGGCGACAGCGCCGGCTGGGAGATCTCCCCGACCCCGGCGGCCCCGTGAGCGCCGCGTCGACCCCGGCCGGCGGCCCGCCGACCACGCCAGCGCCGACCGAACATGTCTGGTACGCGGCGTACGGGTCCAACATGCACGCCGCCCGCCTCCGCTACTACCTGGCCGGCGGCAAGCCTCCGGGCGCCCTGCGCGAATACCCGGGCTGCCGCGATCCCCGTCCGCCGGCTCAGACCCGTGGCGCGCTGCTGCCCGGCGGCATCTACTTCGCGCTGGAGTCCAGGGCCTGGACCGGCGGCATGGCGTTCTACGACCCCGAACTGCCCGGCGAGGCGGCGGCCAGGGCGTACCTGATCACGGTAGCGCAGTTCTCGGACATCGCGGCGCAGGAGATGTACACGAAGCCGACGGGTACCGACCTCGACCTGGACGAGGTGCTGACCACCGGGCGGTGCCGGCTCGGTCCCGGCCGGTACGAGACGCTGGTGCACGCCGGTGCGCTCGACGGGCGGCCGGTGCTCACGTTCACCGCGCCCTGGCGTGCGGCCGACGTCGACTGGACTCCGCCGTCCCCGGCGTACCTGGGGATGCTGGCCAACGGCCTGCGCGAGGCACACGGCTGGACCGGTGCGGAGATCGCCGACTACCTGGGCGAGCTGCCCGGCGTGCGCGGCAACTGGAGTACGGCGGACCTCGCCGACCTGACGGAAAGGTGCGCATCGTGATCCGGGTGCTGCTGGCCGACGACGAGCCGATGATCCGCGCCGGGATGCGGGCGATCCTCTCGGCGGACCGCGAGATCGAAGTGGTCGCCGAGGCCCGCGACGGGCGCGAGGCCGTCGACCTCACCCAGCGGCACCGGCCCGACGTGGTGCTGCTCGACATCCGGATGCCCCGGCTGGACGGCCTGACGGCGGGCGCCGAGATCCGCCGGACCGTGCCGGAGACCGCCGTCGTCATCGTCACCACGTTCGGCGAGGACGAGTACATCGCCCGCGCGCTCAGCGACGGGGCCAGCGGTTTCCTGCTCAAGTCCGGGGATCCGCGCGAGCTGATCGCCGGCGTTCGGGCCGTGGCCGACGGTGCCGCGTACCTCTCGCCCAAGGTCGCCCACCGGGTGATCACCGAGCTGAGCGACGGCCGGATGTCCCGTGGCGCCGCCGCCCGCGACCAGATCGACGCTCTGACCGACCGCGAACGCGAGGTGCTGGCGCTGGTCGGCGGCGGGCACTC
The DNA here is from genome assembly GCA_963746095.1 of uncultured Actinomycetota bacterium. Taxonomy (GTDB): domain Bacteria; phylum Actinomycetota; class Actinomycetes; order Mycobacteriales; family Cryptosporangiaceae; genus CAVVAL01. Next base: position 629,731 of record CAVVAL010000002.1, on the reverse strand, counting down.
GAACGCCGAGATCGCCCGCCGGCTGTTCCTGGTGGAGGGCACGGTGAAGAGCTACGTCAGCGCGATCCTCACCCGGCTCGGCGTGAAGAACCGGGTGCAGGCCGCGATCATCGCCTACGAGGCCGGCCTCGTCGACTCCGCCAGCTGACCCCTTCACCCCCGCTGAACCCCCTCACCCCGGCGCCTTTGGGCGACATTTTCTCGGCTATAGCCGAGAAAATGTCGCCCAAAGCGCCGCACAGCGGGCGGCCCACGCGGCGGTGCAGCGGGCGGCGGCGCCCAGCAGGCACCACCACGTCGACCGCACCGATCGGTGCTTGGTCCACTCCGAGGCGATCGCGCCGGCCAGGTCACCAGTCACAGGAGTGGCCACAGTGGAGGCTTGGCTCATCGTCAGACCGGTGCTTTCTCGAGTTCGGGGACGGCCGGTACGGCGGACCGCAGGGCACGCCTGCGCAGGTATCGGACCGTCTCGACCAGGACCGTGAGGGCGAACGCCATGCCCAGCCCGAGGGCCAGACCCTTGAGCGGGTCGTGCTCGAACGCGACGCCGCCAAGGTAGCCGACCAGCGTCGAGTAGACCGCCCAGGTCAGCGCGGCGATCGAGTCGTACCGGGAGAACGACCGCAGCGGGAAGCGGACCGCGCCCGTGGTGAGCGTCGCCGCGGTCCGGCCGCCGGGCACGTACCGGGCCGCCACCAGGATCAGCCCGCCGCGTTCGGCCAGCACGCCGGCCGCCCAGTCGAACGCCGCACGCCGCCGGGTGCCCGCTCGGGCCCTGGTCAGCAGGCCGGCGCCGGCGGTCCGACCGATCAGATAGGAGACGTGGTCGCCGGCGAACGCGCCGACCGCGGCCACCGCGATGACCAGGTAGACGTTCGGCTCACCGCTCGCGGCGAAGACGCCGGCCGTGATCACCAGGCTCTCGCTCGGCCCCAGCGGGAAGAACCCGTCGACCGCGACCAGCGTGAAGAGCGCCAGGTAGAACCACGGCGAGCTGATCGCCGTACGGACGAACTCCAGGATCGCCTCCGACATCACCGGCTCCCCTCGACGCCGGCCGGCACCGCGACCAAGCCGGCGATCGGAGCGCCCGCGATGCCGAGCCGCTGTCCCATGCCGAGCGAAAACGCGCCGGCCCGCTTTCCGGCCACCGCGGTCAGGCCGACCGCCGCCAGCACCTCGTCCACCCGCCCGGCCGGGATCATATCATGGTCGTCGACTTGCCGGCCCCGTTCGGCCCGTACCGTTTCGTCAAGCCACGCAACGTGATCATCGGTTGGTTCCCCCGCTTCCAGTTCGCCTGATCCGAACTTAGAAACCGGGGCGGCGCCGCACAGTGCACGATCGGCGGGCTCGACCACTGTCTTTCGTCAGGTCATCGGCTTGAACCGGTCGCCGGCGGACTCCGTATCCCGAGGCAAGCAGCGTCGAAAGACGCTCTCTACCAGCGCGGATGCCCTGTTGCAGCCGGCGAGGCGAGCCACGCCCACCGCACGCACGGAGCGGCGAGTGGGGAGGACTGGTGCTCCGGATGCGGTACGACCTCGCCGGACCGGGCCCCCGCACGCACGCCGGCCTTCGCTCGCATGCCGGCGCCCGCGCGCACGCCACCGCCCGCGCGTTCCACCTGCTGCCGGCCGTACCGGCGCTGGCCTTGATCGCGCTGACTCTCGGTGCCGGCTGGGACCCGCGAGCCAGCGCCCAGCCGGCGGTGCCGGCCGCCAACACGGTGACCGTCGCCGACTCGGCCGAGAGCCGGTTCGGACCGCTCAGCGCCGCCGATCGGGACTTCCTGGTCAAGGTGCGGCTCGCCGGTCTCTGGGAGGGACCGACCGGCCGGCAGGCGCAGCTGCGCAGCGGCAACCTCGCCGTCCGCGCGGCCGGCATTCACCTGGTCTCCGGGCACGCCGAACTCGACGCGAAGGTGCTGGCGATCGGTGCCGCGTTCCGGGTCACGCTGCCCGAGGAGCCGAACGACGACCAGAAGTCGTGGATGGCCGAGATGACCAACGCCGGCTCACCGCGGGCGTACGACCAGATCTTCGTCGACCGGCTCCGCGCCGCCCACGGCAAGGTCTACGGCCTGGTCGCACAGATCCGCGTCGGCAGCCGCAACGGCGTGATCAGGGCGTTCGCCCAGCGCACGATGGAGGTCGTGCTCGACCACATCACGATGCTGGAGCGCACCGGCCTGGTGAACTGGTCGCTGTTGCCGCTGCCGCCAGCGCAGGTCGGGGGCCGGGTGGGCGGCAACCTGGCGCAGACGTCGCGCGGGCCGATGACGGACGCCGAGCGGTCGTTCCTCCGGCAGATCCGGCAGGCCGGGCTCTGGGCCGGACCGTCCGGTCAGCAGGCGCAGCAACGGGCCGGCTCCGACGCGGTCCGGGTGGCCGGCCGGCAGCTGATCGATGGCCACGCCGAGCTCGACGCGGGCGTGCTGGCCGCCGGCGCCGAACTCGGCGTGGAGCTACCGGACGAGCCGGACGCCGACCAGAAGGCCTGGCTCGCCGAACTGGCCAACGCCGCCACGCCGCGCGAGTACGACCAGGTCTTCGTCGGCCGGATCCGCGCCGCGGACGGCGTGCTGTACGCGCTGGCCGCCCAGGTGCGGGCCGGCACCCGGAACGACCTGGTCCGGGTCTTCGCCCAGCGGACGATGGAGATCGTGCTCGGCCACATCGCGGTGCTGGAACGCACCGGGCTGGTGAACTTCGCCGCGCTCCCGCCGCCGCCGGAGCCCGAGCCAGCCAAGGGGTTCGGCAGCTGGGACATCAGCCCGCTGACGGTGGTGGCGTTCCTGATCCTGATCGGCGCGCTGAGCTACGCCGCGCGGGTGCGGTTCTACCGAACCCCGGCCGACCCGGCCAGCACCGGCTGGTAGCCGGCGTCCACCGCGAGCTCCGGGAATTCCGCGTCGCGGGCGTCGGCCGCCTGCGGCTCGGTCCGGTCGAACGCGGCCGGGGAGTCCGGGAAGACGCCGACCAGCAGCAGGACGTAGCGGAGCAGCCCGGCCACGCCGGAGGCGGCGAGCAGCACGACCAGTTCCAAACCGGAACCGGCGTGCGGGTGCACCCACTCCAGGCCCAGCAGGGCCACGGTGGTCACCGGATACGTCACCGCCACGCTGAGGCCGGCCCGCAGGTGCATGCCGGCGCCGCGGCGCTCGCTGCTGAAGGTCCACCGAGCGTGCGCCTGGTTCGACGCGACCGTGGTCAGCACCGTCGCGATGGTGTTCGCGAACGCGGCCGCCATCCAGGTGCCCAGCAGCAGGAAGAGCAGGCTGGACAGCGCCGTCGACAGGCTGCCGACCAGCACGAACCGGCCGAACGACAGGGCCCGCACGAGCCACTCGCTGCGCTCCGCGGCCGGCTGCTCGTCCTCCTCGACCGCCGCGAAGTCGGCCGGCAGGTCGACCAGCTCGGCCGGCGTCTCCGGCAGGCTCGCCACCAGCGACGCGACGGTCTCCTCGTCGGTGTGGGAGTCATCGGGCCACCGGTACGACGCGAGCTCCGGGTGCAGGGTCGCGGTCAGCATCGCGCAGCCAGCGAAGGTGGTCATCGCTGCGTTCCGATCAGCTGCGGCCCCTGCGGCGGGTCGATCTCCAGGTCGCTGTCGGGTGCGGTCAGCTCGCTACCGGCCGGCTCGAGCCGGGCCACCGGCAGCGGCGCCGGCTCGGCCTCGACCGGTCCGACCGCGGCCGGCAGGAACCGCCGCACCGCGACCAGCGCGATGGTGAGCAGGAAGAGCCCGACCACACCGTCGATCCAGTAGTGATTCGCCGTGGCCACCACGACCAGCATGGTGAGGATCGGATGCACGAGAGCCAGCCACCGCCAGCGAGTGCGCAGCGTGACGATCAGCGCGATCGCCACCAGCGCGGCCCAGGCCACGTGGAGCGACGGCATCGCCGCGTACTGGTTCGCGATCCCGGTACCGGGCGGGCTGTAGACCGACTGGCCGAACAGCATGCCGGTGTCGAGCAGGCCGTGGTTGGTGAGCATCCGCGGCGGCGCGAGCGGGTAGACGAGGTGGCCGACCAGGCCGAGCGCGGTCAGCATCACCAGCGCCCAGCGGAACCACGGGTAAGCCCGGGCCCGCCAGACGAAGATCCAGACCAGCACGGCGGTGGTGACCGGGAAGTGGGCGCCGGCGTAGTAGGCGTTGGCCGCCCGGATCGCGCCGGGCCAGGTCCACACCCAGCGCTGGAGGTCGCCCTCATCCGGAAGGTGGAGAGCGCGCTCGATGTCCCAGATCTGCTCGGCGTGCACGAACGCGGCGCTGGCGTGCTCCCCCGCGAGCACCCGGCCGAGCTGGTACGCCAGATAGAGCACGATCAACAGCGGCACTTCCCGGACCAGCCGGCGGCCGAGCGAGAGCTGCGGCTTGACCTCGGCCTTGGCCGGGGCGGCGGTCAGCGGTGCGGCGGTCATGTCGGCGCGCTCCCCAGACGAGCTGGGTCGAGGACAGCCGAGCCGATGCTCGTCCAGTTGTTCACGCTGTCCTCCTGTGATCCCCCGTGTCCCCCGACCAGAACGGGGCGTGCACCTACTCTTTCAACGCGGGGAAGTTGGCGCTTCCATCCCAGGAAGCACTTCTTTCTCCACCCAAGGGCGTACCCCAGGTCCATCGTCCGGGCGAATACCTCAGGGCTAACCCCGGGGTGGTCACCAGGGAGAACACGCATTCCACCCGATTTGGACGAACGGCAGCCCGCCAGTGTGACAGCAACAGCAGCACCGGGCATGCGGAGAAAGCTACAACCGCGATGCCACCTCGGCTGTGAGGTTGTCACCCGCGTTTCCCCTGCACCTAGCGTTGTGACGGGATCGCGACAGAGCCGTGACCGTCCGGGGCCCGAAAGCCCGGCCGACCGGCGCCGGCGAACCAGGCCGGCCGGTCAGCCGTTGGGTGAATCGCCGGGCTTGGTCTGCTCGGCCAGGAAGCGTTCGAGTTCGGCGCCCAGTTCGTCGGCGGTGGGCAGCGGCGCGGTCTCCGTGGACAGCAGGCTGTTGCCCTCCCGGCCACGCACGTAGGCGTCGTACTGCTGCTCCAGAGCCCGGACCAGCGCACTCGCCTCGTCCGCCTGGGCGACCTGCTGGTCGACGTCGGCGTAGACGATCTCGGCGGCGGAGCGCAGGCCCTCGGTGGGCAGCAGCAGGCCGGTGGCACGGGAGACCGCGGCGAGCAACGCCTCGCCGGCGGCCGGATAGGCGGTCTGGGCGAGATAGTGCGGCACGTGGACCGCGAAGCCCATGGCGTCCTTCCCCAGCTCCCCCAGCCGGTACTCCAGCAGGTTGCCGGCGCTGCCGGGCACCTGGACCCGGTCGATCCACGGTTCGTAGCCCGCGATCAGCTCGGACCGGGTGGCGTGCGCGGTCACTCCGACGGGCCGGGTGTGCGGCACCGACATCGGGATCGCGTTCAGCCCGACGGTCAGCCGGACCCCGAGCCGCTCGATGAGCGAGGTCACCGCGGCCGTGAACCGGTTCCACTGCAGATCGGGCTCGGCGCCGGCCAGCAGCAGGAACGGGGTGCCGGCGTCGTCGTGGAGAAGGTGTAAGCCGAGCGTCGGCTCGTCGTACTGCGCCCAGTGGTCCTCCACGAAGATCATCGGGGGCCGCCGGGAGCGGTAGTCGATCAGCTGGTCGGCGTCGAAGCTCGCGATGAGCCGGGAGTCCAGGCTCGCCAGCAGGTGCTCGCGGGCGAGCTGGGAGCCGTTGCCGGCGTCCACGAAGCCGCTCAGCGCCTGCACGAGGACAGGGCGGCCCAACTCGGGTAGATCATCGGCCAGCTCGTACAGCATGTGCGGATCAAGCACCGCCCAGCCCTCCTCGGTCACACCACCCAGCCCACTCCGTCTCAGGCTGAACACCGCGCCGGCCCCGATCCATTCCTGCTCAGGTCACGATCTGGCCACCTCGCCGGTGACCCCGGCGCCCGCCCCACACCATCGTCCCGGGCCGCGGGACGCCCAGTGCCCAAACCCCTGGCGCTTTGGGCGACATCTTCTCGGCCATAGGCGCGAAGATGTCGCCCAAAGCGCTCAAGAAAAAGTCGGCCGCCGGCGAGGAGTTCGTCGCGGCCGGCGGCCGACTTCGGTAATTCAGAATGCGATTACGGGCAACGCTTCCAATCGAAGTGGTACAGGGTCTTGATGCTGCCGTCGGTCGAGTCCATCGCGACGAAGCTGGTCGTCGTGTTCGGGTTCGACGTGCCCTTGTCTACCCGAAGCTCGGTGTTGATGTTGAAGTTGCGCTGTTCGCCGCAAGGTGCGTAAACGAGCGCGTCGACGGCGACGGTGTCGGTGGCCTGCCAGTCATCCTCCAGCGGTCCCGTCAACGGGTGACTCGCGAACACGGTCTGCGAGGAGCCCTGGAAGTAGTAATTCGCGCGCTGGGTCGCCTTGGCGCCGCGAACCAGGCTGGCGAAACCGCGGTAGTCGGCCTGCGCAATGGCGTACGTGAAGCCCTGCGGCACGTGCACCCGCAGGTTGAGCTGGCAGTTCTTACGGAAGTCGGTCGGCTTCGAGCCGACGCCGACCTGCGCGAGGTATTCGCTGTAGGTGACCGTGAAGGCCTCGTTGTCCGGCGAGACGGCCACAGCCGCAGTACCAGCGCGGCAACCCGATCCATTGACCGTGACCACATCGATGATGATGCGGTCGGTCGGCGGGTTCGAGGGCCAGAATGCGCGGCTGTCATTACCCACGGCGGCATGGCCGGGAGCACCTAAGAGAAGGGCCAGAACGGTGGTGATTGTCACGAGCGTCGCACGCCTCGCGGCGGTCAGGCTCACAGCCATGAGAATACTCCTCAGGTATCGTGGATGGTGCGTTTCCCCTACCCCCGGAACTGCGCCCAATTAGCCTGACGTCTCCGCCCAGCTCGTCTGTAGCAAATGGACTGTGAGATCGATCCCGGGACGGATCGTAGCGGCGAGCTTGGGCGCTTTTCAAGCTTTTTTCACTTATTCGATCTTTAGCGGTTTTCGCCACGGTATGCCCTATCGGCCGCAGTGAGCCGATGCGTCATAGGTATGTCAAAACGGGCGTTTCTGAACTCACAGACAGCCGCTTGGCGCAGGGCGGCCCGAGCTGCGGGCACGCTCGCGCTGGCGAAGGGTCTACGTGCGTCTCGGCACGCAGACCCTCCGCCGCGAAAGTGTTTGTTCGACCGAACTGGTTAGTTAGCAGCTCTTCCAGGAAAAGTGGTAAACGGTGCGGATGCTGCCATCGGTGGAGTCCATCGCGATGAAGCTGTTGGCGCTGCTCACCGTTCCGGCCCGCACCCGAAGTTCGGTGTTGACGTTCAGATTGCGGGTCGCACCGCACGGAGCCCAGACCAACGAGGCGGACTCGGTGACATCGGTGAACTGCCAGGAGTCGCTCATCGGGCCGCGAAGATTGTGGTTCACCGCCGTGGTGGCGGATTGACCGGCGAAGTAGTAATTGGCTCGCTGCAGGGCGGTCGCGCCGTTCGCCAGGCTGGCGAATCCGCGATAGTCAGCCTTCGCGATCGCGTAGGTGAAGCCCTGCGGAATCCGGATCAGAAGATTCAGCTGGCAATTCTTCCGGAAATCGGTCGGATCGGAGCCGGCGCCGGCCTCCGCCAGGTAATCGCTGTAGGTCACCGTAAAGGCCGTGTTGTCCGAAGCCGCAGCGACCGCGGCGGTCCCAGCCGGGCAACCCGATCCATTGACCGTGACAACTTCGACCGTGACCCGATCCGATGGCGGAGCGGGGGCCAGCTTATTCGCACTGCTGGCCTGAGCGGGTGCGGATGTGCCTAACGCAAGAACCGTGACTATTGCTGCGATCGTCGCGCGTCTCGCGCCGGGCAGGCTGACTGTCATGAGACACCTCTCATGTTGCGTGAATGATGAGTGCCCCCCATGGCAGTGCTCTGCAACATCGCCCCGCGCCCGCGACGACACCACCCCAGGAGCACTGTAGAGAATGGACTGTGGGATCGATCTCCGGGCGAAATTGTAGTGAGACGACAACAAGCGATACAAGGTTTTTTTGCATTTTTCGGATTCGACGTTTTTCGACCTGGTACGTCGTATTTACCGAGTCAATCTCGGACCGACCTGGTGTCCCCGTTGGTCGTTTTCCGCGCGGCGCGGTCAACGCCCCGTCGCGGGATCCCGTCGCAGGTGGATAGCCAGCCGGCGGCTCGGCGGCGCGCCGGCGGCCGAACGGAACGATCTCGCCGGGGAGCCGCCTCGGGGCCAGCGGAGCCACGGCGAGATCGCCGTCGCTCTCGTTACCGAAGTGTGTCGGGCTTCATTCCGCCGTTTGCGGCGCACGGTCCTCTGCACGAGCAGACGCACGCGCATGGACTGCGAGCCGGAAAAGTGGGACGCCGGCGCCCCGGCCTACCGTGGCCGGCGGACCGTCGACGACCGACCTACGGTGTCGGCGAGGACCAGGCGGCAGCGCCGGCCGGCGGGCTCGGCAGCCGGCGCAGGGCCCGCGCGGCGCGCACGGCCAGGGGTAGGCCGACGGTCAGCGAGCGTCCGCGAGCCGGGCGGCTCGGGCGTGCAGGTAGCGCTGCTGCGGCAAGCTCGTGGTCCGCTGCGCGGCGGCCTGGTAAGACTCGCGGGCCGCCAGCCGATCGCCGGCCAGCTCCTGCAGGTGCGCGCGGACCGCGTAGAGCCGGTGGTCGCCGGCGATCCGTTCGTCGGCCGCGAGCCGTTCCAACAGCTCGAGGCCGGCCTGCGGCGCCCTGGACCATGGCCACCGCGACCGTGTGGTTCAGCGCGACCATCGGGTTGTCGGAGATCCGCAGCAGCAGCTCGTACAGGGCCACGATCTGCGGCCAGTCGGTCGCGTCGGCGTTGGGTGCCTCGTCGTGGATGGCGGCGATCGCGGCCTGAAGCTGGTAAGGGCCGGTCGTCCCACGGGGCAGCGCGTCGGTGAGCAGCGCGACGCCCTCGGCGATGTAGTCGGCGTTCCACCGGCTCCGATCCTGCTCGGCCATCGGGATCAAACCGCCGTCCGGACCGGTCCGTGCCGGGCGGCGCGCGTCGGTGAGCACCATGAGCGCGAGCAGCCCGGCCACCTCGCCGTCCTCGGGCAGCAGCCGGTGCACCATGCCGAGCCAGCCGGATCGCCTCGGTGGACAGCTCGGTGCGCTGCAGGCTCGGGCCAGACGTGCTGGCGTAGCCCTCGTTGAAGATCAGGTAAAGCACGTGCAGCACCGCACCGAGCCGCTCGGTCCGCTCCGCACTCGGCGGCAGGCCGAACGGGATGCCGCTCTCCTTGATCCGCTGCTTGGCCCGGCTGATTCGCCGGCCCATCGTCGCCTCGGGTACGAGGAACGCCCTGGCGATCTCGGCCGTGGTGAGCCCGCCGACCGCCCGCAGGGTCAGCGCGATCTGCGACGCCGGCGAGAGCGACGGATGGCAGCAGAGGAACAGCAGGATGAGCGTGTCGTCGGAGGCTGCGGCTGGCCGGTCGGCGGGCGGTGCCAGCCACTGCTCGGGCAGCACCCAGCGAGCCACGGTGTCCTCGCGGCGCTGCCGGGCCTGCTCGCTGCGGAGCAGGTCGGTCAGCCGGCGCGAGGCGACCGTGACCAGCCAGCCGGCCGGATTGTCCGGGACGCCGTCCTGCGGCCACTGGGTCGCGGCGGCGAGCAGCGCCTCCTGCACCGCGTCCTCGGCGGTGGCGAAGTGCCCGTAGCGGCGGACCACCGTGCCGAGGACCCGCGGCGCCAGCCGGCGCAACAGGTCCTCGACCTCGGCATCGGGCACAGCGGCTCAGATCTCCAGGTCGGCGCGTCCATCGAGGACCGGCCGGACGTCGACGTAGCTGTCCGCGTACATCTCCCCCGGGCTCGGGCAGTGCGCCAGCCGGGCGGTGAGCTCGGTGGCCCGGTCGAAGCTCTCGCACTCCACGATCACGTAGCCGGCGAGCACTTCCTGGGTCTCGGCGTACGGGCCGTCGGTCACCACCGGCGACGCCGTTCTGGAGCTGGATCCGCCGGGCGTGGGCCGGCGCGGACAGGCCCTGGCCATCGACCAGTTCCCCCGACTCGACCAAATCCTTGTTGAACGCCTCCATGAACGCGTGCATGGGCTCGAAGTCGGCCGGGGTCAGCTCCGGGTGCTCGGCGGAGTTTCCCGCCATCGCGTCGTAGTCCCGCTGGGACCCGTACAGCAAGATCATGTACTTCACGATGTCTCCTCTCGGCCGGCGCCTCGTCGGCGCCTCTCATCACACACGTCGAGACCGCCGTCCGCGCTCCGACATCGATCGGTACCGGATCACGAATTCGCCACCGGCGCCCGCGGGGCGTCGATCACGCTCCCGCCCGGACGGCCCGGCCGCGGACCGCCCAGGCTCGCGCCGTGAGCGGGAACGGAACCGTCCTGGCTGGTGGGCAGGCGTTCCCGGAGCAGTTCGCGGAGGGCGGCGCGGCGGCCCTCGGGCAGGGACATGGCGTACGCGGGCGCGGGGCCCTGGCCGCCGAGGAACGGCTGCCAGTAGTCGTCGAAGTCGACGAACACCATCGGCACGTCGATGGGCTGGACGGTCACGTCGGCCAGACCCGCGTCCGACCAGAGCGTCCGGAGCGGCTCCGGGCGGCAGAGCGGGAACCGCAGACCCTCCTCCAGCGCGGCCGCGGCGGGGTCGAGCTCGGCGGCGGCGTCCCAGAAGTGCCGCATCATCGCCATGCCGTCGGCGTAGTCCCAGACGTAGGCGGCGGCCACCCCGCCCGGCGCGGCCGCCCGCGCGTACTCGGCCGCGGCCCGGGGCTGGTCCGGCACGAAGTTCAGCGAGAGCCCGCCGACCACGACGTCGAACTGGTGGCCGCCCACCGGCAGCGACCGCGCGTCGCCGGCGCAGAAGGCCACCCGCGGATCGTCGATCCGGCTGCGCGCGGTCGCGAGGAAAGCCTGGGACGGGTCCACGCCGACGATCAGCGCGGGATCGGCCAGCGCCAGCGCGGTCGAGGTCAGCGCGCCGGTACCGCAGCCGACGTCGAGCCACCGCCCGCCCGCCGGCACGTCCAGCCAGCCCACGAACGCCGCCGCGACCCGCCGGCTCCACCGGCCCACGTAGGCCTCGTACGCGTCCCCGACCGCCCACACGTCATGCGCCACGTCCCGACCATACGACCGCCGCCGGGGCATGGGCCGGCGCGCACCACCCCGAGGACGAAACGGACTTGCGGGACTAACGTGGCTACGGGCGCCCGTTGTAGGCACGGAAACCCCGCAAGTCCGTTTTGTCCCGAGGCGCGGCGAGGCGGGGCGGCGGGGCGGCGGCGTAGGCCGGGTATCAGATCGCGTCGATGAGGTCCGCGATCGAGTTGACCACCCGGGACGGGAGGTACGGGAATCGCGCCACCTCGGCTCCATGGTCACGCCGGTCAGCACGAGGATCGTCTCCATGCCCGCTTCCAGGCCGGCGATGATGTCGGTGTCCATCCGGTCGCCGACCATCGTGGTGCTCTCGCTGTGGCCGTCGACCGCGTTCAGGGCGCTGCGCATCATCAGCGGGTTCGGCTTGCCGATGAAGTACGGCTCGGCGCCGGTGGCCTTGCTGATCAGCGCGGCCACGGCGCCGGTCGCCGGCAGCGCGCCCTCGTGCGAGGGACCGGTCGGGTCCGGGTTGGTGGCGAGGAAGCGGGCACCGTCGTTGATCAGCCGGATCGCCCTGGTGATCGCCTCGAAGCTGTAGGTACGGGTCTCGCCGAGCACCACGTAGTCCGGGTCGGCGTCGGTCATCACGTAGCCGACCTCGTGCAGCGCGGTGGTGAGGCCGGCCTCGCCGATCACGTACGCGGTGCCCTCGGGCCGCTGATCCTGCAGGAATCGCGCGGTGGCGAGCGCGGAGGTCCAGATCGCGTCGGCCGGCACCTCGATGCCGACGCGGCGGAGCCGGGCCGAGAGGTCGCGGGGCGTGTAGATCGAGTTGTTCGTCAGCACGAGGTATCGCTTGCCGGCCTCGGCCAGGCGGGCGATGAACTCCACCGCGCCAGGCACCGGATGGCCCTCGTGGACCAGCACGCCGTCCATGTCCATCAGCCAGCACTCGGTCGGCTTGCGCTCGGTCATGGGTCAAGGATGCGTGACGACGGCCGCATCGGGCGAATCGGCACGCTATTCGATCGCCGTGACCACGTACTCCGTCGGCTCACCGGGCGCCTTGCCGCAGCTCTCGGGCCTCGCCGGGGCAGCCGCTCGTTCCTCGACCGTGACCAGCCAACGCCGCCCGTCGAGGTGGCGCACCACCAGCTCCGGCGAGACCGACAGCGCGTCCACAGTCGAGCTCACCGAGCAGCGCCCGGACCGCGAGATCGGCCGCCTGGCCGGCCCGCGACCAGGTCGAACGCCCCCGATTTCCGGCCAGCACGACCCGACCGGCACCGGCCTCGGCCAGCACGCGAGCGGCGGCCGGCACGTCGAGGCGACCGTAGGAGTACCCGGTCGGCAGTACGAGCGCGGTCGGGGCGAACCGGTGACCGCCGATGTGGGTGCACTCCCATACCGCGTCCGGATACCGCTCCGCCAGCGCTCCGACGATCGGCCGCCCGAGCAGTGCGCAGCAGACGTCGCGCCGGCCGTTGGTGCAGACCAGCAGGAGCGGCTCTGCGCGCTCGGCGCCCGAGCCGAAGCCGAGGTTCGCCGCCGCTGGCCATCGCGGCCAGGTCGAGGTCGAGCAGTTCCTTGGGGTCCAGCACGGTGGTCGCGGCCAGCCGGGTCGCGCCGGGCCGGGTGCTGGCGAAGTAGACCTGGCGCGGACGGGGCAGGTGCGTGTCGGCGTGGCTGCCCGGGCGGCGGATCAGCACCATCCGGATCCCGGCCGCCTCGCACCGGCGCGTCAGTTCCGCCGCGACGGCGGTGTCGAGGTGGCTCTGGGCGAGTGCGTCCCGCCCCCACGGCCCCGGCTGCTCCAGGCAGAGCCAGTGCTCGGCGACCGCGGCGGTGCCGGCCAACGGCTCCCCCAGCAGCACGGACAGCGCCGAGCAGGCCTCGGCCGGGGAGTCGGCGACGAATCGCGGGGGTGCGGTCATGGGCCTCCAGCATTACACGCCGTACGCACCACGCCAGACCGACCAGTCAGCTGGTTGTTTGCGTAATTCGGCGGAGAATAAGGCCATCGACCTGTTGAACTACCACCAACACCACGTACCGTGCCCGTCAGAGGAACAACGGCGTTTCATCAGGAGGTAGAAGAACACCATGACCGATTCACGCTTCCTGAGGCTGAGCGATGTTGCCGAGGTGCTGAACATCTCCGAGTCGCAGACGTACGCATTGGTGCGCTCTGGTGACCTTTCCGCCATCAAGATCGGCGGACGGGGGCAATGGCGAGTCGAGCGGACCGCGCTGGAGGCCTACATCAAGCGCATGTACGACGAGACCAAGAGCTTCGTCGAGGCTCACCCGCTCGGCACCGAGGCCGTTCCTGCGGATTGACACCCGCCGCCGCCACGGCCAGCGCACGCACGGCACGACGGGCCGGTTTCCCTCCCCCTCGCGGGCGGAAGCCGGCCCTTGCTGTATCGGCATCAGCCCCTCACCTGGCCTTCCGCTCTCCTCTTGCGCGATAAAAAATAGGAAACCTTCTTAACCATTGCTCTTGACGGAGCGGCTTCCGGCGGCCTAACTTGCGATTCTGATCCCTACCGGGAGATGACCGCCACCGGGGCGTGCGGGGGCGGGAGACCCAGTTCCGCGCGAACGAGGAGTCCCTGCATGTCCTCATGCCCCGCAGAACCGGCGAGCCAAGCCGGCCAGACCACCCCAACTCTCCACACCGGCGGGCAGATCGCCCCGCGGACGGCCCAGCGCCGTCGCCGCCGCACGTTGCTCACCCTGGGCGGCGTCGCGACGTTGCTCGTGGCTGGCTTCACCTGGGCCGTCCTGCCGGCCTCGGCCGCCGAGCCGAACCTGGCCCTGAACCGGCCTGTCACCACGTCGTCCGTCGAGACCAGCACGTACTCCGGCGCCAAGGCCGTGGACGGCAACGCCACCAGCCGCTGGGCCAGCGCCGAGGGGCACGATCCCGAGTGGATCCGGGTCGACCTCGGCGCCACCTCCCAGCTCAGCCGGGTCGTGCTGCGCTGGGAAGCCGCGTACGCCAAGGCGTACCGGGTGGAGGTCTCCGCCGATGGCGCGAACTTCCAGCAGATCTACTCGACCACGACCGGTAACGGCGCGGTGGACGACCTGACCGTGACAGGCGCCGGCCGGTACGTGCGGATCTACGGCACCCAGCGCGGCACCACGTACGGCTACTCGCTCTTCGAGATCGAGATCTTCGGTGCCGGCGGAACGCCCGTCGCCCACCTCCTCCCCGACTTCCCGACCATCACCGAGCCCGACGGTCAGCCCCACCCCGTCGCCCACCGTCTCGCCCGGCGGCCCGGGCGTGCCGTTCGGCAGCCACCGCTTCCCGTACGTGAGCCGGCATGCTCAAGCCGTCCGGTTCGCAGTCCACTCTGGACGCGGCGGTGGTGAGCTTCTACCAGAAGTGGAAGGCCGCCTTCATCCGCCAGAACTGCGGAAACGGCTGGTACGAGGTGTACTCCCCGGACGCCGACCACGACTACGTGGCCGAAGGCCAGGGCTACGGCATGGTGATCACCGCGACGATGGCCGGCGCCGACCCGGACGCGAAGAAGATCTTCGACGGCCTGGCCAAGTTCGTGCTCGACCACCCTTCGGTGAACAACCCGAACCTCACCGCGGCCGAGCAGGACCCGGCGTGCAAGAGCGTCAACGGCAGCGACTCGGCCACCGACGGCGACCTCGACATCGCGTACGGCTTCCTGCTGGCCGACCGGCAGTGGGGCAGCGCTGGCACCTACAACTACAAGGCCATCGCGATCCGGATGATCAACGCCATCAAGCAGAGCCTGGTGCACCCGACCAGCAAGCTGCTGCTGATGGGCGACTGGAGCACGTCCGGCGACGAGTCGTACACGCACTCGCGCACGTCGGACTGGCTGATCGACCACTTCCGGGCGTTCCGTGCCGCCACCGGCGACAGCGCGTGGGACGGCATCCGCGACAAGCACCAGACCGTGACGGCCAACCTGCAGAGTCAGTACGCGCCGAACACCGGCCTGCTGCCGGACTTCGTGGTCAACACGACCTCGACCCCGAAGCCGGCCGTCGGTGAGGTGCTGGAGAGCCCGAACGACGGCAGCTACTACTGGAATGCGTGCCGCGACCCGTGGCGGATCGGCTCCGACGCGGTCACCTCGGGCGACAGCCGATCGTTGGCGGCGGCCCGGAAGCTCAACACGTGGGCCAAGCAGACGTTCGGCGGCAACCCGAGCAACGTGGGCATCGGCTACAAGCTCAACGGCACCCGGATCGAGTCCGGCAACGAGCCCGCGTTCTGGGCGCCGTTCGCGATCTCGGCGATGACCGACTCGGGCAGCCAGGCGTGGTTGGACGCGATCTGGAACAAGCTGCTCGGCACCGGCGTCGGCACCGACGGCTACTACTCCGCGAGCATCCAGCTCCAGGTGATGATCGTGGCCAGCGGCAACTACTGGGTGCCGTAGCGCGCCAGCCGCACCAGCATCGACGGCGGTACCGGGCCAGCCAAGGCTCGGTACCGCCTTCGCCGTTTCGGCCGTGCCGGTTTCGGTCGCGTCGGTTTCGGCCGCGCCGTGCCACATTCGCGTGAAGAGTCACATTTACGACGACGCCGCACACTGACATCGTTGTGAGGTGATGCTTACATCGACGCGAAGGAGGTGCCGGTGAGCCACGGGGGTGATTCGGCTGTCCCGAGCGGCGTGGTGGTGCCTTCCCTGGTGCGCTGGGGCGTCAGTGCCGACGCCGATCTGGTCTATCGGACGCTGGCGAGTTTTGGTCCGCGCACCATTCCCGGCGCCGCCCGTGAGCTGGGCATGTCGCTGCGGCGGGTCACCGAAGCGATCGAGGAACTCCTCACCGAGAACGCGGTGTACCCGCTCGGCAACGCTCGACGCGTCGGCGGGCAACCGTCGGAGTCCACGCTCTGGCGGGCGCTTCCGCCGGTCGAGGTGATCCGGATCCTGCGGCACCGACGGCTGCGGCTGGTCGACCCGTGGGAGCAGGCCCGCCGGCACGTGGCCACGGTGGTCGGCTTCGAGCTCGCGCCGTCGTCCGAGGCACTCTCCAACCGGCAGATCAAGCTCGTGCAGGGCGTGGACAAGATCCAGAGCCGGATCGCCGAGCTGGGGCGGATCGAGCGGCACGAGCACCTCACGTTCAGCCCCGAGCAGGCCATCGACGCCTCCACTGTGGCCGCCGCCTCGCCGCTGGACCGGGACCTGTTGGTCCGCGGGGTCCGGGTGCACGTGCTGGGGGTCCCGCCGGCGGACGGGGACGCGACCGCGGCGCACACCGAGAACCTCTACAAGCTCGGTGCCCGACTCAGGGTCGCCGAGGAACTGCCGATCAAGCTGATGGTCTTCGACCGCAAGGTCGCGCTGCTGCCGGTCGATCCGCTGGACTCCCGGCGCGGCGCGCTGGAGATCGCCGAACCCTCGTTGGTGGACCGGTTCGTCGCGCTGTTCCTCCGGGAGTGGGACCACGCCCGCGATCCGCGCCGGCACGGCGTACCGACGGTCCAGCTCACCGACCGCGAACGGATCCTGGTCGAGCAGCTCGCCGCCGGGCACACCGACGCGCTCGTCGCCCGCCAGCTCAGCATCAGCGCCCGGACCATCGGTTACACGTTGCGCGGGCTGATGGACCGGCTCGGCGTGGAGAACCGGTTCCAGCTCGGGCTCGCGCTCGGTGCGCAGGGCGTGGCGACCGGGCTGACGCCCCTCGAAGCGGCGCCGGAGAGCGCGGCAGCCAGCGCGGCCGCGATCGCGGCGCTGCCCGCCAGCGCCGGCCTGTCCCGGGCGATCCGGACCCCGACGACGAAGCCGACGAGCCGACGACTAGTGCATGGGACTCGCCCGTAGCGAGCCGGATACCAGGCGGCGGCCGGCACGGCGGAGGTTCGTCCGGATACCGGGTTCGTATCCGGACGGGCGACAACGCCGCCGGCCGTCGGCTGGGGCCGGCGCAGTAGGCCGATCAGCCGCGGCGGGTGAGCACGCGACGGACCTGCCGCGCTTGGGCGAGCAGCCGACCCTCCGCGGACCAGGCGGTGCTGTCGTCGGTCACCCAGCCGCCGCCGGCATGATCGGTGCGGATCCGGACCAGGATCCAGCCGTCCACCGGGTCGCCGGCCAGCGCGTCGGTGAACTCGATCGAGAGCTGCACGTTCGGCAACGGGATCGGCACGGTCATGGTCGCGAACAGCCCGGGGGCGAGCGCGTCGAGCAGCACCGTGACCCCGGCGGCGTCGACCGTGCGGTGATCGGCGAAGCGAAGCCAGGCGGTCAGCTCGGCCCGTTCCCCACCGGACAGCACGCGGTCCGCGGTGGCCGGCCGGATCTCCAGGTGCTGGGCGAACGGCACCGGCCCCTGCGGCAGCGGCATCGCCGGACAGTCCGCCGGCTTCGGTACGTCCGGCACCGGCATGCCGAGGTACTGCGGACCAGGTCCGACCGCGCCGAACGTGGCCATCGCGAACAGCACGGTCTCGGTGTTCTGAGTGGCGCGCAGGGAGGCCACCGAGGTGCTGCCGCCGACCCGCTCGACCGTCGGCGCGAGCAGCAGCGGATGTTCGTTCACGGGCGAAAGAAAGCCGACCGACAGGGCCCGGACCGGACGCAGGTCACCGACGGCGGCGGACATCGCCTCCAGGCCGAGCGACGCGACGTGCCCGCCGTGGATGCCGCCCCAGGAGAGCCAGGAGCGGTCGATCGACACCGTCCGGGAGAGCCCGTCGGCAGACCGGCGCCACACATCCGCGCTCGGCCCGGCATCGCCCGTGGCTGACGAAATCGCCGGCCCGGCCGCCGCGCCGGTGTCGTACATCGCCGCCCTCCAGCTGCGTCGGAAAGACCAACTTACGCTAGCCCAAACGGTTGAAACAGCAAACTTGCTCACTGTCTAAACTGAACTTGTGAGCGCAGGACGCAACAGCCCCACGGGCACCGATTCCGGCCTGTCGACACTAGGTATTTCCCGTGGCCAGAGCCACCAGTCCTGCGGGTTTACGCAACAGATCCGCCGGCGTGCCACCGCCGGTTCCGTCGGTCCGGCCCCGGTGACCCGGCCGGCGTCGGCCAGAATTCATCTTGCGGCCGATGCGCGAGACCGACGCGGCCGACGTGCTCGCCATCTATCAGTCGGGCCTGGACACCGGCGATGCCAGCTTCGAACTCGACGCGCCGACCTGGTCCGCGATTCGATGCCAGCCGGCTGGCCGACCATCGGCTCGTGGCGGTCGACCCGACCGGCGGCGGCCGCCGCCCGGTGCTCGGCTGGATCACGGTCAGCCCGGTCTCACGCCGACCGGTCTACGCGGGCGTGGTCGAACACAGCCTCTACATCGCGCCGGCCGCCAGCGGCCGAGGAATCGGCACCGCGCTGCTCGACGCGCTGATCGCCGAGACCGAGGCGGCCGGTATCTGGACCATCCAGTCCGGCGTCTTCCCCGAGAACAAGGCCAGCCTGGCGCTGCACGAGAGGGCGGGATTCCGGGTGGTCGGGGTCCGCGAGCGGATGGGCCGGCACCACGGTCGGTGGCGAGACGTCGTGCTGCTGGAGCGCCGGAGCGCGGTCGCCGGCCGGTAGCGGCGTGCGCTGACTAACGTGGGTAGCCGTGGACGACTTCGATCAGTGCCCGGCCGAACAGTTCCTGCGCACCCTGGGGGCGGCCGAGCAACCGCATCCGGGCGGCACCCTCTACGAGCACCTCCGCCGGGTCACCGCGTTGCTGCGGGGCTGGGGCGCCGATCCGGACGTGCAGGCGGCGGCGTTCTGCCACGCGATGTACGGCACCGACGGTTTCCCGGTGGCGCTGCTGCCGGTGACCGAGCGAGCCACGCTGGCCGACGTGATCGGCGTGGACGCGGAGCGGCTGGTCTACCTGTACGGCAGCTGCGACCGGAACGCCGTCTACCCGCAGCTCGGCAAGCCAGGGCCGGTGCTGTTCCGGGACCGATTCACCGGCGAGACGCACGAACCGAGCGAGCCGGACGTGCGCGCGTTCGTCGAGATCACGGCGGCCAACGAGCTGGACGTGCTGGCACACAACGCCGAACTCGCCGAGCGCTACGGGAGCAGCCTCCACGCCCTGTTCAGCCGGGCGCGGGGACGGCTCTCGGCCGCGGCGTGGCGTGCCTGCGAGGAAGGCCTGGGCGGAACCGCCCAGAACCAGACCTGACCTACTTGCCCTTGCGCATCACGCGCTGACGGAGCTGCTCGAGCTTGCGCCGGTTCTCCGGCTTGGCCGCGGCCTGCTGCGCCTTGCCGATGAGCTGCTGCCCCTGCGGGCTCCGGACGAACCGGACGATCTTGCCGATCAAGTTGTTCGCCATCCGAGACTCCTCCGCCTGCAACAGTGCGCTCAGTATGCCCGTTGCCCGCGTCCCGAGCACCGGCAACATCGCCGACGCCGGCGACACCGCAACGCGTCGAGCTTGCGTTGCGGCATCGGCGGAGACTTCAGCCCTCGGCGGGCACGGCCTTGGCGGGACGCGGCGTGAGCAGCAGGCCGAACGCCAGCCCCAGCACGCCCCAGAGCGTGGCCAGCTCCAGCAGCGACGAGAGCCGGAACTGCCAGAGCAGCGGCGCGCCGATGTCGGCCGAGATCGAGTCCGGGTTGGCCGGCCAGAGCACGCCCAGCACGGCCACCACGACGACCGTGCCCGCGACCAGCGCCGCAGAGCGGTATGCCGCCGGCCAGCCGAGCGCGACCAGCCGCTCCCGGGCGAGAAATGCCAGGTAGGCGACGACCATCATGGCGCCGATGAACGACACGTAATAGAGCGTCCGGGACGTGATCGACTCCGGATCGCCGACGCCGGGCGGGTTGGCGGGGTACTTCAGCGCCGGCAGGAGCGAGATCGTGGCGAAGCCGACGCCGGCCAGCAGCGTGGCCCGGCCGAAGTCGGTCGCGGCCGGCAGCCGGTGCCGCACCCTGGCGAAGACCACCGCGAAGATGATCGCGATCGAGACCGCCACCACGACCGCGGCGACCATCCCGCCGATGACCTGGACCGGCCGGCTGTACAGCTCCTCGTGGTGCTCGCCGGCCTCGGCGTGCGACCGGGCCTCCTCGATCGCCAACGCGGCGCGGATCGGCCGCTCGACGACCAGCCAGGCGACCAGCGCGGCCACCACCCCGGCGGCGAGGCCAGCGAACAGGCCGCTGCGCAACACCGCACCGAAGGAGAGCGCGGACACGGCAGTACCAGCCCGGACGTGAGTCGCGGGCGATTCGGTGGTGGCCATCAGTGGCAGGGAACGCCGAGAGCGTGCCGGCCGTCGTGCGCGAACTCGTGGACGTTGTTCGCGTAATGCGCGAGCACGGCGCCGTTCTCCTGCAGGAGCACGTAGAGGACCGCGAACGCGAACAGCGCCAGGGCCCAGGCCCAGACGGGTACGCGGACGGCGATGGCGGGCGGGGCGCTGGCGACAGCGGGCGTGGTCATGGTGGTAGTCCTCTCGTCCATGCCTCGTGGCGATGCGGTGCGTGCCGCAGCCGGTCTCCTGGCTTCCGGATCGACACGACCCCTCCGGCCTTCCCGGACCTCACGGTCCAGTGGCGAAGCGGAGCGGCGCTCCCCGGTCACAGTGGCGAGGACCACGCCGGATTCTCACCGGCTTCCCGAACACTGCGGCTCGGGAACCGTAGCCCTGGCCGAGCCCCCGGGACAACCGTCAACCACAGTTGCGCTTCTCACTGTTCGGTGGACCCGTCGCTGTCCCGTCGGGCCGGCGTTAGGTGCACTGCCAGCCGAATGATGGTGCCTCGAAGATGGCCTCCCCCGACCTCGACACCGGCCGTCGGGCTGAGGATCGGAAGGCCCGGTGCGGACGCGTGTCACGATCGAGTGCGTGCCGGACATGGACCAGGTTGTGATCTATGACCTGACAGCGTCCCCGTGTTGAGGGGGCGCGATGCCCACGACCGCGACGCCCGGTACCGCGACGCCCACGACCGCGATGCCCGGTACCGCGCTCTCTACGAGGAGAACTTTCGGCTGGTCCTGGGGTACGCCCTCCGCCGCACAGCCTCGGCCGACGACGCGGCGGACGTCGCGGCGGAGTGCATGCTCATCGCCTGGCGGAGATTGTCGGATGTGCCTGCGGGCGCCGAGGCGCGGCTGTGGCTGTACGGGGTGGCTCGCCGGGTGCTGGCGAATCACCACCGGGGTGCGGAGCGCAGGGATCGCCTCGGATCACGCCTCGGCGAGCAGCTCCGCTGGCATCTGCCCGTGGACCCCACGGAGCGGCGACGGCGAGAGGGGCCGTCCGCGCCGCGTTGGCGCGGCTTCCTCCCGCCGACCGGGAGTTGATCTCGTTGGTCGCCTGGGAGGGTCTCGAACCGCGTGAGGCGGCCAGCATCCTTGGAATCTCCCCGGCCGCCGCGCGGACGAGGCTGCACCGGGCGCGCGGCCGGCTGCAGGAACTCCTCGGTGACGCCGTGACCGTGGCCGGACATGTGATGAGTGACGGGCAAGAGCTCGTCCCGGAGGAGCAGCGATGAACGACGAGCTCTACGACCTGGTAGGCCAGGCCGCATCGATCACCGACGACGAAGTCGCCGTGCTGCCCGTCTCCGGAGCCGAACGTGAGCTCATGGAGGAAATCATGTCCACACCAATGATGGTGAAGTCGGAAGTCACGAGCGAGCCGCCGCCCAGTCGCCGCTGGCCGCGGATCGCGGCCGCGGCGGTCGCGGCGGCCGCCGTCGCCGTCGCCGGCCTCTGGCTGCCGCTCAGCGGCGGCGACTCCCCGGCGCACGCGGCGGAGCTGGTCAAGGTGGCAGAGGCGAACGCCCGACTCCTCGTCGGCGAGCCCGGCTGGAAGGTCACCCAGGTCGCGGAGTTCAGCGTCGCCACGGGCGACATGACGTTCAGCAAGGGCAAGCGGTCGCTCTTCCTCCACTGGCGGTCGGCCGAGTCGTACCAGTCCTATCTGGACGACCGCGCGCTTGAGGCTAAGCGGACGCGCATCGAGGTCCTCCGCGAGAGCGGCTGGATGTTCCAGTACAACAACACCACCGACTTCACCACCATTCTGCCGCCCCGGGGCGCCAACTTCCTGGAGATCCGGTCCAACCTCGGCAGCGAGCAGGCGTACCGGAACATCCTCGGCACGCTGCGGCAGGTCGACGTGCAGACCTGGCTCGACGCCCTGCCGGTCTCGACCGTCAAGCCGGACCAGCGCGCCAAGGCTCTGGCCGACATCCTCAAGGGCATTCCCGTTCCGCCTGGCTTCGATCGAGGAGCCATCGAGGACCGCGGCGTGGGCGACCGCTACCAGTTGGGGGCGCAGGTGACCGGCGCGGTCGCGTGCGGCTGGATCGATCACTGGCGCAAGGGCGGCCAGAGTGGTGACGAACGCGCGGTCGAGGAGGCGGTCGCGGCCATGCGCACCGCTCGCTCGTGGCCCATCCTCCGGGAGATGGACCCCCAGGGCGGCTGGTCAGACAACCTCTGGCAGGTAGCGGACGCGATAGTGGACGGATCGCTCGCACGGGTGACGCAGATGTCCGGCAAGCCGCGTCCGCTGCCGACGCCGTACCAGGTCACGTGCGAGCACTTGGGTCTGCGGTAGAACGCCGGCCGGCTGGCCGCTACGGGGGAGCCGGCCGACCGCGGCTGGCCCACCCCCATCGCGCTTTGGGCGACATCTTCACGGTCAGGACCGTGAAGATGTCGCCCAAAGCGGCCAGCCGACGGATCAGGCCGCGGCGAGGCCACGCACGGCCTCGACGGCCGTGTCCGGGTTGTCGCTGAACACCCCGTCGATCCGCTGGGCCAGGAAGAGCCGGTACTCGCTGAAGATGTCGCCGTACGCGGCCGGATCGGTGCCCCGCCGGAAGTCCGCCGGGAGGAAGTTGTTCTCGTTCCGGAACGTCCAGACGTGCACGAGCAGGCCACGGGCGTGCGCGTCGCGGACCAGCGTGGTCGGCGGCAGCACCCGGCCGGCGGCGTCCAGCGGCACGATCCTGGCCTTGGCCACGCCGACGCCGTCCGCGTACCGGGCGATCGCGCGCAGCCCGGCCGGCGTCACGAGATCGCTGTACGTGCGCGGGTCACCGGCGGCCACCAGGTCGTACGGTGCGCCGGCCGCGTCGACGAGCTGGACCAGCGGCACGTCGATCAGGCGGTCCAGTTCGCGCAGGTTCCCGGTCTCGAACGACTGGATGAAGACCGCGGAGCCACGCTTGGCCAGGCCGTTCTTGCGCAGTGCCCGCACCAGCGGCTCCTCCAGCGAGCGCCCGATGCCGTCGAAGTAGGTCGGGTGCTTGGTCTCGGGATAGATGCCGATCCGCCGGCCGAGCCGACGGCTCTCGGCCCGCACCAGGTCGATGACCTCCTGCAGGGTCGGGATCTGGTACCGGCCGTCGTAGATCGTGTTCCGCGGCCGGATCTGCGGCAGCCGCTCCTTGGCCCGCAGCGTCTTGAGCTCGCGCAGGGTGAAGTCCTCGGTGAACCAGCCGGTGACCGGCCGACCGTCGATGGTCTTGGTGGTGTTCCGGCCGGCGAACTCCGGGTGGTCGGCGACATCGGTGGTGCCGCCGATCTCGTTCTCGTGCCGGGCGACCAGCACGCCGTCCTTGGTGGCGACCAGATCGGGCTCGATGTAGTCGGCGCCGAGCGCGATCGCCAGGCGGTAGGACGCCAGCGTGTGCTCGGGCCGGTAGCCGCTGGCGCCACGGTGACCGATCACCAGCGTGCCGCTCTTACCTACCGTGCTCGCCTCGACACTGGTTGCTACGGCGGGTGCGGCGCCGGTCAGCGCGACCATGGCCAGGGTGATGAACGTGCTGGTCAGCGCGAGCGTGCGGCGTAGCGGCGACATCGTTCCTCCTCGGGCACCAGCGCGGCGCCGGCTCTCTGGCAGGCAGCCCATCGCATCCGGGCGACGCCGGCGCGAACCCCGGATGAACGCTCCGCCAATCCCCTGGCATGAGTCGAGACTCGTCACCGGCCGGTTAACGAATAGCCGCAGGTGACGCAGCAGAACAGCAGGTCCGAGGGTGCCAGAAAAATTTCTGATCCCGAGCGCTCCGCGGACCGAACGTTTTGAACCCGATCGCCGTACCCCTGTACGGAAGTGCGGACCGACCGACCGCGCGACCGCTGACAACCAAGGAAGGACGACCGATGCCGAGGCGAATTGTGATCGATCCGTCGTCGCCGCGTCGCGTCCCGCCCTCGACGCCCAGCGGCGACGCCCCCCGGCATGGACGGCGGGATAGCGATGCCGTCCCGACGCACCGCGATCAGCCGGCCCGTGGCGCTAGCCAGCCCGGCCGCGGCACACCTGACCAGCCCGGATACCGCCAGCCGCCGGAGCAGACCCCGTCAGGACGCCGGTCGGACCCGATCCGCCGCGCCCCCACGACGGCCGGCCACCCAGTGAACGCCCGCTCGGCCCGCCGCCCGCCGGATACGACGACGCTCCCCAAGAGACCCGGGCCGCGCGGCGACGGCGCCCGACCCGGCTGTCCGCCGCCCCCCAGCCGCCCACCCGCGAGGTGCCGCCTGCGGCCGGCTACCGCGAGGCACCGCCCGGCGACTCACACCGCTACCGAGCGCGTCCAGTCAGTTCCCCACCGGCGCGACCGGGCAGTACCCGCCAGCGCCGCCAGTCAGTTCCTGTGACGCCGACCGGCCAGTACCCGCCAGCCGAGCGTGCCGAGACGCCGACCGGCCAGTACCCGCCAGCCGAGCGCGTCGAGATGCCGCTCGGCCTGTTGCCGACGACCGGGCGTGCCGCGGCTCCGAGCGGCCAGTTCCCGACCACCGACAGCTTCCCGACCACCGGGCCAGCCCCGGCCAGCGGGCGGGCCGAGGCGCCGCCAGGCCGTCCGGGCAGTTCCCGACCACGTACCGCGAGGTGCCGTCCGGCGAGTACCCCGTGTCGTACCGCGAGGTGCCGTCCGGCGCGCACCCGGCCAGCTACCGCGAGCCCGCGCCCAGCCAGTTCCCCGTGCCGCCGGCCCAGCTTCCCCCGGCCGCCCAGCCGAGGGCCTACCGCGAGGCCCCCTCCAGCGAGTTCCCGACCAGCTACCGCGAGACGCCGTCGGACGAGCTTCCGCCCCACCGCCGCCAGACCGAGGCCCGCCCGGCCGCCGTGCCGCCCCGCGAGCCGGTCCAGCGCGAGCCGATCCAGCGCGAGCCAATCCAGCGCGAGCCAATCCAGCGCGAGCCGGTCCGGCGCCAACCGGTCCGGCGCCAACCGGTGCAGCGGGAGAGCGAGCCGCGCGACGGCCAGCCGGAGGTTCCGCACCGGGAGGTGCCCCGCCGGCAGGTGCCCAGGGAGGGCGCGATCCGGCAGCCCACCGGCGAACTCACCGTCATCGACCCCACCGGCGAGCGCGAGGTTCCGCGTCGGGCCGACCGCCGCGATGCCGGCCGGGGACGTCCCCGCGCGCGAGGTCCCGCTTCGCGAGGTACCGACGCGCAGCACCGGAGGCCGGGCCGCCCGCCGCAACACGGCCAGCAGAGCCGTGCCGGCGCGCGAGCTGCTTTCCCGCGAGGCCGCGCCGGCGGAGGCGCCCACGCCGGATCCCGAGTCCACCCGCGACACCGGCACACACCGCACCGGCGCGCACCGCACCTCGCCCGACCGCCCGGCCCGGGACCGCGACGACAACCGCTGGGACTGGCGGCACAAGGCCTCCTCGACCCGCAAACCGAACGCCCGGACGGCCTCGCCGCGCGCGGCCGCTCGCCAGGCGGCGGCCCCGGCCCGGGGTCGTGGCCGCAGCAAGCGGTTCGGCGTCGGGCTGATCGCGATGGTGCTGATCGCCGCCGGCGTCACGGCCGCGGCCGGGTACGCGCTCAGCAAGTCCGACGGCGCCTCGACGATCAACGCGTCGAAGGCCAACGCCGCCACGCCGTGCAACCAGACTGGCCCCGGCCAGCGGGACGTCGAGGCCTACCTCGCCACCCGGACCGCGCTGTTCGGGAAGGTCACCGCCGATGCCAAGCAGTCCGCGGCCGACTGCACCGCGATCGCGGCGTTCCAGCGCTGGGCCCAGGTGCCCAGTCAGACCGGCTTCGCGGACACCACGACCGGCTTCCTCGCCCGCCAGCTCGCGTCGGTGAAGTTCGACCAGTGCGGCGCGCCGGGCGACCGCACCACGGTCTGCGTCGACCTCACCAACCAGGTCATGTGGGTGGTCCGCTCCGGGCGGGTGATCCTCGGCCCGACCACGGCGCGCAGCGGACGACCGGGCCAGCTCACGCCGACCGGCCAGTTCAAGATCACCCAGAAGAAGGTGAGCACGATCTCCAGCGAGTACGGGACGCCGCTGCCGTACTGGGAACGGTTCGTGGACGACATCGGCTTCCACCAGGCCGACACGCCCATGTACGCGGCGATCCCCGGCTCGTTCGGCTGCATCAACCTGCTGGAGCGGGACGCCAAGGCGCTGTACGGACTGACCGAGATCGGCACCACGGTGAAGGTCTTCGGTAAGAAGCCCGGCACCTGATCAGAGCGGCTGGCGTCGAATTGGCAGCAGCGGGCGCGGCGCTGACGGTGAGTAACCGCCTCTTCGCGCCCAGGTGCAATTTTTACCGAGCTGCCCCGTTCACCCGTTAGCGCCGTTAAGTCCTTCTGCTCCCAACCTTAAGACAACCTTGGGACCCTGGGCCTCCAGCCTCCTGCCCCCTAGCGTCGTGAGCGCTTGCAGGACGACAGGAAGGCTCGACCCGTGCATCACGTTCGTCAGTTGACGATCGGCTTCTTGCTACTCGCCACCATCTTCGGCGGGGTCTGGATGTTCCGGAGTTCCTCGGACACCACGTACAGCATCGACAAGCCTTCGCCCATCACGAAACAGAACGGGACCAATTCCGAGAACGACCGACCAGAGCGACACACCAGGGGACGCCTCGTCCCCAGCGAGCGAGGAGGTGCTGGCGTCCCCGACGCCCACGCCCGTCCGCCACCCCCAGCAAGGCCGCGCCATTACCGACGCCGACCAAGGTCCAAGGCGCCGATCGTGGCCAAGAAGGTGCCGGCCACCAAGCCGGCCGCCCGCAAGACCCCGGCCCCGCCCGCCGCAGGTAAGCCGGCCACCGGTGACGCCGCCCTCGAAGCCCGTGTGGTCACGCTGGTCAACGCCGAGCGGGCCAAGGCCGGCTGTGGCGCGGTCCACTCCGACAGCAGGCTCGCCGCCGCCGCACAGGGCCACAGCGACGACATGGCACGGCGCGACTACTTCGCTCACGACACGCCCGACGGGGTCGACCCGTGGGAGCGTGCTCGCGCCGCCGGCTACACCACGCCCACCGGCGAGAACATCGCGATGGGCCAGGGCACCGCCGAGTCCGTGATGGACAGCTGGATGAACAGCCCCGGTCACCGCGACAACATCATGAAGTGCGGCTCCCGTGCGATCGGGATGGGACTGGGCCGAAACGGGAACGGAACGCCCTACTGGACCCAAATGTTCGGTTCAGTCTGACGCATTTGCGACACGCTGCTGGCATGAACTGCCAATCTGCGACGTACGTAGCTTTGAGTGAGGAGCATCACGGTAAGGGCGGCGAGAGTCGCCCTTACCGGCTCAACACCTAGCTCAGGTCAGGGGTGACCATCATGTCTGGTGGAACCATCGACGTTGCCAGGGCAGAAGCGCTGTTCGTGACCGATCTCCAACGCTCCGACTCCCCCTCACCAGCCGACGTCCAGCAGGCCATCGGTCGCGCGCTCGAGCGGCACGGTGGCAGCCGCAACTGTGCGGCCCTCGTCGCCACCGAGTTCGGCGACCACCCCGAGACCGCGGTGGCCCGGATGCAGTGGGTGCTGCAGCTCCTCGGGACCACGTACCCCCAGCGCGGCGTGCCGCGCCCCCGCGACTCCCGCTCGACCTCGGACATCGCCTGAACTCCCGAGCTGTCCCGAGCTGGCCCCGCGCGGGCGGCATGGCTCCCCCACTGCGTTTTTCCAGCATCGAGCCGGAGCTGAGCAACGCGGCATCCGGCGTTGTGCTGGCAGGCTCGCGCGCGGCGTGCGAACGTTAGAGCACACGGCCGTTTGGTCCGTTCCGGGGAGGAACCCATGGGTAAAGACGTCCCCGCGACTGCCTTCACGCCCGAGGATCGCCGCAGATACCGGCACAAGGTGCGGCGCAACCTCGACGTGTTCGCCCGGATGCTGCGCGAATCCCGGTTCGACTTCGACCGACCGATGGCCGGCCTGGAGATCGAGCTGAACCTGGTCAACGCCGACAGCGACCCGGTCATGAAGAA
This sequence comes from uncultured Actinomycetota bacterium, assembly GCA_963746095.1. Taxonomy (GTDB): domain Bacteria; phylum Actinomycetota; class Actinomycetes; order Mycobacteriales; family Cryptosporangiaceae; genus CAVVAL01. The sequence continues at coordinate 601,424 of CAVVAL010000002.1, read as the reverse complement.
CACCGAGGTGCTGGAGGCCATCGCCGATCCGTTGTGGTGCACCGAGATGGGCCAGTTCAACCTGGAGATCAACGTGCCGCCGCTGCGGCTCGGCGGCACCGGCACCGCCGACCTGGAGAAGACCGTCCGGGACAGCCTGAACAGCGCCGAGGAGGCCGCCCGCACGGTCGACGCCCAGCTGGTCATGATCGGGATCCTGCCGACCCTGCGCGAGAGCGACGTCACGGCCGACGCGATCTCCGCCAATCCCCGGTACGCGCTGCTGAACGAGCAGATCTTCGCGGCCCGCGGCGAGGACCTGCGGATCGCGATCGACGGCGTCGAGCGGCTCTCGACCTACGCCGACAGCGTCGCCCCCGAGTCCGCGTGCACCAGCGTGCAGTTCCACCTGCAGGTCAGCCCGGCCACGTTCGCGCCGTACTGGAACGCGGCCCAGGCGATCGCGGGCATCCAGCTCGCGACGGCGGCCAACTCACCGTTCCTGTTCGGCAAGGAGCTCTGGCGCGAGACCCGCATCCCGCTCTTCGAGCAGGCCACCGACACCCGGCCGGAGGAGCTCAAGGCGCAGGGCGTGCGGCCACGGGTGTGGTTCGGCGAACGCTGGATCACGTCGGTCTTCGACCTGTTCGAGGAGAACAGCCGGTACTTCCCGGCCCTGCTGCCGCTGTGCGAGGAGGAGGATCCGCTGGAGATCCTCGACCGCGGCGACGTGCCGCACCTCGGCGAGCTGACCCTCCACAACGGCACGATCTACCGCTGGAACCGGCCGGTGTACGCGGTGGTCAGCGGCAAGCCGCACCTGCGGGTCGAGAACCGGGTGCTGCCGAGCGGTCCGACCGTGGTCGACATCGCGGCGAACGGCGCCTTCTACTACGGGCTGGTGCGCGCGCTGGCCGAGGCCGAGCGTCCGATCTGGACTCAGATGTCGTTCTCCGCGGCCGAGGACAACCTGCACACCGCCGCCCGGCACGGGATCGAGGCGAAGCTGTTCTGGCCGGGCCTCGGCGAGGTACCGGCCACCGAACTGGTGCTGCGCCGGCTGCTCCCGCTGGCGTACCAGGGCCTGGACCAGTGGGGCGTCGATCCCGCCGAGCGCGACCGGCTGCTCGGCATCATCGAGCAGCGCTGCCTCACCGGCCAGACCGGCGCCACATGGCAGGCCGAGACCCTGCACGCCATCGACGCCCGCGACAACGTCGATCGGCACACCGCCCTGCGCCGGATGACCCAGCGCTACATCGATCACATGCACACCAACGAGCCCGTCCACACCTGGCCCATCGGCTAACGAACTTCTTCCGCTTTGGGCGACATCTTTGGTGCTATGGCACCAAAGATGTCGCCCAAAGCGCGGAGTGGGGGGCGCGCGGGAGGCGGCTCGCCGCCCGGCGCGGGGGCGGGCACCCCCTCGGGGCTCCCGCCAGCGCGCGTGGACACCCTCGCGGGAGCCGCGAGAGTGCTGAGCTGGGGGGCGCGGGCCACCGCTGACGCCGCTTTGGGCGACATTTTCTCGGTTACAGCCGAGAAAATGTCGCCCAAAGCGCGGGGTGGACGGCGGTGGTGCGGGGTGGGGCCGGCGGGTTAGGGGCCGGTGATGACGGCGACGACGGTGCTGCCGGGCCCGATCGAGCCCCGTTCGACGAGGCTGAGCAGGCCGAACATCATCTTCGCCACGTAGATCCGGTCCAGCGTGACGCCGTGCCGGCCGGCGAAGTCGGCGGCGAAGGCGGCCAGCTCGGGCGTGCCGCGGGCGTAGCCGCCGAAGTGGAAGTCGTACTCGATCGTCCAGTTGCTGGTCTCGACACCGCGCGGCACGCTGCAACGACGCCACCTCGCCGGCCAGGAACTCGCCGCCCCGCAGCGCCGAGAAGCCGATCGCGCGCTGCCCGGCCCGGAGCCCGGCGGCGATGCCGGCCAGGGTGCCGCCGGTGCCGCACGGAGCGGCGATCACGTCGAAGTCGACCGTGATCTCGGCCGGGAGCTCAGCGCACCCGCGGACGGCCAGCGCGTTGCTGCCGCCCTCGGGCAGCAAGACGAAGTCGCCGAACCGGTCGTGCAGCGCGGCGACGACGTCGGGTTCGTGCTTCCGTCGGTACGTGCCGCGATCCAGGTAGGTCGAGGCGCATGCCCTGCTCGGCCGCGTACGCGAGCGACGGGTTGAGCGGCAGGTGCTCCTCGCCGCGCACCACGCCGATCGTGGCGAACCCGAAATGCCGGCCGGCCGCGGCGGTGGCCCGCAGGTGGTTGGAGTACGCGCCGCCGAAGGTCAGCAGCGTGCCGGCGGCCTGGGCGGCGGGCAGGTTGTACTTCAGCTTGCGCCACTTGTTGCCGGGCAGCTCGGGGTGGATCAGGTCGTCCCGCTTGAGCAGCAGCCGGACGCCGTGCCGGGCGAACCGGTCGTCGACCAGCTCGTCAGCGGCGACGGCAGCCGGAGCGGGATCACGCGTCCGGAAGCGCGATCAGATCGTCCAGCGTGAGCGGCAGGTACCCCTCCAGCGCGAGCAGCCGGCGCTTGATCTCCAGCCCGCCGACGTAGCCACGCGCGAACCCGCCGAGGCCGCCGCCGCTGGCGATCACCCGATGGCACGGCACCACGATCGCGATCGGGTTGGAGCCCATGATGCCGCCGACCGCGCGTGGCACCTCGTGCGGCGGCATGGTGGCGCCGAGGTCGGTGCGGCTGCCCAGCTCCTGGTAGCTCACCGCCTCGCCGAAGCCGACGCTCTCGTGCAGGGCACGCAGCACGGCGCGCTGCTGGCCGGAGCTGAAGCCCCAGTCGATCGGCAGCTCGAACCGCTCGCGCCGGCCCGCGAAGTACTCGCCGAGCTGCGCCCGGACCGTCTCCAGCAGATCCGGCGCGGACGCCTCCGCCTCGGGAAACCGGCGGGCCAGTTCGTCGCCCACGGCGTCCGCCGCACCGAACGTGAGCCGGACCAGCCCCTCCGACGTCACCCCGATGCCCAGCGGACCCACCGGGCTGTCGATCTCCGCCCAGCCGTACCGTTCCGTCGTCCGCACGCCGCCCGCTCCAAGGTTCGTCGGTGCCCGCTACCCCGCGCGACCAGCGCCCACCGGCACCCGGGGCGCCACCGCACGCAGGTCTGGCTCCACGATCTCATCGCGGGGTGACAGTTCGTCCTCGACCATTCTGTCCCGGCCCGCGAGGAACCCGGCCACGGCCTGCGGCACCAGCACGAGACCCATCAGCGCGATCGGCACGGTCCAGCCGCCGGTCGCCTCGTGCAGCGCGCCGAACGCGAACGGACCGGCCGCCGCGAGCAGGTAGCCGACCGACTGGGTGAAGCCGGAGAGCGCCGCGGTGTAGCTGGCGGTACGGGTGCGCAGGCCGATCATCGTCAGCGCGAGCGGGAAGGCGCCGTTGCCGATGCCGATCAGGGTCGCCCAGAGCCACGGCGTGCTGGCCGGCGTGAGCGCGAGGCCGACGTAACCGAGGCCGGTCACGAGGGTGAGCCCGGCGGCCACCCAGCGCTGGTCGGGCAGGCGGGCGGCGAAGGCGGGTAGCAGCAGGGAGACCGGGATGCCGAGCGCGGTCGTGAGGGCGAGCAGCAGGCCGGCGTCGGTGGCGGAGATGCCGGCCTCGCGGAAGAGCTGCGGCATCCAGCCCATCACGATGTAGGCGCCGAGCGACTGGGTGCCGAAGAAGATCGCCATCGCCCACGCGGTGCGGCTGCGGATGACGCTCGGCCGCTTCGGCGCCGGGCCAGCGGCGCGGTCCCGCTCGGCGTCCGGCGTGCGGGCGACCAGCCACGGGCCGACGGCGAGCAGCGCGGTCACCGCCCAGATGCTCAGGCCGGTGCGCCAGCCCTGGCCGACCGCACCAGCGGCCGGCACCGTGGCCGCCGCGGAGAGCGCGGTACCGACCGAGAGGACCATCGAATAGAGGCCGGTGACCGTGCCGATCTTGGTCGGGTAGTACTGCCGCACGAGCACCGGGACGAGCACGTTGGAGGCCGCGACACCGCCGAGCGCGACGGCGCTGGCCAGGAAGAACGTGGCCGGATCCGGCGCGAGCGAGCGGGCTGCGAGGCCGGCGGCGACCACGACCATGCTGGCCACCACCACCCGACGGGCGCCGAACTGGCCGGCCAACCGGGGCGAGAGCGCACCGAGAGCGGCGAAGCAGAGCACCGGCAGTGCCGTGAGCGCACCGGTCATCGCGCCGCTCAGGCCGAGATCGGACTGGATCTCGCCGAGGAACGGGCCGACGCTGGTCACCACCGGGCGGAGATTGAACGCGACCGCGGCGATGCCGAAGAGCGGTAACAGCCAGATCAGCCGCTGGCTGCGGACGCGTACAGTTTCCCTACTCACCATGAGGCCAATCATATAATCATGGGATGACTGGATGATTCGGAGGGAGAACTATGTCACCGCTGGCGTCCCCGCAGCGCACCCCCCTCGTCGACCAGGTGATCGCCCAGCTCAGAGCCCAGATCACGTCGGGCGAGTGGCCGGTCGGCAGCCGGATCCCGACCGAACCGGAGCTGGTCGAGCAGCTCGGCGTCGCGCGCAACACCGTCCGCGAGGCGGTCCGGGCGCTGGCTCACTCCGGCCTGCTGGACATTCGCCAGGGCGCCGGCACGTTCGTCCGGACCACCAGCGAGCTCGCGGCCGTGATGCGCCGCCGGTACGGCGACAGCCCGCAGCGGGATCTGCGCGAGCTGCGCCGGGCGCTGGAGGTGGAGGCGTCCCGGCTCGCCGCGCGCCGGCGTACCGCCAACGACGTCCAGGCCCTGGAGGTCGCCCTGCACCGACGGGAGATCGCGTGGGAGTCCCAGGACGTCGACGCGTTCATCGAGGCGGACTCGGCGTTCCACCATGCGGTGGTGACCGCGTCCGGCAACACCGCGCTGGTGGACCTCTACGCCGACCTGGGCGAGGTCGTCCGTGACGTGCTGCGCGCCGACATCGGCGTCACGCTGGCGCCGGACCAGTACGTGGACCACGACCGGCTGGTGGCCGCGATCCGCGACCAGGACCCCGAGCGAGCCGCGATCGAGGCCGGCGCGCATCTCGAGGGCAACCCGACCCCGCCCTCACCTCGCCAGACCCACTGACCGTTCGACCTCCGCCGGGGTTGCGGCGGCTGCCCTGGTCGGTGCGGAGGGGTTGCCGGGGTGACGGCCCGCTGCCGCGTGACGGCCGCTGCGCGGCCGGGTTGCGGTTCAATTCCGCCCTGGCAGGGCGGAATTGAACCGCACAAGGTTGTGGCGGGCGCCGGCTAGTGCTCGTCGCGGGTCTGACGCCAGAAGACGAACAGCACGCCGAACGCGATCCCCATCGAGAGCATGCTGAAGCCCACGAACCGGACGAACGTCGGCCCGCTGAGCAGTGCGTCCACGGGGCTCCGGTGCGGCGCGGCGGCGATCGGGGTGGCGGCGGGAACGTCGGCACCGGTGCCATCGGCGCCCTCGGGCACCGCCCGCTTCTCCTCGGCCGCCCGGTCGGCGGCGCTGCGGACGTCCTGCTGATTGCTCGCCGCTGCCGTGACCGGCCTGCTCGCCGGCGCGGTTTTGGCTGCCGGCTCGCCGAACGTCCAGTCCACCAGCAGCATCAGCGCGAAGATGAGAATGAAGGCGGCGGCGCCGAGCTGTCGTTTCGTGGCGGCTTTCAACAGCGCGCCGACGGACCGCCTCACCACATACCTCCCGTGCGGCGCCGACCGTGATCTGCTCGGCCGCGCGCTTTGTCTGACTTTCCCGCCATCCTGCCATGCCGTGCCCTCGCGCGTTGTCCGTCCGCTTGCGGGCTCGGCTGGCCCAGACGCGCTTTGGGCGACATCTTCGCGGCCATGACCGGGAAAATGTCGCCCAAAGCGGGGAAGCGGGGTGTCAGCCCTTGATCTCGTCCCAGGCCTTGACCCAGGCGGACCAGTCCTTGCACTCCGCGTCGCGGCCGTCGGTGCAGCGCTTGGTGGGCGTGCGGGCCGGCCAGATCTTCTGGAAGTACGGCTCGTCGGTGGCGTGGTACGTGGTGCAGAAGGTCTTGTCCGTGAGTTGGGCGCACGCCTTGCTGTTCGCCGGCGCCTGACCGAACCACTCGGCCATCTGGGCGTTCACCTTCGGGTTCAGCACGTGGTCGAACCACTGGTACGCGCAGTTCTTGTGCTTCGCCTTCTCGGCGACCATCCAGGTGTCCGACCAGCCGGTCGCGCCCTCGGCCGGAACCCCGGCCTGGACCGGCACCTTGTCGGTCTGGGCGAGCTTGGCGATCGACTGCCACGTCGAGCCCATCACCGCGGTCCCGGTCTTGAACGACTGGACCTGCGCGGCGTAGTCGCTCCAGTACGCGCCGACGTTGACGCGCTGCTTCTTCAGCAGGTCGACCGTGGCCTTGAACTGCTGCTCGTCCAGCGCGTACGGGTCGGTGATGCCGAGCGCGGGCTGGCTCTTCATCAGGTACAGCGCGGCGTCGGCGATGGTCGTCGGCGAATCGTGCGCGGTCAGCTTGCCCTTGTACGGCGACGTCTCGGCGAAGACCGCGTCCCACGACTGCGGCGCCGGCTTCACCAGGTCGGTGCGCCACATCAGCAGGTTGGCGCCCCGGCCGTGCGGCACGCCGTAGGCCTGCCCGTCGACCGAGTTCCACGGCTGGTTCTTCAGGCCGTCCACCACGTCGGCGTAGTTGGGCACCAGGCTGGTGTTCACCGGCGCCACCAAGCGGTCGCCGATCAGCGTGCCGGTGATCTCACCCGGCGCGGCCACCGCGTCGTACTGCCCGGACTTCATCATCTTGAGCATCTCGTCCGACGTGCCGGCCACCGTGACGTTGACCTTGCACCCGGTCGCCTGCTCGAACGGAGTCACCCAGTTGACCTTGGGGTCGGTGGAACCGTTCTCCACGTACCCGGCACGGGCGACCAGATTCAGCGCGCCCTCACCGGCCCCGAGCGTCTTCAGCGCCACCAGTTTTGGTGGTCCGGCCGCCTTCTCAGGCTTGTCGTCGCCGCCGGTACACGCGGCCAAGGCGAGCAGCAGAGCCGCGCTGGCGGCCACCGCTCGAGTTGTTCGCCGCAAGTACATCAGGTGTCTCCGTTCGCAGAGGCAGGGGTCGATTTCACCGGCCACCGTAACCCGAGAACGCTCGCCAACCCGATTCGAGACGCCGCCCTCCCGGGCAAACGTGCAGGTCAGAGCGGTATACCGGTGAGGACCATCACCCGCTCGTAGGTGTAGTCGGCCATCGCGGCGCGCAGCCCCTCGCGGCCGACGCCGGAGCCCTTCACCCCGCCGTACGGCATCTGGTCGGCGCGGAAACTCGGCACGTCGCCGATGATCACGCCGCCGACCTCGAGCCGCTGGTGCGCGGCGAACGCGGTGCGCAGATCGTGCGTGAAGACGCCGGCCTGCAAGCCGAACTCGGAGTCGTTCACGAGCGCGAAGGCCTCGTCGGCACCGTCGAACGGCGTCACCGTCAGCACCGGCCCGAACACCTCGTCGCGGCTCACCTTGGCGTCCGGCGGCACGTCCACCAGCACGGTGGGCGCGTAGCTGGCGCCGTCCCTGCTGCCGCCGGTGAGCACCTTGGCGCCGGCCGCCACCGCCTCGTCCACCCACGCCTCGACCCGCTCGGCGGCCTCGACGTTGATCAGCGGGCCGACGTCGGTCGCGTCGTCGCCGGGGTCGCCGGTGACCTGAGCCTCCACTTTGGAGACGAGCCGGGGCAGCAACTCGTCGTAGACCGCACGGTCGACCAGCACCCGCTGGACCGAGATGCAGGACTGGCCGGCCTGGTAGTTGGCGAACGCGGCGATCCGGGTGGCCGCCCAGTCCAGGTCGGTCTCGCTGGCGTAGTCGGCGCAGACCACGGCGGCCGCGTTGCCGCCCAGTTCCAGCGTCACGTGCTTGCGCGGCACCGATTCCTTGATCGCCCAACCCACCGGCCCCGAGCCGGTGAACGAGACCACCGGCAGCCGCGGATCCCTGGTCAGTGCGGCGGCGCGCTCGTTCGGGACGGTGAGGATCGAGACCATGCCGGCCGGCAGTTCGGTCTCGGCCAGCAGCTCGCCCAGGAAGAGCGCGGCCAGCGGGGTCTTCGGCGCCGGCTTGAGCACGATCGGCGCCCCGACCGCGATGGCCGGCGCGATCTTGTGCGCCACCAGGTTCAGCGGAAAGTTGAACGGCGAGATGCCCAGCACCGGGCCGTGCGGGAAGCGCCGGATGATGCCGGCCCGCCCGCTCGCGGCGGGATCGGTGTCCAGCCGCTGCAGTTCGCCGCCGAACCGGCGCGCCTCCTCCGCGGCCCAGCGGAACGTGGAGACGCCGCGGGCCACCTCCAGCCGCGCCCACTTGATCGGCTTGCCGTTCTCGGCGGTGATGATCCGGGCCAGTTCCTCGGCCCGCTCGGCGAGCCGGCGGGACACGTGGTCGAGCACGGCCGCCCTGGCGTGCGCCGGCAACGCCTGGGCCTCGGCCCGGACCGCGTCGGCGGCGGCCACCGCCTCCTCCACCTGCGCCTCGGTGGCCACCGCGACCGCCGCCACCTCGCGCCCGTCGTACGGATGCGTGATCGCGAACGTCTGCTCACCGGTCGCGGCACGGCCGGCCAGCCAGAACGGCGTGATCTCGGGCATCGGGGCTCCTCGTGGTCGGCGGCTGTGGCCGAGGCTATTACCCGATGCACCCGCCGACATTGTCCGCCGCGGCCAACGACAGCGCCCGTCCTTGGCACTTTGCGGCCACAGCTTGCCGAGCTACGCCCTACGGTAATCGGGGTCCCAGAGCGATGAGCTGGTCGACGAGCGCGGCGTCAGCCGTCGATCTTCAGGGACTTTCCATCGGAACCCGACCGTAGAAGTCGAGGACAGCTCACTGGCCGTGGCATGAGCCGAAACGTCGGCCGTCGATGGCACATCGCACGCGGATCTCGTCGATGACGAGGAGCCGCCGCTGTGCCCTCGCCTGTGATGAGCACGGTGGCAGCCATGCGCGGTCGTCGGCGGCGATGCACTCGAGCCCCCGCACCGTCGGCGCCATCGCGGTAGGCGTCGCCCAGGTGATCCCGCCTTCGTAGGTGTGCACCGCGATCTCCTGGACCTGGTGCCGCGCGACGGCACCGCAGGTCTGCGGCGACTGCGAGTCACCCCACCTCGTCCAGCAACCGCGATCCGAGCCGGCCTCTCGCAACGCGCTGAGCAGTATGCTCCACCGCCTCGGCCCACCAGACCAGCAGGGCCTACCGCTCCCGAGGTGCAGGCGCCCTCCCATACGGACTTGTCCGGCGGAGCGTCGGCAGGCCCCGCGGCCACGATGGCGGCCCACTTGCGGCGGCCCTCCCCCAGGTGCTGCGCCAGGTCGCACAGCGTCCAGCCGGGCCACAGTTCGGCACCGGCCCACGTCGAGGCCGGGCGCGGCGGCGGCCGCGGTCCGGAACGCGCCCGACCGTTCGTCGATGAGCCGCGAGCAGCTCGATGACGCCAGAGTGTTTTGCACGACCCCTCTCTATCACCGTGCGTCATCGACCCGACAATCATTTCGCAGCCCTCGCGGCGGCGGACGGGCTCCTGCGGCGTCTCGGCGCCGGGCAACGGCGGACGGTTGAGCGGGGTCAGACGACGGACAGGGCGAGCCAGAGTTCCATCCGGGTGCCGGCATCGCTGAGCGGGCGGCCGAGCAGGCGTTCGACCCGGCCCATCCGGTACCGCAGGGTGTGCCGGTGGACGCCCAGTTCGGCCGCGGCGGTGTCCCACTGCCCGTTGTGTGCCAGCCACACCCGCAGCGAATCGACCAGCGAGCCCCGGGCCTGCGCGCCGTACTCCGCGAGCGGCGCCAGCAGCGCGTCCGCGTAGGCCCGGACGGCGTCGCCGGCGAGCAGCCCCAGCAGCCCGCCCTCGGTGATCTCGCCGAACGCCACCAGCCGGCGAGCGTCCCGGCGAGCCACGGCCAGCGCCTGCCCGGCCTCCTCGTAGCAGGCCGCGAGCTGGGCGAACGGGTGCGCTGCGGAGACGCCGGCTACCAGGTCGGCGCGGCGCGAGACCAGAGCAGCCGAGCGCATCGGTGCCGGCGGGCACGGCGACCACCACGCCCTGCGGGTCCAGCCGCAGGAGGGCCGGCGGCAGGGCGTCCTCCAGCGCGGCGACCAGCTTCTCCCCCGGTTCGCCGTCGAGCTGAGCGACCACCGCGACCTGCCACGGCCCGTCGACCGCGGCGCCGACCAGCAGCCCTGCGGTGGCCCGGATCGGACCGCCGTCACCGGTGCCCGCCAGCGCGAGGTCCAGCACCGCGGAACGGAGCGACCGTTCGGCGCCGGTGAGCTGCCGGGACCGCTCCAGCGCGAGCGCCAGCAGCGGCACGGCCAGCGTGATGATCGTGCGGTCCACCGCGGAGAGCCGGCCCTCGGTGCCGGCCGCGAGGAAGCCGCGGAGCCGCCCGCCGGCACCCAGCCCCTGGATCACGACCTCGCGCCCCTCCTCGGCCAGCGCGGCGGACGAGCGCGGACCGTGCCCACGGAGTCGAGCCAGTTCCCCGGAGAGCGTGGCGGCGCGCTGCCGGGCGGCGGCGGGCTGGGCGTGCACCGGGCGGCCGGCGGGATCGGTGAGCAGCACCCAGCCCTTGATCAGCCTGGCCAGCGTGGCGACGACGGCGGCGGCGCCGTCCGGGTCGAGCGCGGCCCTGGTCAGGACGTGCTGGGCGTCGTACGCGGCGGCGAGGGTCTCGTACTGCTCTCGGGCGACCGCGCTGGCCACGGCCTTGGAGATCGCCAGGAACGGCACCGGCCGCGGCACGGCCAGCAACGGCAGCCCCTGCTCGACGCAGGCCCGCCGCAGCGCCGCCGGCACCGCGCGGTGCACAACGCCGACCCCGAACCCCAGCCCGACCACGCCCACCTCGACCAGCCGCCGGACGTAGGCGACCAGGTCTTTGGCCCCACTTCGGCCACCCAGGCCGAGGCCGGTGACGAGCAGGAGTTCGCCGCCCTCCAGGTACTCGGTCGGGTCCTCCAGCTCGCTCACGTGCACCCAGCGGACCTCGGTGCCGAGCCGATCGTCGCCGGCGTGCACGGTCAGGCCGAGCGCCGGGTCGGCCACGAGCTGGGCGAGGGTGAGCGCCATCCCGTCAGAGTAGTTGGCCGCCACGGACAACAAGCCGGATCGACCTGCTCCTTCGTGCCCTCTGACGGCGACGATCCGGAGTCGTACGGTGAAGCCGCCGAGCGGAGCCGAACCGGAGGCCAACCATGACCGACGCCACGACCTTGCAGACCGGCGGGCCGACGCTGCCGCAGGAACTGCGCCTGGTCACCGAGATCCCCGGACCGCGTTCGCGCGCGCTGCTGGAACGCCGGAACGCCGCGGTCGCCTCGGGGGTCAGCATCGCGCTGCCGGTCTTCATCACCGCGGCCGGCGGCGGGATCCTGGTGGACGCCGACGGCAATTCGCTGATCGACTTCGGTTCCGGGATCGCCGTGGTCAACGTCGGCAACGCCAATCCGGCGGTGGTCGCGGCGGTGACGGCGCAGGCCGCGGCGTTCACCCACACCTGCTTCATGGTGACGCCGTACGAGGGGTACGTGGCGGTGTGCGAGGCGCTGAACCGGCTCACGCCCGGGCGACCACGAGAAGCGGTCCGCGCTGTTCAACTCGGGCGCCGAGGCGGTGGAGAACGCGGTGAAGATCTCCCGCGCGTACACCCGGCGCCAGGCCGTGGTGGTGTTCGACCACGGCTACCACGGGCGCACCAACCTGACCATGGCGCTGACCGCGAAGAACATGCCGTACAAGCAGTCGTTCGGACCGTTCGCGCCCGAGGTGTACCGGGCGCCGATGAGCTACCCGCTACCGGGATGCGGCGGCCGGCCTCGACCCGTCCGGCCCGGCGGCCGCGGCCAGCGCGATCTCGGTGATCGAGAAGCAGGTCGGCGGGTCCAACGTGGCCTGCGTGGTGGTCGAGCCGATCCAGGGCGAGGGCGGCTTCATCACGCCGGCGCCGGGTTTCCTGCCGGCCATCGCGGAGTACTGCCGGTCGCACGGGATCGTGTTCGTGGCCGACGAGATCCAGACCGGGTTCGCCCGGACCGGCGACCTGTTCGCGTCCGACCACGAGGGCCTGGAGCCCGACCTGATCACGCTGGCCAAGGGCATCGCGGGCGGGCTGCCACTGGCCGCGGTGACCGGGCGGGCCGAGATCATGGACGCGGCGCACGCGGGCGGTCTGGGCGGCACGTACGGCGGCAACCCGGTCGCCTGCGCCGCCGCGCTCGCCGCGATCGAGACCGTGGAGTCCGAGCGGCTGGCGGACCGTGCGCTGGCGATCGGCGCCATGATCACCCGCCGGCTGCGCGGGTTGGCCGAGCGGCTGCCGAGGATCGGTGACGTCCGTGGACGGGGCGCGATGGTCGCCATCGAACTGGTCAAGCCGGGCACCACCGATCCCGACGCGGAGACGACGGCCGCCGTGAACCGGGCTTGCCACGCCGCCGGCCTGGTGACGCTCACCTGCGGCACGTACGGCAACGTGCTCCGGCTGCTGCCGCCGCTGGTGATCGGCGACGCGCTCCTGAAAGAGGGCCTGGACATCCTGGAGAAGGCCCTGACCGAGGCCTGAGGGGCTGCGGTCCAAATGCGCCCTGGGAGGGCGCATTTGGACCGCAAGACCGCGCGGAGCGCGGTGCTTGCGGGTTGGATGGGCTGATGATCAGCATCGAGCGGCGGTTCAGGGGGCCGGACCGGTCCGGCAACGGTGGCTACACGGCCGGGACGCTGGCGGACGCGGTCGATGCCCCGACGGTCACCGTGACGCTGCGCCGGCCGCCTCCGCTGGAGTCGCCGCTGGAGCTGGTGCCGGACGGTGCCGGGGTACGGCTGATGGACGGCGACGCGGTGGTGGCCGTGGCCGGGCCGGGAGTGCTGAGCTACGAGCCCGCTGCTCCGGTGTCGTACGACGTGGCGGTCGAGGCGTCCAAGGGGTATCGCGGCTTCGCGGAGCATCCGTTCCCGGGCTGCTTCGTGTGCGGCCCCGCCCGCGACGAGAACGATGGCCTGCGGCTGTTCGCCGGGCCGGTCGAGGGGCGAGACGGGACGGTGGCGGCGGGGTGGCTGCCCACTACTGCGTTCACCGCTGCCGGACGTGAGCTGTCGAATTCGATCTTGTGGTCTGCTCTTGACTGTCCGGGCGGCTGGTCCATCGACCTGATCGGCCGGCCGATGGTGCTGGGCCGGATCACGGCCACCGTGCACGCCGCACCGGCCGTGGACGAACCCTGCGTCATCGTCGGCCAGAGCCACGGCGGCGAGGGCCGCAAGGCCTTCACCAGCTCCGCCCTCTACAACGCCGCCGGAACCCTGCTAGCCCAGGCCAACCACACCTGGATAGCCGTCGACCCCGCCGCCATCAACAAGCTTTTGACCTGACCTGGAGCCCGTCCAGGTGCGACGATCGCAAGGCGGAGGACGCCCGGAATATTGGTAATATTTCGGGCGTCCGACAACGCAGCGAGCGTGGTGCCTGGACGGGCCGCCTACAAGATCAAGACGCGGACGTGGATGGATGTCCGCTGTTGTAGGGCCGCCCTGACCGCCCGGTGCAACCCATCCTCGAGGTACAGCGTGTGTTCGTGCTCGACGACGTGGGGAAACAGGTCGCCGTAGAAGGTGGAGTCCTCGGCGAGCAGCCGGTCGAGCGCGAGTTCGCGTTTGGTGGTCACGAGTTCGGCCAGCCGCACTGGTCGGGGCGGGATGGCTGCCCATTCCCGCAGCGTGAGGCCATGGTCTGGATACGGTCGGCCATCGCTGACCGCCTTGAAGATCAAGCCCTCGGCTCCCTTCGTGCCCCTGAAGTGGACGCAAGCTTAGCCGGACGGGCCGGCGGACGGACGGCCGTGCGAATCCCGCGCGGCACCGAAGCCGCCAGCCCAGCGAACAGCTGCGAACATCCGGCGCGCGCCCGCCCGGCCGCCGGCCCGCGAAACGCGACGGCACCACCCGGCGTACGGCACCGGGCGAGACTCGCAGCGTCAGCCCGACGGCCTCGGACTGCCGCGCGAAACCGCCGACGCCGCCAGCCCGGCGGCCTTAGCGAGGCACCAGACCCCCTTGATTGTGGCAATGGTTTTCATGTAGAACTATTGCGGGGGGCGGCGGACAGGCACCGGTCGGTACGGCGAGAGTCGTGCATTGCTTGTGCGGCGCACCAGCCCGGCTCGCGCTCTCCGAGCCGGGCTGCCCGCACGTCCGGCCCCACCCGGCCGTGCACAGCCCGTCCCGCCACACCAAGCCCGCGAAGCCTGCAGACGCCCGCAACCGCCGCCGCCCGCCACGCGCACCATCCCCGCCACGCTGCTTCGGCGCGCGAGATCGGCGACCAACCTCAAGACTCTCCGTCATGGGCAAATCCGTGCTGTGGTTCCGCCGCGACCTGCGGCTCGCCGACAACCCCGCGCTGCTCGCCGCCGCCGAATCCGCGCGAGTGGTGCAGCCGCTCTTCGTCCTCGACCCCACGCTGTACGACCAGGCCGGTCCGCCTCGCCAGGCCTACCTGCTGCGGTCGCTGCGCGCGCTGGACGACGCCCTCGACGGCCACCTGCTCCTGCGGCACGGTGACCCGGTGCGACAGGTGGTCGAGGTGGCCAAGCGGGCCGGCGCCGACCAGGTGCACATCGCGGCGGACTACGGCCGGTACGGCGTGCGCCGGGACGCCGCCGTGGAGAAGGCCCTGGCCGAGCACGGCATCACGCTGCACCGCACTGGTTCGCCGTACGCCGTCGCCCCGGGCCGGGTGCGCAAGCCGGACGGCACCCCCTACCGCGTCTTCACCCCGTTCTCCCGCGCGTGGCAGGAATACGGCTGGCGCCGCCCGGCCGATCTACCGCCGGACCTCGAGTACGCCCGAACGAAGGGCGACCCGTTCCCGGACGAGCCGGACCTCGGACGGCCTCACCCTGCCCGAGGCCGGCGAGCGGGCCGCGCGGCCCGCTGGGCGGACTTCGCCGACACCGCACTCGCCAGCTACGACACCGACCGGGACCGTCCCGACCGGCCGGGCACCTCCCAGCTCTCCCCGGCACTGAAGTACGGCGAACTGCATCCGCGCACCCTGCTCGCCGACCTGGCGCACCGCCGCAGCCGCGGCGCCGAGGTGTTCCGCACCGAGACTCTGCTGGCGCGAGTTCTATGCGGACGTGCTGCACCACAACCCGGCCTCGGCCTGGGAATCCCTCGACCCGGTGATGGCCGGGATCGAGGTCGACAGTGGCCCGGAGACCGACGACGCCTTCGACGCCTGGGCCAGCGGCCGGACCGGGTACCCGATCGTGGACGCCGGCATGCGGCAGCTGCTCGCGGTCGGCTGGATGCACAACCGGCTCCGGATGATCACGGCGTCGTTCCTGGTCAAGGACCTGCACCTGGCCTGGCAGCGCGGCGCTGAGCACTTCCTGCGGTACCTGGTCGACGGCGACGTGGCGAGCAACAACCACGGCTGGCAGTGGACCGCGGGTACCGGCACCGACGCGGCCCCTACTTCCGCGTCTTCAACCCCACGCTGCAGGGCAAGAAGTTCGACCCGGACGGCGACTACGTGCGGCGCTGGGTGCCCGAACTTCGCGACGTTCCCGGGCCGCGCGGTGCACGAGCCCTGGAAGCTGCGCCAACCGGTGCCCGGCTACCCCGAGCCGATCGTCGACCACGACGCCGAGCGCAAGGAGACCCTTCGCCGGTACGAGAAGGTGCGCGGCCGTTCCTGAGGTGAGTTCAACTGCGCGCCCGCCGATACGCGGACATTGCAGGAATGCACGTACTTACCAGTACTTCTGCACTGCCTGCAACGCACTTGTCAGGGATGCGACTCATCCTGATCGACTCTTTCGAACGGCGTTAGCGTGGCCCCGTTCTGGGCGTACCAGACCACCGGGGTCGACAGGACGCGCAGGACGCAGAGAGGAGCATCTCTATGCTAATCGGATTATTACGCCCAACTGTGGTCATAGCTACCACCGTGCTCACCGGGGCGATGATCTCTGCTCCAGCGCAGGCCGATCCCGGGCGTCAGCGCCGCCGAGCGGGCCGCCGGAGTGGCTCGGCAGCTCGCGGCCGGCGTCCAGACCGCGCCGAAGGGCACGGCAGGCAAGGCCAAGGGCGCCACCGCCGACCCGTCCCGCGGCCTGGTCCCGGATCTGTCCAAGGTGGACTTCACGAAGATCGAGCAGCAGACGGCGCAGAAGTCGGCCGCCCGAGCCGCGGCGAAGAGCAAGCAGCTCAAGGCGGCAGCCTCGCCGTTGCTCCACGACGAGAAGGAGCCGGCCGGCCTGCGCGGTTCCAACGACACGCCGGCCACGGCCGAGCGGATCACGGGTTTCGGCGTCGGGCGGGGGAAGAACGCCAAGACCCGGATCCTCGGCCAGCTCTCACCGGAGACGGTGCCGACCAAGGCGCTCGCGCCGGTCGCCGAGGACAACGGTGCGATTCCGCTCGCGGGTGACACCGGTATCGCCGGCGAGGGCAAGGGCATCACCACGTCCGGCACGATCGGCGATGGCCCGCACGGCAGCGCCGGCGACGCCACGGGCGACTACGACTTCTACAAGCTGACCGGCCTCACCGCCGGCGAGCAGCTCACCGCCGACATCGACACCCCGACCGGTGCGCTGGACAGCGTGGTCGGCCTCTACGACGCCACCGGCGAGCTCATCGCCGTCAACGACGACGAGCAGTTCCCGCAGGTCGACAGCCTGCTGCGGTTCCAGATCCCGGCCAATGGCGACTACTACCTGCTGGTCTCCGGGTTCGGCTTCGGCACCACGTTCCCGGCCGACCCGTTCGACTCCGGCAGCGGAAGCGGCACCGGCGCGGAGGGCCCGTTCAACCTGACCCTGACCGTCGGCGGGATCGACGCGGACACCTTCGCGGTCGACCTCAAGCCCGGTGACGTCATCGGCGGCTCGGTGACGGGCAGCGCCGCGGCGCTCACCGTCTACGACTCGGCCGGCAAGGTGGCCTTCGGCTCGACCCAGGACGCGTCGGGCATCTACCCGATGCAGTCCCCGCTGCCCGGTGGCGGCAACGCCGTCGTCGACTACATCACCCCGAAGGCCGGCCGGTACACCGTCCAG
Source organism: uncultured Actinomycetota bacterium (assembly GCA_963746095.1). Taxonomy (GTDB): domain Bacteria; phylum Actinomycetota; class Actinomycetes; order Mycobacteriales; family Cryptosporangiaceae; genus CAVVAL01. Next base: position 584,360 of record CAVVAL010000002.1, on the reverse strand, counting down.
GTGGCCTCCGGCAGCGGGCGCTACGACGTCACCCTCGAGGGCTACCGTCCCGGCGCCGAGCTCGACGCCAAGGGCACGACCCAGACGCTCTTCATCGACTTCGACGGTGCCCGCGTGAACACCGCGGTCTTCGGCGGGCCCGGCGTCCGGCAGCTCTCGCCGCTCTCCGGCTTCCTCGGCCGCTGGGGCCTCACCGCGAACGACGAGAACGCGCTGATCAACAAGGTCATCGCGACGGTCAAGGAGAACGTCCTGACCGACATCAAGGCCAAGGGTGGCAACCCGAACGCCGCGGTGAAGATCCTGAACAGCCGCGACCACGCCGACCCGTTCGGCCAGCCGAACGTCAGCCGGCTCATCGTCGGCGGCACCGTCGCCGAGTCGGGCGTCGACACGATCGGCATCGCGCAGTCCATCGACCCGGGCAACTACGGGCACGAGGAGACCGCGCTGATCCTGCTCGACCTGGTCAGCGACCCGGCCGGCGCGACGTACTCGTTCAACACGTACCTGCCGCCGACGAAGAGCGCGAAGATCAAGTTCGTCGGCACGGCACTGGGCAACGTGGTGAGCCACGAGGCCGGGCACTACCTCGGCAGCTTCCACGTCGACCAGTTCAACGACACCCCGAGCCTGATGGACCAGGGCGGCAACTTCCCGGTCCTCTACGGCGTCGGGCCGGACAACGTCGGCGGCACCGCGGACGACGTGGACGTCGACTTCAACCAGGACACCCTCAACCCGGGCGAGGGCTTCACCGGTGTCGAGGACACCCTGACCGCCACCGCGTGGGCGCTGGCCAAGGGCACCAGCTGATCACCAGCACCTGACGCTCTGGGCGACATCTTCTCGGCTCTGGCCGGGAAGATGTCGCCCACAGTCGTTGCGGGGTGGGTCAGCGGCGGCGGGCGCGCAGGACCAGGTAGGCGGCGAAGAACAGCGCGGACCAGACCACCGCGTGCACGGTGATCACGATGCCGCGCACCAGGTCACCGTCGTGGCCGGCCCGGATCGCTCCGACGATCTGCGGCACCAGCCAGCGCAGCGGCCCGGCACCCGTGAGCCCGAACACCAGCACCAGCACGGACGCACCGACCAGCATGGCCACGCCCCAGCCACGGGTCCTGGTGACCGCCCGGCTCGCGTACGCGCCGACGGCGACCGCGGGCAACGCCGAGATCAGGTGCACCCACAGTCCAAAGGAGAGCGCCCCGATGAGCTGGCCGAACGTCTTCGGCACCTCGATCGCACCGCTCACCCACGGCGCCAGCATGCCGACCACCAGCGTGGGCGCTGCGGTGATCGCGGCGGCGAGCAGCCCGGCCGCGACCTCGCGGCGGGCCGAGCCGACCGCGAGATAGGACAGTTGCCGCTGCGCGTCCGGCTCGGTGTCGAGGGAAAGCTTGGCCTGCCAGGCGAAGATGCCGAACAGCCCGACCGCCGAGATGCCGTACGCGTCCACCGCGTCGGCCGCGCCACCGGCCTGCAACATCGCCAGCAACGCCAGGCTCGCGAGCACCGGCGCCAGCACCCGCTGGGACCGGGCGTAGCCGGCGAACCGCATCCGCGAAAGCGCCATCACCTGACTCACGTGCCCACCTCGCTGCGCTCGGAGGTCCCGCGAGCGGGACAGCTGTACCGATTGGTTCGCTCGCTCCGCTCCCTCACGTGCCCACCTCGCTGCGCTCGGAGGTCCCGCGAGCGGGACAGCTGTACCGATTGGTTCGCTCGCTCCGCTCCCTCACGCCGTTGCCTCCGGTGCGTTCCGGGCCTTGCCGCCCGAGGTGCTCGGCTGGAGCTCGGATTCCGGAGTGGGCTCGGCGTCGACGGTCGCTTCTGGCTTGCCCGCGGCACCGTTCGCCGGGGGCTGTTTGGGCGTGGCCGGCTTGGCACCGTCCGCCTTGGGCGCGGCCCCGTTCGGACGGGGCTGACCATCCGGCCGGCGGGCCTGGGGTGACGCCGGGCCCGGCTTCTCGCGCCGCACCGCGCGCACCTCGTGGCCCGGCCGCGCGCAGCTGGGCGACGGTGGTGGCCGACTCCTTGGCGGAGACCACGACCTCGATCACGTGGCGTCCGGTCTCGTCCGTGACCGGCTCGGTGAGCAGGCCGTCGTCGAGGTACCAGCGCCGGACGCCGGGCAGGACGCCGGCCTCGCCACGGTGGTCGCTGAAGACCGCGCAGCCGCCGGCCGCGGTGACCTCGCTGATGATCGCCGGCAGCTCGTGCCGGGTCTGGGCGTCCAGCGCCTCCCACGGCTCGTCCATGGCCAGCAGGGACGGCCGCACGAGTAACGCCTGGGCGAGGTTCACCTTCTGCGCGCTGCCCTTGGACAGCTCGCCGAGCCGGGTGTCCAGCGAGGTGGCGAAGTAGAGCCGCTCGGCCCAACGGTCGATCGTCTCGCGAGCCTGGACCGCGGTCAGGCCACGGACCCGGGCGATGGAGGTGAGGTAGGCGCGGGCCGTGAACGGCTGCTGGGCCGGGAACCGCTCCGGCACCCAGCCGACCGGTGCCGGCCGGTCCAGCACCGAGCCGCGGCTGGTGGGCAGCAATCCGGCGATGACCTGCAGGAGCGTGGACTTGCCCGCACCGTTCCGGCCGGTGAGTAGAACGGCGTCGCCTGCTCCGACTTTGGCCTCGACGCCGCGCAACACCCAGGGGGTGCCGCGGTGGTACCTCAGGGAAACCCCTGCGAGCTCCACGCTGCCTCCATCAGTCTTCGGTTCCGCCGGTCATCCGAGGGGCGTGATCCCCCAGCTGCCCACCCATCGGTCCCCCGGCGCGAGCATGATCAGCCCCTCGCCGGACCGGAACGCGTCCGGCGGGCAGCTCATCGGCTCGACCGCAAGGGTATGCCGCGCCTGACCGGACGGTCCGAGCCCGCTGTAGACCTGGATCCAGTCGAAGGCCGCGTCCTGCCACAGCTCGACGCCCTGGTCGCCGGTACCGCTCGTGAGCCGCACCCGCGCCATACCGTCGTCGCCGCGGGTCAGCGTGCCGAAGTGGTGTCGAGCTCGAGGTCGCCGACCAGCCGCGGCGCGCGGAAGTCGAACGGCGTGCCGGCCACCTGCTCGCGCCCGACCGGCAGCATCCGGCTCGTCGGCCAGCAGCCGCTCGGCCGCCGGCAGTTCCAGCACCAGGTCGTCCAGGGCCAGGTCGCCGACCCGCAGGTACGGGTGGGTGCCGAAGCCGAACGGCGCCGTCGTCGGCCCGAGGTTGACCACGGTGTGGTCGGCGCGCAGCCCGCCCGCACCGACGCTCCACCGGGTGGTCAGCCCGAGCGCGTGCGGGTAGCCCGGCTGCGGCGGCAGCACGTACTCCAGCTCGATCGATTCCGGCGTCTGCTCCACCCGGTGCCAGCTCGCCCAGCGCACCAGCCCGTGGTGCGCGTTGGACCGGTCCGGCTCGGTGATCGGCAGCTGGTAGGTCTCGTCGCCGACGGTGTACTCGCCGTCACGCAGCCGGTTCGGCCACGGCGCGAGCTGCTGGCCGGCGCTGCGAGCGGCCAGCTTGTCGGACGCGTACGGGTCGATCACGGCCTCGCCGCCGACCGTGTACTCCCGAAGTCCGCCGCCGACCTCGACCACCGTCGCCTGGTGCGGGCCGGCGCCGATCACCCATTGCGCCCCCGAAGGTGTGGACCACCGCGCCGCCATCCGGTCTCCTCTGGTCGGGGCATGCTTAGCCGGTTCCCGTTCGGGGCACGATAACGGTCGTGGACAAAGCAGCCCGCATCACCTCGGCCAGCTCCCGAGCATGAACCCCCGAGCTTTGGGCGACATCTTCTCGGTCATAGCCGCGAAAATGTCGCCCAAAGCCCCGGGGTTACGCGTGCGGCGGGTCAGGGCTTGGCGTTGGCGTCGACGCGGTACTGCCAGAGCGACCGCGCGCCGAGGGCGACCGCGAGCACGATCACCGCGCACGCGATGCCGCCGCCGACCCAGGACGCCGTCGCCCCCACGGCGGACGCGGTGGCGCCGGCGCGCAGGTCGCCGATCCGTGGCCCGCCGGCCACCACGACGATGAAGACGCCTTGGAGCCGGCCCCGCATCGCGTCCGGCGCGTAGACCTGCAGGATCGTCTGGCGGTACACGGCGGAGACCAGGTCGGCGGTGCCGGCCACCGCGAGCAGCGCCACGGCCACGACGAGCGAGTTGGCCAGACCGGACGCGGCCACGGCCAGGCCCCACACCACGATCGCGACGATCAGCGCGACGCCCTGCCGGTGCACCCTGCCGATCCAGCCGGAGAGCAGCCCGCCGACGACCGCACCGATCGCGATCGCGGCGAACAACCAACCGACCGCGCTCTCGCCGCCGAAGCGCTCGTCGGCCACCTCCGGGAACAGCGCGCGCGGCATCGCGAAGACCATCGCGACGATGTCGACGGCGAACGACATCAGCAGCACCGGCCGGGTCCAGATGAACCGGAGCCCGTCGATGACCGACCGCAGCCCGGGCCGGGTGATCTCGCCGAGCGGTTCCAGCTTCGGTAGCCGGAGCGCCGAGTAGAGCGCGAACGAGAACAGCAGCGCGTCGATCGCGTACGCCGCCGCGAACGAGTACCGGGCGATGACCACGCCGGCCGAGCAGCGGGCCGAGCACCGCGCTGAGGCTGGTCACCGTGAAGTTGAGGGTGTTCGCCGCCGGCACGAGCTCCGATCGGGATCAACCGCGGGATGATCGCGCCACGGGTCGGCGAGGAGATCGCGAACGCGCCGGACTGCACGGCCACCAGCGCCAGCAGCAGGCCGACGTTGTTCAGGTGCAGCACGGCCTGGAGCAGGAGCAAGCCGGTACACGCCCAGGTCACGGCGGACGAGATGAGCAGCAGCGTGCGCCGGTCCACCGCGTCGGCGACCGAGCCGCCCCAGAGCCCGAAGATGACCAGCGGGACCAGGCCGGCGACGCCGAGCATGCCGACCCAGAACGAGGACCTCGTGATCGCGTAGACCTCGACGGCCACCGCGACGGCCGTGAGCTGGAAGCCGATGAACGAGACGCCCTGGCCGAACCAGAGCCGCCGGAAGTCGACGTGCTGCAGGGGCCGGGTATCCACTGCGACTCGTCCCGCGAGCCCCAGCAGACCGCCCCGCGGGGTCACGGTGCTAGCCGCTCGACCAGCCACGGCTCGCCAGGGCCACGGCGGTACCGGAGCCGATCGTGCAGGCGGTCGGGGCGGCCCTGCCAGAACTCGACGGTCTCCGGCACCACCCGGAACCCGCCCCAGGTGCGTGGCCTCGGCACCGGCGTGCCCGGCGGGTACCGCTCGTCGAGGGTGGCCCTGGCGGCCTCCAGCTCGGCGCGGGAGCCGATCACGGTCGACTGCGGGCTGGCGACGGCGCCCAGCTGGGACCCGTGCGGGCGGGAGGCGAAGTAGCGGTCCGATTCGGCGTCCGTGATCCGTTCGATCGAGCCGGTGACCAGCACCTGCCGCTGGATCGGGTGCCACGGGAAGACCAGGCTGGCCACGCGGGTTCTCCAGCGCCTCCTGCCCCTTGCGCGAGGTGTAGTGGGTGAAGAAGACGAAACCGCGCCCGTCCACGCCCTTGAGCAGGACCGTGCGTGCGCTCGGCCGGGCGTCCGGCGTGGCGGTCGCGACGATCATCGCGTTCGGCTCGACCAGCCCGGCGGCGACCGCCTCGGCGAGCCAGCGACGGAACTGGACGACCCAGTCCCGAGCGAGGTCGGACTCGTCCAGTCCGGCGCGCTCGTAGGCCCGACGCATCGCCGCGAGCGCGGCGGACGACTCGGCCGTCGGACCGGTCACGACCGGATCGGCCCCAGCCGGGAGCCGCGAACCCGCCGACGAGTGATCCCCCGCTGTCCCCACAACGCGCCTCCCTTGGCTCGCTCAACGACCCTATGTCCAGTTCAGGCCACTTGGCGCGACGGGTGGCGTAGACCACTTTGCGGGAGTGGCGGGGTGCGGTGGGATGATCGACGTGCGAACCCGGCCGAGGGCCGAACCGACCCAAACTGCCCTGGTCGGCCGCGTTTCGCCGGGCAAGATGCCGAGATCGGGCACGAGCCGGGACACAATGTCGCACATCACACAGGTGGGCCGACTCGCCTTGAGCTACCGGCGAGTTGCAAGATAGTCAGAATTGTTACGGCCGCCCACAAGGTGGCCGACCAGGCCGGTGCGCACAAAGGCCGCCGTTGACGACTGGGAGCGACAGAGGATGTCTGACTTCAAACCGGGCCTCGAGGGCGTAGTCGCGTTCGAGACCGACATTGCTGAGCCTGATCGCGAGGGCGGTGCCCTGCGCTATCGGGGCGTCGACATCGAGGACCTGGTCGGCCACGTCTCCTTCGGGAACGTGTGGGCGCTGCTGGTCGACGGCAAGTTCGGTCCGGGGCTACCCCCCGCCGAGCCGTTCCCGATCCCCGTTCATTCCGGCGACATCCGCGTGGACGTGCAGAGCGCCGTCGCGATGCTCGCCCCGTACTGGGGCCTCGGCCAGCTGATCGACATCACCGACGAGCAGGCCCGTGAGGACCTCGCCCGGATCTCGGTCACGACGCTGTCGTTCGTCGCCCAGTCCGCGCGCGGCGTCGGCCTCCCGGCGGTGCCGCAGCGCGAGATCGACCGCGCCGGCACGATCGTCGAGCGGTTCATGATCCGCTGGCGGGGCGAGCCCGACCCCAAGCACGTCAAGGCCGTCGACGCGTACTTCATGTCCGCCGCCGAGCACGGGCTGAACGCCTCCACGTTCACCGCCCGGGTGGCCGCCGGCACCGGCGCCGACGCCGCGGCCTGCATCTCCTCCGCGATCGGCTCCATGTCCGGCCCGCTGCACGGCGGTGCGCCCAGCCGGGTGCTGAAGATGCTGGACGAGGTCGAGCAGTCCGGTGACGCCGAGAAGTGGGTCAAGGACGCGCTGGACCGCAAGGAGAAGCTGATGGGCTTCGGTCACCGGGTCTACCGGGCCGAAGACCCCCGTGCGCGCGTGCTCCGCCGCACCGCCAAGGAGCTCGGCTCGCGCCGCTACGAGGTCGCCGAGGCGCTCGAGAAGGCCGCGCTGGCCGAGCTGCACGCCCGCCGCCCCGACCGCGTGCTCGCCACCAACGTCGAGTTCTGGTCGGCCGTCGTGCTGGACTTCGCCGAGGTCCCCGCGCACATGTTCACCTCGATGTTCACCTGTGCCCGCACCGCCGGTTGGAGCGCGCACATCGTCGAGCAGAAGAAGCTCAACAAGCTGGTCCGCCCGTCGGCGCTGTACATCGGCCCCGGCCCGCGCAAGCCGCATGACGTAGAGGGTTGGGATTCCATCTCCCATTCGACTGAGTGGCGGCCCGTTCAGGCACCACGCTCGCTGCGTTGTCGCAGGCCCCGGATATGACCAATATCCGGGGCCTTTCCGCCTTGCGATCGCGGCACCTGAACGGGCTCCAGGTTCGATCAAGGCTTTCAGACTTTTATCGTTACCCCCGGCTGGTGGGCGGCTTGCGCGCAGCGGGGCCGGCGCTCGAGAGGTCAGCCTCCCCAGCCGGCGTCCGAGGCCCCACCCACCCGCCGCCCGGGGCCAACACCAAGCTGCGGTTCAATTCCGCCCTCCGAGGGCCGAATTGAACCGCAACTTTGGTTTGACCCGGAGCGAGCCGCCGTTACAGGCCGCCGGCGACGCGGAGGATGGCTCCGGTCGTGTAGCTCGCCTCGGGTGAGAGCAGCCAGGCGATGGCGGCGGCGATCTCGTCGGGCTCGCCCGGGCGGCCGAGCGGGATCTGGCCGGCCAGCTTCGTGGGGCGGTCGGGGTCGCCGGACGTGGCGTGGATCTCGGTCTGGATGATGCCGGGCGCGACCGTGTTGACCCGGATCCCGGCCGGCGCGAGCTCCTTGGACAGCCCGACGGTGAGCGCGTCCACGGCGGCCTTGCTGGCGGCGTAGTGGACGTACTGGTTCGGGCTGCCGAGCGTGGCCGCCGCCGAGGAGACGTTGACGATCGCCCCGCCGCGGGTCAGCACGGTCGCCGCCCGCCGGGCGCAGAGCAGCACGCCGACCACGTTCACGTCGATCACCCGGCGAATGTCCTCGACCCGCGTATCGGTCAGCCGGCCGAGCGGGCTGGTCACCCCGGCGTTGTTGACCACGCCGGTGATCGGTCCGAGCTCGGCGGCGGCCCGCTCGAACAGCCGGTCCACGTCGGCCTCCTGCGGCGGTCTCGGCCTGGATCGCCACGGCCGCGTCCGCCGGCCGCCGTGACCGCCTCGACCACCCGCTCGGCGGCTTGGGCGTCGGCGCGGTAGCTGATGGCCAGGTCGTGGCCCGCCTCCGCGAGGCGCAGCGCGGTGGCCGCACCGATACCCCGGCCGCCCCCGGTCACGATCGTCACTGGCCGCATCTGGTTCCCCGTTCTGGTCGGCGCTCGCTCTCCCGGCAGGCTAGCGGCCACACTTTGCCAAGAGAATTTTGCAAACTCCTCTTTGCAAAGTCTTCTTTGCGATCTACGCTGAGTCCCATGGCCGAGCAGACCCCGCGTTCCGACACCTACTACGTCTCCGACGTCGACACGTTGAAGGCGGTGGCGCATCCGCTCCGCGTGCGCATGCTGGGCTCGCTGCGCGTCGACGGCCCGGCCACGGCCAGCGAGTTGGCCCGCCGGTTCGGCGAGAGCAGCGGCTCCACCAGCTACCACCTGCGCCAGCTGGCCCGCTTCGGCTACGTCGAGGAAGACCCGGAGCAGCCCAACGCCCGCGATCGGCGCTGGCGCGCGGTGCACTCGTACACGCACTGGTCCGAGGAGCTGAACGACAGCCCCGAGGGCGCCGAGGTGTCCCGCTGGATGCGGGAACGCCAGCGCACCTTCACCGGCCACGTCGCCGAGACCTTCGACCGCGAACGCGACACCTACTCCGCGGCCTGGCGCGAGGCCGCCGGGCAGAGCGACCTGGTCAAGCGGCTGCGGCCCGAGTCCCTCCGGGAGCTGGAGGAGCGGGTCAGCGAGCTCGCCGAGGAGTACGCCGCCCGGGATGCCGGCGCCGACGACACCGAACAGGTCGCGATCTTCTTCGCCGGCCACCCGTTCAGGGGGTACATCGCATGAGGGAGCGGAGCGAGCGAATCGGTAGGTACAGCTGCCCTGCGCGTGGGGCTGCCGAGCGTAGCGAGGTGGGCGCTGACTCCGACCCTGCCCACCCCGCTCGCAGCCGCCCGCCGGTTCGCACTGGTCAGCGGCCTGACCTGGCTGCCGGTCGGGTTACACCTGCCGGTCATGGTGCTGCTGATGACCTACCGCGGCCTCGATCTGGCCACCGTCGGCCTGGTCGTCACGGTGCACAGCGTGCTCGTGGTCGCGCTCGAACTCCCCACCGGCGCGCTCTCCGACGCGCTCGGCCGGCGCGGGGTCCAGGTGGCCGCGGCCGCGCTCAACCTCAGCGCGTTCGCCGTGATGGCGGTGGCGCACGAGCCCTGGCTGTTCGCGCTGTCCGCCGGGCTCAAGGGGAGTCGGCCGGGCGCTCTCCAGCGGACCGGCCCAGGCCTGGTACGTCGACACCGTGCACGCCACCGACCCCGACGGCGACCTGCGCACCGGCCTGTCCTGGGGCGCCGCCGCCGGTTCCGCCGCGCTCGCGGTCGGCGTGCTCTGCGGCGGCTTCGTGCCGGTCGGCCTCGGCGCCGTCGGGTGGAGCGAGGATCGCGCGCTGGCCGCACCGGCCGTGCTCGCCGCCGTCGCCTCGGCGCTGCTGCTGGCCGTCGTGCTCGTGGCGATGCCCGAACCGGCCGAGCGGCAACGGGTCACCCTGCGCCAGGTGCTGGTGACCACCCCGCAGACCGCCCTGCGCGGAATCCGGCTGGCCACCCGCAACCGGACCCTGCAACTCCTGCTGGCCGTGACCGCCACCCTCGGCATCACGCTGAACGCGATCGAGCTGCTCACGCCGGGCCGACTCGCCGAGCTGATCGGCGACGCGTCGTCCGGTGCCGCCGGCTACGCGGTGGTCGCGGCGGTCGGCTTCGCCTCCTCGGCGGCCGGCAGCGCGCTCGCACCGCTGGTCGGCCGGCTCGCCCGCACCGTCACCCCGGCTCGGCATCGTCGGCATCCTGGTCTCCGGCACCGGCGTGTTCGCGCTGGCCGCCAGCCTGCTGCTGGACAGCACGCCCGCGGTGCTGGCGGCCGGCGCGTCGTACGCGGTGATCTTCGTCGGGCTCGGCCTGCTCAGCCCGGCCGCCTCCGAGCTGCTGAACGAGCAGGCCGAGGCCACCGAGCGGGCCACCGTGATCTCGCTCGACTCGCTGGTCCTGCAGGCGGCCGGCGTGATCGGCAACCTCACGCTGATGCGCCTGGCCGCCTCCACCGGCCCTGGTCCGGCCTGGTGCCTGGCCGGCGGCATCCTGGTCGCCGGCACGATCGCGCTGCTGGCCGTCGGCCGGCGAACTGCGGTACCAGCCCCCGACCGCACCGAAGCCCCGGTCCCGGTCCCCTGACACCCACCCCAACCGCGGCCCGCTGACACCCAACCCCGCCGCTTTGGTGTGGGCCGGCCGGCGGGCACCAGCCGGGCCGCGGCTTCGCCGCGCAGCACCCTCGCGGCTCCCGCGAGGGGCGCTGGCGCACTCGCGGGAGCCGCGATGGGGTTCCGGCCGTCGCCCAGCCCCTTGAAAGGTCCCTTCATGGCGCCAGCACACCCTGAGGGGAGCTTTCATGGGTGCGGCGGCGGGCGGGCGGCGGTACACGATGGCGGGCGGTACTTACCGTGGAGTCATGAGGCGTCCGCTGCTTGACCTGCTACAGCGAGTGGATCCCACCACCGTCATCGTCGTCGCGGCCCTGATCGTCGCCCCCGTGATCGGGTTCCTGATCCCGACCCGACCGTTGGGCCGCCTGGCCATCCACGGCACCATGATCGTGACCAGTTGCACGGCGCATCACCCTGGGTGGAGTCGGCAAGTCCACCTGTCACGGTCGGTTCGATCCGGACGGCGACGGGCCGATGATCGAGTACGTCACCTTCAAGTCGAAGCGCAATACACGGAGCAGGAGATGCTCAACGCGAGCGTGGCCAGCCTCGACGCCCGCGAGGCCCGACTCGACCCCCGGGGGACGGCGCACTCCTCATCGTGAAGTACGCATTGATGGCTCTACCCGTCGTAGCCGGCCCGGTCGTCGTCGTGCTCCTCGTCCGCTTCCGGCTCGACCGCGCTCGCGAACGCTCGCGAGTCGCGGCGGCGGGCGAACGCCGCGTAGACGCGGAGGCGTGTCGAGCGTCACGGTGTCCACGGTCACGGTGGGACTGACTCCTCGTGACGGCGGTGCAAGGATTGCGGGCGGCAGCGTCGCCAAAAATTCCCGCCAGCGCTCGACGAGAGGCACCTCACGTGACCGACGCCCCGATCACCATCCCCGCGGACCTGCTGCCCGCAGACGGACGCTTCGGGTCCGGTCCGTCCAAGGTCCGCCCGGAGGCCGTGCAGGCCCTGGCCGACGTGGCGACCAGCTTCCTGGGCACCTCGCACCGGCAGGCCACCGTGCGGAACGAGGTCGCCCGAGTCCGCCGCGGCCTGACCGAGCTGTTCAACCTGCCCGACGGATACGAGGTCGTGCTCGGCAACGGCGGCACCACCGCGTTCTGGGAGTCGGCGGTCTTCGGGCTGGTCCGCGACCGGGCGCAGTTCCTCAGCTTCGGTGAGTTCGGCTCGAAGTTCGCCAAGGCCGTGAAGATCGCCCCGCACCTCGGCGACCCGACGATCATCACCAGCGAGCCGGGCGACGCCCCCGAGTTCCAGGCCGAGGCCGGCGTGGACGTCTACGCCACCCCGCAGAACGAGACGTCGACCGGTGTCGCCATCCCGGTCACCCGGGTCGCGGGCGCCGACGCGGACGCCCTCGTCCTGCACGACGCCACCTCCGGCGCCGGCGGCCTCGCGGTCGACGTGGCGCAGAGCGACGTCTACTACTTCGCGCCGCAGAAGTGCTTCGGCTCCGACGGCGGCCTGTGGTTCGCGCTGATGAGCCCGGCCGCGCTGGCCCGGGTCGAGGAGATCGCGGCGTCCGGCCGCTACATCCCGGCCTTCCTGGACCTCAAGACCGCGGTGGACAACTCGCGGCTGGAGCAGACCTACAACACCCCCGCGCTGTCCACGCTGTTCCTGATGGGCGAGCAGATCGACTGGTTCAACGGCAACGGCGGCCTCGACTGGTGCACCGCGCGCACCGCGGAGTCGGCGGCGAACCTCTACGGCTGGGCCGACAAGAGCCAGTTCGCGACGCCGTACGTGAAGGACCCGGAGAAGCGCTCGAACGTGGTCGGCACCATCGACTTCGACCCGTCGATCGACGCGACCGTCATCGCCAAGACCCTGCGTGCCAACGGAATCGTCGACACCGAGCCGTACCGCAAGCTCGGCCGCAACCAGCTCCGGATCGCGATGTACCCGAGCGTCGACCCGGCCGACGTGGCCAAGCTGACCGCCGCCATCGATCACGTGGTCGGCAAGCTCGCCTGACCCGACTCGTCTCCCGCTTTGGGCGGCATCTTTCACGGCTACCACCGCGAAGGTGCCGCCCAAAGTCGTCAGCCGCTGCTTATCGTGATCACCGGACCACGTACGGTGACTCCAGCGGCCGGATGACCGACATTCGGCCGGATCGAGCCACGCCGGGAGCGGTTCGCCCAGGCAGGAATCCGACACACGGGCGAATTGGCGCGCTTCCGGGGGTGGCCTGGCCTATGGTGATTTGCTAGCGCCCCCATCTGGTCTGGAGGGAGGAACCCAGGTGCGTCCACTTAGGTTCGTCGCCCTCTCAGAAGATGGCCAGGCGCTCATTCTCACCGACGAGGTAGGGCGGATGCTCTCCCTCGCCATTGACGAGGTGGTCATCGCAGCCGTGAGCCGCGAGCAGAACGGTAATCAGGGCCAGTTCCCGATCGAAGTCGAGGCCTCGCTGACACCCAGAGACATTCAGGCGCGGATCCGAGCCGGCGACTCGCCGGAAGAGGTCGCGCGGGTGGCCAACGTCCCGATGGAGAAGGTGCTGCGGTTCGCCGGCCCGGTGCTGCAGGAGAGAGCAGCGATCGCCCAGCTCGCCAGAAGGACCCGGTTGCGGACAGCGGAGAATGGCGCATCGCTGGCCGAGATCGCCGACAAGCGACTGAGTAGCCACAACATCGACCCCCAGGCAGTGGCGTGGGACGCGTACCGCAAAGATGACGGCACCTGGCGGGTCACCGCCGCGTGGCCGTCCGGTCACGCCACCGCGCACGCAATCTGGGATTTGGACAAGGCCCGCTCAGTGGTTACCCCCGCCGACGAGATGTCGCAGTTCCTCTCCGCCGAGCAGCACGCGCCGCTGCTCGCGCAGGACGAGCCGCTGCCGCCCATCCCGCCCCGTATCGCCGCCGCCAACCGGTACCACGAGGACGACGAACACGAGGTGCCCCGCGACGGGCCCGTCGTGCCGTCGCTCTCCGTGCTCCGCCGACGGGACGAGCGTGGGCACCGCCAACCTCCGCCGCCGCCACCCCCGCCGATGGAGGACGAGGAGCCCGCGCCGCGCCAGTCGCGAGCGCCGGGCGGAGCTGCCGAGCTGGGACGACATCCTGTTCGGCGCCCGGCACAAGCCGAACTAGAGTCTGTTCGAAGTCCCTGGTCAGCGAGACGTGTTCCAGGCGGCGGGCCGACAACGCCGCCGGTCGTGTTGGGGCGCGGCGCAGCCGGCAGAAGGACTTCGAACAGACCCAGGCCCCTACCCGCCGAAGAGTGCCCGTGGATCCACTCGCGGGCACTCTTCGTAGCCCGGGGCAACACGACGACCGAGCCTGGATAAAGATGTACCCATGGGCTTGGAAGTGGTGGTCGGTTACGCGGCGTCGCTCGACGAGGACGAGAGCGACAGCCTGCGGACGTACGTCGACGAGGTCGGTGCGGTGCAGCGCGCGTTGGCCGACGCCGAGCAGCCGGGCTGGGAAGAACCGGTCAAGCTCGCCGAGGACTTCGACGGGTACGAGATGCTGGGCTACTCCGGCCTGCACTACCTGCGCCGGATCGCCGCGCACCTCGCCGCCGGCCGGGTACTTCCCCCGCCGGGTGACGATGACGCCCCCGAGGACCCGCTGCTGATGGCGCCTACGAGCGCGGTCCGCAGCACGCCGTGATCGTGGACGGCCCGCTGGAGGTCATCGGCACGCCCGAGGACGCGGTCAGCTCGTTCGACCATCTGCTGCACCACAACGACACCCAGGGCTTCTACGTGCCCATCGACATCGCGCCGATCGTGATCGACCCGCGCGTGGTGGGCATCGCGATCGGCTCGTCCTACCGGCTGCGCGACGAGTGCCTGGAACTCGCCGCCCGGCTCGGCATCCCGGACAACCTGCAGCCGGACGACCAGCTGCTGCTGGACGCGGTCGACGGCAAGCTGGCCGCGCCGGTGGGCTGGCAGGAGTACCCGGTGGAGTCGTTCGTCTGCGTCGGCCTGCTGCACGCGGCGCAGCACTCGATCGACAGCGGCACCGCCGCAGTCTTCTGCTGAACGCCTGACCCCTCAACCGGCTTTGGGCGACATCTTCGCGGTCATGAGCCGTGAAGATGTCGCCCAAATGCGAGAGGTCTGGGCTCAGCGGACCCTGGGCAGGACCCGGGGCACCCGCGCGAGCTGGCGCGACTGCGCCACCAGTCGGCCCTTGGCGTCCCGGAGCGTGCAGTCCTCGTCGAACCAGCCGCCGGCGAGCACCCGCCCGCGCAGCTCCGCCTTGAGCCAGCCGGGTGCCGGCAGCGTGCGGAGGTACGTGGTGAGCTGCACGGTCGGCGCCCAGCCGTAGCGACCGAGCGTGAACGTGACCGGCGGGAACGCGTCCACCGCGAGCAGGCAGACCAGCGGATCGGGATCCCGGCCGTCGGACATCCTGGCCCAGCCGCGCAGCGCGAAGCTCCCGTCCGGACGGCCCCGGATCAGCGTCGCGGACTCCGGCGCGAGCCGGATGTCCACGTGATCCATCAGCCCGAGATGGCTGTCCCGCAAGGTGTCCGGCTGGATCTTCGTGCACTGGTCGGGCGAGGGCAGGTCGACGACCGTGGCCATGTCCACGTCCGCCGGCTTGCTGTCCAGCGTGCTGGTGACCACCGACGAGATCAACACCGGCTGGTCGTCCTGGATCAGCGTCGCGCGGCTGGTACCGATCGTGCGGCCCGCGCGGAGCCGCTCGACCACGATCTCGGCCCGTCCCGGCCGCGCCGCGGTGAGGAAATCGGTGGTCACCGCGACCGGGTGCGGATGACCCTCAGCAGCGAGCACGGCGCGCACAACCGGTAACTGCAAGTAACCCCCGTTGAGGGAGTCGCCGATGGACCAACCGCCGTCGAGCATGGTGGTGTACCGGTCCGGTGCAGTCCTGTGGATCTCGGTGTGGGAGTCGAGCACCGCCCCAGCCTGCCAGATTACGGCCCGCTGTCCCCCCGGATCGCAAATCCCATCGCTGGTGAACAAGCGCTCGGCTCACTGCGCCGCCTGGCTCGCGCTCGTTCGGCAGCGTGTCGGCCGGTTCGAATACTGAAGCAGACGCGACCTACCCACCCGGGGATGAACCCGACAACCGAACCGGTTCACTCACGTCGCCGTAGGCTGGTCCGGAGTGTCACGACGCGACGCGGAGGTCTACCCCATGGAGTACACCCACCTCGGCCGCACCGGACTGTCGGTGAGCCGGCTCTGCCTCGGCACGATGAACTTCGGCCCGGAGGCCGCCGAGGACGAGAGCCACGCGATCATGGATCGGGCGCACGAGCACGGCATCAACTTCTTCGACACCGCCGACGTCTACGGCTGGGCGCGCGGCGAGGGGATCACCGAGCACATCATCGGCCGCTGGTTCGGCCGCGGCGGCGGCCGGCGCGAGCGCACCGTGCTCGCCACCAAGCTCTACGGCACGATGAGCGACTGGCCGAACGACCGGCACCTCTCCGCCCTGCACATCCGCCGGGCGTGCGACGAGTCGCTGCGCCGGCTGCAGACCGACTACATCGACCTCTACCAGATGCACCACGTCGACAGGGCCACTCCGTGGGACGAGATCTGGCAGGCGATGGAGACCCTGGTCGCGCAGGGCAAGGTGCTCTACGTCGGATCGTCGAACTTCGCCGGCTGGCACCTGGTCGCCGCGCAGGAGTCAGCCCACCGGCGGCACTTCACCGGCCTCGCCAGCGAGCAGTCGATCTACAACCTGCTGACTCGCTGGGTCGAGCTGGAGGTCATCCCGGCCGCACGGGAGTACGGGATCGGCCTGATTCCGTGGTCGCCCCTGCACGGCGGGCTGCTGAGTGGCGTGCTCCGCAAGCAGGCCGCCGGGCTCGCATCGCGCAGCCTCTCGGGCCGGTCGGCGGAGTCGCTGGAGCAGCACCGGCCGACCATCGAGGCGTACGAGAAGCTGTGCGCGCAGCTCGGCGCGGATCCGGCGCACGTGGGCATCGCCTGGCTGCTGCACCAGCCGGCCGTGACCGCACCGATCGTCGGGCCGCGCACCGTGGAGCAGCTCGACAGCGTGATCCGGGCCACCGAACTCACCCTGGAGCCGGACGTGCTGGCCGAGCTCGATGACCTGTTCCCGCCGCCCGGACGTGGCGGCCCCTCCCCCGAGGCCTACGCCTGGTAGCGCGCCGGGCGGCGGCGCCGCGCCGGCTTGCAGCCCGCCGCTGACGGCCCTGGCGGCTGCGCCCTGGCCACCGGCGCAAAACGGACTTGCTTCGCTAACGTGGCTACGGACGCCCGTTGTAGGCACGGTAGTCCCGCAAGTCCGTTTCGCCGCGTGGCGGCGGCGCGCGGCGGCGCGCTGGGTGCGACGCCCGCCGGTGGCGGTTAGCGGGGGCCGAAGAGGTCGTGGACGGCGGCCCACTGGAGCAGCATGATCGTCTTCGCGTCGGCGATCTCCCCGGTCGCGATCATGTCGAGCGCCTTGTCGAACGGCAGCTCCAACACCTCGATGTCCTCGCCGTCGTCGGCCAGGCCACCGCCCGCGGAGGTACGGCTCGCATCGTCGTACGGAGCGGCGAAGAACGTCAGCCGCTCGGTCACCGAGCCCGGGCTCATGTACACCTCGAACAGCCGCCGCACCGCGCCGATCCGATGGCCGGTCTCCTCCTCGGCCTCCCGGCGGATCGCGGTCTCCGGGTCGTCCTCGTCGAGCAGGCCGGCGGCCACCTCGATCAGCATGCCGTCGGGGTGACCGTTGGCGTAGACCGGGAACCGGAACTGGCGGATCAGCAGGACGGTGGTCCGCTCCAAGTTGTAGAGGAGGATCGCGGCGCCGTTGCCCCGGTCGTAGGCCTCCCGGCGCTCGGTGCTCCAGCGACCGTCCGCGTGCTGGTACTCGAACGTGTTCTTCCGCAGCACGTACCAGTCCGCCGAGAGCACCTCGACCTCGGTGACGCGCACGCGAGGGTTGCCGGTGAGGTCGCGGCCGACCTGGTCGAGGCCCGTGCGGCCGCGGGGATCGGGGACGTCGACGCCAGGGATCTGCATGGCCCCAGCCTGTCACCGCAGGTCAACCCCGCAACATCACCCCGCCGGCCGAAACCTCTACGACCAGAAGCCGTCGTCGCGCCGCACCTCGGGGCTCGGGCGCGACCGGCCCACGCAGCACCAGACCGGCGTCCTCCAACGCCGCCTCGACCCGCAGCCGCTCGTACCCGCGGTCGGCGAGCCGGACGTCGTCCAGGTGATGTTCGATGCCGAGCACCGCGCACGCCTTGCCCAGGGTCTCGTCGTAGGCCCGCTCCACGCCGAAGCGCCGGACCGACGACACCGGCCGAGGATCCACCAGCACGCCCGACAGCCGCCGGAGTTCGACCGCGAGCTGCTCGACCGGAGGCCCGCACGGCTGCGGACGTCGATGTGACTGGTGCCGCTGCCAGCTCTCGTTGACCCGACCCGCCATTCGGTCGGGATAGATCAGGACGTCGATCAGTAGCCGTGGCAGTAGCGCCATGGCTGCGATCAGCGCGATCCATCCGAACACCGCGAGCAGTGTCACAGCTCGAGAGTAGAAGGGCATTATCACGGCGACAACACCGTATTGCGACGGCCTGAGACCTCCTGCCATGGAGGCCGTTCGAACGCTCAGCGTGCGGCGCGCGACGATCCGGCCGGGAAGCGGAGGTCGTGATCGGCCTCGGGGCGCTTGACGTGCAGGTGAGGGCTCGGACGGGCGTGCAGCCGAAGCTTCATGCCGTGCCGCCGGCCACGCAGAATCGCCAGCACGATGGCAGCGGTCAGCGCGCTGGCACCGCCGACGATCAGCCCGGAGCGCGGCCCGAAGTGCTCGGAGATGACCCCGATCAGGATCGCGCCGAGCGGCGTGCCGCCGAGGAAGACCAGCATGTAGAGCGACATCACCCGGCCGCGCAGATGCGCCGGGGCGCCGAGCTGCATCCGTGCGTTCGCCACGTTGTTGTGCCCGATGAGGAACGCACCCGTCGGCACCAGCAGCAGCGCCGCGAGCGCGAACGACGGCGCGAACGCGACCGTGATCTCCATGATCCCGAACAAGGCCGCGAAGAGCAGCAGCAGCGTCGCCGACGGCCGGCCGCGGCGCCGGGTGCCGACCAGCGCGCCGGCCAGCGCCCCGCCGGCGAACGCGGCGCTGAGCAGGCCGAACGAGGCCGCGCCCACGTCGAACTCGGCCTTCGCGAGCAGCGGCAGGGTCAGGTTGAAGTTCATCCCCATCGTGCCGACGACGAAGACCAGCGAGATCACCAGCATCAGATCGGGACGGCTGCGCACGTACCGCAGACCCTCCAGCACCTGCCCCGGCGACCGTTCGAGCCGGTTGGTGTTGGCCAGCTCGCTGCCGCGCATGGCGAAGTACGCGGTGATCACGGCCACGTAGGTCGCGGCGTTGATCAGGAACGCCGGCCCGACGTCCAGCGCCGCGATCACCAGGCCGCCGAGCGCGGGGCCGACCAGCCGGGCGCAGTTGAAGGTGGCCGAGTTGAGCGCGACCGCGTTGGTGAGCCGATCGGGCCCGACCATCTCGGAGACGAACGCCTGCCGGGTCGGGTTGTCGAACGCCTGAGCCAGGCCCAGCAACGCGGCGAACACGTAGACGTGCCACAGCTGCACGGAGCCGGAGACCACCAGGATCCCCATGAACAGCGCCAGCAGCCCCATCACGCACTGCGTGACGATCAGGACCTTGCGCTTGTCGAGCCGGTCGGCCAGCACACCGGCGTAGAGCATGAAGAGCAGCATCGGCGTGAACTGCAGCGCGGTGACGACGCCGAGCGCGGTGCCGGAGTTGTCGGTCAGCTCCAGCACCAGCCAGTCCTGGGCGATGGTCTGCATCCAGGTGCCGGTGAGCGAGATGATCTGGCCGGTGGCGAACAGCCGGTAGTTGCGGACCTGCAGGGACTGGAACATCGACCTGAGCGCGGGGCTCATGTGCCCACCTCGCTGCGCTCGGCAGCCCCACGAGCGGGGCAGCTGTACTTGCCGATTCGCTCGCTCCGCTCGCTCATGCGGCGGCTCCCCCGTCGTGGCTCATCGTGAGCTCGCCATCCGATCCAGGATCGCGCTGGCCTCGCGGAGGGTGGCCCGCTCGGCCGGGGTCAGGGCGGCGAGTTGCTTGGCCAGCCAGGCCTCGCGGGCCCGCCGGCTCTCCCTGATCAGCGCCCCGCCGGCCTCGGTCGGCGCCAGGATCACCTGCCGCCGGTCGGTGGGATGGGCGCTGCGCTGCACCAGCCCGCGCTCCTCCAGGGCCGCGACGATCCGGGTCATCGACGGCGGCTGCACGCGCTCGGTCTCGGCCAGTTCCCGCGGTGTCAGCGCGCCGGCCGTGAAGAGGCTGGCCAGCGCCGACATCTGGGTGAGCGTCAGGCCGTTGTCGGGACGTTCGCGGCGGAGCCGGCGGTTCAGCCGCATCACGGCGCCGCGCAGGGCACCGGCGAGCTCGGTGGACTTGGCGAGCTTCGTCGGTGAGGTCATGTCGTTAGCATAGGTCATTACCTTTGCTAACGATATTTAATTGCCCAGGCATTCCCCGGTGACGTGGGGCACTTCAGCGGCGAGCTGTCAGGGCGCAGAAACGCCCCCGGAGCCGCGGCTCCGGGGGCGTTCAGCATCGCGCCGGTCGGCGGTCAGTCCACGCCGAGCAGCCGCTCGATAGGACCGATGGCGAAGTAGACGACGAAGATCGCGGACACCGCCCAGAGCAGCGGATGCACCGCCCGCGCCTTGCCGCGCACCGCCTTGATCAGCACGTACGAGATGAAGCCGGCGCCGATGCCGACCGTGATCGAGTACGTGAACGGCATCAGCACCATGGTCAGGAACGCCGGGATCGCGATCTCGTAGTCGGACCACTCGATGTTCTTGAGCTGGGTGATCATCAGGAAGCCGACCACGATCAACGCCGGAGTCGCGGCCTCGAACGGGACGATCGCGACCAGCGGGGCGAGGAACGTGGCCAGCAGGAACAGCACGCCGGTGACGATGCTGGCCACGCCGGTGCGGGCGCCCTCGCCGACGCCGGCAGCCGACTCGATGTAGGACGTGTTGCTGGAGACGCTGGCCGCGCCACCGGCCGCCGCGGCGAGCGAGTCGACCAGCAGGATCTGCTTGGTGCTCGGCACGTTGCCGTTCTCGTCCACCAGCCCGGCCTCGGTGCCGATCGCGACCATCGTGCCCATCGTGTCGAAGAAGTCGGCCAGCATCAGCGTGAAGACGAAGAGCACCGCGGTGACCGCGCCGACCCGCTCGAACGAGCCGAGCAGGCTGAACTCGCCGATCAGGTCGAAGTTCGGCAGGTCCACGACCTTGTCCGGCCAGGTCGGCACGGTCAGGCTCCAGCCGGCCGGGTTGACCACCTTCTCGCCGTCCGCGTTGAACGAGACCGACGGGCCGATCTTCGCGATCGCCTCGATGATGATCGCCAGCAGCGTGCCGCCGAGGATGCCGAACAGGATCGCGCCGCGCACCTTGCGGACGATCATCAGCAGCATCGCCAGCACGCCGAGCACGAAGACCAGCGTCGGCCAGCCGAGCAGCCGGTTGTCCACGCCGAGCTGGAGCGGCACCGTGGTGTTGGCGACGTCCGGGATGCGGCGGACGAAGCCGGCGTCGACCAGGCCGATCAGCGTGAGGAAGAGCCCGATGCCGACGCTGATCGCGATCTTGAGCTGCGGCGGCACCGCGTTGAAGACGGCCGTCCGGAAGTTCGTGAGCACCAGCACGGTGATGATCAGACCTTCGATCACCACCAGGCCCATCGCGTCAGCCCAGCTCATCTCCGTGGCTATCGCGACAGCGACGAACGCGTTCAGCCCGAGCCCGGTGGCTATCGCGATCGGGAACCGCCCGATCACGCCCATCAGGATCGTCATCACGCCGGCCACCAGCGCGGTCGCCGCGGCCACCTTGGCACCGCCGAGGATGTTGCCGTCGGCGTCCTGGCTGAAGCCCAGGATGATCGGGTTCAGCACGACGATGTACGCCATCGTGAAGAAGGTGGCCAGCCCACCGCGGATCTCGGTGCCCAGCGTCGAGCCGCGGGCGCTGATCATGAAGTAACGGTCGAACGCGTTCTTCGGCTCGGCCGGGCGCGGCCGCTCGGCGACGTCCCCCCGGTCCGAGCGCGGTGGACTGGTGGACTTCGGCTTCCGGGGCTTACTCATGGGGGGTGTCGTCCTCTCACACCAGGCTGGACCCGACGCAGGCAGCGGTAGCCTGCCACGCGCCAGTCTGACGTGGAGTTATTTCGGGCCCGCGACATGGCGGTGTTGGGGGTGCGGCCCGCCTGCCTGGCCTGGCCCTCGACCTCCGCCGGATACGCTGCTCCCATGCCGCGCCGCCCGCCCCACCCCACGCCGGAGCCGCTCGACGTCGACGCGGTCCGTGTGGTGGCCGCCGGCACCGTGCTCTGGGCGGTCGCCGGCCTGCTCCTGCTCCTCTTCGGCCGCGACTGGCTCGCCGACCACGACCGCACCTGGTGGCTCTGGACCTGCGCGGTCGGCGCCGGCTTCGGCGTGCTCGGCACCTGGTACTGCCAGCGCCGCCGGGACCGGCTCGGCCGCCGCGCCGCCGCCCGCGGCGACTAGGGCCCTTCTTCCCGCCGCAACGGGGTTCGCCGTAGGCGGCGGGCCGCCGTCGCTCTTCCGGGTTTGGGCGATATTTTCTCGGTCATAGCCGAGAAAATGTCGCCCAAAGCGCTGCTGGGCGGGGGCCCGTCAACCCGGGGTGCGGTTCAGCTCGGACAGGAGCGGGATGTCGAGCAGGTCGGCGACGGCCTCGGGGTCCGAACCGGCCGGCACCGCGGCCCGCTCCCCCAGCCGGTCGAGCAACCATGGCGCGTCGAGCACGACGGCCCGCGCGGCCGGCACCACCCGGTCGGGCGCCACCCGGATCCGCTCCGGCGGCGTCGGCTCCAACCCGTCCAGCGCCTCGGCCAGCCGCGGGTAGACCTCACGCAGCAGCGTCGGCGTCACGGTCCGGGCCGGGTCGCCGAGGCGGTCGAACAGCTCGGCGGCGAACCGTGGGTCCGCCCGCGCCGCGTCCAGCACGTCGGCCAGGCCGGTGCGGCAGCCGAGCAGCGCGAGCAGCCCGGGCTCGCCCTCGGCCAGGTCGAACAGGCCGTCCAGCGCGGCCGCGTCCGGGGTGCGCAACTCGGTCGGACGCCGGCCGGCCAGCACCGGATGCGACGCCAGCCACCAGCGCGTGTACGACGGCACCTCCACCCGCCGGCCGTCGCCGGTCAGCGCGAACGCCGGCGCGGCGAGCACCGCCCGGAGCTGACCCTGGCCCAGCAGCGCCAGCGCCTCGGGCCAGCGGTCGGCGTCGACCAGTTCGAGATCGCGAACGGCGTGCAGCCGCTCGATCCGGATGCCGCCGTCGGGGTCGCCGAGCAGCTCCTCCAGCGCGTCGGCCCACTCCTCGGCGCCGTCCAGGTGCAGGTCGGCGAGGTCGGCGAGGTCCACTTCGTCCTCGTCGAGCAGCGGGAACGTGCGCAGGCAGCCCACGGCGGCCAGCAGCTCGCTGCCCCAGCGCTCGACGAAGTCGGCCTCGACCAGCTCGTACGGCGCGTCCTCGGCCACCACCGACGCGAGCGGCGCGTCGGGCAGCAGCAGCTCGCTCGCCGGGTACCAGTCGCCGTCCTCGCCGGGCAACGCCAGCTCGCCGAGCCAGGGCTCCTCACCGGGCGCGATGCCCGCCGCGTCGACCAGTTCGAGGATCGCCGCGGCGATCGGCTCTGGCTCCTCGGCGTCGTAGGAGTGCGCCACCTCGGCCCGGACCCGGTCGTCGGCGAGCAGGCCGCGCGGGGTGGCCGGCTGGGCGCCGAGCCGCTCCAGCAGCGGGTGCACGGCGTCCGGGTGCACGACCCGCAGGCCGAGCGCGCCCACCGAACCGGTCGGCAGCCCCTCGTCCGGCAGCAGCAGGCCACGCGGGCCCGTCACGGTCCGTCCGTCGGCCAGCGGTACCGGCAGCCCGGCCAGTGCGTCGGCCTCCGCCAGGCCGGTCGTGGCGTCCGCGAGCGCGGCGTACAGGTCACGCCACCATGCCGGATCCCGGGTGATCGAGACGACCGACTCGACCGCACCGCCCAGCCCGAGCCGGCGCACGCCGAGCGCGTCCAGCGCACCGCGGGCCGACCGGTCCGTGCTGTACTCGGCCGGCAGCAGGCCCGGCACGACCTCGGCGAGCAGCGCGATGGCGCCGACCACACCCGGCTCGGCCACGACGGCTCGCCGCCCGACGATCCGATCGGGGGTCGATCTCACCGGGCTCCGCGAGCGGCATCGTCGGACCGGCGGCCGGAGCCGGCGCGGCGGACGGCAGCAGCGGGGTCTCGGCCAGCGTGGCGAGCACGGCCGTGCAGATCCGGGCATCGAGTTCGGCCCTGGCCAGCGCCGGCCGGGGCACCAGCGCCAGCGCGCCAGGCTCGGCGGTCACCCGACCGGCCAGCTCGGCCACGGCGGCCGCCACCTGCTCGACCAGGAAGTCCGTGAGCGCGCCGGGCGCCACCCGGCGGCGGCTCGGGTCCAGCGGGAACGACGCCACCAGCCGGAGCGGCAGCGACAGCGGCTCGTCGCTGGGCGTGGGGGCGTGCACGACCTGTTCGCCGTCGAGGCGCCGCAGCCGGCCGTCGTCGGTGATCGGCGTCGCGACCAGCACGGACCAGCTGGTGCGGCCACGCTCCTCCACCGGCCGGTCGGCCAGCAGGGCCGCGGGCAGCTCACCGGAGGCGCGCACCGAACGCCAGCGGGTGGTCACGCCGTCGTCGATCAGCGAGCACGTCGTCGCCGGCCGGCTGCCGCCGCACGACCCGGCCGTCCAGATCCAGCGTGGCGAGGCCGGGCAGCGCGAGCAGCAGCGTGGGGTCGAAGTCGGCGAGCAGCTCGCGAACCAGCTTCGCGGCGCTCGGCCGGATCGGCAGCACGACCTCGGTCTCGAAGCCCTCGGCCGGCGCGGTCTCCGCCGGCCAGGCGAGCCGCAGCACGGGCACCCGCCCGTCCCGCCGAGAGGCCTCCTCGGTCGCCCGGCCGCCGAGCTCCGCGACCAGGCCGCGGGTCGCCAGTGCGGAGAACCGCACTCCCCCGGCGCGCGACCGCACCTCCGGTTCGTCGCTGACGGCCAGCACGGCGGCGAAGCCCACGCCGAACCGGCCGGCGGTGTCACCGTCGCGTTTGGACGACGCACGCAGGGAGGTCAGGCCGTCGACGCCGCCGGTGTCCAGCGGCGCGCCGGTGTTGGCGGCGCTCAGCACGTCGCCGCCGGTCAGCGGGTCGGTGGTCAGCCGAATCCGGAGCGCGCCGGGCACGCCGACCCGGGCGGCCGCGTCGGCGGCGTTCTGGGCCAGCTCGACCAGCAGCCGGTCGGCGTACCCGCCGAGGACCAAGTCCTCCTCGGCGTTCGCGTCCTCCCGGAACCGGGTCGGCGAGGCCGCCCAGGCGGTCAGTACGGCGTCCCGCCGGGTCGCGGTGTCGAACGGATCCGCGGTCATCCGCCGTGGCCGGCGCGCTGCGCGGGGCACGGTCAGATCGCCGCGTCACCGCGGCCGGCATCGGCGTCACCCGTGGCCGAACGGCTCGGACTCGGCCGAGTCCTCCACGGAGCCCGGCTGGTGCGGCAGCACGTCGACGATCTCGAGCTCGTCGGCGTCATCGAGCACCACGCCGGACATCGGCGCCACCGGCACGGCCTCGACCAGCGCCTCGGAGTGCGCGCCGCAGCCGTGGTCGGCGCTCACCGCGCGCGCGTCGTCGGGGGCGAACAGGTTGCCGCAGACGCCGAAGATCGCGCCCAGCGACCCGGCGAGTGGGAGGTAGAAGCCGCAGGTGCCGCAGGTACCGGGCGCGGCCTTGGCGAGCGGTGCGGACGGGCCGGCCTCCGACTCGTACCAGCGCTCGGCCACCTCCTCGCGCCCGAGCCGGCTCATCACCCGGACCCGGCCGAAGCCGAGTTCGCGATCGATCTCGACCACGGCCTCGTCGTCGGAGAGCACGTAACCGGGGGCGAGCCGGTCGTCGTCGGGCGCGGTCGGCAACAGATCGCCGACCCCGAGGTCACCCGGGTCGGAGCCGCTCGCTCCACGGCACCCACTCGGGCGCCAGCACCGCACGGTCACTGGGCAGCAGCGCCACCTCGCTCACCGTGACGTGCTTGGAGCGTGGCGCGCGGGCCACGGTGACCGACCAGTGCCAGTCGCGGTATCCGGGCTGGTCGGCGGCGAACCGGTGGGTCACCAGCCGCTCAGCCTCGGCCCGGACCCCCAGGTGGTCGCCGACGTAGTCACCGCCGACCTCCCGCGCGGCGGCCCGGGCAAGCTCCACGGCGGCGGCACAGATGGCGTCAGTTCGAATAGCGGTGGTGAGGCTCACTAGGCCATTCTTGCTCACTCCCGGGTTTCGGTGCGCACCCCGTCGGCTCAGTAGGTAACGATGGTGTCCGTGTCCCGTCTGCGTGCCCTCTTCGCCAGCCTGTTCGCGAGCCTGTCGGCCGCCTGGAGCTGGCTCGACCGGTCCTGGTCAGGGCTGTGGGGACGGGTCACGAAGGCGCGCGACGCGCACGGCGCGGCGGACTCCGGAATGCACCGGATGTTCGAGTTGCACGCCGCCTCCTGCGCCGGCGACGCCCTGGTCGCGATCGGGCTGGCCGGCACGATCTTCTTCAACGTGCCGGTCGGTGAGGCCCGGATCAGGGTCGCGCTCTACCTGCTCGTCACGATGGCGCCGTTCGCGTTGCTCGCCCCGCTGGTCGGGCCGGTGCTCGACCGATTCCGGCACGGCCGCCGGTACGCGCTGGCCACCACGATGCTGGCCCGCGGCTTCCTGGCGTACCTGATCTCCGACCGGATGGACACCTGGGTGCTCTACCCGGCGGCGTTCGCGGTGCTGGTCATGTCCAGGGCGTACGGGGTGGCCCGGAGCGCCGCGGTGCCGCGGGTCCTGCCGCGTGGGATGACGCTGGTCACCGCGAACGCGCGCGGCTCGCTCTTCGGCACCCTGGCCGGCGCGGTGGTCGCCCCGATCGGCATCCTGCTCGCCGGCTTCGGCCCGGAGTGGACGCTGCGTGCGGCGGCCGTGGCGTTCGCGATCGGCATGGTGATCGCGCTGCGACTGTCGGACAAGGTCGACTCCGACCAACCCGAGACCGTGCCGCGGATCTTCCAGCTGCCCGGCCGCAAGACCAAGGCCCTGTTCGACACCCCGGTCTGGGCCGCCGTCACGGCGACCGCGGCACTCCGCGCCCTGTACGGCTTCCTCACCCTCTTCTTCGCGTTCCGCACCCGTGAGGACAACTTCGGCCTACCGGACACCGCCGCTCTGGGCGTGATCCTCGGCGGGCTGGCGATCGGCTCGTTTACCAGCACGATCGTCGGCACCCGGATCAAGCTGAACCATCCGCTCGCGGTGCAGTCGGCCAGCCTGGCGCTGGTCACGCTGGCCTGCGTGGCCGCCGCGATCGGCTACAGCCTGCCGGCCGCCGTCGTCCTCGCGTTCGTCACGGCGCTGGCCACCGGCCTGGCCAAGCTCGGCGTGGACGCGGTGATCCAGGAGCGGCTACCGGACGAGACCAGGGCCAGCGCGTTCGCCCACTCCGAGACGCTCCTGCAGTTGGCGTTCGTGTTGGGCGGTGCGATCGGCATCATCCCGTTCGGCGGCCCGTGGGGTCTGCTGCTGGCGGCGGCCGGGATGGCCGTCGCGGCCACCAGGGTGGGCATGTGGCTGTGGTCACTCCATGGCAAGCAGCGCGATCCCCGGCCGGTAGCCTGAAACGCGCTTACCTGAACACGGCCCGTCCCACCTGCACTGGAGCATGGATGTCTGCCCGCCGACCCGCGATCGCGACCCTGGCCACCGCAGCGCTCGGCCTGGCTCTGCTCACCGGCTGTGAGAAGCCCGTGCCGGAGGTCGGCGCCCTGGCCGGCGGCAAGTTCGCCACCACGACCGCCTCGCTCTGGTGCTTCGAGGGCCAGGCGTACACCGCGAGCGGTGAGTGCCACGAGAACAAGCACACCCCGAAGCGGCTGAAGGTCCGCCCCGGCGGCGCGGTGGCGGTCGAGGTGCCGCACGACGTCAAGGATCGGGGCTGGTTCGTCCGGATCGTCGACGGCAAGAACCAGGTCGCCGCCGGCCCGATCCAGAAGGACAAGACGTACTTCACGCTCGCCGCCGACTTCCAGCAGGGCAACACCATGCAGATCCAGGTGGTGGCGCTGCCGCAAGGTCCGAACGAGGGCGAGACCAGCGGCTTCTGGGAGTTCGCCCTGGTCAACGCGGACGCGAGCTGACCGTGCTTGTCGGCGCCGGGGCGACGGCCGAGGGGCCTGTCTTGCTGGTCACCGCGGTCGAGGCCGAGCGGGACGCGGCGGTCCGGCAGCTCGGGCCGGTCACTCCGCGGCCCGAGCTGCCGTACGGCGCGGTGGCCGCCGGGAACGTGATCGCCGCCGCCGGCGGGGTCGGTCCGATCGCCGCCGCGGTGGCGGTGACCCGGCTGCTCGCCGCGCTGGAACGCGCCGGCACGCCCGCCCGGCTGGTCGTCTCGGCCGGGATCGCCGGTGGCTTCGCCGGCCGGGCCGCGATCGGTGACGTGGTGCTGGCGCGGAATTCTGTGTTCGCCGATCTGGGTGCCGCGACCGACGACGGCTTTCTCGATCTGGCCGGGCTCGGGCTGGCCGGGGGGGCACCGCTCGCGTCTTCCGCTGCGGCGCTGCCGGGCGCCGCGATTGGTGACGTGCTCACGCTCGCGACCATGACCGGCACCGGTGCCCGCGCCGCCGCGCTGGCCGCCACGCATCCGGACGCCGTGGCCGAAGCGATGGAGGGGTACGGCGTGGCCTGGGCCGCCGTCGAGCACGGCGTGCCGTGGGCCGAGGTCCGCACGATCAGCAACCTGATCGGGCGGCGGGACCGCTCCGAGCTGGAACATCCCGGCCGCGTTCTCTGCGTTGGCCACGGCGGTCGCCGCGCTGGCCGAAACGACCGCGGCGGTGGCGCGATGAAGCCGCTGTCGATCGCGTACTCGCCATGCCCGAACGACACGTTCGCCTTCCACGCGCTGGCCCACGGCCTGGTCCCGGGCGCGCCGCCGGTCGAGGTGACCTACGCCGACGTCGACGTCACCAACACGGCCGCCGAACAGGGGGCCTTCGACGTGGTCAAGGTCTCCTACGCGGCGCTGCCGTGGCTGCTCGACCAGTACGCGTTGCTGCCCTGCGGCGGCGCGCTGGGACGCGGCTGCGGACCGCTGGTGCTCACGGCCGGCGAACGGTCACCCGCGTCGCTGGCCGGTTCGACGGTCGCCGTGCCCGGCGATCGCACCACCGCCTACCTGCTGTTTCGGCTCTGGTCGGCCGGATTCGCGCCGGCCCAGATCCGGGTCATGCCGTTCCACACGATCATGCCGGCGGTGCGGGACGGCCAGGTCGACGCCGGTCTGGTCATCCACGAGGCCCGGTTCACGTACCAGCGCTTCGGGCTGCACGCCGTCGCGGACCTCGGTGACTGGTGGGAGTCCGAGACCGGGCTGCCGATCCCGCTCGGTGCGATCCTGGCCCGGCGTGACCTCACCGAGGTGAGCCACGAGCAGCTGGCCGGCTTCATCCGGGCCTCGGTCCGAGCCGCCTGGGCCGACCCCGACCGCACCCGCCCGTACGTCGCCGAGCACGCCCAGGAGCTGGAGCGCGAGGTCGCCGACGCGCACATCGCGCTGTACGTGAACGAGTTCACCGAGAACCTCGGCGACGCCGGCTTCGCGGCCGCGGACGCCCTGCTCGGACGGGCGGTCGAGGCCGGCCTGGTGCCGCCGCTGCCCCGCTCGCTGCGCTAAGCGGGACCGTCAATAGGGACGGTCGAGCGAGGCGGTCCCTCTAAGCATGCCTGTCGGGGTTCCGACGGTGCCGCAGCGCTCAGGCGTGAACAGGATCACCGTTTACGTCGGGCGCCTGCCGCGCCCATCGGACTCACCGACCGAGGAGCGTGAACAGTCGTGGCCGAGATGAGCCAGAGACTCAAGAACCAGATCCGGACCAGCTGCACCAACATGAACCCGGCGACGATCGCCGCCCTGGGTCAGGCCGTCAGCTCAGGCACGCTGGGCTGGTTTGTCGACGAGTTCTCTCGGGCGATGGAGAACAAGGCGATCACCGTGGCCGGCTGGAACGACCTCACCGGCCGGGCGTTCCACGACAGCGACCGCCCGTTGGTCGAGAAGGACGCCCAGGACATCTGGAACGCGGTGGCGCCGAACGAGCCGTTCCCCGGAATTCGCTGGTCCTGAACCCGGCGGTCGCAACGCCGGGCGGCGATGCTGGGCTGCGGGCCGTGACGGCGCGTCGCCCAGCCGCTCAGACCTCCAGCTCGCGGGCGACCGCGTGCACCATTTCGGCGATCTTCCGGGCGGTCTTGCGGTCGGGGTGCCGGCCCCGGCGTAAATCGGGCTGGACCTTGCCCTCCAGCACCTTGATCATGTCCTCGACCATGCCGTGCAGCTCCTCGGCGGGCCGCCGGTGCGCCGCGGCCACCGAGGGCAGCGGGTCGAGGACCTTCACCGAGAGCGCCTGCTCTCCCTTGCGTCCCTCAGCCACGCCGAACTCGACTCTGGCGCCAGGCTTGAGCTCGGTCACTCCGGCGGGCAGCGCGCCCTTGTGCACGAAGACGTCGCCGCCGTCGTCACGGGAAAGGAAGCCGAAGCCCTTCTCCACGTCGAACCACTTGACCTTGCCGGTGGGCACGTTGGACCTCTGCTCTGTTCGTCAGCTAGCGGCGGTACGGGCGGACCGGGACGCCTCGCGCACCGCCCCAACGGTCAAGGCTAGCGATGCCACGCGACGTGGCCAACGGTCTCCCGCAATCGGTGTTAACCCGCACACCGCCTAGGCTGGTGCTGTGACTGGGCGTGGAGAAGGGACCTTGCTGGTCCGGGTGGGTGCGGGCTGCTTTGTGGCCGGTTTGATCTTTGCCGCGATCGTCTTCTTCCCTTTTCTTTTCGGAGTGCGGAACGCGCCGGTGGCGCTCGCGGTGGGCACCATGCTGGCGCCGATCGGCTTCGGACTGGCCATCGTCGGCCTGTTCCGCCAAGCGCGCGCGGCTCAGCGAGAGGTGCTCGACGCGGCCGATCGGGACCGCTAGCGGGGCGCTTCGACAGCGAGCAGGTGTTCGTCGAGCCAGGACGGGAAGTCCGACAGGCTGGCGAGCACCACGTCCGCACCGGCCTCGCGGAGTTCGTCGGCCGAGATCGGGCCCGTCGGGACCCCCACCGCGAGCGCGTCGGCCGCCCGGGCCGCCAGGATGTCCGACAGGTGATCGCCGACGTACACGCTGACGCCGAACTCCCGTAGCGCCGGCGCCTTCTCCTCGGCCCAGAGGTTGCCGGCCAGCCCGTCCACCTCGACCTCGAGGTGATCGAGGTGGAGCTGGGCGTTGGCCGCGTACTTGCCGGTGACCACGACCACCCGACCGCCGTGGGCCCGCACCGCGGCCATCGCCTCTCGCGCACCCGGCAGCAGCAGCGACGGCAACACGGCGTACGTGGGATAGAGCGCTCGGTAACGGTCGGCCAGTTCTTCCACCTGATCGGCGGGGAACCAGTTCGCCAGCTCGTGCGCGAGCGGCGGTCCGAGCCTGGACGTGACCAGCGCGGTGTCGATCGGCACGCCGGTCTCCGCCGAGATCGCCTCGTAGGTCGCCCCGATGCCTGGGCGGCTGTCCAGCAGGGTCATGTCAAGGTCGAATCCGACCGTCAGAGGGTCCACGAGCCCCAGCCTACGGCCGACCCCAGGCCGTCCAGATCGGCCGGCGGACCGCCCGCGATGACGGTGGCCCTGGCCGCCTCGGTCGCCGACGGGCACGGCCAGGACTCGGCGCAGAAGTTGCAGCGCGGCCCGCCGACCTGGGAGAGCCGGGCGCGATGTCGTTCCAACACCCGCTGGGCCGACCGCCAGAGCATCGGATCGGTACGCCGGCCCGGCGGCTCGGCCGCGCCGGTCATGGTGATCATCACGCGTCACGCTCCGGGTCCACGGTCCTGCCGTCCGGACCGCAGGTTGGGGCCGATCGCGGTAACGGCACGGTGCAGATCGGTCGCGGTGTCAGCCGCCCTGGGTGGTGGAGACGGCTGGTCGGAGCCGGGTTGTCCAGCGGGTTGTCGGCTGGCGGCGGGTTGCCGGGCGATACCGAGTTGCCAGGCGAAGCGGGGTGGCCCGGCGGCTCCGCCAGACCGTTGCCGGCCGCGCTCAGGATCTCGTCCGTCCACCGCCGGTGCGCGCACGGCCAGGCCAGGCGGCACCAGAGACACGCCTCCTGGGCCCGGGACTTGCGGTGCAGCGCGTCGAGCCGCAGCGCCTCCGCGATGTCGTCCGCGGACGGTCCGGACTCCGGTCCGTCGTCGTGCCAGTTCATGATCCCGCCCTTCGGTCGGGCGGCGGCGCGCCACGCGGCCAGCGGTCGCTGGCAGCCGGGGGTTTCGCGCGGCACGCCGCCGCGTCGGAGTGGCACGGCGGAGCCCGCCGGCCGATGAAGCGATCAGGAACGTTCGGGAAGGGTGCGGCGGCCGACGCCGGGGTGGTTCGACGACCACCGCACCCATCCGTTCACCCGACCCCGGCGGGAGCACCAACCGGAGTCGGGGAGTCCAAATCGGACCCTGGATCGCAGCCGCTCGCGGGGGCGGTACGGCAGGTCGTGCCGTCCATGCCGTGCCGCCTTCCTTGATCGGCCACGGACAACCCAACCGGCCCATGGCGCCGAGCGGAAGTCCCATCGTGTCGGCTTCCTGTCGGCTTCTGAATCGATGTGTCGGCTTCCTGTCGGCTCGGCGGGGTGGCCCTTGTCGGCTTCCTGTCGGCTTCGCACGCAAGGGGCGCCAGAACGGCCGATAACGGAGCTACGTTCGCGGCACTTTGCGGAGACGAGCGGAAGGCGGTCGGTGACAAATCAGGGCTTTCAGCCCGCGCTCGTTCATCCGTTGGCCTACGTGCGGAATGTGCACGGTTGGTCGGCGGCGACCCTGCTGCGGGTGATCGCGGACACCGCGGCGGACGAGTTCGGCGTCGTGCTGTCCAGTTCGGACCGGAGCAAGGTCTACCGGTGGGAGCGGCTCGGGGTGGTACCCGAGGCGTTGGCGCAGCGGGCGCTGGCCCGTGCGCTCGACGTGCCGGAGGCGCGGCTGGCGAGCCTGCCCTGGCCGCACTGGCTACCGGCGTTCGAAGGGCTGGAACCGGCTCGGGAATGGTCCCCCGCGGCCACCCTGGATGCCGTCACGGGTGCACTCGAAGGAGGCCTCATGGACCGTCGCGGATTTCTCGGCATCACCGGCGCCGCACTGGTGGCGTTGGCCGACGAGTGGCTCCGGATCGAGCCGGCCCGGTTGGCTGGCGCGCTGCACGGCTCGCTCCGGGTGGACGAGGAGATCGTCGCGAGCATCGAGCGGCAGACCCTCGTGCTCCGGCAGCTGGACGACAAGCTCGGCGGGCCGACACTCGCGACCACGGCCGCCGCCCAGCTCAGGCTCGTGGTGGAGCTGCTGCGGGACGCGTCGTACTCCGAGCTGGTCGGCCGACGGCTGTACGCGGCGGCGGCCAACCTCGGGCAGTTCGCCGGCTGGCGGGCGTACGACGCGGGGCAGCACTTCGCCGCGCAGCGGCACTACCGGGCCGGTCTGCAGGCCGCGCACACGGCCGACGACCCGTCCATCGGCGGATACCTGCTGGCCAGTCTCGGCTACCAGGCGTTGGAGCTGGGTCATCGCGTCGAGGCGCGGCGGTTGGCCGAGGCGGCGGTCGAGGGCGCCAGGCGGTCACCGTCGAACCGAGCCAGGGCCCTGCTCTGCGGCCATCTCGCGCTGGCGTACGCGGCGAACGGAGACCGCGCCGGCGCCGCCCGTGCGATCGGCGAGGCGGCCGACCTCGCCGTGCGGCCGGACACCGACGATCCGCCGTGGGCGTACTGGTTCGACGAGGCCCAGCTGCCGGCCTTCGCGGCGCGGTCCAGCCTGCTGCTCGGCGAGGCCCGCAAGGCCGTGCCAGCGTTCGCGGAGTTCCTCGCCGGCCTCGACGCCAGCTACGCCCGCGAGCGCGCCGTGCAGCTGACCTGGCTGGCCGAGGCGCTGTTCCTCAGCGGCGAGCTGGACGAGGCCTGTGACGTCGCGGGCCGGGCCGGTGAGAGCGCCGCGCATGTGGCCTCGTACCGCGCGCAGCGCAAGCTGCACGAGCTGGCCCTACGGATCGCCGACGCCCATCGCGGCGCCACCCCGGTCGAGAACCTCCGGGATCGCCTCCGCGCCATCCGCCCATCGACGTGAGATCAATGCGACCGTGACGAGTACGACGGACGACTGTCAGTTAATATACAAATAGTCAATATAGTTGCTCAAAGATGTGGTGATTGACAGTGGACAGAGCGATTCCCGGCTCCTTGGCGCCGGTGCTCGGCGAGTTGGAGCTTGAACGACCGGCCGTCGTCACCTTGGCCTGGCTGGAGCGCGCCCGGCAGTGCATCAACCTGGAACTGACCGCTGGTGAGATCGCTCGGCGGCTGCGGGTGCTGGGTTGGCTGCTCCCCTTGCGCGCTCGCGGTGTCTGGGAATTCGCGCCCGCTGATCGTGCCGGCCGGCTGTCAGGTGGCGACCCGTTCATCGAGCTGCGCGGGGTACTGGCGGCTCGGCCGGATCTCCGCGTGGGCGTCGGGTACGAATCGGCCGCGTTTCTCGGCAGCCTCGCTTCGCGCCAGCCCAATGCGGAGGTGATCGTCTGCGACGAAGGCACCGCTGCGATCCGCTCCCTGCAAGGTTTCCGCCGAGTCGATCTGACCTTGCCGGACGCCGCGTACGCCGAGCATGACGGCCTGCGGATACACAACGAGAGTGGCCTCATCGCCGCGCTGGCGATCCGTCCCGATGGCTTCAAGGATTGGCCGGGGTTGTCCGAGTGGCTGTCCACCGCCGTTCACCGTGCCGACAGCGCCGTGCTGACATCGAGCCTGACCGGCCGCCCTGCGGCGGCCTGGGCGAGAGCCGCCTACTTGCTGGACGCTGGCGGTAATCCGAGTGCTGCGATGGCGATCTTGGGCGAGCGTCCGCCAGGCCGCGGGCCGCACTATCTTGGCCCTCGCCGTCGCGGCGGCCACCACGACCGCCTTACCGATGTCGTCGACACGGTGGTGGCGCGCTATGCCCAAGTTGGCCCGGGCATCTGATGGCGTTGACGCGCGGGCATCTGCTCCGCCATTTCCAGGGCAAGTCCGGTGGTTTCTATCCTGCGATGCTCGATGTCGCCCAAGACCACGTGCTTCACCGCCTCCACCACGTCGGGCTGTTCGAACTTGGACTGGTCTTCAAGGGCGGCACCAGTCTGCGCAAGATGCGCTCCGGTGCGGCCGGCAGATTCTCCACCGACCTGGACTGCTGCGCGCCATCAGACGGTCTGGCAGCCCTGGTCATGGATGCGATCGACAACGCGATCGTGCCGCCCTTCCGGTACGTGCTCGCCGAGCGGAACGACGGGGCCGGCAGGGCGGCGCTGCGCGTGACCGCGCCATTCGGTCCCAACCCGGCCGACCACGCCTCGTCGGAAATCCGAATCGCCAGCAAGGTCGAGTTCTCGCCTCGGCAGCCCTGGCTGGAGCCCGAGACACTGCCCTTCCTCGCCCTGCCGGTGCACCGAAGCTACGACCTTCCCCACGGCTTACCGGCGCTGCCCGTGGTCAGGGTCGAGGAAGCGATCGCGGAGAAGCTTGCTCGCTACGCTCGAGTCGGCTTGGCTCGCGACCTGTACGACCTCGTCTGGTACGGCCGACAGGGCAGGCTTGCTGAGGAACTCATTCGTCGGCTGTGGATTCTCAAGGTCTACCAAGACGTCGTGGTCGACGGGCGCTGGTCCAACCGTCCGTTCGATCCAGCCGCCGTCCTCGCGCCTCGTTCAGCCGCCGAGATCGACGACGAGAACATCGGCTACCTCACCCAACCGATCGATGTGGCCGGTTGGGAACGGGAGTACCGGCAGCGCTACCGCTTTCTCGCGCACCTCACCGAAGAGGAGCGCACATGGGCCGCCTGTCATGCGGGCCGCCGCTTCGAGTTCAGCCAGGCCGTTCTCGCGCTCTGATGACTCCGCGCGGCTCGATCCGGATCAAGGTCGCCGTTGTCGACGGACGAGACTATGGCGGTTTCACCGTCGAGGGCTCGGTGCGGTGGGACGGAGAAACAGGAGCGATTCATGTCAGCCCGTGAGCAGATCTATCTCAGCACCGGCCGCGCTCCCGGCGACGTCGCGACCAGCATTGCCGCCGCGATTGGCGGCCAGCTGAGCCTGGACGGGGCGGCGCCGCAGGTGCTGGTTCCCGCCACCGCCCTTGTCGCCGGCGCATCGGGCCAGTTCGGCGGGCCGGTGGTGCCGGCGGAATTGGAACTTCCCTTCCGACCCGAGGGCGAGTGGGAAGCGACCGACTCCTACGACACCGAGTTTCGTCTCTGGCGTGCGGGCGGCTCCCCGGCCTCGGCCGATCAGGACGTCGAACTCGCCGCCGCGCAGGCCGTCTTCACCATGCTGCAGCAACTCGACGTGCCGATGATCCACGTCCACACCGGAGATCAGCTGCTCGCCGCCTACCGCCCCGGACACGGTGTGCGCAGCTACCCAGAGGGCACCACGGTCTACGACTGGGATGCCGAGAACTGGGGTGCCTGGGTCCTCCCGAAGCCGGTCAGCTAGCCAGCCCGAAGTCAGGATCAGCCAGCCTACACGGTCACG
The DNA here is from genome assembly GCA_963746095.1 of uncultured Actinomycetota bacterium. Taxonomy (GTDB): domain Bacteria; phylum Actinomycetota; class Actinomycetes; order Mycobacteriales; family Cryptosporangiaceae; genus CAVVAL01. The sequence goes on along the minus strand of CAVVAL010000002.1, from coordinate 548,193 downwards.
CGCTCTGAATGCCTGCGGCGTCGTGAAGCCCGAGCAGTTCGACCGAGCGTTCCCGCATCTCCACCTTCCGCACCTTGCCGGTCACGGTCATCGGGAACGCCTCGACCACCTGCACGTAGCGCGGGATCTTGTAGTGCGCGAGTTTGCCGGTGCAAAACTCCCGCAGCGTCTCGACGCTCAACTCGGTGGCGCCCTCCCGGAGCCGGACCCAGGCGCACAGCTCCTCGCCGTACTTCTCGTCCGGCACCCCGATGACCTGCGCGTCCACGATGTCCGGGTGGGTGTAGAGGAACTCCTCGATCTCCCTCGGGTACACGTTCTCGCCACCCCGGATGACCATGTCCTTGATCCGGCCGACGATGTTCAGGTAACCGAATTCGTCCATCACGGCGAGGTCGCCGGTGTGCATCCAGCGGGCGGCGTCGATCGCCTCGGCGGTCTTGGCCGGTTCGTCCCAGTAGCCGAGCATCACGGAGTAGCCCCTGGTGCAGAATTCGCCGGGCTGGCCGCGCGGGACGGTCTGACCGGTGTCCGGATCGACCACCTTGACCTCGACGTGGGGGTGCACGGTGCCGACACTGCCGACCCGGCGTTCCAGGTCGTCGTCGGCGCGGGTCTGGGTGGAGACCGGCGAGGTCTCGGTCATGCCGTAACAGATCGTCACCTCGTCCATGCCGAGGTCGTGCACCACGCGCTTCATCACCTCGACCGGGCACGGCGAGCCGGCCATGATCCCGGTGCGCAGCGACGACACGTCGTAGGAGGCCAGATCCGGCTCGGCCAGCTCGGCGATGAACATCGTCGGCACGCCGTAGAGCGACGTGCACCGCTCCTGCGCCACCGCTCGCAGCGTGGCGGCGGGGTCGAACGCGGGAGCCGGGATGACGATGCACGCCCCGTGCGAGGTCGCCCCGAGGTTGCCCATCACCATGCCGAAGCAGTGGTAGAACGGCACCGGCACGCAGATCCGGTCCTCCTCGGTGTACCGGCAGAGCTCGCCGACGAAGTACCCGTTGTTGAGGATGTTGTGGTGACTGAGCGTGGCGCCCTTGGGGAAGCCCGTGGTCCCGGACGTGTACTGGATGTTGATCGGATCGTCGGGCGAGAGCCGGCTCTGCCGCGTCCGCCAGCGCCGCGGCGTCCACCTCGGCACCATCGGCGAGCAACGCGTCCCAGTCGAGCGTGCCGAGGAAGATCACGTCGTACAGCTCGGGGCAGTCGTGGCTCACCTCGGCGACCATCGCCCGGTAGTCGCTGGTCTTGAACGACTCGGCGCTGACCAGCGTGCGCACGCCGGCCTGCTTCAGCACGTACGCCAGCTCATGGGTGCGGTACGCCGGGTTGATGTTGACCAGGATCGCGCCGATCCGCGCCGTGGCGTACTGCACCAGCACCCACTCGGGCACGTTCGGCGCCCAGATCCCGACCCGGTCGCCCTTGCCGACCCCCCGGGCGAGCAGCCCGCGGGCCACGGTGTCCACCTCGGCGTCGAACCGGGCGTACGTCCAGCGCTGGCCGGACGCCACGTCGACCAGGACCTCCCGGCCGCCGAACGCCACCGCGGCGCGCGCCAGGTTCTCCCCGATCGTCTCGCCCAGCAGCGGCGTGACGGACGTTCCGGACGCGTACGACGGCATCGTCATCGTCGACCTCCTGGCGGCGCGGGCGCTCTACCCAGCATCCTTGCGCGCCAGCCGGGCACTAGCCACCACTACCAGCCAATTCGGCCGTTCGACGAGCCGATCAGGAGAGACCCAGCCGGCAGGCTGGCCCGAACTCAGTGCTCGATGGCCGCCGGATCGGGGTGCACGTACTGGATCGACTCGACCGGGAGGGGGAACTTGATCTCGTCACCGAACGGGCTGTTGGCGCCCTGGAACTCGCCCAGCATCTCGTTGACGGGCAGGTGACCGTCCTTCGGCACGGGGTTCTTCCCCTTGCCCGGCTTCTTCTCCGGACGTGTCTCGGACGCCATGAATCCTCCTGATAGCCGGCTCTGGGGTGAACGATGGCCGATGACCCGGCCCGGAGGCAAGTCCACAACGCCGGCCGGCGAGCCGCAGGTGGCGGGCAGCGCCGTTCGGCTGTTCACGACAGCCGCCGGCCAGCTCAGCCCGGCAACGTCGCCAGCTCCGCACCGGCCAGCTCAGCACCGGCGACGGCTCAGCGCCGGCCTGCTCACACCGGCTCAACGCCGACCTACACCGCAGCTCAGCGCAGCGGGTCGGGCGTCCCGAGCGGCACGTCGCACTGGCAACGCCGGATCCGCGCCGCGATCAGCCTGGATCCCACCACGAGCCCGTACCGCTTGACCGCCTGCGCGCCGTACTCGCTGCACGAGGGCGTGTACCGGCAGCGGAACGGCAGCCGTGGGCTGAGCCCGCGCTGGTACCCGCGGATCGCGGCCAGACCGAGCCGGCCGGGCAGGGTCGGGGTGGGCCGCGCGTGCAGCACCGCCGGGACCGTTCGCAGCAGCGGGATGTACATCAGGAACGGGTCGCAACCGCAGACGTCGCAGTCGCAGGCGTCGCACCCGTCGCAGCTGTTGCCCCGCTTCTTCTTCTTGTGCCGCCGATGCCGAAACCGATCCCAGATGGACCCCATGACCCGCCCCCCAGCCGATCTGCCACAACACGCTGCAGTCTGACCGGCTAGCGTAGATCCGATGAGCAAGTCGGCGCACCGAAACCTGGCCGAGCATCTCCGGGCGCTGCCCGACGAGAAGCTCGTCACCCTGCTGCGCGCCCGGCCGGATCTGGCCACGCCGGTGCCGACCGACATCTCGGTCCTGGCCACCCGTGCGCACACCCGAATGTCCGTCGCCAGGGCGCTGGAGCAGCTCGACCGGTTCGCGCTGGAGATCCTCGACGCGCTGCGGCTCGCGCCCGACCGGGTGAGCAGCCGGGCGGAGGTGCGCGCGCTGATCGCGGGCACCGCGCCCGAGCCGGCCGTCGACCGTGCGCTGCAGAGCCTGATCGATCTCGGCGTGGTCTGGCCCGACGGCGACGCACTGCACCTCACGCCCACGGTCGAGGAGGTCTGCTCGCCCTACCCCGTCGGCCTCGGTCGCCCGGTGGCCACGCTGCTGTCCGGGCTGGGCTCGGGCCAGCTCGCGCCCGTGCTGGCGGCGCTGCACCTGCCCGAGGCTCGCCAGCCGGAGGCGACGGTACTGCTCACCGAGGCGCTCACCGATCGGGTCCGGCTGGCCGCGCTGATCAACATCGCGCCCCCGGAGGCCAAGGCGGTGCTGGATCGGCTCGCCGCCGGTCCGCCGCTGGGCGCGGTGCGGGACGCGCGCCGCCCGGTCGCCCCGGAGGAGTCCGGCACGCCGGTCCGCTGGCTGCTCGCGCACGGGCTGCTGATCGCGATCGACAACGAGAGCGTCGAGTTGCCGCGCGAGGTCGGGCTGGTGGTCCGCGGCGAGACCCCGCTCGGGGTGCTGCACCCCTCACCGCCGGTTCCGTCGCCCACGAGCCACACCAAGGCCGGCGCGGACGGTGCTGGCGCCGGCCAGGTGATCGAGGTGGTCCGGCTGGTCGAAGCGCTGCTGGAGGAGTGCGCCACCGAGGCGCCCGGCGTGCTGCGGGCCGGTGGGATCGGCGTCCGGGATCTGCGCCGGCTGGCCAAGGCCGCGGGTGTGGAGGAGCGGATCGCCGCGCTGCTGCTGGAGGTCGCGCACGCGGCCGGACTGCTGGACGACACCGGCGAGACCGACCCCGAGTGGCTCCCGACCCCCGCCTACGACCGCTGGCACGCCGACCCGACCGAGGATCGCTGGAGCCGGCTCGCCCGGGGCTGGCTGACCATGGTCCGGCTGCCGGGGCTGATCGGCCAGCGCGACGAGAAGGATCGCCTGATCGCGCCGCTCTCGTTCGAGGTCCAGCGGGTCGGCGCGCCGGAGATGCGCCGGCTGGCGCTGGAGGTGCTGGCCGAACAACGTGCCGGCGCCGCGCTCACCGTCGCCGAGGTCGTGGACAAGCTCACCTGGACGGCGCCCCGCCGCGGCGGCCGGCATCGCGACGACGCGGTGGCCTGGGCCCTGACCGAGGCGGCCACCCTCGGCGTCACCGGTCGGGGCGCGCTCACCAGCTACGGCCGCGCGCTGCTGGCCGGCGACGATCCCGCCGAACTGCTGGCCGGGCAGCTTCCGGCGCCGCTCGACCACGTGCTGGTGCAGGCCGACCTGACCGTGGTCGCGCCAGGCCCGCTGCTGCCCGAACTGGCCACGGAGATCGCGCTGGTGGCGGACGTGGAGTCGGCGGGCGGCGCGACCGTCTACCGGGTCACGCCAGCGAGCGTGCGGCGTGCTCTCGACGCCGGCCGGTCAGCCGGTGAGCTGCACGGACTCTTCGCTCAGCGGTCCAAGACGCCGGTGCCGCAGGCGATGACGTACCTGATCGACGACGTGGCGCGGCGGCACGGCGGCCTGCGCACCGGCGGCGCCAGCGCGTACCTGCGCAGCGACGACGAGGCTCTGCTCGCCGAGATCCTGGCCGACCGCCGGTGCGAGCCGCTGCGGCTGCGCCGGGTCGCGCCGACCGTGCTGGTGACCATGGCCGTCACGACCCGGCTGCTGGACACGCTCCGTGAGGCCGGCTACGCGCCCGTGGTCGAGGACGCCAGCGGTGGGCTGGTGCTGACCAGGCCGGATGCCCGTCGCGCGCCCGTGCGGAGTCGCCCGATCCGGCCCGGCTCCGACCTGCCCAGCCTCGGCGAGGGCCACCTGACCGAGGCCGTCCGCTCGCTCCGCCGCGGCGACGAGACGGCCCGCACCGCGCGCCGCACCCCGGTCACCACCACCGAACTCCCCGGCTCGACCACCGCCACCACGCTCGCGGTGCTCCAGCACGCGGCTCGCGAACGCCAGCGGGTGCTGCTCGGCTACGTGGACGCCCACGGCGGCACGCTGGCCCGACTCGTGCTGCCGGTGTCGATCGGCGCTGGCTACCTCCGCGCCGAAGACGAGCGCACCGACGTACTGCACACTTTTGCGCTCCATCGAATTACCAGCGCCGCTCTGGTGGACGAGTAGGCGCCGGCTCGGGAGGCTGACCGGGATCACGCCGGCCGCTGCGCGTAAGCCAGCAACCAGCCAGACGTGATGTCAAAAGCTTTCAAGCCTTTTGTCCGTGACCCCCGGCGGGCCGACGGCTTGCGCGTACCCGGCCGGCGGAACCTCCCTCAGCCGAGCTACGCCACTCCCCGCAGGCACTCGACTAGGCGGGCATGCCCGGCGGCGATCGCGATGTCGGCGGCGGTACGACCGTCGTCGGCGGCCCGACGGCTGTCCGCCCCGCACGCCAGCAGCAGATCGGCCAGTTCCCCGTCACCGTGCTGGGCGGCGGCCATCAGCGGCGTGAATCCACCCTGCTGTACCGGGTCCGGGTCGACGCCGATGGCGAGCAGCATCGACACCACGCTCACCGAGCGGCCGGCCAGCGCGGAGTGCAGCGGCATGACGTGGGTGGCGTTGTCCGCGATCGCCTCTGGACCGGCGCCGGCCCGGAGCAGCAACGCGGCCGCGTACGGGGCGTCGAAGAACGCGGCGAGGTGCAGTGCGGTGAAACCGTCGCCCGCGTACGCCGTGACGTCGGCGTTCGCGGCGAGGAGCGTGGCGAGCGAACCGATGTCGCCGAGCCCGGACGCGTCGAACAGGTCGATCTCCGGTCCTGCTGCCAGGATGGCCTCGGCGAGGTCGATCCGCCCCGCGTAGAGGCAGCGCAACACGGCGGAGACGCCGTCGGCGCCGCGGGACGAGGCGAGCCGGGGATCGGCCGCGAGCAGGGTGCGCACCGACGGGAGGTCTCCCGCGGCGATGGCGTCCAGCAGGCTACCCATGTGCGCCTCCAGATCGGCGAAGTTGCCGGCCGGTCTATCTCCGCGCTTCTCCCCGGCGCTGTCAAGGGCACCGCGCCGGATTCCGCCCCCCACAGCACTTTGGGCGACATTTTCCGTGTCATAGCACCGAAGATGTCGCCCAAAGCGTGCGGTTCGCGGAGATCAGGTGCCGGACTTCCGGCCGAAGACGTGGACCGAGGTACCCACCTTGGTCAGCCCGTACAGCGCGATCGCGTCCCGGCGCAGCAGGTTGACGCAACCGTGCGAGCCGGGGCTCCCGCCGTCGTACAGGTACGACGGGGTCTGGTGGAAGCCCATGTCGGCGTTGAACTGCTGCCAGTACGGCAGCGGCACCTTGTAGATCGTCGAGATCGTGTGCTTCTTCTTGTTGCCGATCCGGAAGTGCCCAGCCGGCGTCTCGAGCCCGGCCCGGCCGGTACGGATCGGCACCGGCCCGAGCACCACGCCGCCGCCGCGCACGACCCACATGGTCTGCGAGGTCAGGTCGAGGCAGACCGTGGTCGAACCGCCGGCGTCACACTTGTCGAGCGCGGCGTTGGCGAGCCTGGTCACGACCTTGCCGCTCACCGGCCCGGCCTGACCGCCGCCCTGGATGCCGTACCGCACCTGGAACTTCTTGATCGTGGCGCAGTCCACGGCGTCCTGCTTGCCGTCGACCGTGATCTTGCCGAACTCGGTGTGCTTGGCCAGGTACCGCTCGACCACGAGCTGGGTCGGGCCGGTCTTCGCGCACGGCCCGGCCGGCGTGACGGGCGGCTGCACGGACGGCGACGAAGACGGCGACGTGGACGGCGTGACCGGAGCCGACGGGGTCACCGAAGGCGACGCCGACCTACCGGTCTCGGCGGGCGGCGACACGGTGCTGGCCGACGGGGACGCGCTGGAGCTTCCGGACGGCCCAGCGGACGCCCGCTCGTCCTGCCCCGCGAGCGCGAACGAGCCGCCGAGGTACCCGCCGACCCCCACGCCCGCGGCGACGGTCAGGGCGAGGATCCCTGCCATCCACTTTCCGCGTCGACCTAACATCGCTGACTCCCCCGTCGTCTACCTGCCCCACTATCCCTCATCACAATGCCCCACACCCTGTGTGAACAGCGTGAAGTCCGATCGGAGTGAGACCGAACACGCCGCAATGTGACCTGCACCACAGCTTCACCCGGCTGCTTCGGCAACGCGCCGGCCACCACCTCGAGCCCGGGGCCGCCGCTCTGCACTACTGTGCACCGCGCAAAGCCGTGACCCGATGCAGGAGGTGGACGCATGAGCAAGCGGAGCGCGCGAACCAATAGGCACAGCTGCCCCGCTCGTGGGGCTGCCGAGCGTAGCGAGGTGGACGCATGAGCGACGGACCCTACGGATTCCCGCCGCCTCAGCCCGGCGACCCGCAGCCCGGCCAGCCGCAAGGTCCGGGTTACCCCCAAGGACCCGGCTACCCGCCCCCCGGTGGGCAGCAGCCCGGCTACCCCCCGCCGGCACCCCAGTTCCAGCCGCCCGGTGGCGGCCAGTACACCCCGCCCGGCGGTGGCTACCCCCCGCCGGGAGGGCAGTACACCCCGCCGCCCGGTGGCCAGTTCCCGCCGCCCGGGCCGCCGAAGAGCTCGAACAAGGGCCTCTGGATCGGCCTCGGCGTCGCCGGCATCGTGCTGCTCCTGCTCTGCTGCGGCGGCGGCGGCTTCGCCGTGTTCAGCGCGGTCGACAACGCGAAGGACGAGGTCCAGAAGGCGATCGACGAGGCCTCGGTCACCCCGACGCCCAGCACCGGGTCGTCGCCGGGAGACACCACCGGCTCGATCGGTACCCCGGTCAAGCTGGACAACCTCGAGGTCACGGTCACCGCGAAGCCGACCTGCGGCACCGCGCCGATCGGCACCGGCAGCGCCAAGGCCACCCCACGGAACGGCCAGTTCTGCCAGCTGCCGCTCAAGGTGACCAACAGGGGCACGCTGACCAAGACCTGGTCCTGCGTCAGGGTGGGGCTCAACACGGACCGCAAGAAGCGCGTTTACTACTCCCTGTCCGGCAGCCGGGCGGTGAACAACGCGTCCTGCCTCACCAGCCTGGCCGCCGGTGCGAGCTGGTCCGCCGTGGTCGTCTACGACATCGAGATCGGTGACACCGCGCGAGCCGCCGTCTTCACCGAGAACTACCGGGACTACGTGACGGTCAACTTCTGACGCGACCGGCATCGCGGGGTCGATCGGGCTCCCGCGATGCCGGTTCTGCCCCGCCTCCGCGGTCGACCGGCGGAGCGATCCGGGCGGGAACTGGCAGGAACCCCGTACGGCCTGGGACAATGATGGTTTCGTCCCCTGCCCCGGAGGCTCATAGCCCGTGACCGACGGCCCCCTGATCGTCCAGTCCGACAAGACCCTCCTGCTCGAGATCGACCACCCGGACTCGACCGCCTGCCGGATGGCGATCGCGCCCTTCGCCGAGCTGGAGCGCGCTCCCGAACACGTCCACACCTATCGGCTCACGCCGCTGGGCCTGTGGAATGCCCGCGCCGCCGGGCATGACGCCGAAGCCGTGGTCGACGCGCTGGTGCGGTTCTCCCGGTACCCGGTACCGCACGCCCTGCTGGTCGACGTGGCCGACACGATGGACCGTTACGGCCGCCTTCAGCTGTCCACCCATCCGACCCACGGGCTGGTGCTGCACGCGTTCGATCGCGCCGTGCTGGTCGAGGTGGTCCGGAACAAGAAGATCATCGGCATGCTGGGCGAACGGGTCGACGAGGACACCGTGATCGTCCACCCGTCCGAGCGCGGCCGGCTCAAGCAGGCGCTGCTCAAGATCGGCTGGCCCGCCGAGGACCTCGCCGGCTACGTGGACGGTGAGAAGCACCACATCGAGCTCGACCAGGACGGCTGGCAGCTGCGGGACTACCAGCGGCAGGCCGTCGAGGGCTTCTGGGCTGGCGGCTCCGGCGTGGTCGTGCTGCCGTGCGGCGCGGGCAAGACCCTGGTCGGCGCCGCGGCGATGGCCGAGGCCGGGGCGACCACGCTGATCCTGGTCACCAACACGGTGGCTGGCCGGCAGTGGAAGCGCGAGCTGATCGCCCGCACCAGCCTGACCGAGGAGGAGATCGGCGAGTACTCGGGCGAGCGCAAGGAGATCCGCCCGGTCACGATCGCCACGTACCAGGTCATGACGACCCGCCGGAAGGGCGAGTACCGCCACCTGGAGCTGTTCGGCGCCCGGGACTGGGGCCTGATCGTCTACGACGAGGTGCACCTGCTGCCGGCGCCGATCTTCCGGCTCACCGCCGACCTCCAGTCCCGCCGCCGGCTGGGCCTCACGGCCACGCTGGTCCGCGAGGACGGCCGGGAGGGCGACGTGTTCTCCCTGATCGGCCCGAAGCGCTACGACGCGCCCTGGAAGGACATCGAGGCGCAGGGCTGGATCGCGCCGGCCGAGTGCGTCGAGGTGCGGGTCACGCTCACCGAGGCCGAGCGGATGACGTACGCCACCGCGGAGCCGGAGGAGCGGTACAAGGTCTGCGCCACCGCCCGCACCAAGATCCCGGTGGTGCGCAAGCTGGTGGAACGGCACTCGGACGACCAGGTGCTGGTGATCGGCGCGTACCTCGACCAGCTGGACGACCTCTCGGCCGACCTGGAGGCACCGCTGATCCAGGGCTCGACCACGAACAAGGAGCGCGAGCGGCTCTTCGACGCGTTCCGCACCGGCGAGATCCAGACCCTGGTCGTCTCCAAGGTGGCGAACTTCTCGATCGACCTGCCCGAGGCCGCCGTGGCCATCCAGGTCTCCGGCACCTTCGGCTCACGGCAGGAGGAGGCCCAGCGTCTCGGCCGGGTGCTGCGGCCGAAGGCGGACAAGCGGCAGGCGCACTTCTACACGGTCGTCTCCCGGGACACCTTGGACGCCGACTACGCCGCGCACCGGCAGCGGTTCCTCGCCGAGCAGGGCTACGCGTACACGATCGTGGACGCCGACGACGTGCTCGGCCCGCCCCTCCCCGAGGTGAACTGACCCCGCGCCGAAACCCCGCGCTTTGGGCGACATTTTCTCGGTTATGGCCGAGAAAATGTCGCCCAAAGCCGCGTCGAGGGTCGGGGCGCGGCCTACGGGGTCTGGGCGGCCTTCTCGACCAGTTGGACGACCTTCCAGAAGGTCGGGGCGTCGCTGGCCAGGCTGCCGCAGTCGGTGCCGCCGAGCCGGAGCGAACCGGAGACCAGGCCGTAGTTGAAGCCGTCCCGGCAACCCGCCTTGGCGAACCGACCCTGCTTGGCCTCGGCCGCGAGTTCCGGGCTGGTCATGAGCGCCTTGAGCTGGGTCAGCTCGGCGGCGGCGAGCTTCTTGGCTGGCTTGGCGGCCACGCCCTTGGTCTGCACGGTGAGCGCGCCGTCCGTGGCCACCGTGTACTGGTCGTTGAAGCCGGCCAGACCGCCCGAGCGGGTGACCGTGACGGACGTGAACGGCTGGGCCGGCGCGCCGGCCGGCGAAGGCGTGGGCGATGCGCTGGCCGACGGCGTCCCGCTGGCCGGCGTGGCCGCGTCGGGGCTCTCGTCACCGCCGCCCGAGCCCGCGGAGGAGCAGCCGGCGGCGAGCATCCCGGCGGCGATGACCAGTGCTGACTTCAGGATCCAAGGGCGCATGGGGGTTGGACGTGGGGTCGAGTCGTCCGGTTCCCGGTGTATTGCGCGCTTCTGCATGGAGGCAGACTAGGCGAGTGAGTGACTTGCTGGATCGGTGGTGCGCGGCTTTGACGGCCGCGGGCAGCGCCGCGCCGGCTGGCGACCAGGTCGAGGCCGGTGCGGCGCTGCTGGCGCAGTGGTCCGAATCGCACCGTCGCTACCACACCGTCACCCATCTCACCGCGATGCTGTCCACTGTGGATGCCCTCGCCGACGCCGCGGCCGACCCGGACGCGGTGCGCCTCGCGACCTGGTTCCACGACGCCGTCTACGACCCGACCCGACCGGACAACGAGGAGCTCAGCGCGGCACTCGCGGCCACCGGCCTGGCCGCGCTCCACGTGCCGGCCGACACGATCACCGAGGTGGTCCGCCTGATCGCGCTGACCACCAGCCACGATCCGGCTCCCGACGATCGCAACGGCGCCGTGCTCTGCGACGCCGACCTGGCGATTCTGGCCGCGCCACCGTCCGCGTATCGCCGGTACGCCGAGGCGGTCCGGGCCGAGTACGCCCACATCGAGGAGGACGCGTTTCGGGTCGGCCGAGCGGCCGTCCTGCGCCGCCTGCTCGCCAGGCCGAGGCTGTTTTCCTTGGCGTCGACGTGGGAGAAATGGGAGAAACGGGCGCGTATCAACCTGGCCATGGAGGTCTCAGTCTTGACGGCGCGACCGTAGACCGGAAGCCTCTCCGTCCATGACCGATATCCGACTGGTCCTGACGGTGTTCACCGGCCTGGCCCTATTCGCCGTGGTTTCGATCGTCGTCGCCGCCTACTGGTCGCACTCCCGGACCAGCGCGCGCGAGCGCATGGAGCCGGCCTACGAGGCCTCCCACGCGGAGTCCGGCAACGCCTGGATGGCGGAAGACCTGCGCTAGCGCCGATGCTTGCGGCGGCGTAGCCCCGCACCGGTTATCCGTTCCACCAGTTCACGACTTGTCACCGGTTCCGCGCCGAGCGCCAGCGCGCTCGGGTACAGCGCTGCCGGGACGTCGTAGTGGTCCCGTTCGAACGCGCGTGCCGGCGCACCGAGCAACTCGGCGAAGGCGTGCAGTTCGGCGTAGGACGTGTCGCTGACGAGGTGTGACCAGAGCCGCCCACGCCCCGGCCAGACGGGCGGGTCGATGAGCACGGTCATGCGCCGAACCTACGCCGGTGCGGTTCAATTCCGCCCGCCACGGGCGGATTTGAACCGCAGCTGGGGGTTGGACCCGGCGCGGAACGCATCGGGTCAGATCGCTACACTTCGGCCCACTTGGCGCGGCTCGCCCCCAAGTGGAGCATCGCGCCCTTTCCGTCGCTGCCATGCCCATCGACCGTCACGTCAGCTCACTGCGCTCACGCACGCTCCCTGGCCGTCCGAAGCGGAGCCCGCTTCACTCACAGAATCGAACTCATGCGCACACTGCCACGACCGCTTTCCCCGCGCCGGCTCGGCGCCCTCACCCTCGTCGCCGGCGCGGTCCTCTTAGGACTTGCCAACCCCGCGTCCGCCGCCGGCGTCAAGGGCACTGTGGACACTCACCGCACCGTCGACGGTGCGAGCGTCGAGATCGCCGGCAAGCGGGTGACCACCTCGCTCATCCCGATCAACTTCGAGGACGGCGACCGGGTCCTCACGTACTGCATCGACTTCACCACGCCGGCCGTCCACCGCTCCCCCATGATCGAGGACGCCTGGGCGAACTACCCGAACCCGGCGACCAACTTCAAGGCCAGGCCGGCGAACGTGAACTGGATCCTGCACAACTCGTTCCCGAAGCTGCGAATCTCCGAGCTGCGCACCGCCTCCGGCGTCGAGCGCCTCAGCGAGAAGCAGGCCATCGCCGGCACCCAGCTCGCGATCTGGCACTTCAGCAACAACACCGCGCCGAGCCGAGGCAACGACTCGACCGTGCTCGGGCTGTACCGGTACCTGACCGGCCCCAAGAACGTCGGGCTGCAGGCCGAGCCGGCGCCCGCGCTGACGATCGCGCCCGCCACGGTCACCGGTAAGGCCGGCAGCAAGGTCGGTCCGATCACCGTGCGCACCACCGCGAAGACCGTCAAGGTCACCTTCCGCGGCGACGCCGGCGCCACCCTGGTGAACAAGGCCGGCGCACCGGTCACCACGGCGGCCAACGGCACCGAGCTCTACGTGAACGTGCCGGCCGGTGCCCAGCCGGGCCGCGCGGCCGTCTCCGCCGAGGCGAGCGCCACGATCGAGACCGGGCGGCTGTTCCGGGGTGACCGGGTCAAGACCCAGACCCTGATCACCGCGACGAAGTCCAAGGTCGCCGTCGAGGGCCGGGCGGACGCGTCCTGGTCGCTCGCGCCGCAGCCGGTGCCGAGCACCAGCACCACGCCGCCGGTCAGCCCGTCGCCGAGCACCTCGAGCTCGCCGACCCCGACCCCGACCGCGTCGGCCACGCCGTCCACGACCGCGCTGCCCAGCACCCCGCCCGCCTCGCCCAGCCCCAAGGCCGACCAGGGCGGTGGCGGCCTGCCGGTGACCGGTGTGCAGACCGGCATCATCGCCGCGATCGGCACGCTGCTGCTCGGTGGCGGTGCCGCGCTCTACTTCGTCGGACGCCGCCGCAAGGCCGCTCTCCCGCAGTAGGTAGTGCCTGACGAGCCCGGGTGGCTGGCGCTGATCGCGCCGGCCACCCGGGTTTGCGGTTGGATCGTGCCCGTCCAGGGCGCGATCCCACCGCAGCCGTCAGAGGTTCAGGACAGCTCGACGGTGAGCCTGCGGACGTCGGGGGCACCGAGCCGGGCAGCGTCCGCGGTGCGGTCGTCGGGCATCCGCTGCGACTCGCGTTCGGCGGCCACCCGGGCCCGGTAGTGCTCCACCTCGCGGCGCCGGGACGCGGCGTCCCAGCCCAGCACGGGCGCGAGCAGATCCGCCACCTGCTCGACGCAGTCGAGGCCGCGGTGCGGGGTCTCGATCGAGATCCTGGTCCGGCGGGTGAGCACGTCGTCCAGGTGCAGCGCACCCTCGGCGACACCCGCGTAGACCACCTCGGCGGCCAGGTACTCGGGCGCACCGTGGAGCGGCAGAGCCAGCTCCGGACGCTCGTCCACCAGCGCCAGCACCTCCGGCACCAGCGAGCCGTACCGCTCCAGCAGGTGCTCGACCACGCCGACCGACACCCCGTGCCGACGGGCGGTCTCGGCCCTGGCCGACCAGGCGGTGTCGTACCCGTCGGCGCCGAGCAGCGGGACCTGTTCGGTACGGCTGGCCGGCACGTTGCGCAGCCGGCGGGCGGCCAGATCGACCACGTCGGCGGCCATCACCCGGTACGTCGTGTACTTGCCGCCGGCGACCAGCATCAGCCCGAGCATCGGCTCGACCACGGCGTGTTCGCGGGAGAGCTTGCTGGTCGCGTCGGATTCGCCGGAGAGCAGCGGTCGCAGGCCGGCGTACACGCCCTCGATGTCGGCGTGCGTGAGCGGGCGCTCCAGCACCGTGTTGACGTGTTCGAGGATGTAGTCGATGTCCACACTGGACGCTGCCGGGTGGGCGCGGTCCAGGTCCCAGTCGGTGTCGGTGGTACCGACGATCCAGTGCCCACCCCAGGGAATCACGAACAGCACGGACTTCTCGGTACGCAGGATCAGCCCGGAGTCGCCGCTGATCGCGCTGCGCGGCACCACCAGGTGCACCCCCTTGCTCGCCCGTACCCGCAGGCCAGGGCGCGAGCCGAGCATCTCGGACAGGTCGTCGCTCCAGACGCCGGTCGCCGCGATCACGGTGCGGGCGCGGATGTCGAACTCCTCGCCGGTCTCCATGTCCCGGACCCGGACGCCGACCACCTCGCGGACGTCCTTCAGCACGTCCACCACGCGGACGCTGGTGCCCAGCGCGGCGCCGTACGCGGCCGCGGTCCTGGCCAACGTCATCGTGAACCGGGCGTCGTCGACCTGGCCGTCGTAGTACTCGATCGCGCCGACCAGGGCGTCCCGCCGCAGGCCAGGGAAGAGCCGCCGCGCGCCCTGCTTGCTCAGGTGCCGGTGCCGGGGCAGGCCACGGGCGGTGCCGAAGATGCTGCCGAGGGTGTCGTAGAGGGCCACGCCAGCGCCGATGTAACCGCGCTCCCAGAGCCGGTGCGTCAGCGGGATCAGGAACGGCACCGGGCGGACCAGGTGCGGGGCGAGCCGCGTGAGCAGCAGCCCGCGCTCCTTCAGCGCCTCCCGGACCAGGCCGAAGTTGAGCTGCTCCAGGTAGCGAAGGCCGCCGTGGATGAGCTTGCTGGACCGACTGGAGGTGCCGGCCGCGTAGTCACGGGCCTCGACCAGCGCGACGGACAGACCGCGGCTGGCGGCATCGAGCGCCGCACCGGCACCGGTGACGCCGCCACCGACGACGACGACGTCGAACGTCTCCTCGCGCATCCGGGCGAGGTCGCGGGCCCGCTGTTCCGGACCGAGACGGCTGGCGGCGAAACGGGACACTCTGGGATCTCGGCGCACCCCTACACGGTACGTTGCCGCAGATCCGCCCGGTCGGATGCACCGGCCTCACGGCGCCGGGTCGAACGCGCGCGCCGGCCGCCCGGCACCGCTCCGACCAGCGATTTCGCGCGCCGGCGCGGGGCAACGGAGTCGGCGGGTGCCCGCACGCTCTACGGTCGTCCCCATGGAGAATGGTGACGAGCAGCACAACCCGCCGCCGGTGACACCCCCGCAGCCACCCGCCACGCCGCCACCGTTCCCGCCAGCCAACGCGCCGGCCGTGCCGTTCGGCGGACCACCGCCCCCAGTCATGCCGTTCGGTGGCCCGCCACCGCCTCCGATGCCGTTCGGCGGGCCGCCGCCCGGCCACACCCCCGGATTCGCGCCGTGGGTGGCGATCACGGTGCTGAGCGTGGTCGGGATCTGGGCGGTCGGCGTGACCGTCGCGATGCAGACGGTCGGCTGGTTCGTCGAGCAGGTGCTGCTCACGCTGGAGATCGACCTACCGGCCTACGGCTGGCCGCTGATCTCGCTGGCCAACGCGTTCCTGGTGGCGCTCGCCGTCGTGCCGGCCGCGCTGGTGATCCGGCGTCCCCGGCCGCGCGCGGTGGCCCGGACCTGGGCGGTGGCCACCGGGTGCCTGGCCGTGCTCGGCATCGCGCGAGCCGTGCCGATGCTGCGGCTGGAGCTCGCGTTGGGGACGTTGGCCCTGGCCGCGGGCGTACTGGCCAGCGCCGGTTGGCTGCTGACCCGACGCGCCGAGCGGTCCCCCGCACTGAACGGCGTGCTTCCCGCGTTCGCGGCCGGGCTGGTCGGGCTGCTGTCCTGGCTGTGGCTGGGCGCGCTCGGTTCGCTCACCGAGACGGTCGTGGCGCTGCTCGCCGCGATCACGGTCGGGGCGCTGGCCGGGCTCGTGCTCAGCCGGCTGCTCTGGCCGGCGTTCGCCGCCGAGCCGCTCTCCCGTTGGGCGCACGTGGCCGT
The DNA here is from genome assembly GCA_963746095.1 of uncultured Actinomycetota bacterium. Taxonomy (GTDB): domain Bacteria; phylum Actinomycetota; class Actinomycetes; order Mycobacteriales; family Cryptosporangiaceae; genus CAVVAL01. The sequence continues at coordinate 532,260 of CAVVAL010000002.1, read as the reverse complement.
GGTCGGGTTGGCCGCGGGCGTGGCGCTGGCGCTGATCGCGGCCGGCACGGGGCCGAGTGGTGTCCAACTCGCGCTGCTGTTGACGGTGCCGCCGGCCGGGTTCGCCCTCGCCGCGCTGGCTCGGTCGGCCAACCGGCTGGTCGCGGGGGCGGTGCTGGTGGCGTTGCTCGTGCTCGGTCCGCTGGCGTTCGTGGATCCGGAAGAACTCACGATCCTGCTCGGCACGCACGACGTCGGCCGCTACGCCCTCATCGCCGCGCTGCTCGGCGCGCTGGCCGCGGCGCTCGTCGGCCTGGTGCTGACCCTGACGACCGCCGGACCGCCGCAACGCGCGCCGGCCACAACCACCGGACCGCCGCCAGCCGAACCGGCCGCCGCGTCCGGGCCGCCGCAACGCGAACCGGCCGTCGCAGCCGACCCCACGCCCAGCGCCGCGAGCCGCGCCCCCCGCCGGATCGTGGCGGCCGGGGTGGCCGCCGCCGTCCTGGTCGCCGGGGTCGGCGTGCACGCGGCGGCCGGGCAGCCGGGCTTCCACGGCGAGCGGCTGTTCGTGCTCCTGGAGAGCCAGCCGGATCTCAGCGGCCTCGCGCAGGTGACCGACGTGGACGACCGGCGCAAGCAGACGTACGACCTGCTGGTCCGGCACGCCGAGGAGTCCCAGCGCGGCCTCCGCGAGGAGCTCGCCGACCGCGGTATCGAATACCGGCCGTACTACCTGGTCAACGCCGTCGAGGTGCCGGACAACCCAGTCAACCGGGTCTGGCTCTCGGGCCGCGACGACGTCGACCGGGTGCTGGCGAGCCCACGGCTGCGGCCGCTGCCGTTCGCGCCACCGATCGAGCGCGGTGCCGAGACGACGGCGCCCAGCGAACCGGTCTGGGGCGTGGAGAGCATCGGCGCGCCCCAGGTCTGGCGGGACCTGGACGTGGACGGCACCGGCGTGGTGGTCGGCGAGTCGGACTCCGGCGTGGACGGCTCGCACCCGGCCCTGAAGGAGAACTACCGGGGCGCCGGGGCCACCGTGAACAACGACTACAACTGGTACGACCCGTGGAACAACACCCGCTCGCCCACCGACATCGGGGGTCACGGCACGCACACCACGGGCACCGCGGTCGGCCGGCAGAACATCGGCGTCGCGCCGGGCGCGCAGTGGATCGGCTGCGTCAACCTGGCCCGCAACCTCGGCAGCCCGACGTACTACGTCGACTGTCTCCAGTTCATGCTGGCACCGTTCCCGCAGGGTGGCGACGCGTTCCGGGACGGCGACCCGACGCGTGCGGCCGACGTGCTGAACAACTCGTGGGGATGCCCGGAGATCGAGGGCTGCGACGTGGACTCGCTGCGTCCGGCCGTGCGGGCGCTCACCGCGGCCGGCATCTTCGTGGTCGTCTCCGCCGGCAACACGGGCGACCGGTGCAGCACGATCGAGGATCCGCTCGCGCTCTACCCCGAGGCCTTCACGGTCGGCGCGGTGGACCGCCAACGCCGGATCAGCACCTTCTCCAGCCGGGGCCCGGTCACGCTGGACGGCGGCGAACTGGACAAGCCCGACCTGGTGGCGCCTGGAGAGGAGGTGCTCTCCGCGCTGCCCGGCAGCACGTACGGGGAGAACGAGGGCACCTCGATGGCCGGACCGCACGTGGCCGGCGTGGTGGCCCTGATGTGGCAGGCCAACCCCAAGCTCGTCGGGGACATCGGCCGGACCGCCGACCTGTTGCGCCAGACCGCGAAGCCAGTCGATCCCACGTTCCGGGCCCACAACGAGAAATGCGGCGGCCGGGCGAACGTGGTCGGCGCCGGGGTGGTGGACGCGCTCGGTGCGGTCGAGGCCGCCGTCGCCGCGCGCTGACCGGAGGTCGTTCGAGGCGGCCGTCGCCGACCCCGTCAGCGCGCGGCGGCGGTGAGGTCCGGCTGCTCGCTCACGGGGTAGCGCACCTTGGTGACGAGCGCCGCCACGATCGCGGCGACCACGCTCAGCGCCAGCTCGACCAGGGCCACCGAGTACCAGGTGTCGCCGCCGGTCAGGCCGTCGCCGCGGCCCCGGTACGCGGCCACGAGGAGGATCGCGCCGGCCGCTCCGCCCAGCGTGGCCGGGATGGCTCCGCTGCCAGCCCGCACCGAGCGGTGCGCGACGAAGGCCGCCGCGGCGGTCGGCACCAGCACGACGAACAGCCAGCCGATGTCGCTGACCGCGCGCAGCCAGCCGACCGCCCATCCGTCCGCGAACGACAGGTCGACCCCGCCGAGCGGCTGCGCGGCGTTCGTGTGCGCGATCCGGAGCAACACGGCGGAGACCAGGCCGACGAACCAGATCCAGAGCCAGCTGGTCAGCAAGCCGCGCACCACGGCCGCCGAAGCCAGCGCGGCCATCGCGGCGAGCACGCCGATGCCGGCACCGACCGGCACGAGGAACGCCGCCACGACCCCCGGGTAGTCCACGCCAGGCACGACCGCCGACCGCGCGAGCGCCGCCACCACCGGCGTGGCGGCCATCGAGCCGAGCGTGGCGGGGATGATCCCGCTGACCATCTCCGACGCTCGGGCGCGCAACGGGCGGCCGATGACCTTGCGGGCGAGCAGCAGCCCGGCCGGCACCGAGGTCGCGGTGTACCAGAGCACGGCAGTGAGGCCCAGGCCCCAACCCTCTTCGGCACCGCCGCAGAAACACTGGTCCCAGCGGAGGATCCCGATCAGGTGGGCGAAGAGGGGCTGGCCCACAGCGAACGCCGCGGCGAGGAGAGGAGCGAGCGCGGGCACCGGCATCCGGGACACCGCGTCTTGACAGTGAGCTTTCGCGACCGTGGCATTCGCCAACAACATGCAGCGGAGATTACAGCGCGTTTTGCTTCCCTGTCGGCCCCACAATGTGGTATTGAGCCACCCTTAGGGTTCCCTTGAGGCGATGGTTACCCACCGGAGTCAGACCGACACGTTGCTGGGACGCGCGTTGGCCAGCGCGGCGCCGACTCCCGCGCCGATCAGGCTGGCCGCGACCGCGACGACGGCGGTCCAGGCCCAGCCGCCGTTCCCGGCGACCAACGTGCTGAGGCGGCTTTCGTACGCGGCCACGATCAGGATCGGGCCGGCGGCGCCGCCGAGCACCGAGGCCGCCACGTTGCTCCCCCGGCGCACCGACGCGAACCCGACCAACCCGGCCACCACCGCCGGCCCCAGCACGGCCAACACCCGGGCGATCACCGCCAGCGCCTGGGCGCCGACGCCGTTCCGGCCGGACCAGACGTCGAGGCCGGCGAGCGGCTGGGTGCCTCCCGTCGGCACGGCCAGGATCAGCAGTGCGGCGAGCACGCCGAGCAGCCAGACCCAGGCCCAGCTCGCGGCCAGGCCACGGGCGACCGAGCGTGACCTCAGCCCGGCCACCGCGGCGAGCACACCGACCGCGGCGCCGATCCCGACGCTCAGTGCCGCGTCGAGGCCCGGGTGGGCGACGCCTTCCACGGTGGCCTGCCTGGCCAGCGCGGTGACCACCGGCGTGGCGAGCAGCGTGCCCAGGACCGCCGGCGCCAGGGTCTGGGCGAACTCCAGTGGCGAGGACGGTCCGGACTGGCCGGTGAGCCGACGGGCCACCAGCACCCCTGCCGAGACCGCGACCGCGCTGTACCAGACCAACACCGTCGAGCCGACGCCCCAGACGTCCACACCGCCACGGCAGTAGCACTGGTCCCAGACCAGGATTCCGATCAGTTGCGCGAAGAGCGGCTGACCGATCGCGAGGAGCGCGGCCACGAAAGCGGCAAGCGCCGGCAACGGCGCTCGCGAGAGCGCCGTGCTGCGGCTGGCTAAGCCGCCAGCAGGCACGGCTTCCATAGAGTGAGACGGTAGCACCGGTACCCCGCTATGACCTGGGGTTTTCCTGTGCAGAGCCGTACGTTCCGGGCGGAACCGGTTCAGTAGCCGCAACCCGTCACAGCTTGTGATCCGCCCACTACAGCGCCAGTATGGCGTCGAGCGGAGACGCCGAAGGGGCGGACCCTCGCGGGCCCGCCCCTTCGGACGGAATTCAACTAGCTGGACTCAGAAGTCCATGCCGCCCATGCCACCGGTCGGGTCGCCGCCGCCAGCAGCGGCACCGGCCTTCTCCGGCTTGTCCGCCACCACAGCGTTCGTGGTGAGGAAGAGCGCCGCGATGGAGGCGGCGTTCTGCAGGGCCGAGCGGGTGACCTTGGCGGGATCGATGATCCCTTCCTTGATCATGTCCACGTACTCGCCGGTCGCGGCGTTGAGGCCGTGTCCGGTGGGCAGGTTGCGGACCTTCTCCGCCACGACGCCACCCTCGAGGCCGGCGTTGACGGCGATCTGCTTGAGGGGAGCCTCGAGCGCGACCCGGACGATGTTGGCACCAGTGGCCTCGTCGCCGGACAGGTCGAGCTTGGCGAACGCGCTGACCGAAGCCTGGATGAGCGCGACGCCACCACCGGCGACGATGCCCTCCTCGACGGCGGCCTTCGCGTTGCGAACGGCGTCCTCGATGCGGTGCTTGCGCTCCTTGAGCTCGACCTCGGTGGCCGCGCCGACCTTGATGACCGCAACGCCGCCGGCCAGCTTGGCCAGCCGCTCCTGCAGCTTCTCGCGGTCGTAGTCGGAGTCGCTCTTCTCGATCTCGGCGCGGATCTGGTTCACCCGGCCGGCGATCTGCTCGGCGTCGCCGGAGCCGTCCACGATGGTCGTCTCGTCCTTGGTGACGACGACCTTGCGGGCGCGGCCCAGCAGCTCCAGGCCGGCGTTCTCCAGCTTGAGGCCGACGGTCTCGCTGATGACCTGGCCACCGGTGAGGATGGCGATGTCGGTCAGCATGGCCTTGCGGCGGTCGCCGAAGCCGGGAGCCTTCACCGCGACGGACTTGAACAGCCCACGGATCTTGTTCACGACCAGGGTCGCCAGGGCCTCGCCCTCGACGTCCTCGGCGATGATCGCCAGGCCCTTGCCGGACTGCATGACCTTCTCCAGCAGCGGGAGAAGCTCCTTCACCGAGGTGATCTTGCCCTCGACGATGAGCACGTACGGGTCGTCGAGGACGGCCTCCATGCGCTCGGTGTCGGTGGCGAAGTACGGCGAGATGTAGCCCTTGTCGAAGCGCATGCCCTCGGTGAGCTCAAGCTCGAGCCCGAAGGTGTTGCTCTCCTCGACGGTGATGACGCCTTCCTTGCCGACCTTGTCCATCGCCTCGGCGATGATCTCGCCGACCGAGGGGTCAGCGGCCGAGATCGAGGCGGTCGAAGCAATCTGCTCCTTGGTCTCGACGTCCTTGGCGGCCTTGCCGAGCTCCTCGGAGACGCTCGCGACGGCGGCCTCGATGCCCTTCTTCAGGGCGATCGGGTTGGCGCCAGCGGCGACGTTACGCAGGCCCTCGCGGACCAACGCCTGCGCGAGAACGGTCGCGGTGGTCGTGCCGTCACCCGCGACGTCGTCGGTCTTCTTCGCAACTTCCTTGACCAGTTCGGCCCCGATCTTCTCCCACGGGTCCTCGAGGTCGATCTCCTTGGCGATGCTCACACCATCGTTGGTGATGGTGGGCGCGCCCCACTTCTTCTCCAGCACGACGTTGCGGCCCTTCGGGCCGAGCGTCACCTTGACGGCATCGGCGAGGATGTTCATGCCCCGCTCGAGTCCGCGGCGCGCCTCCTCGTCGAACGCGATCATCTTGGCCATACGGTGTGGTCCTCCGATGGTTTGGACAACCACGGCGCGGTGGCACCGTGACTGACATCGCGACGCCGTCGCCAGCGTCACAACCGGTTTTCGCAGCCGGGCCCGATGCCCGCGACGGACGGCACCCGACCCGCCGGCTCACGCGCCAGCACTTCGGTTGCCTCATCGTCCCGACCTGGCACTCACCCTAGGCGAGTGCTAGTTCAAGGTTTAGCACTCGCAGGGTCCGAGTGCAACTAGCCGGCGCGTACCGCCAGGTGAACGAAGGGGCCGTTCCTGCCCTTCGAGACGAAGCTGGCGCAGCGGCGGCGCGTTCCCGAACAGCGGCACCTCACGGGCTGGTGTCGGCGGTGGCCAGCCCCAATGCGACGCACGCCTCGATGACCTTCTTGTCTCCGCTGGCCACGACCAGATCCGGGGCATCGATCCGCTCGGCCGACGCACAGTGCACCGCGTCGTAGCCGCGCAGCGTGCACTCGACCGCCAGCAGACTGGCCCGTTGGACGACATCCTCGTCGACCTCGACGATTTCCAACTCGTTCCACAGTTGGTCCAGGAGACGTACGGCCGATCGCCGGGCCTCCTCGGTGAGCCGGCCGAGCCGGGCGGCTTGGGCGAGGGCGGCAGACGCTTCGACGCAGAGGATCCGGCTCGCGACGACCTCATCGGCCTCGTCCCAGAGCCGCCGGCACAGTGCGCTGCCCGGCTCGGCGACCAACAGCGGCACGAAGGCCGAGGTGTCGAGATAGACGATCACCGGCGCTGCTCAGCCACCAGATCGCTCACCGTGCCGGTCGCCGGCACCGGATCGGGCGCCGGCCGCTTGCGCCGTTTCGCCGGCCGGACCAGCCCGTCCTCGATGAGCCGCTCCAGCGCCGTGGAGCCATTCGCCGGAACGATCCGGGCGATCACCTTGCCGTGATCGGTGACGGTCAGCGTCCGGCCGCGGCGCACGTCGGCCAGATGCTTGCTCAGCCCGTCCCGGAGCGCCCGAACACCGATCTCCACGACGCCCTCCCTGTGGCCACATTGCCCCCTCAAATGTAGCCACAGTTCCTCGTCGGGCCACGCTCGAACAGCGGGACGGGGCCAACCTCGAACAGCCGAAGACCGGGCCAAGCCGCTCCGACGGTCCAGGACAGAGAGAAGGCCCGCCCCCACGCTGGGACGGGCCTTCGGGTGTCGGCGAGTGCTCAGCCGACGACGCGGACTGCGTCCGCCTGCGGACCCTTCGGTCCCTGGGTCACCTCGAACTCGACGCGCTGGCCGTCTTCGAGCGACTTGTAGCCGTCCATCTGGATCGCCGAGAAGTGGACGAAGACGTCCGACCCGTTGTCGACCGCGATGAAGCCGTAACCCTTCTCGGCGTTGAACCACTTCACAGTGCCTTGAGCCACCTGAGCACTTCCTTACCTGCTCGTGCGGCGGACCACACCCCTCGTGCGGCCCGGGTCTTCGTCCAGGAGCCAAGCACTGCTGATGTGCACAAAATGGCAAGAACTACGACCAAGATCGCACGGTACCGGACCCGATAGTGGCGCGGAAGAAGAGTCCAAAAACCGTTGCCACGAGCCAGATCTGGTGAGTTAGCTGAGGAAATGGAGCCTCTTGCGACCCCCGTGATTCGCCGGATCCGAGCCGGACGACTGGCGGCTGCTGCGTGCGCTCCGGCTGGAGATGTTGGCCGACACCCCGATCGCGTACGGGGAGTCGCTGGCCCAAGCCGAGGCGAGGCCGTCGGAGTTCTGGTCGAGTCGGGCGATCACCCGCGCCGAAGGCCCCGTGGAGTCCACGTTCCTGGCCGTGGTGGACGGCGTTCTCGTGGGCGTCGCGAACGGCGTGGACCACGAGGGCCGCACCCTGGTGCTGGGCGTCTACGTCGCCCCGGCCTACCGCGGCAGCGGGCTCATCGGCCGGCTCGTGGCGGAGATCGCGGCCTGGTCGTTGGCGAGCGGGCGGGCGGAGCTCGGGCTCGAGGTGGCCCGGCAGAATCCGCGCGCGATCGCGGCCTACGAGCGGCTCGGCTTCGTCCGCACCGGCGCCAGCAGGCCCCACGAGCTCTTTCCCGACGTCGACGAAGAGGAAATGGTCCGCCCCGCCCGCTGGCCCTGAGACCACACGCCCGAAAGGTTGGCCGGTCGGACCTGTTCCGGGCGCTCCGCCGCCGGAGACAATGGTGCCGTGACCGGCTGGCAACGCCTCCGCACGGCGCTCAACTGGGTGAACCTGATGACGCCGTTCGGCTTGCTGGTGGCCAAGATCGGGCGGAGCGAGCTACGCCGGGCGCCCGGCGGGATCTGGGTCGGCAGCGGCTACCGGCTGCGCTTCCCCGTCGCCGGAGCCTTCACGCTCGGCAGCGTGATCAACACCCGGCACCCGCCCGAGTACCTGCTCGGACCGGGCCGGGAACGGCTGCTGGCGCACGAGAGCCGGCACAGCGTCCAGGCCGCCGTCTTCGGTCCGTTCTTCCTGCCGCTGTACGGGCTGTGCCAGGCGTACTCCTGGCTGGTCAGCGGCGATCACAGTAGCCGGAACCTGTTCGAGCGCTGGGCCGGCTTGGATGATGGCGGCTACCTCCGCCACCCGGTCCGGCCAGGTCTCGCCAAGACAGCCAGTCTGGTCACGATGCGGCAGCGTCGACGCGGCTGATTGCGCGCTCGCCCTTACCGTCGCCGGCATGAGAACTCGGCTGTTCGTCCTGGTCGGCGCGCTGCTCGACCAGCACAGTGCTGACCGGCTGCTCCCCCCGCCAGTCGGGCGACGTCGCGGTAGGCTCTCGACAAGCGACGGCAATCTCGTCGCGGTGATCCGGGCCTGCGACGACACCAAGATCAGCGAGCGTCCAGCTCGCGATGAGGCAGCCGGCCGGCGATCAGAGGACGATCAGCAAGCTCGACGGGCCGGACCTCAAGCGCCGGCAACTCGACCTGACCTTGGCCAAGCCGCCGAAGGGCTGGTCCGCGGACGAGCCGCCGCCGGCGAAACTCGATCCGGCCGGCCGTCTACGTCCTGGAGGTCACCATCAAGGACACCTCGTTCTTCTCCGAGCGGGACACGGCGCCCCTGGTCGAGTTCCTCGGCTCGGACGTGATCCCGGGCGAGCAACCGGGGCCGGACCAGGTGCTCGCCGGCACCTACAACGCCTAGCTGATGACCCGCGACGAGTTCGAGAAGCAGTCGACCTGCTGACTACAAGGCTGCGGTTCAATTCCGCCCTCTGGGGGCGGAATTGGACCGCAGCCGTTGAACGTCAGCCGAGGAGGCCGGCCTCGCGGGCGCCCTTGAGTGACGGCGCGATGCGGTGGGTCGGGCCGACCCGATCGGCCACCGCGTCGAGCGTCTTGAGGCCCTCGCCGGTGTTGTAGATGACCGTCTCCTTGGTCGGGTCGAGCTGCCCCGACTCGATCAGCTTCTTCAGCACGGCCACGGTCACCCCGCCGGCGGTCTCGGCGAAGATGCCGGTGGTCCGGGCGAGCAGCGTGATGCCGTCGCGGATCTCGTCGTCGCTGACCGCGGCCAGGGCACCGCCGGTGCGGCGGACCGTGTCCAGCACGTACGGACCGTCGGCGGGGTTGCCGATGTTCAGGCTCTTCGCGATGCCCGTCGGCTTCACCGGCCGGACCACGTCGGTGCCCTCGGTGAACGCGGTGTAGACCGGCGAGCAGCCCTCGGACTGGGCCCCGAACACGGTCCACTCGGACGAGTCCACCAGGCCGGCCTTGATCAGCTCGTGGAACGACTTGTCGATCTTGGTCAGCAGCGAGCCGGAGGCGACCGGCACCACGACCTGGGCCGGGAGGCGCCAGCCGAGCTGCTCGGCGGTCTCGTACCCGATCGTCTTGGAACCCTCGGCGTAGTACGGCCGGACGTTCTGGTTGACGAACGCGGTGTCCTCGAACTCGTCGGTCTCGGTGAGTTCGCTGGTCAGCCGGTTGACGTCGTCGTAGTTGCCGTCGACGGCCACCAGCCGCGGCGCGTAGACCGCGCTGTTGACGACCTTCGCCTGCTCCAGGTCGCTGGGGATGAAGACGGTGGCCGGGATGCCGGCGCGGGCGGCGTGGGCGGCCACGGAGTTGGCCAGGTTGCCGGTGGACGCGCAGGCCACGGCGGTGAAGCCGAGCCCCTTGGCGGCGGTCAGCGCGACCGAGACGACCCGGTCCTTGAACGAGTGGGTCGGGTTGGCGCTGTCGTCCTTGACCCAGAGGCCGCCGGTGATGCCGAGCTCGGCGGCGAGCCGGTCGGCACGGACCAGCGGGGTGAAGCCGGGGTTGAGCGAGACCCGCGACTCGGGGTCCTGGCCGACGGGCAGCAGCGGCGCGTAGCGCCAGATGTTGCGGGGCCCCGCCTCGATCTGCTCACGCGTGACGCTGGCCAGCAGCGCCTCGTCGTAGCCGACCTCGAGCGGGCCGAAACACTCCGCGCACGCGTGGATCGCGATCAGCGGGAAGGTGGCGCCGCAGTTACGGCAGCGCAGGTTCTCCGCCGGACACGGAGCGACCGGAGCAGGTAGGACAGAAGTCATCGCGAGGCCTTTCCCTCATCTTTCCCGGACTGCGGGACGGACTTGGCACCTGTCGCGCGTGGCCTCGCCGGCTGGATCAGCCTGAGAACTCGCGCGGTGGTTGCCGGGGCTTCAACGGGCCGTTTCCCTCTGCCCCTCTGGATGAGATGCGCATATTCAATTGTGACTCGGTTTGCTAGCGCCCGGTTTGCCCGGTGACGCGTGTTCAGTTTACGGGTCTGGCGGCCGAAGGCCAGTGTGAGTTCTGACATGGCAGGCTGACGGCGTGCGCCACGATGCAGAAACCTGGTTCCACCGCCGGACGTCCCGAGCCGGCGACTGGCCCGTCGAGCTGCTGCGCGAGCGCAAGGCCGGCACCTCGGTCAGCGTCGTGCTGCCGGCGTTGGACGAGGAGCCGACGGTCGGGCTGATCGTCGCCGGCATCGTCGACGCTCGCCGAGCGCACCGGCCTGGTCGACGAGGTCGTGGTGATGGACTCCGGGTCCGCCGACCGGACCGGCGAGGTGGCCGCGGCGGCCGGCGCCAGGGTGGTGCACCGCGACGACGTGCTGCCGCAGCTCGGCACCCGGCCGGGCAAGGGCGAGGTGCTGTGGAAGGCGCTGCACGTGACGGACGGCGATCTCGTGGTCTACGTGGACGCCGACCTGACCGACTTCGGCCCGCACTACGTGACCGGGCTGCTCGGTCCGCTGCTCTGCGACGAGGACGTGCAGCTGGTCAAGGCGTTCTACGACCGGCCGCTGCTCGACGTGAGCGCGGCCGGCGGCGGCCGGGTCACCGAGCTGATGGCCCGCCCGCTGCTCAACCTGCACTTTCCCGAGCTGGCCGGGGTGGTCCAGCCGCTCGCGGGCGAGTACGCGGCCCGGCGGGCGCTGCTGGAACGGCTCCCGTTCGCGGCGGGGTACGGGGTGGAGACCGGGCTGCTGATCGACACCGCCCAGTCGTCCGGGCTGGACGCGATCGCGCAGGTCGACCTCGGCGAGCGCCGGCACGGGCACCAGAACACCGAGGCGCTCGGCCGGATGGCGGCCTCGATCCTGCACACCGTGAACCGCCGGCTGGGGCTGGCCGGCTCGCCGCAGCTGACCCAGTTCCGCCGGGTGGACGGCGTGATCGAGCCGGTGGCCGCGCCCGTGCCGCACGGCGAGCGGCCGCCGATGATCACCGTGCCGGAGTACGCGGCGCGTCGGCTGGCGCTGGCATCGGCGGCTGGGACGCGGCCGGCTGGCTGAGTTACGCCGGCCTGCCGGGCGTACTGGAAAAGGCTTGAAGGCTTTTGTCCGTTACCCCCGGCTGGCCCGCGTACTTCAGCCCCGCACCGTGATCGCCAGCGCCCGACCCCAGCACCGCGCCTACCAGCGGCGGCTGGTGAGCGCGGCCAGCCGCTGGTGCAGCCAGCTCTCCCAGTCCTGCTGGCTCGGCCGTGGCGTAGTCGACGCGGAAGCGGTTGTAGGCGTCGCCGCCGGCGGTCGAGGAACCCGCCGCGCTTGTCCAGCTCCATGATCACGTCGAGGGAGTGGGCGCCGCCGACGAACGTCAGCTCCAGCTCCTTCATCGCGCCCGCGTACTGGCCGCCCGGGTAGAACTCGATCTCCTGGTAGAACGGCATCGACGAACCGGGGATCCGGCCGCGCTCCAGGTCGGCGCCGTGGAAGCGGAAGCCGAGCCGGCCGAACGCGTCCAGGATCCGCTGCTGCGCCGGCAGGGCGTGCACGTGGAACGGGTCGCTGTCGTCCTTGTCCATCGCGCCCGCGAGCTCCAGCTCGGTGCGCAGGTGCAGGGACATGCCGTGCAGCGGCTGACCGTGGACCGCGGTGATCGGGGTCTCCCACGGCACCGCCAGCCGGAACGGCACCGAGTGGGTGGCGCCGGACGCGAGGTGGAACCGGCCCGCGGCGGGCGCCCGGTAGAACTCCTCGTAGCTCTTGTACTCCGAGTCCCCGCTCTCGACCTCGACCAGCGCGACCAGCGTCAACGTGATGCCGTCGACGTCGTAGTCCACCGAACCGCCGCTGAAGCGCACCTGCCCGGTGAGCTCACCGCCCGGGGTCGTGTTCGGGTTGTCGAGCACCGTGTCGACGGTGACGCCCGAGCCCAGGCTGGCCTTGAGCCTCTTGAACACCATGACTGCATTCCTCCGATCGTCGAGGTTCCGGTTAGAGGAGTGACGGAAAGGGGCCGGGGATACGACCGCTCATTCGGCGTCACTGGTCGGCGCGCCGCCGGCGCCGTCGCAAAACGGACTTGCGGGACTACCGTGGCTACGCGCGCCCGTTGTAGGCACGGTAGTCCCGCAAGTCCGGTTCGAACGGGCGGTTGCTCACCGGGATGCGGTCAAGGCCGTGATGCGCTCCTTGACCCAGCTCTCCCAGTCGAGTTCCTCGTCCAGCCAGGCGTGGTCGACCTCCGACCGGAGCTCCGGCCCGGCCCCCGCGGGGGCGAAAACGGGGCCGGGCTTGGAACCCGTGAACAGACCCAGGTTGACCGCGACGAGGCCGCCCACCGCGTCACCGACGCTGAGCTTCGTGCTGGGTGCCGCGACCCTCATGGCCACCTCCGTCGAGGCCTCGCCCGGTGTGAACGCGAGGTCGAGCGGCACCCGCTTCGCACCACGGCGATGCCACTCCTCGAAGGTGAGGATCTGCGGGCGCTGTCCGCCGTCGACCCCCCAGCAGCGATAGCCCAACGCGTAGAGGGCGTCGATGATCCGACTCTGCACCGGCGCGGCGCGAACCACCAACGGGTCGCTGTCCGTCTTGTCCACGGCACCGGCGAGCGCCAACTCGGTCCGGAGCTGGACCTCGATGTAATTGAAAGGCCGCTTGCGCACCACGGTCAGCGGTGTATCGGCGGGCAGCGCGATGCGGAACGGCACCGTGTGGGCCGCTCCCGCCGCCAAGACGAACGGGCCGGCCACCGTTGCGCGGAACAGCTCGCTGGTCTGGCGGTGGTATCGACAGACCAGTGCGAGCGCGATCTCCTGAACGTCGTGGTCGGCCGAGCCGCCTTGAAGCCGGACCTTGCCGGCAAGGTCACCGCCGGGCTGAACGTCCGGATCGAACAGAAGCGTGTCGGCCTCGACCCCGAGGCCGAGCACTTTGCGTAGCACCATGCAGTCGAGCGTGCCACGGCGAAGCCAGCGCTACCGGCCTCCACCCAGCGCCTCCACCGAACCGGACTTTCGGGGAAAACGGGGCTACGGCCGCCCGTTGTATGCCCAGAAACCCCGCAAGTCTGGATCGGCTCGGGGTGGCACGACTAGCGAGCCGTGCGGCGCCGCGTCACCAGCCGGCGACGGCGAAGACCCGCGCCTTGATCCAGCCTTCCCAGTCCAGGTCCTCGTCGAGCCACTCGTACTCCACGGTCGACCGGTTGCTGCGGTCGGGCCGCTCGTCGCCGGTCACCTCTCCACTCACGTAGTTGGTGGGCGCGAAGTTTCCGGTCACGATGTCCAGCACCACCTCTGGCACGTCCGCCGACACGCTGAGCCCAGCCTCGGTCCTGACCTTGCCCGTGTCCAGGACGAGTTCCAGCGAGGTCGGGCCGGCCAGGAACGTGACGAGGAGGGGATACCGGCCCCGCCGGGTCGGCCGGAACGCGAGCTGCTGCCAGACCGGCACGTCGCTGTCCGGCGGGGTGCCGCCCGGAGTGGTACCGCCGGGCGGGGTGCCGCGCACCAGCTTGGCGCCGTCGTACGCGTACCCGACCGCGTCCAGCGTCTCCAGCACCCGCTGCTGCGCCGGCAAGGGCCGGACCGTCACCGGATCGCTGTCCGTCTGGTCGAGCGCGCCGGCCAGCGCCAACTCGGTGCGGACCCGCACGACGAGATCGGTGACCGACTTGTCGCCGATCTTGGTGAGCGGCGCGCCCCAGGGCACGGTCAGCCGGAACGGCACCGCATGGACCGTGCCGGCCGGAAGCACGAACGGACCGGTGACGGCCACGCGCTGAAGGTCGTCCCATCGGGTGCCGGTACCCCGACGTTGCTGGCCGCCGACGAGCACGAGCGTGATGCCCTGGACTTCGTGGTCGACCGGTCCGCCCTTGAACCGGACTTCGCCGGTCAGGTCGCCGCCGGGCGTCACGTGCGGCTGGGACAGCACGGTGTCCACGTCGACCCCGAGCGCGAGCATCCTTCTGAACACCATGTTCGAAGGGTGACACGGCATGGCGAGCCCGCGGCCCGCCGCAGCGCGGCGGGACGAAACGGACTTGCTGCGCTAACGTGGCTACGCGCGCCCGTTATAGGCACGGTAGTCCCGCAAGTCCGTTTCGCCCGGGCGGGTGGCACCCGGCCCCGGCGCCGGCGCGGCGGGCGGCGCGGGCGTCAGCTCACGATGTCCTTGCGGGAGAACTTGCGCCACGCCAGGGCGAGGAACAGCGTGCTGTAGAGCAGCACCGAGATGCCGCCCTTCACCATCTCGTCGGTCTGCACGGGCGAGGAGAGCGCGCCGAGCCAGGCCAGGTTGTACCGGGTCGGCAGCACCACCCGCAGCTCGCCGAGCGCCTCCACCGAGTCCAGGATGTTCGAGGTGATGTACAGCATCACGGCGCCGCCGACCGCACCGAGCGGCGCGTCGGTGACCACCGAGAGCAGGAACGCGAGCGAGCCGACCATCAGCAGGCTCACGCCGATGTACCCGACCGCGAGCGCGATCCGGCCCACCGCGGCCCACGGCGCGATCTCCTCGCCGAGCGGTGTCTCCAGCGGACCCCAGCCGAACGCCAACGTGCCCGCGATCATCGCCACCGTCGGCAGCAGCACCAGCGCGAACGCGCTGTACCCGAGCGCGACCAGCAGCTTCTGCCGCAGCAACCGGCCACGCGGCACCGGGGCGGCCAGCAGGTACCGCAGGCTCCCCCAGCTCGCTTCGCTCGCCACCGTGTCGCCGCAGAACAGCGCGACCACGACCACCAGCAGGAAGGTCGAGGAGGCGAACAGCGTGAAGAGGGTGAAGTTGGCGGCGCTCGCGGTCGCCACGTCGACCAGGCTGATGCCGGCGGTGGCCGAGTCGTCGTCGGACGGCGAACCGCCGACCAGGAACGCCACCATCAGCAGCAGCGGCAGCAGCACGAGGAAGCCCAGCGCGAACTGGGTCCGCCGCCGGGTGAGCTGCCGGGCCGCCTCGGCGCGCAACGACAGGGTCGCGCCGGGGCGGTAACCGGGCGCACCGTCCACAGTGGCGTGACCGTCGCGGGTCTGCGGTTCGGCGTTGGTGGGCGTGGTCATTTGTCCTCCCCGACGAGGGCGAGGAACACGTCCTCGAGTCTGCGGCGGGGCGCGATCCGCTCCACTCCCACGCCGGCCCCGACCAGGGTCCGGACCACCTCGCTCCGGGCCACGCCGTCCAGGTCCAGCACGATGCCGGCACCGTTCGGGCTGACCGAGGTGACCCCGGCCAGGCTGGTCAGCGCCTTCACGGCGGCGTCCTGATCGGACACTTCCAGCAGCACCGACGTGGACTCGCCGACGATCTGCTCGACCGGGCCATCCGCGACCAGCTCGCCCTTGTGCATCACCACGACGTGGCTGCACACCTGCTCCACCTCGGCCAGCAGGTGGCTGGAGACGAGCACCGTGCGGTGTCCGTCGGCGTACCGGCGGAGCACCTCGCGCATCTCCCGGATCTGCGGCGGATCGAGCCCGTTCGTGGGTTCGTCGAGTACCAGCAGGTCGGGAAGGCCGAGCATGGCCTGCGCGATCGCCAGCCGCTGCCGCATGCCCTGGCTGTACGCCTTGACCTTGCGGTCGATCGCGGCGCCGAGGCCGGCGATCTCCAGCGCCTCCTCGACATGGGCGTCCGCCGCCGGGCGGCCGGTGGCCTGCCAGTACCGCCGCAGGTTGTCGGCGCCGGAGAGGTGCGGCAGGAAGCCGGACCCCTCGACGAACGCGCCGAGCCGGCTCAGGATCGGGGCGCCGGAGGAGACGTGGTGGCCGAAGACCAGGATCTCGCCGGCCGTCGGCTGGATCAGCCCCATCAGCATCCGCAGCGTGGTGGTCTTGCCGGCTCCGTTCGGACCGAGCAGCCCGACCACCTGGCCACGCTCGACCCGGAACGACAGGTCGCGGACCGCGAGGTAGCCGTCGCCGTACGCCTTGCGCAGACCGCGGATGACCAGCGGGGTGTCCGCGGCCTCGGCGACCACCGTGCGGTCGATCCGCCGGTGCCGGCGTCGGGTGATCAGCACCGCGGCGGTCACGCCCAGCGCCACCAGCGCGATCAGCCCGGCCAGCACCCAGCGCCACACGGTGGCCACGCCGGCGACCGGGCTGGCCTCCACGGCCGGCAGCTCGAGCGGGCCGTCGATCGCGACGCGGTAGATCGCCGGGTCGGCCGGAGTGGCGTACCCCTGGTCGGAGGTCGCCACGACGATCCGGGCTCGGTGCCCGGGTTCGAACCGGTGCGCGATCGCGGGCAGCGTCACCGTGACCGGAGCGGCGCCGTCGATCTGCTCCGGCAGCGCGGCCAGCCGGACCGGCGCGATCAGGCTCTGGATCAGCACGGGCCGCTGCCCGCCCACGTCGTAGAGCTTGACGAAGAGCACGGCCTCACCGGTCGGCGACGAGGCCCGGATCCGCACCGTGGGCGCGCCGACCACCTCGACCGCCTGCCGCACCGGCTCGCTGTCGAAGGTCGCGTACTGGCCGGGCACGTCGAGCGACGCACCGCCGACCAGCGAGGCGAGTTGGCCGACGCCGGGCAGCGACGAGATCGCCGCGGGCGTGCCGGCCGGTGGGTTGGCGACCTCCTGGGCGGTGCCGCGCAGCGGGAGCACGGTCGCCGGCCGGTCGCCGTCCAGGCCGGGGTACTCGTCGGTGCGGTAGGTCAGGGTGGTGGCCCGGCTGGTCCGGACGCTGATCCCGCCCGGCTTGCTGTAGGTGAAGGTCTTCGCGGGTGCGTCGCCCTTGCCTGCCACGTAGTGGTCCAGCCACTGCAGGGTGAGGAACTTAGTGCGGTCGGTGTCGGCGTCCGAGCCGGTGGCGTCGTGGCCGCCGGAGTACCAGGCGACCTTCACGGGGGTGCCGTTGGCGGCGATGCCCTTGGCGTTCCGGTCGGCCTCCGCCAGCGGGAAGAGGGTGTCGGCCTGGCCCTGGATCAGCAGCGTGGGTGCCTTGATCTTGTCCAGCACCCGGGCCGGGCTGCGGCTCTCCAGCAGCTCGACGGCCTCCGGCGTGGCCCGGCCGGTCGTCGCGACCTGGAGGTAGAAGTCGCAGATCTGCTGACTGAAGCGTCCACACTGGACGTTCTGGACCGGCGGCGGGGCGTCGTCGCCACGGCCGAGCAGGGTGGCCGCGTCGATCCCGCTGCCGCTGCCGAAGAACAGGCCGGCCCAGTTGCGCTTGAAGACGCCGACCTCGGCACCGTTGCCGGTGGCGTCCGGGAAGAACGCGTCGGCCAGGTTGTGCCAGGTGATCTGGGGGACGATCGCGTCCACCCTGCGGTCGGCGGCGGCCAGCAGCATGGTCAGCGCGCCACCGTAGGAGCCGCCGACCACGCCGACCCTCGGGTCACCGGGGCTGTTCTCGGCCACGTCCGGCCGGGCCGCCAGCACGTCGAGCAGCGCGCGCGCGTCGTTCACCTCGTGATCGGGATCGTCCAGGGAGATGGTGCCGCCGGACTTGCCGAAGCCCCGGGCGCTCCAGGTCAGCACGAGGTACCCGCGGCCGGCGAGTTCCTTGGCGCTCTCCGCGACGCTGAGCTTGGTGCCGCCGAAACCGTGCGCGAGCATCACCGCCGGCACCGGATCGTCCTTCGACGCGCTCTGCGGGATGTACAGCGCGGTGTCCAGCTCGACCGGCTCGTCCCGGTCAGGCCCGGACCGGACGGTGAGCATCCGGTTCTCGGTGCGGTACGGCTCGCCCGAGTCCCAGTTCACCCAGGTGATCACCGCACCGAGCAGGGTCATCACCAGGAAAGCCGAGAAAGCCCGACGCGGGGTGACGCCACGGCGAAGCCGTCCCCACCAGGTTCGGGCAACGCTGCCGCTCGACTGCGGTGCGGATTCGGTCACCCTGCTCACGGTACGGCGGCGACCTGCCCGGACCGCAGGGACTCTCAGCGGGGTCTCAGCATCGAGCTGTGGCCATTCAGCGTGATCGCGGGCAGGGCGCCACCACGGCTCGGCACGGGCGGGTGGCCGATACGCTGCCGAGGTGACCGACCGACAGCTCACCCTCACCGCCAGCCTCCGCCCGGCAACGCTCGACGCCCGGCGCGGCGTGGTCCGGCTCCATCGCGAGGTGTTGGCCGCGCTCGACGTGGAACCCGGCGAGCCGGTGCTGCTCACGGCTGGTCGCACCACGGCCGGCATCGCGGCACTCGCGGACGACTCGTCCTCGCGCGGCCTGCTGCTGGCCGACGACGTGACCCTCGGCAACCTGGGGATCCGCAGCGGCGCGCAGGTGACGATCGAGCCGGCACCGGTCCGGGCGGCCCGCTCGGTCACGGTGGCCGGCGAGGCGGAGATCGTCGCGGTGGTCACGCCGGAGATGCTGCGGCTCGCGCTGCTCGGCAAGGTCGTGACCGTCGACGACAACGTCTCGCTGCTCCCCCAGGACGTGGCGCCCGCCCAGAGCCACCGCCAGCTGGTCGAGGCGGCCCGGCGGAGCCTGCACAACACCGTCGGCATGGGCTGGACGACCGTGCTGCTCACGGTGACCGACGCCGATCCGGGCGAGGCCGCGCTGGTCACCATGGACACCGTGGTGCGCTGGCGGGACGGCGCCGCCACCGCGGACAGCGCCACCCCCGCGCCGGCCCACGGCCAGGCCACCCGAGCCGCCGCCGAGCCGACCGTGCCCAACGTCGAGGACCTGGCCGGCGTGCAGACCCAGGCCGCCCACCTCACCGAGCTGCTCGACCTCGGCTTCCACCACCGCGAGGTGCTGGACCGGCTCGGCACCACCGCCCAGCTCGGCGTCGCTGGTCACCGGCCCGGCCGGCTCGGGCAAGTCCACGCTGGTCCAGGCCGTGGCCGCGGCGGTGAAGGCCCGGGTGGTGCCGCTCTGGGCGCCGTCGCTCGCCGCGCTCACCAACGACGGCGCGGCCAGCACGTTGCGCAACGCGATCGCGGGTGCGCGCCGCGGCGGCCCGGCGGTCGTGCTGATCACCGACGTGGAGGCGCTGGCGCCCCGGGAGAAGGCCGGCCCGCTGGCGACCGTGCTGATCGAGGAGATCACCAAGGCGGTCGCGGCCGGCGTGGCCGTGGTCTGCACGACCAGCCGGCCCGAGGCGGTCGACCCGCAGCTGCGCCGGCCGGGCGTGCTGGACCACCAGATCGTGGTGCCGCTGCCCGACTCCGGCCACCGCCGTCAGCTGCTCGACGTGCTGATCCGCTCGGTGCCGCTGGACGAGGACGTGTCGCTGGAGGACGTGGCGTCCCGGACCCCCGGTTTCGTCGCCGCCGACCTGCTGGCGCTGGTCCGCGAGGCCGGCGTGCGGGCCGCGCATGCGGCAGAAGGACGACCCCACCCCGCAGGTCGCCAAGGCGGACTTCGACGCGGCGCTGGAGGTGGTCCGGCCGACCTCGATGGCCGAGTCCACGCTGCAGGTCGCGAAGGTGAGCCTGGACGACGTCGGCGACATGGTCGAGGTGAAGCAGGCGCTGACCGAGACCGTGCTCTGGCCGCTGGCCTACCCGGACACGTTCGCCCGCCTCGGTGTTCAGCCGCCGCGCGGCGTGCTGCTCTACGGGCCGCCCGGCTGCGGCAAGACGTACCTGGTCAAGGCGCTCGCCGGCTCCGGGCAGGCGAACGTGTTGTCGGTCAAGGGCGCCGAGGTGCTGAGCAAGTGGGTCGGCGAGAGCGAGCGGGCGGTGCGGGAGCTGTTCCGCCGGGCCCGGGAGGCCGCGCCGACGCTGATCTTCCTGGACGAGATCGACGCGCTGGCGCCGATCCGCGGTCAGGCCACCGACGGCGGCACCACCGATCGCGTGGTCGCCGCGCTGCTCACCGAGCTCGACGGCGTCGAGGAGCTGCGGAACGTGGTCGTGATCGGCGCGACCAACCGGCCCGACCTGGTCGATCCCGCGCTGCTGCGCCCCGGACGGCTGGAGCGGCTGGTGTACGTGCCGCCGCCGGACGCCGAGGCTCGGGCCGCGATCCTGAAGGCGGCCGTCCCGTGCGGTGCCGCTCGCGCCGGACGTCGACCTGGTCGCGCTCGGCGCCGAGCTGGACGGCTACTCGGCGGCGGACTGTGCGGCGCTGATCCGGGAGGCGGCGCTCGGCGCGATGCGCGAGTCGATGGAGAGCGCGTCGGTGAGCAGTGCCCACGTGAAGGCCGCGAAGGAACGGCTCCGGCCGTCGCTCGACCCCGGCCCAGGTCGCCTGGCTGGCCGCCTACGCCGAGGAACACCAGCCCACCTGACCCGTGCGGGCACCCATCGCCGTCCGGGCGACGCGCCCCTAACGCGCTTTGGGCGACATCTTCGGTCTATAGCCGAGAAAATGTCGCCCAAAGCGGGTGAGCTGGGGTTAGGCCTGCATCCCGAGGCGGCGGGCCGAGCGGGCGCGCTGCCGTGCGGCACGGAGCCGGCGGAGGCGCTTGACCAGCATCGGATCGTGCTCCAGCGCTTCGTCACGGTCGATCAGCGCGTTGAGCACCTGGTAGTACCGGGTGGCCGACATGTCGAACAGATCCTTGACGGCCTGCTCCTTGGCGCCGGCGTACTTCCACCACTGCCGTTCGAACGAGAGGATCTCCCGCTCGCGCCGGGTGAGGCCGCCCTCGTCAGTCGCCGCCGCCGACTCCGCGGGCAGCGGGTTGACCACGCTGGTGGCGTCCATCTCGCTCCTCGAACTTGTCCTGGCTCTGGCGAACGGCGAATCACATCGCTGTGATTCAGCGCCATTACAACACGCTGTGCCTGCGGGCAACGGGCGCCACACGGGGCCTCGCAACCGCGGCAACTCTATCGGGTCACCCCGACAATTGCGCGCCAGCCATCGCCCCACCACTCGCCGTCACGCGGTACTCACGGACGTGAAATGGTGGGTACTCCGCCGAGATACGGATACCGGCGGCCGGTCCTCGACCGAGAACCCGGCGGGCTCCCCCGCGCGGTGAAGGGCCGTCCACCGCACGGCCGAGGCCGCGAGTCCTGGCGGAGACCGCACCAGAACGTGCTCACTAGTCCAATCGGTACAGCGACCAGCCAGAAGAGCCGACCGCCGCAGATATTGGTCTAGACCTTTAGGCTCTCTTAGTCAAGCCCGGGAGCCGATCTGAGTCCTCATTGGCGCGAAATCTGGGCATTTCACGTCCTGAAACCGGGCTTCGCCCAGGCAAAGCGGTGATTCGTGCATCCGGTGCCGAGTGACGCGCCGCACTACAATTACGGGTTCGTTGCACCGGACCTCAGTCTCATGCATCATTTGGAAACGCGAGGAGCCCACCGGCTCCCGCGTCCAGGCATGGGCCGATGCCTGTCGCACTGCGCGGAGCCCCGCGCAGTTGTCGACATCGATCGGAGCAGCCAATGCCTTCGCCGGCCATCCTCGCCACCCGTGCCGCCATTCCCCGTGCCGCCTGCCGCGCCGTCGTGAGCGGCCGCGCGCCGCTCTCCCGCGCCAGCCAGCAGCGCTGACCAGGATCGAGGGTCCGCCCGTGGACTGCGCTATCGGCCTCGATGTCGGGGGCACCGTGATGAAGGCGGCGCTGACCGCCACCGACGGCACCGTGCTGCACACCGACCGCCGCCCCACCTTCCGCGAGGAGGGACCGGACGCCGTCGTGGCGGCCATGGTCGACTTCGCCGCCGACCTGACCATCGCGGCCACCGACCGCCAGCTGACCCCGTGCGCGCTCGGCGTGGCGGTGCCCGGCATCGTCGACGAGGCCAACGGCATCGCGGTCTACTCGGCCAACATCGGCTGGCGGGACGTGCCGCTGCGCAAGCTGGTGGTCGAGCGCACCGGGCTGCCGGTCGCGGTGAGCCATGACGTCAGGGCGGGCGGGATCGGTGAATCCCGGCTGGGCGCCGGGCGTGGCCACCGGCAGTTCTTCTTCCTTCCCATCGGTACCGGCATCGCCGGCGCGATCGTGCTCGACGGCCGCACGGTCTCCGGCGCGAACGGCGGTGCCGGCGAGGTCGGCCACATGGTGGTCCGGCCCGGCGGCGAACCGTGCTCCTGCGGCTCGCGTGGCTGCCTGGAAACCCTCGCCTCCGGCTCGTCGATCGCTCGCCGTTACGCGGCGCGGGTGGGCGGAGACGCCGTGGTGACCGCGGCCGAGGTCGCCGGCCGGGTGGGCACCGACGACGCGGTGGCCGCCGAGGTCTGGGCGGACGCCGTCGAGGCACTGGCCGACGCGCTGGCCAACGTCACGGTTCTGCTGGATCCCGGACTGGTCGTGATGGGCGGCGGGGTCGGCGACGCCGGCGAGACGCTGCTCGCCCCGCTGCGCACCGCGCTGACCAGCCGCCTCACCTTCCACCAGGCTCCCCGCCTGGTCCGCGCCGAACTGGGCGACGCCGCCGGTTCACTCGGTGCGGCCCTGCTGGGCTGGGACCTGATCGGCGAACGCGAACTCGGCGACAACGACAGGAGCCGGTCATGAACGCGCGAACCGGTAAGTACAGCTGCCCCGCTCGTGGGGCTGCCGAGCGCAGCGAGGTGGGCTCGTGAGCAAGCGGAGCGAGCGAACCAATCAGTACAGCTGCCCCGCTCTTGGGGCTGCCGAGCGCAGCGAGGTGGACTCATGAGCGTGCTGCACTCGGCCAGGTTGGTGCTGCCGACCGGTGTCGTGGAGGACGGCTGGATCGCCGTCACGCACGGCCGGATCACCGCGATCGGCACCGGCGCGACCGCCCGCCCGCCGCGCGCGGACGGCCACGAGGAGATCGATCTCGGCGGTCGTTGGGTGATGCCGGGGTTCATCGACCTGCACGTGCACGGCGGTGGCGGGAAGAGCCTCACCTCGGGGGACCCGGACGAGGCGCTGGGCGCGCTCGCGTTGCACCGGGCCCACGGCACCACCACCACGCTGGCCAGCCTGCTCACCGCACCGCTGGCCGACATCGAGCGGGGCGCGGCGACCCTCGCCGACCTCGCCGACGACGGCCACATCGCCGGGATCCACCTGGAGGGGCCGTTCCTGTCGCACATCCGCTGCGGCGCCCAGGATCCGGCCAGCTTGCTGGCGCCCGACCCGGCGGCACTGGACCGGATGCTGACGGCCGCCCGCGGGCACGTCCGGCAGGTGACGATCGCGCCGGAACTACCGGGAGCGGTGGACCTGATCCGGCGGATCGTGGACGCCGGCGCGGTCGCCGCGATCGGCCACACCGACGCCACCTACGACCAGACCCTGGCCGGTCTGGAGGCGGGCGCCCGGCTCGCGACGCACCTGTTCAACGGCATGCGCGGCGTGCACCACCGTGAGCCTGGTCCGGTCGCGGCGCTGCTGGAACACCCGGACGCGGTGGTCGAGCTGGTCGCCGACGGCGTGCACCTGCACGACGCGGTCACCGCGATGGTGTTCCGGCACGTCGGCTCCGGCCGGGTCGCGATGATCACTGACGCGATGGCCGCCGCCGGCGCCCGGGACGGCACCTACGCCCTCGGCCCGCAGATGGTCCACGTGCAGAACGGCGTGGCGCTGCTGGAGGGCACCCAGGCGATCGCGGGCAGCACGCTCACCCTGGACTCGGCGCTGCGCCGGGTGGTGAACGCCGGCGTGCCGATGGTGGACGCGGTGGCCGCGCTCTCCGCCACCCCGGCGCGGGTGCTCGGGCTGGCCAACGAGGTCGGCTCGCTCTGCACCGGGCTGGTCGCCAACCTGCTGGTCCTGGACGCCGACCTCGAGGTCGAGGGGATCATGGTCGACGGCGACTGGGAGCGGAAGCCGCTCTGACACTCGTTGCGGTTCAAATCCGCCCTTCACGGGCGGATTTGAACCGCAACAGAAGTTCACGGGCCGCGATGCCGACGGTCAGTACGGCGGCGCCGGCGGTCAGGCTCTGCCACGGCACGCTCGCGGCGAGCAGCAGGCAGCCGGCCAGGCCCAGTACGGCGACCGCGCGAACCGGCAGCCTGCGGTCCCGATCCGGTCCGAGGGTGAACGCGCTGGCGTTGGTCACCGCGTAGTAGACCAGCACCGTGCAGCTGCTGAAGCCGATCGCGCTGCGCAGATCGGCCAGGCTGACCAGCACGATCACGACGGCCGCCACCGCCAGCTCGGCCCGCAGCGGCACCTGGTGCCGTGGCGCCACCGCGCTCAGCGCCCGGGGCAGGTCGCCGCGCCGGGCCATCGCCAGCGCGGTGCGCCCGATCCCCGCGATCAGCGCGAGCAGCACGCCGACCACGGCCACCGTGGCGCCCGCGCGGGCCACGCCGGTGAGTGCGGGCACGCCGGCGGCGGCGACCACGTCAGCGAGCGGCGTCGCCGAGGCGGCCAGGCGTCCGGGCCCGAGCACGGCCAGCGCGGTCACTCCCACCACGGCGTAGATCGCCAGCACGAGGCCGAGCGCCAGCGGGATCGCCCTGGGGATGGTCCGCTCCGGATCGCGCACCTCCTCGCCGAGCGTGGCGATCCGGGCGTACCCGGCGAACGCGAAGAACAGCAGTCCGGCCCCCTGCAGCACGCCGCCGACCGTGGGCGCGCCGGCGTCGTCCAACGTGGCCAGCGACGGCTCGCCGGCGGTCAGCCCGGCCACCACGACCAGCGCCAACACGCCGAGCGTGACGACCACCAGCACCCTGGTCAGCCGCGCGGTCCTGGTGATCCCGCCGGCGTTCACCGCGGTCAGCACGACCACCGCCGCCACCGCGACCAGTCGGGCGTGGTCCGGCACCGCGTACGCCCCGATCGCCAGCGCCATGGCCGCGCAGCTGGCGGTCTTCCCAGCCACGAACGCCCAGCCGGCGAGGAAGCCCCAGCGGTCGCCCAGCCGCTCCCGGCCGTACACGTACGTCCCGCCGGACTCCGGGTAGCGAGCGGCCAACCGGGCCGATGAGGTGGCGTTGCAGTACGCGACCAGTGCGGCCAGCGCGAGCGCCAGCAGCACGCCGATCCCACCGGCGGCCCGGGCGGCCGGCGCGTATGCCACGAACACGCCCGCACCGAGCATCGAACCGAGCCCGATCACGACCGCGTCGGTCACCCCGAGCCGTCGCGCCAACCGCTCCCCCGTCACCGCCCCATCCTTACCCATGCCGCTTTGGGCGACATTTTCGGTGCTATAGCACCGAAAATGTCGCCCAAACCGCGAGGGGTGAGGCGGGCGCGGGCCGCCCCGCGCCCGCCTCCCGAACCGGACTTGCGGGACTAACGTGCCTACGCCGGGCGTCCGTAGCCACGTTAGTCCCGCAAGTCCGTTTTGTGCCCGGCGGGCGCCGGGTCAGGGGCGGCGCTGGCGCGGCCGGCCGTGCCGGCTCGGGGGCTGGCCGGGTAGAAAGGGCGGATGACCGAGACTCCGCCCCCGATCCGCTGGGGCATCCTGGGCACCGGCGGGATCGCCGCCACGTTCACCGAGGACCTGCTCCGGATGCCCGACCAGCAGGTCGCCGCCGTCGGTTCCCGCACCGCGGAGTCGGCCGGCCGGTTCGCCGAGCGCTACGGCATCGCCCGCGCGTACGCGAGCTACGCCGAGCTGGCCGCCGACGACAGCCTGGACGTCATCTACGTGGCCACCCCGCACTCCGGCCACCACGCCGCCGCGCTGCTCTGCCTGCGGGCCGGCCGGGCGGTGCTCTGCGAGAAGGCGTTCACGGTCACCGCGGCCGAGGCCGAGGAACTGGTCGCCGTGGCCAGGGCCGAGAACCGGTTCCTGATGGAGGCGATGTGGACCCGGTTCAACCCGGCCGTCACGCGGCTGCGCGAGCTGGTCGTCGACGGGGTGATCGGCGAGGTCCGGTCGGTCACGGCCGACTTCTCGTTCTCGTTCCCGTACGACCCGACGCATCGGCTCTTCGCCCCGGAACTCGGTGGCGGAGCAGTGCTTGACCTGGGCATCTACCCGGTGTCGTTCGCCTGGATGCTGCTCGGCGAGCCGGCCAAGGTGCACGCCGTGGCCGGTCTCGCACCGAACGGCGTGGACGCCAACACCGGCATCCTGCTCGGCTACCGCAACGGTGCCGTCGCCCTGCTGCACTGCTCGCTGGAGGCCGAGGGACCGGTCGCCGCGACCGTGCTGGGCACCAAGGGCCGGATCGACGTGCACGCGCCGTTCTTCCGGCCGACCGCGTTCACCGTGCATCCGAGCGGCGGCGAGCCGTGGACCCACACCGTCGAGCTGGACGGTCACGGCTACACGTACCAGGCCGCTGAGGTGGCTGGCCGGCTGCGCGCCGGTGAGCTGGAGAGCCCGGTCATGCCGCTGGACGAGACGGTCGCGATCATGCGCACGCTGGACGCCATCCGGTCCCAGCTCGGCTGAGGCGGCGCAGTAAACCCCTGCGGTTGGATCGCGCCCCCTGAGGGCGCGATCCAACCGCAGGGTTCCGGCAGGGCGTGACCCGTAGGCCGCGCCCCGCCCCCGTTACATCCGGTCGCCGAGCGGGACGGCGACGAACTGGCCGCCGACCAGGTGGTGGATCGGGTCGGTCAGGTCGGGCTCGATCCCGTTCAGGTACTCGTCGGCGTACTTCTCGGCGTCGTCGACCGGGTGGTAGCCGATCGCCTCGCCCGCCTCGAGGTCGAACCACCGGCGGGTGTTCCGGGAGACCCCCCAGACCAGCCGGAATCCGGGCCGCTCGACCGACAGCGCGGCCTCGACCAGACGGGCACCGTCGTCCGGGGACATCCAGGTGGACAGGCCCCGCGGGCTGCCGGGCTTCTCGAAGCAGGTGCCGATCCGCAGGCAGATCACGTCCATGCCGTACCGGTCGTGGTAGAGCCGGCCGAGCGCCTCGATGGCGGCCTTGCTGAACCCGTAGTACGTGTCGGGCCGCGGCGGGAGATCGGCGGGCAGCCCGGCCGGCGGTGCGTCGTCCCGGGTGTAGTACCCGACCGCGTGGTTGCTGGACGCGATCACGATCCGCTGCACGCCCTCGGCCCTGGCGGCCTCCAGCAACGTCCGGGTGCCGTCGACGTTGACCGCGAGGATCTCGTCCCACGGCGCTTCCATGCTGATGCCGCCGAGGTGCACGATCGCCTCGACGCCCTTGCAGGCGGCGGCCATCGCGTCCGGATCGGTCACCGAGGCGGTGATCACCTCTTCGCCGGGACCGGCCGGGGCTTGCTCGGCGATGTCGAGCAGCCGCAGCGGCCGGCCGTCGCGGACCAGCCGGGGTCGGAGCAGTTGGCCCAGCTTGCCGGCCGAGCCGGTGAGCAGGAGGGTCATCGGATCCCTTCGCGTCGGAGCGTGGCGGACAGCCGGCGGGTGTGGCGAACCACGGCCGCGCTGACCCGGGTGAGTTCGTCGCCGACGGCAAGGTCGGCGGGCATGGAGCAGCTGATCGCATCGGTGGCCGGGATGCGGTAGTCGACGACGCAGGCGATGCACGCGACCCCGACCGTGCCCTGCTCGCGCTCGAATGCCCAGGACCGGCCGCGCACCTCGTCCAGCACCTCGTGCAGGCGGGCCCGGTCGGCGATCGTGTTGGGGGTCAGCACCTGCAGCGGCTCGGCGACCATCAGGTCGATCTCGTCGCGGGTCAGTTCGGCGAGCAGTGCCTGGCCGAGCGCGGTGAGATGGGCGGGCAGCCGCCGACCGACCCGGGAAACGACGCGGGTGGACTCACGACTTTCCCGGCTGGCGAGATAGAGCACGTGCGCTTCGTCCCGACGTGCGAAGTGGACTGTGTAGCCGATCTCGGCGCGCAGGTCCTCCAGCACCTCGTAGGCGAACGGGAGTGCCGGGTCCTTGTCCAGGTAGGCCGTGCCCGACAGCAGGGCGTGCGGGCCGATGCCGAAGGCCGAGCCGCTGTCGTCGGTCTCGATCCACTTGAGTTCCCGCAGGGTACGGACGAGGGCGTGCAGGCTCGAACGGGGGTAACCCACCCGATCTTGAAGCTCGGAGAGGGTGAGACGCACCGGCGACGCGGCCAGGGTCTCGAGGATGCGGACGGTGCGCTCCGCCGACTTGACCAGCCCGGGCTCATCCGCCCGGCGGTCCTGAGTCAGATCGGGGTGCGCGGGCAGGCGTAGCCCCATCAGTTCACCTATCTGGTCGGAAGCTGTTGACCGCCACTATAGCGACGGCTACCTTCCTGCTACACAGCTTCCAGACTGAGAGATCATATCCACATATGTGAACTGGAGGTACGGCCCGTGTTAAACCCTCGAGTCACGACCGCACTCGTGACTCTGCTCGCCGTCATGGTGACCAGTGCCGGCTGCAGTGACGCCGACAACAAGGCCGCGGCTAAGCAGGACAACAAGTCGCCGCTGGAGATCTGGACTCGCCGCACGCCCGGTTCCGAGCAGGAAGTCACGTCGAAGCGGCTCGCTGACGCTTTCACGAAGAAGACGGGGATCCCGACCAAGGTGGTCGCGGTCTTCGACGGCTTCGAGACCAAGCTCCAGCAGCGCGCCAGCCAGAAGGATCTGCCGGACATCGTCATCAACGACACCGCGCAGGTCGGCACGCTGGTCGATCAGGGCCTGGTCCGCGAGGTCAAGAAGGACGACATCGAAGGCGGCGGCGACATCTCCGACCGCGCTTGGAGTGCCGCCAAGGCCATCGACGGCAAGTACTACGCCGTCCCGACGTCCGCGCAGGCGTTCGCGCTGTTCATCCGCAAGGACTGGCGCGCGAAGGTCGGTCTGCCGGAGCCGAAGACCTGGGAGGACTTGGCGGCGCTGGGCAAGGCGTTCACCGAGAAGGACCCGGACGGCAACGGCAAGAAGGACACCGCCGGTTTCGTGATCCCGGACGCCACCGAGCGTGGCTACGCGTCCTGGTCCTGGTCGAGCTACCTGTACCAGGCCGGCGGCGACTACTTCAAGACCGAGGACGGCAAGTTCAAGACCACGGTGAACAGCTCTGAGGCGGTCACTGCGGCCACCTGGTTCCAGGACCAGTTCTGCAAGAACAAGACCGTCATGCCCGGTTCGGTGACCGCCAACACGAACACGTCGCACCAGTACTGGGAGGCCGGCAAGGCCGGCATCTACCTCACCGGTCCATAGGTGATGGGCCGGTTCGACAAGAGCCCGGTCGGCGGCAAGTTCGAGATCGTCCCCGCGCCCGCTGGACCGGGTGGTTCTGGAGTCCTGGCCGAGGGCGAGAACGTCTACCTCATGGCGGGCTCGAAGAACGAGACCGGCCAGGAGAAGTTCGCCGCCTACGCCGCCTCGGTTGAAGGCCAGGAGATCGGCATGGACGGCGACAAGGCCGGCCCCATCGTCCGGCTGCCGGTCAACACCAAGGTGAAGATGTCCGACACCCGCAAGGACGCCCGCTGGGACATCTTCCAGAAGGCGTACGACGAGAACGGGGTCTACTCCCCGGTCGTGAAGAACTGGACGCCGTTCCGGCAGATGTCCGCCGACACGATCAACGCTCTGACCGCGGACTGCTCGGCTGACCCGAAGAAGAGCTTGGACGATCTGGCGACGAAGTTCGACGCCGAACTCGAGAAGCAGGGGATCAAGGCCTGATGACGCCGACCGGCCCGCACGCGGCAACTACCGATCGGACCGCCGCAGCGGCTCCGACCACCGGGCGCCGCCCGGGCCGGTCCGGCGCCGCCGGGGACTCCGGGAGACCGGAATCCCGGCTGCGACGTGCCCGGCTCCTGGAATCGGGGCGCCGTCAACTGGTGCCCTGGATGTTCCTGGCACCCGCGATCATCGTGTTCGCACTGTTCAAGTTCGTACCGCTCGTCCGGATGATCGAGATGAGCTTCCAGAAGGTCCAGCCGTTCCTGGGCGACCAGAACGTCGGCGGGGCCAACTACGAGCAGGTCGTCTCCGACGAGGCGTTCCAACAGGCCATCTGGCACACCATCGTGCTGGCTGTGGGAACCACCGTCGGGTCGATCGTGCTCGGGCTGGTGCTGGCTCTGCTACTGGAAGGGCAGACCCGGCACCTCTGGTTCGTACGTTCGGCGGTGTTCCTGCCGGTGGTCGCGGCGATGGCCGTGGTCGCCGAGGTGTGGCGGATTCTCTACCACCCCACCTCGGAAGGTGCGGTCAACGCGATCCTCGGGTTGGTCGGGTTCGGGCCCTCCCAGTTCCTCAATTCCGCCGACACCGCGCTCAACTCGGTGATGGCGGTCGGGATCTGGAAGGGCGCCCCCTACGACATGATGATCTTCCTCGCCGGCCTGGCCGGCGTGGACAGGGCGTTGTACGAGGCCGCATCGGTGGACGGCGCGAGCGTCTGGCGCCGCCTCTGGCACGTCACGTTCCCGGCGCTCCGACCGGTCTTCGCGATCCTGCTCACCCTGGCCGCTATCCGTGGCCTGCGGGTCTTCACCGAGGTCTTCCTGTTGACCAACGGTGGGCCGAACGGCTCCAGCGAAGTGCTGATGACGTTGATCTACAAACTCGGGCTGGAACGCAGCGGTGAACTCGGGGTGGCCTCGGCAGGTTCCGTCGTACTGCTGATCGCCACCGCGACCCTCACGATCGTCGTCCAGGTACTGCGTCGCCGAGGAGCGAACCGATGACAGCCACGCTGCCGCAGCAGTCCAAGGAGCGCCAGCGCAAGAGCCCCACCACCGGGGTCGACACCGCGCTCGGCCTCGACACCAGGCGCGGACCGTTCGCGATCCTCGCCAAGACCGTGCTCTACGGGCTGCTGGTCTTCATCTTCGCCGGCCCGCTGCTCGCGATCATGGTCGGGGCGTTCATCCCGATCTCCGATCCGACCAGGCTCACGGTCATCCCGGACTCGTTCACCCTGGAGAACTTCCGGGTGGCGATCGAACGTGACGTACTGCTCTACCTGTTCAACTCGTTCACGGTGGTCGGCGTCGGACTTCTGCTCCAGGTGCTGGTCAGCATCCTGGCCGCGTACGCGCTGGCGCGGAAGAAGTTCGTCGGCTCGTCGATGGTGATGCTGGCGTTCCTCGGCACGATGATGCTGCCCGAGGAGGTGCTGGCGATCCCGCTGTCGCTGGTCCTGTCCGACGTACCGATCGTGCACGTGAACCTGATCGGCACGCTCACCGGCATGATCGTCCCCGTCACCGCCTGGGGCTTCTCCATCCTGGTGATGACCGAGTTCATGAAGGACATCCCGATCGAGCTGGAAGAGGCGGCCCGCATCGACGGTGCCGGCGAACTGCGGATCTTCTGGTCCGTGGTGCTGCCGCTGTGCCGGCCGGCGCTGGGCGTGATCGGCATCTTCGGGTTCGCCATGATCTGGGACCAGTACATGTTGCCGCTGCTCGTCGCCACCGACAACGAGCAGTACACGCTGCCACTCGCACTACGCACGCTCCGCACCGACGAAGAGGTCGGTATCGGCGTGCTGCTCGCCGGCTCACTGATGGCCCTGCTCCCGTCGGTCATCGCGTTCCTCGCGTTCCAACGTTCGTTCCTGCGTGGCCTCACCTCGGGAGCGGTGAAGGGCTGACGCCAGCCCAGCCCCTCACGGCTCGCCCACTAACGCCGTTGCGTCCGGACTCAACCCACCCACGCCTGGTCCGGCGCAAAACAGAAAGGTTTCCGATGCGCCTCGACGGCCTGCTGTCCTTCCCACTCACCCCGTTCACCACTGACGACAAGGTCGACCTCGACGTGCTCGCCGAGCACGTCAGCCGCCAGCTCGCGGCCGGCCCGACCGCGCTCTTCGTCGCCTGCGGGACCGGTGAGTTCACGGGTCTGACCGCCTCCGAGTACGCCGACGTGGTGCGCACCGCGACCAAGGTGGTGGCCGGCCGGGTGCCGGTGTTCGCCGGCGCGGGCGGCGGTCCCGGCACCGCCCGTGGCTTCGTCGACGCGGCGGCCGACGCCGGCGCCGACGGGATCCTGCTCCTCCCGCCGTACCTGGTCTCCTCGACGCCGGCCGGGCTGGCCCGGCACATCGAGTACGTCGCCTCCGATTCGCCGCTGCCGATCGTCGTCTACCAGCGCGCCAACGCGATCCTCTCCCCGTCGACCGCGGTGGCGTTGCTGGACTCCCCGAACGTGATCGGGATCAAGGACGGCATCGGCGACGTGGACGCGATGCTGCGGATCGTCACCGCGGTCCGCACCTCCGGCCACCCTCGCGCGGAGTCGTTCAGCTTCCTCAACGGGCTGCCGACCGCCGAGCTCTCCGCCCAGGCGTACCGGGCGATCGGCGTGGCGCCGTACTCCTCCGCGGTGCTCACGTTCGTCCCGGAGATCGCGACCGCCTTCTTCAACGCGGTCGAGGTCGGGGACGGCGCGACGATCACCCGACTGCTGGCCGACTTCTACCTGCCGTTCGCGGCCCTCCGGGACGAGGTGCCGGGATACGCGGTGGCGCTGGTCAAGGCCGGCTCCCGGCTCACCGGGCTGGACATGGGCGGGGTGCGGCCACCGCTGGTCGACCCGACCGCCGAGCACGTGGCACGACTGGCCGACATCATCGCGGCCGGCCGGTCCGCCCTCGCGCTGAAGGCAGCCAGCTGATGTCCGAGCCGGCCAGCGGGTTCACCGTCACCGGGGTGGTGGTCACCCCGATCGCCTTCCCCGACCCGCCGCTGCTCAACTCCTCGGGCGTGCACGAGCCCTGGGCGTTGCGGACGATCATCGAGGTGAACGCCGGGGACGGCCTGGTCGGCCTCGGCGAGACCTACGGCGACGCGGCGCACCTGGAACTGGTGCGCACCGCCGCGGCGACGCTGACCGGCCTCGATCCGTTCGACCTGAACGGCCTCACCCGCCGGGTCGCGCAGTCGCTCGGTCAGGTCGACGCGCCCGACGCGCACGGCCTGACCGGGGGTTCCAGTCCGCAGAAGACGCTGGCCCGGGTGGTGTCCGCCTTCGAGGTGGCCTTCCTGGACCTGCAGGGACGGGCCACCGGCCGGCCGCTGCACACGATCCTCGGCGGCAAGGTGCGCGACAGCGTGCCCTACAGCGCGTACCTGTTCTACAAGTGGGGCGGCCACCCCGGCGCCGAGCCCGACGGCTGGGGCGAGGCGCTGGACCCGGACGGCATCGTCGCGCAGGCGAAGAAGATGGTGACCGAGTACGGCTTCGGCTCGATCAAGCTCAAGGGCGGTGTCTTCCCGCCCGACGAGGAGATCGCGGCCATCCGGGCCCTGCGGGCGGCGTTCCCCGACCATCCGCTGCGGCTCGACCCGAACACGGCCTGGACCGTGGAGACCTCGATCCGGGTCGCCGAGGAGACCGACGGGCTGCTGGAGTACCTGGAGGATCCGACTCCCGGCAACCCCGGCATGGGCGAGGTCGCCGCCCGTGCACCGATGCCGCTCGCCACCAACATGTGCGTGGTGAGCTTCGCGGACATCCCGGAGGCCGTGGCGCTCGGCTCGGTGGGCGTGATCCTCTCCGACCACCACTACTGGGGCGGCCTGCGCGCCTCCCAGCGGCTGGCCGGCATCTGCGAAACCTTCGGCATCGGACTCTCGATGCACTCCAACAGCCACCTGGGCATCTCGCTCGCGGCGATGACCCATCTCGCCGCGGCGACGCCGACCCTGGCGTACGCCTGCGACACGCACACTCCCTGGCAGTCCGGAGTGGACGTGATCGAGCCTGGCGTACTGCGCTTCGTCGACGGTGCGGTGCCGGTGCCCGACTCGCCCGGCCTCGGGGTCGAACTCGACCGGGATGCCCTCGCCCGGATGCACGAGGAGTACCAGCGATGTGGAATTCGCCAACGGGACGACACCGGATACATGCGGAGGTTCCAGCCCGAGTACCAGAAGAGGCTGCCGCGATGGTGAGTCCGATGTCCGAGCCCTTCCAGCGCCGCTTCGGCTACGCGTACCCGTGGGACGTCGTCGGCGACCCGGACTTCGCCGGCCGGGTCACCGACCTCGGGCTCACCGACGTGGTGCTCGCGGCCAGCTATCACACGACCCGCGCCGCCACGCCCTTCCATCCCCGGCACCAGCTCGTCAACGCGCACCGGTCCGCCCTCTACCGGCCGGTCCGCCCGGTGATCTGGGCCGACCGGCGGCTCACCCCGGTGCCGGCGGACTGGGTGGACGTGGCCGATCCGTTCGCCGAGGCCGCCAACACGCTGCGCCGGGCGGGAATCGGCGTCACGGCCTGGATCGTGCTGACCCACAACTGCCGGCTCGGTCAGGCCCACCCGGACGTCGCGGTGGTCAACTGCTTCGGCGACTCCTACCCGTACGCGCTGTGCCCCCGGCACGGTGAGGTCCGCGAGTACGCCGCGACGCTCGCCGCCGAGGCGATCCGCGGCGTGGACGTGGACGGCGTCTCGCTGGAGGCGTGCGGCCAGATGGGTCTGGCCCACATCGGCCACCACGAGAAGACCGACGGCGCGTGGGGAGCGGCCGCCGCCCGGCTGCTCGCCGTGTGCTGCTGCCGCGCCTGCCGGCAGGCCTGGCGCCGGCGCGGGTTGGAGGCCCGCGAGGTGGTGGCCAGCCTGCGGACCGCCGTGCTGGCGCTGCGGGACGGCAAGGCGCCCGAGAACTCCTCGCCGGAGTCGCTGCTCGGCGCCGAGGTCGCGGACGCGATCCTGGACGCTCGGCACGCCGCCTCCGACTCGTTGCGACGCCGTATTTTGGAAGCGCTGCCACCGGTCGGCCGGATCACCCTGCACGGCCAGCCCGATCCCTGGGCCACCGGCCCGTCGCCAGGCCTCACCACCTCCGCACTGTCCGATGTGGATGCTGTGCTGGTACCGTGCTGGCCCACCGGCCCGGCCACGGCCGAGCTGGTGAGCACCGCGCGCTCGCTGGCGCCCGACCGGGTCAGCGTCGGCGCGTACGTCACCACGCTCGCCCCGTTCGACCCGGCCGAGATCCCGGCCCACGTGCACCGGCTGGCCGCGGCCGGGGCGGACGAGCTGCACCTGTACCACCTCGGGCTCGCACCACGGGACCGGCAACGCCTGATCCGCCAGTTCACCGAGCGCGCGCCGGTGCGGGAGACCGCATGAACAACCGGAACGAGCGGAACGTGGCTCGAGCACTGACCGCAGCGAACCTAGGAGAAGCCCCGTGACCTCGCCCAGCCAACTCGTCGACACCCCGGCCGAGGAGATCGCCCGGCTGACCGCCGCGGCCGGCGCCGCCGCGGCGACGTACGCCGAGTGGCCGGCGCATCGCCGCCGTGACCTGCTGCACGCCATGGCGGAGGCGCTGGAGAGCGACGCCGAGACGCTGCTCACGCTGGCCGGCGACGAGACCGGCCTGACCGAGCCTCGGCTCAAGGGTGAGCTGGCCCGCGCCACCGGTCAGCTCCGGATGCTCGGTGACTTCGTCGCCGCCGGCCGGCACGCCGAGAACCGCTCCTCCCCCGGTGCCGCGCCCGGCGGCAGCGACCTGGTCGCGGTGGCGGTACCGATCGGTCCGGTGGCGGTCTTCGCCGCGTCCAACTTCCCGTTCGCGTTCGGGGTGGCCGGCGGCGACACCGCCTCCGCGCTGGCCGCCGGGTGCCCCGTGGTGGTCAAGGCCCACCCGGCGCAGCCGGCGACGTCCCGAGCGCTCATCAGCTCCCTCGTCCGCGCCGTGACGGCATCCGGCGCGGACGAGGGCATCCTCGCGCTCGTGGAGGGCGGTAAGCCCGAGACCTCGATCACGCTGGTGCGCAGCCCCGAGATCAAGGCGGTCGGTTTCACCGGTTCGCTCCGCGGCGGTCGTGCGCTGCTCGAGGCGGCCACCGCACGCCCCGACCCGATCCCGGTCTACGCCGAGATGGGCAGCCTGAACCCGATCTTCGTGCTGCCCGACGCGGCCCAGGACGCCGGCTGGGCGGAGACCCTCGCGGCCTCCGTGGTCGGCTCGGCTGGCCAGTTCTGCACCAAGCCGGGGCTGATCGTGGTCCCGGACGACGAGGCCGGCCAGGCGCTGGCCACCGCGGTCGCCGCCGCGGTCGCCGCGACCCCGCCGCACCCGATGCTCACCGACGGGATGGCCGACGCGCACATCGCGTGGGCCAGGGAGGCCGGCGAGATCGAGCACGCCGCCGTCACGCCGCCGGCGACCGACGCCGCCGACGGGGTGGCCCGGGCGTTCACGATCGAGGTGCCGGTGGAGGCGCTCACCGGCGCACTGCTGGAGGAGCACTTCGGTCCGACCACCGTCCTGGTGCGCGCGCCTGTCTCGGGGTACCCCGAGCTGGCCGGGCGCCTCGAAGGCACGCTGACCGCGACGTTGATCGGCACCGACGCCGACGCCAAGGACGCCAGGGCGTTGCTTCCCGCGCTGGTCAGCCGGGCCGGGCGGATCGTCTGGAACGGCGTGCCGACCGGCGTCGCGGTGGCCGACGCGATGCACCACGGCGGACCGTGGCCCGCCACCTCGGCGTCCTGGTCGACCTCGGTCGGCAGCGAGTCGATCCGGCGGTTCCTCCGGCCGGTCTCGGTGCAGGGCCTGCCGGCTGCCCTGCTCGACGCCGTGAGTCCCGACGCGGGCTCCTGATTTCCGTGCGGGCGGCGCGCCGCACCGCGCCGCCCGCACGGGCACAGCGCCCCCGGTGACCGCCGCCCGGGGGCGCTCGGGCGTCCGGCGCTCAGGGGCAGGCGCGCTCGCGGCCGGGCGGCTCGGTGGGGTGTCCGACAGCCGACAGCGCGTTCCGCATCACCGATCGGGCCGGCGTGCGTCACCTCTCTGAGGACGTTCTCGAAGAGGGAGGAACCCCATGCCGATGAGCCACCAGGAGGCCGAGCCTCCCGCAGTGCCCGAGGTGGCCCTCACCGACGACGAGCACACCCTGCTGGCGGCGTGGCAGGCCCGGAGCGCGGTCGCCGGCTGGCCCGAGTCGGTGGCGTGGCGGGTGCCTGCGGTCGACGAGTGCGTCCGCGCCAGCTACGACCTGGACCGGTTGCTGCGCGCGTGCAAGGAACTCGCCGCGGCCAGGGCGACGGACCAGGTCGAGTACGAGCAGGCGTTGACCGATCTCGACTCGCTCTGGAACGAGATCGCGACCGTCGACGCGCCGCCGGACTTCGTCCGTGCCTTCACCGTGGCCTGGTCCAACGGCTGCTGGTACCTGGGCCGCCACGCCGGCCGGCACGACTGACGCCCGTTTTACGGTATTTTATGCTGGTATACGCTGAACACTTCGGCGCAGACAAGGAGCCTTCATGGCGGACGAGACCGACCTGCGCGCCCAGCTGGCCCAGCTGTTGCGCGAACTCGGCGGTCCGGTGGCCGACGGCGTCGAGGCGGACGATCCATCGGCCCTGCTCACCGCCCTGACCGGCCTGATCGAGGCACGCGACCTGATCGACACCCTCAACCGCGCCGAAGTCGCCAGCTGACCCCATTCCCTCGCGCTCTGGGCGACATTTTCTCGGTTATAGCCGAGAAAATGTCGCCCAGAGCGCGGAA
This sequence comes from uncultured Actinomycetota bacterium, assembly GCA_963746095.1. Taxonomy (GTDB): domain Bacteria; phylum Actinomycetota; class Actinomycetes; order Mycobacteriales; family Cryptosporangiaceae; genus CAVVAL01. The sequence continues at coordinate 494,716 of CAVVAL010000002.1, read as the reverse complement.
GGCCAGCGGGTTTGCCGCTGCCCAGCGACGGAAGTTCAGCGGGTCGCCGCGCGGCGGCGGCGGATCAGCATCCCGCGGCCGACCAGCATCAGCAGCGCGGCGAGCACCATCGTGACGGCCGCCGCGAGCCAGCTGACCGCATACGACGTGACGTGCACCAACGCACCGAACGCGAGCGGACCGAGACCGCCGCCGGCATAGACCCCGGCCTGGGTGATCCCGGTCGCCGCGGCCGGCGCGGTCGGGTTGAGGCGCACCACCGCGAACGTCAGCACGCCCGGCCACGACCAGCCGAGACCGAACCCGAGGATCGTGCCGACCACCAGCGCCCACGCCGCCGGCACCGCGAGCAGCGCCAGGCCGACCGCACCGCTGGCCAGCATGCCGCCGACCACCGCGAGGTGACCGCCGTCCCGCCGGTCGGCCAACCAGCCGCCGAGCACCCGGACCACCACGCCGACCGCACCGCCGAGCGAGAGGGTGAGCCCGGCCAGCCCCGCCGCGACCCCGCGATCCACCGCGGAGCCCACCAGGAACGCACCCAGCGCGTTCGCGGTGCCGGCGCCGAGCGCGGCCGCCACGGCCATCACGATCAGCGCGGCGGTGGCTCGATCGTGGTCCCCGCCGGCGGCCTTGCGCGCACCGTTCGGGTCGGACGGCACCACGGCCATGGCCAGCAACACGGCCACTCCGGCCAGCGCGAACGACCACCGCCAGCCGATCGTGAGCCCGACCACGGGTACCGCCAAGCCGGCGAGCAGGGTGGCGGCCGGCACCGCGGCCTGCTTGACGCCGAACGCCAGCCCCTGCCGGTTCCGGGCCACCGATCGCGCCAGCGACAGGTTCGAACCGAGCTGAGCCAGCCCGTTCGCCGCGCCGCCGACCAGCAGAAACGCGATCAGCACCGGGTAGGAGTGGGCGAAAGCCGCGATCCCGAGCAGGCACGCCGCGGCGAGCAGGATCCCGGCCCGGGTGGTGACGGTCGGGCCGAACCGCTCCACCAGCCGGCCGGTGGGCACCGACGCGATCGCCGACACCGCGAAGAACCCGGACACCGCGATGCCGAGGCCGGCCGCGTCGAAGCCGAGTTCGTCGCCGACCAGGACGCTCTGACCGCCGAGCAGGAAGACCGGGATGACCGCCCCGACGGTCGCGCAGGATGCCCCGGCCATGGCACGCACGCCGGCCCGCCGGGAGCTGGATCCAGGCCCGGCGGACGCGACGACCAGGGTGTCCGACATCCCCTCGACGGTATGCCCGCGGGACCCGGCCAGCCGTGTGAGTTACCCCACCCGCCGACGGCCCTGGTCGCGGGCGAGTTTCGACACCGGTCAGCGAGGGGATCCTGCGGAACAGAGAAGGAGGCACCTCATGTCTGCAGTCCACCCCGAACGCGCCGCGAGGCCCGCGCTAGGAGTCGCGCCGCCCGATCTCACCAACGACGATCTGCATCGCGAACTCGAGCAGTTGTACGAGACCCGGCTGACCACCCTCAAGCACGGCTCGGAGGACGCGCTCGCCACGCACACCCGGCGGACCGCGGAGCTCGAGAACGAATACCTCCGCCGGTTCCCCGAACGTGAGGTCGACGCCAACCGGTTGCGGAAGGGCGCCCGCGAGCGAGGCTGACCGCGATCACGCCGGCCCGGTGCTGGTTTTCGCCAGCGGGCGGGCGTACCGGAAAACCCGCCGTTGATCTTCCGACCGAGCTGCGGTCCATTTGCTACCTCAGAGGGCGCAAATGGACCGCAGCTGTGTGACGGCTAGAAGGTCAGGCTCCAGGTGTCGAGGGTGCCCGTGTCGCCGCTGTAGGCGTCCCGGACCCGAAGCTTCCAGACCCCGTTCGCGACCTCGCTCGACGCGTTCACCGTGTAGGTGGCGAGCACGTTGTCGGCCGAGTCCGAGGAGCTGGAGTTCTTCAGCAGGTATGCGGTGCCGTCCGGCGCGATCAGGTTGATCACCAGGTCACCGCGGTAGGTGTGCTTGATGTCGACGGCCGCCTTGAGGGTGGCCGGCGCGTTGCCCGCGATACCGGTCACCGTGACCGGGCTCTCGATCGTCGCGCTGTCGAGGATCGCGAAGTCCGTGCCGTTGGTGAAGACCTTCGGGTCCGGTCCGGGGCCGGGGTCGGTGCCGCAGTACTGCGCCTCCTTGCCGATCACGCGGTACGGGCAGTCGGACACCTCCAGGAACTTGAGCACGGCCTCCCGGTTACGGCTCGTCTCCCGGCCGATCACCTCGTCGGGCGGGTAGAAGCCGCCGCCACCGGCGCTGCCCGGGTACATCTCGAAGGTGTACGAGAAGATCCGGTGCACGCCGTACAGCCAGTCGTCGATGGTGCCGTCGGTGATGTACAGGTCGCTGGACTGCTCGGGGGTGTAGTTGTTGGTCGCCGCGAGCTGCTGGCCGAGGGTCCGGAAGACGGCCTGGTCGTCCGCGCGCATGTCGGCGGGGATGTCGGTGTACGTGTACCCGTACGGCCAGAGCACGAGTTCGCTGTACGTGTGGAAGTCGATGTTCGTCACGATCTGCTGCTTGCCGCCGACCACGCGCGAGTTGACGTAGTCACGCACCGCCGCGGTCTCGGGCGCCGAGAACGCCCGCGCGCCACGGTAGGTGTCCGACGACGCCGAGCTGCTCGATCCGTTGCAGCAGCCCCACTTGTAGTCCCAGTTCCGGTTCAGGTCGGTGCCGACCGCGGTGGAGCCGGAGTTGGCCTGGCGGTTCTTGCGCCAGGACCGGTACGAGCCGCTGGCGACGTCGTACTCCGCACCGTCCGGGTTGAGCGAGAAGACGATCGTCAGCTCACGACCGTCCACCGCCGCCTTGACCCTGCGCATCGGTGGCGTACTTGCTGGTCAGCTCGTTGAGCACGTAGATGCCCTGCTCGACGGCGAGGTGCTCGCGGGCGTGCTGGCCGTGGGTGAACAGCACCTCCGGCTCGGCCTCGTCCACGTTCACGTTGTCGCTGATCTTGGCCGCCCACAGCTCGCGGCCCTCGACCGAGCGGCCGATGCTGAACTTCCGCACCAGGCTCGGGTAGGCGGCCACCGCGCGATCGATCTCAGCGACCAGCTCGGTGTAGTTGTGGTACTGCGAGTCCGCCGGCGGGAAGTCGAACGCCTTGGCGTCGTTGGCCTTGGGCTGGCTCTTCACCGCCGTCACGCGGAAGCCGAGCCGCTGCAGCGCGCGGACCTCGGTCGGGGTCGCGGTCACCCGCGCGCTGCCGTGATCGGCGTCGGAGATCGCGGCGCCGGTGCCGGCGACCTGGCTGCGTTGCTGGACGGTCTGGACGCCGTCGACCACGTACGCGCTGGCGCTCTCCGCGGCCGTGCTCTCCGGCTCGGCGCCGGCTGGCGTCGACGCGACCATCCCCCCGACCAGGGTGAGTGCCACACCGAGCGCTGCGATTCGAGGTGCTTGTCGCATGCAGATCCTCCTTCGACGGCGGGACGTCAAACAGCGAGCACCCGAACCGCACCGGAACAGGCCACACCCGATTGAACGGGGTACCGGTAGGCCCGCGAAAGAGCACAAACTGCATGTTTCTTCGGTACGCCCGCCCCTGGCCGCGCCTCCCCCGCCGGCGCCCCCCCCCAACGCGCTTTGGGCGACATCTTCCGGGCTATAGCACCGAAGATGTCGCCCAAAGGCGCGGGTTTGCGGGTTGCGGGTTTGCGGGTTGCGGTTGGCGGCGGCCGCGGGCTGGGGTCAGGCGGTGGCGGCGACCGCGTCGATCTCGGCGAGCAGGCTGCGACGGGTGGCGTCGTCGCAGAAGGCCACCCTCGCGGCGTTCCGGGCCAGTTCGGCGAGCTCGGCGGTACCCAGGCCGAAGTACTCGTACGCGATCTCGTACTCGCGGTTCAGCGTGGTGTTGAACATCCCCGGGTCGTCGGTGTTCAGGGTCAACAGCACGCCGGCTTCGAGCAGCTTCGGCAGCGGGTGCTGATCCAGTGTGGACACGGCGCCGGTGCAGATGTTGGAGGTGGGCGAGATCTCCAGCGGGATCTGGTGCTCGGCGAGGTAGGCCACCAGCTCGGGGTCCTTCGCGGCGTTGATGCCGTGACCGATCCGCTCGGCGCCGAGGTGGCGGATGGCCGACCAGACCGACTCCGGCCCGGTGGTCTCCCCCGCGTGCGGTGCGCTGCGCAGGCCCGCCGCGCGCGCCAGGTTGAACGACTCCTTGAACAGCTCGCGCGGCCAGCCGATCTCGGGCCCGCCCAGGCCGAACGCCACGGTGCCCTCCGGCTGGTGATCCAGGACGAAGCGGGCCGTCGCCATGCCGGACTCCGGCCCCAGCTCGCCGGGGATGTCCATGATCCAGTTGAGCAGCACGTTGTGCTCGGACTGCGCCCGGCGCCGGCCGGCGGCGAGCCCGGCCACCACGTCCTCGGCGGGGATACCGGCCAGCAGGTGGCTGTGCGGCGTCACGGTGACCTCGGCGTACCGCACGTTCTGGCTGGCCAGATCGCGCGCCAGCCCCACCACCAGCGTCTCGATGTCGGCACCGCTCACGACCAGCGAGTTGACCGTGATGTACACCTCGATGAAGTGCGCGAAGTCGGTGAACTCGTAGAACTTGCGCAGGGCCGCCTCGTCGGTCGGCACGCCGGCGTCCGGGCGGCGCCGCGCGAGATCCAGCACGGTCGGGATCGACGCCGATCCGACCAGGTGCACGTGGAGTTCGGCCTTGGGCAGCGCCGCGATGAACGAGGAGACGGAGGGCGAGCTCGAAGTCATGACCAGATCATGCCTGACAGGTACGACGGCCCTTCAGACCCTCGGCCGCTGGCGAGCCGAGCGCCGCACCGACCCCCAGCGACGCACTGCCGCCCGCCGAACAGCTGCGGTTCGATCGCGCCCTGGGCGGGCGCAATTCAACCGCAACGGCGGTGGCCGCGCCCGTGCGGCGGCCTTGGTCCGCGCGCCGCCTAGGACGTGCCCGCACGACACGTCCTAGGCGGGGTCCCCGCGACGGGATTCGATCGATGATCCGGTGACGGCACAGCACCACCCGAGCGGCGGTCAGCCGCAGGTGCAAACCTCGCGCTCGGGAAGGGCTGCGCCGTCCATCGGTGCGGGCGGTTCGGTCTCGGCACCGCGCGCCCAGGACAGGGCGTGCTCGATGCCGTTGGCGTAGTCGGGGTCGAGCACGGGACGCGGTTCGGTCGAGTAGATGACCTGGTCGCAGTAGCGCTCCTCGCGCTCCATCTCGTCGATCGTGGCCTTGCGGCGGGCGCCGGTGGCCGGTGTGGTCGCCGTGCGACCGAGCGTCCAGTCGAGTGCGGCGGCTGCGCCGGCGAGGAATCGCCGACCCTCGGGCGTGCCGGCGGCGCGACCTGCGGCGACGACGGCAGTGTGTTCAGCGAGAAGCACAGCGCGTTCGCGCAGTCTGTACGTGGTGCTGGCCATGGATAGTCCTCCACCCCGAAATCCAGTGATGCTCTCGATCACTACCCACATTCTGGATTGAGGCAACGTCGCCGAGATGTCGCGTGCGTTACATTCCACGTCCTCTTTCCGCAGGGCTCCGGACACGCGAAAGCGCCGGTGGGCGGCCCTGCCAGCCGGCCCACCGGCGCTTCGTCGGTGCGATCAGGAGACCCTGGCGAGCTTCCGGATCTGAGTCACCGTCGCGTCGCTCTTCTTGCGCGCCAGCTCCGGCGGGATCGCCAGCAGCGTCCTGGTCACCTGGGTGAAGCCGTGCGGCGCGTTCACCGCGACGACGCCGCTCAGCCGGCCCTCGGTGAAGTAGCTGACCACCACGCCCGCGTTGGCCGTGTCCTTGCGCCGCGGCCGCATCTCGGTCAGCTCCATCTCGTCGTTCGGCCCGCCGATCTGACCGCACACCTGGAGCCGCATCGAGTTCTGCTGCGACCAGAACCGGGGCAGCACCGTCATCGGCGGGAGTTCGACGTGCGGGCCCGCCAGCAGCGCGTACGCGGCCGCCTGACCCTGCTCGATCGAACCGATCCACTGGCCGGTACGCACCGGCTTCTCGCTGTAGCGCAGGTTCGGCCAACGGGCGATGCCGCCGGCGGCCACGACGCTGCCGTCGCCGCCCTTCACCCGGAGGCTCTCGTCGCAGAGAACGCCGTCGGAGACGTCGAAGCCGGAGTTGTCGAGCCAGGCCGAGTCGGGCCGCTCGCCGGCGGTCACCACGACCAGGTCGGCGCTGACGAACGTGCCGTCGTTCAGCTCCAGCCGCCACTTGCCGCGCTTCTGCTCGACGCTCTTCACCCGGGCGTTGAGCCGGAACTCGATCTTGTGGTGCCGGTGGTCCTCGGTGATGAGCTCGCCGGCGGCCTGGCCGACCGCGCGGTCCATCACGTGGTTCTTCGAGTCGATGATCACGGCCTGACGAGCCAGCTGGGTCACCGTGCAGGCGACCTCGCAGCCGGTGAGTCCGCCGCCGACGATGGCCACCCGCTCGGCGTCCCGCAGCTCGTGCCGCACCGCCCACGCGTGGTCGACCGTGTAGAGCGGGTACAGCCCGGGGGCGCCCTCGGGGAAGCCCTTCGGGAGCACCGCGCGGCCGCCGGTGGCGACGATCAGGCCGTCGTAGTCGTAGGTCTCGCCGCTGTCGGCCCATACCCGCCGAGTGATCGGGTCGACGTCGATCGCGCGCCGGCCGAGCTGCCAGTTCAGGGCCAGGCCGGGCGGGATCGGCAGCTTCACGTCCTGCGGACGGGCGTGGCCGTTGAGCAGCGCCTTCGAGCAGGACGGCCGGTCGTACGGAGCGTCCTTCTCGCCACCGAGCATGGTGATCTCGCCGTGGAAGTTCAGCCGCCGCAGCTCCTCGGCCGCGGCGAGCCCTGCCGCACCGGTGCCGACGATCAGAATCCGGTCACCGGAGGTGTAGGACTCGGAGTCCCGCCGCATCAGTCTTCCTTTCCGTGACGGCTGCCACGTCGTGCAAGTCGAGTCGGGCGTTGGTTCGGTACTGCGCGTGGTCCGTCGTCTCGCGGGACCGCGCGCGGACCTCGCGGCTCGTCCCTGGGAACGGCGCGGGGCCGGTCCTCTGACCTGGGTACCGCCCGAGGGCCCCTCGGCTCCTCGCCGCGCGGCACCCCGCGCGGTCCGTCGACCCGGGGAATGCTGCGCGGGCCGTCCGGCGGCGCCGGGCGGGAACGCTCCTCACGCGACGCGCCACGCGGCGCCCGCTCCTCACGCGGTTCGGGACGCGGCTCGGTGCGGCGCTCCTCCCGGGTCGGCCGGGCTCCCGCACGCGGGCGGTCCTCGACCGGCGGTACGGCGCGCGGCCGATCCTCCCTGGCACGTTCGGCGCGCACCCGGTCCACCCGCGGGATCGCGGTGGTCCGGCCGTCGACGGGCTCGGGCTTCGCCGCCGGCGGCGGCGGGGTGTCGGAACTGGCCGGCGGCTCCTGGCCCTGCATGACCACGGTGGTCGCCTGGCGGGTGAGCATGATGGCCCGGGCCGGGCAGATCCTGGCGGCCTGGATCACCGCGTCGATCTGGTCGACCGGCACCTGCGGCTGGTAGGCGAGCCGGCCGTCGCTGCGGAGCTGGAACACCTCGGGCGCCTCGTGCTCGCAGAAGCCGAACCGGACGCAGCGGCCGGGGTCGACGTTCACCGTGGCCTGCTGCGCGCGGAGCCGGGCGCCGACCCGCTCGCCCATCTTGCGCGGCACGCCGCCGACCTGGCTGGAGGTGAAGATCCAGAGGCCGATGACGATGATCTGCGAGATGACCACCGGGATCCACACGGCGGGCACCGGCAGCACGTGCCGGCCGGAGATGAGCAGGTGCGCGGTGAGCAGCGTGTAGGAGGCGTACGCGGTGGAGTGCAGCGCGCGCCAGCGGCTGTAGCCGAGCTTCTTCTGGATCAGGATCGAGAACGTCAGCGCGAGCATGAGCTCAAGCGAGATGACGCCGAAGCCGACGCCGATCGGGTCGGTCTTGTCCGTGAAGGGGACGAACTCTTCGACCACGCCGATCGTGCCGAGCGGGTTGAACATCTGGGCGACCGCGTGCACCACGCCGAGGTTCAGGCCGAGCAGCACGAGCGTCATGTGCGTGCCGTAGATCGTGGCGTGCTTGAACCGGGTCAGCGCCCAGCCGGCCCGCAGGACGATTCCCCAGGCGACCGCGAGAAAGAGAAAGAGGTAGGAAGCGAATCCCACGGTGTGCGCGATGTTGTGTACGACTAAGGCCGTATCTGCCGCACTGCTGCCCAATTTCGTAGCTCCCATTCGCACCAATGCGGCTCGGACCAAGCCGACTCCGCTACGCGCAGGACAAAGAGTGTCGTGACCTGGGAACTACCTGGCTGCGACCGTGCAGTGCCCTACGCGTCTGTTCCTTATTCCGACCATGCCGCCGGCCCTGAGGGGGTGCGGCTGTACGTGCTCTCAGCGCCTCACGGCGGCCCATGATCGTCACAGCGGCAACTGCTGCCAGATGACCAGGAGTACTGCTTACCCAGCATCATCACCGCTCCACTTATTGGTCATCAATATGAAGAGGCCACCTGTGGCGGCCTGCCGCCAAGTATGCCCTTGCCATCTCGACTGTCAACAAAGAAGACCACCGGCTGCCACTTAAGTTCACATTAAATGCGAGCCCCCAACCCGTTCGCGTACACCCCTTGTCGCGGAAAGTAGCGCCCGCTTTCTTGACACACTTACACACGAACGCAGGCTTGATTGTCACAGGGTTCGCGACAATCAAGCCTGCGTTGCGCCACGCGACCGGGCGGGAGGCGTTGCGACAAGGGGTACGCACTTGGACCGCAGAGGGTTCAACGTCTACGAAAAAGTTTCCGGATCCTGCCCAGGTTGGGGCGCAAGTGCTTGCATTCCGGGCAAATCCCGGCCGTAGGCTGGGGTTCTGCGTGCGGGCCGCGGCGATCCGGGCGCCGGTTCGGCGCCGTTCCAGAGGCGAGCCGGGTAAGGGCACGGCCGCTGGCAACGGGGTGCCGTCCGCTGGCGGCGCCGCGAACCGCCCCAGCGAGCGCCTCACTACTGGTGACCGACCAATTACAAGTTACGGTGATCCGAGCGGCTTTGTTTCGGCACAATTTCCGGCGCCGGACCGGCAATTTGAATAGCAGGTAAATTGAGCCGGACATATCGGTTGGCGACGGCGCCCTGAATTGCACGGATGACCGCCGACGAATGGGCGCGGACTAAGCAGCGGGGTCCGCGTCGAGATATCGGTTTCCGCTCGAGGCCCGGAGTTGGCACGATCGGGGCCATGTCCTCTGCCGTGCGCCATGTGACCATCGACTGCCACGATCCCTACAAGCTGGCCGGCTTCTGGGCCGACGTGCTGGGCGGCAAGATCCACGAGGACGACCAGCCCGGCGATGCCGAGGTCCTGATCATCGGGCCCGAGCCGCCGCTGCTCTTCATCCAGGTACCCGAGGGCAAGACCGTCAAGAACCGGGTCCACCTGGACATCCAGCCCCAGGACCGCACCCGCGACGCCGAGGTGGAGCGGCTGCTCGAGCGGGGCGCCACCATGGTCGAGCGACCACCGCAAGGAGAACGGCATGGGCTGGGCCACGCTGGCCGACCCCGAGGGCAACGAGTTCTGCGTCGAGCGCAGCCAGGCCGAACGAGCCAGCTGATCCGAGCGCCACCCCGGCGCGGACGTAGCCGAGCAACGGCGGCCCGGCGCTGCGGTCCAGCTGGCGCCGCGCGGTCCAGTCGGCACGGCGCCGGGCGTAGCCGGGCGGCCGGCCTGCGCGGCGCCGGCCGGCGCCGCGCAGGCCGGCCAAACCAACCCCCTCGCGGCTCCCCCGAGCGCGTGATCACCCCCTCGCGGGAGCCGCGAGGGGGTGGCCGGGTCTGCCGGCGGCGCGTCCAGCCGGCGGGCTGGTCAGCTGGAGGCGCGTCCAACCGGGGCGGTTCCGGCCGGAGGCGGGTCTAGCCGGGGTCCGGACGGTCGCCGGACAGTTCCTCGCGGAGCCGCGGTTCGGTCTTGAGCGCCGGGTGGATGCCGTACTTGTCGGCGTAGAAGGCGCGCACCAGGTCCATGTCGGCACGGACGTCACCGGACGGCGTGATCGTGGGACCGAACCCGGCGGTCTTGGTCGGTCCGTCGACGAACGCCATCGCGATGGGGAGCCCGGTCTGCTCGGAGATCCGGTAGAAGCCGGACTTCCAGTACTCGGTCTTCTCCCGGGTGCCCTCCGCCGCGAGGATCAGCAGGAACGGCTTGTCCCCTGCGCCTCGGCGACCAGATCGCGCACCAGCCCGGCCGGATTGCGCCGGTCGATCGGGATGCCCCCGGTCGCGCGCAGCAGCCAGCCCAGCGGGCCACGGAACAGTTCCTTCTTCACCAGCACGCGCGGCGGCACTCCGCCATGCCACATCACCAACAACATGGCGACGAAGTCCCAGTTGGAGGTGTGCGGGGCACCGACGACGATGCCCGTTTGCGGAACGTCGCCGACGACGCGCCAACCCGACGCGCGGGATACGACGCGGGCGATCTTCTGCCGGATCATGGCACCTCCTAGTTACCGCTGACCCTATGGGTCGGGAGGCCGGAACCCCGCTTCGGGCCGACGACCTCCCCGCGACGCGGACTCTCCGTCACGGCACTGGTTTGACCACCGCAACCCGCGTCGTGGCTGGTGGTGGCTGTGTTGCTGATGTGCGGTCTTGCCGGCGCGCACAACTGCCCGTGAATAGGGATGAACAGTTAAGAAAAGAATAATTGGCCTAGACCTTGACTGGTGTAGACCAATCCGATTGAGTGCCTTCAACCCGCCACCGTGGGTAGTTCGAACGAGGTGACCATTCCCGACGCGTGAGCCCCGGTGGCGGCGGTCCAGCCGATGATCTGGTGCGGCGCGTGTGCCGCACGAAGGAGAAATCAGTGCAGAAAAAACGCATCATCCTGGCGTCTCTGGCTGCGATGACCCTGGCGGGCGCCCTAGCGGTCGTGATGCCGATGACGTCTGCGTCCGCTGCGGAATGCGCGACAAACTGGAACGCGGCGACGGCCTACAACGGCAGCGTGACCGTGTCGCACAACAACCGAAACTGGACGTCCAAGTGGTGGACGCAGAACGAGGCGCCCAGCACCGGCGGCTCCGGCGTCTGGACCGACAAGGGCGCGTGCAGCGGCGGCGGCGGCACTCCGCCCGCCCAGAACTGCAGCTACCCCGCCTGGACGGCCGGCAAGGCCTACGCGACCGGCACCATCGTCACCTACACCAACGGCAAGCACTACCGGGCGACGCACGACAACCCGGGCTACGACCCGATCATCAGCACCTGGTTCTGGGAGCAGTTCGCCTGCGGCTCGAACGATCCCGCGCCGAACCCGCCGCAACCCGGCGCCGGGCGGCTTCGTGGTCAGCGAGGCGCAGTTCAACCAGATGTTCCCGAGCCGGAACTCGTTCTACTCCTACCGCGGCCTGGTCGACGCGACCGCGGCCTTCCCGGCGTTCGCCAAGAGCGGCAGCGACACGGTCAAGCGCCAGGAAGCCGCGGCGTTCCTGGCCAACGTGAACCACGAGACCGGCGGCCTGGTCCACATCGTGGAGCAGAACACCGCGAACTACCCGCACTACTGCGACGCGAGCCAGTCCTACGGTTGCCCGGCCGGCCAGGCGATGTACTACGGCCGTGGTCCGGTGCAGCTGAGCTGGAACTTCAACTACAAGGCTGCCGGTGACGCACTGGGCATCGACCTGCTGGGCAATCCCCGGCTGGTCGAGACCGACGCGGCGGTGGCCTGGAAGACCGCGCTTTGGTACTGGAACACCCAGAGCGGCCCCGGCACGATGACCCCGCACGACGCGATGGCCAACCAGCGTGGCTTCGGCGAGACGATCCGCAGCATCAACGGCAGCCTGGAGTGCAACGGCCGCAACCCGGCCCAGGTCCAGAGCCGGATCAACGCCTACCAGAACTTCGTGGGCATCCTCGGCACGACGGCTGGCGACAACCTGAGCTGCTGAGCGACCAGCGAGCCACGAGGAGGGGCGCGACCCGATCAGAGCCGCGCCCCTCCTCCGTGTCAGCCGGGTCGGCCGGACTCGGTAGGGAGCCGCGGCCCGGTACGGTCGGGGCCGGGCGGTCGACATCCTGCCCGCTCGAAGCCAGCCGGTCTGTTGGAGGTATGCGTGGAGTTCGTCCAGACCTGGCTGGCCACCCTGCCCGTGGTGCTGATCTATCTCCTCGTGGGCACGGTGATCGGCGTCGAGAGCATGGGCGTACCGCTGCCGGGCGAGATCACGCTGGTCGGAGCGTCACTGCTGGCCGCGCAGGGCATCACGAATCCGTGGTGGGTCGCCGTCGCGGCCGCGACCGGCGCGATCGTCGGCGACTCGATCGGGTACCTGATCGGCCGGCGCGGTGGCCGTGGCGTGCTGGAACGGCTCGGCCGACGATTCCCGAAGCACTTCGGTCCGACTCATCTCGTCCGGGCTGAGCATTCGTTCGACAAATGGGGTGCCTGGGCGGTCTTCTTCGGGCGCTTCATCGCCCTGCTCCGGATCGTCGCGGGTCCGCTGGCCGGTGCGCTGCACATGCCGTACCGCAAGTTCCTCATCGCCAACGCGACCGGCGGACTGGTCTGGGGCTTCGGCACGACGTTCGCGATCTACCTCCTCGGCCAGGCCGCCGAGCACTGGCTCAAGCAGTTCTCCTGGCTGGCGCTGGTGGCCGCGGTCCTGTTCGGGCTGCTCACGACGGCCTACCTCAAGCGCCGCGCCCGCCTGTCGAACGCCGAGATCGAGGCCCCGAACGTCGAAGAGGCCGACGCCCCGGCCGGCTGACGGCTCAAGCGCCGGCTCCGGTTAGCCGCGCGACCGCCCGCACGGCAGCGGTGCGCACCCGTGGCACCGGATCCTCACGCAGCACGACCACCGCGGGCAGCGCATCGCCGACCAGGTGCCGAGCGACGACCTTGGCTGCCAGCTCCCGCACTCGCCACGCCGGATCTCGGAGCGCCACGTCGATCGCGCCGCGCGCGGAGTCGTCCCAGGCCCAGAGCAGGCCGCGGACGCCCCAGACGCGGAACCAGTAACTCTGCCCACCGTCGGCCAGCACGCTGCGGGCCGCCGGACCGGCGAGCGCGATCACCAGTCCGGGATCGACGTCCTCGCCCAGCACCAGCCGGACGCAGCCGGCGATCACCTCGGTCCTGCCGCGACGGGCGCACTCCAGCTCGATGCTCTGACGTGGGGTCAGGCCCCACCGCGAGCGCGTAGCCATGGCCAGATTGTCCACCGCACCCCCGATCACCGCGTGCGTCTCTGCGCGATCATGGAGTCATGACGGTCGTTCGCTTGGGCGCATGGTGTGACGTCAAGACCGAGGACGAGTACCGGCGGGACCTCGTGGCTCTGCGGATGCCCGCCGACGAGATCGAGCAGGCCCTCGAGCACTTCAAGCACGGAGCCTCGTTCGACGTGCAGGAGTTCGCCGTCCTCGCCGACGGCAGCCGCCTCACGCTGCACTCCGAGCGTGGCTTCAACGTCTCAGCCAACACCGGGTCCACAGTCGACCTGTGGAGTCACCTCACGGCGGAGATCCTGGAACGTGACGTCCTCACCGCCGTGTTGCCGGACGACGACTCAGCGGACGAACACCCCTGGGAGTGGCTCGCCGGACTCCTCAGCGGCCACGGCGTCGACGCCTCGCCCGACGAACTCACGCTCGTCCCGTACGACGTGGTCTTCAGCCCGCGACTCCAGGCTCTGCTGGCGGCCAGCGCAGGCAGCCAACCGAATGGGCCCAGCGCGTAGGCTCGATGCATGGGCGTCGTCTTATCGTTCCTGGTGGTCGCTGCCGGCTACGCCGCGATCATGTACGGCCTCATGTGGCTGGCCGCCCGCGCGCGGAGCCGGGGTGTCGGCGGCGCCGCCATGGCCGTCCTCGACGAGATCTACCACCCGAGCGCTCACCAGGCTCATGCCGTGATCCAGGCGCAGGCCGAACGCGGCGTGGCCACGCCGTCGCCCGGCGATCCGCCGACCGGCACCGCAGGCACTCCGGCCGACCCCGCATAAGTGGGGCCCGCTGTTTTATTCGCGTTGCGTCGTCGGGCCCGAGCGTCCTAGCGTTGCTTCCTCATGGGCAGGGACGCCGCGTCCTACCTGCGGATATGCGTCAGAAGATGGGAGCTGGGGAGCGGGATGACTGCCGACCTCGTCGCACTGGGCTTCGATGCGAAGGACCCGCTCCGTCTCGCGCAGTTCTGGGCCGGCGTCCTGGGCTGGGAGACAGCCGACGACCCCGACGGCGGCATCGCGCTCCTGCCGAGCGACGACACCGGGTTCCGGATCCGATTTCTTCCCTCTCAGGAGGAGAAGACCGGCCCGAACCAGATGCACTTCGATCTGACCAGCACGTCCCTCGAGGACCAGCAGCAGACGGTGGCGAGGTCGCTCGGCCTCGGCGCCCGGCACCTCGACGTCGGTCAGCGCCCGGAGGAGGGTCATGTGGTGCTCGCCGACCCCGAGGGCAACGAGTTCTGCGTCATCGAGCCGGGCAACAACTTCCTCGCCGACTGCGGGTTCATCGGAGCGCTCTCCGAGCGACGGTACGCAGGAGGTCGGGTACTTCTGGAGCAAGGCGCTGGGGTGGCCGTTGGTCTGGGATCAGGACCAAGAGACCGCGATCCGTTCGCCGCATGGCGGTCCGAAGATCACCTGGGGCGGCCCGCCGGTGAATCCGAAGACCGGGAAGAACCGGCTGCATTTCGACCTCGCGCCACCTGCCGGCGGTGATCAGCAGACGGAGGTCGACCGGCTCGTCGCTCTCGGAGCGACCCGACTCGACCTCGGCCAGGGCGATGTCAGCTGGGTGGTCATGGCCGATCCTGACGGCAACGAGTTCTGTGTCTTGAGCCCGCGCTAGCGCGATGACCTGCGCAGTCGCGTCCGCGGCTTACCATTGGGCGTGACCTCTCCAACGCTCGCTGAGCTGACTGAACGCCTCGCCAAGCTGGTCTCTGACGACCGTCCCGAGGCCGAGGTGCTGGCGCGCGACAGCACGTTGAACCTCTCCCAGACGGTCCAGCACTGCGCGCAGACCGTCCGCTACTCCGTCACCGGCTACCCCAAGCTCAGGCCGGCACTGTTCAGGGCCACCGCCGGCGCCTCGCGAAATGGGTCTTCCTGCTGCGCGGCGCCACCAAGCACCCGTTGGCGGCGGAGATCGACGGCGCACCGCCGCTGGCGCCGACCTACCGGTCACCGCAGCCGTCGCTCAGCTAACCGAGGCGGTCGAACTGTTCAGCGCCCACACCGGCCAACACGCACCCCACCCGGCCTACGGGCGTTGCACGCATGGGCAGTTCGATCGTCTCCACGCGATGCACCTCGCCGAGCACGCGCCCGGAGTGCTACTAGACGCGCCACGCTGGCACCGAAGGGGCCGTCACAAGACTCGCCGGCCGCAGCGCGGACTGGGATCGACGGCCGTCTGTCAGCGGAACTCGTGCACGACCTCGATCAGGCCGACGATGTGCTCGTTGAACTCCGCCAGCTCCTCGGCAGGCACCCACAGCTCGAGGATCGTCTGGCCTCCGGCTTGCTGCACCGGGTAGCGCTGCAGGAAGTCAGTTTCGACCTCGAACCGGGTCACGTAGCCGACACCGCTGGCCGGGACGTTCCAGTCGCGGGCGATCTTGATCGCGTAGTCCTCGTTCAGCACCGGGTAGAAGATCGGCTGCTCGGGCAGACGCGGCGGCCAGGCACGCCACCCCGACTCACGCACCAGCTCCAACTCGGCCGGTCCGGTCGGTCGCCACAGAACCGTCGTGCCACCGCGCGGGGCTGTCATCGTCTCGCCTTCCGTCCGTTGCAGGTCCATGGCCACCGGCCAGGGCCGTCCGGCACCGTAGCCGCGCACTGATGACCTTGACCAACCAATCGCGGCGCGGCGGTGACCCTCGGGCTGAGGCGTTGGAGGCCGGAGGTTCCCAGCCGGGCGAAAAGCGTGGGTAAACCATGGGCTGGGCCTGTCGCGATCGGACACGGCCCGGAGTAGTGCCTGGTCAGAGAGCTGGCGAGGGGACTTGAACCCCTAACCGCCCGATTACAAGTCGGGTGCGCTACCAATTGCGCCACGCCAGCGAGGGAGCGCTCCGATGGTAGCCGGCACCGCCCAGTGATTTACGCCGTGGGGCGGTTACCCCGCAGCACACCCCGTCGGCCCGACCGGTCGGCCCGCTTCACGCGGACCGCCCGGACCGCGAAAGCCAGCCGGCCGGCTCAGGCGGGTCGACCGGTCGTGCTGCGGACGATCAGTTCGGTGTCGAGCACCAGCCTGGCCGACTCGGTGTCGTCACGGTTCTCCCGGCTGAGCAGCTGCCAGGCCGATCGGCCCTTCTCCGCGTGCGGCTGGGCGACCGTCGTCAGCCCGGCCTGCTCGGCCTCGGGCACGTCGTCGAATCCGGTGATCGAGAGCCGGCCCGGCACGTCGATGCCGCGCTTCGCCGCCGCGCGCAGCGCACCGAGCGCCAGGATGTCCGTGGTGCAGATCAGGGCCGTCAGGCCGGGGTGATCGTCCAGGAGCTGGGTCGCGACGGATTCCGCGGATTCGATCGAGTGTGTCCAGGACTCGTACACCGGCAGGGCCTCGCGGTCCGCGTTCAGGCCACCGGCGATCCCGTCGAGCCGCAGCCGCACCACGTCGTAGGTCGAGTCGAGCTGCCGCTCCAGCGACACCGGCCCGTCCCGCCGCTCCGGGCTGATCCGGGTGCAGAGGATCCCGATCTGGTCGTGACCGAGTTCGGCGATGTGCGTGCCGACCTGCGTGGCGGCGATCCGGTCGTCGATGCCGACCCAGTCCACCCCCTGCACGTCCAGCGGCTCGTCGACGATCACGATCGGGAGCGGACGGGCGAGCACCGCTTCCAGATGCGGGTCGCCCTGCGGCAGCGAGTAGACGACGAAGCCGTCCACCGAGGCCGCCGCGGCGAGCGCCGGGTCGCTGCCCGCACCGGGCACCGCCGGCACCAGCAGGAGCCCGGTCTTCGCGTCCTCACAGGCCTGCGCGAGGCCGGCCAGGAATTTCACCGCCGCCGGGTCCTGGAACGCGTACGAGAGCGCCTCCGTGAGCACGAGTCCGATCGCGCCGGCGCGTCTGGTTCGCAGCGAGCGGGCGAGCGGGTCGGGGCCGGGGTAACCCAGCCGTTTGGCCGCTTCGAGGACCCGTTGCCGCAGTTGAGGCGAGAGCTGGTCGGGTCGGTTGTACGCGTTGGAAACCGTCGTCCGTGAGACGCCGAGTTCCGCGGCGAGCGACGCCAGCGTTGCTGTTCTGCGGGTGGGCTGCCGGTGAGCCATGCGCGGCACCCTAACCGATTCAGGGTTACTGATGAGTCACAACGCTCAGGTAAGCGCTTGAGTGAGACATGGCCAATACCCGCCACGCCCGTCTCAGCGCGGCCGGGCGGTCGATTCCCGAAGCACCAGCCGGGGCCGGAACACCCTCGAATGCGCCAGCCCGCCGACCGCGTCCTCGCCCTCCAACTCGGCGAGCAGCCCCTCCACCGCGGTCCGTGCCATCTCCGCGATGGGCTGCGCCAGCGTGGTGAGCGGCGGCGAGGCGTAGGGGGCCATCGGGATGTCGTCGAAACCCACGATCGAAAGCTCATTCGGTACGGATAGTCCGCGCCGGGCAGCTTCGCGCAGTGCTCCGAACGCCATCAGGTCACTCGCGCAGACCAGCGCGGTGGGGCCGAGGCCGTCGAGCAGCCGTGCGGTGGCCGTCACGCCGCCCTCGGCGCCGTACTGCGCGTGCGCGACCAGTGCGGGGTCGGCGTCGAGCCCGGCCTCCTCCAGCGCCGCCTGCCAGCCGGCCCGCTTCAGCCGGGTCGGCACCGAGTGCGCCGGTCCGGAGACGAAGCCGATCCGCCCGTGTCCCAGCTCGACCAGGTGCCGGGTGGCCAGGTAGCCGGCGACCTGTTCGTCGACGCACACGTCCGGCACGTCCAGCGTCGGCATGCCGCCGTTGACGAAGACCATCCGCACGCCGTCCTCGCGCAGCCGCTTGTAGTGCCCGTGCGGAGCGAGCGAGTCGGTCGATTCCGGTGACACGAAGATCATCCCGGCGACGCCGCGCGCCAGCAGCATCCGCACGTACTCCTCTTCCCGCACGCTCGCCGCCTGGGTGTTGCAGAGCACCGTGGAGTAACCCCGGTCGGCGGCGTGTGCCTCCAACGCCTCGGCGAACGCCGGGAAGACCGGATTGGTGAGCTCGGGCACGAGCAGGCCGAGCACTCCGGTGCTGTCCAGCACGCCCAGCCCGCGCGGCGTGTAGCGCAGTTCGGAGAGCGCGGACAGCACGCGGCGCCGGGTCTCCTCGTGCACGCCGGGTCGGCGGTTGAGCACACGGCTGACGGTCGAGATGCTCACGCCCGCCGCATCGGCAATATCGGCCAGACCTCCTGGCACCGCGATCTCCCTCCCGAAAGTGCCCCGGTCCAGTGTGGCGGGCAGTGAGAGCCTAGGCGGGGGGCACCCGTGGATTCGGACAACAGAACGGCTGCTAACGGGCACGCAGAGTGCCCGTTCTGAATCAGTTCGGTCGAACCTCTCAACAGGGCGCTTACGGCCAGATATGTTGGTCCGGACTACGCCCACCAGGGCACGGTCGAGGCGGAGCACCTTGCCCTTCGGGGCTGACCGCGCCGTCCATCACTCGGATCGTCCGGCACGTTCCTGCCGGTGAAAGGACGCATCATGGCTACAGTCACGTTCGACGGAGCGACCCGTATCTATCCCGGGTCCACGAAGCCCGCCGTCGACGCCCTCGACCTGGCGGTTGGTGACGGCGAGTTCCTCGTCCTCGTCGGCCCCTCCGGTTGCGGCAAGTCCACCTCGCTCCGCATGCTCGCCGGCCTGGAAGACGTCAACGCCGGCGCCATCAAGATCAACGACCGGGACGTCTCGCACCTCCCGCCGAAGGCCCGCGACATCGCGATGGTCTTCCAGAACTACGCGCTCTACCCGCACATGACGGTGGCGGAGAACATGGGCTTCGCGCTGAAGCTCAAGAAGACGCCGAAGTCCGAGATCCAGCGGCGCGTCGCCGAGGCCGCCAAGCTGCTCGACCTGCAGGACTACCTCGACCGCAAGCCGAAGGCCCTCTCCGGTGGCCAGCGGCAGCGGGTCGCCATGGGCCGCGCCATCGTGCGTGAGCCCCAGGTCTTCCTCATGGACGAGCCGCTGTCGAACCTCGACGCCAAGCTGCGGGTGCAGACCCGTTCGCAGATCGCGGCGCTGCAGGCCCGGCTCGGCACCACCACCGTCTACGTCACGCACGACCAGGTCGAGGCCATGACCATGGGTCACCGCGTGGCGCTGCTGAAGGACGGCATCCTGCAGCAGGTGGACACCCCCCGTGCGCTGTACGACCGCCCGGGCAACGCGTTCGTGGCCGGCTTCATCGGCTCGCCCGCGATGAACCTCAAGACCGTCCCGATCGTCGACGGTGGCGCCAAGCTGGGCACGTCGATCTTCCCGCTCTCCCGCGAGCAGCTCGCTGGCGCGAGCGAGGGTGGCGCGAAGGCAGTCACGGTCGGCTTCCGTCCCGAGGCGATCGACCTGGTCGGCGAGGGTCAGGGCTTCCCGATGCGGGTCGACCTGGTCGAGGAGCTCGGCTCGGACGCCTACGTCTACGGCACGGCGAACTTCGAGGGTGAGGACGAGCGCGTCGTCGTCCGCACCGACGGCCGCCAGAACCCGCCGACCATGGGCGACACCGTGTACCTGCAGGTGCACAAGGGCCAGGAGCACGCGTTCCACGCCGAGACCGGCGAGCGGATCAGCTGACCTCCACGTTTCATCCGGATCCCGCTCGGGCCTCGTGCCCGGGCGGGATCCGTCGTTTCCAACCCCTGCGGTCCAATTGCGCCCTCCCAGGGCGCATTTGGACCGCAGCCCCCGCGCGTCCCGCGCGCGGCGGTCCGGCGCGCGGCGCGGCCCCGGCGAAACGGACTTGCGGGACTTCCGTGCCTACGTCGGGCGCGCGTAGCCACGCTTGCGAAGCAAGTCCGTTTTGCGCCGGCGCCGGCGGCGCGCCGCCAAAGCGGAGAAGTGCGGCGGTAGCTACCGATGAGTAACTTGGCGTGGCAGACTGGCGGCATGAGCGCCTCTGAGCAGACCGTCGTGCCGGACTTCGAGACGATTAGCGCCAGCCTCTCGCGGGCCGTGCCGTTCGTCCGGACGCTGGGCCTGGAGTACCTCGAACTCTCCGCCGAGCACGCCGTGTTGCGCCTGCCAGACCGCTCTGACCTGCACAATCATGTCGGGCGGACTGCACGCGGGCGCGATGTTCACGCTCGCCGAATCGGCCACCGGCGCGGTCGTCATCGGCAGCTTCGGCGATCTGCTGGACCGCTACACGCCGCTCGCTGCCGGCGCGCAGATCCGGTACCGTGCGCTCGCCATGGGTCCGGTCACCGCCGAGGCCCGGCTCGCTCGGCCGAGCGCGGAGGTCAGAGCCGACCTCGCGGACGCCGGCAAGGCTCGCTTCGATATCGACGTGGTGATCCGCGACGAATCCGGCGCCACCACCGGGGAGATGACCGTCAGCTGGGCCCTGCGCCCGAACGGCTGACCTGCTGCCGCGGTTGGATCGCGCAACCTGGGGACGTGATCCAACCGCGGTCAGCCACCCGCCCGCCCCACGCACTTTGGGCGACATCTTCGGTGCCATAGCACTGAAAATGTCGCCCAAATCGAGCTGGGGTGTTGCGGCCGCTAGGCGATCCGGCGCCGGCGGGCGACCTCGGCGAGCGTCACCGCGGCGGCCACGGACGCGTTGAGCGACTCCGTGACGTCGGTCATCGGGATCGAGACCCGCAGGTCACACGACTCGCCGACCAGGCGCGAGAGGCCACGGCCCTCCGAGCCGACCACGACCACCAGCGGATCGATCGGCGGCCTCGAGCTCGTCGACCGTGGTCTCGCCGTCGGCGTCCAGCCCGACCACGAAGTAGCCGGCCTCCTGGCACGCCTTGAGGGTCCGCACCAGGTTCGTCACCCTGGCCACCGGCAGCCGAGCCGCGGCACCGGCCGACGTACGCCACGCGGTCGCGGTCATACCGGCCGCACGCCGCTCGGGCAGGATCACGCCCTGCGCGCCGAACGCGGCGGCCGAGCGGATCACGGCGCCGAGGTTGCGCGGGTCGGTCACACCGTCGAGCGCGACCAGCAGCGGGGTCGTGCGGGACTCGCTCGCGACCCGGAACACGTCCTCCAGGTCGTGGTACTGGTACGGCGGCACCTGCAGGCCGATGCCCTGGTGCAGGACGCCGCCGGTCATCCGGTCGAGCTCCTGGCGGCTGACCTCGAGGATCGACAGGCCACGGTCGGCCGCGATCGCGATGGCCTCGGTGACGCGGTCGTCGGTGCCGAGCCCGCTGGCGACGTAGAGCGCGGTGGCTGGGATCTCCGCCCGCAGCGCCTCGGAGACCGGGTTCCGGCCGACCAGCAGCTCAGGCGAGTCCTTGGCGGCGGCGGCGCGGCGGCCGGGTGCGGTGCGCGGCTGGCCCGGACGGGGTGTGGCCGAGGACGCACGGCGAGCCGCCGCGGCCTTCTTGGCGGCCGGGTGGTGGCCACGCTCCTCAGCCGGCGGGGTCGGCCCCTTGCCCTTGAGCTGCTTGCGGCGCTGGGCGCCGGAGCCGACGATCGCACCCTTCTTGGCGCCCGCCTTGCGGCGGTTCGGGCGCTGGCTGTTGCCCGCCATCACACATTCCCGTCTGACAATGTCCACCGTGGACCGTGCGGGGTGTCCTCGACGAGGATCCCGGCCTGCTTGAGCTGGTCGCGGATGACGTCAGACGCGGGGTAGTCCTTGCGCACCCTGGCCGCCTGCCGCTGTTCGAGAGCGACCGCAACCAGGGAGTCTACGACCTGGTGCAGGTCGGTACCGCCACCAGTGCCCGCCCAGACGGGATCGAGCGGGTCCAGGCCGAGCACGCCGAGCATCGCCCGGACCGCGCCGAGCGCGCCCTTGCCCGCCGCGTCGTCACCGTCCGCAAGCGCCTGGTTGCCCTCGCGGACCACGTCGTGGATCGCGGCGAGCGCCTTGGGCGTGGAGAGGTCGTCGTCCATCGCGGCCACGAACTCGGCGCACAGCGTGCCCTGCGCCCGGCTCCGGCGCGCCGTACCGCTCGGTCGCACGCTGGATGAAGCCCTCGACCCGGCGGTACGCCAGTGCGCCGCCTCCTGCAGCGACTCCTCGCTGAAGTCGATGATCGAGCGGTAGTGCGGCGCGGCGAGGTAGTACCGCAGCTCGACCGGGCGAACGCGACCTTGAGCATGGCGGGCACGCCGAGCGTGTTACCCACCGACTTGGCCATCTTCTCGCCGCCGAGATTCAACAGCGAGTGATGCACCCAGTACTGGGCGAAGCCTCGGCCGGCGGCGTGGGACTGGGCGATCTCGTTCTCGTGATGAGGAAAGACCAGGTCGGTGCCGCCGCCATGGATGTCGAACGCGGCGCCGAGGTACTTGCCAGCCATCGCCGAGCACTCCAGATGCCAGCCGGGCCGGCCGGCGCCCCACGGCGTCTGCCAGGAGGCGGACTCCGGCTCGGACGGCTTGTAGCCCTTCCAGAGCGCGAAGTCGCGCTGATCCCGCTTGAAGCCGGTGCCGCAGTCGTCGGGCTGCTTCATGTGGTCGACGCGCTGACCGGAGAGCGACGCCGTACTCGGGGTGGGAGAGCACGTCGAAGTAGACGTCACCGCCGGACGCGTACGCGTGACCCGCGTCGATGAGCTCCCGCATCAGCGTGATCATCTCGGGGATGTGGCCGGTGGCCCTGGGCTCGTAGGTCGGCCGGACGCAGCCGAGGGCGTCGTACCCGGCGGCGAACGCCAACTCGTTCCGGTAGGCCAGCGCCCACCACGGCTCGCCGGCCTCGGTGGACTTCTGCAGCACCTTGTCGTCGATGTCCGTGACGTTGCGAATGAACGTCACGTCCAAGCCGCTGTGCCGCAGCCAGCGCAGCAGCACGTCGTAGTTGACGCCCGAGCGCATGTGCCCGATGTGCGGCGCGGACTGCACGGTGGCGCCACAGAGATAGATCCCGACCTTGCCCGGCACCAGCGGGGTGAAGTCACGGACCGATCGGGCGACAGTGTCGTACAGACGTAGGGTCACCGAAGAAGTCTAACGACGCCGGCCGCCCCGCCGCGCCCGCGATCCACAGGGCCCGAGCCGCGGTGGGCTCGCACGCACGAGCGCACGGTCCCACCGCGGGCGGGCCGGCGGTCAGCGCGTGCCGACCACGTGGATGTCGCCGTCCGCTACCGACACCTCGCGGGCGCTGGACGCGCCGGTGACCAGCAGTCGGGCCGGGTCACGGAAGTTCGTGATCAGTTCGATCCGCTGGACGGGTTTGGCGGTCGGGATCGTCTCGCCGGGGATCCAGCTGCCCCATTCGGTGAGCAGCGCGGTCTTGATGCCCGGTTGGGATCGGTGCTGTAGACCCGCCAGCCGCCGAACACCGGCTCGATCTCCCTGGATCCGCACGCCGGTGGTGACCTCCTTGGTCTGCCAGCGGCGGCCGTCCCAGTAACCGAGGTAGTTGTGGAACAGCCCGGTCGTGTCGGCCGTGAAGTACAGGACGAACGGGCGTCCGGTCAGCCGCGACCAGCCGACCTGCTGGATGTAGTCCGGCGACTTGATCGCGAACGGCAGCTCGATCGGCGTCTCGACCACCTTGGTCAGGCCGTCCATGTCGTCGTTGCTGATCTGGACGCCGAGGTCGACGGCCGCCCGCACTGTAGAAGTGCCGGTTGGACGGCTGGAAGTAGGCGTAATGGATGTTCCGGTGGTACCGGTCGTGCTTCTCCCCCTCCGGGCCACCGCCAGCCAGCGTCCAGACGATGTGCACGCGCTCCTTGCGACCGAACGACGCGGCCTCGTACCGCATCTGGCCGAAGTAGACCTCGTCCATGTTGTCCGGGCGGCCGATCGTGCCGACGGCGTAGTCCGGGCCGGTGAGCTGGGTGGAGTTCTGCCAGGTCTTGCCGTCGTCGGTGGAGCGGACGTACAGCATCGGCCGCTGGTCGGCCGGCGCCTTGATCGATCGTGTCGTCAGTACGCCGGTAGAAGACGTAGATGTCGCCGTTGGCGGCTTTGAACGGCATCGGGTAGCTGGCCGCGATGCCCTCCGGGATGACCCGGTGGGTCCACGTGCCGGCCGCGCTGTGCGGCTTCGGCGCCTCGGACATCACCAGCTCGACGTTGTGCATGCCACGGAAGATCAGCAGCTTGCCGTTGTCGGCCTGGATCATCGTCGGGTAGTTGTGCGGGTCGCCGAGGCCACCGTCGAGGAACATGGGCGCCGAGTAGGTCTTGCGGCGGTGGTCGTATTCCTGGAGGTAACTGTCGGCGTTCACGCCCGACCACGAGATGAACGTCTTGTTCACCTTCGCGTCGTAGATGCCACCGGCCATCGGGCGGCGGTCGGTCCGGGACGCGACCGTGGTCGCTGGCGCGTCGACGCTGTACTTGGGCCCGAACGTCGGCTCGGCGGCGACCGGACCGGCCGGCACGAGAAGCGTGATCGGAAGCAGTACGGCAAGTCCGAGCAGAGTTCTGGGGCGGAGACGCATTGAGGAGCCCTCCTGTGCGGGGCTGGGCGGTTGACACCGGTGCCTGGTTCCCGTACACATATGTGGATGATATCCATGCACCTGGCTTTGCGGGGCCAGCATGCATCCTCAGCCGGGCAGACGGAAGACTTCGGGCCGAATCTCGCCGATAACCGGCCCGTAACACCCGCGCGGCAGCCCAAATGAGCTCCGTGCGGCGGAATTCGTGCACGCGCGCAGCCATACTCAGCGCGTGACGACGGAGACGGCCCAGACGCTCGACCGGGGCCTGCGGCTGCTCAGCCTGGTGGCCGAGACGCCGGGCGGCCTGACCGTCACCGAGGCGGCTGCCGCGCTCGGCGTCGGCAGATCCGTGGTGTACCGACTGGTCACCACGCTGGTCGCGCACGGACTGGTACGCCGCGACACCGAAGGCCGAGTCCGGCTCGGCCTCGCGGTGCTCCAGCTGGCCCGACGCGCGCAGCCGCTGCTCGCCGAGACCGCGATCCCCGCCCTGCGCCGGCTCGCCGAGGAACTCGGCGCCACCGCCCACCTCACGGTCGCCGACGCCGGCGAGGCGCTCGCGCTGGCCGTGGTGGAACCGAGCTGGACCGCGTTCCACGTCGCGTACCGCACCGGCACCCGCCATCCGCTCGACCGGGGCGCCGCCGGGCAGGCCATCCTCGCCGGCCGCTCCGCCGACGGACCGCGGTACGTGGTGAGCAGCGGCGAACTCCAGCAGGGTGCGCACGGCGTCGCGGCCGCGCTGCCCGCGGCCTCGGGCGTGGAGGCGAGCGTCGGCGTGGTCGCGCTGGCCGAACTGGACGCCGAGACCGTCGGACCGAGAGTGGTCGCCGCCGCCGAACAGATCGCCGCCGCCCTGCGCTGACCAGCTGCGGTTGGATTCGGCAGTCCCACTGCCGAATCCAACCGCACCCCAGCGACGGCGCGGCACCGTCTCGGCTGGCGCGGGAGCTGCGGTTCGAATCCGCCCTGGGAGGGCGGAATTGAACCGCAACGAGGGGTTGGCTTGACAGGGCACTCGTTCCGGGCCGCTAATATATTACATGTCACTGCCCGCCGTACCCCGCCGGTTGCTCCGGGACGAGGCCTACCGCGTGCTCCGCGACGCGATCGTGAGCGGCGTGCTGGCGCCCGGCGAGCAGCTGCGCGACGGCGAGTTGGCCGAGCGGGTCGGGCTGTCCCGCACGCCGGTGCGTGAGGCGCTGGCCCGGCTGACCGACGAGGGGCTGGTCGAGTCCAAGCCGCACGCGTACACCCGGGTGACCGCGCTGGACCGGCGCGAGTGCCGGGACGCGTACGTGGTGGTCAGGGCGTTGCAGGAGCTGGCGGTGCGGGAGGCGGTGCCGCGGCTGGCGCCGGCCGATCTGGCCGCCATGCGGGCGGCGAACAGCCGTTTCGCCGCCGCCCTCGACGCCGGTGACGTGGACGCGGCGCTGGGCTCGGACGACGACTTCCACGGTGCGCTGCTCCAGGCGTCCGGAAACAAGGCTTTGATCTCCGCGATCGAACGGTTGCTGCCGCAGATCCGCCGGCTGGAACGGCTGCGGTTCGGCTCGCTGCCCGGCCGCCGCTCGATCCGGGACCACGACGAGATCACCGCGGCGTGCGAGGCCGGCGACATCGAGCGCGCGGTCGCGCTCACCAGCGCCAACTGGGCGACGCTCGGCCAGCTCATCGACCGGGCCTTCGACGCCACCCGCTCGGAAACCGAGGAGGACACGCCATGAACCTGGACGCGTTCGAGCGTTACCCGCTGCTGTTCGGCCCGTCGCCGGTGCACCAGTTACGGCGGCTCACCGAGCACCTCGGCGGCGCGCGAATCTGGGCCAAGCGGGAGGACTGCAACTCCGGGCTCGCCTACGGCGGCAACAAGACCCGCAAGCTGGAGTACCTGGTCGCCGACGCGCTCCGCCAGGGCTGCGACACGTTGGTCTCGATCGGCGGCGTGCAGTCGAACCACACCCGTCAGGTCGCCGCGGCGGCCGCGGTCGCGGGGCTGAAGTGCCGGCTCGTGCAGGAGAGCTGGGTGGACTGGCCGGACGCGGTGTACGACCGGGTCGGCAACATCCAGCTCGCGCGGATTCTCGGCGCGCAGGTCGAGCTGGTCGACTCGGAGTTCGGCATCGGCTTCAAGGAGAGCTGGGAGCGGGCGCTCGCGGAGATCGTCGCGGCAGGCGGGCGGCCTTACCCGATCCCGGCCGGCGGTTCGGACCACCGGCTCGGCGGCCTCGGCTTCGCGCAGTGGGCGATGGAGGTGGAGCAGCAGGAGGCGGAGCTGGGCGTCTTCTTCGACACGATCGTCGTCTGCTCGGTCACCGGCAGCACCCAGGCCGGCATGATCGCCGGCTTCGCCGCCCAGGATCGGCCGCGACGCGTCATCGGCATCGACGCCTCCGCGAAGCTCGCCGAGACCCACGCCGCGGTGGCCAAGATCGCCCGCGCCACGGCCGCGCTGATCGAGCTCGGTCGGGAGCTCACCGACGACGAGATCGTCGTGCTGGACGGGTACGCCGGCGACACCTACGGCATCCCGGTCCGGCAGACCCTGGACGCGATCCGGCTGGTCGCGTCGCTGGAGGGGATGATCACCGACCCGGTCTACGAGGGGAAGTCGATGGCCGGGCTGATCGACCTGGTCGGCCGCGGCGAGATCGGCCCCGAGTCGACCGTGCTCTACGCCCACCTCGGCGGGCAGCCGGCCCTCAACGGTTACAGTGCGTTGTTCCGTTGACAGTGTTGTCAGGAGACCGCCGTGACCACGACCGAGCCTGCCCCGATCGCCGCTGACCTGGACGTTCTCGACGAGATTCAGCGCCGCGTGCTCTGGCTGGCGGTCCGGATCGTGGACGCCGCGAACCGGGAGCGGCAGACCGGCGACGGGGTGAAGGTCGGCGGCCACCAGGCCTCGTCCGCCTCGATGGTGACGTCGATGACGGCCCTGTACTTCGCGCACCTCACCGAGCACGACCGGGTGAGCGTGAAGCCGCACGCCTCCCCCGTCTTCCACGCCATCCAGTACCTGCTCGGCAACCTGGATCGGGCGTACCTGACCACGCTGCGTGCCCGTGGCGGCCTGCAGTCCTACCCGTCCCGCACCAAGGACCCCGACGAGGTCGACTTCTCGACCGGCTCGGTCGGGCTCGGCCCCGCGGCACCGCTGTTCGCGGCGGTCACCCGGCGCTATGTCGACGCGCACTTCGGCGAGCGGCCGGCGTCTCGGTTCATCGCCTTCCTCGGCGACGCCGAGCTGGACGAGGGCAACATCTGGGAGGCCATCGCCGATCCGGCCACCCAGGGCCTCGGCAACGTGATGTGGGTCGTCGACTTCAACCGGCAGTCGCTCGATCGGGTCGTCCCTGGCATCCGGATCACCCAGTGGCGCGGCCAGTTCGAAGCCGCCGGCTGGCACGTCGTCGAGGTGAAGTACGGCCGCCGGCTGCAGGAGGTCTTCACCCGGCCGGGCGGCGAGGCGCTGCGCGACTGGATCGACGGGATGCCGAACGAGCGGTACCAGTCGATGTTCGCCCACACCGGCGCCGAGCTGCGCAAACGATTCTCGGACGGGGCGCCGGTGGAGGTCCGCGCCCTGCTCGCCACGATCTCCGACGAGGACCTCGCCCCGCTGGTCCAGGACCTCGGCGGGCACGATCTGGGCGCCATGCTCGACGCCTACGCCGAGTGCGACGCGGTCACCGACCGGCCGAGCATCGTCTTCGCGTACACGGTGAAGGGCTGGGGACTGCCGGTCGCCGGCAACCCACGCAACCACTCCGCGTTGCTCACCGGCTGACCAGATCGCCGAGGTACGGACCGCCACCGGCCTCACGACGGAGACCGAGTGGGACCGGATCGACCCCGCCACGCCCGCTGGGGTCTGGACCGGGCGGCGCCGGGAAGCCCTGGCCCGCACGCCGCGCGAGCCCTCGCTGCCCGTCGCCGTGCCCGAGGCGACCGGGGTCCGGGCGGCCAAGGCCGTGTCGACGCAGGAGGTGTTCGGGCGGGTGCTGGTGGACCTGGCCCGCGACCCGGCGGTGGCTCGCTATCTGGTGACCACCGCGCCCGACGTGGCCACCTCCACCAACCTGGCCGGTTTCATCAACAAGACCGGCGTCTTCCACCCCGCCGAGCTGCCGAACTGGGGCGACGACCCGCTGATCAAGTGGGCGCAGGGTCCGACCGGCCAGCACATCGAG
This sequence comes from uncultured Actinomycetota bacterium, assembly GCA_963746095.1. GTDB lineage: Bacteria > Actinomycetota > Actinomycetes > Mycobacteriales > Cryptosporangiaceae > CAVVAL01. Next base: position 465,959 of record CAVVAL010000002.1, on the reverse strand, counting down.
CTCGGCATCTCCGAGATGAACCTGTTCCTGCTGCTCGGCCAGCTCGGGCTCTCCTGGGACCTGTCCGGCCAGCCGCTGCTGCCGGTCGGCACGGTGTACGACCCGTTCGTCTGCCGTGGCCTGGACGCGCTGATCTACGGCGTCTACTCGGCCGCGCGGTTCGTGGTCGCCGGTACGCCGTCCGGGGTCACGCTGGCGCCCGAGGGCGGCGCACACCAGTCCACGATCACCGCGTCGATCGGGCTGGAGCTGCCCGGGCTCACGTTCATCGAACCCGCGTACGCCGGCGCGCTCGACTGGCTGCTCTGCGACGCGCTGGGCCGGATCGCGGCCGGTCGGCCTGGCACGACGACAGCGGTGCCCGCCGAGGACGGCTCGTACTACTTCCGGCTCACCACCCGGCCGCTGGACCAGTCGCCGTTCGAGGCCGCCAAGGCGCGGATCGGCGAGACGATGCTGCGGCGGCAGGTGCTCTCCGGCGCGTACCGCCTGGTCGACGCGTCGGTGCCGGACGGCGCTCCGATGGTGTACCTGGTCGGGTCGGGCGCGGTGCTGCCCGAGGTGCTGACCGCGGCCGAGGAACTGGCCGACGAGGGCATCGCGGCGCACGTGATCGACGTGACCTCGCTGGACCGGCTCTACACCGCGTGGCAGCGGACCCTGCGCCAGGGCGTGCGCACCGCGACCGCGCCCTCGACCGCCGGCGCGCTGCGGCAGGTGTTCGGCGACCGCGCTCCGATCGTCACCGTGCACGACGCGTCTTCGCACGCGATGGCCTGGCTGGGCTCCGCGCTGGGCGTGCCGTGCGTGCCGCTCGGGGTGGACCAGTTCGGCCAGTCCGGTTCGGTCCAGGAGCTGTACGAGCTGCACGACCTACTGCCCGGCAGCATCGTGAACGCCGCCCTCGCCGCACTATCGCTGTAGGAATCAGCCGATGCGTGTCGAACCCGCGGGCGTCTACACCGAGTACGCCCGAGCCGCCGCCGGCGAGATCGCTCCACCTGGAGCTGCCGTTCCCGGTGTCCTTCGACCCTGCGGTGTTGCTCCGCTCTAGGGTCTGTTTCGAGGTCCCTGGTCGAGCGAGACGTGTTCCAGGCGGCGGTCCGGCAAAGCGGAGGTCTGTCCGGATACCGGTGTTGTATCCGGGCGGGCCGGCAACGCCGCCGGTCATCGGCTGGGGTGCGGCGCAGCCGGTGAAGGACCTCGAGACAGACCCTAGCCCTGACCTCCGTGCCACGAGCCGGAGCTTGATCGCCGGCATAGGGTGGAAAACATGGCTTCCACGACGCTTCCCGAGACCCATGTCGATCTGCTCGAACGCCCGCTCTTCGCGCATCTGGCCACGGTCCGCCCAGACGGAGCGCCGCAGAGCAACGTCATGTGGTTCGTCGTGGGACGGCGAGTTCCTGCGGATGACCCACACCAAGAACCGGCAGAAGTACCGCAACTTCCAGCACGAGCCGCGGGTGGCGCTGTCCATCGCCGACCCCGACGACCAGTACCGCTTCCTGGAGATCCGTGGCGTGGTCGAGACGATCGAGGACGACGACGACCAGGCCTCCTTCTACGCGTCCCTGCACGAGCGGTACGGCCTGTCGGCGAACATCAAGGACGCGGACGTGCGGGTGATCGTCACGATCCGGCCCGAGTCGTACGTCGTGGTCGGCGGCGGTCAGGTGCTGACCCGCGCTGACCGGGGCTCGGGCTCGAGGGCATCCGTTGATTTGCGCGTCCACATTGGATTAGTCGGGGAAATGCACGTCTCAACGCACGACGAGAGGTGCATTTCCCCGAGTAATCCACAAAGGACACAAGAGAGCTGGCCACGATGCGGCATCTCACCCTGGTCACCGACATCGCGGCGCCGGTCGAGCGGGTTTACGACGCTTCGCTCGACGTCGACGTGCACATGGCCTCGCAGCCGAGCGGCGAGCGGGCGGTGGCCGGCGTGACCAGCGGCCAGATGAGCCTGGGCGACACGGTCACCTGGTCGGCGCGGCACTTCGGTATCCGCTGGCGGCTGACCAGTCAGATCGTGGTGGCCGAGCGCCCACACACGTTCATCGACGAGCAGGTCCGCGGACCGTTCGCGCGCTGGCATCACCGGCATGTGTTCGAGCAGCACGACGGCGGCACCCGGATGACCGACGAGGTCGATTGGGCCGCGCCGCTCGGCCCGTTGGGCAGGCTGGTCGAGGCCGCCGTCCTCGCCCGGCACATGGAACGGCTCCTGACCGGCCGGAACGCCTACCTCAAACGCTCTGCGAAACCCCAGAGCCGTAACGTCCGCCGCCGTCAAGCGCTCCGGCCGCAGCCCGCCGGAACCGCCGCCGTCAGCGCCCGCGACGGTCGCGTGCAGGAGCGGCAGCACGCGGTACGGCACCTGGGTCGAGAGCGCGATGACGGTCGACGTGCGGACGATGCCCGGCACCTCCAGCACCAGGTCGATCACTCGCTGCATGTCCGCGTTGGAACGGGCGACCAGCCGGCAGAACATGTCGCCCGAGCCGGTGATCGTGTACGCCTCCAGCACCTCGGGGATGCCGCCCAGATCGGCCGCGACGGCAGCGTGACCACGGCCCTGCCGCAGTTCCAGCGTGACGAACGCGGTCACCTCGAACCCGAGCGCACCGGGGTCGAGCTGCGGCCCGAGGCTCCGGATCACGCCGGTGGCCAGCAACCGGTCCAGCCTGGCCTGCACCGTGCCCCTCGCCACGCCCAGCCGGCGCGAGCACTCCAGCACGCCGATCCGCGGCTCGGCATCGAGCAGAGCCAACAACCGGACATCCAACTCGTCTACCATGACGCCTCTTTACTGATCAATCTGACCAACGCCAAGCCCCGCCAACTAGCCAGACTGTACAGACTGACCATCGCGAATCCCGACAGTTGCCTAGTTGGAGGCTACCGCCGATGCTGGCGGGCACAGCGCGGTCAACGACGCCCGCACTGCCGACCGTCCCTGCGGTTGGATCGCGCAGCCGGACCGCGCGATCCAACCGCAGCCGGTCGGGCCACAGCGTGCGGACGACCACAAGGGAGTGGCCATGACGACCACGAGCGAGAACGTCGAGACCCTCATCGACGCGGTGGACCAGAACGACCCGTTCCCGGTCAAGGGCATGGACCACGTCCACTTCGCGGTCGGCAACGCCAAGCAGGCCGCGCACTACTACTCCACCGCGTTCGGCATGACCTGCGTCGCGTACCGCGGCCCGGAGACCGGCTACCGCGACCACGCCGAGTACGTGCTGGTGTCCGGCAACGCCCGGTTCGTCTTCAGCGGCGAGGTGCGCGCCGGCACCGACCTCGGGCGGCACGTCGCGGCGCACGGTGACGGGGTCATCGACCTCGCGCTGGAGGTTCCGGACGTCGCCAAGGCCTACGCGTACGCCGTCGAGCACGGCGCCACCGGCCTGGTCGAGCCGCACCTGGTCTCCGACGACAACGGTGAGGTCATGCTGGCCGCGATCGCCACGTACGGCGAGACCCGGCACACCCTGGTCGACCGGTCCCGCTACTTCGGCCCGTTCCTGCCCGGCTTCGTCGACCGCGCGGCGATCGTGGTCCGTCCCGAGGGCGCGCCGAAGCGGCTCTTCCAGGCGATCGACCACTGCGTCGGCAACGTCGAGCTCGGCAAGATGAACGAGTGGGTGGCGTTCTACAACAACGTCATGGGCTTCACGAACATGAAGGAGTTCGTCGGCGACGACATCGCCACCGAGTACTCGGCGCTGATGTCCAAGGTGGTCGCGAACGGCACCCGGAAGGTCAAGTTCCCGCTGAACGAGCCGGCCGCCGGCAAGAAGAAGTCGCAGATCGACGAGTACCTCGAGTTCTACGGCGGCCCCGGCGTGCAGCACATCGCGCTGGCCACGAACGACATCGTCGCGACCGTGCGCGCCATGCGTGCGGCCGGCGTCGAGTTCCTGGACACCCCCGACTCGTACTACGAGGAGCTCGGCAACTGGGTCGGCGAGACGCGGGTGCCGCTGGAGACGCTGCGTGAGCTGAAGATCCTCGCCGACCGCGACGAGGACGGCTACCTGCTGCAGATCTTCACCAAGCCGGTGCAGGACCGGCCCACCGTCTTCTTCGAGATGATCGAGCGGCACGGCTCGCTCGGCTTCGGCAAGGGCAACTTCAAGGCGCTGTTCGAGGCGATCGAGCGCGAGCAGGAACGGCGCGGCAACCTCTGAGCGACGGTCGGCCCGGCACGCTGCGGTCACCGGTAGGTGGGCGAGACCGCGTGCGGCAGGATGAGCGGCATGAGTACGCCCTCTGACGCGCCACTGGGTCAGCCCGAGCACGGCCCGTCCGGGCGGCCGTGCCCGGTCCCGCGCCCGCGTCCGTCCGGCGCCCGGGTACGGTCCACCGCCCGGATACGCGCCAGCGCCACCGCCTGGCTTCGGCCCGCCACCCGGATACGCGCCAGCGCCTGGTACTGGCCGGGCTACGCGCCAGCGCCCGGGTACGCCCCTGGCCCGGGTACGGGCATTACCCCACGGGGTGCACCCCGGCGTGCAGTTCGCACCGATGCAGGAGTACGCCAGCCCGGGCGGGCGCCAACTCGCCGGCGCCGGTGAGCGGCTGCTGGCCCGCATCGTGGACAGCCTGATCCTGTCGATACCGATGCTGCTGATCGAGATCCCGTTGCTGGTCGGGATCTGGTTCTGGGCGTTCAACGAGTTCGATCTCGGTGCCGACCAGAACAGCGCCGACCGGCCCGTCCATGGACGGCGGCGACGTGCTGCTCCTGGTCGGGCTGATGTTCGGCGCGATCGCCCTGGTCACTCTGGTGAGCGGGCTCGCGTCGTACCTGTACGACGTCGTCTACATGCAGCGCAGCGGCCAGACGGTCGGCAAGCGCATCATGAAGCTGCGGGTGGTCCGGGTCGAGGACGGCGGACCGATCGAGGTCAGGCACGCCCGCCGGCGCTGGCTCGCGCAGGACGGTGTGGCGATGCTCGCGATGATCCCGCTCGTGGGCAGCCTGGTCGGCATGTACCAGTGGCTCGACTGGCTCTGGCTGCTGTGGGACAAGCCGAACCGCCAGTGCCTGCACGACAAGTACGGCAAGACCGCCGTCGTGAAGCTGACCGAGGCCGACCTGGCCAAGCCGGCCCCGGCACGTGAAATGGAGCAGGTAGGCGTGAGCGAGCGAACCGAGGTGGACGCATGAGTGGCGTCGAGCCCGGCTGGTACCCGGATCCGGGCGCACCGGAGACCCAGCGCTACTGGGACGGCGAACAGTGGGTGGGCGCACCGATCCCGGTGGACGCGCCGTCGCCCAGCGAGCCGCCCGAGCCCGAGCCACCAGCTCCGCCGGTCACGGCGTACCCGCCAGCCCCGGAGTCCGGCTCGGCGACCCTGCCGCAGTACCCCAGGGTGCCGACCACCTTCCCGCCGCCCCAGTCCGGGCAGCAGCAGCCGGGCTCGTTCGGCCAGAACCAGCCGGGGCAGTACGGCAAGCAGCCGGTCGGCACCCCCGCGTTCCCGCCGGCGTTCCCGCCGCCGGGTGCGCCCCAGCCGGCCTTCTTCGGCGGGGTGCAGCTCGCCTCGCTCGGCTCCCGGCTGGGCGCGCGGCTGATCGACCTGTTCGCGCTGTTCCTGCTGAACGTGCTGGTCAACGGCTACTTCTTCGTGCAGTACTACCAGGCGCTCGAGCCCACGGTGCGGGCGTTCACCGACGCGGTGATCGCCGGCCGGCCGCGGCCCGAGCTGACCTTGCCGGCCGAGGCTGAGCGGCTGAACCTGATCATGACGCTGGTCGCGATCGGGCTCTGGTTCGCGTACGAGGTGCCTGGCGTGGCCAACCGGGGGCAGACCCTCGGCAAGCGGCTGCTCGGGATCAAGGTGGCCACGATGGACGGCTCGGCGGTCCGGTTCGGACAGTCGATCCGGCGCTGGTTCATCGTCAGCTTCCCCGCGATGATCGGCGTGTGCGGCTGGCCGATCTTCCTGGCCAACGTGCTGTGGTGCGTCTGGGATCGGCCGGCGCGCCAGTGCCTGCACGACAAGGCGTCCCGGACCGTGGTCGTGGTCGCCGAACGGGCGCCGAGGCCTGGCTCCCCCGGCGCCCCGAACGCCGATGTGAAGAACGACAACCAAGCTCGGCACGACTGAGCCACCCTTACCGACGGAGACTCGATGACGCTGACCCGGGCCGACCTGGCCGCGCTGCCTTCGTACGTGCCCGGCCGCAACCCGGCCGACCTGGCCCGCGAGCTCGGCCTGCCCGAGGCGATCAAGCTGGCCAGCAACGAGGTGCCGTACGGCCCGCTGCCCGGGGTCGCCGAGGCGGTGGCCACGGCCGCGCTGCAGGCACACCGGTACCCGGACATGGGCGTGCTCGCGCTCCGCGAGGAGCTGGGCAAGCGGTACGGCGTCGACCCGGCCCGGATCGCCACCGGCTGCGGCTCGGTCGCGCTGGCCGAGCACCTGGCCAAGGCGACCGCGCTGCCCGGCGACGAGATCGTGTACTCGTGGCGGTCGTTCGAGGCGTACCCGATCATCTCGGCGGGCACCGGCGCGACCAGCGTGCGCGTCCCCAACACCGCGGCGCACGGGCACGACCTGGACGCGATGGCCGCCGCGATCACCGACCGCACCCGGCTGGTACTGGTCTGCAACCCGAACAACCCGACCGGCACCGCGGTGCGCCGGGCCGAGCTGGAGCGCTTCCTCGACGAGGTGCCGGCGGACGTGCTGGTCGTGATCGACGAGGCCTACCGCGAGTTCATCACCGACCCCGACGTGCCCGACGGGCTGGAGATCGCCGCCGACCGGCCCAACGTGGCCGTGCTGCGCACCCTCTCCAAGGCCTGGGGCCTGGCCGGCGTCCGGATCGGCTGGCTCGCCGCGCCGGAACCCGTTGCCGACGCCGTCCGCAAGGTGGTCACGCCGTTCTCGGTCAGCGGGGTGGCCCAGGCCGCCGCGCTCGCCGCGCTCCAGCAGGAGGCGGAGATGCGGCGCCGGGTCGACATCATCACCGCCGAGCGCACCCGGGTCGGCGACGCGCTGCGGCAGTGGCTGCCGGAGGTGCCGGAGAGCCAGGCCAACTTCGTCTGGTTGCCGCTCGGCGACCGGTCGGCGGCGTTCGGGGCGGGCTGCGAGGCGAAGGGCGTCATCGTGCGGCCGTTCCAGGGCGACGGCGTCCGGGTCACGATCGGCACGCCCGCCGAGAACGACACTTTCCTTGCGGTGGCCGGCCCGCTACTCGCCCCCTGACCTGCTGCGGTCCGTTTGCGCCCGGTGCGGGCGCAAATGGACCGCACGGTTCGGTCAGCCGGAAATTACGGTCCGTGCCGGCTCCCGAGAAACACTTACGTGAAAAGTGACTCGCTAGTAGGGTCCGGTCGGAGGTGTTGCCCCATGGCCGACCAGGCCGCTTTCCCCACGTTCCCCGCCGGCTTCGTGTGGGGCGCCGCGACGGCGTCTTACCAGATCGAAGGGGCTGTCACCGAGGGTGGCCGCGGGCCGACCATCTGGGACACGTTCGCGCACGAGCCGGGCCGGATCAAGAACGGCGACACCGGTGACGTCGCGTGCGACCACTATCACCGGTACGCCGAGGACGTCGCGCTCATGGCCGACCTCGGCCTGAACGCCTACCGGTTCTCGATCGCCTGGACCCGGATCCAGCCCACCGGTCGCGGCGCGGCCAACCCCGAGGGCATCGCGTTCTACGACCGCCTGGTCGACGCTCTGCTGGCCCGCGGCATCGCCCCGCACGCCACGCTCTTCCACTGGGACCTCCCGCAGGGCCTGGAGGACACCGGCGGCTGGCTCAATCGCGACACCGCCGAGCGGTTCGCCGAGTACGCCGGCCTCGCCTACGCCGCCCTCGGCGACCGGGTCGCCCGCTGGATCACCCTGAACGAGCCGTTCGTCTACACCGTCTACGGCAACGCGCTGGGCATACACGCTCCCGGCAATGCCCTGCTCGGCGCGGCCTTCCCGGTGGCGCACCACCAGTTGCTGGGCCACGGCCTGGCGGTGCGGACCCTGCGCGAGGCCGGCGCCAGCGAGATCGGCATCACCCAGAACATGGCGCCCACCTGGGCGGCGACCGACTCCGCCGAGGACCGCACTGCCGCCGCCCGGATGGAGGCGATCCAGAACGGCACCTACTCGGATCCGATCTTCCTCGGCCGCTACCCCGACGACCTGGCGACGGTCTACCCCGGCGCCGACCTGTCCGTGATCCAGGACGGCGACCTCGAGGTGATCGGAGCGCCGCTGGACTTCCTCGGCGTGAACTACTACGCCCCGAACCGGGTGCGCGCGGCCGCCCCGGACAACCCGATGGGCTTCGAACTGGTCGAGATCGAGGACGTCGAGCACACCGGTTTCCACTGGCCGGTCGTGCCGGCCGCGTTCACCGAGCTGCTGGTCGGGCTGAGCGAGACGTACGGCGACGCGCTGCCGCCGGTGTACATCACCGAGAACGGTGCCGCGTTCGAGGACGTCCCCGACGCCGACGGCCGGGTCGAGGACGACCGCCGGGTCGCCTACCTGGACAGCCACCTGCGGGCCGTGCACGCCGCGATCGAGGCCGGCGTCGACGTGCGGGGCTACTTCTGCTGGTCGCTGCTGGACAACTTCGAGTGGGCCGAGGGGTACAGCCAGCGGTTCGGTCTGGTCCGGGTCGACTTCGACGGCGACCTGCGCCGGACGCCGAAGGCCTCCTTCGACTGGTACCGCGACCTGATCGCCCGGCACGAAAAATGACCACCCCGACGCTCGGGCCGGTCAGGGCGCTGGCCGAGCCGATCGAACGCGTGGGCGGCCGGTACACCACGCTGTACACGGCGGCCTCGATCGCGCTCTGGATGGGCTTCAACGTGCCCAGCCAGGTGCTGATCGCGGATCAGATCTCGAAGATCGATCCGGGTGACAAGGAGACCAGCCTCGCGATCGTGCTGATGGTCGGCGCGGTCGTGTCGCTGGTGGCGAACCCGCTCTTCGGGGCGCTGTCGGACTCCACCACGTCGCGGTTCGGGCGGCGCCGCCCGTGGGCGCTGGTCGGCGCGGTCGGCGGCGCCGGCTCGCTGCTCGTGCTCTCCACGGGCGAGAGCGTCGCGGCCGTGACCGCCGGCTGGGCGCTCTGCCAGCTCACGTTGAACATCCTGCTCGCGGTGCTGATGGCGATGGTGCCGGACCGGGTGCCGGTGATCCAGCGCGGTTTCATCTCGGCGCTCGCCGGCGTGGCCCAGGTGCTGGCCACGATCATCGGGTTGGCGATCGTCATCTCGATCAGCGGCGGGTTCGTCGCCAAGTACGCGGCGCTCGCGGCCGTGCTGGTGGCCGCCGTCGTGCTGCTGGTGCTCGGGGTGGCCGATCCGCCGCTGCCCCGGGACGGCACGCCGCCGCTCTCGGTCCGCCGGCTGGTGGGCGTGCTGTGGGTCAACCCGGTGCGCCACCCGGACTTCGGCTGGGCCTGGCTGACCCGGTTCCTGGTGATGCTCGGGTACGCGATCGGCACCACCTACATGCTCTATTACCTCCGTGACGAGGTCGGCTACGAGCGGCTCAATCCCGGCAAGGACGCCGCCGAGGGCGTGCTCTGGCTCAACGTGGTGGCCGGCGTGGCGCTGCTGCTCACGATCGTGGTGGCCGGCATCGCCTCGGACCGGCTGCGGCGCCGCAAGGTGTTCGTCATGACGTCCAGCGCGATCGTCGCGGTCGGCCTGTTGATCTTCGGCTTGTGGCCGACCTGGACCGCGGCGCTGATCGCGGTGGCCATCCTCGGCGCCGGGTTCGGCGTGTACCTGGCCGTCGACGTCGCGCTGATCACCGAGGTGCTGCCGGACGCGGAGAACCGCGGCAAGGATCTCGGCGTCATCAACATCGCCAACACGTTGCCCCAGGCGGTCGCGCCGGCGCTCTGTGGCGTGCTGGTCACGCACGCGCGGTGGCTACCCGACGATGTTCGCCGTGGCCACGGTGGTCACGCTGCTCGGCGCGGTCCTGGTCCAGCCCATCCGCGGCGTCCGCTAGCCCAACGGCCGCTAGAGCCTCGGCCGCTACGCGGCCGGTTGCGGTTCAATTCCGCCCTCCCAGGGCGGAATTGAACCGCACCAAGGGGTCTCAGGCGGGTTTCTCGGCGGCGGTGGCGAGGTCGTCCAGGTCCTGCTGCATGGATTTGGTGACGGACCGGCTGGTCAGGCCGCCGAGCACCACGCCGACCACCTTGCCGACCGCGCCGGCGGACTCCGCGCCGAACACCATCCGCACCAGGGTCTCGTCGCCGGCCGGGGTGAACGTGAACTCGGACCGGTAGTGGGTGCCGCGGCTGCGCGCCTCGATCAGGTAGCGGCTCGGCGGCTCGCACATCGTCACGGTCATCTGCTCGACCGAGGTCTTGCCGTGCACGACTCGGGTGGTCCGCCAGGTGGCGCCGACCTTGAAGCCGCCCGGCGTGAGCACCTCGATCTGTTCCACACTGGAGAGTCGGGCCGCGGCGCCGGGCAGGTCGGTGAAGATCTCCCAGACTCGTTCGATGGACGCGGCGACCGTCCGGGACACCTCGAGTTCAGCCATGCAGCGCCACCTCCCGGCCCGGTAACGGAAGGATAGGCCGCCGGCCGGTCGTGGCCCGCCAGGCCGGGCGGTCTGGGCGACATTTTCGCGGTCACCGCCGCGAAAATGCCGCCCGAAGCGTCAGCTATCGCCGGGTCATGCGGCGCGAACGGCGTCGACAGCGGCGGTGAGAGCCGTGCGCACGGTCGACTCGGCCTCGGCGCTCGCACCAAGCCGATCCAGCCCGAGCAGCGCGGCGCCGACCACCGGCGGCTCGCTGACCAGCCGGATCTTGGCGAACGGCGCCGCCCGGTACAGGCGTTCGGCGATCGGGTCCTGGATCACCGAGCCGGACCCGGTCAGCACCCCGCCGCCGAGCACCACGTCGGCCTCCTCGCCGAGCAGCTCGAGCCGGCGCAGCGCGACCACCGCCAGCAGGCTGACCTCCTCCGCGAGCCGGTCCACCACCTGCAGCGCGATCCGGTCACCGGACCGAGCCACCTCCATCAGCACGGGTGTCAGCTCGATGATCCGGCTGGCCGACAGCTGCCCGAAGTGCATCGCCTCGGCGACCGCGAGCGGCGACGGCAGCCCGAAGTGCGCGGCCACGGCGGCCTCCAGCGCGGTCGGCTCGCCGCGCCCGTCCTCGGCCCGAGTGGCGAACCACATCGCCTCCTCGCCCAGGCCCGACCCCGCCGCCCCAGTCGCCGGTGTACTTGCCCAGCGCGGGGAAGCGTGCGGTGCGACCGTCGGCGGCGACCCCGACGCAGTTGATGCCCGGCGCCGCAGACCACGGCCGCCGCGTTCCGGGCGTCGGTACCCGCCCTGAGCAGGGCGAACGTGTCGTTGTCGAGCTTGAGTGACGGCGCCCAGCCGAGCCCGCTGAGCGTCTCGGTCAGCAGCTCGACCTCGGCCGGGAGGTCGGCGCCGGCCAGGTAGACGCTGGCGTGCTCGGCCACCGGTGCGGTCGGGTCCAGGCCCGCGGTGGCCGCCGCCTTGGCCACCAGCTCGGACAGCAGCTGGCGGGTCCGGGGCAGGCCGATGTTCTGGTGGCACGAGCCCGGACCGCGCGCGGCGGCCAGCACGGTGCCGTCGAGGGCGACCAGGGCGACGTCGGTCTTGCTGTTGCCTCCGTCGATCGCCAGGACCGCCGCGGCCGTCACGAGAGCCATCGCAGATGGGCGCGGTTCGCGTCCAGCAGCAGGTCGGTGAGCTTCTCGGCCGGCTCGACCTGGCCGATCAGGGGGTGCGCGAGCAGCGCCTTGAAGACCCGGTCCCGGCCGCCGCGCAGTGCGGCGTCCAGTGCCAGTCCCTCGTAAGCGCTGACATGCGAGACCAGGCCGGCGAAGAGCGGCTCGAGCGGCGTGAGTTCGACGCGCCTTCGGACCCGGCGGCGCCGACGGTGGCCGGCACCTCGATCACGGCGTCGTCCGGCAGGAAGTCGAACGTGCCCTCGTTGCGCAGGTTCACCACCTGCACGTCGCCGACGTCGTTGGTGAGCGAAGCGACCAGCTGGACCGCGGCCTCCGAGTAGTACGCGCCGCCGCGCTCCTCGAGCAGCGCCGGCTTGCTGTCCAGCGTCTGGTCGGCGTAGAGGTCGAGCAGCGTGCGCTCGATCTCGGCCACCTTCTCGGCGCGGGACGGCTCGCGCCGCTGCTCCTCGACAACGATGTCGTGCGCGTAGTAGTAGCGCAGGTAGTAGGACGGCACGACGCCGAGCCGGCCGACGAGCGACGGCGGCAGGCCGACCTTCTCGGCCAGCTCGTCGCCGCCCTCGGCCAGCAGCTCGGGCCACACGTCCGCGCCGTCGATCGTGGCGCCGCGCAGCCAGGTCAGGTGGTTCAGGCCGACGTGATCCAGGCCGACCCGCTCCGGCTCGATGCCCCGGGCCGCCGCGATGTGGCGCTGGAAGCCGATCGCCACGTTGCACAGGCCGACCGCGCGGTGCCCCGCGTCGAGCAGGGCCTTGGTGACGATGCCGACCGGGTTGGTGAAGTCGACGATCCAGGCGTCCGGCTTGGCGTGCTTGCGGACGGTCTCCGCGATGTCCAGCACCACCGGCACGGTGCGCAGCGCCTTCGCGAGCCCGCCCCAGCCGGTGGTCTCCTGGCCGACGCAGCCGCACTGCAGCGGCACGGTCTCGTCCACCTGGCGAGCCGCCTGCCCGCCGACCCGCAGCTGCAGCAGCACGACGTCCGCGCCCTCGACCGCGTCCACCAGCGAGTCGGTGAAGCGCACCGTGCCGGGGTGACCGGTACGGGCGAACATCCGCTGCGCCAGGCCGCCGACCAGCGCCAACCGGTCGGCGGCCGGGTCGGTGAGCACGAGCTCGTCCACCGGCAACGCGTCGCGCAGCCGCGCGAACCCGTCGACCAGCTCCGGCGTGTATGTCGATCCCCCACCGACAACGGCGAGTTTCATCCCTTGACCCCCGTGAGTGTGACGCCTTCGACGAAGGCCTTTTGAGCGAAGAAGAAGACCACCATGACCGGCGCCATCACGAGCAACGTCGCGGCCATGGTGATGTTCCAGTCGACTTGGTACTGGCCACGGAACGAGGCCAGCGCGAGCGAGAGCGGCCAGTTCTCGCGGTTCTCGCTGGTGTAGAGCAGCGGCCCGAAGTAGTCGTTCCAGGCGAAGAAGAACATGAACATCGCCGTGGCGGCGATGGCCGGCCTGGCCATCGGCAGGATCACCCGCCACAGCACCTGGAACTCGTTGCACCCGTCCACCTTCGCGGCGTCGGAGTACTCCTTGGGAATGGTGAGCAGGAACTGGCGCAGCAGGAAGATCGAGAACGCGTCGCCGAACAGGTTCGGGATGATCAGCGGCCAGAGCGAGCCGGTCAGCTCGTACCTGGTCCAGAGCACGTACATCGGCACGATCGTCACCTGCGGCGGCAACATCATCGTCATCAGCACCGCGACGAACACCTTGTTCCGGCCCCGCCAGCGCAGCCGCGAGAACGCGTACGCCGGGCCGATGCTGGAGATCAGCATGAACGTCGTGGCGAGGCCCGCGTAGAGCAGCGTGTTGCCCAGGTGCCGCAGCATCGGGGTCTCGGTGAAGACGTCGGCGTAGCTGCCCCAGTGCCAGCTGTTCGGCCAGAAGTCCGCGGTGAGCGCCTGCTGGCTGCTCATCACCGAGGTGAGGAAGACGAACAGCAGCGGGCCCATGAACATCACGCCGAGTGCGATCAGCAGGCTGTACCTGGCGACCCAGACCAGGAAGTCCTGGCGGCGGGCCGCCTTGGCCTCCCTGCTGCGTGACTTCGGCTTCAGCTGCGGCGGTGCGGCGATCGTGGCGGTCATTCTTTGTCTCCGTCTCCGCCCATAAGGGCCGGCGCACGCCACAGCATCAGAACCGTGAGCAGGAAGGCGACCACGAGCAACACCATCGCGAGCGCCGACGCGTAGCCGAGGTAGTTCTGGCTGAAGCCCCGGACGTAGAGCCAGAGTGGATAGGTCAGCGTGGACTGTTCGGGGAAGCCGAGCGCGCTCGAACTCCCCTGGCCCGTGGTGGCCCGGCCGGACGCCACCCCCGCGGCGACCGCCGCCTGGGTGAAGTACTGCAGGGTCTGGATCACGCCCGTGATCGCGGCGAAGCCCAGCACCGGCGAGATCGTCGGCAGCGTCACGAACCGGAACTTCTGCACCGGCCCTGCGCCGTCCACGTCGGCCGCGTCGTAGAGGTCCTTCGGCACGTCGAGCAGGGCCGCGAGCAGGATGATCATGATGTCGCCGGCGCCCCACATGGCGAGGATCACCAGTGACGGCTTCGACCAGCTCGGATCGGTGAACCAGTCCGGGCCGTCGATGCCGATCGCGCCCAGCGCCGCGTTCACCGGTCCGGTCTGCTTGAACAGGAAGACGAACGCGATCGTCGCGGCCACCGGCGGCGCCAGCGCCGGCAGGTAGAACACGCTGCGCCAGAACCCGACACCACTCTTGATCCGGGTCAGCACCCCGGCGAGACCCAGGGCGAACAGGATCTTCAGCGGGACCATGAACGCGACGAGCCAGGCGGTGTTGCGAATGGCGACCCAGACCGCCGGGTCGTCGTTCCAGAAGAACTTGTAGTTCGTCAGCCCGATGAACTCCGGGGCGGAGAACAGGTCGTACCGCGTGAACGAGTAGTACATCGTCGCGATGAACGGGTAGAGGAAGAACAGCGAGAAGCCGATGATCCACGGCGCGAGGAAGGCGAGCACCACCAGGCGGTGCCGGCGGCGCTTCTTGCGAAGCGCCGCCGGAACGGCGGGGGCACGGCCGGCGAGGGTCAGTGCCATGGGATCACTAGGCCCCAGCCAGCTTCAGATCCTTCTCGATCTGAGCGTCGACCCCGGCCAGACCCTTCTTCAGATCCGGGACCTTGCCGGCCTGCCAGCTCTCGATGAAGGTCTGGAACGTGGCCTGCGGCGCCGGCCCGTTCGGGGTGGACGGGATGGAGCCGCTCTTCGGGTGGGTGAAGATGTCGATGAACGGCTTGAACAGCTCGTCGTCCTTGAGCGCGGACCGCTCCAGCGCGGCCTTGGTGGTGGGGATGTTGCGCAGGCCGTCGGAGAGCTTGACGATCGCGTCCGTGTCGGTGCTGAGGTACTTGATCAGCTGCCAGGCCGCCTCGGCGCTCTTGGTACCCCGGCCGATGCCGAGGATGTTGCCGGTCACGTAGCCGGAGCCGTACAGGTCCGGCTTGCTGTCCGAGACGGGCAGCGCCGCGGTCCCGTACTTCAGCTTCGGCGCCTGGTCCCTGATGAACGCGCCGCGGTACTCGCCGTCGACGCTGAGCGCGACCTTGCCCTTCTGGAACGCGTTGTCGGCGCTGAACTCGTCACCGAGGCTGGCGGTGAACTTCTTCCACTTCTCCACGCCATACGCGTCCACCAACTGCTTCTGCCAGGTGAGCCACTCGGCCCAGCCCTCGCTCTTGGAGAGCTGCGGCTGGCCGTCCTTGAACCACTCGGCGCCGAAGTTCGGGCCCCAGTGGCTCGGGGTGTTCTCGTACCAGGGCGAGATCGGCACGAAGCCGGCCGTCACGATGTTGCCGGCGGCGTCGGTCTTGGTGAGCTTCTTGGCCATCTCGGTGAGCTCGGAGATGGTCTTCGGCGGCGCGGTGTAGCCGGCGGCCGCGAGCAGGTCCTTGTTGTAGTACAGCCCGTAGACGTCGGCGAGCATCGGCATCGCGCAGCGCGTGCCCTCGTACTCGGTGTAGCCCCGGACCACCTCCGGCAGCGCCTCGAGGTCGACGCTTGTCGCGCTTGATGTACGGGCCGAGGTCCTTCCAGGCCTTCTTCGAGCAGAACGTGCCGACGATGTCGGTCGAGTAGGACAGGCCCACGTCGACCGCCTGGCCGGCGGAGATGGCCTTCTTCATCTTCTCGTCGTCCTGACCGGACTTGACGACGACCGTGATCTTCGGGTTCTTCTTCTCGAAGTCCGTGACGACGCTCTGGATGACCTTCGCCTCGCGGTCGGCGAAGAAGTGCCAGAACTCGATCGTGGTGGCCTTGTCGACCCCACCCTTGCCGATGTCGCTCTTCGTCTCGGTACCGGCGGTGCACGCCGTAGCGGCGAGCGCGAGCGCGGCTAAGTGCCGCGATCGCGCTGGCTGGGCGGATGGTTCGTCTCACAGCTCGCTCCTTGCTGTCGTGCGGGGGGTGGGGGTCGAGGCGGAACGGTCCAGTTGGGTGAGGTCACTCGTGCCGAAAACTTCTTCCCTGGCCTCGTCCAGCGCCTGGGCCAGCGCGCCGAGCAGGACCGGGTTCCCCTCGATGGAGCTGGGCGTGACCACCGGCCGCAGCGGTGACGCCTCGTGCAGATCGCGCTGGACCCGGGCGGCCAGCGCCTCGCCGCCGGCCCGGCAGATCGAGCCGGTCAGCACGACGAGTTCGGGGTCGAGCACGGCGACGATCGTGGCCAGACCGGTGGCCAGCCGGGAGGAGAGCTCGCCGAGCAGCGCCTCGCCCCCGTCCGCGCCCTCGGCGGCGAGCCGGACCGCGGCCGCCGCGGTCTGGGCGTGGATGCCGTGCTCGGCGGCCAGCCGCGAGCACCTCGGGCGCGCCGACCAGGTCCTGGAAGTCCGCGTCGGCTCCGCGCCGGGGTCCTTGACCTTGTCGGGTTCGGCCGCGGCGGCGGGGCCGGCACCGGCATGTAGCCGATCTCACCGGCGCCGCCGGTCGCGCCGCGGTGCAGTTCACCGCCGAGGTCGATGGCGAGGCCGAGGCCGTCGCTGACCCAGAGCAGCGCGAAGCTGCCGATGTCGGCCAGCCCGCCGTACCGCCGCTCGGCGATCGCGGCGAGGTTGACGTCGTTCTCCATCTCGACCCGGATGCCGAGCCGGGTGCGGAGCTCGCCGAGGATGCCGGGCCGGGCCCAGTTCGGCAGCGTGTCGTCGTAGTTCACCGCGTCGGTGACCTCGTCGTGCGCGCCGGGGAAGCCGATGATCAGGCCGCGCAGGTCGCGGACCCGGATGCCGGCCCGCCGGGTGGCCGTGGTGAGCGCGGTACGCACGTCGACAGCGGCGTCCGTGTCGCTGCCCGAAACGGTTTCCACGGCGGTCTCGGCGAGTACCGTGCCGGTGATGTCGGCGATCGCGACCGTGAGCCGGCCCGCGACCACGTCCATGCCGGCCACGTACGCGGCGCTGGCGTTGACCGAGTACAGGGCCGCGTTCGGGCCGCGTCCGCCGGCGCTGGTGCCGACCTGGACCACCAGGCCGGCTTCCTCCAGTCGGGAGAGGAGCTGGGACGCGGTCGGCTTGGAGAGTCCGGTGAGCGCGCCCAGCTGGACGCGGGACAGTGGACCGTGTTCGAGGAGAAGGCTGAGGGCCGCGCGATCGTTGATCGCACGGAGCAGTCGGGGGGTTCCCGGGGTCCGGCTCATGGCATCGACACGCTGTTCATCGGGGTTCGCTCCTTGGATCCGCACCGAGCGCAATAGTTAGGAAACTTTCCTATTTACTGATGCGCGAAATGTAGGCGCGGGCTTGGGAGGGTGTCAAGCACTTCCGCTCACGGACATGCCGCGTCTCGGCGACATTTTCCGGTGTCATGAGCACCGAAGATGCCGCCCAAATCGGGACGAGCGGTCGTGACCCCGACAACTGGGGTCAGCGGGCGGGCAGGATCCGGCCGGTGACCTCGCCGAAGCCGATCCGGACGCCGTCCGGGCCCGGGGCGGTGGCCGTGATCGCCACCTCGTCGCCGTCCTCCAGGAACGTCCGGGTGACGCCGTCCGGCAGGGTCACCGGCTCGGCGCCGCCCCAGCTGAGCTCCAGGAACGAGCCGCGCTGGTCCTTCTCGGGACCGGAGATGGTGCCGGAGGCGAACAGGTCGCCGGTGCGCAGCGAGGCGCCGTTCACGGTCAGGTGGGCGAGCTGTTGGGCTGCGCTCCAGTACATCGTCCGGAACGGCGGCCGGCTCACCAGCGCCCCGTTCCACCGCACCTCCAGCGCCAGGTCCAGGCCCCACGGCTTGTCCTCGCGCAGGTACTCCAGCACCGGCGGATCCTGTTCGGGCCCGGCCACCCGCGCCGCCGCCAGCGCCTCCAGCGGCACCACCCACGGCGAGACGCTGGTCGCGAACGACTTGCCGAGGAACGGGCCGAGCGGCACGTACTCCCAGGCCTGGATGTCGCGCGCCGACCAGTCGTTCACCAGCACCGCGCCGAAGACGTGGTCGGCGAAGTCGCCGGTGCCGACGGGCGAGCCGAGCGCGGACGGTACGCCGACGACGAAGCCCACCTCGGCCTCGATGTCCAGCCGGGCGCTCGGCCCGTGGCTGGGCACCGCGGCGCTGGGCGGCTTGCGCTGGCCGCTCGGCCGGACGACGTCGGTGCCGCTGACGACCACCGTGCCGGCCCGGCCGTGGTACCCGACCGGCAGGTGCTTCCAGTTCGGCAGCAGCGGCTCGGCGTCCGGGCGGAACAGCCGGCCGACGTTCTCGGCGTGGTGCTGGGAGGAGTAGAAGTCCACGTAGTCCGCGACCGCGAACGGCAGCCGCAGGCGCACGTCGGCGATCGGGAGCAGCAGCGGCTCGACCCAGGGCCGCTGCGCCTCGTCGGTGAGCAGCTCGGTGATCCGGGCTCGCACGGCACTCCAGACCTGCCGGCCCGGCGGCGAGGAACGGGTTCAGCGTCGGCGCGTCGAAGACCGGGTTGCCCACCACGGCGAGCGGCAGCACGTGGTCACCGATCCGCACCACGGGCCGCGGCGGCTGGTCGTCCCTGGTCGCCACGCCGTAGGGCAGGTTCTCGATCGGGAAGTGCGACTCCGGCGGCACCGACACCCAGCTCGTGGTCACGCGCGCTCCTCCGAGACGGCGGCGGGCAGGGCGCCGAGCAGGTCGGCGTCGAGCAGGCCGAGCGCGACCAGGTCCTCCAGCGGCTCGGCGATGCTGCACGAGCCGTAGCTGGCGAACGCGGCCCTGACCGGGCGCGCGTCGACGCCCTCGCAGGCCGACGCGACCACCGCGCCGTGCCGTTCGGCGAGCGCGCCGGCGATGTCGCCGCCGCGCCCGGCCTCGGCGGTGGCGACCAGGATGTTGAGGAAGCCGTGGTGCTCGAAGCCGGTGCCGGCAGCGGTGTGCCGGACGGCCTTGTGCAGCCCGGCCGTGCACTTGAACGGCACGCCATGCTCCACGCAGGCGCCGATGAAGTCGGCCACCTCGTGCTCGCTGGGGAACGCGACGTCGACCAGGCCGCCGGTGCGCAGCTTGGCGCCGAGCCCCGCGGCCGCGCACGCCTCGACCGCGCCACGCCAGCCGGGCACGCGCGGGATCTCCACGAACGTGAGCACCGCCGGCGGTGTGCACCGCGGCGTCCCGGATTTCGACGTTGAGGTCCTCGCCGATCGTGAGCGGGATCTCGTACGCCTCGATCGCCAGCTCGTAGTGGTGCCCGGGCTGGCCCTGGTCGGCGATCAACCCGAGTCCCGGGCAGCCCACCGGCGTCGGCGAGCTCGTCCAGCTGGCTCTCCGGGCAGAGGAACCGGCCGACCAGGTCGGCGTAGGGCGCGGCGCGGTGGTGCCGGTGCTCGGCCACCGCCCTGGCCATCGGCGCGTTGCCGGGCGGGAACACCGCCGCGTCGTCGACGAGACCGTGAAACAGCGCCGGCACGGTTGACATGCCACCGACGCTAGCCGACGCTCTATATAGAGGACAAGAACGTCCGATTATCGGACGCCACCGCAAGCCACCGCGAGCCGTTACGACGCCACCGCGACCGCCAGCGCGACACCGCCAGGCCGCCGGCCACGGGCCAGGGGAGGACGAGATGCCTTACTACCGCCAGGTGGGCGAGATCCCGCCGAAGCGCCACACCCAGTTCCGCCAGCCGGACGGCAGCCTCTACGCCGAGGAGCTGATGGGCGTCGAGGGCTTCTCGTCCGACTCCGCGCTCCTCTACCACCAGTACCTGCCGACCGCGATCGTGCACAGCGAGGCGCACGACGGTCCGGCCTGGACCCGGTCGCACAACCACCCGCTCAAGCCGCGGCACTTCCGCACCCACAAGCTCGATGCCGGCAGCGGCGACGCGATCACCGGCCGCCAGCACCTGCTCGCCAACAACGACTGCCGGATCTCCTACGCGGTCGCCGACCAGCCGTCCCCGCTGTACCGGAACGCGATCGGCGACGAATGCCTCTACGTCGAGTCCGGCACCGCGCGGTTCGAGAGCGTGCTCGGCGCGTTCGACATCGACCGCGGCGACTACCTGGTGATCCCCACCTCGACCACGTACCGGCTCATCCCGACCAGCGCGGAACCGCTGCGCACCCTGGTGGTCGAGGCCAGCGGCCACATCACCCCGCCGAAGCGGTACCTGACCGCCAAGGGCCAGTTCAACGAGTCCGCGCCGTACTGCGAGCGGGACCTGCGCGGCCCGGCCGAGCCGATGCTGGAGGAAGGCACGGACATCGAGGTGCTCGTGCAGCACCGCGGGCCGGCGAACGGGACCGCCTGGACCAAGTTCACCTACGCCAACCACCCGTTCGACGTGGTCGGCTGGGACGGCTGCCTCTACCCGTACGCGTTCAACGTGGCCGACTTCGAGCCGATCACCGGCCGGGTGCACCAACCGCCGCCGGTGCACCAGACCTTCGAGGGACCGAACTTCGTCATCTGCTCGTTCGTCCCGCGCAAGGTCGACTATCACCCGCTCTCGATCCCCGTTCCGTACAACCATGCCAATGTCGACAGCGACGAGGTCTTGTTCTACTGCGGTGGCAACTACGAAGCGCGCAAGGGCTCGGGGATCGGACAGGGGTCGATCTCGCTCCATCCGTCCGGCTTCACCCACGGCCCGCAGCCGGGCGCTCCGGAGAACTCGATCGGTACCGAGCAGTTCGACGAGCTGGCGATCATGGTCGACACGTTCCGCCCGTTGGAGCTGTGCGAGCCCGCGATCGCCTGCGAGGACGCCGGCTACGCCTGGAGCTGGGCCGGCCGCACGCTGGGCTGAACGGGCTGGGCGCCGCCACCGAGAGCTGAACGCGTGGGCCGACCTTCCGGTGTTCGGGTCGGGCCCATGGCGTGCCGGACAATATCCGCCATAACCACGAACACCGTGTTGGAAGGACAACCCTCTCCATGCAGCTCTCCCCCACCCACCGCAAGCTGGGCGTGGTCACCGCCGCGCTCGCCGCGGTGACCGCCCTGGTGTTGCCGAACGCCGCCGTCGCCGCGCCGGACAAGACCGTCGCGATCACGGTCATGGGCACGTCAGACATCCACGGAAACGCCCTGAACTGGGACTACTTCGGCAACAAGGAGTACGACGACTCGGCCCACAACGACATCGGCCTGGCCAAGGTGTCGAGCATGGTGAACGCCGTCCGGGCCGAGCGCGGCGCCGACCACACCCTGCTCTTCGACTCCGGCGACACCCTGCAGGGCACGCCGCTCGACTACTACTACGCCAAGGTCAAGCCGATCACCGAGACCGGCGAGACGCACCCGATGGCCAAGGCGATGAACGCCATCGGGTACGACGCCGTGACCCTCGGCAACCACGAGTTCAACTACGGGCTGCCGCTGCTGGCGAAGTGGGTCAAGCAGATGAAGGCGCCGGTGCTGGGCGCCAACGCGGTGCACGCGAAGTCCGGCATCCCGGCCTACCAGCCGTTCGTGATCAAGACGATGAAGGTGAAGGGCGAGAAGCCGGTCAAGGTCGGCGTGCTCGGCCTCACCAACCCCGGCGTGGCCATCTGGGACAAGGCCAACGTCGACGGCAAGCTCCGCTTCCTGGACCTGGTCGCCACGGCCAAGCGCTGGGTGCCGCTGATCCGCCTGGCCGGCGCCGACGTGGTCGTGGTGACCGCGCACGCCGGCGACAGCGGCTTCTCCTCCTACGGCGGTGACCTGCCGGTGGAGAACGCCTCGGCGATGGTCGCCGAGCAGGTGCCCGGCATCGACGCGGTGCTGTTCGGCCACGCCCACCTGGAGGTGCCGCAGCGCTTCGTCACGAACAAGAAGACCGGCGCGCAGGTGCTGCTCTCCGAGCCGTCCAAGTGGGGCCAGCGGCTGTCCGTGCTGGACTTCCAGCTCACCAAGGTGCACGGGCGCTGGAAGGTGACCGGCAAGAGCGCGGCCACCCGCAACACGAACTCCGTGCCCGAGGACCCGAAGATCGTCGAAGCTGCTGACCGCGCAGCACGACACCACGGTCGCGTACGTCAACCAGCAGGTCGCCACCTCGACCCAGGAGCTGTCGGCCGCCGAGTCCCGGTACAAGGACACCGCGATCCTGGACTACATCCAGAAGGTGCAGACCGAGACGGTCAGCAAGGCCCTGGCCGGTACGCCGCAGGCCGGGCTGCCCGTGCTGTCGATCGCGGCGCCCTTCAGCCGGACCGCGGTCTTCCCGCAGGGACCGGTGACGATCCGGGACATCGCCGGGCTGTACATCTACGACAACACGCTCGAAGCGGTCACCCTGACCGGCGCCCAGGTCCGGGCGTACCTGGAGTACTCGGCCAAGTACTTCAACCAGCTCGCGCCCGGCGCACCGGTGGATCCGGCCAAGCTCACCAACGCCGGCACGCCGCCCACGCCGGACTACAACTACGACGTGCTCTCCGGCGTCGCGTACGACATCGACGTGGCCAAGCCGGTCGGTCAGCGGATCGCCAACCTGACGTACGACGGGGCCGCGGTCGCCGACGACCAGCAGTTCGTGGTCGCGGTGAACAACTACCGGCGCTCGGGCGGCGGCAACTTCCCGGGCATCTCGACCGCACCGGTGATCTACAACGCCCAGGTGGAGATCCGGCAGGCGCTCATCGAGTACGCGTCGGCCACCAAGACGATCGATCCGGCCGGATTCTTCGTCCCCAACTGGCGCCTGACCAGGGACGGCACGCCGGTCTTCTGACCGCTTCGGGGTTCCGGCCGGCGCCGACCGGCCGGAACCCCAGGACTTCCTGGCGCCGAAGCTGAACGCAGCCGCTCTCCTGACCGTGAACCTGGGTATGGGGAGTAGCCGATGAGCGACCACCGCGCCGGACCGGGCAGCTTTCGCGGGACAGGTGAGTACGACGACCCGCGTGACTCGGGACGACCGGGAAGATCAGCACCGCGCGGCTACCGCGGCTCCAACGATCGGGTGGCCGAACTGCGGCCATCGGACGGCCGGAGCCGACGCGACCGTGGCGCACCCGATCGTGGTGCCCCGGACCGTGGTGCCCCCGAGCAGGCGTGGCTCAGCGACTTGGCCGCACCGGCCGACGAGCGGGACAGCGAGCGCGGCTACGAGCGCCCCCGGCACTCGGCGGAGTACGACTTCCGCGAGGCCGCCCGTCAGGCCGACGAACAAGCCGGCCGGTACGGCTCCCCGGACGACACCCGCCGGTACCCCGCCGACAGCGCCCGGTACGACGGCGCAGGGTACGAGAACCGGCAGTACGACCAGGCGGACGCCGGCACGGACGACGCCGAGTACCGGCGACCGAGCCGCCCGCAGGCGGTGAGCCGGGGACGCCTCGGCCTGGGCCGGCGCGTCGACACCGGCGAGTACCCGGTGATCAGGACCGAGCCGGCGGCCGAGCGCTGGGAGTCCGACCCGGAGCCCGAGCCCGAGCGGTGGGCCGCCGAGCCGGAAGCCGAGCGTAGGTCGCCCGAGCCAGAACCCGAACGGGAGCGCTGGGCCGCCGAACCCACCACCGAACGCTGGGCGTCCGAGGCCGAGCCGGAGCGGTGGGCCCGCGATCCCGAACCGGAGCCCGCGCGCTGGGCGCCCGAACCCGAGCCCGAACGGCCGGCGTTCCGGGCGTGCCGCCGCCGTCACCCAGGCCCCGCTCCCGCTCCGCGCCGATCCGCCCCGCCGGCCGGTCTTCCCCGACCTGACCGGGCGGGCCGCCGTGGCGTTGCCCACCAACGTCGTGCCGCGGCAGGAACCGGTCTACGAGCAGGAAATCCTCCGTGAGCAGCCGCGTCGCGGCGGCGCCAAGCGGCTGATCGCGATCGCCGGGATCCTCGCCGTGGTCGCGGGCGGCATCGCCGGCGGCGCGGGCGGCTACTTCGCCACCACCGGCGGCAACATCTCCGAGGCCGCGCTCCCCCGCTTCGACACCCCACGTCAGACGGCCGGCGGCAGCACCAGCGCCACCAGTTCCGCGGCGACCGTGCTCCCCAGCGTGGTCTCCATCCAGGTCAACGGCCGGAGCGGCCAGGGCACCGGCTCGGGCTTCGTGCTGGACGCCCGGGGCCACGTGCTGACCAACAACCACGTGGTCGACGGCGCCTCCGAGGTGCTGCTGCAGTTCTCCAACGGCCGCCAGGTGCGGGCCCAGGTGATCGGTACCGATCCCAGCGCCGACATCGCGGTGGTCCGGGCGATCGGCGTCGGCGTGCTCCGGCCGGTCGCGCTCGGCCGCTCGGCGCAGCTCAAGGTCGGCGAGTCGGTGGTGGCCATCGGCTCACCGCTCGGCCTCTCGCGGCACGGTCACGGCCGGCATCGTGAGCGCCGTCGACCGCCAGGCCAACCTCGGCAACAGCGGCCGCAGCCAGACCACGATCCAGACCGACGCCTCGATCAACCCGGGCAACTCGGGCGGACCGCTGGTCAACTCCGCAGGTCAGGTGGTCGGCGTCAACACGGCGATCGCCACCGTCGGCGACCGACCGCAACACCGGCAGCATCGGCATCGGCTTCGCGATCCCGATCGACCGCGCGGCCGCCGTCGCCGAACGCCTCATCAACGCCCGCGCCTAGCGCCCTCACCGCTTTGGGCGCGTGCGCAGCGCCGCGCCGGGGGACAAACCGGACTTGCGGGACTAACGTGGCTACGCGTGCCCGTTGAAGGCACGTTAGTCCCGCAAGTCCGGTTCGCGGGTGGCGGCGGGAGCTCGGCGCGGCGGTGCGCTGGCCGGCGGGTGGGGCCCGGGCAGGCTTAGCGGGCGGCGATGAGGGCGGTGGCTACGGCTGCGAGGCCCTCGCCACGGCCGGTGAAGCCCAGACCGTCGGTGGTCGTGGCGGAGACCGTCACCGGAGCCCCCAGGGCCGCTGTGAGGGCCGCCTCGGCCTCGGCGCGGCGTGGGCCGACCTTCGGGGCCACCCCGATCAGCTGGACCGCCACGTTGCCGATCTCGAAGCCGGCCGCGCGCACCAGCCGGGCGGTCTCGGTGAGCAAGGTCACGCCCGCGGCACCGGCCCACTCGGGACGCGAGGTGCCGAAGTTGCTGCCGAGGTCGCCGAGCCCCGCCGCGGAGAGCAGCGCGTCGCACGCCGCGTGAGCCGCCACGTCGCCGTCGGAGTGACCGGCGAGCCCCGGTGCACCCTCCCAGAGCAGTCCGGCCACCCAGCACGCCCGGTCGGCGTCGTAGGCGTGCACGTCGGTGCCGATCCCGACGCGTGGCAACCCACTCATGAGCTCACCTCGCTACGCTCGGTCAGCGGGCGACCTCCACGGCCGGCATCAGCGCGAGCAGCGCCTCGGCGATCACGAGGTCGAACGGCCTGGTCACCTTCAGCGCCTCCGCACGGCCGGGAATCGTGTGCACGACCACGCCGATCTGCTCGGCCAGGCCGGCGTCGTCGGTGGCATCGATCTCGGCGGCGGCGTGCGCGGCCAGCAGCGTGGCTCGGGAGAAGCCCTGCGGGGTCTGCACGGCACGCAGCGACGAGCGGTCGACGGTGTCCAGCACGGAGCCGGCGCCGTCCACGCGCTTGATCGTGTCGACCACCGGCAGCACCGGGATCACCGCGTCATGGCCGGCGCGCACGGCGGCGGCGACCTCGTCGATCAGCTCGGGCGGCGTGAGCGGGCGGGCGGCGTCGTGCACCAGCACGATCGGCAGGTCGGCCGGCACGACGGCGAGCGCCGCGGCCACCGACTGCTGCCGGCTACCCGCACCCTCGACCACCGTGAGCGACGCCCCGCCGTGCGCCTGTTCGAGCAGCTCACGGACCTCGTCGACGGCACCGGGCGGCGCGGCCACCACGATCAACGCGACCGACCGGCGTCGCCGCCAGCCGGCGCACCGCGTGCACCAGGAGCGGCTCGCCGCCGAGGAACCGGAGCGCTTTCGGTGCGCCCACACCAAGGCGCTCGCCCCGACCAGCTGCCGGGACGAGCACCGCGGTGTCTTGAGCGCCCGGCGCGGAGGCCGGGGGTTTCACTTAGGAGGCCAGAACCTTGTCGAGCAGCAGCTCGGCCTCGTCCTTGGTGGCTCCTTCGGCGAGGGCCAGCTCGCCGACGAGGATGTCGCGGGCCTTGGAGAGCATCCGCTTCTCACCTGCCGAGAGACCACGCTCCCGGTCGCGACGCCAGAGGTCACGCACGACCTCTGCCACCTTGTTGACGTCACCCGAGGCAAGCTTCTCGAGGTTCGCCTTGTAGCGCCGGGACCAGTTGGTCGGCTCCTCGGTGTGGGGAGCGCGGAGAACCTGGAAGACCTTGTCCAGACCCTCCTCGCCCACCACCTCGCGAACACCGACGATCTCAGCGTTCTCAGCGGGGACACGTACAGTCAGATCACCTTGGGCGACCTTCAGAACGAGATACTGTTTCTCCTCACCCTTGATCACTCGAGTCTCGATGGCCTCGATGAGTGCGGCCCCGTGGTGGGGGTAAACAACAGTCTCGCCGACAGTGAAAGTCATGAGTCGGAAACCCCTTTCGCTGTGTCAAGGATAACACGGGTACGGCGATTTTCGGCAGTGGCAGTGTGGTCAAAACCGCAGGTCAGACGTGCTTTCAACCACTCTCTCAACTTGACAACGGGCGATTCGTGGTGCTCAGCACCGATCCGGACGGGCCGCCCGAGGTGACCGAACGGCCGCCCGGATCGCGCCCTCAGGCGGTGTCCGCGCCGGTCATCGCGGCCGTAGAGCAATTCGCGGACGGCCCGCGTCCGCGGGTTTGAGCCGGCATCGAACGGCCACTATTGGGGCGTATCTATGGCGCGCGGGCCCGGGGTGCGCGACAGTGAGAACGTGCGCCGATAGGACCGGCCGAGCGAGCCGATGCCAGGCGTTGGTCCGTGGGAGGTGCCCTATGAGCCAACGACAAGGCGACGATGACGGCGCTCGTCCGCCCGGCGACGGCGATCTCCCCGAGCTACCGCCCGAGTGGGGCACCCTGGTCATCCCCGACGATCCCCGCGAGCTGGCCGCCGAGTCCGAGGCCGTCCGGGCGGAGCTCTGGGCGGCGGCGAACACCGGCCGGGCGCGCGGGTTCTTCACCCGCCGTCGGCACCGGTCCGGGCTCTCGCGGTCCGCTCGTCGGGCTGGTGCTGATGCTGATCGCGGCGGTCGGCAGCCTGACCATCGTGGCGCTGCCGTACAGCACCAACCGACCGGTCCGCGCTCCCCTGACCACCACCACGGTCCCGAACGGTCACCGGGGCGGCTTACTCCCCGATCTTCGGCTTCCGGACGACCACGGCCGCGCGGTGACCCTGCGGGACATCCGCCCGGCCGTCCTGCTGCTCGTTCCGGCCGGCTGCGACTGCGACACGGTGGCGACCGAGCTGGTCCGGATCAGCGCCGAGGCCCAGATCCCGGTCGCGCTGGTGGGTGCGGAGAAGGCGCCGGCCAGGCCGGCGGCGTCCACCCGTGACCGGGTCATCGTGCTGAGCGACCCCGGCGGCGAGCTCGGCGCGGCGATCGCCGCCGGCCAGTGGCCGGCGCGCCGATGGGGCCGGTCGCCGATCTCCACCGGTCCGACCGCCGTGCTGGTCCGGGCCGAGGGCCTGATCGCCCAGATCGTTCCCGACCTCGTGACGCGACCCGGCTCCGCGGCGACCTCGCCGTGCTGACGGTCAACTGAGCACGCGAGGACGCCTCAGGTCATCCGCAGCAACGTCGTGTAGAGGGTCAGGCCGGGGCCGAACGCCAGCGCGATGACGTACCCGCCGGGCCGCACCGGTCGGGCCAGCTGCAGCGCGTCCAGGACCATCAGCACGGTGGCCGACGAGCAGTTGCCGTGCTCGGCGAGGACCGCGTGCGAGACGTCCAGCGCACCGTCGGGCAGGCCGAGTTCGGCGCCGACCACGTCGAGGATGCGTGGGCCGCCGGGGTGCACCGCCCAGCCGTCCACGTCGGCCACGGTCAGCCCGTGCTTGGCCAGCAGGCCGGTGACCATCGGGCGGACGTGTTCGGCCAGCACGTCCGGCACCCGCGGCGACAGGCCCATCCGGAAGCCCAGATCGGTCACGTCCCAGGTCATGTGGTCGGCGGTGGCGGAGTCGGTCTGCGCCGCCACGTCCACCACCTCGAACCCGCCCGGCACCGAGCCGGCCGACTCGGGCACCGGCCGGACCACCACGGCGGCCGCGGCGTCGCTGAAGAGCGCGTGCGCCACGAGCTGCTGCGGATCGGTGGTCGGCGGCTGCACGTGCAGGCTGGTCAGCTCCAGGCAGAGCAGCACGGCGGGGCGGCGCCGGGCCACCACGAAGTCGCTCGCCGCGCCCAGCGCCGGGATCGCCGCGTAGCAGCCCATGTGGCCGACGAACAGCCGCTGCACGTCGGTGCCCATGCCGAGGTCCATGGCGAGCCGGATGTCGATGCCCGGGGTGGCGTAGCCGGTGCAGGAGGCGACCACGAACATGCCCACCTCGGACGCGGGCATCGCGGCGGCGTCGAGGGCGGCGGCCACCGCGTCCTTGCCGAGCGGCATCGCCTCCGTGACGTACCGCTGCATCCTGGCCTCGGTCGACCAGCTGGACACGTCGTCGACCAGCGGGTTCGCCACGCCGTGCCGGCTCACCACGCCGGACGAGGAGAAGATCCGCTTGGCCAGCCGGCTGCCGTTGAAGTGATTGGCGAAGAAGCCGTCCCAGAGCACGTCCTGGCGTTCGGTGTCCGGATACGCCTGACCGGCACCGACCACGACCGCGCGCACCGGACCGTCCGACGCGGGACGGGTCAGCATCGGGAGGCCGCCACGGCCACGGCGAGCGCCGCCGCCGGATCGGCGAGCGTGGACTCTGAGCTGGTCATCGCGCCTCCATTTCTGAGTACGTCGCGGGCCGCGATGGCCTACCCGCTGGATCGGCTACACCTCGTGCTTGACTCCCGTGCCCTGGAACACGATCGCGGTCGAGCGCGTCGGCACCATCCGTACCCGGTCGGTCCGCCGTAACCCCCAGGCGAGCAGGCCCGGTGCGGACGGGCGCAGGCCGGTCGACGTCAGCGGGACGCCGTGCCGCGGCGGCATTCGGCGACCAGCCGCGCGCGGTCGACGAAGAGCGCCGGATCGTGGATGCCCTTCGGCGCCAGCCCGGGGATCGACTCGGCCACGGTCACCGCGACGAACCGGGCGATCGCGGTCCTGGCGATCGTGTCCAGCACGAGCAGCCCGCCCGGCCGCAGCACCCGGCACGCCTCGGCGACCGCGCGCGGCAGGTCCGGCACGTGTTCGAGGATCTCGCCGGCGCTCACCACGTCGGCGCAGCCGTCCGCGAGCGGCAGGGTCAGCACGTCGCCCCGGATCGCGGCCACGCCGTGCGCGGCGGCCTGCGGGAGGGCGGTCGGCGAGAGGTCGACGCCCGACGTGCCGGTAGCCGTGCTCGGCGACGTGCGGGGCGAGCAGTCCGGCGCCGCAGGCCAGGTCGACCAGGACCGCGCCCGACCGGGTGGCCGGCGGGATCAGCCGCGCCCGGGCCTCGGCGATCCAGTGCAGCATCGCGAACGCGCCGCGCGGTCGCCACCACTCGCCGGCCAGGTCGTCGTACTGCGCCGGATCGTTCCGCGGCCGGCTTCGGTCCGTGCGGACGTCCGGACGCGCGAAGTCCACTCCGAATGGCGATCCGGGGTTTGCCACCGGCTCAGCCTGACACACTGCGGCCTGTGTGGCAGCGTGGAGCGGGACAGCCGGCAACGGTGGGTGCGCTGGTCCGTGCCTGTCACCCGGAGCCGACGCTCGCCGTCACCGCCGGACTGACCGCACTCGCCGTCACCACCGGACGGGACGCGGCCGGCGTGATCCTGGTCGCGCTGGCGATCCTGGCCGGGCAGCTCTCGATCGGCTGGAGCAACGACTGGTTCGACGCCGAGCGCGACCTGCGCACCGGCCGGCTGGACAAGCCCATCGCGGCGGGGCAGATCAGCGCCAGGGCGGTCGGCATCGCCGCGCTGGTCGCCGTCGTCGCGGCGGTGCCGCTCTCGCTGCTGTCCGGCTGGCTGGCCGGCACGGTCCACCTGGTCGGCGTGGCCTGCGGCTGGGCCTACAACAGGTGGCTCAAGTCCACGCCGATCTCGCCGCTGCCGTACACGGTGGCGTTCGCGGCGGCGCCGGCGTTCGTGGTGCTCGGCCTGCCCGGCACGCCGACGCCGCCGGTCTGGCTGCTGGTCACCGGTGCGCTGCTCGGCACCGGCGCGCACTTCGCCAACGTGATCCCCGATCTGGACGACGACGCCGCCACCGGCATCCGCGGCCTGCCGCACCGGCTCGGCGCGATCGGGAGCGCGGCCGCGGCCGCCGGGCTGCTCGGCGTGGCGTCGGCGGTGCTGGCCTTCGGTCCGCCCGGACCGCCCGGTGCGGTCGGGATCGCGACGCTGGCCGTGGTCGTGGTGGTGCTCGGCGTGGGTCTGGTGCTGGGCCGGCGGCCCGGCGTCCCGGGCGCCGTTCCGAGCGGTGCTGATCGTGGCGATGATCGACATCGCGCTGCTGCTGTTCAGCGGCGCCACGCTCGGCTGAACACCGGCCGGCGCGGCGCGACCGACCCGTCCCCCGACCCGCGAAGACCGGCCACTACGCTGTACCGCGTCCGCGCCAGGAGGAGGAAAGTCGCCGTGAGCCGCTCGACCATCCGGTCCACAAGGCCCCTGGCCAATCGCGCACTGCTGCTGGTTGCGGCGGTCGCCGGTACGGCCACCCTGCTGTCCGGGTGCAGCGCCGGCCAGGTCGCCCAGACCGCGTCCAAGGTGCCGTCGGTGCCGGGCGTCAACGCCCAGCTCGGTGATCTCCGGATCGCCAACGCCGTCGCCGAGCCCGGTCCGGACGGAAAGTGGAAGGCCGGCAGCGACATCCCGCTGGACCTGCGGATCTCCAACCTCGGCCTCACGCCGGACAAGCTGATCCGGATCGAGAGCCCGGACGCCGAGCGGGTCGAGCTGCGCGCCGGCCCGGACGCGCCGGCGCCGTCCGCCTCGGCTGGCACCGTCCTCCCGCCGGACCTCACCTGCGGCACCCCCGGGCCGGCTGCCGGGTCCGCCTCCGCCACCCCGCCGGCGAGCGTGACCCCGTCGACCAGTGCCGCGCCGTCCGGCAGCGTCGCGCCGAGCGCCTCGGCCAGCGCCGGGACCGGCAGCATCGCGCCGCTGCCCGTGCAGGAGCTCGTCATCAACCCGGGTTGCCTGCTCATCCTGAGCAACGCGACGCAGCAGCCCGTGCTGATCAAGCTCAACAAGGCGGGCGGGCTGTTCACCGGCGGCGTCGTCACGGTGAAGCTCACGTTCGAGCGGGCCGGCGAGACGACCCTGACCGTGCCGATCGCGCCGTCGGCCTCGCCGCTGCCGCGGGTCACCGTGCCGCTCGAGGGTGAAGAGAGCCACGAGTAGGCGCGTCAGCCCGGCAGGGACCGAGATCGTCGTAGCCGACCCCTAGGGTCGCGTCATGGCCACCCGATCCACGAAGGACCGTCCCGCGTACCGCTGCTCCGAGTGCGGACACACCGTGCCCAAGTGGGTCGGGCGCTGCCCGGAATGCCAGGCCTGGGGCTCGGTGGACGAGGCCGGCGCGGCCAGGGCCGGGCTGCACGCCGTCAGCGCCAGCGCGGTGAGCGCCCCGGCCAGGCCGATCGGTGAGATCGACGTCGAGGCCGCCAGGGCCAGGCCGACCGGCGTCGGCGAGCTCGACCGGGTGCTCGGCGGCGGTCTCGTGCCCGGCGCGGTGCTGCTGCTCGCCGGTGAGCCCGGGGTCGGCAAGTCCACGCTCCTGCTGGAGGTGGCGCACAAGTACGCCGCGGCCGGCGGTCCGCCGGCCCTGGTCGTCACCGGTGAGGAGTCCGCGGCCCAGGTGCGGCTCCGGGCCGAGCGCCTGAACGCCATCCACCCCAAGCTCTACCTCGCGGCCGAGACCGATCTCGGCGCCGTGCTGTCCCACCTCGACGTGGTCAAGCCCGGCCTGCTGATCGTCGACTCCGTGCAGACCATCGCGTCGCCGGCCGTCGACGGCGCGACCGGCGGCGTGACCCAGGTGCGGGCGGTGGCCGCCGGGCTGATCGCGGTCGCCAAGGAGCGCAACATCGCGGTCGTGCTGGTCGGCCACGTGACGAAGGACGGCTCGATCGCCGGGCCCCGGGTGCTGGAACACCTGGTCGACGTGGTGCTGCACTTCGAGGGCGAGCGGCACTCCACGCTCCGGCTCGTGCGCGCGGTGAAGAACCGGTACGGCGCCGCCGACGAGGTGGGCTGCTTCGAGATGCACGACGGCGGCATCCGTGGCCTGCCCGATCCGTCCGGCCTCTTCCTCACCCAGCGCACCGAGCCGGTCTCGGGCACCTGCGTGACCGTCACCGTCGAGGGGCGCCGGCCGCTGATGACCGAGGTCCAGGCGCTGGTCGCGTCGTCGGCGCTGGCCACCCCGCGGCGTGCGGTGAGCGGCCTGGACTCCGCGCGGGTGGCGATGGTGCTGGCCGTGGTCGAGCGGCGCGGGCGGATCCGGCTGGCCGATCGGGACGTGTTCGCCGCGACCGTGGGCGGCGTCCGGGTCACCGAACCGGCGGCGGATCTGGCCATCGCGCTCGCCGTCGCGTCGGCGGCTAAGGACGCCCCGATCCCGACCGACCTGATCGCGGTGGGCGAGGTCGGGCTCTCGGGCGACGTCCGGCGGGTCAGCGGGGTGAACCGGCGGCTCGCCGAGGCGGCTCGGCTCGGCTACAAGCGCGCGCTGGCCCCGCCCGGGTGCGACAAGCCGCCGCGTGGAATGCGGATCACCGAGGTGGACGACCTGGGCGCCGCGCTCCGCCAACTCGGGACGTAGGGCCGGCGCCGCCGTCCGCCGGCGGCACGGGACCGGCACGTGCGGGGCGGCGGCTCCGGTCCCGGTCCGGGTCCCGGCAGCGTTGCGGGGCCGAAGGTCGGGCGCCCCCCGTCAGCGCCCGTCCCCGACCCCGCCAGTCCGGACTCGCCCGGGCTCCGATGCCCGGCGACCCCAGCGGATTCCGACCGGCAGCCGGTCCGCGTACGTTGTTCGTACCGCGCTTCCGCCGTCGACGGCATGGTTGTGACGAGTTCCTGACATTGCGCAGTCAAGGGCGTGCAGCGGATCGCGCACGGCCCCCCGTAGACTGCCGATGAGTCGAACACCGGGAGGTAGCACCGTGGCGGGGACGGAGCGTGAAGAGAAGCTCCGGCAGACGCTCGCGCTGATGGCCCCTGGCACAGCGCTGCGTGACGGTCTCGAACGGATCCTGCGGGGTAACACCGGCGGCCTGATCGTGCTGGGGTACGACGAGCAGGTCGATGCGCTGTGCACCGGCGGCTTCACCCTCGACGTGGAGTTCTCCGCGACCCGGCTGCGCGAGCTGGCCAAAATGGACGGTGGCATCGTGCTCGCCTCCGACGGCTCACGCATCGTGCGCGCGGCCGTGCACATGGTGCCCGATCCCGCGATCCACACCGACGAGTCCGGCACCCGCCACCGCACCGCCGAGCGGGTCGCCAAGCAGACCGGCTACCCGGTGATCTCGGTGAGCCAGTCGATGCGGCTGATCGGGCTCTACGTGGCCGGCGGCCGGTACGTGCTGGACGACTCGGCCGCCATCCTCTCCCGCGCCAACCAGGCCCTCGCCACGCTGGAGCGGTACAAGCTCCGCCTCGACGAGGTCTCCGGCACGCTCTCGGCGCTGGAGATCGAGGATCTGGTCACCGTGCGGGATTCGATGGCCGTGACGCAGCGGCTCGAGATGGTCCGCCGGATCGCCGACGAGATCGCCGCGTACGTGATCGAGCTGGGCACCGACGGCCGGCTCCTCGCGCTCCAGCTGGACGAGCTGATGGCCGGCGTCGACGCCGACCGTGAACTGGTGATCCGCGACTACATGCCGCCGACCCGCCGGCCGCGTTCGGTCGACGGCGTCCTCGCCGAGCTGGACGAACTCTCCGCCACCGAGCTGCTCGATCTCACCCTGGTCGCCAAGGCGCTCGGCTACCCGGCCTCGGCGGACGCGCTGGAGGCCGCCGTCAGCCCGCGTGGTTACCGGCTGCTGGCCAAGGTGCCGCGCCTGCCCGGTGCGGTCATCGAGCGGCTGGTCGAGCACTTCGGCGGCCTGCAGAAGCTGCTCGGCGCGACCGTGGACGACCTGCAGACCGTGGACGGCGTCGGCGACTCGCGTGCCCGCAGCGTCCGCGAGGGCCTCTCTCGGCTGGCTGAGTCCTCCATCCTCGAACGCTACGTCTGACCCGCTGTTCCGCTGACCACGCCGGCTGCGCGCGATTCCCGCCCACCCGCGAGGCGGCGAGCACCGGTACCCCCATAATCGGAGCGTGATCCCGAGCGGCGTCGTGCCAGGCCAGGCGGCCCGACCGTGAGGCGCCGGTTCGTGCTCGTGGCGCTCGCGGTCACCGTCATGGTCACGCTGGCGTTCGCGGTGCCCCTGGCCGTGATGGTCGCCGCGGTGGCCCGTGACCGGGCGCTCAGCGACGCCGAGCGGCAGGCCGGTGCCGTGGCCACGGTGCTGCTCGTGACGGCGGACCCGGCTGCGGTGACCCGGGCGGTGGCGAGCACGTCGGCCGGACGCCGGCAGGAGATCACGGTCCACCTCCCCAGCTCCAGGACGGTCGGCGCCAGTCCGGGCTGGGCGGACGCCGGCACCCTGGCTCGAGCCCGATCGCTACGCAGCGCGATCACCAGCGACACCCGGGGCGGAGTGGTCCGGGTCCGAGCGGCGCCCACGGCCGGCGGCGGCGTCTCGGTGGTGGAGGTGCACGTCTCGGACGCGGCGATGCGGCGCGGGGTCGACAAGGCGCATGCGGTGCTCGTGCTGCTGGCGCTCAGCCTGCTGGTGGGTTCCGCGCTGCTGGCCGACCGGCTCGCGGCCGGCGCGGTGAAAGCGGCCCAGTCGCTGGCCGATGCCGCCGGCCGGCTGGGCGACGGCGAGCTCGACGTGCGGGTGGTGCCGAGCGGTCCGCCCGAAGTGGCCAGGGCCGCGATGGCCTTCAACCACCTGGCCGACCGGTTCCTCGCCCTGCTCGCGGTCGAGCGCGAACTCGCCGCCGACCTCTCGCACCGCCTCCGCACACCGCTCACCCGGCTCCGACTCAACGCCGAGGCGCTCCCGCTGGGTGAGGACCGCAGCCGAATCATGGCCGCCGCCGACGCGCTCGACCAGGAGATCGGCACGATCATCGAACAGGCCCAGCGCCCCCTGGTCAGCCCGGCCCCGGCCGAGTGCGACCTGGTCGAGGCGGCGGTCGAACGAGTCGCGTTCTGGACCGAGCTCGCCGGCGACCAGGGCCGCCCGTGGGCGGTCGCGGGCCTGAGCGGCGCGGTCCGGGTACCGGCCTCCCGGACCGACACGGTGAGCGCGCTCGACTCGGTGCTCGGCAACGTGTTCCAGCACACCCCCGGCGGCACCGGTTTCGAGGTCCGGTTGAACCGGGACGCCCTCACCGCCACGGTGATCGTGGACGACGCCGGGCCGGGCATCGCGGCGCCGCGCAAGGCCATGCAGCGCGGCGTGAGCGGCCGCAGCTCGACCGGCCTCGGCATGGACATCGCGCGTCGCACAGTGGAGGGCACGGGCGGCCGGCTCTCGGTCGCATCGAGCCCCCTCGGCGGTACCAGGGTGATGCTGACGTTCCTGCGCTCGGACGCGCCGCCGCCGGCCAGCAAGGGCCCGACCGGCGTCCGCCGGGTTTTCAGCCGCGCCCGCCGGACCTGATCCGCGCTGGGCTTGCTGGTGCGCCGAGCGATCAGTCCGGCGCGACGAGCTTGACCCCGACCCCGCGGACCGTGTGCAGATACCGCGGCTGGGAGGCGAGCTCGCCGAGCTTGCGCCGCAGCCAGGAGACGTGCACGTCGATGGTCTGAAAGTCGCCGCCGTAGGGCTGGTTCCACACCTCGGACAGCAGTTCCCGCCGGGTGACCGCCCGACCGGCATGGGTACCGAGGTAGGCGAGCAGATCGAACTCGCGTTTGGACAGTTGGAGCCGCTCACCGTCGAGACTGGCCTCGCGCGCGTCCAGGTCCAGAGTCAGCCCGCCGACCTGCACGACGTTGGCTCGCTTGGCGGAGCCGGCCCGGCGCAGCAGGGCGCCGATCCGCGCGCCGAGCTGCTCTGCCGAGAACGGCTTGGTGACGTACTCGTCCGCGCCGGCGTTGAGCAGGTTCACGATTTCCTGCTCGCTGTTGCGCGCCGTGGCGATGATCACCGGCACGTTCGACACCGCGCGAATCATCCGGAGCGTCGATCCACCGTCCAGATCGGGCAGGCCCAGATCGAGGACGACGATGTCCGGCTCCCAAACTGTGAAATCACGAATTCCTGACATTGCGTTACCAGCCGATCGCACGCTGTATCCGAAATTGGTGAGTGCACGCTCAAGGGCAAGCCGAATATCGTCGTCATCCTCTATAAGAAGTACCCGGGCCATATCGCGGACCATAACGGACATGCACAATGGCGGGGTGCGTGCCTCGTCCCGGCTGGTGCTCGTGTGGACCAGCATCAGCCTCGTCGCGGTCGCCGTGGCGTGGGCCGCGCTGAGTTCCGCCATCCAACCGCAGTCGGAACCGCCCGAAGTCGCGGCGCTGGATCCCGGCATGCTCTCGCCCAAATCGCCCGCCAAGATCAGCCCGACCGTGAAGTCGTTACCGAGCCCGACCGCCAGCAAGGCGACCCGGCCGGTCACCCGGGCCCGCCGCGCCGCGGACGGCAACGGGGCGAACGCCTCCCCGCCGCCCTCGAAGCGCCCGACCCCGCGACCGACCGTGGTGACGTCCACGCCGGTCATCGAGGCCGGGGAAAACTCACCCGATCTGCCAGGCCGCCAGAACGTCCCGATGGAGATCGTCCGCGAGGTGCACGCCACCGGCGGCGACGCCACCCTCGGGTTCTCGGACGGCCAGGTTTACCTGCTGAGCTACGAGGCCAATCCCGGCTTCGCACCGCAGAACAGGGAGACCACGGACGGTTCCGTGCTCATGACCTTCATCAGCGCGCGGCACATCTCGACCGTGCGCGGCTACGTCGATCGCACGGGGACCTACCACGCGTCGATCGTGGAAGAGAGCCGCTGACGGCGGATCGCGCCGTTCGCCTGGCCCGATCTGAATTGGTGCGGCCGAGGGGCTGGTGGGCGCCGCCCCTCGGCCACACGCTCGACCGGGACCGACGACATACGTCGAGCCGTTCCCGGCGAGCCTCGCGGTGGATTACGAGGTAACCGCAGCCTGCCGGCCGGCTCCTCAAGAGCGCCAGAAGAGTAGTTCAAGAGACACTTAAGGAATTTATGTCGGACTTACGCCGGCTTGGCCGAACAAGGGTCGACCTTGACCGCTGGCCCGTGGCGCCGCGCTACTTGGCGATGGTGAACGGGACCGGCTTGCTCACCAGCGTGCCGAGCCGGGCGGTGAGCTGGTACGCGCCAGCGCCCACGTCGGCGTGCGTCTTCGGGCAGCCGGCGTCGGACGTCCGGGCCGACCACGTCAGCCAGTAGGTGCGCTTCTCGCCGGGGGACAGCGTGCGCGCGTCGGCCCCACGATTCGGCGAGCAGTGGTCGGACGACCAAAGCTTCTTCGTACCGCTCATCACCCAGAGTTCCTGCTGGCCGGAGCCCACGTCCCGCACGCACGGCCGGGTCGAGGCATTCGTGACCGAGAGCTTGAACCGCGGCTGACTGCCGACCCGGTAGGTGGCCTTCTCGACCAGCGCGACCAGGGAAAGGTCGTTGTCCGCGCAGGCGAACGGGCCGGTCGGCGTCGGGGTTGGGGTGAGGGTGGGCACTGGAACCACCGGCGCGCTGGGCAACTGCGACCAGTTCGGTGTGGGCGCGGCCGCAGTGCTCGGGACCAGCCCGGTCGGTGTCGGGGAGGCGGAGGCCGAGGGTGTCGGCGTCGGCGTGACGTTCTTGTTGTCGGCCGCGGCCTTCGGTTTCGGGGTACTGCCGTCCGAGCCGCTGGCAAGGCACGTGGTGAACGTGACGAGGATGATCAGCAAGGGCGCGGCCACGAGCGCTCGCCGCCGCCAGTAGACGGCGGACGGTTCTGGGCCGACCGTCAGGTTCATGGTCCCTGACCGTATCGCCCACGGTCACCGAGCCGGTGGCACCACGCCGTGGGACGATCGCTGCGATGACGAGCACGCAGCCGGCGACCGCACCTGCGGCGCTCAGCACCGCCGAAGAACGATTCCGCAGCACGATCCTGGACTGGTACGACGCGAACGCCCGTGACCTGCCCTGGCGGCAACCGGACGCCGGCGCGTGGGCCGTCCTGGTCAGCGAGATCATGCTGCAGCAGACGCCGGTGGCCCGGGTTCTCACCCCGTACCAGGCGTGGCTCGATCGTTGGCCCACGCCGGCCGCACTGGCCGCGGACGAACCGGGCGAGGCCGTTCGGGCCTGGGGCCGGCTGGGCTACCCGCGGCGCGCGCTGCGGCTACACGAGTGCGCGGTCGCGATCACCGAGCGGCACGACGGTGTGGTGCCCGACGACCTGGACGCCCTGCTCGCACTGCCCGGCGTCGGCGCGTACACGGCCAGGGCCGTGGCCTCGTTCGCCTACCAGCAACGCCACCCGGTGGTCGACACGAACGTCCGCAGGCTGGTCGCCAGGGCGGTCGGCGGCGCCGGGGACGCCGGTCCGCCGGCGACCACTCGTGACCTCGCCGCGATGGAACCGCTGATGCCGCCGGAGCCCGCGGTCGCGGCCCGGTTCGCGGTCGCCGTGATGGAGCTCGGCGCGCTGGTCTGCACCGCCCGGGCACCGCGCTGCGCGGACTGCCCGCTGACCCGCAGCTGCGCATGGCGGCTGGCCGGCAGCCCGCCGTACGCCGGACCGGTGAAGCGACCGCAGGGCTATGCGGGCACGGATCGGCAGGTGCGCGGCCTGTTGCTGGCGGTGCTGCGGGACAGCGATGGCCCGGTGGAGCAGCCGCAGCTCGACGTGGTCTGGCCCGATCCGGTGCAGCGCGGGCGCGCGCTCGACGGCTTGGTCGCCGACGGGCTGGTCGATCCCCTGCCGGACGGCCGGTTCGCCCTCCCCTCCGGCCGGCCTGCGTAGCCCACCCGCCGTCCGGCCGCCCGACCCAGCTCGCCGCGCCCCCTTCGCGCTTTGGGCGACATTTTCGGTGCTATAGCACCGAAAATGTCGCCCAAAGCGCATTAATGCCGGGTTTCCGGGGATCACGGTCGGTTGCCGGTGCCGGCTACCGTGATGTGACTGTGACATCGATGCCCCGCCGGCCCTCCCGCCGCCTCCTCGCTCTCGCGCTCGTCGCGCTACTCCCGTCCGTCGGCTGCGCACCGCCGACCGCGACCGCGAAACCGAAGGTCAGCGCTTCGGCCAGCCCGTCGGTGAGCCCGTCGCCGTCCGCTTCGCCGGGGCCGTACGCGGCCCAGATCCCGAAGTTCGCCGCTCGACCCAAGCCGGTCCGGCCGGTGCTGCCCGGTGGCGCGCTGGCCCCGCTGCTGTCCAGGGTGCCGACCACGCAGCCGGTCGCGTTCATCACGATCGACGACGGCAACGTCCGGAAGCCGGAGGCGCTGAGGCTGCTCAAGGACGCCGGCGTGCCGACGTCCCTGTTCTTGATCTCGTCGGTGGCAGCCGAGGACCCGCCGTACTTCGCGGCGCTGCAGAACCAGGGCGGCGGCATCGTCCAGTCCCACACGATCAACCACCTGAGCATGCCGAAGCTCTCCTACGCGCGGCAGAAGCAGGAGATCTGCGGCTCGTCCGACAAGCTGGCGCAACTCTTCGGCAAGCGGCCGACGCTGTTCCGGCCGCCGTACGGTGAGTACAACCAGACCACACTGCGCGCAGCTCACGACTGCGGCATGAAGGCCGTACTGCGCTGGAAGGAAGCCACCAACGGCGGCAAGGTCTTCTACCAGACCGCCGAGAAGAAGGTCCACGCCGGCGACATCATCCTGATGCACTTCCGGCCGGCGTTCGTGGCCGACTTCCTGGCCGTACTCAAGGCGATCCACGACTCCGGTCTGACGCCCGCGGCCCTCGAGGACTACGTCGGCTGAGCCGGCCGCACGCGCTGGCATAGCCGAAGGGCACCGTCGCCAGTGGCGACGGTGCCCTTCCAGGGGAACTTGTGTTCTCAGCCGGCGCGGCGCTGCGAACGGGTGGCCCGCCGCAGCGTGGGCACGGCCTGGGCGGCGCCATCACCCTGTTCGGCCGGCGTGCCGGCCTTGGCCGTGGACACGTTCGGTGCCGCCGGCGGAAGCGCGGACATCGAACGGGCCTGGCGACGCTGGACGACCAGGTTCGGCGATGGCTTCGGCCGTGGCTGCGGCGTCCGGCCCCGGGACTGCGGTGCCTTGGGCTGCGGCACGGTCACGGCCGGCACCGGTCGGGCCTGGCGGCGCATGGTCGGTGACGGCCTCAGCCGGGGCGAGATCACCGCGGCGTCGAACGTGGACCGCGACGACAGCGGCGAGTTCTCCACGGGCGCCGGCCCTGGCTCTTGGCGTCCGCGATGAGCTGGTGGACGCGCTGCGGCACCGGCGGCAGGGTCGTGATCGCCTGGACCGGCTGGTCGTCCGACTCGGCACCGATGGTCGGCGGCACCACGGTCGCCAGCAGCACGGTCGCTGCCGCGGCGGCAGCGGCCGGTGTGGCAGCCGGCGCGATGAAGCCCACCGACGCCGCAGCGGGTGCCTCCAAGGCCGGCGAGGGCAGTTCAGCCGGCCCGGCCGGCAGTTGGGCTGCCAGCGTGAGCGCGGCCGGGAGGCTTGGGCGCTGCGGCGGGATCAGCGTGTGGTAATCGGCGATGGCGGCCGGATCCGGCGCGGCGTGCGCCCCCGACGCGACGACGTAAGGTGCCCGGCTCCCCCACTGCTCACCGGTGGTCGGCTCAACCGACCGGCGCGGCATTGGCGGACGCAACGGCATCCTGGCTGCCACGTCGGCGACCATCGCCCGCTGCTCCGCCTCACACGGCCACGTCTGGCCGCAGAACGCGCAGCCGCCGGCCTCGTCGTCACGCTGGTGCCGCGCCCGGACGCTCTGCACCAGGTTCCACAAGCCAACGTCCGTGACGTTGGCGGGCCGTGCCTCTTCCTGCTTCATCGGAGTCCCCCTCCAGTTGCTCATACCGTGCAGACGCGCTTGCCCCGCCCCTATGACGCCACACGAGCGCAATTCGGAGTCTTGTTGAAATGACCCCCAGATCACCCTGAGTAGTCCGAAAGCCGACATCATCTGCGTCGACCTGGTCATTCATCGCAATCAGGCAACCACACGTAACCATGAGGGCCGCGCCATGGCGAATTGGCCGGGATACTTCAGGCGCCGGGCCGGAAATCGCTGACCGTTCGGATGACTTGCGGCGCTCGATTCAGATGTGCGGCCAGGGCATGCCGAAGGCCGCCGAGCCGGGCGGCGACGGCAACGGGCGGGGAACGCCGCGAGGGGCGGGCCCCGTTTCTGGGACCCGCCCCTCGGCGGTCGTGCGGTGCTTGCTGGTTACTCGTTGGCGGCCGTGGGCGCCTCGTCGACGCCGACCTCGACCGGCGGCGCTTCCACCACGGGCACCGGCTTGTTGACGCCCTGGAACGTGAACGCGCCCTTGGTGCGGTCCTTCTCGTCGAGGCCCTCGACGTCGACCAGAACGATCTGGCCGGCGGCAAGCTCGCCGAAGAGGATCTTCTCGCTGAGCGTGTCCTCGATCTCGCGCTGGATGGTCCGGCGCAGCGGCCGGGCACCGAGCACCGGGTCGTAGCCCTTGGCCGCGAGCAGCTTCTTCGCCGCGTCCGTGAGCTCCATCCCCATGTCCTTGTTCTTCAACTGGGTGTCCACCCGCGCCAGCATGAGGTCGACGATCGTAGACGATCTCTTCCTCGGAGAGCTGGTGGAAGACGATCGTGTCGTCGATCCGGTTGAGGAACTCGGGGCGGAAGTGCTGCTTCAGCTCGTCCTGGACGCGCTGCTTCATCCGCTCGTAGTTGCTCTGGGTGTCGTTCCCGGACTGGAAGCCGAGGCTGACGGCCTTGGCGATGTCCCGGGTGCCCAGGTTCGAGGTGAGGATCAGCACCGTGTTCTTGAAGTCCACGATGCGGCCCTGACCGTCGGTGAGCCGACCGTCCTCCAGGATCTGGAGCAGCGTGTTGAAGACGTCCGGGTGAGCCTTCTCGACCTCGTCGAACAGGACCACCGAGAACGGCTTGCGCCGCACCTTCTCCGTGAGCTGGCCACCCTCGTCGTAGCCGACGTAGCCGGGAGGCGCACCCACCAGCCGGGAGACCGTGTACCGGTCGTGGAACTCGCTCATGTCGAGCTGGATCAGCGAGTCCTCGTCACCGAACAGGAACTCCGCGAGCGCCTTGGACAGCTCGGTCTTACCCACACCGGACGGGCCGGCGAAGATGAACGAGCCACCGGGACGCTTCGGGTCCTTCAGGCCGGCCCGGGTACGCCGGATGGCCTGCGAGACCGCCTTGACCGCCTGGGACTGGCCGACGATCCGCTTGTGCAGCTCGTCCTCCATCCGCAGCAGCCGGGAGGTCTCCTCCTCGGTGAGCTTGAAGACGGGGATGCCGGTCCAGTTGGCCAGCACCTCGGCGATCTGCTCGTCGTCGACCTCGCTGACGACGTCGAGATCGCCGGCCTTCCACTCCTTCTCGCGCTGCGCCTTCTGGTTGAGAAGCTGCTTCTCCTTGTCGCGCAGGGAAGCGGCCTTCTCGAAGTCCTGCGCGTCTATCGCGGACTCCTTCTCCCGGCGCACGTCGGCGATCCGCTCGTCGAACTCACGCAGGTCCGGCGGGGCGGTCATCCGGCGGATCCGCATCCGGGCGCCGGCCTCGTCGATCAGGTCGATCGCCTTGTCCGGCAGGAAGCGGTCGGAGATGTACCGGTCC
Source organism: uncultured Actinomycetota bacterium (assembly GCA_963746095.1). Lineage (GTDB taxonomy): Bacteria > Actinomycetota > Actinomycetes > Mycobacteriales > Cryptosporangiaceae > CAVVAL01. Next base: position 422,963 of record CAVVAL010000002.1, on the reverse strand, counting down.
GCCAGCGTGGCGGCGGCGACCAGCGCGGCGTCGGTGATCGAGACGCGGTGGTGCGCCTCGTACCGGTCGCGCAGGCCCTTGAGGATCTCGATGGTGTGCGCCAGCGACGGCTCGCCGACCTGGATGGGCTGGAAGCGGCGCTCGAGAGCGGCGTCCTTCTCCAGGTACTTGCGGTACTCGTCCAGCGTGGTGGCGCCGATGGTCTGGAGCTCACCACGGGCCAGCATGGGCTTGAGGATGCTGGCGGCGTCGATCGCGCCTTCGGCGGCACCGGCACCGACGAGGGTGTGGATCTCGTCGATGAACAGGATGATGTCGCCGCGGGTGCGGATCTCCTTGAGCACCTTCTTGAGGCGCTCCTCGAAGTCACCGCGGTAGCGCGAACCGGCCACCAGCGCGCCGAGGTCGAGCGTGTAGAGCTGCTTGTCCTTGAGCGTCTCGGGCACCTCGCCCTTGACGATCGCCTGGGACAGCCCCTCGACGACGGCGGTCTTGCCGACGCCGGGCTCGCCGATCAGCACCGGGTTGTTCTTGGTACGCCGGGAGAGCACCTGCATCAGGCGCTCGATCTCCTTCTCGCGCCCGATCACCGGGTCGAGCTTGGATTCCCTGGCGGCCTGGGTCAGGTTCCGGCCGAACTGGTCGAGGACCAGCGACGTGGAGGGCGTGCCCTCGGCCGGGCCGGCGCCTTGCGGCTCCTTGCCCTGGTAGCCGGAGAGGAGCTGGATGACCTGCTGGCGGACCCGGTTGAGGTCGGCTCCCAGCTTCACCAGCACCTGCGCCGCGACGCCTTCGCCCTCGCGAATGAGACCGAGCAGAATGTGCTCGGTACCGATGTAGTTGTGGCCGAGCTGAAGCGCCTCGCGGAGGCTCAGCTCCAGGACCTTCTTGGCGCGCGGCGTGAACGGGATATGTCCGGACGGGGCCTGCTGGCCCTGGCCGATGATCTCCTCCACCTGCTGGCGGACGCCCTCGAGCGAGATGCCGAGCGACTCCAGCGCCTTGGCCGCGACGCCCTCACCCTCATGGATGAGGCCGAGCAGAATGTGCTCGGTACCGATGTAGTTGTGGTTGAGCATCCGGGCCTCTTCTTGGGCCAGGACGACAACCCGACGCGCGCGGTCGGTAAATCTCTCGAACATCCCTCGTGCTCCTCACGTGCCAGTGGGCACCGTGTGGTTCACGGACGCCTGGTGGCGCCCGTTCAACCACTGTAGTCGGGCCGTGACCCCAGGCCACCCGGACCTGGAGGCAGTATCGCTGTTGCCCCTGACGGTATTGCCTATCGTGCTGTCAGTTATTACCAACTGCCCAGGTCAACGAGGTGTTCCACGGCACCCTACGCCGAGAGCGAAAGCGGGCGCGGAACCCGACTTCGGACCCGACCACCGGCGAACAGTGCGAGTCGACGAGGCATCACTTGCCAGGTTACCGCCTGCGTGGGCAGACAGTCCGATTTCGGCAGCTACCGACGCTCGTCGCGCCGCCCCCTCCGTGCACCGGCGACCCCATGGAGGGTCCCTTCAGGGGGTCATAGCCCACTCGCGGGAGCGGCGAGGGGCGTGATCGGTCACCGGCGGGGCCGGCGACGGGGCTGCAGGCAGGCGCGGGGCGCCGGTTCGCAGCGCCAGCCAGCCCCCTGGCGGGAGCCGCGAGTGCGCGACCCCGATCCGCCGGCCAGCGAATCGACCCGCCACGGCCATCCGCCATCGGCCACCCGCCAACGACGCCGCAACGCGACTACCTCCGGACAGCACACGGGCCGGCACACCGATCTCCGGTGTGCCGGCCCGCGCGGGAGCCCAGAGGCCCTGCCGTCAGCGCGACGAGTGGTACTTCTCGACGATCTCGGCCGGGATGCGACCGCGCTCGCTCACCTTGAGGCCCTTCTTCTTGGCCCATGCACGGATCGCCTGGTTCTGCTCACGATCAGCGGCGGCACTTCCACCCCGGCCCGCACGGGCATTCCTGGTGGAAACCTTGCCGGCCTTCCGGGCCACCCCGACGTATGACGCGAACGCGTCCCGCAACTTCTCGGCATTCTTCGCGGAGAGATCGATCTCGTAGGACGTGCCGTCGAGCGAGAAGGACACCGTCTCGCTGGCGGTGCCGCCGTCCAGATCGTCAACCAGAATGACTTGCACCTTCTGCGCCACGCTATTCCTCCTGCTCCCCAGGTGCACAGCCGCGTGCACAGCAAGAATATAAACTTCCTCGCGCGGAAAATGCAATCCAACTCGCCCGCCCGCTCAACTGGCAGGAATTCAGTCCTACGGCGCCGTCGACTAGTAATCGAACGGCCTGCGGGAACGCTATCGACGGCGGACCAGACCAGCTCTTGGTTTCGCCGGAGTGGGATACCGCATTCATGCCTTGCGACGGACACGCGGAACTCCGAAGCGCGCCACAAGAACTGCGCGCCGTAACCCACACCTGACGGCGAGGCACAAACCGGCCCTTTGGCCCTCCGGCCGAGGTCACCAACACTACCTGCGAAGATGCGATTCGTCAGCCGGAACGCGGTCGAACTGGAGCGGACCGAGCGGCACCTCGGATTCCGCAGCACGACGCCCGTGTCGTTTCCGAACTGTCAGTCCTGTCATCGCCGCGACATCGCGCCACTGCGATCCGGCCACCCCGGTGACCTCGTGACAACAACTCCGCACTCCGAGTGGCACGGCCGCCAGCACAATAATCGTCACGGTTGGGAAACGAGCCGCCCATTCCGGATCTCTTGCGCCGCACCCGCCTGCGGTGATCCGAACCCAGAAGCAGGCCGAAACGATCCGCATCATCGGCGAAGGTTCGACGAGGCCGCGAGCTCATCGATCCGTTCCCCGTTGCCATTTCCGGGATGCGAGACGGCATGACTCCGGCGCACACCGGACATAGCGCCACCCGAAGATCGCGTGGTGTCGGCAAAGTGGCCGCAATGCAGGAATGCGCAAGGGCATCGGCGGCCGATGAACAACTAATCGTCGAGCCCGGGTCACACTCGGTCGACCATCAGTTCGCCGGTTACCGTGCACGCATGGACGAAAAGACGTGGCAGTCCCACCGCACCTCGTTCGGAGAAGTCGCCGACGTCTACGAGCAGGCCCGGCCGGACTATCCGATCGCGGCGGTGCGCTGGCTGGTCGGCGACGACTCCCTGCCGGGTGCTCGATCTGGGCGCCGGCACCGGGAAGCTCACCCGCCAGCTCGCCGCCGAGGGCCACGACGTCGTCGCGGTCGAGCCGCTGCCCGAGATGCGGCAGGCGCTGACCAGGTCCGCGCCACGGCTGACCGTTCTCGACGGCACCGCGGAGTCGATCCCGCTCGCGGACTCGTCCGTCGACGTGGTCGTGGCGGCCCAGGCGTACCACTGGTTCGTCCCGGAGCGGGCGCATCCGGAGATCGCCAGGGTGCTGCGGCCGGGCGGCGTCTTCGGGGTGCTGTGGAACCTGCGGGACGATCGTGAGCCCTGGGTGGCCGCGCTGACCGAGCTGCTCGGGCTGGAGGACAGCACGAGCACCAGGACGGCCGAGCAGCCGCCGGAGACGGCACCGTACTTCGGTCCGGCCGAGGGCCAGCGGTTCGAGCACGAGCAGCGGATGGATCTGGAGCGGTTGCTGGCGCTGGTGCGGTCGCGGTCGTACGTGATCACGCTTGCGGAGCCCGAACGCGCGGCCCTGCTCGCCGACGTCGCGGAGCTGACCAGGAGACATCCCGATCTGGCCGGCCGGGACACGTTCACCCTGCCCTACACCACCCAGGCCTACCGCGCCGTCCGCGGCGCCTGAGCTCCCGCGTCGGCCGAGCTCAGCGCGCCCTCAGACGTTCTTCTCGAAGGCGAGCCGCAGGCCGATCAGCGTGAGCGACGGTTCGTGGTGGGTGATCGTCTCGCACTCGGCGATCACCACCGGGGCGAGCCCGCCGGTGGCGACCACCGCGCTCAGCTCGCCGAGTTCGCGCGTCATCCGGGTGACGATGCCGTCGACCTGGCCGGCGAACCCGAAGATCGCGCCGCTCTGCAGGCACTCGACGGTGTTCTTGCCGATCACCGAGCGGGGCCGGACCAGCTCGACCTTGCGGAGCTGCGCGGCGCGCTGGGCCAGCGCGTCGATCGAGATCTCGATGCCGGGCGCGAACGCCCCGCCGAGGAACTCGCCGCGCGCGCTCACCACGTCGATGTTGGTGGACGTGCCGAAGTCGACCACGACCGCGGGGCCGCCGAAGAGATGGTGGGTGGCGAGCGTGTTCATCACCCGGTCGGTGCCCACCTCCTTCGGGTTGTCGATCGCGAGCTGCACGCCGGTCTTCACGCCGGGCTCGATGATCACCGTGGGCAGGTCGGCGTAGTACCGGCCGAGCATCGTCCGCAGCTCACGCAGGGTCGACGGCACGGTCGAGCAGGCGGCGATGCCGGTGATCTGCACGGCGTCGCCGGCGAGCAGGCCGCGGAACATCAGCGCCAGCTCGTCGGCGGTCATCCGGCTGTCGGTGCGCACCCGCCAGGAGTGCACCAGCTTCTCGCCCTCGAACGTCGCCAGCACGATGTTCGTGTTGCCGACGTCGATGGTGAGCAGCATCGATTCTCCTAGCGGAGCGCCGGTGCCCGGACGGGCGAAGCTAGGCAGGTCGAGCGCGGATGTCGAGGAATCGGGCGAGCGAGATGGGTCAGGCGCGCCGACGGAGAGGTAGTCGACGCCGGTCTCGGCGAACTCGCGGACCCGGTCGAGGGTGAGCCCGCCGGTGGCCTCCAGCTCGGCCTTGGCGCCGACCGCCGCGACCACCTCGCGCAGCACCGGCGGCTCCATGTTGTCGAGCAGCAGGAAGGTCGCCCCGGCGTCGACGGCCTCGCGCGCCTCGTCCACCGTGGTCACCTCGACCTGGACCGGCACGGCCGGGAACTCGCGCCGCACCGCCTCGTACGCCGCGCTGATCGAGCCGGCCGCGAGCTTGTGGTTGTCCTTGATCATCGCCACGTCGTAGAGGCCCATCCGCTTGTTGTCGCCGCCGCCCTGGCGCACCGCGTACTTCTCCAGCGCGCGCAGGCCGGGCGTGGTCTTGCGGGTGTCCAGCACGGTGGCGCCGGTGCCGGCGAGCGCGTCGACCCAGCGGCGGGTGTGGGTGGCGACGCCGGACGCGCGGCAGAGCAGGTTGAGCGCGCTCCGCTCGGCGGTGAGCAGCGCACGGGTCGGGCCGGAGACCGTGGCCAGCACGTCGCCGCGCGGCCACCAGGGCGCCGTCGGCGACCAGCGCTCGAGACCCGCAGCGCCCCGGAACTCGCCAGGTCGAAGACGGCCGCCGCGACCGGCAGCCCGGCCACCACGCCGTCCGCCCTGGCCACGATGTCGGCGGTGTCGGTCTGCTCGGCGGGGATGGTCGCGACGCTCGTCACGTCCACCCCGTCCGGCCCGCCGAGGTCCTCCGCGAGGGTCCGGCGCACCAGGTCGTCGACGTACCCGGGGTCCAGGCCGGCCGCGATCAGAAGCTCCACAGTGGATTCGTTCACGACATCGCCTCGTACTCCTCGGTGAGCTCGCCGGCCGGGCTGATCGCGGCGAGCAGGTGGCCACGCCAGGCGTCGGACGCGTCGCCGAAGTCCTCGCGCCAGTGGCAGCCACGGGTCTCCTCGCGGCGGCGTCGCGGCGGCGACCAGCGCGGTGGCGACGGTGTGCAGGTTGGTCGCCTCCCAGTTCACCGGGCGCGGGTCGGCGGAGGTGCGGGTCGGCCGAGCTTGGCCAGCTCCTCGGCGGTCTCGGCCAGGCTGACGGCGCTCGCGGATCACGCCGGCGCCGCGGGTCATCGTCCTGGTCAGGTCCTCGCGGGTGGTGGAGGAGACCACCCAGGCCGGCTCGTCCTCGTGGCACGGCGCCGGCTCGGCCTGCGGCGGCAGGTCACGAGCCAGGTCGGCGCCGATCCGGCCGGCGAAGACCAGGCCCTCGAGCAGGCTGTTGGAGGCCAGCCGGTTGGCGCCGTGCACGCCGGTGCAGGCCACCTCGCCGCACGCGTACAGGCCCGGCACGCTGGTCCGCCCGAACAGGTCGGTGCGGACGCCGCCGGAGGCGTAGTGCGCGGCCGGCGCGACCGGGATCGGCTCGGTGACCGGGATCGATGCCCGCCTGCCGGCACCGGCGCCAGGATCGACGGGAACCGGGCGGCCAGCTTCTCGGCGCCGAGGTGCCGGGCGTCCAGGTAGACGTGGTCGACGCGCTGGGTGTTCATCACCCGGGTGATCGCCTTGGCCACCACGTCGCGCGGGCGCCAGCTCGGCGAGCTCGTGCTGGCCGACCATGAACCGCTGACCGGCGGCGTCCACCAGGTACGCGCCCTCGCCGCGCATCGCCTCGCTGACCAGCGGCTGCTGGCCGAGTTCGCGCGTCGGTGCCGAGGTAGAGCGCGGTCGGGTGGAACTGGACGAACTCCACGTCGGTGACGACCGCGCCGGCCCGCAGCGCCAGCGCCACGCCGTCGCCGGTGGAGACCGACGGGTTGGTGGTGGAGGCGTAGATCTGGCCCATGCCGCCGGTGGCCAGCACCACCGCGCGGGCCAGCACCGCGCCGACGCCGTCCTCGGAGCCCTCGCCGAGCACGTGCAGGGTGATGCCGGCGGCCCGGCCGGTGGCGTCGGTGAGCAGGTCCAGCACGAGGGCGTGCTCGAGCAGCTGGATGCCCGGGTCGCGGTGCACGGCGGCGTGCAGCGCGCGCTGCACCTCGGCACCGGTGGCGTCGCCGCCCGCGTGGATGATCCGGTCGGCGTGGTGGCCGCCCTCGCGGGTCAGGCATCAGCGTGCCGTCCGGCCGGCGGTCGAACTCGGCGCCGAACGCGATCAGCTCGCGGACCCGGGCCGGCCCCTCGTTGACCAGCACCTCGCACCGCGGCGGGATCGCACAGCCCGACCCCGGCGACCTCGGTGTCCTTGGCGTGCGCGTCCGGGGTGTCGGCCGGGTCGAGCACCGCGGCGATGCCGCCCTGGGCCCAGCGGGTCGAGCCGTCGTCGATGTTGACCTTGGTCACGACGATCACCGAGCAGACCGGCCTCGCGGGCGTGCAGCGCGGCGCACAGGCCCGCGATGCCGGAGCCCACCACGCAGACGTCGGCCTGCAGCGTCCACCCTGGATCGGCGGCCAGCAGCCGGCGCGGCAACCGCGACGAGACGGGGGCGATGGGTGGTTGGCTCTCCATTCGTCCGACCCTAGACCGGGACCTGCTGCGGTTGGATCGTGGAGTCTGACTCCACAATCCAACCGCGCCCTGAGGTCAGCCCGGCGTGTGCCGCTGCGGGGTCGTTGCCGAGTTGGACGATCCGGTTCGTCCGCGTCCACGTGCACGATCCGCGGCTGGTAGGCGCGCGCCTCGGCGTCTTCCATCACCCCGTAGGAGATGAGGATGACCAGGTCGCCGGGGTGCACCAGGTGCGCGGCGGCCCCGTTGATGCCGATCACGCCGCTGCCCCGCTCGCCGAGGATGACGTAGGTCTCCAGCCGGGCGCCGTTGGTGATGTCGACGATCGCGACCTGCTCACCGTCGAGCAGGTCGGCCGCGTCGGCGAGGTCGGCGTCGACGGTGACCGAGCCGACGTAGTGCAGATCGGCCTGGGTCACGGTGGCGCGGTGGATCTTGGACTTGAGCATCGTGCGCTGCATGGTCACGCCCCTCCGAGCTGCTGAGCCGTTCGTCCCGACGAAAAGCTGAGCGTTGTCGATGAGCCGGGTGGCGCCGACCTTGCCGGCGATGAGCAGCCGGCCCTCGCCGGAGTCCGGCGCCGGGCCGAGCAGCGGATCGGTCAGCAGCAGGTAGTCCAGGTCGATGCCCGGCTCGGCCGCCAGCACCCGGCGGGCGGCGGCCAGCGCGGCCTCCCCGCCGGCCGGGCCGGCCTGCGCGCCGGCGCGCAGCGCCGCCGAGATCGCGAGCGCGCTGCTGCGCTCGTCCGGCGAGAGGTACCGGTTGCGGCTGGAACGGGCCAGCCCGTCGGGCTCGCGGACGGTCGGCACGCCGACGATCTCGGTGTCCAGGTCGAGGTCGTGCACCATCCGCTTGACCAGCGCGAGCTGCTGGTAGTCCTTCTCGCCGAAGAACGCCACGTCGGCGCGGGTGAGCGTGGATCAGCTTGAGCACCACGGTCAGCACGCCGTGGAAGAAGCCCGGCCGGCTGGCGCCCTCGAGGATCTCGCCCGAGCGGGCCGGGGTTGACCCGGACCGCCGGCTGGCCGCCCGGGTACATCACGTCCGGCGTGGGCGCGAAGACCAGATCGACCTGCTCGGCCGCGCACAGCGCCAGGTCGGCGTCGAAGGTGCGCGGGTAGCGGTCGAAGTCCTCGTTCGGCGCGAACTGCAGCGGGTTCACGAAGATCGTGCTGATCACGGTCGAGGCCCGCAGCTCGGGCCTGGCGCAGCAGCGCGGCGTGGCCGGCGTGCAGCGCGCCCATCGTCATCACGACGGCGACCGGGCCGGCGGCGCGGTCCCGCTCCCGGGCCAGGCTGTCCCGGTCGGCCACCACCAGGGGCGTGTGAGTGATCATGCGCTCGCTCCGTTCGGGTTGCCGGCCAGCACGTCCAGCAGGGTCTCGGCGGCCTCGGCGGGCAGCCGACCGGCCGCGAGGGCACGATCGGCGGTGCGCCGGGCCAGGGCCAGGTAGGCGGCGACGCTCTCCGGCGCGTCCAGCCGCAGGGTCTCCAGGTGGCGGGCGACCGTACCGGCGTCGCCGCGCACCACCGGGCCGGTCAGCGCCGCGTCGCCCGACCGCAGCGCGTTGTCCAGGGCGGCACCGACCAGCGGACCGAGCACCACGCCCGGCCGCTCGACGCCGGCCTTGGCGAGCAGGTCCATCGCCTCCGCGACGACCGTGACCAGGTGATTCGCGCCGACCACGAGGGCCGCGTGGTAGAGCGGTCGGTGCTCCTCGGCGATCCACACCGGTTCGCCACCCATCTCGACCACCAGCACCTCGGCGACCGGGCGGAGCAGGTCGGGCGCGGTGACGCCGAAGCTCACGCCGAGCAGCCGGTCGAGGTCCTCGTCCCGGCCGGTGAACGTCATCGCGGGGTGCACCGCCAGCGGCAGGGCGCCGGCCCGGGTGGCCGGGTCCAGCACGGCGAGCCCGTGCGCCCCGGAGACGTGCGCGACGAGTTGGCCGGCCCGCCAGGCGCCGACGTCGGCGAGCCCCTCGATCAGCCGGGCGAGCTCGTCGTCCGGGACGGTGAGCAGAACCAGATCGGCGGCGGCGACCACCTTGTCGACCGGCCGCAGCGGCACGCCGGGCAGGCGGCGTTCGGCGCGCTGGACGGAGGCGCGCGAGGTGGCCGGAGGCGGCGACCACGGTGTGGCCGGCGAGGGTGAGGGCGGCGCCGAGTGCGCTTCCCACCCGGCCGGCGCCGACGATCCCGACGCGGAGGCGGCCGGGCCGCTCCGAAGCGCTGTGGGGTGTGGTCATACCCGGCCCCGGCGGCGCGCGTGACGCTTGTCCATGGTGAGGAGATCCAGTCCTGTTTGCGGTACCGGTCGGCGCAAGTATGCGGCGCACAGCGTTGTTTCCGACAGGTGAAACCGTGTCATCTACTTCACATCAGCTTGCCCCGAGACCGCCGAGGTCGGCCTCCGGCGCGCCCGTTCGGCGGAAACGGTCGGCTGGCGCCCGCGTGGCGGACGCGGATTCGAGGACGGGGTGCAGGACATGCCCTAAGAGACGCAGCGAGCCCGAACGGCCCCAGGGCGGCGCCGAACTACGGGTGTCGGCCGCAATCGCACACCACGCTGTAGTGGCGTGATTACTCAAGGTCAAACATGATGTGAAAAGCCTGTCACGCTTGCGCGCTCCTGACTAATCTTCCAGACGTGACCGCGGCCGCTCGTCGTGCAGTGCTCAGTGTGGTTGTCCTCGCACTGGGCCTTTCTGCGTGCGCGCAGCCCGATCCGAAGCTCAGCGGGAACCAGGCCGCGGCCCGGAGCGCGCCCACGCCGACCGTGATCCCGCAGCCGGTCAAGCCCGCCGAGGCGGACGAGCGGAGCGAGCGCGGCGCGCAGCAGTTCGTCATCTACTGGTTCAAGACGATCAACTACGCCGTCCAGACCGGTGACGTGAAGCCGTTCGAGGCCGCCAGCCACAACGACTGCGTGCCGTGCCAGTCGGTGGTCAGCGAGGTTCGCGACAACTACGGCGACGGCGGCTACACCGAGGGCGGCGTCTACACGGTCCGGGCCACCGAGTCGCAGAACCTCGCGCTGGCCAATCAGCCGTCGCTGCTGGTCTCCTTCGACCGGTCCGCCCAGTCGGCACTGGCGCCGGACGGTCAGGTCCGGGGCAGTTCGCCCGCGTTGACCTTCAAGCAGTGCCAGGTCGTGCTGGTCCAGGTCCGCGACTCGTGGCAGGTACGCACCGCGTTCGGCGACAGCCTCGTCGAATAGCGCGGGCTCGCTCGGCTGACCGTTACCGCGCCGGGTGGGTGACGTACGCCGGCCTGCCGGACGTGATCGAAAATTGCCTGTCGCTGTTGATCTTCTCGGCGGAATCAGAAGAGGTCGGGGCAACCGGCTGACACGGTTACCCCGACCTCCGACGTGTCCGCGTACCGACCGACCGACCGCGGACACGCACTCCGGCGGGCATCGAGCTGGTCGCCCACCACTGTCTGATTCCTCCTGTTGGCAGGAGGTCCCCTGGAATGAATCCACCTCCTCCCGCCTAGACTGCCGAGCCCGTCCCCCTGCACTGCGGGGCCGCACTCAAGCAACCGTTACTCAGAAGTACGGCGGCCCCGGCGGACCCGGTTCAGCACGTGCTCAACAACTTCTGCGGCGGCCGGGAACTGCCCTACGAAAGCCCGCCTGAGCTGCGCAAACACCGCCTTTGATCAGCAATCGGGCGAGGTCCAGAGCGGCAGCCGCACCTCGGCCCGGACGCCGGGCTCGGCGTCCCGCAGCACCACCCGCGCCGCCGTGCAGCCGGGCCAGCTCGCGGACGATCGCCAGCCCCAGGCCGCTGCCGCCGGAGTCCCGGTCGCGGGCGTCGTCCAGCCGGGTGAACCGGTCGAAGACCCGCTCCCGGTCCTCCGTCGGGGATGCCGGCGCCGTCGTCGACCACCGCGACCAGCGCCTCGGCGCCGTCCCGCGACACCGCCACGGTGACCCGGCCGGTCGCGTGCCGCACCGCGTTGTCCAGCAGGTTCGCCACGATCCGGCGCAGCGCCGTCCGGGTCGCCGTCGGTCCAGATCGGCCCGCCGGCGACCAGCGTCGGCACCACCGGCGCGTCGGCGTACCGGCTCGTCAGGTCGGTCGAGCAGCTCGGTCAGCTCGACCGGCTCCGTGCGGCGCGCGGCGGGCCGCTCCGGGGTGCCGTTCCAGTCCGCCCTGGCGAGCAGCAGCAGGTCGTCGACCAGCCGGGAGAGCCGCTCGGTGTCGATCAGCAGGTCGTCGGCGGTGGCCGGCCAGTCGGCCCTGGCGCCGAGCCGCTGGGCCACCTCCAGCTGGGTCCGCATGCTGGCCAGCGGGCTGCGCAGCTCGTGCGCGGCGTCCGCCGACGAACGCCCGCTGCCGGCGCCGGGACGCCTCCAGCCGGGCGAGCATGTCGTTCAGCGTGACCGCCAGCCGGTACACCTCGTCCCGGCTGTCCGGGAGCGGCAGCGCGCCGGCCGCGCCGGCGCCGGTGATCTCCTCGGCACCGCGCCGCAGCGCCTCGACCGGACGCAGCGTCAGCCCGATCACCCGCCACGCGATCACGGCCAGCACCAGCAGGATCAACGGGAAACCGATCAGCAGCACACCGCGCAGGATCCGGACGCTGCTGCTCGCCTCACCGCTCGGCGCGGCCACCACCACGGTCTGCGGATCGTCGTCCGGCCCCGCCGCGACCGCCACCACCCGCAGCGAGCCCTGCACGCCGGCCCGGTCGCCGCCGATGTCCAGCCGCTCACCTGACCTGGCCTCTGCGCAGCTCGTCGGCGCTGAGCAGCGACTTGAGCCGGTCCGAGCTGGCCGAGGCGGCCCGGATCCCCAGGTCGGCGTCGACCACCTGCACCACGACCGCCTGCGCGCCCACCACCGGGATCGGGTCGGGCGCCCGCCCCTCGTCGACCAGCGCGGCCACCCGGTGCGGCGGTCTGCAGCGCACCCTCGTCCACCGAGCGCTGCAGCACCAGGTTGAGCGCGCCGACCAGCACCACCCCGCCCGCCAGCCAGCCCCACGGCCAGCCCGGTCACGCCGATCAGCAGCAGCCGGACCCGGAGCGATCGCGCCTCCCACCAGCCGCGCCGGCTTGCCACGGCTGAGGCGCCATCAACCGCCGTCCTTCGCGACCCGGTAGCCGGCACCACGGACCGTCACCAGCGCACGCCGGCCGAACGGCGTGTCGATCTTGCGTCGCAGGTAGCCGACGTAGACCTCCACCACGTTCGGATCGCCGTCGTAGTAGACGTCCCAGACGTGCTCCAGCAGCTCCATCTTCGGACACCACCTCGTCCGACCCGGCGCAGCAGGTACTCCAGCAGCGCGAACTCCCGGGCGTCAGCGTCACCTCCTGGCCGGCCCTGGTGACCCGGCGGGTGGCCGGGTCGAGCTCCAGGTCACCGGCGGAGAGCACGGTCGGCCGCTCGGGCGCGCCGCGGCGCAGCAGCGCCCGCAGCCGGGCCACCAGCACCACGTACGAGAACGGCTTGGTCAGGTAGTCGTCGGCGCCGATGTCCAGCCCGTCCGCCTGGTCGTACTCGCCGTCCTTGGCCGACAGCAGCAGCACCGGCACCCAGTTGTCGCTCCGCGCGCAGCGCCTGCACCACCCGGTAGCCGGAGAGCCGCGGCAGCATGATGTCGAGGACGACGGCGTCGTACGCACCCTCGCGCGCCAGCCGCAGCCCCTCCGCGCCGTCGTGCGGCGACGTCCACGGCGAAGCCCTCCGCCTGGAGCCCCCGTTGGAGCGCCCCCGCGAGCCGGGTCTCGTCCTCGACCACCAGCAACCGCACCTGATCCCCCTCGTCCCGTTACCGGCCGTGCCGCGTTACCGCGCCCGAACGTCAGCCTGCCCGAGCCGCCCTGTGAATCGGCTGAGAACGCCCACAGGTGCTCTCAGCCTGCTCACAGGGTGCGACGCGCACGATGGGACCCAGAACCTGACACAGCAATTCACACGAGGGGTATACGTCATGTCCTTGCTCTCCTCCCGGCCCGCGCTGCGGTGGGCAGTGCCGGCCGGCGTCCTCGCGGTGGCCCTGGTCGCCGGCGGCGCCGGCTCGGTGCTCTCCGCCAACGCCGCGCCCGCACTCCCCGACCGCACCGCCGCCCAGCTCCTGGTCGACCTGCAGAACGCCCAGGTCGAGAACTTCTCCGGCACCGTCGTCGAGAAGGCCGACCTCGGGCTTCCGTCCATCCCGACCGTCGGCGGCCACGGCAGCTCCAACCTGTCCTCGCTGGTGAGCGGCACCCACACCATGCGGGTCTGGTACGGCGGGCCGGACAAGGCTCGGTTCGCGCTGCTCGGCACGCTCGGCGAGTCCGACGTGATCCGCAACGGCAACGACGTCTGGCTCTGGTCCAGCAGCGACAAGACGGCGACCCACTACACGCTGCCCACCAAGAGCGCGGCGGACAAGGACAAGGCCACGCCGCCGCTGGTGACGCCGAGCCCGCTGCCGTCCAGCCCGAAGGAGGCCGCCGACCTGCTGCTCAAGGCGATCGACCCGACCACCAAGGTGAGCACCGACGGCACCGCGAAGGTGGCCGGCCGGGACGCCTACGAGCTGGTCGTCCGCGCCCAAGGACGAGGCCTCCAAGATCGCCCAGATCCGGCTGGCCGTGGACTCCAAGGAGTACGTGCCGCTCCGGGTCGCAGGTCTTCGCCAAGGGCAGCGGCAAGCCGTCGTTCGAGGTCAAGTTCGAGCAGATCAGCTTCGCCAAGCCCAGACGCCGACCAGTTCAAGTTCACCGCCCCGAAGGGCACCAAGGTCACCGAGGGCGAGTCGTCCTTCCTGGGCGAGCAAGGCCGACAGCCAGGCAGCCGGAAGGGCGCGCCGGGCAAGGCGCCGAGCCGGGCAGGCCGCGGTTCGCGGCCGACCGTCGTCGGCAAGGGCTGGACCTCGGTGCTGGTGCTCAAGGGCAACAGCGTGCCGGGTACGCCGGCCAAGTCCGAGCGCCGTGGCCGTGACGGCGGCGCCCAGCTCGGCTCGATGCTCGGCTCGCTGCCGAGCGTGAGCGGCTCCTGGGGCTCCGGCCGGCTGCTGGAGTCGAAGCTGTTCTCCGCGCTGATCACGGACGACGGCCGGGTGCTGATCGGCGCCGTCTCGCCGGACAAGCTCTACGCGGCGGCGAGCGACCCCGCCGCCAAGGCGACCAAGTGAGCCTGACAGTGGCCGGCGTCCGGGGTGGTCGTCACCGCCCCGGCGCCGGCCGGCCTACGATCCGATATGGACAAATCCGCGACGGCTGACCTCGCGGTCGCCACCAAGGGGCTGACCAAGCGGTTCCGGGGTGGCCAGGTCGCGGTGAACCGGATCGATCTGGAGGTGCCCCGCGGCGCGGTCTTCGGCTTCCTCGGACCGAACGGTTCGGGCAAGACCACGACGATCCGGATGCTGCTCGGCCTGATCCGGCCCACCGACGGCACGCACGCCCTGCTCGGCCTGCCGATGCCGGACAGCGCCGCCTCGGTGCTCCCCCGGGTCGGCGCGCTGGTCGAGGGCCCGGCGTTCCACCCGCACCTGTCGGGCTGGGACAACCTGCGCCGCCTCGACGCCGCCGACCGGACCGCCGATCCCGCCACCGAGAAGCGGCGGATCGAGCACGCGCTGGACCGGGTCGGCCTGATGGCCGCGGCCAAGAAGCGGTACCGCAACTACTCGCTCGGCATGCGGCAGCGGCTCGCCATCGCCGCCGGCCTGCTGCAACCGCGCGAGCTGCTGATCCTGGACGAGCCCACCAACGGTCTGGACCCGCAGGGCACCCGCGAGGTCCGGTCGCTGATCAGCGAGCTCGCCGACGGCGGCGCGACCATCATGCTCTCCACCCACCTGCTCGCCGAGGTGGAGCAGATCTGCACCCACGTCGGCGTGATGCACGTCGGCAACCTGATCACCCAGGGCACGATCACGCGACCTGCGGAACAGCACGATCCCGCGGGTCCGGGTGGAGACCAGCCAGCCGGTCCAGGCCGCCGCCACGCTCAGCCGGCTGGGCCTCACCGAGGTCGAGACCGAGCCGGGCGCCGCCAGCGGCGTGCTGGGCGAGGTGGCGCCGGAACGAGCGGTGTCCGCGCTGGTGCACGACGACGTGCCGGTGCGCAGCTTCACCGTGGTCGCGCCCGACCTGGAGGACGTGTTCGTCTCGCTCACCGGGGAGGGCTTCGATGTCAGCGGTTGAGGTAGCCGAGGCGGCCGGTCGGGCTCCGCGAGGGCGGGCACCTGACGGCCAGGCCGCAGCGGCTGGTGAGCACCCGGCTGTTCCGATCCGAACTCAAGCTGATCCTCGGCCGCCGGCGGAACCAGGCCGGCATCGCCGTGCTGGCCGCCGTGCCGGTCATGATCGCGATCGCGCTCAAGCTGGCCGGCGGCGACGGGGGCGGCGGCGAGGGACCGGCGTTCTTCGGCGACATCACCGACAACGGGCTGTTCGTGGCGCTCACCGCGCTCACGGTCGAGCTACCGCTGTTCCTCCCGCTGGCCGTGTCGGCCATCGCCGGGGACGCGGTGGCCGGCGAGGCCAACCAGGGCACGCTGCGGTACCTGCTCACGGTCCCGGTGAGCCGGACCAGGCTGCTGCTGGTGAAGTTCGCCTCGATCGTGGTGGCCTGCTTCTCGGCCACGCTGATCGTCGCGGCCGCCGGCCTGGCGATCGGCTTCGTGCTCTTCCCGGTGGGCGACGTGACGCTGCTCTCCGGCACCCAGGTCCCGCTCGTCGAGGGCATCTGGCGGCTGCTGCTGATCTGCGCGTACCTCGCGATCTGCCTGACCGCGCTCGGCGCCATCGGCCTGTTCATCTCCACCCTCACCGAGCAGCCGATCGGGGCGATCGTCGGCCTCGCCACGCTGACCATCACCAGCCAGATCCTCGGCAACCTCTCCCAGCTCTCGTGGCTGCACCCGTACCTGTTCACGAACTACTGGCTGGCGTTCGGCGACCTGCTCCGGGATCCGATGGCCTTCGACCTGATCGGCAAGGGCCTGCTCTCGGCGGCCGCGTACACGGTGATCTTCGGCTCGCTCGCCTGGGCCCGCTTCACCAGCAAGGACATCTCCAGCTAGCGCCAACCCTCTTCGCGCTTTGGGCGACATTTTCTCGGTTATAGCCGAGAAAATGTCGCCCAAAGCGGTGTCTGGGGGCGGGCGGCCGGGCCGGGGCGAGTGGATGGCAGGCTGGCGAGCTGTGGAGGGGTTCCGGCCGTGGCGTGCGGCCACCGAGCACGCCCTGTACGGCCCGGACGGCTTCTTCCGCCGCCCGGACGGACCGGCGGCGCACTTCCGTACCTCGGTGCACGCCTCACCGCTCTTCGCCGGAGCCGTCCTGACGCTGCTGACCAGCGTGGACGCCGCACTCGGCCACCCCGAGACGATCGAACTGGTGGACGTCGGCGCCGGCAGGGGCGAACTGCTGGTGACGCTGTCCGGGCTGGCGCCGGCGGAGCTGGCCGGGCGGCTCCGGCTGACCGGGGTCGAGCTCGCACCGCGCCCCGCCGAGCTGCCCGCCGACATCCGCTGGCTGGCCGAGGTGCCCCGCCACAGCGGGCTGCTGTTCGCGAACGAGTGGCTCGACAACGTGCCGGTCGACGTCGCCGAGCTGGACGCCGACGGGCGTGGCCCGGGTGGTCCTGGTCGATCCGGTCACCGGGGCGGAGGCGTTGGGCGAGCCGGTCGAGGGTGCCGACGCCGACTGGCTGGCCCGCTGGTGGCCGCTGCGTTCGCCGGGCGACCGGGCCGAGCTGGGCCGGCCGCGTGACCTGGCCTGGGCCGGCGCCGTGCGGGCGCTGGAGCGTGGCGTGGCCGTCGCGGTGGACTACGGGCACGTCCTCGCCACCCGGCCGCCGGCCGGCACGCTCACCGGCTACTCCGGCGGGCGCCAGGTGCCTCCGGTGCCGGACGGCTCGTGCGACCTCACCTCGCACGTGGCGATGGACGCGGTCGCGGCGGCAACCGGCGCGGGCGTGCTCACCGACCAGCGGACGGCCCTGCGTGCGCTCGGGGTCCAGGGCGGCCGGCCACCGCGCGAGCTGGCCTCGACCGATCCGGCCGGGTACCTGCGCGCGCTGGCCGCGGCCGGCGAGGCCGGCGAGCTGCTGGACCCCGCCGGGCTCGGCGGCTTCCACTGGCTGGTCCAGGCCGTCGGTGTGCCGGTGCCTCAGCTGGCGTGACTGCGCTGCTCACACCGGGTTGCGGTTCAAATCCGCCCGTGGCGGGCGGATTTGAACCGCACGAGGGGTGGGTTGCGGCGTTAGCCTCTGTGCTGTGTCGGTGACGGTCGTACCGGGGACAGCACCTCGCCCCCGCGCGCTCATCGTCACGATCTACGGCGCCTTCGCCCGCGACCTCGGCGGCTGGCTCGCGGTCGCCGATCTGATCGCGCTGCTGGCCTCGCTCGGCGTGGACGAGCAGTCGGTCCGGTCCGCGATCTCGCGGCTCAAGCAGCGCGACGTGCTCACGCCGGTGCGCCGTGGCCGGGTGGCCGGGTACACGCTCAGCGACTGGGGCCGGCGGATGGTGGCGGCCGGCGACCACCGGATCCTGGAACGGCGACCACCGGCACGGCTGGCGGACGGCTGGTTGCTGGCCGTCTTCTCGGTGCCGGAGACCGAGCGGAGCCAGCGGCACGTGCTCCGGACCCAGCTCGCCTGGCTGGGTTTCGGCGCGGCGGCCGCCGGGGTGTGGGTGGCGCCGAGCCACGTGCTGACCGAGGCCCGCGAGACGCTCGCCGCCCGTGACCTGGCCAGATACGTCACGTTCTTCCGCGCCGAGTACCTGCCAGCGCCGGACGGCGCCGATCACCGCACTGCCGTGGCCACCTGGTGGGACCTCGACTCGCTCGGCGCCGCGTACGCCGAGTTCATCGCGGCGCACGAGCCGATCCTGCACACGTGGTCCGCTGGCGACCGGGGCCGGGACGCCTTCGCCGACTACACCCAGGCGCTCACCGCGTGGCGCCGGCTGCCCTACCTCGACCCGCGGCTGCCGGCCGAGACCCTGCCGGCCGGCTGGAACGGCGAACGCGCCGCGGATGTCTTCTTCGGACTCAAGGCGCTGCTCGCCGAGCCGGCCCTGCGCCACGTCCGCGCGGTCACCGCCCGCCGGAACGCCTGACCTTCGCCCGCCGCGCCGCCCTCCCGCCGCGCCCTCGGCGCCGCCGCCTGCCGCGCTGGCCGCCGCCCCTCTCCGGTTTGGGCGACATTTTCTCGGTTATAGCCGAGAAAATGTCGCCCAAAGCCGCAGGGTTGGGGTCAGTCCCAGGACGGCGAAGCCTTGGAGTTCGACGACGGCCTCGACGTCCCAGAGGCGCACGACGCCGACCAGCGCCATCGCCGGGTAATCGGTGCCGGCCAGCCGCCGCCAGACCGCGCCGAGCTCGCGCGCGTTCGCCTGGTAGTCGGGGATGTCGGTGGAGTAGATCGTCAGGCTGGCGAGGTCGGCCGGTTCGCCGCCGGCCGCGCGCAGGGCCGCGAGCAGGTTGCCCAGCGCCCGCTCGAACTGCTCGACCACGGTGCCGGGGACGAGCGTGCCGGCCTGGTCGAGTGCGGTCTGACCGGCCAGGAAGATCGTCCGTCCACTCCCGACGGTGGCGTGACTGAACCCGACCGGCCTGGCCAGCTCCGGCGGATTCACCCGCTCGACGCTCATGAGCCCACCTCGCTCCGCTCGCTCATGACTGGACGGCGCCGCCGTCGATGTTGATGCCCTGGCCGGTGATCCCACCGGACTCGACCAGCAGCGCGACCACGTCGGCCACCTCGGCCGGCGTGATCAGCCGCCCGATCGGCTGCATCGCGGCGAGCCGTTCGCGGGCCTCGTCGGCGGTCAGGCTGGTGCGCTCGGCGATGTTGCGGACCGAGGCGTCGGTCATCGGGGTGTCCACGTAGCCGGGGCAGACCGCGTTGACCGTCACGCCGGTGTGCGCGAGCTCGGCGGCGGCCGACCGGACCAGCCCCAGCACGCCGTGCTTGGCAGCCGTGTACGCGCTGACGTACGGCGCACCGGCCTTCGACGCGGCCGACGCCATCACGATCACCCGACCCCAGCCCGCCGTGACCATCGACGGCACCGCACGCCGGACGCACCGGAACGGCGCGGTCAGGTTGAGCGCGAGCTGGGCGTCCCAGATTTCGTCCGTGGTGCGGGACAGCGGCGCCGAGATGGCGTTGCCCGCGTTGGCGACCAGCACCTCGACGGCGCCCCACTCGCGCTCGATCCGGGCGTACAGCGCCTCGACGAACGCCGGGTCGGTGAGGTCACCGGGGACGACCAGCGCCCGGCCTGGCAACCCGGCGGCCACCTTGAAGAGTTCGTCCTCGCTGCGCGCGGTCAGGGCCACCTGATGGCCGGCCAGCGCGAGCCGCTCGGCCACGGCGCGACCGATGCCACGCCCAGCCCCGGTCACCAGGCAGACCCGCGCCGAGGGGGACGCTGCCGTGGACCACGATGCCGTACCGGCTGACGTACTCATGTCGGCGTCACGCTAACAGCAGAGCGCGCCCGGCAGGGTCCCGTGATAGAGCTGAGGGATGACGCCCGAAGACCTCACGGATGTGACCTACTCGGTGACCGACTCGGTCGCGGTGATCACGATCAACCGGCCCGAGCGGATGAACGCGTTCCGCGGCCGCACGGTCGACGAACTGATCTTCGCCTTCAAGACGGCCTGGTCGGCCAAGGACGTGGGTGCCGTGGTGCTCACCGGGGCCGGCGAGAAGGCGTTCTGCGCCGGCGGCGACGTGAAGGAACGGGCCGAGACCGGCGGCTACGGCGACACCGAGTGGGGCACGTTCGAGATCGAACGCCTGCACCGGATCATTCGCGACGTCCCCAAGCCGGTGATCGCGGCGGTGAACGGCATCGCGATCGGCGGTGGCCACGTGCTGCACGTGCTCTGCGACCTGACCGTGGCGGCCGAGCACGCCCGGTTCGGGCAGAGCGGCCCGCGGGTCGGCTCGTTCGACGCCGGCTTCGGCACCGCGTACCTGGCCAGGGTGGTCGGGGAGAAGCGGGCGCGGCAGATCTGGTTCCTGCTCGACCTGTACGACGCCGAGACCGCGGAGCGCTGGGGCCTGGTGAACACGGTCGTGCCGGCCGCCGAACTGCTACCGACCGCGCTGGAGTGGGGCCGCCGGATGTGCGCCCTCTCCCCCACCGCGTTGCGGTTCCTCAAGCACTCCTTCAACGCCGACACCGATCATCTCGGCGGGCTGTCGCATCTGGCCTTCGACGGCCTGGAGCTGTTCTCGCACACCGACGAGGCCCGCGAGGGCGCCACCGCGTTCGCCGAGAAGCGCCCGCCGGACTTCAGCCCCTACCGCTGAGCACTCGCCGGCACATCGATCTGCGCTTGCCGCCAGGAGATGTCGCAAACGCTCGTTTTGACGTGACCCATACGATTTTGACTTCTGGTTTGCATTGGCTTGGCATGGGAGCGGCTCGGAATGAACGGACGAATCGAAATCAGGCGAGCGATCGTGCTCGCCGCGCTCCTGGCGCCGCTTGGCCTGACCGGGTGTTCGCCCGCCCCACTTCCCATCACGGCCGTCCGCGCTGTCGACGGGCGTCCCGTCGTGCTGATCGCGGCGTGCGCGAAGTTCGACCCGGACCGCGTCTCCGCGTTCGCGGAAGCCGGATCGCCCAACCAGAGATGGGCCGTGAGTCGGGACGGCGGATCCGCGGCGGGTGAGGTCCGGCTTCTGAGGTACCCGCTGGCTGGACGCTGTCCGACGCGTCGCTGACCGAATTCACCGCCGGCACGGCCTACGGCGTGGCGGTGCACGGCAGCGCACGACACACACCGGCTGTCCGCTTCACCGTGGAACAGCTCGCCGCCTCTCGCCCGATCAGGTGATCGTGACGGCCCCTCGCGCTGATTGCGGCGTGAGCGAAGTCTCGACCACGAGCCGTGTCTCCGCGTTCGCAGATGCCGGATTGCCCCAACCAGAGATGGGCCCTGAGTCAGGAAGGCGGATCCGCGGCGGTCGTTAGGTCCGGCTTCTCGAGGCACCCGCTGGCTGGACGCTGTCCGTCGCGCGCTGACCGAGTTCACCGCCGGAACGGCCCACGGCTTCGCGGTGCACGGCGCGGCGTCAACAGCACCCGGAAGTCCGCTTCACTCGTCGAACAGCTGCCGCGCTCTCGGCCGATCAGGTGATCGTGACGGCCCCTCCCGGGAAGAAGGGAAAGGTCTTGTCCGAGGCGCAAGTTCCGCGCCAAGGCCGAACGAAGGCCTGCCGACTAGCGGGCCTGTTTCTAGGCCCTGGTCGAGCGAGACGTGTTCCAGCGCCCGCGCCGGCCCGACACGGCGCACCCGGCCCGACCCCGAACAGTCGGGGTCGGGCCGGGCAGGCGGCGCGCACCGGGGGTGGGCGCGCGCCTAGTTCAGCGGATCTCGCAGCTCGTGTAGGAGAGCGTGCCGGCGCCGAAGCAGCTGTCCAGATCGTTGCCGCCGTTCAGGTGCTGGTTGGTGCCAGCCTGGGCGTCCAGCTTGTCCTCGCCGTCGAGGCCCCAGATCCTGTCGTTGCCGGCGCCCCCACGCAGGTCGTTCACCTTGACGTTGCCGGTGATCTCGTCGTTGTACGGGGTGCCGAGCACGATCTCGAGGTCGTCGTGCGCGTTCTGCTGGGCCACCACGGGGCAGCCGAACACGTCGTCGCAGTCCGGCATGTACCGGTCGTTGCCTGGTTGTCCAGCGAGACCCGGTACCCGCTGCCGCGGCCGGACAGATCGAGGGTGTCGGTACCGTGCGCCGCCGAAGGTCTCCGAACCCGCGGTGAGCACGTCGTCGCCGTCGTCGCCGTAGTTCTCCCCGTAGCCCGTGATCTCGTCGTTGCCTTCGCCGCCGCGCAGCACTCCGGAGCTGCTCTTGATGACGTCGTTGCCGGCCCGCCGGTGATCGTGTTGTACTCGTCGCCGCCGATCAGCCAGTCCCTGGCGATCCCGCCGTACAAGTAGTCGTAGCCCGCACCGCCGTAGGCGCTTGTCGGTGCCGGCCTCGCCGTAGATCTTGTCGGTGCCGCCGTCGCCGTAGATGTAGTCGCCGCCGTCGTTCCCGTGGATTTCGTCGTCGCCGGCGTCGCCGTAGAGGTTGTCGTCGCCGTCGAAGCCGCGGATGTCGTCGTTGCCGGGGCCGCCCGAGATGTAGTCGACCGGCTTCGCCGCCGTACAGGATGTCGTTACCCTTGCCGCCCTCGACCGTGCTGGGCACGAGCGGGTAGTACTGCTCCCAGCGGTCGTCGCCGTCACCGAGTACGGCGTAGATCGACTTGAGGGTGGGGATCACGCAATGCAGGGCGTTGCCGGCGAGCCGGGTACAGACCGTGGCCGACGAGACGGTCAGGTCGATCAGCGAACCCTTGTCCGTGATCGTGAAGCCGTCGGACTTCAGGTCGAGGTAGACCTCGTTCTTCGCGTCGCCGCTGTTGGCCGCGGTGTACGTCAGGCGCCCGGTACTGGCTTCGTAGATCACCTTCGAGTGCAGGTTGACAGCCTGGGCCGGGGCGGCGACGAGGGTCACCAGCCCGGCGGCGGCAAGGCCGATCGGCAGGGACATCATCGCGATCCGGCCGAGCGGACCGCGGTACCACTGTTGCGACAAGAGGTGTCTCCTAGAAAGATCGTCAGCTGGCCACGAACGCGCGGCCGGAAGCGCTGGCGGGTGCGCAGGAGACACTGCCGCGACCGCCCGGTGTCGGCATGGGGGCGATATACCCATGTTCTTTCGGGCGCGCCCGCGCCTAACGGGACAAATCGGGTCGGTGCGCGGCACTTTGGTGACGCCAGGGCAGCCCGTTCGGGCAGTCATCCGGGCGGCGGCCGGCCTGCCCGCGCCAGCCCGAAAACCAGCCCCCGCGCCACCCCGAAAAGCAGCCTGACCCGCGGATCTCGCCCAGGGCAGGGGATCCGCGGGTCAGGCCTGAGTGCCCGGTTCCGAGCCAACCTGACCGACCAGACGATCAGAACCGGGCACCGGGCGCGCGTTCCGCCCTCTGGCGGCGGAACGTGCGCTGGCTTCGAGCTGTCGCGAGCGCTACTCGACGGGCAACGTCCGCCAGCTCGTAGTTGGGGTGGTCGATCCAGACGAACTGCCGGTCCGGCGTGGCGGTGATGCCGATCCGGTCCCAGGTGGGCTCGTCGAACTCCACGTACAGCCGGCAGGCGTGCTCGACGGCCTCCCAGAGCCGCTGCGGGCCGGCCTCGGTGACGCGGTACTCGCCGTCACCGTTGGGCTGGTCCGCGACCTCGCACCAGGAGCCGTCGGTGGCCGTGAGCCGGGTCCGGATGCCGTGGCAGCCGCCGATCCGGCTGAGCGTGATCGTCGGCGGCAGGTGCAGCTGAGCGAGGAACGCGATCGGGAGTTGCCCGTCGTAGAGCACGCTCGGCGGCACGTTGGTCTGGCGTTCGGTGGCGCCGGACTGGTCGGCCCGGATGTTCGGCGTCGCGGTCACCTCGACCTCACGCTGGAGCGGCATGAAGTTGCCGTAGCGGCCGCCGTCGCCGGGTCAGGAACCGGCCGGAGAGCTCCGGGCCCTCGCCGCGGCTGAGCTTGACGATGTTGCCGGCCGAGAGCGCGCCCTGCACGTCCGTGACGACGAGGCCGCCAGGCTCGGTCTGCTCGATCCAGGCCAGCGGGATCTGCCGCACCGCGCAAGTGGAGAGGATCCGGTCGTACGGGCCGTGCTCGGGCAGGCCGCCCATACCGTCCTTCGCCACCAAGCGTGGGCTGGTGACCGAGGCCGGCGAGCCGGTCGCGGGCCACCTCGATCAGGTCCGGCTGGATGTCCACCGAGTAGACGTTCCGGTCGCCGAGGCGGGCGCAGAGCAGGGCGGCGTTGTAGCCGGTGGCGGTGCCGATCTCCAGCACCCGCTGGCCGTCGCTGACGTCGAGGTCCTCGAGGATCCGCATCATCAGGCCGGGCTTGGTGCTCGCCGAGGTGGTGATCTGGACCGCGCCGACGCCGGTGTGCACGTCGGTGAGCGTGGTGACCAGGGTCAGGTCCGAGTAGGCGGCCTCCAGCCAGGTCGTGCGCTGGCTGGGGTCGTCGCCGTCGACCAGGTCGAACGTGCCGTCGCCGTGCGGCTCGAAGTACCGCGGCACGAGCTCATGCCTGGGCACCCCGCAGAACGCCTGCCGCCATGCGGCAGTGCGCAGGTCACCGGACTCGGTGAGCCGATCGGCCAGCCGGAACACCCGGTAGATCCAGTCGTTCACAGGCGTCCTCTCGATCGGAGAATGCCGGAGGCTTCTGTGCTCGCGGGGAGCGCGCTGGCCTACCTCCAACCGCAGTCTCCGCTGGGGTCGCGCCGGCGCGAGCAGTTCGTCGTCGGCGGTGAACGACCGAGCCTCGATCGACATGCGGATGAACCTCCTACGTTGCGGTTCCCACGCCGTCCCGGGTCGGCCAGCACGTACCGGGGGCAGCAGAGCGGAGTACG
This sequence comes from uncultured Actinomycetota bacterium, assembly GCA_963746095.1. Classification (GTDB taxonomy): domain Bacteria; phylum Actinomycetota; class Actinomycetes; order Mycobacteriales; family Cryptosporangiaceae; genus CAVVAL01. The sequence continues at coordinate 398,382 of CAVVAL010000002.1, read as the reverse complement.
CGTTTGCCACGTGGAGGGTTCAGCCCCGAACCAAACGGGTAAGGAACGCCAGCTCAGCCCGGGCTGCGGTTCGATTCCGCCCTGGGAGGGCGGAATCGAACCGCACGGCTTCAGCGGCGGCCGGCGGGGGGCTTGCGGCTGCCGGCCCGGTACGGCGTCGGCCACTCGGCGCCCGGCCCGGAATAGCCCTGCTCAGCGGCCGCGTGCAGGGTCCAGGCCGGGTCGTAGAGGTGCGGGCCGGGCCAGCGCGCAGAGGTCGGCGCGGCCGGCCAGGATGATCGAGTTCACGTCGTCGTCGGAGGAGATCGCGCCGACCGCGATCGTCGGCACCCCGACCTCGTTCCGGATCCGGTCGCTGAACGGCGTCTGGTACGACCGCCCGTACGCGGGCCGGGCATCCGGGCTGGTCTGGCCGGTGGACACGTCGACCAGGTCGACGCCGTGTTCGACCAGCAGCCGGGCGAACTCCACCGCGTCGTCGCCGTCGAACCCGCCCGGCACCCAGTCGGTGGCCGAGATCCGCACCGAGAGCGGCCCCGACCACTGCGCGCGGACCGCGTCGAACACCTCCAGCGGGTAGCGGGCCCGGTTCGCCAGCGAGCCGCCGTAGGAGTCGGTGCGCCGGTTGGCGAGCGGGGTGAGGAAGCTGGAGAGCAGGTAGCCGTGGGCCATGTGCAGTTCGAGCAGGTCGAAGCCGGCCTCGATGGCGTCCCGGGTCGCGGCCAGGTACTGGTCCCGGACCAGCGCGAGGTCCGCCTCGTCCATCTCCTTCGGCACCTGGCTGTGCGGGAGATACGGCAGCGGGGAGGGCGCGAGCAACGGCCACCCGCCGGCCGGTAGCGGCTCGTCGCTGCCCTCCCACATCAGCTTCGTGGCGCCCTTGCGGCCGGCGTGACCGAGCTGAAGTCCGATCTTCGCCGGCGTGTGTTCGTGCACAAAGTCGACAACTCGACTCCAGGCCTCGAGGTGGACCTCCTCGTACATGCCCGCGCAGCCCGGCGTGATCCGGCCCTCGGCGGAGACGCAGGCCATCTCGGTCATCACCAGGCCGGCGCCGCCGAGCGCCCGGGAACCGAGGTGGACCAGGTGGAACTCGCCGATCAACCCGTCCTCGCGCCGAGTACATGTCCATCGGCGAGACGACCACCCGGTTCGGCAGCACCAGGTCGCCGATCCGGTACGGGGTGAACATCGGCGGGCGCGGCGCCGTGGCCGCCCCGACCTGTTCGCTGACCGTGCCGGCGAACCACTCGTCCAGCGCGTCGATGAACGGCTCGTCCCGCACCCGCAGGTTCTCGTACGTGATCCGGCGCGACCTGGTGAGCAGCCCGAACACGAACTGCGGCGGTTCCTGCCCGAGGTACCGGTCGAGCCCCTCGAACCACTCCAGGCTCGCCTGAGCGGCGCGCTGGGTGCTCTCCACGACCGCCCGGCGCTCCTCCTCGTACGCCTTCAGCGCACCGTCGAGGTCGGACGCCCGGCCGAGCGCGTCGGCGAGCCCGATCGCGTCCTCCATCGCCAGCTTCGTGCCGGACCCGATCGAGAAGTGCGCGGTGTGGGCGGCGTCCCCGATCAGCACGACGTTGCCGTGTCGCCAGCTCGCGTTGCGGACCGTGCTGAAGTTGATCCAGCGCGAGTTGTTGCCGATCAGCCGGTGCCCGTCGAGGAACGGCCCGAGCAGGTCCTCGCACCACGCCAGGCTGGCCGCGTCGTCGGCGCCGGCCAGCCCGGCCGCCTGCCACACGTCGCCGTGCATCTCCACGATCACCGTGCTCGCGCCGTCGCCGTACGGGTACGCGTGCACCTGCACCGGCCCGTGCGGCGTCTCCAGGATCAGGAACGTGAACGCGTCCAGCCGCCGATCGGTGCCGAGCCAGATGTACCGGCAGTGCCGGACGTCGAGGCTCGGCCGGAACACCTCCGGATAGGCCCGGCGGACCGCGCTGTTCACCCCGTCCGCGCCGACCACCAGGTCGTGGCCGGCGGCCAGCTCGGCCACCGAGCGGCGCCTCGGCTCCGAAGTGGAGGGTGACGCCGAGTTCGGCGGCGCGGCGCTGCAGGATCGTGAGCAGCCGCTGCCGGCTCAGCGCCGAGAAACCGTGGCCGCCCGAGGTGTGCACCTCACCGCGTAGGTGCACGTCGATGTCGCCCCAGCTCACGAATTCGGCGGCGATCGCCGCGTAGCTGACCGGATCGGCGGCGGCGAAGGCCTCCAGCGTCTCGTCGGAGAAGACCACGCCGAAGCCGAACGTGTCGTCGGCGGCGTTCCGCTCGTAGACCGTGACCTCGTGGGCGGCATCCCGCAGCCGCATCAGGATGGCGAGGTAGAGCCCACTCGGGCCGCCTCCCACGCACGCGATCCGCACCGTGGCCGCTCAGACGTCGAGGTCGGTGAGGTGCTCGTGGACCAGCGCGAGCGAGTTGACGGCCTGGGCGAGCTGGGCCAGCGCGTGCCGCACGTTCGCCGCGGCGGTCGGCGGGAGGTCCTCGGCAGCCAGCCCCTTCAGCCCGGTGTACAGCTCGACCAGCCGCGCCTCCTGCGGGGTCAGCTCGCGTCCGAGCAGGTCCTTGGGCATGGTCAGCTCCTCACGCGCTCGTCGACGGTCCGGCGGGCCTTGAGCTCGAACCGCGGCAGCGAACCGGTCTCGGCCCGCTCCACCAGGAAGTTCAGCCCCTCGTGCGCGTCCGCCAGCTCCTGGTGCAGCCGGTCGTGGAGCGCCGGCCAGCCCTCGTACTCGGGCGGCAGCTCGACCCGGAGCGCGATCTCGTCCCGCAGCGTCGGCGAGGTGAAGAGCCGGATCTGGAACTCGACGATCTCCCCGAACCCGCGCACGATGCCCTCGATCGCGCGGGGATAGACGTTGGTGCCGCGCACCAGCTTCATGTCGTCGACCCGGCCGATCACGCCGCCGTCGTACAGGTCGCTGGTCCGCCCGCAGTCGCAGGTGGACGCCGGCAGCTTCCGAACCAGGTCCGAGCTGCGGTACCGGATCAGCGGGATCGCGCTCCGCCCGAACGAGGTGACCACCCGTTCGCCGTCCTCGCCGTACCCCACCGGCTCGGCGGTCTGCGGATCGAGCACCTCCTCGATCAGGTGGTCCTCGATGAGGTGGGCGCCGCCGGGCTGGTGCGCGCACTCGAACATGAAGATCGTGCTGATCTCGGTCATGCCGGCGGTGTCGAACGCCTTCGCGCCCCAGAGCCCCTCGATCAGGTTCTTGGTCTGCTGCGGGCACGGCTCACCGGAGAGGATCACCCTGCTGACCTTGGCGTTCGGCAGGTCCAGCCCGAGCCGCTCGGCCTCCTGGGCCAGCCGGATCGCGTAGGTGGGCGTGGAGGCGACCGCGGTGGCCCCGAAGTCGACGATCTGCTTGGCCCTGGACTCGGTGGTCTGCGCGCCGCCCGGCACGTTCAGGACGCCGACCTTCTCCATCCCGTAGTGCAGGCCCCAGAACCCGATGAACGAGCCGTAGCCGAACGCGAGGTACGACGTGTCGGCCGGCCGGATCCCGCAACCCCAGATGGCGTACGACCACATCTCGGCGGCCCAGGCCCAGTCCTTGCGGGTGTCCAGCGCGCGCAGCGGCTCGCTGCCCGACGTGCCGGACGTGGTGTGCACCCGGATGGCCCGTTCGGGGCCGACCGCCGGCAGCTCGCCGTAGGGCGGCTTCGCGGCCTGGGACTTCATCCACTCGGCCCGGGTCAGCAGGGGGATCCGGCGCAGGTCGTCCCAGCCGCGGAGCTGGTCGGGGTGGAAGCCGGCCGCGGCGAACGAGCGCTGGTAGAACGGGCTGCGGGCCTGGGCGTATTCGCAGAGGTAGCGCAGCTTCACAAGTTGGAGCGCACGCAGTTCCGCACGCGGCAACGTCTCGGTCTTCGGGTTCCAGTACGGCGACTCTGCCATGACTGCTCCACTCCCGGTGCCGCACGTGCGCCGCGCGGGCCGATCTTCGGACCATAGCGGATCGGTGACCGTCGCAACAGAGACGCGATCCCTGTCGTAATCCTCCCAGGACACCATCCAACCCCAGTCAGGCAGCAGGATGAACGCATGAGCGAGCGGAGCGAGCGAATCAACAAGCACAGCTGCCCTGCTCGTGGGGCTGCCGAGCGCAGCGAGGTGGGCACATGAGTACCGAGGTCACGGTCCAGACCGACATCGACGCCCCAGCCGAACGGGTCTGGGCGCTGCTCGCCGACGTGACCCGGATGGGCGAGTGGAGCCCCGAGACCCGCTCGTGCCGCTGGTTGGGCGAGCCGGCCCGGCCCGAGGTGGGCGCGCGGTTCGCCGGCCGGAACCACCATCGTGGCCGGCGCTGGTCGACCGTGTGCACGGTCACCGCGGCGGAGCCCGGTCGGGAGTTCGCGTTCGACGTCACCGGCGTCGGCTTCCTCACCGTGTCGACCTGGCGCTACCGGCTGCGCCCCACTCCGGGCGGGTGCGAGCTGGAGGAGACGTTCGTCGACCGGCGTGGCACGACCCTGCGGCTGTTCGGCAGCGTGGTGCTCGGCATCGCCGACCGGGCCGAGCACAACCGGCGCGGCATGATCATCACGCTGGCCCGGCTCAAGGCCGCCGCCGAAGCCTGAGGGGTTTGCGGTTCGATTCCGCCCGCCACGGGCGGAATTGAACCGCAGGTGGTGCCGTCGGTCACCAAGCCTTGCCTGCGACCAGGGAGTACGTAGGCTCGGTGCGGAGCGCGCTCTCGCGCTCACCGGACGAGGTGCACCCGTACCCGGCAGAGCACGACGGGCGCGACGGAGGTCGTCATGTCCTGGTTGCTGCTGGTCGTCGCGGGGCTGCTCGAGGTCGTCTGGGCGGTCGGACTCGCGTCCACGCAGGGCTTCACCCGGCTCGTACCCAGCCTGATCACCGCCGTCGGCCTGGTGGCCAGCATGATCCTGCTGGCCCTGGCGCTGCGGGACATCCCGGTCGGCACCGGGTACGCCGTCTGGGTGGGCATCGGCGCGGTCGGCACCGCGATCGTCGGCATGGTCGCGCTGGACGAGCCGGTCACGCCGGCCCGGATCGGCTGCCTCGCGCTGATCGTCGGCGGCATCGTCGGCCTCAAGCTCACCGCCCACTGACCCTGCTGCCGTACCCCTACGGCTTTGGGCCGCCAGGGTCTGTTTCGAAGTCCCTGGTCGAGCGAGACGTGTTCCAGGGGGCGGTCCGGCAAGGCGGAGGTCTGTCCGGATACGGGTCTGTTATCCGGACAGGCCGACAACGCCGTCGGTCATCGTCTGGGGCGCGGCGCAGCCGGCAGAGGGACTTCGAAACAGACCCTAGTCCAGCGTGAGCGGCTGGATTCGCGACTCGTGGACGGCGTAGATGAACGGGCCTGGGTCGCCGCATGCTCGTGCCATCGCGCCGAGATTCGTCAGGAACCGAGCGGCCATCGGCTCGGCGCGTAGGTCTGCGCGGGTTATGACGAAGCACCGGACGGCGTGTTCGACGACGGCGGCCTTCTCTGCGGGACGCCGACGAATCCGCTCGTCCTTCATCAGCACCGTCCAGCCCTGTTGCCCCGCGTCGGCGATCCACGTGACATCGTCGACCTCCTCGTCCGCCGGGATGCCGTAGTGCTCCGCCAGCGTGACGAGGCGCAGACCGGCCGCCCTGAGCAGGGCAGGAACCTGAATGCGGCCGAGGCTCCGGTCGACGAACAGGAACGGCAGGCCGGGCGGGTGGCCGCCGTCAGGCGGCGGGCTGGAGAGCGACACGTACGGCGTCCTCTAGCTCGGGCACCGGAACACCGAATTCAGCACTAACGACGTTCAGCGGCTCTCCCGCCCGGAACAACGCCAGGGCATCCTCGACACGAGCGCCGCCACGAGCGAACACCGGCTGGCCGAAACCGCGCCCTGGGTCGACGATCACCTCAGCGTCCCGGTACTGCGGCAGCCGGATGAGCTGGGCATAACCGTCCGGGCCGAACGTGACCCGATGCAGGTAGGCATCGACGACGTCGGCGAACACCGACTGACCGTTGCGCACGACCACGAGTTCCCTGGCACTGCGTGCCTCGGGCGTATCGCCCCCGGCCTCGGCATAGTCGTAGAGCATCTCAGCGCCATCGGTGTACAAGGCTTTGGAAGCCAAGGCGTGCTCCACGCCGAGTTCCTGTTCGAGCCGCTGTAGCGCCGGCCGGATCCGCTGCAGCGGCACCCCGGCCCTGCGTACCGCCGCCAGCACCAGCCCCTCCGCGAGCCCGACGAACGGCACCACCGCGCTGCCGCCGACCGGCCCCCGGACTGTCGTCACGATCGGCGCACCGACCGACTCCGCCCCCTGGGGCCGCTGCCGCCGGTAGCCACGCGCCCAGGCCACGAACGTCGAGGGCGGCACGCCCAAATAACGCGCAGCCTCCGACATCGAATAGAGCGGCATCGTGAATCGATGATCAGCCACTCCGCCTCCTCATCACGCGTCGACCAGCGCCGAGCCAAAGCATATCGAGGGCCAGGCGTTCCCAAATTGGTTTATCCACAGGCCACCATCAACACGGCTTTGGGCGACATTTTCTCGGTTATAGCCGAGAAAATGTCGCCCAAAGCGCGGGGTGGGCAGCCCGCGCGGCGGGCTAGACGGTGACTTGCAGGGCGGAGAGGCCGCGGACGATGTAGCCGGGGTTCCAGGTCGGCTCGGTGGCCAGGGCGAGCTTGGGCACCCGGCGCAGCACGGTGCCGAACGAGGTGAGCAGCTCGATCCGGGCCAGCGGCGCGCCGAGGCAGAAGTGGATGCCGGCGCCGAAGGAGATGTGCGGGTTCTCCGTGCGGCCGAGGTCGAGCCGGGTCGGGTCGGTGAAGACGGCGGGGTCGTGGTTGGCCGAGCCGAACAGCAGCCCGACCTCGGTGCCGCGCGGGATCGTCACGCCGTGCACCTCGATGTCCTCCAGCACCCAGCGCTCGAACATCTGCAGCGGGGTGTCGTACCGCATCAGCTCCTCGATCGCGGTGGGCAGCAACCCGGGCTCCGCGCGCAGCCGGGCGAGTTCGCCGGGATTGCGGAACAGCGACCACCAGCCGTTGCCGGTCACGTTGACGGTGGCCTCGTGGCCGGCGTTGAGCAGCAGCACGCAGGTGCCGATCAGCTCGTCCTCGGTGAGCCGGTCACCGTCGTCGAGCACGCCCGCGAGCGCGCTGATCAGATCGTCGCCGGGCCGGTCGCGGCGTTCCCTGGCCAGCACGCGCAGGTAGTCGGAGAACTCCACACTGGCTCGGACCGCGGTCGCGGCGGCCTCCGCGCTGGGGTTGAGCTCGTACATGCCGACGATCTGCGCTGACCACGGCCGCAACAGGTGCCGGTCCGCCTGCGGGATGCCGAGCATCTCGGCGATCACGGTGACCGGAAGCGGCTCGGCCACGGTCGCGATGAGGTCCACGGGCGAGCCGTCGCTGCCGGCGTCGAGCAGGTCGTCGACCAGCCGGTCGGCCATCTCCTCGATCCGCGGCCGGAGCTGCTCCACCATCCGCGGCGTGAACGCCTTGGCGACGAGCCGGCGCAGCCGGGTGTGGTCGGGCGGCTCGCGATCGAGCATGCCGTCCCGGATCAGCCGCCAGAACGGCGCCAGGTGGTCGGGGTCGGGCGGGTGGCCCATCTCCTCGTGGCTGGCGAGGTGTAGGTACGTGCGGCCGAGCCGGCGATCCCGGAGCAGCGCGTTGACGTCGACGTACCGGGACAGGAGGTACTGACCGGTCTTCTCGAAGCGCCAGAGCGGCGACTCCTCGCGCAGCTGGGCGTAGACGTCGTACGGCCAGGCCACGAACTCCGCTGACCAGGGGTCGAAGCCGGGAGGTGCGCTGGTGTCGTGGGATCCGCCGGTCATGGAGTCACCCTAGGGCGTGGTCTGCGGATCGGATCGGGTCGGCCCGACTCGGGAGTGGAGCGGTCCGACCCGGGCGCTCGACCGGCGACTACGGAATCCGCAGTCTTGAGCGTTTCTGCGCACGATCTAGATGGCGAACAGGTAAAAGGTCTGCTGAAAGACCTTCCGGAGGGCTCTCCGGTGCGTTATAACGCTCCCAAGCGGAACGGGGAGCGGATCCAGCACGCGCGTGCACCGCACGCGCGCGGCAAGGCAGCCATCGAGGAGGATTCCCGTGGTCGACGTCGACAGCACAGCGCACCGGAGCGGCGAGGACGAACGACGGCTGGCCGAACTGGGCTACAAACAGGAGCTCAACCGCACCTGGTCCGGATTCTCCAACTTCGCCATCTCGTTCTCGATCATCTCCATCCTGGCCGGCTGCCTCACCACGTTCGCGCAGGCCTGGAACAACGGCGGCCCGATCGCCATCTCGCTCGGCTGGCCGTTCATCTCGGCGTTCATCCTGATCATCGGCCTGTGCATGTCCGAACTGGTGTCGGCGTTCCCGACGGCCGGCGGCATCTACTGGTGGGCCGCGAAACTCGGCGGGCCACGGGCCGGCTTCTACACCGGCTGGCTCAACCTCGTCGGGCTGATCGCGGTCACGGCGTCGGTCGTCTACGCGTGCGCCACGTTCGCCAACGTCACGATCGGACTCTTCTCCAAGGGCTGGGCGGACTCGTTCGGCGGCGACTTCCTGGTCCGTTCCTTCGTGGTCTTCGTCGTGCTGATGATCATCGTGGCGCTGTTGAACATCTTCAGCTCGCACCTGCTCGCGGTGGTGAACAACATCTCGGCGTACTGGCACGTGATCGGTGCCGCCGCGATCGTGCTGATCCTGCTGCTCACCGCGAAGGACTACCAGTCGGCGTCGTTCGTCTTCACCGAGCGGATCAACAACTCGGGCTTCTCCGAGTCGATGTACTGGTGGTACGTGCTGCCGCTCGGCTTCCTGCTCACCCAGTACACGATCACCGGCTTCGACGCGTCCGCCCACCTGTCCGAGGAGACCCAGGGCGCCGCCAACTCGGCCGCCCGCGGCATCTGGCAGTCCATCTTCTACTCGGCGGTCGGCGGCTGGATGCTGCTGCTCGCCGTGCTGTTCGTGGCCAAGGACGTCAACTTCATCAACGACCCGAACAACGGGTACGGCGCCGGGCAGGCCACCGCGATCTTCGCGTCCGCGCTCTCGCTGGCCATGTTCAAGACGATCATGGTGATCGCCACGATCGGCCAGATCTTCTGCTCGATCGCGTGCATGACCAGCACCTCCCGGATGATGTACGCGTTCAGCCGGGACCGCGCGGTGCCGGGCAGCCGGCTGTGGAGCAAGGTCGACCCGCGGACCCGGGTGCCGGTGAACGCGGTGCTGGTCTCCTCGCTGATCGCCGTGCTGATCACGGTGCCGGCGCTGTACAAGAGCCCGGCCGGCATCCCGGTGGCCTTCTACGCCGTGGTCTCCGTGGCCGTGATCGGGCTCTACCTGGCCTTCCTGATCCCGATCTACCTGCGGCTGCGCGCCGGGGACTCGTTCAGGCCGGGGCCGTGGACGCTCGGGCGGCACTACAAGTGGATGTGCACGGTCGCGGTGATCGAGATCGCGATCATCTCGGTCTACTTCTGCATGCCGTTCATCCCGTCCGCGGTGCCGTTCAACGAGAACTTCACCTGGTACGACGTGAACTACGCGCCGATCCTCACCGGCGGCGTCCTGCTGGCCATCACGATCTGGTGGCAGGTGTCGGCGAAGCACTGGTTCACCGGCCCGATCCGGAACGTGGAGGAGCCGCCGGCGGGATCCGACGAGCCCGCACCGGCCGAGCCGTTCGCCTGATCCACCGGTTCTGCGGTTGGATCGTGGAGCCAGGCTCCACGATCCAACCGCAAGCAGGGGGTGCAGCGTGACCCGTGAGGTGACCGTCGGCGTCGGCGCGGGGGCCGACCAGCTCGCCACGGCCGACATGGTGCTCAACATCGGCCCGCAGCACCCGTCGACCCACGGTGTACTCCGGCTGCGGCTCAAGCTCGACGGCGAACGGGTGATCGAGGCCGAGCCGATCGTCGGCTACATGCACCGCGGCGCCGAGAAGCTGTTCGAGGTGCGCGACTACCGGCAGATCATCGTGCTGGCGAACCGGCACGACTGGCTCTCCGCGTTCAGCAACGAACTCGGCGTGGTGCTGGCGGTCGAGCGCTCGATGGGCCTGGAGGTGCCCGAGCGGGCCACCTGGATCCGGACCCTGCTCGCCGAGCTGAACCGGGTGCTCAACCACCTGATGTTCCTCGGCTCGTACCCGCTGGAGATCGGCGCGATCACGCCGGTCTTCTACGCCTTCCGCGAGCGGGAGACCCTCCAGGCGGTGTTGGAGGAGGCCTCCGGCGGCCGGATGCACTACATGTTCAACCGGGTCGGCGGCATCAAGGAGGAGGTGCCCGCCGGCTGGACCGGACGGGTGCGCGAGGCCGTGGCGGACGTGCGCAAGAAGATGCCCGATCTGGACGGCCTGATCCGGCGGAACGAGATCTTCCTGGCCAGGACGGTCGGCGTCGGCGTGCTCGATCCCGCCACGGCCGCCGCCTACGGGGTGAGCGGCCCGGTGGCCCGCGCCTCCGGCCTCGACTTCGACCTGCGCCGGGACGAGCCCTACCTGGCCTACGGCGAGCTCCAGGACGTGCTGCGCGTGGTCACCCGGACCGCCGGCGACTGCCATGCCCGGTTCGAGTGCCTGCTCGATCAGGTGTACGCCTCGCTGGATCTGGCCGACGCGTGTCTGGACCGGCTGGCCAGCATCACCGGCCCGGTGAACGTCCGGCTGCCGAAGGTGGTGAAGGCACCCGAGGGGCACACCTACGCGTGGACCGAGAACCCGCTCGGCGTGAACGGCTACTACCTGGTCTCCCGTGGCGAGAAGACGCCGTGGCGGATGAAGCTGCGGACGGCATCGTTCTCGAACGTCCAGGCGCTGGCCACCCTCCTGCCCGGCACGCTGCTGCCCGACCTGGTCGCGATCCTCGGCTCGATGTTCTTCGTGGTCGGCGACGTCGACAAGTAGCCCTACCCGCAACTCCGGGCCTCCGGCCCGGGTTGCGGTTCAATTGCGCCCTCCAGGGGCGCAATTGAACCGCAACCAGCTTTGAACTGCGCAAACGCGAGCGGCCCCACCGACCGTGGTCGGTGGGGCCGCTTCGACGTCGGGGCGGTCAGCCGCGCCAGTTGTAGTTCTGCTCGGGCAGATCCAGGAAGATCCGCCGCTCGGCCGGCAGGTCGGACTCGTACGACTTGCCGTACTCGCCGTTCTCGCCGGCCCGCCGCCGGAGTGGCGACCGCTCGCGGCGGCACCCCCAGCGGCCGGCTTGCCGTTCACCGTCGGCAGGTGATCGAGGCTGGGCAGCTCGAACTCCGACGGGTACTGGCCGCCGGCGGGCGGCGGCGGAGCAGCCGGCGCGGGAGGCGGCGAGTAGGACGGCGCCGACGAGTAGGACGTCTCCGACCAGGGCTGCGGCTCCGGCGTCGAGCTCGTGGTCGGCGTGGACGGCGACCACGCGCCGTAGGAGCCGTACGAGGTCGACGTGGACGGAAACGACGACCCTTATGCGGCCGCGCTGTACGTCGGCGTGGAGGTGTACGTCGGGGTCGCCGGGGCGTACGAGGTGGAACCGTTGTTCTCGTCCCACGCGGGCGGCTCCCACGGCCGTGGCTCCCACGACGCCGGCTCGGAACTGGCCGGCTCGGAGTACGTGGACGGCAGCGCCGGCAGCTCGGGCAGCGACGACCAGACGGCCGGCGTGCTGGCGTAACCGGAGAGCCCGCTGTCGCCGTTGGACGAGCCCAGGCCGCTGGTGCCGAAGCCGTTGCCCGACCCGAACGAACCGCCGGAACCGAACGAACCGCCGCCGAGCGCCTCGCTGCCGAACGAGCTGAGCGCCTCGCCGCCGAGCGAGTACGTGGTGGGCGCACTGCTGTAGCTGCTGTAGCCCGTCGACGCGTAGCTGGTGTCCGGCACCAGGATGTCGCCGGAGAGCGCGTCGTCGGCGTCCGAAGCTGCTGCCGTAGCTGGCGCTGGAGTAGCTCGACCGTTCGCGCTGCCGTAGCTCGCGCTCGGGCTGGCACCGTTCGCGCTGCCGTAGCTCGTGGCGGCCGGCTCGCTGCTGCGGCCGAACCCGTACGAACCGGTGTTCGCGGAGGAGCCGTTGGCCGCCGACGTTCACCGTCGGGGTGCTCGGCTCGGGCGCGCTGTACGGCTTGGCGGAGCCGTAGACACCCGGCGCGCGGAGCCGTAGACGCCAGCCTTGCGGACCCGTTCGCCGCACCGTAGACACCGGGCGACGCGGAGCCGTTGGCCGAGCCGTACTCGGTGCCGGCGTAGCCGTTGGACTGCACGGGGGCGTCGTCGTCGTCCCACGCCGGCGGCTGCCACTCGGCGGTGTGGGGCGCGTCGTCCATCCCGGAGTCCCAGGCCGGCGCGGTCCATCGGGCCTGGGCGGAGACGGGCTCCAGCTCCATGCCGGAGCTGCCGCTGGAGGTCTGCGCCGGCTCGTCGTAGGCGTCGTACGGCTCGTAGGCCTCGTACCGGTCGTAGCCGGAGGTCTCGGACCTTGGGGCGCTGCCGTAGGTGGTGCCGGCGGCCGGGGCGGCCACGTTGGCGTCCACCCGGGCGGCGGCGACGCGGACCGGCTCGGAGCGGATCGGCTCGGAGCGCACCGACTCACGGATCGTCTCGACCCGGATCTGCTCGGTCGGCATCGGCGGCGGGGCGCTCGCCCTGGCCGCCTCCGCGCGGTTGTACTCCTCGCGGATGGGCTCGATGGTCTGGAAGTCCTCGGGCGAGGGCACCTCGCCGGAGTAGCGATAGGGACCCTCGACGGCCTGCAGTCGGGTGGCCTCGGCGCGCAGCACGGTGTCGCGCCGCGCGGCCTCCAGCTCGCCGCGGACCCGTTCCAGCTCGCGGTGCATCGTCAGCTCGACGCCGCGGCGGAGCGTGTCGACGTCGGCCCGGACCAGGTCCACTTCGCGACGCAGGGTTTCGGAGAAGTCATCGCGCACTGTGCCTACGTCTTCGCGTAGGGTGACGCTCAGGCCGATTAGTACGACGGACAACACGGCAAGCACGGCGGCAGCACGCAACGGCCCTACGCCCTGACCCAGCACCAGCAGCAACGCTGCCAGCGGGGCCACCCCCACCCCAGCCCAGAAGAGCCACGCCAATCGCCGCCGGCCCGCACGTTCCCCTTCGGGTTCATACGAGGCTGGCATAGGCGACAGGTTACTTACTATTCGCCGCCACGTCTGCCTTCTGTCCGACCCCGGCGCACGATCGTCGAAATCATCGGTACCCCCGGCCGGTACGCCAGGTGCAGGTAGGACGACGCGTCCAGTACGAGTAGATCCGCTCGCATACCCGTCGTCACCGCCCCTATGTCGGTCCGCCGAAGGGCCTTCGCCCCGCCAGCTGTCGCTGCCCACACGGCCTCCTCGCAGGTCATTCCCATCTCCCGCACCGCCAAGGCGATGCAGAACGGCAAGTTCGTCGTGTAGCTCGAACCAGGATTGCAATCACTGGCCAGTGCCACGGTGACGCCCGCGTCGAGCAGGCGCCTCGCGTCCGGATAAGGCGAGCGCGTCGAGAACTCGGCACCGGGCAGCAATGTCGCCACGGTAGACGATCCGCTGAGCGCCTCGAAATCGTGCGCGCTCAGATACGTGCAGTGATCGGCGCTCGCGGCACCCAACTCCACCGCCAACTGGACGCCCGGCCCGGGCCCCAACTGGTTCGCGTGCACCCGGGTGCCGAGCCCCTTGGCCGCGGCCGCCGACGAGGATGTGCCGGGTGGCGTCGGCGTCGAAAGCACCCTCCTCGCAGAAGACGTCCGCCCAGCGTGCATGGGGTGCGCAGGCGTCCAGCATCGGTCCGGCGACGAGCTCCGCGTAGGCGTCGGCGCGGCCGGCGAATTCCGGCGGGACGACGTGCGCGCCCAGGAAAGTGGTCTCCTCGGCGACGGTCGCGGCGACCCGGAGACTCCGCTCTTCGTCACGCACAGTGAGGCCATATCCGCTCTTCACTTCCAGCGTCGTGGTGCCGGCTGCGAGCGCCTCGGCGGCCAGCCGGGACGCGTTCCGGGTCAGCATCGCGTCGCTGGCCGCCCTGGTCGCGGCGACCGTGGTGCGGATTCCGCCGGCCGCGTACCGCTCGCCCCGCATCCGCGCCGCGAACTCCTCGGCCCGGTCGCCGGCGAAGACCAGATGGGTGTGGCTGTCCACGAACCCCGGCAGGACGCACCGGCCGGCCGCGTCGATCCGCGCGTCGGCGGCCGGCGCCCGGTCGGCCGGCCCGACCCAGACGATCCGCTCCCCCTCGGTCACCACGGCCGCGTCCCGCACCAGCCCGAGCGGCCCCGCGCCCACCGCGGGATCGTTCGTGACCAGCAGGCCGATCCGGTCGATCAACAGCGTCTGCGGTTCAATTCCGCCCTCTACGGGCGGAATTGAACCGCAGGGGTCCGCCGGTGCGCTCACGGGGTCGGCATGCGTCGGCGGGCGGTGCGTCGGCGGGCTGCGTCGCCGTCGAGTGGCGCCTCGTTCATGGGGACCCGGACGCCGCGCTCGGCGGCCACGTCGGCGGCCAGCTCGTAGCCCGCGTCGACGTGCCGGATCACGCCCATGCCGGGGTCGTTGGTGAGCACGCGCTCCAGCTTCTGGGCGGCGAGCGGGGTGCCGTCGGCCACGCTCACCTGGCCGGCGTGGATCGAGCGTCCGATGCCGACCCCGCCGCCGTGGTGGATGCTCACCCAGGAGGCGCCGGAGGCGGTGTTCACCATCGCGTTCAGCAGCGGCCAGTCGGCGATCGCGTCCGAGCCGTCGGCCATCCCCTCGGTCTCCCGGTACGGGCTGGCGACGCTGCCGCAGTCGAGGTGGTCCCGGCCGATCACGACCGGCGCCTTGAGCGTGCCGTCCGCCACCATCTCGTTGAAGCGCAGGCCGGCGAGGTGCCGCTCGCCGTACCCGAGCCAGCAGATCCGGGCCGGCAGCCCCTGGAAGGCGACCCGCTCGCCGGCCAGCTTGATCCAGCGCGCGAGCGCCTCGTTCTCGGGGAACAGTTCGAGGATCGCCCGGTCGGTGGCCGCGATGTCGGCCGGGTCGCCGGAGAGCGCCGCCCAGCGGAACGGGCCCTTGCCCTCGCAGAACAGCGGCCGGATGTACGCCGGCACGAAGCCGGGGAAGGCGAACGCCCTGGAGTAGCCGCCGAGCTGCGCCTCACCGCGGATCGAGTTGCCGTAGTCGAACACCTCGGCGCCGGCGTCCAGGAAGTCGACCATCGCCTCGACGTGCTTGGCCATGCTGGCCCGGGCCCGGTCGGTGAACTCCTCCGGCTTCTTCGCGGCGTAGTCGGGTGCGTCGCCGAGATCGATGCCCTCGGGGATGTAGGAGAGCGGGTCGTGGGCGGAGGTCTGGTCGGTCACGATGTCGATCGGCACGCCGCGCTTGAACAGCTCCGGCACCAGCGTCGCCGCGTTGCCGACCAGCCCGACGCTCAACGCCCTGCTGGCGTCCTTGGCCGCGACGGCCTGCCGGATCGCGTCGTCCAGATCGGTCGCGACCACGTCCAGGTAGCGGCCCTCGACCCGGCGGTGCAGGCGGGCCGGATCGATGTCGATGCAGATCACGGCGCCGCCGTTCATGGTCACCGCGAGAGGCTGCGCGCCGCCCATGCCGCCGCAGCCGGCGGTGAGCGTGAGGGTGCCGGCCAGGCTGCCGCCGAACCGCTTGTCCGCGATCGCGGCGAACGTCTCGTAGGTGCCCTGGAGGATCCCCTGGGTGCCGATGTAGATCCACGAGCCGGCGGTCATCTGCCCGTACATGGTCAGGCCGAGGTGCTCGAGCTTGCGGAACTCCGGCCAGTTGGCCCAGTCCGGCACCAGGTTGGAGTTGGCGATCAGCACCCGCGGCGCCCACTCGTGGGTCCGCATCACGCCGACCGGCCGTCCGCTCTGGACCAGCATGGTCTCGTCCTGCTTCAGCGTGGTCAGCGTGCGCACCAGGCCGTCGAAGCTCGGCCAGTCGCGCGCGGCCTTGCCGGTGCCGCCGTAGACGACCAGATCGTCGGGGCGCTCGGCCACGGCCGGATCGAGGTTGTTCTGGAGCATCCGCAGCGCCGCCTCCTGCTGCCAACCCTGGGTGTGCAGCGTGCTGCCGGTGTGCGCGCGGACGGGGCGGGGGCCTGACATCGGGGTTCCTCCTCGGTTGGGTGCGTGGCTGGGGTCAGAGCTGTTGCGGTTCAAATCCGCCCTCCCAGGGCGGATTTGAACCGCAACGGGCTCAGGCCAGGGGGCCGGTCACGGTTTCGGCGGCGAGGAGCAGGGAGCCGTCCCGGACACCGTCGGTGGCAGCCGCGATCTCGGGTGAGAGCCAACGGTCCGGCCCGGGCCCCTCCACCCGCTCGCGCAGCTTGGCGACGACGGCGGCCGTGGCCGGTGCCGGCCGCAGCGGGGCCCGGAAGTCCAGCGCGCGGGCAGCCGTGAGCAGCTCGATCGCGAGCACCTGGCTGAGCCCGTCGACGGCCTTGCGCAGCTTGCGCGCCGCCGCCCAGCCCATCGAGACGTGGTCCTCCTGCATCGCCGAGGTCGGGATGCTGTCCACACTGGCCGGGTTGGCCAGCCGCTTGAGCTCGCTCACGATGCCGGCCTGCGTGTAGTGCGCGATCATGTGTCCACTGTCGACACCGGCGTCGCCGGCCAGGAACGGCGGCAGACCGTGCGAGCGGGCCACGTCGAGCATCCGGTCGGTGCGACGCTCGGCGATCGAGGCCAGGTCGGCGACCGCGATGGCCAGGAAGTCCAGCACGTAGCCGACCGGGGCGCCGTGGAAGTTGCCGTTCGACTCCACCCGCCCGTCGGCCAGCACCACCGGATTGTCGACCGCCGAGGCCAGCTCGCGGCCGGCGACCAGGCGGGCGTGGTCGAGGGTGTCCCGGACCGCGCCGGCGACCTGCGGTGCGCACCGGAGCGAGTAGGCGTCCTGGACCCGGTTGCACTCCGGCCCACGGTGGCTCTCCACGATCGGTGAGCCGGCCAGCACCGCGGTCATGTTCGCGGCCGCCGCCGACTGGCCGGGGTGCGGGCGCAGCGCCTGGAGGTCGGCCGCGAAGACACGGTCGGTGCCGAGCAGGGCCTCCACGCTCATGGCCGCGGTGAGATCGGCGGTGGTGACCAGCCGGGCGAGGTCGTGGCAGGCGAGCAGGAGCATGCCGAGCATGCCGTCGGTGCCGTTGATCAGCGCCAGGCCCTCCTTCGGGGCCAGCTCGACCGGGGTGATGTGGCTTGCTTGAAGGGCGGCCGCGGCGGTGAGCAGCGTGCCGTCCGCGTCCCGGACCTCGCCCTCGCCCATCAGCGCCAGCGCCACGTGCGAGAGCGGTGCCAGGTCACCGGAGCAGCCGAGCGAGCCGTACTCCCCGATCACCGGCGTGATGCCGGCGTTGAGCAACGCGGCCAGGGTCTGCGCCGTCGCGGGCCGGACGCCGGTGTGGCCGGTGGCCAGGGTGTGCAGCCGGAGCAGCATCAGCGCCCGCACCACCTCCCGCTCGACCTCGGGTCCGGAGCTCGCGGCGTGCGAGCGCACCAGCGAGCGCTGGAGCTGGGCCCGCGCCTCGGTCGGGATGTGCCGGGTGGCGAGCGCGCCGAAGCTGGTGGAGATGCCGTACGCGGGGTCGGCGCCGGCGGCGAGCTCCTCGATCCGGGCCCGGGACGCCGCCATCGCGCTGAGCGCGGTCTCGGTGAGCTGGACCGGGGCGCCCGCGCGAGCGACGGCCACCACCTCGTCGGGCGTGAGCGGCTTCGGGTCCACGGGGACGGTCTGCACCATGTCCCCTATTCCACGCTCTCGGAGCGCGACCACGGCATCCGCGACACGCGATTATGTCTCGTATCCGAGACAATGTGCTGGAGCGGCCGACAGGTCTGGCCGGCGCTCTGGCCGGCAGGAGGGGCGGTGACCATGCAGGTACCGGCAGTGCGGCGCGCCACCGCGCTACTCCGCTTGCTGGCCAGCAGGCCCGGACCGCTGCCGGCCGCCACGGTCGCCCGTGAGCTCGGCATCCCCCGGTCGACCGCGTACCACCTGCTCACCGCGCTGGCCGAGGACGGCTTCGTGGTCCACCTACCGGACGAGCGGCGCTGGGGGCTGGGCGTGGCGACGTTCGAGGTCGGCTCGGCGTACCTGCGGCACGATCCGCTCGAACGGCTCGCCGACCCGCTGCTCACCCGGCTGGTGGCCGAGATCGGCGAGACCGTCCACCTCGGCATCCTGCACGGCCGGGAAACGCTCTACCTGCTCAAACGTGAGCCGTCCCGGCCGGTGCCGCTGGTCACCGGCGTCGGCGTACGGTTGCCGGCCCAGCTCACGGCGGTCGGCAGGGCGGTGCTCGGCGGGCTGCCGGCGGCCCAGGTTCGGGCGCTCTTCCCGTCCGCCGACGCGTTCGTCGACCGGACCGGCGCGGGCCCGCGCACCCTGCCGGAGCTGCGCCGGGCGCTGGCCGCCGACCGGCGCCGCGGCTGGGCCGAGGAGGACGGGCTCGTGACGCCGGGGATCGCCTCGGTCGCGGCGCCGATCTTCGACCACGGCGGCCGGCCGATGGCTGCGGTCGGCACGACGTTCCGGACCGATGCGCACGACGGCGACGACCGACACCGGCTCGCCGACGCGGTCCGCGCCACCGCCGCCCGCCTCACCCGCCAGGTCACCCCGCGCGCCGCCCCCTAGAGCCACGCCGCCCACGCCACTCGCACCAAGCGCCCGCCGCGCGTACGCCGCCCTCGCGCTTTGGGCGACATCTTCAGGTGCTATAGCACTGTCAAGATGTCGCCCAAACCGGGATGCATGCCGCCGCTCCGGGACGGGGTGGCGGCGCGGGGGGCGCGGGCCGCTGGTCCGATTTGATGCGATACCACCTGAATTGCCAAAATAGCGTGGACACGACCATCAGATCCGGGCTGGGCGGTCCTCGGCGCCGGAGAGCCAGGTCCAGGGGGGCCCATGTCCGATCCATCGGACGCAACACCAGGTACGAATCGGAAGCGATGGCTCGGCTGGGTCATCGCCGCGATCGCGGTACCGCCGCTGCTCGCCGCGACGACCACGACGGTCAGCGACGACCGGATCGAGGACGACCTCACCGCGCGCACCGAGGCGGCGCTCGCCGGCGACGGCTACCGGGACGCCACCGTTCGCTTCCACGGACGTGACGCCACGATCACCGTGGCCAGCACGGTGGACACCGCCGGATCAAGAAGCTAGCCGAGCGGGTGGACGGCAACCGGGTGGTCCGGGTCGAGACCGCGTCGGCCGCGCCGGCCGGCAAGCCGATTCACGGTCGAGCGCTACGACGGCGACTTCACGGTCACCGCGACCGTGCCCGACCAGGCGAGCAAGGAGACGTTCCTGCACGCGGTGCCGGTCGAGGCCGGTGGGCGTGAGGTCGGGATGGACCTCGTCGTCGAACCGGGCGCCACGGTGCCGAGCGCCACCACGGTCGACTCCCTGGTCACCGCGCTGGGCGACGATGCCGGCGATCGGACAGTCAAGGTCGAGGGCAACACGATCACCATCACCGGCTCGGTCACGTCCACGGCGGAGAAAGAGCTGGTCGGGCGGGCCGCCGGCGAGGCGATCAGCCCGTCGGCACGGGTCCGCAACGAGCTCACGGTGGACGTCGAGGCCGCCCCCCGGAGCGCGCCGCGTTGGCCGAGCTCACCGGCGTACTCGCCGCCTCGACCGTGAACTTCCTGCCGGACTCCGCGACGCTCACGCCCGCTGGCGCCGCCGCGGTCCGCCGGGTCGCCGCCGCGCTGGCGGAGCACCCGACGGCCCGGATCGAGGTACGGGGTCACGTCGCGAACACCGGCTCCGCCCGCGCCGACCAGCGGCTCAGCCTGGCCCGCGCCAACGCGGTCGTCGGCACGCTGCGGCGGTCCGGCATCGCGGCCCCGCGCCTCGTCGCCAAGCGGCCTTGGCAGCAGCAAGCCCGTCACCACCAACCCCGCTCAGGCAAGCCGGAACCGGCGCGTCGAGTTCGCGATCCTCGGAGGCATGAAGTGACCTGGCTCTTTCTCCAGACCTGGATCTGGCACCTGGCCGCGTTCCTGCTCGGTGCCCTGATCACCTGGGTGCTGTTCGCCCAGCCGTGGCGGCGCCGCCGGGCCGCCACCGCCGGCCGGCACGTCAACACCGAGAAGCGCGACGGCGGAGCCGGCAAGGCCGAGCTGGCGGCCGCCCGGAAGCAGGTGACCGCGCTCCGCGCCGACCTCGAGTCGTGCCGCGCGAACCGGGCCGCCGAGGCCGACGCCAACGACCGCGAGCTGACCGAACTCCGCGCCCGGCTCGCCGGGCGGCGCCACGGTCCTCGACGCACCGCCGCTCAACGACACCCCGCTCTTCGACGTGGATGCGCCGGCGCCCACGATGGCGCCGCTGACCGGCGGCGCGACGCTGCTCTCCGAGCGGACCCAGACCGCGGTGGCGACCGAGCCGTACAGCATCCCGACCGAGCCCTACACCGTCACCACCGAGCAGCTCGGATCGGTCGTCGTGACCGGGCCGTACGGCGCCGGCTCCGCGGCGGCGCTTCCCGACGGCAGCGCGCCCGAGGGCTTCACCATCAAGGGGAACGCCGACTCCGGCCTGTTCCACACCGTGGACAGCCCCTGGTACCGCCGGACCAAGGCCGAGGCCTGGTTCGACACCGAGGAGAGCGCGATCGCGGCCGGCTTCACCCACTGGAAGCGCAAGAAGTAGGTGCGCCGGGCGGCGGCTCCGGTAGCCCCAGCGCTCGGAGCCGCCGCCCAACACAAGCCTCCGACCAGGACAAATGGCCGCCGATGGCGACCGCACCCTGTGCCAGCCGGCCGTCGGATGGCAGGGTGGACTCATGAGTGAGCGCAGCGAGCGAATCGATAGGCACAGCTGTCCCGCTCGTGGGACTGCCGAGCGTAGCGAGGTGGGCTCATGAGTCTTTCCCTGTTGAGCTGGCGGCGGAGCATCGCTGCCCTCTACGCCCAGGCCCGTGCCGCCGACGATCCCGAACGCGGCTGGCAGCAGTGGCGGGAAGGGCGGGACGCCCTCTTCGCCGACCACCCCGCATCGCCGCTCTTACCCGAGGACCGCAAGGAGTTCGCCGGCCTGCCGTTCGCGCCGTACGACCCAGCGCTGCGCTGGGAGCTGCCCGTACTGGAGATCTCGACCGAACGCCGTGAGGTGCCGACGATCAGCGACGGCGTGGTTCCGTTCGAACGGGTCGGCCTGCTGAAGGTGCCCGACTTCGGCTCGCTCGACGTCTGGTGGCTCGACTCGTACGGCGGCGGGATCTTCGTGCCGGTGCAGGACTTCAACCGGGCCAGCTACAAGGGCGGCCGGCACCTGATCGACACGGTCAAGGGCGCCGACCTCGGCGGCCGCGAGGGCCACCTGATCGTCGACCTCAACTTCGCGTACAACCCGTCCAGCGCGTACGACCCGTCCTGGATCAGCCCGCTCCCGCCGCCCAGCAACTACCTGGACGCCTCGATCGAAGCCGGCGAGATGCTCCCCACGTAACCGACCGCGCTGCTCTGCGGCGGTATTTTCTCGGTCATAGCCGAGAAAATGCCGACCCAAAGCCGCAGACCGGGTTAGAGCTTGTAGTCCAGATCGGCCGGGAGAACAGCGGTGTCCATCTGGGCCTTCTGGAGCCGGCCGGCGAAGTCCCAGTTGACCGACTGCCAGCGGGTGAACTGGTCGAGCACCCACAGGCCGGACTGGCGCGAGCCGTTGCCGGACAGGCCGTTGCCGCCGAACGGCAGGTGCGCCTCGGCGCCCGAGGTCGTGTTGTTGATGCTGGTCATGCCGGCGCTGACGCCGCGGGCGTAGCGGAACGCGGTGCGCGGGTCGTTGGTGTAGATCGCCGACGAGAGCCCGTAGCCGTGGCCGTTGGAGAGCTGGATCGCCTCGTCCACCGTGTCGTAGCAGCCGACGCCGACGATCGGGCCGAACGTCTCGGTGCCGTAGAGGGCGTCGTCGGCGGTGACCCCGTCCACGATCACCGGGTGCGCGTACCAGCCGGCGTTCGGGTTGCCGACGAAACGCTCGCGCGGGTTGGCGCTGGTGATCCGGCCGGTTCCGGTCGAGCCGTGCACGGTGTGGTGCGGGAGGATCAGGTCCAGGTAGTCCTGGTACCGGTGCAGGTACTCCTCGCTGATCATCGGGCCGTAGAGCACGTCGGCCATCGGGTCGCCGATCAGCGCCTGCTCGACCGCCCTGGTGTACGCGCGGATGAAGTCGGTGTGGATCGCCCGGTGCACCCAGACCGTGCCGAGCGACGTGCAGCGCTGGCCCGCGGTGCCGAAGCCGGCGAACAGCGCACCCTCGACCGCCAGCTCCAGGTCGGCGTCCGGGGCCACCACCATCGGGTTCTTGCCGCCGAGCTCCAGGCACGGCGTCTGCAGGTGCCGGCCGGCCAGCTCGCTCACCGCACGGCCGGCCGAGGTGGAGCCGGTGAAGCCGATCTTGTCGACGAGGCCGGCCTCCAGCGCCTCGTCCAGGCCGTCGAACGTGGTCGGCCCGTCGGCGTGCACCACGTTCAGCACGCCGTGCGGCAGCCCGGCCCGCACGAACAGCTCCGCCAGCGCGTCCGCCACCACCGGCGCGTACTCGGACGGCTTCCAGACCACCGAGTTGCCGCAGAGCAGCGCCGGCACCAGGTACCAGGACGGCACGGCGGCCGGGAAGTTCGCCGCGGTGATGATCGCGGCCACGCCGACCGGCCGCCGGTAGGTGAACAGCTCCTTGTCTGCCATCTCGCTGGGCACGGTCTGGCCGTACAGCCGGCGGCCCTCGCCGAGGAAGAAGTCACACGTGTCGATGACCTCCTGGACCTCGCCGAGCGCCTCCGCGTAGGTCTTGCCGACCTCCCGGGTGACCAGCGCGGCCAGCGCCTCCTTGTTCGACTCGACCAGCCGACCGACCGCCGCGATCACCCGGCCGCGCACCGGCGCCGGCACCTCGGCCCACGCCGGCTGCGCGGCCCTGGCCGCCTTGCTGGCCTGCAGGAACGTCTCGGCCGTGGCGAGCGCGACGGTGGCCAGCACGTCATTGCGTCGTCGGCCGGGTTGGTGCTGGCGACCATGCGCCCGGGTACGTCGGTGATCCGATATCCGTTGATCAGGTGCCCGAGCACGCGGACCTGACCGGCGGCGGTGGGCGTGCCGGGGACGTGCCTGTCGGTCCGCGTGTTCATAGCCATGGCCCGCACCGTAGGTTGCCCGGGACAGCCGGCGCAACAAGCCTGCCCGGCGCCCCGGCGGTCAGTCCGGCTGGCTTCGCATCCACTCCTCGGCGGCGGCCTGGATCTCCTCCGGCGAGACGTCCCGGTCATGCCGCGCGATGCACCAGCGGATGCCGAACGGGCAGCGGATCACGCCCATCCGGTCGCCGGAGAACGCGTCGTCCAGCGGCGTCATCACGGTCGCGCCGGCCGCCACCGCCCGCGCGTAGATCGTGTCGACGTCGGCCGTCCAGTAGGTGATCGTGAAGCCGTTCCCCTCGGCGGGTGGGCCGATCAGCCCGTAGTCCGGCATCGGGTCGCCGAGCTGGAACACGGCGTCGCCGAGGCGCATCTCGGCGTGGGCGACGATGCCGTCCGCGCCGTCGAACCGGGTGAGCAGCTCGGCGCCGAACACGTCCTGATAGAAGTCGATCGCCTTCGCGCAGTCGTTCACCGCGAAATAGGTCATGAGGCTGGGGTTGCCGGCCGGCGCGGGGCCGGACTTCGCTGTCGATGTGTCAGTCATGTGGTCCATTCTTAGGACGTGACACGCCCCCGACTTGGACGAACGCGACAGGATCCGGCCCGCTGGTCGACCACCAGCGAGCTGGGCGTGCTCGGCGTGCGGGACATCGATTTCCGCCTCGACCGGGTCCAGCCCTCGGTCGAGGTCGGCGAGTTGGTGGAGCGGTACTGGCTGGTGCGGTGGGAACTGCCCGAGGGCCAGCGCGCGTCGGTGACGCTGTTGCCGCATCCGTGCGTGAACTGGGCGCTCGACCGCGGCCAGATCGGGATCAGCGGGGTCGGCCAGGAGCCCTTCACCTATCAGTTCGCCGGCGCCGGCCGGGTCTTCGGCGTGAAGTTCCGGCCGGGCGGGTTCGTGCCGTTCCTGCGCGGGCCGGTGTCGGAGCTGACCGGTCAGGTCCGGCCGCTGTCCAGCCTCTGGGGTGTGCCCGACGCCGACCGGTTCGCCGCCGAGCTGGTGCGCGCCCCCGGGCTGGACGAGTTGGTCGCGGTGGCCGAGCGGCACCTGCTGGCGCACTGGCCGGAGCACGATCCCGAGGTGGCCCGGGTCCGCCAGATCGTGCACGCGCTGCTGCACGACCGGTCCATCGCCAGGGTGGACGACGTGAGCGAGCGGTTCGGACTGTCGCCCCGGTCGCTGCAACGGCTCTTCCAGCGATACGTCGGCGTCAGTCCGAAGTGGGTGCTGCAGCGGTACCGGCTGCACGAAGCGGCGGCGCGGCTGGCCGAGGGCACCAGCGGCACCTGGGCCGAGGTGGCCGTCGAGCTGGGGTACTTCGACCAGTCGCACTTCATCCGCGACTTCACCCGCGCGATCGGGATGACCCCGGTCGAGTACGCCGAGGCCTGCCAACGCCGGCAAGCCCCGGTCAGCGCCTAAGCCGACCCATCGCGGTTTGGGCGACATCTTCTCGGTTATAGCCGAGAAGATGTCGCCCAAAGCCGGGTGCTTGCAGACGGGCACCGGATTGGGGTGCCAGATGGCCGGATACGACCGCACCGAGCCGACGTTCGCACAGCTCATCCTGCTGATGGCTGGCGCGGCGGGCGCACGCACGGCGTTCGGGCTGCCGGGCGTGCAGAACCTCGCGTTCTGGGCAGCGGACGATGCCGAATCACCACATATCGCCACGGTTCGTCACGAGCAGACCACGGTCTATGCCGCCGACGGCTGGGCCCGTGCCACCGGCGGTCTGGGGCTGGCGCTGACCACGACCGGGCCCGGCGCGGCCAACGCGGTCGCGGCGTTCGGCGAGGCGGCCGCGTGCGGTTCGCCGGTGCTGCTGGTGGCCAGCGAGGTGCCGACGCGGTACCTCCGCACCGACGCCCGGGTGCTGCACCAGAGCCGCGACCAGGCCGGCCTGTTCCGCCCGCTCGCCAAGGCCGTGTTCACGCCACGGACCGCCGAGGAGCATCCTGCCGGCCGTCGCCGAGGCGATCGCGACCGCGCTCGCCCACCCGCGCGGACCGGTCTACCTGGACGTCCCGGTCGACCTGCTCAGCGCCACCGCCCCTCGCGTCCCGCTTTGGGCGACATTTTCTCGGCTATAGCCGAGAAGATGTCGCCCAAAGCGCGGGGCTGCGGCGAGGGCTGAGACGGGGCGGTTGGCGGCGGCGGTGCGGCGGCGGCGCGAGCGGGTGGTGATCTGGGCCGGCGGTGGGGTGGTCGCCGGCGACGCGGAGGCGCCGCTGCGCGCGCTCGCCGAGCGGCTGCACGCGCCGGTGGTCACCACCTGGGCCGGCCGGGGGCTGCTCGCCGGCCATCCGCTGCTGGTGGACGCGCCGGTGCACGAGCCGGCGGTCGCCCGAGCTGCTCCCCGAGGCCGAGCTGCTGCTGATCGTCGGCTCCGCGTTCGACGGGATGGCGACCAGGAACGGCAGCGCGCCGCTGCCCGCGGTCCGGGCCGTGATCAACGCCGACGCCGACCATCTCGGCGCCGCGTCGGCGCCCGAGCTGCGGGTGCACGCCGACGCCGGGCCGGCGCTCGCCGCACTGGCCGCCGCAGAGCTGGGCGAACACCGCCCGTGGGCCCGTGACCTGGCCGCGCTGCGCAAGACGATGCTCGCCGGCCTGGCCGAGGATCCCCGGACCGCCGAGTCCGCCGCGTTCCTGGCCAGCGTCGATGCCGCGCTCGCCCGCGGACGCCGTGGTGATCTGCGACATGGCGGTCGGCCGGCTACTGGGCCGGCAGCTACCTGCGGCGCGCCGGCCGCGGGCGCTGCACTACCCGGTCGGCTGGGGCACGCTCGGCGCCGCGCTGCCGTCGGCGGTCGGCGCCGGCGCGCTCCGGGACCGGCCGGTGCTGGTGGTCTGCGGCGACGGCGGGCTGATGTTCGGCGTGGCCGAGCTCGCCACGCTGGCCCAGGAACGGCTGCCGGTGACGGTGCTCGTGGTCGACGACGCCGGCTACGGCATGCTCCGCTACGACCAGGACCGCGCCGGCGCCGAGCATCGCGGTGTCGACCTGCACACCCCGGACCTGGTCGACCTGGCGCACGCGTTCGGGGTGCCGGCCGTGCGGGTGGACGGCGTCGGCGAGCCCCTGCGCGCCGCACTCGCCGAGGCCCTGGCCGCCGCGGCGCCGCGGCTGGTGACGGTCCGCGCCGCGCTCTACCCGCCGCGCACCACCAGCCCGCGTTGGCACGAATAGAAGCCTTTCCGGTCACGCCCGGCAGCCGGCGTACTTCGTGCCGCAGGCGCGTCATCGCGGTCCGCCGGGGGCTGACATCGCTCTCGGCGACCTGACACCGGGCCCGAGGTGCGCCAACCAGCCGGGCGTGATCTGAAAGCTTTAGGACTTTGACCGGTAGGCACCGAGTTCACGCCGGGCCACCGACATGCGGTGCACCTCGTCCGGCCCGTCGGCGAGCTGGAGCACCCGCGCCTCGGCGTAGAGGCCGGCCAGCGGCGTGTCCTGGCTGACGCCGGCGCCGCCGTGGGCCTGGATCGCCCGGTCGATCACGTACCGCGCGGTCTCCGGCACGGCCACCTTGATCGCCGAGATCTCGATCCGCGCGCCCTTGTTGCCGACCGTGTCCATCAGCCACGCGGTCTTGAGCACCAGCAGCCGGACCTGCTCGATCCGGATCCGGGACTCGGCGATCCACTCCTGCACCACGCCCTGCTCGGCGATGGGCTTGCCGAACGCGACCCGGTCGACCACCCGCTTGCACATCAGCTCGAGCGCGCGCTCGGCCATCCCGATCAGCCGCATGGCGTGGTGGATCCGGCCCGGCCCGAGGCGGGCCTGGGCGATCGCGAACCCGCCGCCCTCCTCGCCGATCAGGTTGCTGGCCGGCACCCGCACGTTGTCGTAGTGGATCTCGGCGTGGCCGCCGTGCGGTCCGTCGTCGTAGCCGAACACGCTGGTGGAACGGATGATCTTCACGCCAGGCGTGTCCAGCGGCACCAGGATCATCGACTGGCGGCGGTGCCGGTCACCGTCCGGGTTGCTGACGCCCATGACGATCGCGATCTTGCACCGCGGGCTCATCGCGCCGCTGGACCACCACTTCCGGCCGTTGACGACGTACTCGTCGCCCTCCCTGGTGATCCGGGTGGCGATGTTGGCCGCGTCGGAGGAGGCCACCTCGGGCTCGGTCATCGAGTACGCGGACCGGATCTCGCCGGCCAGCAACGGCTCCAGCCACTGGGAGCGCTGCTGCTCGGTGCCGAACATCGCCAGCACCTCCATGTTGCCGGTGTCCGGCGCGGCGCAGTTCAGCGCCTCGGGGGCGATCAGGGGGCTCCGGCCGGTGATCTCGGCGAGCGGCGCGTACTGCAGGTTCGTCAGGCCGGCACCGTACGGGGCGTGCGGCAGGAAGAAGTTCCAGAGGCCACGCTTGCGCGCCTCGACCTTGAGCTCGTCGATGATCGGCGGCCGGTCCCACCGGTTCTCCATCGCCGCGACCTGCTCTTCGAACACCGACTCGGCCGGGTAGACGTGGGTGTCCATGAAGTCGAGGAGCTTGCCCCTCAGTTCCTCGGTGGTGGCGTCGAACTGGAACTCCATCAACCCTCCCGGCGAGACGTCGGCCGCGACGGTGCGGCACGCAGCCCACCGTATGCCACACCCCAGTCAGCGCTTTGGGCGACATCTTCCCGGTCTATAACCGGGAAGATGTCGCCCAAAGCAGGAGTGGTGGGGTCAGTAGTACTGCGGCGAGGCGGGCTTGGGGCGCTTGCGGCCGGCGGCCTCCATCAGCCGGCTGATGATCAGGCCGACCAGGATGCCGCCGCCGGTGATGACCGTGAACACCCACGAATCGACCGACTCCAGCGCGAGCTCCAACTGGATCAGGCTGAGCAGCAGCACGCCGAGCACGGTGCCGAAGATGCCGGCCCGCCGGCCGAAGACGCTCACCCCGCCGATCAGCACGGCCGCCAGCGCGACCCAGGTCAGGTTGTCGGCGAGCGCCGGCTGGGCGGCGCCGAGACGGAGTCACGGTCAGCGCGCCGGCGCCCGCCGCGAGCGTCGAGGAGACCACCAGCGCGATCACCGCGCCGGCCGCACCGGCCGCGTTGCCGCGCTGGGCCGGGTCCCGGTCCTGGCGGGTGCCGCTCATCCGGCGCCGCAGGCCCGGTGCGGCCCAGACCACGCCACCGAGGATCGAGACCACCACGAAGAACCCGAACCAGGTCCAGCCGCGTGGTGCCGACGTCCGGCGCGTCACCGGCTAACCGGCTCCGCTCGTTGTTGGTCACGCCCACGCAGACCGCACCGATCACCAGCGAGGCGCCGAGCGACGCCGCCCAGGCCGGCACGTGGAAGATCACCACGACCGCCGCCAGCGCCAGCCCGACCAGCAGCCCGCCCAGCAACGCCAGCGCGATCGACCCGCCCAGCGACCAGCCCGCCTCCGAACCGAGCTCCGCGATCAGCACGCCGGCCCCGGACGCGATCGCGCCGACCGCGAGGTTCGGCACCGCGGCCCGGAGCGAGAACGCCAACCCGGTCGCCACCAGCCCGAGCGCCGCGGCCTGGTAGACGAAGTTCTCCAGCCCGGCGCCGGTCAACGCGTCGCGCGTCGGCGTTGCGCACCAACGCGAACTGGCCGAGCACGACGACCGCCAGCAGGATCTCCCAGACCAAGTGGATCCAGAGCCGGTCGCCCTCGGCCGGCTGTCCGCCCGGCGTCTGACCGCCGGGCGGGGCCGGGTACTCCGGCGGCCCCGGCGGATCCATCAGCGCGAGCGTGGTGTGTTCTTCCTGGTCGACCTGGTACGGCGGCTGGGACATCTCGTCTCCTCGCGTAGGCCGTTGCCTCAGCTCGGCTGGCCCGCTGGGCTCAGCCCGGCGGATCGCTCCGGGGCCGACGGCGCTCTGCCACGGCGTGGGGTGGCCGGGCGGTGGGCCGATCAGCCGCCGTGAGTCAGCAGGTAGTCGATGAACGCGGCCCGGATCACGGGCTCCTGCTCGCCGTAGTCGTGGCCGGTGAACTCGCGCCACAGGCCGATCGCGTCCTCGATGGAGGCTCCGATCGAGCCGGTGCTGCCGTCCACCCGCTCGGCCTCGTCGGCGTGCGGCAGGTGCCGGAACAGGTCCCAGAAGAACCGGCCGTCGTGACGTTCCCGAGCGAGCTGGAAGGCCCGCTGGCGCAGATCCTCGGTGGTGAGTTCGTCGAGCTCGGCGAAGTGTGCGTCGGTCATGGCAGCCAGCCTACGTCCCGAACGCACCGCTCCCCCGGCTCTCACGCGACACGCCAGCAGCGTCCCGCCGCACGGACACCGTCAGCCGCGACCGGGCAGCCCGTCGTCGTCCGAATCGTCGTCGGGCTGGTCCGGCACCCGGCAGGCGCTCTCCAGCCAGAGGCCGGCCGCGACCAGCAACGCCGAGGCGACGGTGCCCGCGGCGGCGGCCGGAACCGCGTCCGCCGCGGTGTCCAGCCAGTCCCGCTGGAAGAACGCCCAGCCGAGCAGGCCGCCGTAGAAGCCGGCGAAGATCGAGCCGCCCAACGAGGACGCCTTGGCCAGCGCCGCCAGCCGGGCCACGAACAGCGGCTCGATCGGCTCGGTGCCGGGCCGGCGCTCGATCCGGGCCTTGGTGCGCGGGCCGTGATGCCCTCGCCGATCGCCAGCACGAACAGCGTGATCGACGGCAGAAGCGACAGCCTCGGCAACATCTCGCCGTAGTACCGGCTCACCAGCCACCAGGCGACCAGGCCGGCCAGCACCGCGGAGACCAGCAGCGTGCTCGGCTTGCTCGGCGTCAGGTGCGGCGCTGGCTGCGTCATCGGACCCGCACCTTCAACGCGAGGTCGTCGCGCCGCCGGACGCCGCGCCAGGTCCGCCGCCGGCAGCGCGGCGGCCAGCCCGCCCACCGGCCCGTGGCCCGGGAGCACCGCGGCAGGGTCGACGTCGGCCCACGGCACCAGCACGAACGCCCGCTCGTGCGCGCGCGGATGCGGCAGCGTCAGGGCCGGATCGTCGGAGCGAATCGCGGCGCCGTCGGCGCCGACGACCTGGATGACGTCCACGTCGAGCGTCCGCGGACCCCAGCGCACCGACCGCTCCCGGCCCGCCGCCCGTTCCAGCTCCTGGGCCCGCTCGCAGCCATTCGTTCGGCTCGGCGTCCGGCCCGGCCACGATCAGCACCGCGTTCAGGTAGTCGTCCTGCTCGACCGGCCCCCAGGCCGCGGTCTCGTACACCGAGGAGACCGCCAGCACCGCGCCGGCCAGCGCGTCAACGACGGACTGCAGGTGGGCTCGGCGATCCCCGAGGTTCGACCCGACCGACAGCGTGATCCGCATCATCGGTCGGCCCGCTCCCGGCGGATCGAGACCGAGACGTCGTGGAACGCGAGCGGGATCGGCGCCTGCGGCTTGTGCACGGTCACGTCGGCCGCCGCCACCCGCTCGTCCGCGAGGCACACCTCGGCCAGCCGGGCGGCCAGGGTCTCCAGCAGGTTCACCGGCTCGCCGCCGATCACGCCGGCCAGCGCGCTGGCCAATTCCCCGTAGTGGACGGTGTCGGCCACGTCGTCGCTGGTCGCGGCCGCCCGCGTGTCCAGCTCGAGGACCACGTCCACCACGAAGTCCTGGCCCTGCTCGCGCTCGAAGTCGTACACGCCGTGCCGGCCGGGCACCCGCAGCCCGGTCAGCGCGATCCGATCCGTCATGCCCGCTCCCCGCCGGTCACTCCTCCGACACCTCACCGGTCGCGACCGGCGACGAGTGGTGGATCCACAGCCGCCACCGGCCGTCGCGGCGGCGGAAGACGTTGGTGGCCACGGCGGTGCCGCCGATCAGCCCGTCCTGGGCGGAGATGTCGGCGAGGATGTTCTCCTCGCAGGTGACCACGGCGACGTCACCGTTGATCCGCACCTGCACGTCGGACAGGACGAACTGCAGATAGCCGGAGTTGGCCAGCAGCGCGGTCCAGGAGCGGAGCACGTCGCGGCGGCCGCCCAGCACCGGCGAGCCGGGGTGGACGCAGGCGATGTCGTCCGCGTCGTCCCACAGCTCCTCGAGGGCGTCCAGGTCGGCGTTCTCGAACGCCGCGTAGAGCGCCGCGTTGCACTTCTCGGCCTCGGTGTGCAGCGTCGACGCGCTCACGCGGACACCTCGTTCCGCCGGGCGGACGTTCGCGCGCGCACTGCAACAGTCATTCGGCTTGCTCGCTCCTGTGTCGAAATCGCCGAGCGCCTGGGCTCCGGCTCCGGGACGTCCGCCTCGTGCTCGGTGCCCGACGACACCGAGAGCAAGCCTCAGACGCGGGCCCGATCACCAGCGCGACGCGAGCGTCCGATCACCCGGCGAGACTTGACGACCGCTTCCTGCACGGCCAACGCATCCACTGTAGAGCGCACGTCGTGCACGCGGAGCCCCCACGCACCGGCCTCGGCCGCGAGCACGCTGGTGGCGACCGTCGCCGACTCCCGCTGGTCCACCGGGCGGGGCGTACCGTCCGGCCCGGCCAGCAGGGTGCCGAGGAACGACTTGCGGCTGGCGCCGACCAGCACCGGCAGCCCCAGCGCCAGCACGGCGTCGAGCTGGGCGAGCAGCGCCCAGTTGTGCTCGGGGCGCTTGGCGAAGCCCAGACCCGGGTCGAGGACCAGCTGGGAGGTGTCGACGCCGGCCGCGACCGCCGCGTCGACCCGGCTGGACAGCTCGACGCAGACGTCCACCACCACGTCCTCGTAGACCGCGAGGGAGTTCATGTCCTTGCTGTGGCCGCGCCAGTGCATCAGCACCCACGGGCAGCCCGCGTTGGCGACGACCTTGGCCATCGCCGGGTCGCCGAGCCCGCCGGACACGTCGTTGACCAGGTACGCCCCGGCCTCCAGCGCGCTGGCGGCGACCTCGGCGCGGGTGGTGTCGATGCTGACCTTGACGCCCTCGGCGGACAGCGCGCGGATCACCGGCAGCACCCGCTCGATCTCGGTCTCGGCGTCGATCCGCTCGGCACCGGGCCGGGTGGACTCACCGCCCACGTCGACGATGTCGGCGCCCTCGGCGGCCAGCTGGACTCCGTGCGCGACCGCGGCGTCCACGTCGGCGTACCGGCCGCCGTCGGAGAACGAATCCGGGGTCACGTTGACGACGCCCATGACTACGCACCGGTCGGGGTGCGGCAACAGGTGACGGGGCTCGATCGGCACGCCCGACCGCCTCACTTCCCGATAATGAGGCTCATCGCCTCGGCCCGCGCGGCCACCGAACTGTTGAAGATCCCGCGTACCGCGGAGGTGACCGTTCGCGCGCCCGGCCGGCGCACGCCGCGCATCGACATACAGAGATGTTCGCATTCGATCACGACGATGACGCCCTGCGGATCCAGTTTCTCCATCAGCGCGTCGGCGATCTGTGCGGTGAGCCGTTCCTGAACCTGCGGCCGCCGCGCGTACGCGTCGACGAGCCGGGCGAGCTTGCTCAGGCCGGTGATGCGGCCGTGCTGCCCGGGGATGTAGCCGACGTGGGCGACGCCGTGGAACGGCACCAGGTGGTGCTCGCAGGTCGAGTAGAGCTCGATGTCCTTGACCAGGACGAACTCTTCGTGGTCTTCCTCGAAGACCGTGGCGAGCACGCTCTTGGGGTCGAAGTGCAGCCCGGCGAAGGTCTCCGCGTAGGCACGGGCGACCCGGGCCGGCGTCTGAGCCAGGCCGGGCCGGTCCGGATCCTCACCGACCGCGATCAGGATCTCCCGGACGGCCTTCTCGATCCGGGCCAGGTCCACGCTCGACTCCGGCTCGCCAGCGCCAGGGAACAGCCCCTCGACACCGTGGAACGGATCCAACCGCGCCGCGGCCGGAGCGGCCGGTGCGGGCAAACCCGAGGCGCTGACCCGGCGACCGACGCGACCGAGCGGCCGAACCCGACGCGACCGGAGCCGCCGGAGCGGCCGGAGCGGCCGGAGCGGCCAACCCTGGAGCGGCCGACCCGACGCGGCCGACCCAGACGTCAGGCCGGCTCCGGTGGAGGAGCCGGCCCCGGCCGTCCGGCCGTCCGCGTCGGCGGTGCTCAGATCAGGCCTCACCGTCGGCGCGGGGAGCCGCGTCGTCGCTGGTCGGCGCGTGGTAGCCGTTCGTGCTGACCTGCCCGGCGCCTGACCGCTGCCTGCTGCTGCAGCTTCTCGATCTCGGTCGGGGTGAGCACCGGCGGCTTGTCGCTCGGGGTCCGCTTGCCGAAGCCGTTGTACGGCGCCAGCGGCGGCCGCTTCACGACCCGCTCGCAGATCCGGACCATGTCGTCCTTGCTCAGGGTCTCGCGCTCCATGAGCTCCAGGACGATGTCGTCCAGCACGTCGCGGTACTCGACCAGGATCTCCCAGGCCTCGTCGTGCGCGGCCTCGATCAGCCCGCGCACCTCGCCGTCGATGTCGGCGGCGATCGAGTCGGAGTAGTCCCGCTGGTGCCCCATGTCGCGGCCGAGGAACGGCTGCGACTCGCTCACGCCGTACTTCACGGCGCCGAGCTTGGCGCTCATGCCGTACTCGGTGACCATCGACTTCGCGAGCGCGGTGGCCTTCTCGATGTCGTTGCCGGCACCGGTGGTCGGCTCGTGGAAGACCAGCTCCTCGGCGGCGCGCCCACCGAGCGCGTAGGCGAGCGTGTCGATCATCTCCGAGCGGGTCTGGGTGTACTTGTCCTCGGTCGGGAGGATCAGCGTGTGCCCGAGCGAGCGGCCACGCGGGAGGATGGTCACCTTGTGCACCGGCGCCGAGTGCGGCAGCGCGTGCGCCACCAGGGCGTGACCGCCCTCGTGGTACGCGGTGACCTTCTTCTCCTTCTCGCTCATCGCCCTGGTCTTGCGCTCCGGGCCGGCGATGACGCGGTCGATCGCCTCTTCGAGGAACTCGTTCGTGATCGCCTTGCGGTCGTTCCGCGCGGTGAGCAGCGCGGACTCGTTGATCACGTTGGCCAGGTCGGCGCCGGTGAAGCCGGGGGTCCGGCGGGCGACGGTGTCCAGGTCGACGTCCGGCGAGAACGGCTTGCCCTTGGCGTGCACCCGCAGGATGGCCTTGCGGCCCTCGAGGTCGGGGCGGTCGACGGCGATCTGCCGGTCGAACCGGCCGGGACGCAGCAGCGCGGGGTCGAGGATGTCGGGACGGTTGGTCGCGGCGATCATGATCACGCCGCCCTTGACGTCGAAGCCGTCCATCTCGACCAGCATCTGGTTGAGGGTCTGCTCGCGCTCGTCGTGGCCGCCGCCGAGGCCGGCGCCGCGGTGCCGGCCGACCGCGTCGATCTCGTCCACGAAGATGATCGCGGGCGCGTTCTGCTTGGCCTGCTCGAACAGGTCACGGACCCGGCTGGCGCCGACGCCGACGAACATCTCGACGAAGTCCGAGCCGGAGATCGAGTAGAACGGCACGCCGGCCTCGCCGGCGACCGCGCGGGCCAGCAGCGTCTTACCGGTACCGGGCGGGCCGAAGAGCAGCACGCCCTTCGGGATCTTCGCGCCGATGGCCTGGAACTTCGCCGGGTTCTGCAGGAACTCCTTGATCTCGTGGAGTTCCTCGATCGCCTCGTCCGCGCCGGCCACGTCGGAGAACGTCGTCTTCGGCGTGTCCTTGCTGACCATCTTGGCCTTGGACTTGCCGAAGTTCATGACCCGGTTGCCGCCGCCCTGCATCTGGCTCATGAACAGGAACAGCAGCACGACGAGGATCGATGATCGGCAAGCAGCGTGACGAGCAGGGTGACGAAGATGCTTTCCTTCGGTGACCTTGGCGTCGAAGTCGATGTCCGTGCCCTCGGTCTGCTGGGTCGCAGGAGACCGAAGATCTCGTCGCCCGACTCGTACGGGTACGACGCCTGGATCTTCTTCGAGCCCTTGACCGCGTCCTTGGTGTCGATGCTGGAGCCGCTGCTCCTTGTCCTGCACCTTGACCCTCGTGACGTTGCCCTTGTCGATCTGGGCGAGCGCGACGGAGGTGTCCACCTTCTTGTAGTCGCCGCCGCCAGTGAAGATGGAGCCCAGAAGCAGGGCGCCCATGATCACCACGATGATCCAGAACAGCGGCCTACGGAACGAAACGAGTGCGTTCCATACTGTGTGCGGGGTACCTCTCGACGAGCGCCCCGGCCCTCCCGATCTGCCGTGCGAAGACGCGCCTGGTGGACATGCGCGATGCCGGGGGTTCCCGGTCCACCGAGCGTACCCCGCGCCATCAGACGACGCAGGCGCGCCCGGACGGGCGGCCCCCTCCAGAACGCTTCGTGGTCAACCGGGGTTCCGAACACGTTCGAGTGGTCGTCACATTCAGCTCTGAGCGTGATCCGCGCCGGCTTTGGGCGCGTTCGCGTCGTCCGTCCGGATCGCTCAGCCGCCGTAGACCTCGGGCTTGAGCACGCCCGACGTACGGCAGGTCCCGGTAGCGCTCGGCGTAGTCCAGCCCGTAGCCGACGACGAACTCGTTCGGCGATGTCGAAACCGACGTACCGCACGTCGACCGGCAACCTTCACCGCCTCCGGCTTGCGGAACAGCGCCACCACCTCGACCGAGGCCGGGTTCCGGCCGCCGAGGTTCCGGAGCAACCAGGACAGCGTCAGCCCCGAGTCGATGATGTCCTCGACGACCAGCACGTGCCGGCCGCTGATGTCCCGGTCCAGGTCCTTGAGGATCCGGACCACGCCCGACGAGCTGGTGGACGACGCCGTACGACGAGACCGCCATGAACTCGAGCTCCACCGGCCGGGCCATCGCCCTGGCGAAGTCGGCCATGAACATCACCGCGCCCTTGAGCACCCCGACGAGCAGCACGTCCTTGTCCGCGTAGTCCGCGTCGACCTGCTTGGCGAGCTCGGCGATCTTGTCCTGGATCTCCTGTTCGCTGACTACGACCTTCTCGATGTCACCGTCATAGCCCTCTGCGGGTGGCGCCTGCTTAGTCACGTAGACAGCCTGCCATGCGCGCTGGGCAGTCGTGCACTCCGGCTCACCGCCGCCGCCCGCCCGCCGCTCGCCGCCCGCTCCTCCCGCCACCCTTCCGCCGCCCGCCGACCACCCTGCCGAACCGGACTTTCGGGGTTTCTGGGCATACGACGGGCGCGCGTAGCCCCGTTTTCCCCGAAAGTCCGGTTCGGTGGGCATGGGGGCTGAGGTCGGGTCGAGGGCTGCGGAGCGGCGGGGTGTGACCTCAGCCGGCTGGGGCGGTCACCCGGAGCCAGCCGGCCACGCGGGCCGCCGTCACCCCGCCGGGCAGCGCCACCGGCCCCTGCCCGCGCCACGCCATGACCAGCGCGTCGAGGGCGTCCACGTGACTTCCGGTCGGCGCGCCGCCGCCCACGTCGGCGGCCCAGGCGTGCAGCACCCTGGTCCGCAGCGCGGCCGGCTGAGTCCGCAGCGCCCCCGCGTCCAGCGCGCCGTCGGCGCCGGTGACCGTGGCGCGCAGCTCGGCGGCCAGCTGGTCCAGCAGATCGGCGTCGGCGCGGACCAGCCGCGCGCTGCGGGCCAGGCCGGCGACCGCACCCCGCCCGACGGCCTCCTCCAGCGCCGGCCAGAGCGCGCGCAGCCGCGACCCGGGCGTACGCGGGATCGGTGTTGTGCGGGTCGTCCCAGGTGGGCAGCTCCTCGGCGGCGCACGCGGCCCGGGTGGTGGCCCGCTCGACCCCGAGCAGCGGCCGACGGTAGAGCCCGCGCCGCGGCGCCATCCCGGCCAGCGACGCGGGCGCCGGAGCCACGGGCGAGCGCGAGCAGCACGGTCTCCGCCTGGTCGTCCAGCGTGTGGCCGAGCAGTATCGCGGCGCGCCGGTGCCGGGCCGCCGCGTCGTCGAGCGCCGCGTACCGGGCCGTCCGGGCGGCCGCCTCGGGTCCGCCGGCCCGCCCGACCTCGACCGGCAGCACCTCGCACCGGCGCCAGCCCGAGCTTCGCCGCCCACGCCTCGACCCGGCGGGCCTGCTCGGCCGAGCCGGGCTGCAGCTGTGGTCGACGGTGATCAGGCCGGCGCGCAGGCCGGCGCGGGGCGCCTCGAACGCGGTGGCGGCGGCGAGCGCGGTCGAGTCGGCGCCACCCGAGCACGCCACCAGCACCAGCGCGCCGGCCGGCAGGTCGGCGAGCGCCCGCCGGACCGCGACCCGGACCTCAGCTACCGCCGGCGCCGGCCCCGCCATGCCGCCCCCGCAATGCAGGCCTCGGGGCGGCCGGCTCTGGCCGAGGCTGGCAGCGGCGGAACCGAGGCGGGCTGGACCCGGGCGATCCAGGCGCGCCGGGTCACGCAGTTCCGCGGTGCGCGGCAGGGTCTCGGGCGAGCGTCCAGATCTTGTTGAAGCCGGCCATGCCGACCTCGCCGACCACGGCGGCCGACGAACCGGCGGCCCTCGGCGTACTGCCGCATCTTCACCTCGACGCCGAGCAGCCGGCGCAGGGCCTTCTCGATCGGGTTCCGGGCCACCCGCCGGGCGTTGAACTTCTCCCGGATCGCCGCCACGCTCGGCACGACCTCGGGGCCGACGCCGTCCATCACGAACTCGGCGTGCCCCTCGACCAGCGTCATCAGCGCGGTCAGCCGGTCGACGACCGCCCGCTGCGCCGGCGTCTGCACCAGGTCGATCATGGACGCCCGGGAGTCGGAGTCGCGGATCGCGTCGACGATCGAGTCGATCGCCCCGCGCAGCCGCTCGGCGAAGCGCCTCCCCGTCGAGGTCGGCCGCGTCGATGAACGACTTCACCTCGTCCAGGAAGTGCTGGCGGAGCCACGGCACGGCGGTGAACTGCGTGCGGTGGGTGACCTCGTGCAGGCAGACCCAGAGCCGGAAGTCGCTCGGGTCGACGTCGAGCTTGCCGCTCGGCCTCGACGATGTTCGGCGCGACCAGCAGCAGCTCGCCGGGGGCGCCGGAGAACACCTCGTACTGGCCGAGCACCTTGCCGGACAGGTAGGCGAAGACGGTGCCGGCCTGCACGCCGGTCGCCTTGGAGCCGATCAGCCGGGTGACGCCGTTCGACGCTGCCGCGCTGCGCGATGCTGCTCGATCAGCGGGGTCGATCACCTGCTGGAGCCCGGCGACGTTGCGCGGCGACCCAGTCCTTGCGGTCCACGACCCGGACCGGCGGATGATCGAGCTGCGCGGTGCAGCCCGGTGTACTCGCTGGACGTGCTGCTCAGCCAGGTCGGTCAGGGCGCGCAGCTCGCTGACCACCTCGGCGGCCTCGGCGAACGTCACCTCGGGGCCCGACTTCGACCAGCGCGCCCGCCGTGGCGACGGCCAGATCCCAGTCGACCATCTGCGTCATTGCTCCACGGTACGTGCCGCAGGCTCGTCCGGCGCCCCGTAGCGAAACCCCGCGAACGCCTACGGCAGCCGCACCGGACGAGCGTGGCGGCGAGCTCGTCCAGCCCGGCCTCGGCGTTGTTGCGGCGCCGGTGCCGGCACGCCGTCGCTGATCGCGGCGAACGCCAGCTGCCGGCCGCTCTCGGTGACCAGCACCCCGGCGAGCGCGTTGACCCCGGTCAGCGTGCCCGGTCTTGGCCCGGACGTCGCCGATCGCGGCGCGTCGCGGGCGAACCGGCGAACCGGTCGCTGAGCGTGCCGCTGTAGCGCGGCGACCGGCAGGCCGGCCAGCACGCCGCGCAGCTTGGCGTGCGCCGCGCTCGGTGGCGGCGCGCAGGATCGCGGTGAGCAGGGCCGGCGTGATGCGGTTCAGCCGGGACAGCCCGCTGCCGTCGACGAGCCCGTGCCGGCCGGGTCCAGCCCGAGCTCGGTGAGCATCGCCTTCACCGCGGCCTGGCTGCCCGCGAACGTCGCCGGCTGGCCCTTCGCGATCGGCCACCTGCCGGAGCAGCGACTCGGCGAGCACGTTGTCGCTGAGCTGGAGCATCAGCTCGACCAGGTGCTGCAGCGGCGGGGAGGCGACCTTGCGCGAGCTCCTTGGCGCTCGGGCCGGCGCGTGCCGCTGCTGCACGGCCGGGCCGGCAGGCCGAGCAGCTTGGCGAACGCGGCGCCGGCGAACGAGGTCCGGCGTGCCGGTCCGCGGGGTGGCCTGGACGCTGGGCGGCGTCGGCGAGACCCGGCCGCCGTCGATGGTGAGCGCGTTCACCGGCGCGCCGTACCGCCGGCGACCGACGTCCGTGTCCCAGCCGGGGCCAGTCGCGGCGCCGCGTGAACAGCGACGAGTCGTACGACCACGCTGGTCACCGGGGCGCCGGCGGCGGCCTTGACCTGCTTCGCCAGCTCGTCGAGCCGGGCCGCGCCGGGGTAGGAGCCGTCGGCGCCGACCGTCAGGGTCGGGTCGCCGCCGCCGACCAGCACGACCTCGCCGGGCGTGCGCGCCGGCCACCACCCGGGTGGTGAACCGGTGGTACGGGCCCACGGGCGGCGAGGACCGCGGCGGCGGTGACGATCTTCGTGGTCGACGCCGGCGTCACCGGAGCGTCGGCGCGCTGGGCGTAGAGCTGGCTCACCGGTCGCCACGTCGACCACCGAGACGGCCGAGCCTGCCGCCGAGCCGCGGGTCGGCCAGCAGCGGACCGAGCGCCGTCGCGATGCCGCCGCTCGGTGGCGGCGGCCCCGCCGGCGCTGTCGGCGGCGAGGGCCGGCGCCGGTGCCTCGAACTGCGGGGTCGACCGGGGCGCCTGGCCCCAGATGCCGGCCGTGCGCGCGGCGCTCATCGCCCCCGGCCCACCGCCCGTGCGACGAAGTAGCCAATTCCGGTCGCCAGCGAGCAGGCTCGATGGTCAGACGGCGAGCGGTGAGCCAGAGCACACTCCTGGCGGCGGTCCAGGCATGGGGCTCCCTCCAGCGACATACTCGACGTGCGCGGACACTAACGGGATACCCGCCACCCGACTCGACGAGGAGCCACAGGTGGAGTTCGACGTCACGATCGAGATCCCCAAGGGCCAGCGCAACAAGTACGAGGTCGACCACGAGACGGGCCGGATCCGGCTCGACCGCATGCTGTTCACCTCGACGCGCTACCCCGCCGACTACGGCTTCGTCGAGAACACGCTCGGCGAGGACGGCGACCCGCTCGACGCGCTCGTGCTGGTCGACGAGCCGACGTTCCCCGGCTGCCTGATCACGTGCCGCGCGATCGGCATGTTCCGCATGACGGACGAGGCGGGCGGCGACGACAAGGTGCTGTGCGTGCCGGCCGACGACCCGCGCCACGAGCACCTGCGGGACATCCACCACCTGCCGGAGTTCGACCGGCTGGAGATCCAGCACTTCTTCGAGGTCTACAAGGACCTGGAGCCCGGCAAGTCGGTCGAGGGCGCGACCTGGGTCGGCCGCACCGAGGCCGAGGGGAGATCGAGGCCTCCCGCAAGCGGCTGAAGGACCACGCCCGCGCGAGCTGCACTACGAGTACGCGATCTCGGGCGACATCTCACGGCTCGGACCGTGAAGTGCTCGCACCAGATTCGTGTGAGCGGATGACCACCGACGTGCCTCCGCCTTGGCGGCGGCCGCCTCGCGTCCGCTCGTCGGTGCGGCTTCGGGCCGTGGCCGGGGCCGTCCAGCTTGCCGTTCGGCATGCAGCGCGGTGACGACGATCGCGACGACCGCGGCCACGCCCGCCGCCGCCAGGAACACCGTGTTCAGCGCGCGGACGAACGACTCCTGCAGCGGCGATCCGGATCGCGTCCGGCAGCGCCAGGATCCTCTTCGGCTCGCGCAGCAGCGTCGACGAAGCCGCCGCCGGGCGTCTGCGCCGCCGCCTGGGCCGGCACATGACTCGGCCGAGCCAGTCGGTCAGCCGGTTGTTGAAGCACCGCGCCGAGGATGGCCACGCCGAACGAGCCGCCGAGCGAGCGGAAGAACGTGACGGCGCGGTGCCGGCGCCCATGTCCGAGCAGCGCCAGGTCGTTCTGGATCGGCCAGGATCATGCGGCTGCATCGACAGGCCCATGCCGACACCGATGCAGCGACCATGTACAGCGAGACGCACGACCATGCGCGTGTCGCGCGTCGCAGGCGGACGTTGAGCAGCAGCCCGATCGTCAGCGATGACCGCGCCGGCCACCGTGAACCACTTGTACCGGCCGATCTTGGAGATCGACCCGGCCGCTGATCACCGACGAGACGATGACGCCGCCCATCAGCGGCAGCAGCAGCAGGCCGGACGCGGTCGCCGAGTGGCCCTTGACGATCTGCAGGTACATCGGCACGTAGAGGATCGCGCCGAACATCGCGACGCCGAGCACGAAGCCGCCGATGTTGGCCGAGGCTGAAGTTGCGGCCCTTGAACAGGCGCAGCGGCATGATCGGCTCGCTGGCCCGGGACTCCCAGAGCACGAACAGGATCGAGACGACCGCGCCCGCGATCAGCAGCCCGATGATCATGCCGGAGCTCCACGCGTACTCGGTGCCGCCCCAGGACAGATCGAGCAGCAGCATGCTGACGCCGCTGACCATGAGGCCGGCGCCGAGGTAGTCGATCTGGTGCTCACGCCGGATGTGCGGGATCTTCGAGCACGGCCGAGATCACCGACGAACGCGAGGATGCCGAGCGGCAGGTTGATGTAGAAGATCCAGCGCCAGTTGTGGTCGGCGAAGTAGCCGCCGAGCAGCGGCCCGGCGATCGACGACAGCCCGAAGACGGCGCCGAACAGGCCCTGGTACTTGGCGCGCTCGCGCGGGCTGACCAGGTCGCTGATGATCGTGAAGGCCAGCGTCATGAGGCCACCGGCGCCGATGCCCTGGATCGCCCGGGTGGCGATGAGCTGCCACATCTCCTGGCTCATCGCCGGCGAGCAGCGAGCCGACGACGAAGGTCGCGATGGCGAACAGCAGCACGGGC
Source organism: uncultured Actinomycetota bacterium (assembly GCA_963746095.1). Lineage (GTDB taxonomy): Bacteria > Actinomycetota > Actinomycetes > Mycobacteriales > Cryptosporangiaceae > CAVVAL01. Next base: position 356,515 of record CAVVAL010000002.1, on the reverse strand, counting down.
CGGCGCCCGTACAGGTCGGAGATCTTCCCGTAGAGCGGCGTGGACGCGGTCGACGTCAGCAGGTACGCGGTGATGACCCACGAGTAGTGCTCGAGGCCGCCCAGCTTGCCGACGATGGTGGGCATCGCGGTGCCGACGATGGTCTGGTCCAGCGCCGCCAGCAGCATGCCGGTCATCAGCGCGAACATGATCGTCAGGATCTGACGCTGACTCAGCCGTGGGCGGGTCGGCTCCGCCAACGCCCCCGTGGTGGATTCTGTACTCAACTCGGTTCTCCTACTCCAGCGCCAACAGGCGGGAGTGCCCGCTCCTGGCGACGTACCAAGGACTTGTTCAGCTGCCCGAGCAGACGGGCGAAGTCGAGCCGCTCGTCCTCGGACCAGTCGGTCATGAGGTCACGCAACATCGCTCGCCGGGCGTCCATGTTGGCGCAGCAGCACGCGTCTCCCTTCGTCGGTCGGCCCGTACCAGGAACGCCCGCCGGTCGTCGGCGTCCCGCTCCCGCTCCACCCAGCCGGACGACTCCAACGCGGCCAGTTGGCGGCTGACCGTGGAGAGGTCGAGGTAGAGCGTCTCGGCGAGCGCCGAGGGCCGGACCGGTCCTCGCTCGGCGGTGCCGGCGAGCAGCATGAGCGCGGGTCGCTCCAGCGCCGGCGCGTCCTTCACCACCGGCAAGGTGGAGATCCGCTTCGTGCGTGCGGATGAACGACATGAGCTCGTTCGCGCACGCGTCGAAGGAATCGACGGTCATCAGGTCACGCTCCGGATCGCTCGGATACTTGCTTGGTACAAGCATCAGCATCGTCCCGGCAATTCCACAACTCATTTGTGGCCCCGACCACATCCGAACTGGCGCCCGGGCGAACCGGACGAATCGACCCACGATTCGCTGCCTGCCGACGAGTGACATGGGCCTTCTATGCTTCAGCCTGACTTCCTTCACGTGAGAAAACGCGCGGATATTACGTCTGTCACTGGATCGCGTACTTTCTGTTGATGGGCCGAACGGTCTATGTGCGGGACATCGTCGAACACGGTTGGCTGCCGGTACCGCTCTGACCACAGGCGGTACGGCTTGCTGGGACACTTCGAAAGGGACACGAATGACCGACCACCCGGAGCAGACCGCGACGGAGCCCAAGGCGCCCGTGAGCCGGCGCGGCATGCTGCGTTACGGCGCGCTCGCCGCAGCGGCTGCCGCTGGCGCCGCGGGGGCGGCTGCGGCCGGCAGCCCGGCGCAGGCCGCGCCCGGCGACGCGATCGCGGTTGACGGTGCCAACACCGGCACCGGCACCACCAAGCTCACCGGCTCCAACCTCTCGGTGACCACCACCGGCTCCAAGCCGGCCATCGTCGCGGTCAACGACTCCGGTCCGCAGCTCCAGCTCGGCAGCCTGAAGTCGGCGAACTTCCCGCCGACGACCGGCACCTACGAGGTCGGCGCGATCGTCAACTGGGAGAACCAGCTCTTCCAGTGCATCGAGAGCAGCAACGGCCAGACGCTCTGGCGCGGGACTCTCCAACACGGGCCCCGTCCTGACCCTGCTCGAGAAGCCGGTCCGGGTCTACGCCTCCAGCGCGGACGCCGCCTACGGCAAGGCGAAGATCGCGCACGGCCAGTTCCGCAAGGTCGACACGGTGACCACGATGGCCGGCGAGGCCTCCGGCGTCCCGCCGTGGGCGGCCGCCGTGGTCGGCACGGTCCAGCTCCAGGCCACCGAGAGCAACCTCGGCTACCTGGCGGTCGCGAGCGGCGACGTGGTCCAGCCGGGTGGCTACTCCACCACGGTGTGGAGCGCGGCCAACTTCGCCGGTGTCACGTCCTTCACCAGCGCGCTCGGTGACCCGGGCAACGGCGACAACGCGGGCACGCTCTCGATCGCGTGCTACGGAAACTCGTCCGCGGCGAAGACGCACTTCTTCGTCGACATCGTCGGCTACTACGACTACGACCTCTGGGCCGGTGGGCCGGATGGCCTCCAGCGGCTGAACAAGGCCGTCGACAAGGGCATCGCGACCCGGGCCAAGCTGAACCGCAAGTAATCAGCGTCGTCGGACGGGCGCCCCGGTTTCTCCCGGGGCGCCCGTTCGCCGTCAGTGCGAGAGCAGGACCAGCAGGAGCGTCACGGCCGCCGGCACGGTCTGGATGTAGAGGATCCGGCGCGAGGCCGTGAGCCCGCCGTACAGGCCGGCGACGATGACGCAGCCCAGGAAGAAAACCTTGAAGTGGAAGCCGGCCGGGTCGTCGGCGATGAGGCTCCACACCAGGCCTGCGGCGAGGAATCCGTTGTAAACGCCCTGGTTGGCCGCCAGCACCGCGGAGGAGTTCGCGGCCTCCTGGGTCTGGCCGAAGGCCTTCAGCCCGCGAGGGGTGGTCCAGAGGAACATCTCCAGAACCATGATGTAGACGTGCAGCGCGGCGATGACGCCGATCAGGATCTGCGCGACGAGCTCCATCTGCGAGTGGCCCTTCTTCCGGTGAGGACGCCGCCGGCAACTGCGGGCCGCGGGGCCAGGTTACTGGCCGGTATGGCCAGGTCTGGGACGCCGCGCCAAGCTCGTCCACGGCCAGACGATAGAAGAACCCGTCGGCGGGGTAAGAGGTTCGGCATGAAGCGAACATTCCGCCTCCGGCTCAGCGGGGCGCACGGTGCCACGGTCGCGCGCCGACTGGTGGAACGTGCGCTCCGGATCTGGCGCCTGGACGACCAGTTGGACGATGCGCTCATCGTGACGACCGAGCTGGTCGAGAACGTGAGCAAACACACCAAGAACGGCGGCGAGCTGCACCTTTCCGTCCGGCCAGGCGCGCTGCTGATCGAAGTCGCCGACACGTGCACCCGACTGCCACGGATCCAGGCCGTGGACCTGCGCAGCGCGCACGGGCGGGGCATGCGGATGGTCCAGGCGATCGCCGCACGGTGGGGTACCCAGCCGACGGCGTTCGGCAAGGTGGTCTGGGCCGAGATCGGCACGGCCGCCTGAGCGTCCTGCCAGCTGGCGCAGGTCAGCCGGCGGTGGGCTTCGGTGGGTTGGCCGCCGCCAGCCAGGCCTGCTCGAATTCCTTGGCGGGGATCAGGTAGGGCTCCCACTCGTCCGCCTCGAACGGCGAGTAGGTGAGGCTGCCGTACTCGTCCTCGTCGTGGTCCAGCCCGTAGCGGAGCGTGCGTCCGGCGTCGTACACCTCGATCTGCCGGACGGCATAGCTGTCCTCGTCGATCTCGAAGTACCAGTCCGAAGCACCCCAGGCTTCGTACTCGTCCGCTCGGGACTGGTCTTGGCGCCGCCGGTAGTGAGTGAGCACGTGGTCGAGTCTGCCCCGCGGGTCAGCGGCTCCGATCGGCGGCCCTGGGCTGGCCGAACGCGAGCCGGGTGTGAACGGTCCACCGGCTGCCGTCGAACGTGAGCAGGTGCGCCGCCGTGGCCTCGGCCGTGACCGGTAGCCGCGCCGCGACGGCCTGCTCGACCGTGGCCAGGATCGCGTCGTCCACGCCGTGCGCCACGGTCAGATGCGGCACGACCTCGGCGTGGGCGCCCCCGTACGGTGGCGCTTCCGGCCAGCGCTCGACCACCGCGGCGGTCAGCTCGCGGAACGGCTCGGCGGGGCCCGGATCGAGGTAGAGCACGCCGGGGAAGCGGCCGCAGCGTTCGAGGCGCACGGAGAACGCCGGCTGGGCGGCGCACAGCGCGCGAAGCTGCCGCACGGTCGGGTCGTCGATCCGGGCGATGTCGAGGAAGGGGTAGAGGACCGTGACGTGGGCCGGCACGCCGAGCGGGGCCGCGTCGTCGTACCGCTGCCGCCACCGGTCCACGACGGGCTCGGCGGCTGGCAACGGTACGACGATCGCGGTCTGGCCCGTGGTGAACGGCATCGGCTGAGGGCTCTAGCTGGTCGCGCGTTCGGCCGCGGAGACGGCGTTGCGGAAGAGCATGGCGACCGTCGTGGGCCCGACCCCGCCGACGCGCGGCGTGATCGCCCCGGCGACCGCGGCACACGCCTCGTCGACGTCGGGAAGGAGCCGGCGACCCTCGTAACGGACGCCGCCGCCGATGACCACGGACCCCGGCCGCACGTGTTCCGGCTGGACGATGCCAGGAACCCCGGCCGCGGCAACCAAGATGTCGGCGCGCAGGGTGTAGCGCGGCCAGTCGGCGACACCGGTGTGCACGACGGTGACGGCGGCGTTGGCGGTGGCTCGCTTCTGGCTGAGCATGGTCGCGAGCGGCCGGCCGAGGGTCGCACCCCGACCGAGCACCACGACCTCACGTCCGGCCACCGGGATCTCGTAGTAGGCCAGCAACGCCTCGATGCCGGCCGGCGTGCACGGCAGCGGTCCGGGCAGGCCGAGCGCGAGGCGACCCATGTTGAGCGGGTGCATCCCGTCGACGTCCTTGTCGGGGTCCATCTCCGCGAGCGCGGCGTCGTAGTCCAGGTGCCGGGGCACCGGATGCTGAACGAGCATCCCGTGCACGGCGGAGTCGTCGCTGTACTCGCGGATCACGGCCCGCAGGTCTGCCTGGGTGGCGGTAGCCGGCAGGTGCACGTGCGGGGACGCGAAGCCGAGCTCTTCCGCCTGCTTCTGCTTGATCCGGATGTAGCCGGCACTGGCGTCGTCGTCGCCGACCAGCACGGTCGCGAGCGCCGGCTGGACACCGCGCTCCCGCAGCGCGGCCACCCTGGCGGACACGTCCTGGAGCACCTGCTCGGCCACCGGACCGCCGGGTAGCAGGCGGGCAGTGGTGGTCTCGGAACTGGGCGTGGACATGGAGCCTCCCTCGCATGGGAGCCCAGGCGGTCGACTCCCACGATGAGGCTCCCCGATGGTCACTGCCATCCCGTGCCGCCAGTCGCGTCAGCGCCCAGCATGCCAGATCCCGCGACCCGGCTCGTCCAGTAGGACTGGGCCACGGTCGTCGAGCCGAGCGTTCCCTTTGCCGCTTTGGGCGACATTTTCTCGGTTATAGCCGAGAAAATGTCGCCCAAAGCGCGGAGGTGGAGGCGGAGGCACGACTGCGGCCGGAAAGCAGACCAGGCACCTCCCGCGAACGGGAAGTGCCTGGTCTGTGCGGAGCCGCCTAACGGAATCGAACCGTTGACCTGCTCATTACGAGTGAGCCGCTCTGCCGACTGAGCTAAGGCGGCGGGTACCGCGTCATGAGTGTACCCGGAGGGCGGCCATGGTTTCGAACCCCTACCGTTGTCCTCACTGAGCGGCGAGAAAGGTTGCGGATGGAGCACGTCAAAGAGCGTCTGAGGTACCTGCTGATCTCCGGTCCGGACGACGGGGAGTTCTCCAGCAAGGTCAGTGCGGCGATCGACGAGGGGTACGAGCTTTACGGCTCGCCAGCGCTCGCGCACGACGGCGAGCGGGCGATCATCGCGCAGGCGCTGGTGCTGCCCGCGTACGCGGCTGGCCGCTGGAAGTAGCCAGCCAAGCGAGACGGGCCGGCCGGGGACGTGATCCCCAGCCGGCCCTCGCCGTTGCGGTTGAATTCCACAGCCACGCTCCGGAATCCAACCGCAGGGCGAGTTCTACGCGGGTGCGTCGTGGTCGTGGTCGTGCAGGCCGCCGCCGGCACCGTTCGTCGCGCCGTTCGGGTTGTTCGGTCCGGCCGAGCCGGTCGGTCCCCTGGTCACGCTGCTCGTGTCGTAGGCGTACGTGATCACCGCATGGGCGATCGCGTCCACCATCTGGTCCACGGCCTTCCGGCTCACGTTCCGGATCGTGTCGCAGGCCTTGTGGTAGCAGGGGTCGTACGCCGCACCGGCGGTGCCGCCGAACACATCGGCTTGGGCCTGGGTCTTGACGCCCTCGGCGCCGGTGAACAGGCCGCCGGCCGGGATGCCGACGCCCTCGGCGATGAACGGGCCGTAGTCCGAGCGGCCGGAGAACGGGGTCTCGGCGCTCGCCAGGCCCACCGACTTGAAGTAGTCGTGGAACAGCCGCTCGATCGCGCCGGACCCGGGCGGGCCCTCGGCCGAGCCGGTGCCGGGCGGGAACGCCGAGTTGTCACCGTCGTAGACGAACCGGACGAAGTTCGGCGAGCCGACCATGTCGAAGTTGAGGTACAGCGCGATCTTCTCCCGCTCGGCCACGGGCAGCTGCGCGACGTACCTGGTCGAGCCGACCAGCCCGGACTCCTCCGCGCCCCAGAGCGCGAAGCGCACCTTGTTCTTCGGATTGACCTTCCGCATCTGGATCGCGATCTCCAGGATCGACCCGGCTCCGGTGCCGTTGTCGTTGATGCCAGGGCCCTGCCAGACGGAGTCCAGGTGCGCGCCGGCCATCACCACGTTGTTCGGATCGCCGCCACGGCTCTCGGCGAGGATGTTCGTGGTTTCCGCGTCGCCACGGAAGGTCTTGGTGCTGACGGTGAGGGTGAGGCCCTTGCGGCACCAGCCCGGCCAGCTCCGTGCCGAGCGCCTGGGTCACGCCGACCACGGGCAGGTCCAGCGCGAACGCCTCGCCGAGCGTGCCGGCCAGCTCGCCGGTGGTGTTGTTGTAGACGACCACGGCACTCGCCCCGGCCGCCTGCGCGTTGGTGGCCTTCTGCGCGAAGGGGCAGGTGCCACGGCCGACCATGACGACGGTGCCGCGGTTCGCCGGTCCGTAGTCGGCGGCTTCGCAGCCGAGCGCCGAGCCGGTGGGCAGGGTGGCGGCGGCGGTCACGGTCACCGCTGCCCGAGTAGCTCAGGATGTTGTGCTCGAGGTCGCGCGCGGCGCCGGGCGCGGTCTGCCGCAGCACCGAGGGCTCGAGTCCGCGGAAGGCCTTGAAGATGAACTTCTGCTTGCTGACGCGGTACCCGGCGAGCCGGAGCACGGCCTCGGCGTAGGCCGCCGACCGGTCATAACCCTTGGTGCCGGAGACCCGGGTGTCGCCGCTGATCCGTCCGATCGCCTCCAGCGCCCAGAGGTGCCGGAAGACGCCGTCCGCGTTGACCGCCGCCCGGAGCTTCCGGGAGGTGTCGTTGTTCGCGTCGGCCTGGGCGGGCGTGGCTGCGACGCTCGTGGCGAGCAGGCCGAGCGCGGTCGCGACCGCGATACCGCGCCGGCGGAGACGGAATGACATCTGCGTCCTCCTCCAGGTACACCCGGGGGTCTCCCGGGCCAGTCCGGAACCTAACCGCTGATACCGTGGCGGGCTCGCTGAAAGGGGACTTCTCCGGTTAAGTCCGGTCCAGTGCCCGGCGTACCGCATCGATCAGTTCGTCGTCGTCGAGACCGAGGCTCCTCGCCCGGTCGACGTACGCCTCGGCGTGGTCGGCGAGCAGCCGACCGCGTTCGGCCGGCGAACTCGGCGCCACCACCTCCGCCACGCGGGTGCCGGCGCCGCGCCGCGAGCGCACCAGCCCCGCCTGTTCGAGCTCCCGGTACGCCCGCGCGACGGTCCCCGTGGCCAGCCCGAGGTCGGCCGCGAGCTGACGCACCGGCGGCAGCCGATCGCCAGCGGCCAGCACGCCGTGCCGGATCAGCTCGGTGAGCTGCGCGCGGAGCTGTTCGTACGGCGGGATCGGGCTCGTCGTGTCCACCACGAGCCGGGACGGTTCGCTCATCGCGACGAGGGCTCCACCTGGCGCACGGACGGCAGCAACGCCGCCCCGAACACCCCGATGCTGGCCAGCGAGATCAGCGCCAGACCAGTCGCGGCCCACCCGGCGAACCCGAGCCAACCCGGTCCGCAATCAGCCTTGACCAACACCGCGCTGGCGAACACCGCCGTGCCGGTGAGCGGAACCGCGACCAGGATGCCGCACGCGGCCACCACGACCCGGCTCGCCTGGCGCCGGAGCCGATCGTCCTCGGCACGTCCAGCCTGATCCGCGCCGAGCCGTGGCCGTCCGACGATCCGGCCCAGCACGAGCACGGCCGCGATCAGCCCGGCCAGCACCGCGACCGCGATCGGCACGCCGTAGAAGGCACCCGGCCACGGTCCGCTCGACGTGGTCACCCCGGCGCCACAGTTCAGCGCGAAGCTGCGGCCGGCCCGTCCCAGGTCGTCCGCGCTGCCGGCCAGGCCAGCGCCGATCAACAGAGCGGCCAGCGCGCCGGTCAGAGCAGCCACCCAGGGCGTCAGCACCGGCGGCAGGTAGTCACGCACGGTGCGCACCTCGAGCAGAGCGGTACGGGTGTCCCCCGGCTCGCCCGCCACGCCGGCCTCCCCGACCAGCACGCCGGCGAGCAGGCAGAGCGCGAACGCGGGCCCGGCGAGGGCCATTCCGAGCCCGAGCCAGCTCGCTGGACCGTTGGCCGCGACCGCCGCGGCCACGACACCGCAGGCCACGCCGGCCAGCCGCCAGCCGGTGGTCCACCTCGCGGCCCGTGCCAGTCCCGGCGCATCGGCCAGCGGGGCTTCGACGCGCATGAGCAGCAACGACACGATCACCGCCACCAGCAGCACCAGGCCTGCGGGGCCGAGGGCGAATAGCGCTGACATCTGGCGCTCCTTCCTGACGAGATGTCTCAATGTATCAAGCTATTGACACAAGATCAACGGCGGCCCACTCTTGAACCACGCAGCGGCGGCTCACTACGGTGGTGACATCCATCGCGGGAGCTCGCCAAAGCGGGCTGAGAGGGTGGCTGGCCATCAGGGCAGCGCCACCGACCGCCGAACCTGACCGGGTAATGCCGGCGTAGGGAGCTAGAGCCGATGACGGCTGCTGATGTTCGTCCGTCCGTGACCACCGGTCCGATCCTCGGAAGTAGGAAGGCCTACCGAGGTGACCTGCGGATACCTGTCCGCGAGATCCCGCTCAGCAACGGCGAGGTGTTCACCCGCTACGACACGTCCGGTCCGTACACCGACCTCGACCACCCGCTCGACCTGCAGACCGGCCTGCCGCCGCTGCGTGCCCCCTGGGTCGCGGCCCGCCAGCCCCGGAACGGCGCGGTCACCCAGCTCGCGTACGCCCGAGCCGGGGAGATCACCACCGAGATGGAGTTCGTCGCCCAGCGCGAAGGGCTCCCGGTCGAGTTGGTCCGCGACGAGATCGCGGCCGGCCGGGCGGTGCTGCCGGCCAACATCAACCACCCGGAGAGCGAGCCGATGATCATCGGGTCGGCGTTCCTGGTGAAGGTGAACGCCAACCTCGGGAACTCCGCGGTCTCGTCCTCCATCGAGGAGGAGGTGGACAAGATGGTGTGGGCCACCCGGTGGGGCGCCGACACGATCATGGACCTGTCCACCGGTCGGCGGATCCACGAGACGCGCGAGTGGATCGTCCGCAACTCCCCCGTCCCGGTCGGCACGGTGCCGATCTACCAGGCGCTGGAGAAGGTGAACGGCGCCGCCGAGGAGCTCACCTGGGACGTCTACCGGGACACCGTGATCGAGCAGTGCGAGCAGGGCGTGGACTACATGACCGTCCATGCTGGAGTGTTGCTGCGCTACGTGCCGCTCACGGCCAGGCGCAAGACCGGCATCGTGAGCCGGGGCGGTTCGATCCTGGCCGCCTGGTGCCTGGCCCACCACAAGGAGAACTTCCTCTACACGCACTTCGACGAGCTGTGCGAGATCCTGCGCGCCTACGACGTGACGTACTCGCTCGGCGACGGGCTGCGGCCCGGCTCGATCGCGGACGCCAACGACAAGGCTCAGTTCGCCGAGCTGCAGACCCTCGGTGAGCTCGGTCGGGTGGCGCGCGCGCACGACGTGCAGGTGATGATCGAGGGTCCCGGCCACGTGCCGATGCACAAGATCGCCGAGAACATGAAGCTGCAGCAGGAGATCTGCGACTCGGCGCCGTTCTACACGCTCGGTCCACTCACGACGGACGTGGCGCCGGCGTACGACCACATCACCTCGGCCATCGGCGCGGCGATGATCGCCTGGTGGGGCACGGCGATGCTCTGTTACGTCACGCCGAAGGAGCACCTGGGCCTTCCCGACCGGGACGACGTGAAGGCCGGCGTGATCGCGTACAAGATCGCCGCGCACGCCGCCGACCTGGCCAAGGAGCATCCGAGCGCGCAGGCCTGGGACGACGCGCTCAGCGACGCCCGGTTCGAGTTCCGCTGGACCGACCAGTTCCATCTGGCGCTCGATCCGGACACCGCGCTGGCGTACCACGACGCCACGCTCCCGGCCGAGCCCGCGAAGACGGCCCACTTCTGCTCGATGTGCGGGCCGAAGTTCTGCTCGATGCGGATCAGCCAGGACGTCCGGCGGTACGCCGAGGAGCGCGGCCTGACCGAGCTGGACGCGATCGAGGCCGGCATGCAGGAGAAGTCCGGCGAGTTCGTCGACCACGGCGCCAAGGTGTACCTGCCGGTGGTCGAGGCATGAACGACGCCCCGCCGACCGCGCCCGGTTCCAGCACCCCGTCGGTCGCGATGACCGTGGCCGGCACCGACTCGGGCGGGTCGGCGGGGCTGGCGTGCGACCTGAAGACGTTCCTGGGCTGCGGGGTGCACGGGGTCTTCGCGGTGACCGCGGTGACCGTGCAGAACTCGCTCGGCGTGACCGGATTCCACGAGCTCCCGCCGGAGACCGTGGCCGCGCAGATCGACTCGGTGGCCGGCGACATCGGAGTCGGAGCGGCGAAGACCGGGATGCTGGCGTCGACGGCGATCATCGAGGCCGTCGCGGCGGCGTTCGTCCGGAACGGGATCGGCCGCGGGCTGGCGTCACCGCTGGTCGTCGACCCGGTGGCCGCCTCGATGCACGGCGACCCGCTGCTGGCCGCCGACGCGCTGGAGGCGTACCGCCGGCTGCTCTTCCCGATGGCCACCCTGATCACCCCGAACCTGGACGAGGTGCGGCTGCTCACCGGCATCGACGTGCGGGATCGGACCGACGCGGAGAAGGCGGCGGTCGCGCTGCACGCGTACGGGCCGGAATGGGTGCTGGTCAAGGGCGGCCATCTGCACGACTCGCCGGAGTCGATCGATCTGCTGTACGACGGTTCCGACTTCGTCGAGCTCACCGCCGCCCGCTACCCGACCGAGCACACGCACGGCGGCGGCGATTGCCTGGGCGCGGCGACGACGGCCTCGCTGGCGCGCGGGGTCGGGCTGGTGGACGCGGTGCGGGCCGGCAAGCGGTACGTGACGCAGGCGGTGGCCGGCTCGTATCCGCTGGGTGCCGGGGTCGGTCCGGTCGGCCACTTCTGGTGGCGCCGCGCCGGCCTTTGAGCCAGCTCCCGCTGGCCGGGGCTCCAACCCTCGCGCTTTGGGCGACATTTTCTCGGTCATAGCCGAGAAAATGTCGCCCGAAGCCGCTTCAGAGGTGGGCGCGCTAGCGCGGGCGGCGGACTCCGACGGGGGTGTGCGCGGCCGTGTGCCGGATTCCGGGCCGGGTGGAAGCTCCGGTCCCGACCCGCGGCGGCCGGATCCGCGCCGCCGAGGTGCCCAGGCCGGTGGGGGCGCGCAGCAGATGCTCGGGAGCGTTGTCCTCGCGCAGTTCGGCCTCGCCGTACCGCCGGGTCCGGACGTGCCATTCGAGGACCGCGGCCATCCAGTCCTGGAGTTCGGACACGTACTTGGCCACCACCGCGCGGCCCTTCTCGTCGAGCTGGAAGTCGTCGAAGAAGGACCGGCAGCTCGTTCGCCGCGAGGTGCTGGAACTGCTGCACCCGGGCGGTCATCAGGTTGTTCACGATGGTCACGGCCGTCGGGACGTCGCAGCCGAGGAAGTTCTGCACGACCAGGACGGCGTTGTTCAGCTCGCCCTCGTACTGGATCTCCTTCTGGTACGAGAGGATGTCGTTCGCCAGGCAGGCAGAAGTCGGCGGCCGAGTTCTCCAGCGCGCGCATGGGGCTGGAACGGTAGAGCTCGTCCGGCACGTCCCGGCCGTGGGCCAGCCGGGCGAGGCTCATGGTCAGGTCGGAGCCGAACGTCTTGCGCCGCATCTCGACGTAGTCGACCGGGTCCGGGATGCGGTTCTGGATCTGGTTGTTCAGCTCCCAGAGCCAGCTGCCGATCATCGTCTCGACCGCGCGCCGGAACTCACGCCGAGCGCCGTCGGGCATCGGCCCCGCCGTCCGCACCCAGAGGTCGGCCAGGCCGCTCTCCACCGGGTTGGTCGGGGCCGGCGTCGCGCCGAGGTCGAGCGGCATGAACTCCGACAGCCGCGCGTTGAAGACCTTCGCGCTGGCCATGTCCCGGTTCCGGCCGAACAGCTGCGGAAAGTAGTCGTCGGCGTAGGTGCCCCAGGTGAGCCAGCCGGTCGCCACGTTCAGCGCCTCGGCGGAGGTGTCCGGGTCGATCATCGCGGCGCAGTGGGCGAAGTCGTAGCCGGCCAGCTTGGCCTCGGTCCAGACGCCGGCGCCGGGAATGCCGATCACCGGGTCGTACATGCCCATCCGGCCGGCCCAGTCGAGCGCGTGCTGGCGGGCCGCGTCCAGGTGCGGGCTCTTCTGGGTCGGGAACGGCATGTGAAACTCGGGCAGTAGCGTCGGGCCGACCTGCTGGAACGGCACGTACGTGAAGCTCTTGAACCGCTTGAGGCCGAGCGAGCCGGGCGTGACCGTGAGCCGCGCCGCGGAGGTGCCGAGACCGGTCGGGCCACCGAGCGCCGGACCGCGGGCCTGGCTGCCGTTCATGTACCGGCTCGACCGCAGGTGCCACTCGTGCCCGCCGGACTGCCAGTCCTGCAGGCCCTTGATGTAGTTCAGCACGTCGAACCGCTGCTTCGGCTCCACGCCGTGCTCGTCGAGCAGCATCGGCAGCTCGACCAGGGCCGTGTTCTCGAACTGGAACAGCCGCGAGGAGAGCAGGTCGTTGACGGCCTCGGCCGCTTCCTGAGTACCGCAGTCGAGGAATCGCTCGAATACGAGGACTCCATTGCTCAATTCGCCCTCGTCCTCGACCTCGCGCTGGTACGAGAAAAGGTCGTTCCGGAGGTGCACGGCATCGGAGAACGTGTCCCTGAGAACCTCCATAGGACGGGAGGCAGAAATAATCGCCGGCACCTCGGAGCCCACCGCGTATTCGACGATGTTGGCCGACCACGGCGCCCCGCCGACCTTGCGGCGCATCTCGATGTACTCGATCGGATTGGAGAGTCGGCCCTCGTTGATGTTGGCGAGTTCCCAGAGCGATTCGTCCAGCAGATTCTTGGTGCTGTCCACGAAGCGACGGCGCCAGTCCTCGGACATGCCCGGCACGGTGCGGGTCCACAGGTCGGCCAGGCCGCGCTCGACCGGGTTCGTCGGGGTGGCGGTGATGACCCCGTCCACCGGCATGAACTCGCGCAGCCGATTCAGGTACGTCCGGGCGCCGGCAAGATCGCGGGTGCGCTTGAACATCTCGACGAAGTGGTCGTCGAAGTAGAAGACCCAGACGTACCAGTCGGTGACCACGTCGAGCACCGGCGCCGACGCGTCCGGATGGGTGTAGGCGCAGAGCAGCGCGTAGTCGTGCGAATCGAGGTCGTGCTCGTCCCAGATGACCACGCCATGCTGCGGCGAATCGATCATGTCCATCGCGTACGCCCACTTCTTGGTGTGCGTACGAGCAGATTCCAGATGGGGATTGAGCCGCGCCGGATAGGGCATGTAGAACTCAGGCAATTCGAACGGCTGCATATCCGGAGCTAACCTTTCCTCACGCCCTATTCAGGACGGGTGAATGCGGTCAGACGGCGATTCGGGGCCATCGGCGTGTCGACCTGGAACGAGTTTTCGGCCGGAAATTGCCCCACTGATCGTTCTTGCGCGATCCAGTATTCAGCCGGCCCAGCTGGCCCGTCAAGAATTGCCGGTGAGGCGAACTCGGTGATATCCCGTCGTGTCGGTGAATGGCATTTAGCGAACGGGGAGGAGGCCTGGGCGTAGTAGCGGCGCGGCACCCGGCCGGCGAGCCGGGCGTGCCGGCCGGCCTCGACCCCGAGCCGCATCGCGGTGGCCATCCGCACCGGATCGTCGGCCCTGGTCACCGCCGTCGCCAGCAGCACCGCGTCGCAGCCGAGCTCCATCGCGAGCGCCGCGTCGCTGGCCGTGCCGATGCCAGCGTCCAGAATCACCGGCACGCCCGCCTCCTCCACGATCAGCTCGATGTTGTGCGGATTCCGGATGCCCAGCCCGGAACCGATCGGCGCGCCCAGCGGCATCACCGCGACGCAGCCCAGACCCTCCAGCCGGCGGGCCAGCACCGGGTCGTCGTTCGTGTACGGCAGCACGCTGAACCCGTCGTCCACCAGTTGCTCGGCCGCGTCCAGCAGCTCGACCGGGTCGGGAAGCAGGGTCCGATCGTCGGCGACCACTTCGAGCTTCACCCACTCGGTGCCGAGCGCCTCGCGAGCGAGCCGGGCGGTCAGGACGGCCTCGGCCGCGGTGCGACAGCCGGCCGTGTTCGGCAGGATCCGCACGTCGAGCTCGCGCAGTAGATCGAGCACACCGCCGGTGGCCGCCGGGTCGAAGCGGCGCATCGCCACGGTGGTGAGCGCGGTGGCCGAGGCGCGGAGCGCGCCGGCGAGCACGGTCAGGTTGCTGGCGCCGCCCGTGCCGAGGATCAACCTCGACGCGAGCGGAACCCCCGCGATGGTGAACGTGTCTTCGCTGGTCATCCGCCCTGCACCGCCGTCAGTACCTCGACCTGCGCGCCGGTGGGCACCGGCGTCGCGCTCCAACTCGTCCTGGGCACCACGGCGCCGTCGAGGGCGACCGCGATGCCCCTGGGCTCGGCCGAAAGCCTGGTCACCACGTCGGCCACGGTGGCGCCGGCCGGAAGCTGCCACGGCTCGCCGTTGACGTTGGCCTCGATCGTCATGACACCACCTTGGCGAACCGGCTGGGGTCGGCGGGCACAGCTGGCGTGTTCACGAGGCCACCTTGGGGGTTGGCGGCCACCGCTGACGTGTTCACGAGGCCACCTTGGCGAACCGGCTGGGGTCGGCGGCCGCGGATCCGGGTGGCGGCTCGTCGCCGGTGAGCAGCGCGGTGACCGCGTCGGCGGTGACCCCGGCGAGCAGGATGCCGTTCCGGTGGTGCCCGGTCGCGGCGATCAGCCCGGCCGGACCCACCGGCCCGATCAGCGGGGCGTTGTCGCGGCTCCCTGGCCGCAGGCCGGCGAGGGTCTCCGCGAGCGCGTACTCGTCCAGCCCCGGGAGCACCGCGCGGGCGTCCCGGAGCAGCGCGTACACGCCCCCCGCGGTGACCGTGGTGTCGTAGCCGGCCTCCCGCTGGGTGGCCCCGATCACGAGCTCACCGTCGGCGCGCGGCACCAGGTAGACCGGCTGGCCCTGCACCGTGGCGCGGACCGTGCGGCCGAGCGTGACGGCGCCAGGGCGGGCGCGGAGGCGGAGGATCTCGCCCAGCACCGGGCGGACCAGGCCGGCCAGGCTGGGGTGCAGCCCACCAGACCAGCTGCCGGCGGCCACCACCACGACGTCGGCGGCGAGCTGGCCTTGTTCAAGCGCTAGGCCGGTGACCGCACCTTCGGTCTCGAGCACCCGGGTGGCCTTGGCCCGGCGGATCGTCACGCCGGCGCGCTCGGCCGCGATCCGGAGCGCGCTGGTCAGCCGCCGATTGTCGATGCTGCGATCACCGTCCACCCGCAGACCGCCACGGACATCCGGGGCCAGCGCGGGTTCCAGCTGGCGGCACGCCCGCCCGGTGAGCGGTTCGGCGGCGAGCCCGAGGGCGGTGAGGTGGCCGGCCAGCACGTCCAGCTCGGCCCGGTCGTCGGTGTCGAACGCGACCGCGAGCGTGCCCTGCGTGGCGTAGCCGGGGTCTGCTCCGCTCGCGGCGGCCAGTTCGGCGACGAAGTCGGGGTAGCGCGCGGCGGCGGTGAGCGAGAGCCGGAGTAACGCGTCCTCGGTGGGGTGCGCCTCGGTCATCGGTGCGAGCATGCCGGCGGCGACCGCGCTGGCCGCCGCGCCGGTGCCGGGGTCGATCAGGGTCACGGCGGCCGGCACGCGTTGCGCGATCCGCCACGCGCAGGCGAGGCCGATCACACCCCCGCCGACGACCACCACGTTGCGTGGTTCCACGTCGATCATCTCCACTCCCTGCGCCGGCATGACCCGGATCAGGTTCGGACGGTCGGGGCCTGTCAGGCCCCCTCTCAGCCCGGTGTCACCGGGCTCCCGCGGACATCGATGATCTTAGAGCGTGGGTGCGTGGCTCCGCTCCGGCGCAGCCGATCAGTTGGCCGTCAAAGCCGCGCCGAGCCGGCTATGGCAGGCTCGGGCTGGCCGATGGACCCTGCCGCCGTGGCGTGGTCCGCGATCGCGTTGACGCGGTTCCGTCGAGGGCCGCCACGCCCGTCCGAGAGGGGACCGTGTTGCCCGGGTTAGACGGAGCGCAGCGCCGCCGGCGCCTTGCCGACGCACGCCTCTACCTCTGCACGGACGCCCGCGAGGACCGCGGCGACCTCGCCGACTTCCTGGACGCGGCGCTGAGCGGCGGGGTCGACATCGTCCAGCTGCGGCAGAAGGGTCTGGAGGCCCGGCAGGAACTGGCCTACCTGGAGGTGTTCGCCGAGGCGTGCGCACGGCACGGCGCGCTGCTCGCGGTGAACGACCGGGCCGACATCGCGCTGGCATCCGGCGCCGACGTGCTGCACCTCGGCCAGGACGACCTCGACGTGCGCTGGGCACGGCTGATCGTGGGCGACGAGGTGGTGATCGGCCGCTCGACGCACTCCCCCGCACAGGCCGACGCGGCCGCGGCCGAGGCCGGCGTCGACTACTTCTGCACCGGACCGTGCTGGCCCACCCCGACCAAGCCGGGCCGGTCCGCACCCGGGTTGTCGCTGGTCAGCTGGGCCGCCGAGCACGCTGGACACGGCCGGCCGTGGTTCGCGATCGGTGGGATCGGCGGCAGCCGGCTGGACGAGGTGCTGGCCGCCGGTGCGGACCGCGTGGTCGTGGTGCGGGCGATCACGTCCGCCGAAGATCCGCGCGCCGCGGCGGCCGCCCTGGCCAGCCGACTCGCCCGGCGCCCCCTCGGCCCCCTCACCGTCGCCCCGCTCTGACGGCCGCCCACTTCAGCGCTTTGGGCGACATCTTCGCGGGCTATAGCCGCGAAGATGTCGCCCAAAGCGCGGGGTGCGGGCGTCAGCCGCCGACGGGGCCTTCGGAGGCGGTGGAGCCCTCGAAGGCGGTGCGCGAACCGCAGACGCTGGCCCGGCTGCACGAGCAGCGCGAGCCGTCGGAGTCGAGCCGGACGGTGAGCGTGTCGGCGGGGACCGACCGGCCGATCACGCGCCCGGTGCCCTGCTCGGTCTCGACCCGCTCGCCGACGGCCGGCGTGGTCTCGGTGAACTCGGCGTAGAGCGGGTGCTCGTACTTGAGGCAGCACATCAGCCGGCCGCACGCGCCCGAGATCCGCATCGGGTTGAGCGGCAGGTCCTGGTCCTTGGCCATCCGGATGCTGACCGGTTCGAAGTCCTTGAGGAACGTGGCGCAGCACAGGTCGCGCCCGCACGAGCCGATCCCGCCCTGCACCCGGGCCGAGTCCCGCGCGGAGAGCTGCCGTAGCTCGACCCGGCACTTGAGGGTCGCGCCCAGATCGCGGACGAGCGAACGGAAGTCGACCCGCTGGGGAGCCGTGAAGTAGATCGTGGCCCGGTTCGCGGCCAGCGAGTGGTCCACCGCGACGACCTTCATCGGCAACGCGTGCTCCCGGATCAGGCGCTTGGCTGCCACCTTCGCGGCGGCCTTGCGCTTGCGCTGCACATCGTCCCGCTCCAGGTCATCGCTGTCGGCGATGCCGGCCAGCGGCGGGAACCCATCGGTGTCCTCGGTGACCCACTGAGCCGCCCAGACGCACTCGGCCACCTCGTTGCCGTCGTCCGTCGGCACCAGCACCTTGTCGCCGACCTGCGGCGTGTACTGGCCTGGATCGAGGTAGTACAGGCGGCCGTAGCGGGTGAAGCTGACCGCGCACAGCATGCCCATGGTCGGACCATATCCCCAGGTCTTCGGCGGCGTGAGCGGACCCTCCACAGCGGGGGTCAGCCGAACGGGTGATAGTACCTCATCCTTTCGGCCAGGAAGGCGACACGCCGTGTTTGCGCCGTTACCCCGTGCATGACCACTTCGTTGGGGGAGCAGCACTGACGTCTGAGAGAACAGGTGATCCTCTAATGCACCAACGCTCGCGTCGAAGGCTGACTCGTGCCACGGCCACCGGATTCGCGGTCGCGGTGGCGGCGGCCTCCGCGGGAGTCGCCGCGCCGGTTTACGCCAGCTCGGCCACCCCCGCTCCCGCGTACAGCGCCAGCTCGTCCGCCAGCCTCGTCCGCGTCACCGCCCTGGATGCCACTCCCCTCGGCGCCCAGCGCGGCAACGCACTCGTCGACCTCAAGGTCGCGACGGCTGGCAGCACGGTGAACAGCAAGGGCGTGCCGCAGACCAGCACCGGCGCCGCGTACCTCGATGGATCCCTGCTCGGGCAGAAGCTGCCGGACGTGCCGCAGACCGCGGTGCGCCAGCAGGCCGCCCCGGACAACGCCCAGCCGAGCCAGATCCAGGTCCAGCCGCTGGACCTGGGGCTGGCCAGGGTCGGGCTCGGCCGGCTCCGCGCCCACGCGCGCTGGAACGCCGGCACGATCCGGCCGACCAAGCCGGCCGCGCTCACCGAGTCCGCCGGCGCGATCGCGAACCTGACCGTCATCCCGGGCGCCGGGCTGCCGGTCGCGGTGCCGTTCGTCGGCGGGTCCGTGCTCGACCTGCCGCACACGGCGTACGCCCAGAGCAAGACCGACATCGTCAAGGTGCACGGTCAGCGCGGGCTCGGCGTCACTGTCGACGGCCCGGGTCTCCGCCGCGCAGCTCACGCTCTTCCGCGGCTCGCCGCAGCAGCACACGATCAAGATCATCTCGCCGCCCACGCTGCTCGCCACGGCCGCCGGCACCCACCGGTCCTCGGTGCAGTACTCGTCGCCGATCATCGTGATCACGGATGCCCACGATCGTGAGCTCTACCGGCTGGACGCGCCCGACGAGGTGTTCGAGATCCCGCTCGGCGGCACCCCGGACCTGCCCGGGCTCAAGAAGGCAGCCGCGCCGCAGCCCAAGTCGCCGCTGCCCAAGCTTCCCGAGGTCGTGCCGGGCGTGAAGGTGCCGGCGCTGCCGAACGTCGTGCCCGGTCAGTCCTCGGTGCCGCAGCTTGCCCGGACTCGACGGCCTGCTGCCCGGGCTCGGCGTCGGCGGTGGCGGCATGAACGAGACGAAGACCGGCCCCGGCAAGCACGGCGCGCTGCTGCGGCTCAGCCTCGGCCACGTCGAGAAGCGGGTCACGCCGACCTCGGTCTCCGCCAAGGCCGCCACGCTCCGGCTCGAGGTGCTCGACCTGCCGCAGACCGGCAAGCTGCTCGACGTGGCGATCGGTGACCTCCGGGCCACCGCGCAGGTGCCGCCGGGTGGCCTGCTCCCGCCGACCACGCCGACCCCGAAGCCGTCGGAGGGTGGCAATGCCGGTGGCTCGCTGCCGGTGACCGGCGCCAGCCTGCCGCTGATCCTCGGTGCCGGCGTGGGCCTGCTGCTCCTCGGCCGGTTCGCGATGGTCCTGGCCCGCCGCGCCAGCTGACCTGACCCCGCTCGCTTTGGGCGACATCTTCACGGTCATAGCCGTGAAGATGTCGCCCAAAGGCGTGCCGCGGCGTCGGGCTAGTCGACGCCGAGGATGCGAAGGCCGTGATGAGACCGGAAGTCCTCGTAGTCCTTGAGGTTGAGCGTGGCCAGCGGCAGATCATAGGTGAGGCAACAGGCCGCGATCCACATGTCGTTGATGGGTCGCGGCCGACCGCGCTGGATGCCGGCGGCGGACAGCCTGCCCCAGGTCGCGGCAACCGGTTCATACCCGGCAGGACCGGGATGCCGGAGAGCCAATCCGCCAACTCCTGCCTCCGGCCAGCGCCCCAATGCCGGATCTCGGCCCACTTTGCGAGTTCACCGAAGGTCACGAACGTGACCAACGGGCGGCGACCGATCAACCGGGTGGCCGTCGGCCCAGAGAGCTTTCGCTTGTGCACGAGCGAGGCGACGTCGGTGTCGAGGATGACGGGCTGCATGCGGGGCTCAGGCGATGTCGCGGTGGCGCTCGGCGTAGGTGAAGGCCAGGAACTCCTCGAGTTCCTCGTCCGACTCGAACGTGTCGGCGGCAAGATCGTCGAGGGAGCGGATCGGCTGGGTGCCCTTCGCCGCGAGCAACTCCTCGACGGACACGCTGGGGCGCGCCGGCGGCAGGGCGGAGTCATCCGCGCCAGATGTGCTCATCGATACCTCCCACCGCCGCGTTCAGGCTGCTCACACCAGCATACGGCGATGCCCGCCGGCGAACCGCCGGTTGTCCACAGGGCACTGAGCCAGCTGGCCCGCTCAGCTTTGCAAGGGCGTGAACGTCAGCCTTGGTAGAGGGAGAGCATCATCGCTTCGACGGCGATCCGGGGTTTGACGTTGGCCTCGATCGCCTCGCGGCACTCCAGGATGGCCTCGATCCGGCGCAGGATCGACTCCGGCGTCCACTTCGCGGCGGCGGCCTCGGCCAGATCGGTCACGTCGGAGTGCACCAGCGACACCTGCGAGCCGACCCGCACCATCAGCACGTCCCGGTAGAAGGCGGCCAGGTCGACCAGCGCCCGGTCCAGGGCGTCACGCTGGGTCCGGGTGGCGCGTGACTTCTGGCGCTTCTCCAGGTCCTTGATCTGCCCGGCGGTACCCCGGGACGCGCCGCGGCGCCCCTTGCCCGTGCCGCCGCCGCCGAGCGCCTGCTTGAGCTCCTCGACCTCACGCGCGGACACGTCGACGGTCGCGGCGGCGGCTTCCTCCTCCGCGGCCTTGATCAGCGCGTCGGCGGCGTCGAAGCAGGACGCGATCCGGGTCAGCGAGCGCGGCACCGAGAGCACGGCACGGCGCCGCGCCTGAGCCTGCGGGTCACGGGCGAGCCGGCGCGCGCGGCCCACGTGGCCCTGCGCCACCCTGGCCGCCCAGCGCGCCACCGCCGGGTCGATCCCGTCGCGCCGGACCAGCACCTCGGCCACGGCGTCCGCGGCCGGCGCGCGCAGCGGCACGGTCCGGCACCGGGAGCGGATCGTGACCGACACGTCCTCGGGGTTCGTGGACGGCGCGCAGAGCAGGAACACGGTCCGCTCCGGCGGCTCCTCCACGGCCTTGAGCAGCGCGTTCGAGGCGGCCTCGGTGAGCCGGTCGGCGTCCTCGACCAGCACGACCTGCCAGCGCCCGCCGATCGGGGCGCTGGAGGCGCGCAGCACCAGCGTCCGCATGTCGTTGACGCCGATGGTCAGGCCCTCGGGGATCACCAGCCGGACGTCGGCGTGCGTGCCGCCCAGCGTGGTGTGGCACTCGTTGCACACCCCGCAGCCGCCGTTCTTGCACTGCAGCGCGGCGGCGAACGCCCGAGCCGCGACCGAACGGCCGGACCCCGGCGGACCGGTGAACAGCCACGCGTGGGTCATCTCGCCCGGCGCGACGTCCTCGCCGGCCACGATGCGGGCGGCGGCGACCACCGCGCGGCGCAGCGTCGTGACCACCTCGCCCTGGCCGACCAGATCGACGAACACGTCGTCCTTGACCGCCTCCGTGGTCATCGGCGGCCTCCCGGCGTGGTGGTGGCGGTGTCCTCGGCCGGCGGCGGGTCGGCGGCCAGCGGCTCAGCCAACGGTGGCAGCAGGCCAGCGACCCGGGTGCGGATCTCCTCCGCGATGATGTCCTGGTTGCCGCTCGCGTCGATCACGAGGTAGCGGCCCGGCTCGGCCTCGGCGAGATCGAGGAACGCCCGCCGGACCCGCTCGTGGAACGCCGCCGACTCGGCCTCCAGCCGGTCGCTCTCGCCGCGCCGGCCGACCCGGGCCAGCCCGACCTCGGCGTCCACGTCCAGCAGCACCACCAGATCGGGCCGGAGCCCCCGGGTGGCCCACTGGGACAGCCAGGCCACCTCGCCGGTCGGCAGCGCGCGGCCGGCCCCCTGGTACGCCAGCGACGAGTCGACGTAGCGATCGGTCAGCACGACGGCGCCACGGTCGAGCGCCGGCCGGATCACCGTGTCCACGTGCTGGGCCCGGTCGGCGGCGTAGAGCAGCGCCTCGGCGCGCGCGGTCGGCTCGCTCTCGCTGTGGTTGAGCACGAGCTCGCGAATCCGCCGGCCGAGCTGGGTGGCGCCGGGTTCGCGGGTCACCTCGGCCTGGTAGCCGCGGACCCGCAGCCAGGCCGCCAGCTTGACGGTCTGGGTCGACTTGCCGGCCCCCTCGCCGCCCTCGAACGCGATGAAGACGCCCCGGCCTGGTCCGCTGCCGGGCACGCTCAGCGGCCGCCCGCGCAGCGAGCCGAGCAGGTCCTTGAGCACGGGCACGCCCGGCTTGTCGTCCATCCGGCGGAACGCCAGCACGCCGGTGATCATCGCGAGCACGCCGGCCACGACCAGCAGCACGCGAGTCGCGCTGATGCTCACGTTCACCGGCCCGACGTCGATCCGGTGCGACCCGCCGAGCCCGACCAGCAGCGAGGAGACCGAGATCGCCAGCATCAGCACGACCCGGACCATCGACTGCACGAACGCGAACGTCCGGCCGCGCATCTCGTCGTCCACGCTGGTGCCGAGCAGGGTCGTGCCGGCGAGGTAGGCCATCCCGGCTCCGACCCCCACCAGCAGCACGAACGGCATCGCCACGGCCAGGTGCGGCGCCGGCGCGAGCAACGCCACGGACGCGCCGGCCAGCACGATGCTCATCCCGAACCAGCGCCGCCGGGACAGCGCGCCGACCAGCTTCGGTCCGAGCGCCATGCCGGCGCCGAGGCCGACGAACAGGCCACCGAAGAGCAGGCCGAAGCTCGCGTCACCGCCGCCGAGGCTGGTCGCGTAGAACTTGGCCACGCCGATCACCACACCGCCGCCGGCGAACGCGCCGAGAATGCCCTGCACCAGCCCGCGCACCATCGGCGTCCTGCGGATGAAGCTCCAGCCCTCCAGCAGCGACTTCAGCAGGCTGGGCTGCTTGCCCGCCGTCCGGCCGGCCACCCCGCCGCGCCCGCTGATCTCGCGGATGCCGACGAAGACGACGACCGCGGACGCCAGGAACGTGAGCGCGTTGACGTAGAGGGCGACATCGACCGGGGTGAGCCAGAGCCGGTCGGCCTGCTCGTCCACCAGCGAGAGCATCGCGCGGGAGATGCCGGAGATGAGCAGCGCGGCGAGGACGGGCGTGATGCCGTACGTGGTGACCAGGGTGAGCTGGTTCGCGGCCTCCAGCTTCTCCCGCGGCACCAGGTTCGGGACCGCGGCCTCCTTGGCCGGGATCCAGAACATCGCCAGCACCTCGATGACGAAGGTGGCGATCAGCGCCCAGGTCACCGCCGAGCCGCCGCCGAGGAAGAGGCCGGCCAGCGGGATCGAGGCGAAGAACAGGAACCGCAGGATGTCGCAGACCACCATCGTGATCCGGCGGTCGAACCGGTCGGCGAACGCGCCGGCGACCGGCCCGAGCAGCATCGCCGGCAGCAGCCGCATCACGACCACGCCGCCGAACGCGAGGCCCTTCTGCGCGCCACCGGTGACCTGCGAGGACGCGAACAGCACGGTGGCCAGCAGGCCGAGCCAGTCGCCGAGGCTGGACAGGCTGAGCACGAGCCACAGCCGGCGGAAGGGCTTGATCCGCATCACCGCACGGATCTGCTCCGTACCGGAGGCCGGCACGGGGTGAGCGTCAGGCGCGGTGCTGATCGGTCTCTCCTGTCGACGGCTTCGGGGTGGGCCCGCAGCGGTGGCCACACTCTAACGGCGGCACCCTGAGCGGCGGCTGTGAGCGGCTGGTCGCCGCACGGCGGGACGGCGACGCCCGCGGGAACTTGCCCTGCCCCGTGACGCTACGTCCACGCTAGCGCGCCGCCGCAGATCGCCGCCTCACCCATCTCGGCAGGTCCGTCGGGGCGGCCCCGAGAGCGCCAGTCAAAGTCCTGTTGGCGGACGTTCGGGCGCAGGCGCTAACGTCCCTGCGCGGCGCCGATCACCAGGCCTCGCTCGGGCGCTGCTCAGGCGGGCGCCGGACGGCTCGGAAGAGCTACGCGGGAGGAGACTGGTGGCCGCGACAGCCCCCTCGACCGGTGCCCGGACGCCGGTCCGCCCCGCCGGCCTCGACCCGCGTACCGGGCCGGCCGAGGTAGCCGCGATCGCGCTCGGTGTGCTCCTGCTCGTCGACGTGCTGCGGGCCTGGCTGCCCTCGCTGATCACGATCTACGGCTCGGCGGGCAGCACGCCGGCCGAGCAGATCGGTGCCTTCGCGGTGCTCTGGTTCATCGGTCCGCTGGTCGCCATCCCGCTGGCCCGGCTGGTCGGCGCCGACCGGCTGGCTCTCGCGGCCGCGCTCGGGCTGGCGTTCGTCAAGTTCACCGCGAGCGCGGTCGGCGGCGGCGACACCCGGAGCAGCACGACCCAGCTCTACCTGCTCTGCGCGGCGCTCACGGCCGGCCTGGTCTGGCTGTTCGCGATGGCGATGAACGTGCGGTCCGGGCGGCGCGCCGCCGTCGGCGTGACCACCGGGCTCGGCGCCTCGGTCGGGCTGCACACCGCACTCAGCACCGTCGACCTGCACTGGCGCACCGGCTGGCCGGCCGCGCTCGCCCAGGCCGCGCTGGCCTGCGTCTTCGTGGTCTGCGTCGCGGCGGCGAGCGGCCGGACCGGCGGGGCCTCCGGCGCCCACACTCAACCGGGCCGGGCCGGCCCGGCGCGCGGGCCACGCTCTGGCTGCTGGTCGGCCCCGCGATCCTGCTCACCGGGCTGGCCACCGGCGCCACCGGCCTGGCGGAGGCGGCGCCCGGCTGGTCGGTGGGGGCTGGCGCGTGGATCGTGGCCGCGGCGGCGCTGCTGGCCGCGCCGCTGGCCGCCCAGCCCCGGCTGACCCAGCACCCGGCCGTGCCGGCGGTGCTGCTGGTCGTCGGCGTCTCGGTCGCGGTGCTGCCCCGGTTCCGGATCGACGGCATCGCCGGGTTGGCGCCGTCCTGGGCGCTGGCCGGTCAGGGCGTCGGCGCGCTGGCGCTGGGCGCCACGCTCGGCTGGATCGGCGTCGGCGCGGACGCCCGCGCGGCCACCTCCACCAGGCCGGACCGGCCCGGGCCGGCGCGGGGTGGCCGCGGCGCTGGGTGCGCTCGTGCTGGTCGCCGGCACCTTTCTCTACTACGCCGCGTACGACCTGGACCTCGGCTTCCCGAACGTGGCGATCCCGATCGTGCTGGCGCTCGGGATCGGCGCCGGCGGGCTCCGGGTCGGCCCGCGCGCTCAGCGCTGGGGTACGCCGGTCGGGCCACCCGGGCGGGGCAGCTGGCTGGGCGTTGGCGCGGTGCTCGCGGTGGCGGGAATGGTCGCCGTGCAGCTGCTGACCGCGCCACCCCGGCCGACCCGGCCGACGGACGCCGACTTCCCGGTCCGGCTGGTCGCGTACAACGTGCGGATGGGCTTCGGGCTGGACGGCCGGTTCAGCCCCGACGCGCTCGCCGCCACGATCCGGCGCGAGAGCCCCGACCTGGTGCTGCTCAGCGAGGTCGACCGCGGCTGGTTCCTCAATGGCGGCCATGACCTGCTCCAACTGCTCGCCGATCGGCTGCAGATGCGCGCGGTCTTCGCGCCGGCCGCCGACCCGCTCTGGGGCGATGCGCTGCTCACCCGGCTGCCGGTCGTCTCGTTCCGCAGCCACCCGCTGCCCAGCGCTGGCGCGGCCACCGGCGCCGAGGCGCTCACCGCCGTGGTCAAGGTGGGCGAGCACGAGCTCGGCGTGGTCGGCACGCACCTGCAACCACCGCCGAACGGCCGGCCCGCCGCGCAGGCCGAGCGGGTGGCCACGATCGCCACCGAGCTGGCCAACGGTGACCGCCCGGTCGTGATCGCCGGGGACCTGAACATCACGCCGCAGGACCCCGAGTTCGGCGCGTTCCTGGACGCTGGCCTGCTGGACGGCCTCGCCGAGGCCCGGCCGCTCGCGACCTTCCCGTCCGACCAGCCCGAACGAGCAGATCGACCACGTGTTCACGACGCCGAACCTGATCGTCTCGGCCGTGACGGCACCCGCCGGCACCGCGTCCGACCACCGTCCGGTCGCCGTCACCCTGACCTACCAGGACCCCGAGGCCCTCCAACCCGCCGGCTGACACCAACCCCGCAACGCGCTTTGGGCGACATCTTCCGGCTATAGACCGAGAACATGTCGCCCAAAGCGGGAGTTCTGGCCGTCAGGCCTTTTTGGCGGTGGCCTTCTTGGGGGCTGCCTTCTTGGCCGGCGCCGCCTTCTTGGCCGCGGCCTTCTTCGGAGCGGCCTTCTTCGCGGTGCCTTGCGGGTGGTCTTCTTCACGACCGGCCCGCGGGCACGGCGGTCGGCGAGCAGCTCCATGGCCCGCTCGTCGGTGAGCTCCTCCACGTCGTCGCCCTTGCGCAGGCTCGCGTTGGTCTCACCGTCGGTGACGTACGGGCCGAACCGGCCGTCCTTGACCACCATCGGCTGGCCGCTGACCGCGTCCTTGCCCAGTTCCTTGAGCGGCGGCGCGGCGGCGGCCCGGCGGCCGCGCGTCTTGGGCTGGGCCAGCAGGGCGAGCGCCTCGTCGAGGGTGACCGTGAAGAGCTGGTCCTCGGTCTCCAGCGAGCGCGAGTCGGTGCCCTTCTTGACGTACGGCCCATACCGACCGTTCTGCGCCGTGATGGGCTCTCCGTCGCTCTCACCCAGCGTGCGGGGCAGGGTGAGCAGCTTGACCGCGTCGTCCAGCGTCACCGTGTCGAGGTTCATCGACTTGAACAGGCTGGCGGTGCGGTCGCCGGACTGCACGTACGGGCCGAACCGGCCGGCGCGTGCGGTGACCGGCTCGCTTGGTCTCGGGGTGCTCGCCCAGCTCCCGCTCGCCCGAGGGAGCCGAGAGCAGCTCCTCGACCTTCTCCGGCGTCAGCTCGTCCGGCGGCAGGTCCTCGGGGACGCTGGCGCGCTCACCCTCGGCCTCCTCGTTCGGCGAGACGCGCTGCAGGTACGGGCCGTACCGACCGACCCGGACCACGGTGTCGCGGCCCTGCTCGTCGTGGAAGAGCGGGATCGAGTTGATGCCACGGGCGTCGATGTCGCCGAGGTTCTCCGCGACCAGGTGCTTGAGGCCGCCGGCCTTGGCGACGCCGCCCTCCTTGCCGTCGGCGGCGCCGAAGTAGAACCGGGTGAGCCAGTCCACCCGGCCACGGCCGCCGTCGGCGATGTCGTCGAGATCCTCCTCGACGCTGGCCGTGAAGCTGTAGTCGACCAGCCGGGCGAAGTGCTGCTCCAGGAGCTGGACCACGGCGAACGCCACGAAGGACGGCACCATGGCCGAGCCCTTCTTCCAGACGTACCCGCGGTCCTGGATGGTCTGCATGATCGACGCGTACGTGGACGGCCGGCCGATGCCGAGCTCCTCCAGCGCCTTGACCAGGCTCGCCTCGGTGTAGCGGGCGGGCGGCTGGGTGCGGTGGCCCTCGGCCTCCAGCGCGGTGGCGTCCAGCGGGTCGTCCTTGGCCAGCCGGGGCAGCCGGCGCTCGGCGTCGTCGGACTCGTTCGCGTCGTCGGCGCCTTCGTCCCGGCTCTCCACGTAGGCGCGGAGGAAGCCGGGCTCGGTGATCGTCTTGCCGCTGGCGGCGAAGTCGGCGACCTCGCCGGTGCTGGACGTGCCGGAGAGGCGGACCGAGACGCTCTGGCCCACGGCGTCGGTCATCTGGGACGCGATCGTGCGCTTCCAGATCAGCTCGTACAGCCGGAACTCGTCGCCGCGCAGCTCGTTGGCCAGCTCGCCGGGGGTACGGAAGTGATCGCCGGACGGGCGGATGGCCTCGTGGGCCTCCTGCGCGTTCTTGATCTTCTTCGCGTACCGGCGGGGCTCGGCGGGCACGAACTTGTCGCCGTACAGCTCGCGGACCTGCGTGCGGGCGGCGTTGATCGCCGTCTCCGACAGGTTCGTCGAGTCGGTACGCATGTAGGTGATGTAGCCGTTCTCGTACAGCCGCTGGGCCACCCGCATCGTCTGCTGGCTGGAGAAGCGCAGCTTGCGCGAGCCCTCCTGCTGGAGCGTGGAGGTCATGAACGGGGCGTACGGCTTGCGCCGGTACGGCTTCTCCTCGACCTTGACGACCTTGAACGGGACGCCCTCGAGCCGGGCGGCCAGGCCACGGGCGCCCGATTCGTCCAGGTGCACGGCCTCGGCGCGCGGCCGGCCGGTCGCCGGGTCGAAGTCCTTGCCGGTCGCGACCCGGTCACCGTCGATGGCGATCAGCGTGGCGGTGAACGTGCGCGGTGCCGTCGGGTCGTCGTTGGACGCGGCCTTGACCGCGAACGTGCCCTCGATGTCCCAGTACTCGCCGGTGCGGAACTTCATCCGGGCGCGCTCGCGCTCGACCACGATCCGGGTCGCCACGGACTGCACGCGGCCAGCCGAGAGCTTCGGCATGACCTTCTTCCACAGCACCGGGCTGACCTCGTAGCCGTAGAGCCGGTCGAGGATCCGCCGGGTCTCCTGGGCGTCGACCAGCGCCACGTTCAGGTCGCGGGTGTTCGCCACGGCCTGCTCGATCGCGGCCCTGGTGATCTCGTGGAAGACCATCCGCTTGACCGGGATCTTGGGCTGCAACGTCTGGATCAGGTGCCAGGCGATGGCCTCGCCCTCGCGGTCCTCATCTGTCGCGAGGTAGAGCTCGGACGCCTGCTTGATCAGCTCTTTCAGCTTCGTGACCTGGGCCTTGCGGTCCGGGCTGATCACGTAGAGCGGCTCGAAGTCGTGGTCGACGTTGACGCCGAGCCGGGCCCACGACTCGCCCTTGTACTTGGCGGGGACGTCGGCGGCGTTACGCGGCAGGTCCCGGATGTGCCCGATGCTCGCCTCGACGATGTAGCCGGGCCCGAGGTAGCCGGCGATCGTCTTGGCCTTCGCCGGGGACTCGACGATCACCAGCCGGATTCCGTCGCTGGGGGCAGCACCGTTGGCGCGCTTGGTGCGCTTGGCCGGGGCGGTCTCGGTGGTCGAAGGCACGGGACTCCAAGTCGAAGTCAAGAGGGGTCAGTCACCCCGACGCGGAAGGGCCCGCGTCGTCGGTCGGTGTCAAAAGTAACGCGCGGAGCACACGGATTTGTGCCCACCCTGTCACGGCGGCAGCGTACGCCTGCGACGGCGAGACGCGTATCCCCCGGTCAAACGCCGTTCATTCGGGCGGCCAGTCACGCTCGGTTGCGCCGTCCGGCGGGTCGCCGACCAGCTCCCTGAGCCGCCGGAGCCGCCGCTGACCGGTCACCCGGTACGCCGGCCCACCTGCGCGGGGGCCGATCAGCGCCGCGGGCAGCCCCGCCGCGGCGAGGGCCGCGCCGGTGGCCGCCCAGCCCTGCTCGTCGGATTCACCCAGAGTAAAGAGGTAGCCGTACCCGTCCTGCCGGCCGGCGGCGAGCGCCCAGAGCCGGAGCCGCGGGCCGTCGAACGCGAAGCCCTTCGGCGGCACCTTCATGGCTCCGCGTGCCCAGGACGCGGTGAGCGGGAGGAGCTCGGGGCGGAAATCCGTGCGGACCGCCGCCAGGTCGTCGACCGTGACCGTCGACTCGCCGCCGAGACCGCGCTCCTGGAAGACCGCCAGCAACGCCTCGGCCCGCCAGCCCGGATCGTCCGCCGGCGCGTCGAGCACCACCGAGACCCTGGCCGTCGCGCCGGCACGCACGACCTGGGCCGGGCCAGCCAGCAGCCCTTCGAGGTCGGCGAGGGACGCCGGCTCGGCGCCCGCAGCGAAGAACGACATCTGCACGGCGCGGACGTTACTCGGGCCGCCCGACGTTCAGCGGTTCAAATCCGCCCTTGGCGGGCGGATTTGAACCGCAACGAGGGTTTGCGGACCGGGCGGGTCAGCCCTTGCACTCCGGGGCGGTCTCCAGGGCCTTGTCGAGCTCGGGCGAGGTGATCTGCCCGATCGCCTCGCCGGCCTTGGTGTTCTCCTTGTTCATCAGGTCGCGGACGCTGGCGACGCCGGTGTCGAAGGTGCCCTTGTCGGCCGTCGGCAGCCTCTCCACCGCGTCCCGGCCCTTGTCGAAGCTCTCCCGCGCCGCGGTGAGCGCCTGGACGAACTGACCGGCGATCTTGTCGCCGTCGGTCACGTCCGGCACGCCGGCCTTCGCGACCTTGCTCAGCGCGGTCGCGGTGGACTTCTCCATGCCGCCGAAGAGGCTGACCAGCTCGATCTTGGTCTGCACCGCATCGGACTCGGTGGTGATCTTCTGCCGCGCCTCGCCCTGGAGACGCTGGATCTCGGTCTGCCACGGCTTCACCGCGCCGCAGATCGAACTGGCCCAGGCCTTTGCGTCGACCGGACCGGCCTTCGCCGGCTCGGGTTCACTGCAGGCGCCGAGCAGGGTCACCGCCGCCAGTGCGGCCATGGTCGTGCCGGTCAAGGTGCTCGTCCACGCTCGCATGCACACTCCGCTCCACTGCTGTTCCCGGTTGGTGTCGCCGGGTGAGGCGCTGGCGACACGCTGTACAACGACGCGCCGAGGATCCCGGACACGGGATCATTCGTGCTCATTGTTCACTTCCGTGCACGCCGGGCTGCAACGTGCACTCGGGAGGCGGCTGAGTGGCTGGTCAGGGGCTGTTGCGGTTGGCCGGCCAGCCGGGCGTGACGCAAATCGCCTGAAGCTTGAAAGCAGTGGGGCCGGGATCGTGGTGATCCCGGCCCCACTGTGTGCGACGTTCAGGTCAGACGGTGACCTTCGCGTTGTTCGCCTCGTCGGCGGCCGCCGCGTCGGCGCCCACCGAGATCGAGCGGCGCTTGGAGATGACCACCGCGACGATGATCACCAGCGTCGCGACGCGCGGCGATACCGAGCCGCAGCGGCGTGTTCTTCTCCTCGCCGATCGAGTACGCCACGACAGCGGGCGCGACCAGCAGCGACACCAGGTTCATCACCTTGATGAGCGGGTTGATGGCCGGGCCGGCGGTGTCCTTGAACGGGTCACCGACCGTGTCACCGATGATCGTGGCCTCGTGCGCCGGCGATCCCTTGCCGCCGTGCGCGCCGTCCTCGACCATCTTCTTCGCGTTGTCCCAGGCGCCACCGGAGTTGGCCAGGAACACCGCCATGAGCGTGCCGGTCGCGATCGCGCCGGCCAGGTACGAGCCGAGCGCGCCGACGCCGAGCCCGAAACCGACCGCGATCGGCGCGAGCACGGCGAGCAGACCGGGGGTGGCCAGCTCGCGCAGCGAGTCCTTGGTGCAGATGTCGACGACCTTGCCGTACTCCGGCCGGGTCGTGCCCTCCATGATCCCGGGGATGTCCCGGAACTGGCGGCGCACCTCGAACACGATCGCACCGGCCGCGCGGGTCACCGCGTTGATCGCCAGCGCCGAGAACAGGAAGACCACGCAGGCGCCGATGAGCAGGCCGACGAGGTTCTTCGGGTCCGAGACGTTGAGCACGCCGGTGTAGTCGAGCTGCTGGATCGGGGTGAGCCCGTCCAGCGCGTTCTCGCCCGCCTCGACCGTGGCGGTGCGGACCGCGTCGGTGAACGAGCCGAACAGCGCGGTCGCGGCGAGCACTGCCGTCGCGATCGCGATGCCCTTGGTGATCGCCTTGGTGGTGTTACCCACGGCGTCCAGGTCGGTGAGGACCCGGGCACCCTTCTCGTCGATGTCGCCGGACATCTCCGCGATGCCCTGCGCGTTGTCGGAGATCGGGCCGAACGTGTCCATCGCGACGATGACGCCGACCGTGGTGAGCAGGCCGGTGCCGGCGAGCGCGATGGCGAACAGCGAGATGATGACCGAACCGCCGCCGAGCAGGAACGCGCCGTAGACGCCGGCGCCGATGACCAGCGCGGTGTAGACGGCCGACTCGAGACCGATGGTGATACCCGCCAGGACGACGGTGGCCGGGCCGGTGAGGGCCGTCTTGCCGATGTCCTGGACCGGGCGCCGGCCGGTCTCGGTGAAGTAGCCGGTGAGCAGCTGGATCGCGGCGGCGAGCACGATGCCGATGATCACGGCCACGATCGCGATGATCCGCGGGTTGCCGTCGTGCGCAGCGATCTCGGCGGCGACGCCGGAGAACTCGCTGAACTTGGCCGGCAGGTAGGTGAACGCGGCGATCGAGCAGAGGATCGCGGAGATCGCCGCGGACGTGAAGAACGCCCGGTTGATCGCGGTCATGCCGCTCTTGTCGCTGTCCCGCAGGCGGGTGATGAACACGCCGATGATGGCGGTGACCACACCGATGGCGGGCACGATGAGCGGGAAGACCAGGCCGTCGTCGCCGAACGCGGCGCGGCCGAGGATCAGCGCGGCGACCAGCATGACCGCGTACGACTCGAACAGGTCGGCCGCCATACCGGCGCAGTCACCGACGTTGTCGCCCACGTTGTCCGCGATGGTCGCGGCGTTGCGCGGGTCGTCCTCGGGGATGCCAGCCTCGACCTTGCCGACGAGGTCGGCGCCGACGTCGGCGGCCTTGGTGAAGATGCCGCCGCCGACCCGCATGAACATCGCGAGCAGGGCGGCGCCGAAGCCGAAGCCTTCGAGCACGGTGGGCGCGTCGCCCTTGTAGATCAGCACGACCACGGAGGCACCGAACAGGCCGAGACCGACGGTGAAGAAGCCGACCACGCCACCGGTGCGGAACGCGATCTGCATCGCCTTCGCCGCGGTGGCCTCACGTGCGGCGGCCGCGACCCGGACGTTCGCGCGGGTCGCCAGCCACATACCGACGTAGCCGATGAACGCCGAGAAACCGGCGCCGACGACGAAGAACGCCGACCGGCCGATCTTCACGCCCATGTCGTCCCCGGGGACGGGGAGCAGGAACAGCAGCAACACGGCGACGACGACGAAGACACCGAGCGTCTTGAACTGCCGGGCGAGGTACGCGGCAGCGCCCTCCTGAACCGCGGCGGCGATCTCCTGCATCTTCGGTGTGCCCTGGCCCGCCGCCAGAACGACCTTCACGAGCGCGGCAGCGACGCCGAGAGCCACCAAGGCAATCGCGGCAACGACGACGACAAAGGTCAGGTTCGAGCCGGTCAGCTCTACCGTCGTCCCGCCTTCGGCGGCGAGATATTGGGACATGCGTCCTCCTGTATGAAACTCCGTGGGGCGCGATCGCCCGGGGACGAACCGGGCAGAGCGCAGACGGCACCTACCCTCCGGGGTGCCGCAATCTGCGGGAGTCTAGGTGAGTTGCGACACAGGACGTATACCCACCCCGGCTGCGAGATGCATCACAGCGCCGTCGTTATCGAAGCGTGTCAGTGTGGGGGATTCTTCGCAGAGCGTTCGGTACCGATCAAGATACGGTCCGATATTGCCGCACGTCAGCGGTGGCGGGTTGGCCGTAGTTGGCGCTGGGGCGGGCTGGCTGGCGCGGCTGGGCGCGGCTGGCGCTTGCGCGCTGGCTCGGGCTGGCGCTGTTGGGTGCTGCCCGGCGGGCTGGCGCAGCGCGGCACAGGCTGGCGCTGTTCGGTGCTGCCGGGCGGGCTGGCGCGTTTGCGGGGCGGACGACCCGGCGCTGAACGTGCGGCTGGCGCGGGCGCCGGCCGGCTGGCGTTGCCGGCACCGGCGAGCGGACGGGTCTGGGCAGCACGGCTGGCGGATGCCGTTGGCACCGGCGTGCTCGCCGGGCCGAGGCCCGGCGTCAGCGCTCGTTGATGGGCCAGGACATGCGCACGACGGAGCCCTTGCCGTCGGCAGCCGGCGCGACCTCGACGTCGTCGACCAGCCCCGCGAGCAGCGCGAGCCCCACCCCGGCGGCGAGTGCCTCCTCGGAGAACGGCTCCGCCGGTTCGTTCAACATGCCCGCGAGCGGCTCGGCACTGTGACCGCGGCCGGGCTCCTCGCTGGCGGCTGCGCCCAGTAAGGCCAACGGGTCCGGTGCCGTGGCGGTCACGTCGGACTCCGACGGCGCCGCGTCCCGTACCGCGACGCTGAACCGAGGGCCGTTGGAGAACTCGATCTCGACCAGCTCGGTGCGCGAGTGCAGCCGGTGCAGTCCGACCGCGCGGGAGCACGCCTCGCCGACGGCCAGTCGGATCTCATCCAGGAGTCCCTCATCGACCCCGCACTGGCGCGCGACCGCGACGGCCACCAGCCGAGCGGTGCGCACGTGCGCGGGGGTCGGGGAGATCTCCAACCGGACGGTTCGCATACGCCGGGTCAGTCGCCCGCCGCTATCGCGTCGTCGACGGTGGGATAGATGCCGAAGACCTTCTCGAGCCCGGTGATCCGGAAGATCTTCAGGATCCGCTCCTGAGCGCAGACCAGCCGGAGCGAGCCATCCAGCGCACGGACCCGCTTCAGCCCGCCCACCAGCACGCCCAGGCCGGTCGAGTCCAGGAACTCGACCTGCTCCATGTCGACCACGATGTGCTGACTGCCCTGTTCGACCAGCTCGATGAGCCGCTGACGCAGCTGCGGGGCGGTGTAGACGTCAATCTCCCCGCCGACCGAAAGGACAGCGTGATCCCCCTGCTTGCGCGTCGACAACGACAGCTCCACGAAGATCCCTCCACGGCGTCGTACCGACTTAGCCACCGGGAGGTCCCACGGCGACTTGTTGGGCAGAATCTAACCATCGGACGACACTCGCCGCGATCTCCTCCCCGTCCGTGTAAGAGTTGCGAGCGTGCCCGTGCCCGATCCAGATGCCCTCCTGAGGCGCCTCGTCGCCGGCCGAACGGACTCGCCGGTGACCCATGTCGAGCAGGTTCCAGCACGCGCCGCCCGCCATGCCGAGTGGCCAGAGTGGACACCAAAACTGCTGGTAGAGGCGGTGCGGGAGCGCGGAGTCGAGCTGCCGTGGGAGCACCAGGTGGCGGCGGCCGAGGCGGCCCGCGCCGGCCGGTCGGTGGTCCTCTCCACCAGCACGGCGTCGGGAAAGTCGCTCGCATACCAATTGCCGGTACTTGCCACATTGCTGGCTGATTCGCGGGCTACGGCGCTCTACATCTCGCCAACCAAGGCCCTCGCCGCCGATCAGCTCCGCTCGGTCGCGGGCCTGGACCTGCCCGGGATCAGGCCGGCGGCGTTCGACGGCGACACCCCGATGGCGGAACGCGACTGGGTCCGCGCGCACGCCCGGTTCGTCCTCACCAACCCGGACATGGTGCACCGCGGCCTCCTCCCCCGGCACGAGGCGTGGGCATCCTTCCTGCGCCGGCTTCAGTTCGTGGTGATCGACGAGTGCCACACCTATCGCGGCGTGTTCGGTTCGCACGTGGCGCACATCCTGCGGCGGCTGCGCCGGATCTGCGCGCGGTACCGGTCCTCGCCGGTCTTCGTGCTGGCCTCGGCCACCGTGGCCGACCCGGCCGCCTCGGCGTCCAGGCTGGTCGGCCTGCCGGTCGAGGCGGTCACCGACGACGCTTCCCCTCGCGGCGCCACCACGTTCGCGCTCTGGGAACCGCCGTTGAGCCAGTCGGGCGGCGGCGAGCACGGCGCACCGGTCCGCCGGACGGCCACCGCGGAGGCCGCCGACCTCCTCGCCGACCTCGCGGTCTCGGGTGCGCGGACGTTGGCGTTCGTCCGGTCGCGGCGCGGCGCCGAGGTGGTCGCCCTGGGCGCCCGCCGGGCGCTCGCCGAGGCCGCCCCCGAGTTGGTCGAGCGGATCGCCGCCTACCGCGCCGGCTACCTGCGCGAGGACCGCCGTGCGCTCGAGGCGGCGCTGTCCTCCGGCGAACTGCTCGGCGTGGCCACCACCAACGCGCTGGAACTGGGCGTCGACGTGACCGGGTTGGACGCCGTGCTGCTCACCGGCTATCCCGGCACGCTGGCGTCGCTCTGGCAGCAGGCCGGGCGGGCCGGGCGCTCCGGGCAGGGCTCGCTGGCGGTACTCGTGGCCCGCGACGACCCGCTCGACACCTACCTGGTGCACCACCCCGAGGCTGTGTTCAGCCGGCCGGTCGAGGCCACGGTGCTCGACCCGGCGAACCCGTACGTGCTCGCGCCGCAGCTGTGCTGTGCCGCCGCAGAGCTGCCCGTCACCGAGGCCGACCTGCCACTCTTCGGCGGCGCCGTGGCCCGGGAGGCGCTGGACTCGCTGGTCGCGGCGGGCGTGCTCCGGCACCGGCCGGCGGGCTGGTTCTGGACCTCGCGTGATCGCCCCGAGGCCGACATCCGCGGCACCGGCGGCGAACCGGTGGCCGTGGTCGAGGAGGCCACCGGGCGCCTGCTCGGCACCGTCGACGCCGGCGCCGCCCACACCACCGTCCACGCCGGCGCCGTCTACCTCCATCAGGGCGAGACGTTCCTCGTCGAGGAGCTGGACCTCGATGGCGCCGTGGCCCTGGTGCGGGCCGCCAACCCGGATTGGACCACCCACGCCCGGGACACCACGGACCTCGAGGTCGTCACCGTCGATCAGCGGATCGAGGCCGGCGACGTCACCCTGTACTTCGGCACCGTGGACGTCACGAACCAGGTCGTGAGCTTCCTGCGCCGGCGGCTGGCCACCGGCGAGGTGATCGACGAGCAGCCGCTGGATCTGCCCGCGCGCCAGCTGAGCACCAAGGCGGTCTGGTACACGATCACCGATGACGCGCTCCGGGACGCCGGCGTGATCGAGGACGTACCCGGCGCGGTGCATGCCGCCGAGCACGCCGCGATCGGGCTCCTGCCGCTCGTCGCCACCTGCGACCGCTGGGACATCGGCGGTCTCTCGACCGAGCTGCATCCGGACACCGGCCTCCCGACGGTCTTCGTCTACGACGGGCACCCGGGAGGGGCTGGCTTCGCCGAGCGTGGCTTCGGCGCCGCGCAGACCTGGCTCTCGGCGACCAGGGCCGCGATCGAGGGCTGCGGCTGCGAAACCGGCTGCCCGTCCTGTGTCCAGTCGCCGAAGTGCGGCAACGGCAACGACCCGTTGGACAAGGTCGGTGCGGTGCGCGTGCTGGGCGCGGTGCTGCGCCGGCTCGCTGCTGCCGACACCGAGCGGCCGGGCCTCGGCGCGGCCGACCCCGCCGACCTGGACGAGGCCTGACGGCTGGAGGCCGTGGCGGCGGACTCCGACGCGGGAGCGGGCGAACGGCTGGACGAGGGCGATCCGGCGGAAATCCGTATTCGCGCTGGTGAGCGTAGCTAGCGCGTCGTCGCCACGCCCGGCGATGCGACGCCAGGCCCGAGAGCCGGGCAGAATGGCTCCGGGCGGCGCCAAGGCTGCGGACGTCCAGAACCGCAAGCTGGGAGAGACCGAGAGATGATCGCCGTCGGAGTACTGCTCGTCGTGCTGGCAGCGCTGTTCCTGGTGGGGTTCGTGCTCGCAGCAGGCGGAAGCACCGAGGCGGAGTTCTACGGCCTGATCCTGCCGAACCTCTCCGCGCGAACGCTGGTACTGATCGGACTGGCGCTCGGGCTGGTGCTCGCGTTCGGCCTCGGCCTGGTGAAGGTCAGCTTCGCGAGCTGGCGGCGTCGGCGGCGGGCTCGCCGCACGGCCGAGGCCGCGATCGAAGCCGACACCGCCGAGCAGGACATCTCGCTCGAGCCGATCGCGGCACCGGCCGCCGAGTCTCGCTAGAACCTCGCCCCACGACACGATTCGCGCCGGGCCGGCCCGCGCACCGGACCGGCGACGCCGGCACGGGAGTCGTCTCGTACCGGGCCGGCACGCGACTCGGGCGGTCGCCGGGCCGAACCCCGCGGCCAGCCCAGCGAGCGCGACCGCGGCCGTGACCGTCGCGTCCATGCCGTCGAGATGACAGCTGACGAGGTCACCGCCGTTCTCGGCGACGATCGCGGCGGCCCGGTCGCAGGCCGTGGCCTCACCCTCGATCGCGTGTACCGCCGCCGCGAGCGCACCGAAGTCGGCGGCCGACACCGGCCCGATGCCGCGCGACGACGGCCGCGCCCAGCGCCGCACCGATCAGCCCACACGCGATCACGAGCGCACCCGCGGCCAGCACCCAGATCGACGCCGAGCCGCGGTCCGGACCAGCGCCAGGCCAACACGTCACCGCTAAGCGCGGCGCCAGCCGCGTCGATGCCGGTGCGCCGCCCGGCGGGCGCCGCCACCGGGCCGGCACCGGCCGACCGCGGGTCTCCACGCCCGGGGCGCCGCTGCGCGGCCGGCCTCGCGCATCGGTCATGGCGTGGCTCCCGGCTCGCCTGGTTCCGGCTCCGCCACCGCCGTGGCCGACACCTCGGGCCCTGGAAGCCAGCCACCAAGCGGCCTGACCCGGAACCGAACGACCGCCCGGACCTGCTCCCTCCACTCTCGACGGTCAACTGGGCGCCGGTCGGCGCGACCCGGCGACCGACCGCTGCCGCGTCCGGAGCACCCCGCGCGGCGGCCCGCGCCGCTTCCCTCGCCGCGTCGACGCAACGGAGCTGATTGGTCACCGCCGAGACCGCGGTCACCGCCACGGCGAGCAGCAACACGAGCACCGGCAGCGCCACCGCCAACTCGACCGTCGCCGATCCGCGGTCACGAGCACCGAGCGGCGACCATTCGGCAGCGGGTGCACCGCCCGGTCGAGGCAGGCCACCGAACAACCACCGACGGCGCCGCCGGTCCTTCCGACCACCCGAACCGGCCCTGTCCGTCCGACCCGGACGGGGTGTCAACCATCGCGACACCCACGCCCGGGCCTGAGCTATGCGTCCAGCGCGCGGTTGATGATCCCGGCCAATGCCGACTGGACCCCCGGGGACGTCACCACCTTGAGCAGAATGCCGGCGAACGCGACGGCGGCCACCGTGCCCACCGCGTACTCGGCCGTGCTCATCCCATCGTCCCCGCGCAACCGGAACCGTCCGAGCCTGCGGGCAATCCTCATCCACGCCATCGCTCTCCCCTTTCTCCGGCCGGGACCGCCCCGGCCGGCAATCCGATCGGAACGGCTCCGACTCGGCTGAGCGGCCGACGCCGTCCCGGTCGAGCAATCCGATCGAGACCGCACCGCCCCACCTATCCGGTCGAGGCGCTCTCGATCGGCAATCCAGTTCGGCGCCCTCCCCCGGCGCCGAGGCCAGGTCACAGCTGCAGTCCATCGAGCACCCC
This sequence comes from uncultured Actinomycetota bacterium, assembly GCA_963746095.1. Lineage (GTDB taxonomy): Bacteria > Actinomycetota > Actinomycetes > Mycobacteriales > Cryptosporangiaceae > CAVVAL01. Next base: position 317,608 of record CAVVAL010000002.1, on the reverse strand, counting down.
CAACACGATCGGGACGACGCCGAGCAGCACGAACGCCGGCAGGAAGCAGCACCCGAGCGGCAGCACCACCAGCACGCCCGCCTGTCGAGCCGCCGCGTCGGCCGCCGCGTCGTGGCCAGCACGCTGCTCGGCGGCGAGCCGGGCGCAGGCACCGGCCAGCGCCGCGCCGCTCTCGTTCGCCCGGACGGCCGCCCGCACGAGCGGCGCCGCAGCCGGCACGCCGGCCAGCACCTGCCAGGCCTCCTCGGCGGGCGCACCCAGGCCGAGACTCCGGGCCACAGTGGCGAGGCGATCGCCGAGCGGTCCGCCCACGGCGCCCGCCACCTGGGCGACGGCTCGCGCGGTCGGCGCGCCGGACCGCAGCACGGCGGCGAGCAGGTCCGCCGCGAACGGCAGCGCCTCGGCCACCGCCACACGTTCCGCGCGGACCGCTCTGGGTTCGAGCATCCGGAGCCATCGGTCCAGCGCCATCGCGACCCCAGCGCCGATGGCCACCCCGACGACGCCGCCGAGCAGCAACGCGACGGCCAACCCGGCGAGCACCGCGACGATCCTGATGAGACCGACCCGAACCCGCCCGGATCACAAGCGCAGACCCGTCAGGTCCTGCGGTGGCGCCGGATCGGGCCGAGCGATGGCCGCCATCCGTCGTCGAGCGTTAGGCGAGCTTCGGCCGACAGCCAGCAGGAGTGCGGCGAGGCTGATCGCCGCCGCGGCGACCAGTGCCGCAGCTCCCGGTCGTGCACCGGCGACCGAACCCATGGCCGATATGTCGAAGGCTCGGTTCATGTCGGCATCCCCGCCCGACCGATCCGCTCCGTCCACGCCAGACCGGCGCACTGGAGCACGAGCGCGAGCGTCGCGCACGCTCCTCCTGGCACGGTGTGCAGGACGATCCGCAGCGGGTCGACGCCAAGTCCGAACCCGAGCAGGAACCCGACCAGAGGCAGGCCGGCCAGCAGCCGGGCCGTGGTCCGCGCGGAGGCGAGTTGGGCGGCGGCGCGGTCCGTTGCCCGCCGGTGCGCCCTGAGCTCCGATTCCAACGTGTCGAGGAGTTCGGCGAGTGGCACGCCAGCGTCGTTCAGCCGCCACACCGCGGCGAGCCGTTCGAAGGTGCCGGTCAGACCGGGGTACCGCACCGCGCTCAGGGCCATTACGAGGTCGGCGCCCGAGGCGCTCTGCCCGGTGACCGCCCGTAGCGCTCGGCGAGCCGGCTCGTCCACGACCGGCTCGATCGTGGTCACCGCAGCGGCGAGCGCCTGGGTCGGTGTGCGACCAGCGCGCAGGTCGTCGGCCAGCCCGGCGACCGCGTCGAGGCCCGCCAGTTGAGCCTGCGTGCGGGCCCGAGCCGCGTGACGGCGCAGTAGTCCGCGGGCCCGCCGCCGCAGTACAGAGCACCGGCCAGCCCGGCGACCGGGCCGCCGGCCACCACGCCGACAAGCCCCGCGGTGAGGGCGACGACCGCAGGCACCGCCTGTGGTGCGCCAGCCCTGACCAGACGGCCGCGGCGCTCGACCGCCGGATGCCGAATGCGCCGCTGTCGCCGACCGGCACTCACCGTACGTAGCCGTCGTCGAGCGCCACCACTCGGCACGGCCATCAGAACCCCGGCGGCCACGACCGCGGCCGCAGCCACCCAGCTCATCGCGCCACCGCCGACAGCGGACTGTGGACGCCGCGCCGGGCGAGCAGCGTGCCGAGCATCGCGGCACCGCGCGCCAGCTCCCCGTCCGCACGCCAGGCGGTCACCGGCACCACGTGGCCGTTCAACTCGCGAACCAGGACGCAGACCTCCTCGACCAGCCGACCAGCGGGCCGGCGCCGGACGTGGATGACGCAGTGCAGCGCGGCCGCGAGCTGGCTGTGCAGGGCATCGCGGCCCATGCCACCGGTGGCCGCGAGCGCCTCGAGCCGGGCCGGTACGTCGGCGGGTGAATTGGCGTGCAGGGTGCCGGCGCCGCCGTCGTGACCGGTGTTGAGGGCGGCGAGCAGCTCGGCCACCTCGGCGCCACGGCACTCACCGACCACGATCCGGTCCGGCCGCATCCGTAGCGCCTGCCGGACCAGCTCCCGCAGGGTCACCGCCCCGGCCCCGTCGGCGTTGGCCGGCCGCGCTTCGAGGGCGACGACGTGCGGATGGGCGGGACGAAGCTCGGCGGCATCCTCCACGAGGGCGATCCGCTCGGTCGGCGCGACAAGTCCGAGCATCGTGGCGAGCAGGGTCGTCTTCCCGCTGCCGGTGCCACCCGTGACCAGGAACGCCAGCCTGGCCTTGACGATCGCCCGCAGGACATTCGCGGCGATCGGGCTCAGCGTCCCACGCCGACCAGATCCTCGACGGTGAACGCCCGTGGCCGGAACGTGCGCAGGGACAGGCAGACGCCCCTGCCGGCGATCGGCGGCAGCACGGCGTGCAGCCGCGTTCCGTCCGGGAGCCGCGCGTCGACGAACGGCTGAGCGTCATCGAGCCGGCGTCCACACGCGTTGGCGAGCCGCTGGGCGAGCCGCCGCACCGCAGCCTCGTCGCCGAGCACGACGTGCGCCCGCACCAGCCCGTCGCCCCGGTCCACCCAGACCTCGTCGGCGCCGTTGACCAGCACGTCTGTGACGGTTGGATCTGCCAGCAGCGGCTCCAGCGGGCCGGCGCCGACGAGTTCCGAGCGGAGTCGGGTGGTGAGCCGCAGCAACGTCTGGTCGCCCGACCGGAGCCGCGTGCTCGGCCCGCACCGCGGTGGCGACCGCGGCGGGCGTGGGCGACTGGCCCTCGGCGGCAAGCCGGCGACGGACCCGGGTGACGAGATCATCGGCCGACGGCGTCATCACGCCGCCACCGACAGATGATCGAGATCGTCGAGCAGACGGCCACAGAACTCGGCCAACGGTCCGCGGCCGCTACTGGCCGGCACGTCGCCTCGCTCCAGCGCCGCGGCGAGTCCGGGCTCCGATCTGAGGACGCCCGCGAGTGGCAGCCCGAGCGCGGACGCGAGATCCCGCGACCGCAGTCCGGCCGGAGCCGGCCCTCGCACCACACAGAGCAGCCGGGCGCAGTGCGGGCGGATCATCGTCGCCACCCGGCCCGCCGCGGCGCACGCCCTGACCTCGGCCGGCACCAGCAGCAGCACGACGTCCGCGCTCTGCAACGCCTGTACCGCGGCCTCGTCCGGCCGGCGCGGCAGGTCGATGACGACCAGGTCCGCACCGTGCCGTCCGGCCTCGATCGCCGCGTCGACGGCCGCTGGCGGCACCGTGAGCAGATCGCCTCGGTCCCAGGACAGCACGCACGTCTCGCCGACCCGGGGCAACGCGTCGAGGAGCACCGACGGGCTGATCCGACCCTCGGTGTCGGCGAGATCCGGCCAGCGCAGCCCCTCGGCGGTCTCGCGACCGACCACCAGATCGAGACCACCGCCCAGCGGGTCGGCGTCCACCAGCAGCGCACGCGACCCCTTGCGCGCCGCGGTGATCGCGAGAGCGGAAGCGAGCACGCTCGCACCGGCGCCACCGCGACCGCCGACGACGCCGACCACCCGGCCGCGACCGCTGGGTCCCGCCACCGAGTCGCCGAGGCGATCGACGATCCATCGTTCGGCGGCGGGCAGAAACACCAGCTGGGCGGCCCCGAGTTCGGTCGCCAGTGACCACAACTCGTCGGCCGACGACGGGGTCTCGACCCGGCTGCCGTCGAGCCGGTACGGCGGCCACACCGCTGCCAGCGCGGCGAGGCCGCCAGCGATGGAACTGACGCCGGGCGGACCGGCGTGGTGGGGCAGCTGCGCCAGCGTGGGCACTCGGCCACGGGTGGCCAGCACGACGCCGCGCCGGCGAGCCAGCCGAGCGCGCACACAGGCGGCGGCGAGCGCCGCGTCGACGATCACGAGCGTGGCCGCCAGCCAGTGCCGCCGAGCGTCGATGGCGTCCCGGGCGACGCTGAACTCGACCCCGGCCGCCACGCCGAGCCGCAACAGGTCCTCGAGGATGTCCTCGTCCTGCGTGACGAGGAGTGGGCGGAGGAGGCGCAGTGGCGCTCACGGATACCTCCAGGGCGGGGCGGACTCGTCCACCCTCTGGCCCGGCGCCCTAACTCATGCGGCCGGCCCGACGTGCAGGCCGACGAGGTGGCTCTGTGTATTCGGTCTCGTGCTCTGCTCGCTCACGTGCCGCCTCCTGGGTCGTCGGAACGACACCACCGTCGGCTGGCGAGGAGCCTGGGCCAGGGGCGGGCAGGGAGCTGTGGAGGGGAGCACGCGCTGTGGAAAACCGCGGCTCTACCCGATGAAAGTGCTATGCGGGCGTCCGCCCCGAGAGGCCGGTCTGGATCGACACTTGACGCGAAAGCGCAGCGTGGCGGGGCGACGATGGTCCCGAGATAGGGGACGGCCCCCGCCGGGGGGGTGGGCGGGGGCCGTCGGGGTCCGGCTCCGGGGGGGCCGAGCCGAACCCGCCCGGACCGCGGGGGGGGTGCGGTTACCGAGGTCGTCCGGAGAATAACGGGGCTACGGCCCGTGGTACCATGAAACCCGGAACGGGTTCTCCTCGTACAGAGTGCTCGAAACCGTGCGTCAGTCGAGGCCCTAGATCAAGATGGGTCCCGCGCCGCATTCTTCGATCTCGACAAGACCGTCATCGCCAAGTCCAGCGCGCTCGCGTTCGGAAAACCGTTCTATCAAGGCGGCCTGATCAACCGCCGAGCCGTCCTCAAGAGCAGCTACGCGCAGTTGTGTATCTCCTCAACGGCGCCGACGAGGCGCAGATGTCGCGGATGCGGGACTACCTCACCGAGCTGTGCACCGGCTGGGATGTCGAGCAGGTGCGCCAGATCGTGGCGGAGACGCTGCACGAGCTGATCGACCCGATCATCTACGACGAGGCCGCCGCGCTCATCGAGGAGCACCGCGCCGCCGGGCGAGATGTCATGCTCGTCTCCTGCTGGGGCGAGGAGGTTGTGTCGGCTATCGGCGAGCTGCTCGGCGTCGATCGGGTCATCGCCACCCGCATGGTGGTCGAGCACGGCCGCTACACCGGCGAGATCGAATACTACGCGGACGGGCCGAACAAGGCCACCGCGATCAAGGAGCTGGCCGAATCGGAGGGATACGACCTCGACGAGTGCTTCGCCTACAGCGATTCCTCACCGATGTGCCGATGCTCGAGTGCGTGGCCACCCCTCCGCGGTCAACCCCGATCGGGCCTTCGGCGGCTGGCAGTCGAGCGTGGCTGGCCGGTCGTGACGTTCCGGCGGCCCGTCGCGGCGCGCCGCCGGTTCTCCTATCTGAGCCACCCGTCGACCCCGATCATCGCCGCGACGGCCATCGGCATCAGCCCCGTCACGGTGGCCGGCCTGCTTTGGTACGGGCGCTACAAGCGCACGCGCGCGGTCGCCTGATCGGCCCTCCCGCCGCCGCGGAGCAGTGCCCGGCGAGCTACTTGGGAGTACAGACTTACCGGAGCCGGGGTCTTCCATATCGGGCGTAGCGAGCGTAGAAAGAGGTCACGGACCTCGCAGGAAGAGGGGATTTCCCCTCGGAGAACGGGCTCCGTGCACGGTCACCGAGCACCCACGCGCGACCAGCCGCGGGAGGCACGTCGAGACGAGACTTAGTGCTCGTGTTCGTCGAGAAGGTGCACGCTTGGTAACTCGGAGCGACTGTGCGTGACGGCGCCTCCTCGTTGGGGCGCCGTCTTCCTGTCCGGACTTCGCCCGTCGTGTCCCCTCAGCGGGCCGCGGTTGTCCACAGGCCGGCCCGCTCGAAAGGCCCACCGGATCACTCGCGGTTATGCTGACGTTCGCACCGCACCGGAAGGGCAGCGGCCAGGGTGCGTAACCAGGCCCACCCCACGGACCGAGGAGAGAGCGCCAGCATGTATCCACATGAGGGCAGTGGCGAGCCGGCTCAGCCAACGAATTGGCTTGAGCCGTTACCGCCAGCCATCCCGCCGATGGGTCAGGCCAGCGGCCACGCCGTGCCAGCTGAGGACCAGTACCGTCCCCGCTCCGAGGCCCGGCCCCGCGAGAGCGGAGTGCTCGGCAAGCTCGGTTTCGGACGTGGCGGTTCGGACCAGGCCGACCAGTCCGCGACGCCCCCGCACAGCCGGCGGCCGAAGGTGAATCTGCCGAACCGTCCGTTGCTGCTCGGCGACCTGTTGGCCGGCGTCGCGGCGATCGTGCTCTTCCTCGCCTCCTTCACCCCCTTCGTCAGCTATGACAGCGCCAAGCTGACCGACGATCTCAAGAAGAACGACCTCTCCACCTGGTTCACGGCGTGGAGCACTCAGACGTTCATGGCGCCGCTCACCTGGTTCGTCGTGCTCGCGGCGCTGATGGTCCTGGCGATCACCGCACACAAGTACTTCCGTGGCAACGAGGCGCGGTTCCTCACGTTCACGCTGCCGCAGCTCCAGCTCGTGTTCGCGCTGTTCTCCGCCGTGACGCTGATCGGCTACGCGGTATCGCGCAAGAGCGTCATCTTCGGTGCCGACTATTCGGCCGCGGTCGGCAAGGTTCCCGCCACCACTGCCTTCGACACGAGGCTCTCGTTCTCGTTCGGCGGCTATCTGATGCTGCTCATGGCGCTGCTGGCCGTGGCCGGCGCGGTCCTCAACGTGCTCGGCATCGAGCGGGTCGTGCTCCCCCGCCCGGCGAAGCCCGAGACGCCGCCGCGCGGTGCGCCGCGTACCGACAGCCCGTTCTACGGCGCCGCCGTGCCCACCTCCGGGCCCGGGGCGCACGCGAACCACTTCGACGCACCGGTCTCCGCCCAGCCGCGATCGACCTACGACGCCCCCGTCTCGGGACAACCGCGGGCGGCTTACGACTCGCCGGTGTCCGGCCAGCCTCTCCCGGACCGGCCCGTGGCGGGAGACCGACCCAGCTCGGGAGTGCCCAGCCAGTACGGCGCGGCCGACGGCGCGACCAGCCTGTACGGCTCAGTCGACGGCGCGACCAGCCTCTACGGCGGAGCCAACCCTGGCTCTGGCGCGGGCGCCGGGGCCGGCCAGTACGGCGCGGCCGACAGCGCGCCGGCTCAATACGGCAGTCAGTACGGCGCCGCCGACAAATCCCCGGCACAGCACGGCAGCCAGTACGGTGCCGCCGACAGTGCCCCGGCTCAGCAGGGTGGGCAGTACGGCGAGCCGCAGTGGGACGCCACCCGGCAGCAGGGATCCGATTCGTCGTGGCCGGCGCCGCAGGTCCAGCCCACGCAGCTCTACGGCCAGCTTCCCCAGGAGCCGCAGCGCTACGAGCCGACGCCAGGCGCGCGGGAGCCCGGACCGTACGAGCAGACGCAGTACGACCCGAGCCAGTACGACGCCGAGCCGCAGCCGGAAGACCAGGGCTATGGCCAGCACTCACGGCGTCAGAACCCGCCCGGCACGGTCTACGGCCGGCCGCCGAGCTAGTGGCCACGGATCCGATCGGCACCGTCGCCGTGGTGAGCCCCGGCCACATGGGCGGCGCTCTCGGTGCGGCGCTCGCCGCCGGCGGCAGCCGAGTCGTGGCGACCACCGAGGGCCGCAGCGCGCGGACGGTCCGGCTCGCCGCCGACGCCGGCCTGGAACTGCTGCCCACGCTGGACGAGGTGGTCGCTGCGGCCGACCTGGTCCTCTCGGTCGCGCCACCGGCGCAGGCCGTACCGATCGCGCGGGAAGTCGCCGCGGCGGCGCTGCGGGTCGGACGCCGCCCGCTGTTCGCCGATCTGAACGCGATCGCGCCGACCACCGTCGCCGAAGTCGCCAGCGTCCTGGCGGCCGCGCAGCTCGACTTCGTGGACGGCGCGATCTCCGGTCCGCCGCCGGCGATGCGCGCGAACGCGACGCGGGTCTACCTTTCCGGAGTCCGGGCGGGCGAGCTCGCGGCGTTGCCCTGGCCCGGCGTGGACGTCCGCCTGCTCGGCGACCGGCCCGGCGACGCCTCGGCGCTGAAGATGTGTTCCGCATCCGTCTACAAGGGACTGGTCGCGCTCGGAGCCAGCGCCATGATCACGGCTCAGCACCACGGCGTCCTCGACACGCTGCTCCAGGAGCTCGAGCTGAGTAGCATCGCGATCGACGCGCCAGGGTCAGCCGCGGTCGCCGCGACCAAGGCCGATCGGTACGTGCCGGAGATGCTGGAGATCGCCGCCACGCAGGCCGGTGCCGGCCTCTCGCCCGCGCTGTTCGAGGCGATGGCGGCGTTCTGGGGCTCGGTCGCGCGAGGATCCCTCGCCAAGGCGGACCCGGAGACGGTCGACCGCGACGCGCCAGCCGCCGAGGTCGTCGCCGGCCTGCTCCCCTGACCTGACCGCCGACCCGGCTGGCATGACGACGGTCAGCCGTTGAGTTGCTCGCAGATGAGCAGTCCCTCGTCGGCACCGAGCACGACCGCCGCGCAGCAGTGCTTGATCCAGGCGCGGACGCCGTCCGGCGTGCCGGTCGCGTAGGCATGGGCGGCGCCCACGTACTCGGGCTGCCGGGTGAGGTGCCCGGACTCCGGCACCGACACTGCCTTCCGGTCCAGGCCCCGGCTGATCAGCGTCAGCCTGGAGGCGGCTCGCGCGACGACCCCGTTCGGGCCGGCGAAGGGCGCCATGGCCAGCAGCTCGCCGTGCACCACGGCCGCCACGATCACGGCGGGCACGGACGTTCCCCCGGCGATGAGTCCGGCCAGACCGTCGAGCCGGTCGGCGATCTCCGGCGTCGCGGCGGGACGACCCAACGCGGACTCCGGCACCGTTCCGGCGGCGGCCAGGAGGTGCAGCTTGGCGAGCACCTGGCGCGGCGCACGCTCCCACGTGTCGGCGAGCGGACCGAGCCCACCGCCGACCCGCAGCGCTCCCTGCACGACCGGATCGGTGACCGTGCCGGCCCGTACCTCGTCCAGCTCGTACGCGGCGCCCTCCAGCGCGGCCGACGCACGGGCGCCGCGCAGCACCGACTCGGCGCTGACCGGGCCGCTGGTCCGGCGCAGCGCGCGGTGGCCGAGTAGCCGGTCGATGGCGTCCCGGGCTGCCGCGGCGGCCTCGGCGACATCGGGAAGGTCGAGGAGCGGTGCGAGAGGATCAGCGATACCAGAGGTCACGGCCCTGACGGTAAGGGATCGGCCCGAGTGCGCGGCGCGAGCCCCGCCCGAAGGTATCGCTGGACCCACGGCCGAATCAGCGAAGCGCCGAGCCGTCCGACGCGCGACGGCGCGGCACCCGACGCCCTCGACGCCACCCGACGCCACCCGACGCCACCTTCGGCCCGGGCCACTGCCACCCGACGCCCTCGACGCCACCCGCCGCCACCTTCGGCGCGGGCCGACGCCGCCCCACGCCCCCGCCGCCGCGCGACGCCCTCCACACCCCGGCGCGGGCCGACGCCCCCGACGCCCTCGACGCCGCCCCTACGCCCACGCCGGCTACGGCGCGGGCGTCAGCAGCCAGAGCACCCGCTGCGACGTGTCGGTCGACGGGATTGCGCCAGCTGTGCGGTTCGCGCGGGTCGTAGGTCAGGGTGTCGCCGGCGAGCAGGAGGTGGACCGCCGTGCCGAAGGTGAGCTCCAGTTGGCCGTCGAGCACGTGGGCCACCTCGATCTCGGCGTCCATCGTGTACAGCTCGTCGCCGCTGGTGCCGCCGGGCCGGATGTCGGACCGGACGACCATGACCTTGCCCTCCGAGCCCGGCGTGAGCAGCGCGTCCTCGACTCCGTCGCCGCCGTAGTTCACCTCGGGCGCCTCGTCCCCCCGGACCAGCGACGTGGTGGGCGGGTCGAACAAGGTCCCGGGGCGCAGGCCGAGCGCGTCGCAGACCCGGAGCAGCGAGGCGACCGAGGCGCTGGTGGCGTCGCGCTCGAGCTTGGAGAGGAACGACTTGGTGAGGCCGGTCGCATCGGCCAGGGCCTCGATGGTGAGCCGGCGGGCCTTGCGGGCGGCGCGGAGCCGGGGACCGATGGGCGCGCGTTCGCGAGCGGGGAGGGGTATCGCCTGTGGCATCGCTGGAACGCTCCTCGTGATCGCGCCTGACCTCGCGGTCCGGACCGTACACGGACCCAGCACGTGACTACAGCGCTGCTGGGCGGCGTGTATGCGCAAATCCACCCCGAACAAGGGGTGTCCTAACGAGCAACAGAAGTGTACCGTCACGACACAACGAGCGTCACCCCTCCGCGCATCGCAGCCCGAGGAGAGCACTCATGAGACTGCGCCCCGCCGATCACCTCCGCTCCGCGCTCTCGCGTCGCTGCGATGTTCACCCCGGACACCGTCTCATGACCGCGTACCCCGCCGGCCACCCCCGCGCCCGCGTCGCTGCGATGCTCACCCCGGTGGCCGCTTCATGACCGCGTACCCCGCCGGCCACCCCCGCTCCGGCAGCGCCGCGATGCTCACCCCGGAGGCCGCCTCATGAGCGTCCCGGAGCCACCCGTCCCCGCCGGCACCCCGAAATCCAGCGCTACCGTGAAGAACCCCCGCGGGCCGGTCGACGCCACCAAAGTGCCGCGGTACGCAGGCCCCGCGACGTTCGCCCGGCTTCCCAGGCTGGACGAGGTGGAGCGGGCCGATGTCACCGTGGTGGGCGTGCCGTTCGACAGCGGCGTCTCCTACCGTCCCGGGGCGCGGTTCGGGCCGGCCCACATCCGCCAGTCCTCCCGGCTGCTCCGCCCGTACAACCCTGAGCTGCGCGTACACCCCTTCGCCGCGCAGCAGGTGGCCGACGCGGGCGACCTCGCCTGCAACCCGTTCTCGATCGACGAGGCCATCAAGGAAGTGGAGAACGGGCTGAGCGAGCTGACCGCCGGCGGCGCGCTCCCCCTGATCCTCGGCGGCGACCACACCATCGCGCTGCCGGCGCTGCGGGTGATGCACGCGTTGCACGGCCCGATCGCGGTAGTGCACTTCGACGCCCACCTCGATACCTGGGACACCTACTTCGGCGCGCCCTACACCCACGGCACCCCGTTCCGCCGGGCCGCCGAAGAGGGCCTGCTCGACCCGACGGGTTGCCTGCACATCGGGATCCGTGGCCCGCTGTACTCCGACACCGATCTCACGGACGACGCGGTGCTGGGATTCCAGGTGCTGCCCAGCACCGAGGTCGGCGAGACGGGCGTGCGCGCGATCATCGAGAAGATGCGCGCGCGCCTCGGCGACCGTCCGGTCTACGTCTCGATCGACATCGACGTGTTGGATCCCGCGCACGCACCGGGCACCGGCACCCCGGAAGCCGGCGGCCTGTCCAGCCGAGAACTTCTCGCGATCCTGCGCGCTCTGGCCGGCCGCCGAGTGGTCGGCGCGGACATCGTCGAGGTGGCCCCCGCGTACGACCATGCGGAGATCACGGGTATCGCTGCGGCTCACGTGGGGTATGAACTGTTGTCAGTGCTGGCGCGGAACCGGGAGGTCAGTTCATGACGAACACGTTCCGCAATGGTGGTGCCGCCGTGATCGAGACGCTGCGCTCGCTCGGGGTGGACACCGTCTTCGGCATTCCCGGCACGCACAATCTGGAGCTGTACCGGCACCTCACCCGGCTGGGCATCGAACACATCACCCCCCGGCACGAGCAGGGCGCCGGGTACGCCGCCGACGCGTACGCCCGCGTCTCGGGTCGGCCGGGCGTGGTCATCACGACCGCGGGACCCGGGCTGACCAACGTGATCACCGCCGCCGCGACCGCCTACGCCGACTCGATCCCGATGCTCGTCATCTCCCCCGGCGTCCCCCGTGGCCTGCGCGGACACGACGTGGGCTACCTGCACGAGACCAAGGACTCAACCGGTGCGATGGACCGGTTGCTGCGCTGGAGCCGCCGGGTCTCCTCGCCGTCCGAGGCCGCCGACGCGGTGGCCGAGGCGTTCGCGTCGTTCTCCGGTGCCCGGCCACGACCGGTGCATGTGGAGGTGCCCGTCGACGTGCTCGACGAGCCGTGGGCCGGTGCGCCACCGCTCTACCACGAGCGACCCGGTCCGCAGCCGGACCCGACCGCGCTCGACGCCGCCGCGACCGCCCTCGCCGGCGCCACCCGGCCGCTGATCATCGTCGGTGGCGGCTCGGTCGACGCGGTCAGCGAGCTGCGTGAACTGGCCGAACTCTGCGGCGCACCCGTGCTCACCACGTGCAACGGCAAAGGCGTCCTGCCCGAGAGCCACCCGCTCTCGCTCGGCGCCTCGATCCGGCTCCGCGCCGCGCAGCAGGCCGTCACGCTGGCCGACGTGGTGCTCGCGGTCGGCACCGAACTGGGCGACTCCGACCTGTGGGGCGGCACGCTCACCGCCCAATACGTGATCCGGGTCGACATCGACGCGGGCCAGCTCAACAAGAACCTGGCCGCCGACGTCACGCTGCACGGCGACGCGGCCAGGGTGCTGACCGCCATCGGTGAGCGGCTCGGACTCGGCGAGCGAGCTGACGCTGGAGTCCGCGCCGGCCGGCATGACGCCGGCCACCATCGCCCGCGCCCGCAGCCTGCGGGAGTCCTGCGTCGCCGAGGCCAGGCCGGACGGGTTGGCGGTCCGCCCCCTGGTCGAGGCCGTGCAGGCCGCCCTGCCGCCGGACACGATCATGGCCGGCGACAGCTCGCAGGTGACCTACTACGGCGCCGTGCACTTCATGAAGGCGGAGCGACCGCACAGCCTGCTCTACATGGCCGGCTACGCCACGCTCGGCTACGGCCTGCCGGCCGCGATCGGCGCCAAGATCGCGGCGCCCGATCGGCCGGTGGTCGCGCTGCTCGGCGACGGTGCCCTGCTCTTCTCGGTGCAGGAGCTGGCGACCGCGGTGGCGCTGGGGCTGCCGATCCCGATCGTGGTCGCGGACAACGGGGGTTACGCCGAGATCCGTGACGCCATGGACAGCCGCGGCATCCCCCGCGTCGGCGTCGACCTGAACACCCCCGACCTCCCGATGTTGGCGCGCGCGTTCGGCGCGTACGGGATCAAGGCCGAGACGCTGGCCGACGTCACCACCGAGGTGGCCAAAGCCTTCACCGCCGACCGACCCACGCTGATCGCGATCCAGACCGACTGACCGCGGGCGACACCGCACGGCCCCGGACCGAGGGCCACATAGAGAACACAGCATCCGACCGGTCCCGGTCGGCTCCGAGCCGTTCGCCCAGGTGCTGACGGCGCCCCCAACCGCGCACCGGAGGTGCTCGTGGACATCGTCGTCATCGTCATCTACCTGGCCGGCATGATCGCCGTGGGCTGGTGGGGCAAGCGCCGCGCCACCACCCAGACCGACTTCCTGGTGGCCGGGCGCCGGCTCGGCCCGCTGATGTACGCCGGCACCATGGCCGCGGTCGTGCTCGGCGGCGCGTCGACCATCGGCGGCGTCGGCCTCGGCTACCAGTACGGCATCTCCGGCATGTGGCTGGTGGTCTCGATCGGCGCCGGCGTGCTCGGGCTGTCGTTGCTCTTCGCGTCCAGGATCCAGCGACTGCGCGTCTTCACGGTCTCGGAGATGCTGGAACTGCGCTATGGCCCCGGGTCGAGCGTGCTGTCCGGCGTGGTGATGTGGGCCTACACGCTGATGCTCTCGGTCACCTCGACGATCGCGTACGCGACGATCTTCAACGTCCTGTTCGACCTCGGCCGGATCCCGTCGATCCTGCTCGGCGGCGGGATCGTGGTGCTCTACTCCGCGTTGGGCGGGATGTGGTCGATCACGCTCACCGACTTCGTCCAGTTCATCATCAAGACGATCGGCGTCTTCTTCATCCTGCTCCCGCTCACCTGGAGCAGGGCCGGCGGCTTCGACGGCATCCATGACGAGCTCGGTGACAAGGCGTTCGACCTGACCGCCATCGGTACCGGCAGCATCGTCACGTACTTCGTCATCTACTTCTTCGGCCTGCTGATCGGGCAGGACATCTGGCAGCGGGTCTTCACCGCGCGGACCGGCGAGGTGGCCAGGTGGGCCGGCGCGGCGTCGGGGCTGTACTGCCTGGCGTACGGCGTGGCCGGCGCGCTGATCGGCACCGCGGCCTCCGTGCTGCTGCCGGGGCTGGAGAACCAGGACGACGCGTTCGCCGAGATCGCCGAGTCGCAGCTTCCCGCCGTGGCTCACCGGCCTGGTGCTCGCGGCCGCGCTGTCGGCGATCATGTCGACGGCGAGCGGTGCCCTGATCGCCACCGCGACCGTCGCTCGGCAGGACATCGTCGGCGTGCTCCGCGGCCGGCCCTCGGCGGACACCGAGCAGAAGGCCCTCGTGCAGAAGGACGAGATCGCGGGTAGCCGGCTCTACCTGATCGGCTTCGGCATCGTCGTGATCGCGATCGCCTGCGTGCTGCAGGACGTGGTCAAGGCGCTCACCGTGGCCTACGACATCCTCGTCGGCGGACTGCTGGTGCCGATCCTCGGCGGCCTGATCTGGCGCCGCGGCACGAACATCGGTGCGCTCGCCGCGATGGCGGTCGGCACCGTGGCCACACTCGGCACGATCTTCGTGGTCGGCGACGTGTTCGCCAACGAGCCGGTCTACGTCGGACTCGGCAGCGGGCTGGCGGCGTTCGTCATCGGCAGCCTGGTGAGCCGGCGCACCGACCAGCGCGTGCTCGACGAGTGGGACCGCCGCTCGGCCGGCCGACCCGAGACCGAGCCGGAAACCACGGTGTCCGCCAACGACTGACCCCGTGCTGCCCCGGCGCCGAGCGTGGCGCCGGGGCACGTCATACCTGGGAGCTACTCCGGGCGCGTGCCCGTGGGGTGACGCCACCTGGGCGACGCCGCACCTAACGTGAACGTGATCGGTATTCGGCCTGGTAGCGGCCCGAACGTCGAGGAGAACGCGCCGTGCCCAGCCAGACCGTGAACCGCACCGCCTGGTGGCAGGCACCGCTGGTGGCCGACACCTGGCGCCGGACGCTGTACATCCTGCTGGCCGTGCCGGTCAGCCTGGCCGCGCTCGGGCTGGCCCTCGTCGGCCGGGCCGCGGCGGCCGCCCGCCTGCAACGCCGCCTTGCCGACCGGCTGCTCGAACCGCGGCTCGACGGCGACACGGCCGTCGGCCGCCCGATCCGCCATGCCCTGGCCAGCCTGCCCCTCAACCTGGCGGCGCTGGTGGTCACCGGGTACCTCTGGGTCGGCGTGCCGATGAATTTGCTCTATCCGCTGCGTCCCGGCTCCGAGTCGACCGACTGGGGTGGCCCTTCGCTCGCCGGCCGCTGGGCCGTGCACGCGCTCGGCGGCTTGGTCATGCTCTACGCCGTCTGCTGGGCGGTGCGTGGCCTGACCCGGCTCCAGGCCCGGCTCGTCCGGCGCTACCTCGGCTGAGCGTCAGGCCGCCTTCGCCGGCTCGATCCACTCGATCCGGACGGTCACGATGATCGCCTCGTCGGAACCCTCGAGAGGTACCGCGACATCGGCGCGTGGCGCGTATCCCGTTGTGAACACGGCGATGACCTCGCCGTCGGCCTGGTCTCGTCCCCACGGGATCGTCACCCGGTCCCCGATACGCGGCAACTCCCGCACGCTGACCTCCTCACCACGGACTCGTCCCGTACGGGCCATCAGTTCTACTGCTGACTACATCGTCCATGCCACCGGCCAACCGTCCAGCGCAGAAGCCATCGCCGCACGGACTGCAGTGTCGGACTCCAACCGGCGTCGACGACCAATTGCAGCTTTCCATGTCGTCATGAGCGATCGCGTTACGTGCCTGGTTCAGCAGCGCTAGTCGTTCATTCCAAGTTGGTCGGCTAGTCGGATGTCGCCGTCTCAGGCTTGACCAGAACTTGAATCCGAACAGTCCGAAGTCACGGTCCAGGCCTGCGGGCTCAGCGTTACCTCGATCAAGGCGACGGCCGGCGGAGAACGGGATGGAGATGGTGATCTGGAGGCCTGGGTCTTTCGGAGCGAGATGTGCGGCGACGGCGTTCACGGTCTTCGTCGTGGAGTTCGCGGGCGAAGCCCTGGAATTCCGACGCGAGGCGCAGGATCATCGCGTGGTTCAGCTCTTCCGTGACCCATCGTCGACCAGGGCCGGCGCCGCCGATCGCAGCATGCGCGGCCTGCAGTCGGTCCAGGCGCGAGGTCCGGACCGTCTGCCACGAGTTGAGCGCCGCGGAGGACATGACCCGAGACATTAGAGCCGTCTCCGCCAGGCCCGCGGAAGTTGTCCACAGGGGCGCCGGGTGCCGTACGTCGCACATCAGTGACCGTTCGGCGCCAATCAGGCACGGACCGCATCTCAGGGGCACCGCGCGGGCGACGCTGTCCGGCACTAGGGTTTACCTGACCGCCGTCACCCTGTGCCGCAGCCCCTTGAGGTTGAACCCTTGGGGCGACCCCGCAAGGAGGTCCTTACCGATGACCGCGGAGAACAGCGCCTCGAATCCCGGGCTGTCCAACCTGCTTCACGAAGAGCGCCATTTCGACCCGCCCGCCGCTCTCGCGGCCAGCGCGAACGTCACCGCTGACGCGTACGAGAAGGCCAGCACCGATCGGCTCGCGTTCTGGGCCGAACAGGCGCAGCGCCTCGACTGGGCCCAGCCGTGGGACCAGGTGCTGGAGTGGGACGCCCCGTTCGCCAAGTGGTTCGTGGGCGGCAAGCTGAACGTCGCCTACAACTGCGTCGACCGTCACGTCGAGGCCGGCCACGGTGACCAGGTCGCGATCCACTGGGAAGGCGAACCCGGTGACACCCGCACGATCACCTACGCCGACCTGCAGCGCGAGGTCTCCAAGGCCGCCAACGCCCTGATCGAGCTGGGCGTGCAGACCGGCGACCGGGTCATGATCTACATGCCGATGGTGCCCGAGGCGGCGATCGCGATGCTGGCCTGTGCCCGCCTCGGTGCCCCGCACTCGGTGGTCTTCGGCGGTTTCTCGGCCGACAGTCTGCGCAACCGGATCGACGACGCGCTCGGCCAAGGTCATGATCACCAGCGACGGCGGCTACCGGCGCGGCGCCCCGAGCGCCCTCAAGCCGGCCGTCGACGAGGCGCTCGAGGGCACCGGCGTCGAGAAGGTCCTGGTCGTCCGCCGTACCGGGCAGGACGTGCCGTGGACCGACGGCCGCGACGTCTGGTGGCACGACATCGTCGACCGCCAGCCCGAGGAGCACACGCCGGAGTTCTTCGACGCCGAGCACCCGCTCTTCATCCTCTACACCTCGGGCACGACCGCGAAGCCCAAGGGCATCCTGCACACGACCGGCGGCTACCTGACCCAGACCGCGTACACGCACCACGCGGTCTTCGACCTGAAGCCGGACGACGACGTCTACTGGTGCACCGCCGACATCGGCTGGGTCACCGGGCACAGCTACATCGTGTACGGACCGCTCGCCAACCGCGCCACCCAGGTGATGTACGAGGGCACCCCGGACACCCCGCACAAGGGCCGGTTCTGGGAGCTGATCGAGAAGTACAAGGTCTCGATCCTCTACACCGCGCCCACCGCGATCCGGACGTTCATGAAGTGGGGCGACGACTTCCCCGCCAAGTTCGACCTGTCGTCGCTGCGCGTGCTCGGGTCGGTCGGCGAGCCGATCAACCCCGAGGCGTGGATGTGGTACCGCGAGCACATCGGCGGCAACAACTGCCCGGTCGTGGACACGTGGTGGCAGACCGAGACCGGCGCGATCATGATCAGCCCGCTGCCCGGGCGTCACCTCGACGGTGCCCGGGTCGGCACAGGTGGCGCATCCCGGGCATCGCGGCCGACGTGGTCGACGACACGGGCAAGCCGGTGCCGAACGGTGGCGGCGGCTACCTGGTCATCACCGAGCCGTGGCCGTCGATGCTCCGCACGATCTGGGGCGACGACGACCGGTTCAAGGAGACCTACTGGTCGCGGTTCAAGGACCAGGGTTACTACTTCGCCGGCGACGGCGCGAAGAAGGACGAGGACGGCGACCTCTGGCTGCTCGGCCGGGTCGACGACGTCATGAACGTCTCCGGTCACCGCATCTCCACCACCGAGGTGGAGTCGGCGCTGGTCAGCCACCCGAAGGTGGCCGAGGCCGCGGTGGTCGGCGCGACCGACCCGACCACCGGGCAGGGCATCGTCGCGTTCGTGATCCTGCGCGGCGGCGGTGACGGCGGCTCGGCCGAGGACGGCAAGGCGCTCGTCGCCGAGCTGCGCCAGCACGTGGCCAAGGAGATCGGCCCGATCGCCAAGCCGCGGCAGATCCTGCTCGTGCCGGAGCTGCCGAAGACCCGGTCCGGCAAGATCATGCGCCGGCTGCTGCGGGACGTCGCCGAGAACCGCTCGATGGGCGACGTCACCACGCTCGCCGACCCGACCGTGATGAACCTGATCGGGCAGGGCATGAAGTCCGGCACGGCCAGCGAGGACTGACCTACCAACACCGCTTTGGGCGGCATCTTCACGGTCATGGCCGCGAAGATGTCGCCCAAAGCGCGTCTGGGCTAGCTCTGGGACGAGCGCCGCGATCTGGCGTCGACCAGCCGGGTCGCCAGCCCGCCGGTCATCGTGGACAGTGCCTTGAGCCACCCCGGCCGCGAGCCGACGTCGTCCTCACCCACCGGCCGGGCCCGCAGCTCGGTCAGCAGTCCGGTCGCGAATCGGATGGAGTGCAGGTCCAGGCTGGAGACGGCGAGTACCTCGCGAGCGCTGCCGTCGAGGTTCCGCACCGCCACCGCGAGGCGGCCCGGCTCGTCCTGGCCCGGCTCGTACTCGAGCAGGACGACCCGGTCGGGCGACCGCCAGCCCACGAAATCGTTGAATTCGTCACCGGTGTAGCTCAGCTGATGCCTGGATCGGATCGGCTCGGGGCCGTCGACCTCGATGAACGAGACGATGGACGACGGGGCTTCGGAGCTGTCCGGGTCGTCGGGTCCGTCCTGCTGGAACGCCACCAGCCGGCCGTCCGGCGACCACGCGGCCGACTCGATCAGCTGCTCGCCGGGCTTGGTCGGGAGCGTCACCAGCCGGTCGACCACGCCGCTCTCGTCGAATTCGACGAGGGCCACGCGCTCGAGCAACTCGACCACCAGGCGGGTCGCGTCCGGGCTGAACGCCACCGTCACACACGTCTCGCCGCCCAGCTCGACGGGCCGCATCCGGCCGCTGGGCAGTTCCAGCAGCACCAGGTCCTCGCCGACCATGCACCCCACGACACGGCCGTCCGCCGACCAGGCCTGCACCTGCGCTTCACTGGCGACCGGATAGTCACGTTGCACGCCCGGCTCAGGTCGATGATCCGCACGAACCCCGGACCGCTGGCCGCGATCCTGGTGCCATCCGGGCCGAGCTACGGGCCCCACAGGGTACGACAACGAGTTCCGCGACCCGTCAGCATCGCCCGGGCCCGAAGTACGCGTCGGCGGCGATCGGTAGCGCCGACCCACATGTCTTCAGCGCGACGACGCCCGCCGGCGCCCTCCTTGGCACGGTCCAGCGCGGTCGGGCGGACGATCATCGGGCAGCTGGGCCAGCTTAACCACGTCGATCACGGGCGCGGGCCGGCGTCGTCGGTGCCGAGCGGCCGTGACCGCAGCTGTCCCAGCAGACCGGGCGCGAGTTGCACGTCGAACACGTCGGCGCTCACCGTGGCCAGCCGCTCCAGCTCCCGGCCATCCAGGTCACGCACCACGAGCGAGATGCCGTCCGGGCGGTGCTCGAGGAAGACCACGTGCTCTACCGAACGCCAACCGGCGATGTCCAGATACTCCACGCCAGCGATCTACACCTCGTGTACGGACCGGACCGGCTCGTCCCGGTCCACCTCGATGAATGAGACGGCGTACTCCTCCAGCTCGGCGTCGGAGTCCGCGGCGCAGGTCCGGCCGGGCCCGTTCCACCGCCAGCAGCCGACCGTCCGGCGACCAGGCCGCCGTACCGCTCAGCTCCTCACCGTCCTCGGTGGGCAGCGAAACGAGGTTGGCGACCGAACCATCCGCGGCGAAGACGACCAGACCGACGCCCTCGTCCAGGTCCACGGCCAGCCGGCTGGTGTCCGGGCTGAACGCCGCACCGGAACATTCCTCGCCGTCCAGGTCGACCGGCCGGACCCGCCCGAGCGGCAGTTCCAGCACGACCAGGTCACCGTCGTTCGAGCACGCCACGAGCCGGCTGTCCGGCGACCAGGCCAGCACCGTGATCGGCCCGTCCTCGTCGATCGGGTACAGCCGATGTTCGCCGGTGGTCAGGTCCAGGATCAGCACGTCGGTCTCGCCGCTCACCGCGAGCCGGGTGCCGTCCGGGCTGAGCAGCGCCTCGGCCAGGAACGTGCACCGCTCCGCCACCTCAGGCAGCCACCGCACCCGCCGGGTGTCGGCCGCGACCACGAAGTACCGGTCCATCGCGTCCAGCATCGACCGCCGCCCGACCGAGTGGCGACGCCTCGACCGGCACCGTCCAATCCGGCGGAAGCAGGATGTGTTCGGGGACGCTCGGGCTGGCAACCAGATCCGTCGTCGACATGTCCATCATCACGCGATTCCTTCCCCGAACTGCTTCGCTCTCGCAAAAGCGGTGAAAGTGTTGCACGATCGGTCAATGGGGAGGGGACCGCACGCCGCGCCGACCGCGCGGGGGTCCAGAATGGTCGACATGCGGAACGAGGTGATCCCACCCCCGACGGACGTCAGCCAGGCGAGCGGCCGAACGGGCATCAGTACCCTTTTCGGCGGTCCCTGGCGCCGGCCGGCGCTGCTGGTCGCGGCCCTGGTGATCGGCCTTCTGTACGGTCGCAGCGCTGCGCCAGACCGATCCCGCGGACCCGAGCGAGGCGGCGGTCGCTCCCCAGCCCAGCTACTCGTTACCCGTCCGCTTCACGCCCTCGCCGACCTCCGGACCGCGCGGCAGCCTACCCAGGCCCGACGTGGTCGACCACGAGCACAACCGCCTCGTCGGCAACGTCGAGCAGTCCAACACCGAGGCCGGCGAGCAGGCGGCGTTCGTCGGCGTCAACCAGATCCTCAACTGGTACTGCCCCGAGTCGGTGTCGCTGGACTCCTCGATCAAACCGGTCGACGGCTGGAACAGCGTGCAGGTGATCGCCCGTCCCCGGCCGGGCACCGAGTTCGAGCTGATGCTCAGCTGGACCGGCGCGTACTACCGCTGGCAGGGCCCGAAAGACGCGCTCGACAGGTGCTGGTGACCAGCACTCGCCGCTGACCGGCATGGCGCGACCGAGCCGGGCCACCTGCCGACGCACGTCGCCGCCCCGGGCAGCCGCCTCGCGTAGGGTGAGAATCGGTGTGCCGGGAAGTCTGGTCGGCGATTCCGTAGCCGTGCCCGATCGAAGGGGTGCCAGTGTCCGCTCGCCGCGCCAGCCCGCAAATCCGCCCGCGCCGCGGCGAAGATCCGGGACGCGGCCGGCGACTTCGCCCGGTACCTGCGCACCGAGACGATCGGCGGGATGATCCTGCTCGGGGCGACCGTGCTCGCCCTGGTCGTGGCCAATTCTCCCTTCGCCGGCGACTACGAGCGGCTCCGGGACGCGGTACTCGGGCCGGAGAGCCTGCACCTCGCGCTGACCGTGGGCGACTGGGCCAAGGACGGGCTGCTGGCGATCTTCTTCTTCGTGGCCGGGCTGGAGCTCAAGCGCGAGTTGGTGGTCGGCGAACTCCGGGATCCGAAGCAGGCCCTGCTGCCGGTGTTCGCGGCGCTCGGCGGAATGATCGCGCCCGCCGTGCTCTGCCTCGCCGTGGGCTACGGCGCCCCGGGCGGCGGCGCGGCCTGGCCGGTCCCGGTCGCCACCGACATCGCGTTCGCGCTCGCGGTTCTCGCGATCACCGCGTCCCAGCTGCCGTCCTCGATCCGGCTCTTCCTGCTCTCCCTGGCCGTGGTGGACGATCTCGGCGCGATCGCGCTCATCGCCGTGCTGTACAGCAAACATCTCTCCCTGGCTGGCGATCGGCGCCGCGGTGCTGCTGCTCGTCCTGTACTGGCTGCTGCAGTACGGACGGGTGCGCAGCAGCTGGATCTACGTCCCGCTCGCGCTGGCCACCTGGGCCGCGGTGCACGGCGCCGGGATCCACGCCACGATCGCCGGGGTGGCGCTGGGCCTACTCACCAGGGTCCGCACCGATGTCGGCGAGGACTCGTCGCCAGCCGAGCGGCTGGAGCACCGGCTACAACCGCTGTCGGCCGGATTCTGCGTACCGGTCTTCGCGTTCTTCGCCGCCGGGATCGCGCTGGACGGCGCCGCGTTGCGGGACTTCACCGCCGACCGGGTGGCCTGGGCGGTCGTGGCCGGGCTGGTGATCGGCAAGTTCATCGGCGTGCTCGGCGGTTCGCTCGCCGCGGTCGGGCTGCGGCTGGCCCGACTCCCGAGCGACCTGCACTGGCGCGACCTGGCGGCCGTCTCCGTGCTGGCCGGCTGCGGCTTCACGGTGAGCCTGCTCATCGCCGAACTCGCCTACCAGGGCGATCCGCAGGCCGAACGGGTGAAGATGGCGGTGCTCACCGGATCGCTCGTCTCGTCCCTGCTCGCCGCCGCCCTGCTCCACCTGCGGGTCCGGGCCAGAGACGCGACCTGAGCGCAGACGGGCGGTGATCGGGGTCCGGCCGGTCGTGGGCCTTACCCTGATTGCCATGACCAGCCCGGCCGGACGACAGCGTCGTGCAGTTCGAAGGCCCATGGACCCACCGCTCGGTGAGCGCGAACGGCAGCCGCTTCCACGTCGTGGAGGCCGGCACCGGCCCGCTCATCCTCCTGCTGCACGGCTTCCCCGAGTTCTGGTGGAGCTGGCGGCACCAGATCGTCGACCTCGCCGACGCCGGTTACCGGGCGGTCGCGGTCGACCTGCGCGGCTACGGCGGCTCGGACAAGCCACCGCGGGGCTACGACGGATACACGCTGGCCAGCGACGTCGCCGGGCTGATCCGAGCGCTCGGCGAGCGGGACGCGATGCTGGTCGGCCACGACTGGGGCGGCTTCCTGGCCTGGACCGCCGCCGCGTTCCACCCCCGCATGGTGCGCCGGATCGCCGTGCTCGGCATGCCGCACCCGCTCCGGCTCCGGACCGCGCTCGCCACGGATCCGCGCGGGCAGCTCGCCGCCAGCCGGTACCTGTTCGCGTTCCAGGCGCCCCG
Source organism: uncultured Actinomycetota bacterium (assembly GCA_963746095.1). Classification (GTDB taxonomy): domain Bacteria; phylum Actinomycetota; class Actinomycetes; order Mycobacteriales; family Cryptosporangiaceae; genus CAVVAL01. The sequence goes on along the minus strand of CAVVAL010000002.1, from coordinate 294,641 downwards.
GTACGAGCACGTGATCACCCGGGACGGCGCCGAGCTACATCGGCGAGCTGATGCGCCGCTGGACCGGGCCGCAGTGGCGTGGCACCCCCGAGTTCGACGAGTACGTGGAGACCTGCCGTACCGCGATGCAGATCCCGCAGGCCGTCGTTCTGCGCGCTGGAGTACCACCGCTGGGCGTTGCGCTCGCTCACCCGGCCGAGCGGCTGGCGCTTCGTCAAGCTGCTGCAACGCCCGATCAACGCGCCGACGCCTCCAGCTGCACGGCGGGCTGGACACCTGCCTGCTGCCGCGCACCGCGCAGGGCTCCGGCCGGTACGTGTCGGGCAAGTACGAGTGGCAGCTGCTGCCCGGCGTCGGCCACTTCCTCCAGTCCGAGGCGCCGGAGCGGGTCACCGGCGAACTCATCCGGTTCGCCAAGGAAGGCTGACGCTCCGTCCCTCACTCGTCGCCGGCGACTCTCGGCGATAGCCGGAAATTCCGCCAAAGCTCAGCCTGAGCCGGTCAGTGCGGGGCGCGGAAGGCGTCCAGGTCGGCGTGGCTGGCGAGCAGTTCGAGCTGGAGTCGGCACCAGGGCGACAGCTCGACCTCGACGTCGCCGGCGAGCAGGGCGTCCCAGTCGACCCAGCGGTACTCCTCGACCTCGTCCCGGTTCAGCACCGGCTCGGTCTCGACCCGCACGCCGAACACCGGGCAGATCTCGTTCTCGACCACGCCGTCCAGCTCGGCCCAGTACCGGAAGTCCGGCAGCAGCGACACCAGCTCGATCGCCGCGAGGCCCAGCTCGTCCGCCAGCCGCCGCCGCACGGCGTCCTCCAGCGCCTCGCCGGGCGCGGGGTGGCCGCAGCAGCTGTTGGTCCACATGCCCGGCCAGGTCTTCTTGCTCAGCGCGCGGCGGGTCAGCAGGAACCGGCCGTCCTGGTCGAAGACGTACGACGAGAAGGCGAGGTGCAGCGGGGTGTCCCGGTGGTGGCTGGCCAGCTTCGGCGCGGTGCCGATCGGGGCGCCGTCGTCGTCGACGAGGACGATCAGCTCTCCATGGCCGGCGGCCGGCGGCCCGTCCGCGGTGGGGGCGAAGCGCGGGCTGGCGGTGGCGGTGTCCGGGTGAGCGCGCTCGGCACTCACGTCAGTGTGGCGCGACAACGGCATTGCAACTCCGAGACGGCTGGATTCGATGATGCCGCTCCCCGAACCGCGGCTGCTCCAGTGTGCCTGTTCCAGCTCGGCCGCGCGTCCCATGGCTGCCCGGCGAGCCTCGCGATAACGCGGACGGAACGGATAGACCGTCATACCCAACCCCTCGGGGGTCCACTCGCGACAGTTGAGACAGTGGGTATATCGCGTCGGCGCAACGTCCGCTGCCCCGGCCCCCCGGGTAAGGACATCTCGGGGCGGATCGGGGCCTTCCCGTCAGTGTCGCGCTTCCGCCTCGGCGGGGCGAAGTCGCAGGTGGATCGAGTCGGGTTCCGGCGCGGCGGCGGCTGCCTCGGCCCAGCGAGCGAGCGCGACCGGCTCCACCCCGTACGTCGGGCCGAGGTACCGGGCGAGCCGTCCGCCGCCACGCCGGAGCAGGCGCGCCGCACCCACCATGTTGCCACGCTGCGCGTGCGTCACCCCCACACAGAGCTGAGCCAAGCCCTGCCACAGCTCCCGCTCCTCCGGCGGGCACGACTTCCAGCGCGCCTCCAGGATCTCGTGCGCAGAGAAGGCGCGGCCGGCGTCCAGCAGCTCCTGGGCCTCGCGCAGGGTCGGCTCCGGCGGCTGCGGTTCCTCGTTCACGGGTTCGACCGCCCGCGGATCGTCGACCGGAATCGGCCGGCCGAGCGCGTCCCGGGCCCGAACCGGCCGGCGCGGCGCGCTCATCGCCACCCGGGCTGGGCGTACGCCGACGGCTGACCGGCCAGCCGGGCCGCCCGCAGCGCCGTGCCGATCTGCTCCAACACGGCGCAAAGATCCGCGACGGCCACGTCCCGACGAGCCCGCGCCGCCTGGATCTGCTCGGCGTCGCCGGCGGGCAGTGCGGCGACGGTCTCCGCGAGGTCGCGATCGAGGTCGGCCACCCGGCGTTGGATCTCGGCCGCGACCCGCTCCACGTCCGCCTCGGCCGCCGACATCGCGGCGAACGACACCGCCGTGCGGCTCATCGGGTCTCACCGACCGACGTCGCGATGTCCTCGAACGCGGCGTGCAGCAGCCGCGCGTCGGTCTGCCACCGGCCGCGCAACACCTCGAACGGCGCCACGGTCTCGGCGCAGCACTGCGCCAGCGGTGTGATCCGCTCCATCAATGCCTCGAGGTCACGCTGGATGGCGAGATCCGTCTCCGCGACGCGCCTCACCAGCTCTGGCCTGCTCGGAACATCAGCGCCCACCCGACACCTCAGCTCTCCGCGTACGCGGACGAAACGGCACGCCCAAGCCTGCCGGTACCGCCAAAGTACCTCCCGTGCTCAACCGGCACTACCGCTTCCTGCCGACCGCCCCACCAGCGTGTCCGGTGGACCGGCCCGGCCGCGCCGTCCGCCGCCACGGGAGGGAATCTCGCCGCAGGTCAGCATGCCTGGCACCGCATCGGCACCACGTCTAGGCAAGAATGGCGGGCAGCGACCCGTCGACCGGTCCTCGTGGCCCTCGGGCGCGGGCCCGACGAAGTCACGAGCGAGAGGAGCGACGATGCCGCAGCCGGCGCCGCGATCACCGCGGAGCGTTGCCGGTATCGCCGTTCGAGTCGCGCTCGCCGTCACGCTGGCGCTGGCCTCGTCGCTGGTCGGGGCCGGGTCGCCGGCCACCGCCGACACGATCCGGGGCCAGCAGTGGCAGCTCGGCTTCCTGCGGGCGCAGGACGCGTGGAAGTACTCCACCGGCCTCGGCGTCACGGTCGCGGTGATCGACTCCGGGGTCGACGCGAACCATCCGGACCTGCGCGGACAGGTGCTGCCCGGGGCTGACTTCGTCGACAAGAGCACCGACGGCCGCAAGGACGTGGTCGGCCACGGCACCACCGTCGCCGCGCTGATCGCCGGCAAGCCGGACGCGAACGGCGTGATGGGGCTGGCGTACCGGGCCAAGATCCTGCCGATCCGGGTGCTCGACCCGCAGAACAAGTACGACTCGGCGGACGTGGTGGCCAGGGCGGTGCGCTGGGCCGTCGACCGCGGCGCCCGGGTCATCAACCTCTCGCTCGGCAGCGCGGACGTCGCGCCCGTGCTGTCGGAGGCGCTGCAGTACGCGTTCGACCATGACGTCGTGGTCGTGGCCTGCGACGGCAACGTGTCGAACAACCGCGGCACCACGGTCTGGCACCCGGCGCGCGAGCCTGGCGTGATCGCGGTCTCCGGCGTGGTCCGCTCGGGCAAGTTCTGGACCGGGTCGCTCCAGGGCCCGGCGACCGTGCTCTCGGCGCCCGCCGCCGACATCACCGGCGCGCACCCCGGCGGCGACTACTGGAACGTGCAGGGCACCAGCTTCGCCTCCCCGCTCGTCGCGGCGGCCGCGGCGCTCGTGCTCGGCCGGTACCCCGAGATGAGTTCGGCGGACGTGATCAACCGGCTCGTGCAGACGGCGTGGGACTTCGGTCCGAAGGGGCGGGACGGCCAGTTCGGATTCGGCATCGTCAACCCGGCCAGGGCGATCACCGCCAACATCCCGTCGGTCCGCAGCAACCCGCTGCTGCCCACCGCACAACCGCCCGCCGCCGGCGGCCAGGCCGGGCCACCGACCGGACCCGGCGAGCCGACCGGCGTGGCCAAGCCCCAGGCCGCCGAGCGCGACAAGCCGCCGTTCCTCCCGGACTCGACGTTCCTGCTGCTGGCGCTGGTCTGCGTCGGGCTGATCATGATCTCGGTGGTCGCCGTCGTCGTCGTGCTGCTGATCTCGATCCGGCGCGGCCGGGCGGCGGGGCCACCGGTCGGCTTCACCGCGTCCGGCTTCCCCGTGCCCGGCAGCGGACCGCCGGCTGGCTATCCGCCGGGCGGACCACCCTTCAGCGGCCCGCCACCGGCTGGACCGCCACTGGCCGGACCGCCGCCGGGTGGACCACCGCCCGGGCCGCCGATGGGGCACTACGGCGCACCGACCGTGGTCAGGCCGCCGCAGCCGCCCGTTCAGCCGCCGATGGGTCAGCCCGTGGCAGGCCAGCCGTTCGGATCGCAGCAGCCCACGGCGCCGCTGTACCCGGCGCCGGTCACCGCACCGCCGATGCCGCCGCCGCCCGCCGCGCGACCCACGTCACCGAGCCGCCCGGGCCCCCGCGCCCCGCCCGCACCGGCGCCGTCGCAGGCACCGCCGGCCGAGCCGGCCGACACAGAGACGCCGACCCGCCGGCTCGGACCGTGGCCGCCGGTCTGGCGTCGCCGTCCCCCCGGCGCCCGCCAGTAACGGCGCCCCCCGCTCACGCGCTTTGGGCGACATTTTCGGTGCTATAGCACCGAAAATGTCGCCCAGATGCGCGGGTGGTGGCCGTCAGTCGCAGCTCTGGGTGCTGACCTTCTTGGTGGCTCTTCAGGCCCTTGGCGACGACCGGTGCGGCCTCCGCGGCGGTCAGCGCGAAGCCGGTCTCCGGGTCGTCCACCGCGGCCGCGAAGACCACGCCGTAGACGGTGCCGTTCGTGGCCATCAGCGGGCCGCCGGAGTTGCCGCTCAGCACCTTCGACCGCAGCGTGTAGACCTCGCGGCGAACGGTGCCGTTGTTGTAGATGTTCGGGCCGCGGATGATCCGGGAGTCCCGGACCCGGGCCGGCGTGGCGGTGTACGGGCCGTCCAGCGGGAAGCCCACCACGATGGAGTCGGTGCCGGTCGGCGCCTTGTCCACGAACTTCAGCGCCGGCGCGTCCAGGTCCGGAACGTGCAGCACCGCGAGGTCGCGCTCCGGGTCGTAGACCACGACGGTCGCGCTGGCCTCACGTCCGTTCAGCTCGACCTTGAGCGAGCGGGTGCCGGCCACGACGTGCGCGTTGGTCATCACCCGGTTCTTGGCGAAGAAGAAGCCGGAGCCCTCCAACCGCCGGTCGCACGAGGGCGCGAGGCCGAGCACCTTCACCGTCGAGCGCCGGGCCGACGTCACGGCGGGGCCCGCGCGAGCTGCGGGTTCGGCGCCTGGACCTCCCTGACCTGGGTCGGCGTCAGCGGGTCGAAGACGTCCGGGAAGTCGCCGTTGCCGACCACGTCCCCGAACGAGCGGTAGAGCTGGCGTACCGGCGAAGGCACGATCTCGTTGACCGTGCCGATCACGGCCGACCGGCGCACCTGCGAGGCGAGCCACGGCGCCGGCGCGTTGCCCAGCGGAGCCGCCACCATCCAGGCCACCAGCAGCATCGCCACGGCCGAGATGACCGCGCCGCCGACGCTGTCCACTGTGCGCAGGGACTGGGTGCGCAGCTGATCGCGGATCTTGCCGCCGACCAGTACGGCCACCGTCTGGCCGAGCACCGCGACCATGAACACCACGGCCAGCGCCACGGCCAGACGGGTCACGTCGGCGGCGAACCGCTCGGCGACCAGCGGGGCGAGCTGAACTCCGACCAGCGCCCCGCCGAAGAACCCGGCGAACGAGAGCGCGCCGATGACGAAGCCCTGGCGATAGCCGCTGACCGCGAAGATCACCGCGGCGATCAGCAGCACTACATCGAGGGTGCTGCCGTTCATCCGGGCTCTCCTGTCCTCGGTCGCTCCACCTGGCGATCGTCGGCTGGAGCGGAAGACGGCCAGTCTTCCAGAGCCGATCTCAACCCACCGTGACGGAGCCCACCAAGTTCGACGCGATTTGAAAGGTACACAGGAAATCGTACGAGCCGCCGTCGAGCACCAGCCCAACCAGCCGCCGACCAACTGAGCCGCCGACGCGGTGCTGGCGGCCGAACCGAGCGCGCCGACCGGCCCAGGTGTGACCGGGACCACAAGCGCCATCGGCGGCTGGGAACGCATCGCGCCAGGGTAGCCGCCCTGATCAGCGGCGGTACCGCGCGGTGTCACTCGGGGCTGCGCGCGATCGGCAGGTCGGTCACCCTGGCCGGATTCCACGGCCTGGTCCAGCCCGCGAGGTCGAGCAGCACCGACAGGATCCCTGCGGTGAAGCCCCAGACGAGCATGGAGCGGACCGCGAACGCCGGACCGATGTGCCCGGCCGGATGGCGCACCCGCAGCCGGTTCGCCGGGTCGGCCAGCTCCGAGATCGGCACCCGCGCGACCCGGGCCACCTCGGCTGGATCGCCGGCCGCCACCGGATGCGGGACTGTGCCACCAGCCGAGCACCGGCGTGACCACGAAGTTCGACGGCGGTAGCCAGAGCGCCGGTAGCACCGTCACCACGTCGACGGTGCTGGGGTCGAGCCCGACCTCCTCGGTCGCCTCGCGGAGGGCGGTGCCGACCGGACCACCGTCGCCCGGATCGGTCATCCCGCCCGGGAACGCCGGCTGGCCAGCGTGATTACGCAAGGTGTGCGCGCGTTCCAGCAGCAGCACGTCCGGTCCGCCGTCCGGAGCGTCCTCGTACCCCTCGCCGAGCAGGATCAGCACCGCGGACTCACGACCGCCCTCGCGCGGCGGCGTGAATCGGGACATCTGATCCGCCCGGACCGTGGCCGCGTTCGCCGCGAGCGGGGAGAACCACTCGGGCAGGGGTTGGACCGGCGTGGTCACGCTGGCATCAGCGCCCGCACCACAGCGCGCATCCTCACGCGCCCACCATCGCCGCGAGTTCGTCCACCCGCGGCCCCTTCAGCAGCTTGGCCGCCTCGGCGCGATCGGTCGGGCCCAGGCCGTACGACGGGCAGAGCTTGCTGAGCGTGCAGGCCCCGCACGCCGGCTTGCGGGCGTGGCAGACCCGCCGCCCGTGGAAGATCACCCGGTGCGAGAGCATGGTCCAGTCCTTGCGCGGGAACAGCGCCCCGATCGCGTACTCGACCTTGACCGGGTCTTCCTCGGTGGTCCAGCCCGAATCGCCGCACCAGCCGGCCGAAGTGGGTGTCGACCGTGATGCCGGCGCCGCCAAACGCGTTGCCGATGATCACGTTGGCCGTCTTCCGGCCGATCCCCGGCAGCGTCACCAGATCCTTCAGCTTGCTCGGCAGCTCGCCGTCGTACCGCTCGACGAGCGCCTGGCCGAGCCCGATGACGCTGGAGGTCTTGTTCCGGAAGAACCCGGTCGGCCGGAGCAGCTCCTCCAGCTCGGCGCGGTCGGCGCCCGCGTAGTCGGCCGCGGTGCGGTACTTCGCGAAGACCGTCGGGGTCACCCGGTTCACGCCGACGTCGGTGGACTGCGCCGACAGGATCGTCGCCACGGCGAGCTCCAGCGGGGTGGTGAAGTCCAGTTCGCAGTGCGCGTCCGGATGCGTCTCGGTGAGCAGCTTGTGCAGCTTCCTGGCGCGCCGGGTCAACGCCAGTGAGGTCTCGGTGGGGTTACTCGGCGCTACGCCGGTCTCGAGGGTCACCGCGCCAGCGTACGTCGCAGGTGCGACAACGCCGAGCCGTCAGCAGACGCTGCTGGGCATCGGCGTCGACGATGTCGTTCAGGGCCGAGTTACGCCCGACCACGATCATCGTCACCGCTGCCATCGTTCACGATGAACAGCAGCCGAGTTGCCACCGTCGCGGACCACGAACGCCTTGGTCTCGGAGTTCTCCCGAGGTGACTTCCTCCGCGCCTCGAGGGCTTCCGGATCGTCTCCTCGCTGGTGCCGATCGCCAGCCCGCTCCTGGTCTAGAAGCCGGCGTTCCGGATGATCACGTGCGAGATGAGCTCGCCGTCCTGGCTGGCCGTGACCTGGGAGTACTTGCTGCTCTTGGCCACCAGCTGGCTGTCGCGCGGGCACGCTCCGCCCCGCTGGGCCGGCGGGCCACGCCGGCTGTTCGAGCAGCGGCTCGACCGGCTGGTCGACCAGGAACGGGCCGAGCCCCTTGGACGTGATCGTGTTCGGGTCGGCGCCCTGGTAATCCGGGGTGGGCGACGCGGAGGGCTGTTGGCTGTCGGCTTCTTCGATGGCTCGGTCTGCGCCGGGGTGGACGGCTCGCCGCCCCCGACGTCCTGCTCGGGCGGGTTCGTTGTCCTCCGGCTGCTGATTCTGGTCGTACGGGGTGTTGCCGCTGCCGGTGTTGTCCTGAAGCTGGTCGTACAGGGCCTGGGCGGCACCGGAGGCGACCGCACCGACCCCGAGGAACATCGCCGCGACCAGCAGGAACACGACCAGAGGCCACTCGACGTTTGCGCTTCGCCGGCGCCGACACGGTGCCACCGGGGCGCGGGCGCGCCGGGCGGAGGGAAGTTGCCGGGCGGGCGGGTGGAGCCGCCGACCGCCGGAGCGAGCGTGGTCGGTGCCGGGCCGGGCCTCGGCTGGGCCGGGGCGGGCCGGGTCGGCACCGAGGCCGAGCCGCGGATCGAGGGCGGGCCAGCCGGCGAGACCGGCACCGGCTTGGTCGCGGCGGTGGACCCGGGCGGCGCCGACACCGGCGCCCCGGCCACGTTCTGGAACCCGGCACCGTTCTGTGAGCCGGCACCGTTCTGCGAGCCAGCACCGTTCTGCGCGGCCGGGGTGTTCGGCGCGCCCCAGGCGCCGGCTCCCGAGGGGCCGCCGGAGACCGGGCCGCCGCCGGAGCCGGACTGCCCGAGACCGGGCCCCCGAGACCGGCCCGCCGCAGCAGCTGCCGCCGCGCCACCGGCCAGGGCACCGCCCGCGAGCGCGCCGCCCAGCGATCGCCCGCCGGACCGGTGCTCGTCCGCCGGAATGGCGGTGAACATGCCGGTGGGAGCGTCGAGGGCGACCCCGGTGAGCGCGTCCCGGAAGGCCGCGGCGGTCGGGTACCGGTCGGCCGGATCGCTGGCCATGGACTTGCGCAGTACCGCGACGAACGCGCTCGGCACGCCGGGCAGGTCCGGCACCGGCTCGTTCTGCAGGCTGATGATCGTGGCGATGCTCGGGTAGCCCTCGGCCGGCCAGCGCGGCGGGCGGCCGGAGAGCAGCGAGTAGAGGGTGGCGCCGAGGCCGTAGACGTCGACGGCGACCGTGGGCCGCTCCATCCGGAACACCTCGGGCGCCGCGTACGCGGGGGTGAGCGCCTCGAGCGTGGCGGAGAGCTGCCGGGTCGGGTCGTGGCTGGCGGCCAGGCCGAAGTCGGCGAGGCCGGGCGATCCGAACCGGTTGACCAGGATGTTCGCGGGCTTGAGGTCGCGGTGCAGCACGCCGGCCTGGTGCGCGGTCTCCAGCGCGTCGGCGATCCGGACCCCGACCTCGCGGACGTCCGGCGCGGGCAGCGGGCCGTCCTTCTTCAGCCGGTCGGCGAGCGAGCCGGCGGTGCACAGCTCCATCACCAGGTACGGGCGGCCGTCCTCGGTGATGCCGGCGTCGAACACGCTGATCACGTTCGGGTGGTCGGACAGCTGGCCGGCGGCGTGCGCCTCCCGCAGGAACCGCCGGCGGTCGCGCTCGTCGCGGACCATCCGGTTGTCGACCTTCAGCGCCACCTCGCGCCCGACCGACTCCTGCCGGCCTCGATAGACGACCGAGAAGCCGCCGTGACCGAGGACCTCCAGTGCCGTGATGCCGGCAACGGGCGAGGTCACACTCAACTTCTCCACACCCCCAGGTACGTGCTGCTGGCCATGACGTCCTCAATCGCCCCCAGAGAGGGTACGTCGCCGGTACCAGCCACGCCGCGCCGCACAGTTGGCACGTCGATCACGACACCCGCGTCCACTGCCCCCTAGACTCCCTCGCAGTAGCCTGTCGTACCTGGAGGTGGGTCAATTGGACGAGGTGCTCGCTCGATGCGGGCTGTTCCAGGGTGTGGAGCCTGACGCCGCAGAGGCGCTCGCCGCCCACCTGGAATACCTCGACGTGCCCAAGGGGCACACGATCTTCTCCGAAAGCGAGCTCGGCGACAGTCTTTACATCGTCATGAGCGGCAAGGTGAAGGTCGGCCGGCGTGCCGCGGACGGTCGAGAGAACATGCTCGCCGTCATGGGCCCGTCCGATCTGGTCGGTGAACTGAGCATCTTCGACCCTGGCCCGCGCACGGCCAGTGCGGTGGCGGTGACCGACGCCAAGCTGGCGCGGTTGCGGCAGTCCGCGCTCCGGCCGTGGATCACGAACCGGCCAGAGATCGCGGAGCAGTTGCTCCGGGTGCTCGCTCGTAGACTGCGCCGGACGAACGACAACCTCGCGGACCTGATCTTCACCGACGTGCCCGGCCGGGTGGCGAAGAACCTGCTGCAGATGGCGAAGCGCTTCGGTACCCGCGAGGGCAACGCGCTCCGGGTCACGCACGACCTCACCCAGGAGGAGTTGGCCCAGCTGGTGGGCGCCTCCCGGGAGACCGTGAACAAGGCGCTGGCCGACTTCGCCTCGCGTGGCTGGCTCCGGCTCGAAGGCAAGAGCGTCGTGATCCTCGACCACGAACGGCTTGCTCGCCGGGCTCCGCTAGACCGTGTCCTGTGGTGCGATCGCGGTTCGGCCGCGGTCGCACCACAGTGCTGTCCGGCGGGTTTACCCGGCTCAGCGTCGGACGAAGAGCGGGCGGTCGAGCTGGTCGGCGCCCTTGCTCGCCACGCAGCGGAACGTGTTCTGACCGGCCGCGTACTCGGCGTCCGTCGGCGGCAGCACCTTGGCGGTCCAGCCGTCCGTCGACTCCCCCTCGAGCACGATCTTCAGACCGTCCTTGCCGCAGAGTGACTTGATGACGGGGTGCTGTGACACCTCGTTGAAGTCGTTCGACTTCACGTCCGGGGGCAGATCACCGAGCAGGTACGTCTCCCAGGTGTGCGCGCGGCGGCAGGACGCCTTCACCGCCGCCACGTCGTCTCGCCCGACGATGACGTTGTCGAAGCACTCCGACTGGATCGGGCACGACACCGTCACGAAGATGATCGTCGGCTCCAGCGGGCACTTACCGAGGTTCTCCAGATCCGTGCTCACCGGATCCGGCGTGGAGTTGATGTGCGGCGTCGACTGCGCGGACGGCTCTGACCGGGCGTTCTGCCGGCTGTCGTCGCCACCTTGGGTGATCCCGTAGGCGATGGCGCCCACCGCGACCAGCGCGGCGACCAGCGCCAGCGCGCCGATCGACAGCCGGCGGTTGCCACCGCTGGCCCTGGCCAGCCGCCGCGGCGCCTCACCGGGCGGCACGTACGGCGACCGGTACGAGGAATCCCGTTCGGGCTTCGCGTGCCTCCGGCTCGCGGTCGGCGCCGGCCCGGTGCCCTGGCGTGCCGGTGCGCCGGGCCTGCAGCGACGACTCGGGTTCGATCGCCCACCGGCGGCGGCGCTCGGCCGGCGACTCGACTGGCTCGGGCTCGGCGATCGCCGGGGGCGCCTCGGCGAGCGCACGACGCCGATTCCACCGGCCAGAGTTCTCGGCCGCCGCCTCGATGACCCGCGACTCGACGGCCGGCTCGGCCTTCGCCGCGAACAGGGCCCTCGGTTCGTACGTCTCCAGCCCCGCGGTCGGGCGGTACCGCTCGATCGCGCTCCCGGCGGCCGGCTCCCGCTTGGCAAGCGGCTGAACCGGGCTGCTCGAATCGTGGACGGACCGGCCGTTCAGCGACTCCGCCGGCGGCGCGGAGACCGGCTCCGGCTCGGCGATCGACGGTGTGGACAGCGCGGCCGGGGCGGACTCGGCCGGCTCGGCGGGCTCGAGCGGGTACGGCGCGGGTGCCAGCACCGGACGCACCGGGTAGGCCGGCCCGGCGGCGGGCTTCTGCTTGGCGGCCGGCTTCACCGGGTACGGCGCCGGGGTCGCGATCGCCTTGAGCGGGTACGCCGAGGGCCGGCTCGGTTTGGCCGGCCTGGTCGCGCTGGCCCGGGCCGCGGCGGCGGCCGCCGACTTCGCCCGCACCGGCCGGGGCTCCTCCAGCACGGCCTCCGCCAGCGCGTCCCGGAATTCGGCCGCGCTGAGGAACCGGTCCGAGTGCTCCGACGCCATGCCGTGCCGCAGTACCTCGGTCACCTCGACCGGGACGCCGGGGAGGTCGGGCAGCGGCTGTTCGTGCAGCCGGATCATCGTGGCGAGGCTGGGCATCCCGCTCTCCGGCCAGCGCGGCGGCCGGCCCGAGAGCAGCGCGTACAGCGTCGCGGCCAGCGCGTACACGTCGCCGCCGGCGGTCGGCTTCTCCAGCCGGAACACCTCGGGCGGCGCGTACGCCGGGGTGAGCGCCTCCATCGTCACGGACAGCTCGCGGGCCGGGTCCGGGATCGCCGCGAGCCCGAAGTCCGCCAGGCCAGGGATCTGGTACGCGTTGATCAGGATGTTGCCGGGCTTCACGTCCCGGTGCAGGATCCCGGCGTTGTGGGCGGCGTGCAGCGCGTCGGCGATCTTCACGCCGACGTCGCGCACCTCGGCGGCCGGCAGCGGCCCGTTGTCGCGCAGCCGGTCCGCGTACGAGCCGCCGGTGCACAGCTCCATCACCAGATACGGGTAGTTGTCGTCGGTCACGCCCGCGTCGTAGACGTTCACCACGTTCGGGTGGCCGGACATCCGCCCCGCCGCGCCCGCCTCGCGGAGGAAGCGGCGGCGATCTCGCTCCTGGTCGAGGGAGCGGGTGTCGATCTTGAGCGCGACCTCGCGACCGACGGAGTCCTGGATTGCCCGGTAGACGGTCGAGTAGCCCCCACGAGCGATCACCGCCAAGTCGGACAATCCCGACACACGCGAGGGCAACGACGGATTCGGCACGCGATGACGGTACCCAGCCAAGGCCCCGTGAGCCACGCCCCGGGGCCATCGAGCCGAAATCCGCGTGCGGGAATTCGCGCAGGCCGCAGGCCGCAAACCCACCCATTCCCACGTCAGCCGGACCACGACCGAACACGGCGTACCGGCGATCGGACAGGCCGCGTGCGCTCAGTCCTTGACGAAGTAGGACCGATTCAGCTTGTCCAGACCCTTGCCGGCCACGCACCGGAACTTGCGCTTGCCGGCGGCGTACTCGGTCTCGGTCGGCGGCAGCACCTCGGCGGACCAGCCGGCCGTCGACTCACCGTTCAGCGCGATCTGCATGCCCTGTGCCCCGCAGAGCACCTTGACCACCGCGTTGCCCGCCACCTCGTCGTAGCTGCTGGACTTCACGTCCGAGGGCAGGTCGCCGATCAGGAACGTCTCCCACGTGTGGGTCCGGTTGCAGTCGGCCTTGGCCGCCGTGGCGTTGCCGGAGTTGATGTTGATCCCCCGGAAGCACTCCGGCTCGGTAGGGCAGCTCACGGTGATGTTGGCGTAGCCGCCGACGGACGCCAGCGGGCACGCACCGAGCAGGCCGCCGGTCAGATCGTCGGTGCTCGGCAGCGACGGCAGCAGTGGCTCGTCCACGGACTGGGACGCCGATGGCCGAGGGCTTCGGTTCGGATTCATCGTCACTCTTTTTATCGGAGTCGAGCGCCCAGAGCAAGCGCACGCGCCCCCCACGAGCACCAGCAGCACCACGACCACCAGCGCCGCGATCAGCGCTCCGCGACCACCGCTGGATTTCACGGCGGCGGTTGCGGAGGGTAACCGCCGGGGCGCTGCGGGTAGCCAGCGGGCACGTAGGGCGGCACGTACGGCGGCGGCTGCTGCTGGCCGTGCTGCTGGTGTTGCTGCGGAGCCTGACTGCCCCACTGCTGCTGTGGCGGTGCGCTGTGCGGTGGCGCGCTGTGCGGGGCACCGCTGGCTGGCGCGTTCGCGTAGCCGTACGGCTGGCCAGAGGTGGGCAGCGGCGGGCCGGAGTGCTGGTAGGGCGGCGTGGAGACCTGCTGGGTCGGGTAGGCGGGCGGCTGGCCGGTGGCGGAGTACGGCGGCGCGCTGAACGGCGCGGCGGCCCAGCTCGGCGGCACCGAGATCGGCTTGGTCACGCCGGCCTCCTCCAGCGAGGCGGTGGCCAGCGCGTCCCGGAAGTCCGCCGCGGTGGCGTACCGGTGCGCGGGGTCGGCGGCCATGCCCTGCCGGAGCACGTTCGTGAGCCCGACCGGCACGCCGGGCAGGTCCGGAAGCGGGTCCTCGTGCAGCCGGACCATCGTCGCGAGGCTGGGCGCGCCGGTGTCCGGCCAGCGCGGCGGGCGCCCGGAGAGCAGCGCGTAGAGCGACGCCGACAGGGCGTACACGTCGCCGGCCGGGGTCGGCTTCTCCAGCCGGAACACCTCGGGCGGCGCGTAGGCCGGGGTGAGCGCCTCGATCGTGACCGAGAGTTCGCGCGTGGGGTCGGGCAGCGCCGCGAGCCCGAAGTCGGCCAGCCCCGGCACGCCGTACGCGTTGATCAGGATGTTGCCGGGCTTCACGTCCCGGTGCAGGATCCCCGCGTTGTGGGCGGCGTGCAGCGCGTCCGCGATCTTCACGCCGATGTCCCGGACCTCGGCGGCCGGCAGCGGCCCGTCCTTCTTCAACCGGCCCGCGTACGAACCGCCGGTGCACAGCTCCATCACCAGGTACGGGTGGTTGTCGCCGGTCACGCCCGCGTCGTAGACGTTCACCACGTTCGGGTGACCGGACATCCGCCCCGCCGCCTCGGCCTCCCGCAGGAAGCGCCGGCGGTCCCGCTCCTCGTCCAGCGAGCGGGTGTCGATCTTGAGCGCGACCTCGCGGCCGACCGAGTCCTGACGAGCCCGGTAGACGGTCGAATAGCCACCCCGGGCAATCACCGTCAAGTCGGACAACCCCGGCACGGGCGAGGGAAGCTGCGGTGTCGACGGGGGATTCTGCACGTGCTGACGGTACCGAGAACAGGTCTCGCTCGCGCCACGACCACCGACGAACGGCACGAATCCGCGAGGCCCCGCCGGCCGGCTGACCAGCGATCTCCCCGGCACCCAGCCGCCCGCCGCCACACCTTGCCCCTTTGGGCGACATTTTCTCGGTCATGGCCGTGAAAATGTCGCCCAAAGCGGCAGGATTGAGCGGGCGGCCGTCAGGTCGGGGTGGGGGTGCTGCGCAGGCGGTCGTAGACGGCGTCGCTGGCGGCGCGTTCGGAGACCTGCTCGGTCGAGTACGCGAGCTGCACGGCGTCCTTCGCGGCCAGCACCGCGGCCTCGTGATCGCCCGCGGCGGCGTACGCGGAGGCCAGCACCCGGCTGGTGATCGCGCGGCTGCGCACGTCCTCGGCCGGCACCTGCTGCGCCCGCCGCGCCCAGGTGAGCGCCTCCTCGACCCGGCCCAGGTCGAGCAGGACGCCCGCGTAGTGCGCCAACGCCTGCCGGCGCGGGAAGATCAGGGACGGCGAGCCGGCCGCCTCGGCCACGCCGGCGAGCAGGGTCAACGCGGTGTCGAGGTCCCCCTGGTTGCGGCGGGCCTGGGCCAGCAGCACGGTCGGGCCGACCTGCACCCGCTCCTCCACCTCCAGCGGCACCAGCATCTCCAGCGTTGCCCGCGCGTCGGACTCGGCGCCGGCCGGGTCGCCCGCGTCCAGCCGGCAGTAGCCGCGCAGGCTCTGCGCGATGCCGACGGTCAGCGGGTGCGCCGCCTCCTTGCCGACCAGGACGGCCTTCGTGAGCAGCGGCACGGCGTCGTCGATCCGGTCGTTGCCGCGCGCCACCAGCCCCAGCACGGTCAGCGCGAGGCTGCGGCCCCAGGCGTCCCCGCTCGGACCGAAGCCGGCCAGCGCACGGCGGGCCTGCCGCTCGGCGTGGACCAGTTCGCCCAGCTCGGCGGCGGCGAACGCCTCCACGGTGCGCAGCGCGGCCACGCCCCACTCGTCGCCGGCCCGCTCGCCGAACGGCACGAACACCCTGGCCAGCTGGCGGGCCTCGGCCAGCCGCCCCTCCAGCAGCCGGACGAACGCCTCGGTGCCACTGACCCAGGACCGCCCGGCCGCGTCGCCGAGCTCGGCGAACAGCGCACCGGCCCGCACCAGCGACTCCTCGGCCACGGCGAAGTCTCCGCGCGACGTCGCCGACCAGGCCAGATGCTGCAATGCCCAGCCCTGACCGGGGATGTCCTCGGACTCCAACGCCCGCCGGTAGGACTGCGCGAACCGCTCCTCGGCCGGACGCAGCCGCCCGCTGAGGTAGTCGAGCATGCCGAGCCGGCGCAGCGCCTCGCCCTCGTGCCGCGGCAGCTCGGCCTGGCGGGCGGCCCGCACCGCGGCGCTCCAGGACGCGATCGCCTCGCGCGGCTGGCCGGTCGCGCGGAGCGCCTCCCCCGCCGCGAGCAGCGCGCCCACCCGGACCGCGGACGGGGCGTCCTCGCCGGTCCGGCATCACTCGTCGACCGGACCGGTGAGCGAGCGGGCGAGCTCCAGCGCCTCGGCGTGCCGGCCGGTCTGCACCAGCGCGCGCGCCCTGGTCAGCCGGAGCGGCGGCGGCAGTTCCCCGGACTCCCCCGGCTCGGCGGCGGCGAGCGTGGCCGCGCGGTCGAGCAGCGCGATCGCCCGCGCGGCCTCGCCGGTCGCGAGCGCCGCGTGCGCCAGCCGGCCGAGCGCGGCGGCACCGAGCGGGCCCACCTTGCGGGCGTCGTGGCTGGGCGGCAGCAGCATCGCCTCGGCCAGCGCCCTGGCCCGGTCGACCTGCGCCACGATGAGCTCGTCCCGTTCGCCGGCCGAGAGCCCGCGGACCGGGCTGCCGTCGGCCCAGCGCGCGACCCTGGCGTGCCGGTCGGCCAGGTCGGCCTTGCCGATGCCGGAGTAGGCGGCCTGCCGCATCAGCGGGGTGACGAACGCGTAGCCGCCGCGGGTCGCCCTGCGCAGCATCCGCCGCGACACCAGCTCGCGCAGCGCCCGGTCCAGGTCGGCGCCGTCGCGGCCGAGCCCCTCGGCGCGCAGCGCCTCCAGCGCGCCCTCGGGGATCCGGTCGCCGATCACCGCCGCGTCCCGGAGCACCGCCCGAGGGTGCGCCGGCAGCGTGTCGATGCGGGCCGCGAGCACGGCGGCCAGGTCGGAGGAGAGCAGCCGGCCGGCCAGGCTGCCCTCGGCCAGCCGCCAGCCGGCCGCGCCGCCGGTCAGCCGGCCCTGCTCGACCAGCAGCGACACCAGTTCGGCCAGGTAGAACGGGTTGCCCTGGGCGGTGGCGAGCAGCCGGTTCTCCTCGGCGCCGACCAGCCGCCCGCCGCCCAGGTAGGACCGGAGCAGCCGGCTCGCGGCGGCGCCGGACAGCGGCGGCAGCGGCATCGGCTCGGCGTCCGGCAGCCGGGTCAGCACGCCGGCGGTGCGCACCAGTTCGGGCCGGCCGAGCAGCAGCACCAGCACCGGACCGGTGAGCTGCGAGGCCAGCACGCCGAACGCGTCCACGGTCTCGGCGGTCGCGTTGTGGAGATCGTCGACGACCACCAGCACCGGGTCCTCGGCCGCCAGCCCCGAGACGAGTCCGGCCACGGTGACCGGCACCCGGTCGCTGCGGCGCGCGCCGGGGGCGGTCAGGCCGGCGACCGGCACCGGTTCGTCCGGGTCGGCCGAGAGGTTGAGCAGGTCGAGCAGCACCTCCACGTCGGCGGGGGCGAGCGCGACACCGGCCGGTTGCCGCCCGAGCCGGGTGGCCACCCGGCGGACCCGTTCGGCCGCCCGCTCGGCGTCGTCGTCCGGCTCCACCCCGCACACCTGCCGGACCAGCTCCGCGATCGGTTCCAGCCGGCGCCCCTGCCCGTACGGACGGCAGCGGATCTGCAGCACCCGCGACGACAGCTCGGCGCCGACCCGGCGGGCCGTCTCGGCGGCGAGCCGGGTCTTGCCGGCACCGGCCTCGGCGGTGACCACCATGACGTGCGGACCGTCCCGCTCGGCGACCTCGGAGAACCGGCCGAGGATCCGGCCCAGCTCGGCCTCGCGGCCCACGAACGGCGCCTCGTCGCCCAGCCCGGGCCGGATGCCGGGGGCGTCCCGCAGGCCGAGCAGTTCGAACGCCTCGACCGGCTCGCGCTTGCCCTTGAGCCGCAGCGGCGGCAGCGACCGCCAGGCGGCCCGGTCCCGGGTGGCCCGGCTGGTGCGGCGCGCCGGCGTAGACCCCGCCGACCCCGGCCGCGTCGGAGAGCCGCGCCGCGGTGTTCACGGTGTCGCCGATGACGGTGTACGAGAGCGCGGCCTGCACCCCGGCGACCACCGGGCCGGTGTTGATCCCGACCCGCAGGCCGAGCTGGCGACCGCCGCCGACCTCGTCGTCGATCAGCCGCTTGACCGCCCGCTGCATCGCCAGCGCGGCCCGTACCGCCCGCTCGGGGTCGTCCTCGTGAGCCACCGGCGCGCCGAAGACGGCCATGATCCCGTCGCCGGTGAGCTTGTCGACGTGGCCGCCGAACGCGGTCACCGCCTGCGCGCACGCGGCCAGCACCCGGTCGGTCACCGAGCCGACCCGTTCCGGGTCCAGGTCCTCGGACCAGGCGGTGAAGTCGGACAGGTCTCCGAACAGGACGGTGACCACGCGCCGCTCGTTGGTGGGCGTGGTCACGGCCGCCGGGAGCGCCGAGCCACAGTGGTGGCAGAACCGGGCGCCGGGTACGACCACTGTGGTGCAGACCGGGCACGTCATGCGCCGCCACCCGCGATGTCGTCGATGCCGAGGTACGCGAGCTGGGCCCGGACGGACAGCTCGGCGTAGCGGCCAGACCGCGCGGTCCACGTCGGCGTAGACCCGGGCCACCACCGCGGCGGGCGTGCGGTCACCGGCCTCGACGGCGGCGCGCACCTGGTCCAGCCGGATCCGGCGGTGCGCCAGGTACTCGGCGGCGATCTCGCCGGCGTCCGGCAGCACCGGGCCGTGGCCGGGCAGCACCGGGATCGGCCCGAGCCCGCGCAGCCGCTCCAGGCTGTGCAGGTAGTCGCCCAGCTCGCCGTCCGGCCAGGCGACGACGGTCGTGCCGCGGCCCAGGATCGTGTCGCCGGTGAGCACCGCCGGCTCGGGGTCGGCGCCGGATCGGTCGGCGGACTGCACGGCGAAGGAGACCGAGTCGGACGTGTGGCCGGGCGTGCCGAACGTCCGGATCTCCAGGCCGGCCAGCACGAGCGGTCCGCCGTCGATCGCCAGCCGGTCGTCGCCGATCAGGTAGGCCGGGTCGAGCGCGAGCACCGGCGCGCCGGTCAGCTCGTGGAACCGGGCGGCGCCCTCGGCATGGTCGGGGTGGCCGTGGCTGAGCAGCGTGGCCAGCACCGGGCCGTGCGCGGCCACCGCGGCGAGGTGCTGCTCGTGCAGCGGGCCGGGATCGACGACCACGCTGCCGGCCTCCCCGGGCGCGCGCAGCACCCAGGTGTTCGTGCCGTCCAGCGTCATCGGCCCAGGGTTCGGCGCGCGCACCAGGGTCGCCCAGGCCGGGCGTGCTCATGCGTCGTACCCGTCGTCGCCAGGCAGCAGGAACCGGATCCTGTCGCCGTCGAGCACCAGCCGGGGCGTGACCGGCGTGATCGTCCGCCCCTCGGCCGCCGCCAGCACCTCGGCGACCGTGTGGTACTCGGCGAGTTCGGCCAGCGTGATCGCGGTCGGCGGCACCATCACCACCTCGCCGCGGTCCCGGGCCGCCAGCGCGTCGGCGGGCCGCATCCAGGTGACCCGCTCGGCCTCGCCGGCCACGTCCCTGGTGAGCTGGCCGGTGGGCAGCGCGGCCACGAAGAACCGGGTGTCGAACCGGCGTGGCTCCTGCACGGGCGTGATCCAGTGCGCCCACGGCCGGAGCAGGTCGGCGCGCAGCACCAGCCCGCGCGCGTCCAGCAGCGAGGTGAGGCTGAGCTCCCGGGCCTCCAGCGCTCGGCCGTGCGGTCTCCCACTCCGGCGCGCTGGTGTCGGCGACCACGTCGTCGGCCGTGGCGCCCGCGAGCAGCACGCCCGACTCCTCGAACGTCTCCCGGACCGCCGCGCAGACCAGGCCGCGGGCGAGGTCCGGCGCGGCCGAGAGCGGGCCGGCCCAAGACTCGGCGCCCGGCCCGGACCACGGCGTGGCGGTCGAGTCGATGTCCGCCGGGTCCACGCCTCCACCTGGGAAAACGGTCATGCCGCCGAACGCGGCCATCGCGCTCACCCGGCGCAGCAGGTACGCCTCGATGCCGTTCCCGTCCGCGCCGTCGCGGAGCAGAACGACGGTGGCCGCGTCCCGTGGGACCGTCGGCTCGCCGCCGTCCCAACCGGTCACGTGCCGGGCGATCGCCGCCGGTACCTCGAACGTCATGCTCGAATCTTGACATCCCCGCCGGCGGAAGGGCGCCGGCCTCCCGTCACCGGCCCGATCGAGCGTCCGGAGGCGGCCAGAAGAGCGCTCTCCCCCGCACCTGTCGAAAGGGTCGTGGCCTTGGGTACGGTTTCCATCGTGACGGCGGAGCGGAACACCGAGGGAACGCCGCGCGACGACCCTGCGGCGGAGCTCGCGGCCGCCCGGGCCGAGCCGGGCTGGCCGCCGGCGGACGAACTGTTCACCGTCGACGAGCTGGCCGAGCGCTCCGGAATGACGGTCCGCAACATCCGCGCGCATCAGTCCCGCCGCCTGCTCCATTCGCCGCGACGGGTCGGCCGGCGCAGCGTCTACGACAACAGCCATGTCGAGCGGCTGATGCTGATCCGGCGCCTCCAGGTCGGCGGTTTCTCGCTCTCGGCGATCCGGGCGCTGGTGCGCGCCGGTAACGAGGCCGGCGAGCTGGCGCTGGCCTGGCGGGCCGAGGCGGTCGCCATGCGCTTCCTGCCCGGTGACGAGTTCGACGACGCCAAGCTGGAGATCGAGCCGGACGGCATGGTCGCGCTGCTGGCCCAGCCGGGCGCGCTGGAGCGGCTGGAGAGCTTCGGAATCGCGCGTCGCACCCCGGGCGGCGGTTGGCAGGGCTCGCATCCGGTGCTGGTCGAGGCCGGCCGGCGGGCTCGCGAGCTGGGTCTGCCGTCGCCGGAGATCACCAGGGTGCAGTTGGAGATCGCCGGCGCTGGCCCAGGCCATGGCGCAGGAGATGGTCAGCACGTTCAAGAAGCACTTCGCCGACCACAACACCGGCAGCCGGGCGCGCGTGCTGGAGGACTACTCGGTGCTGAGCCCGATCGCCACCGCGATCGTGACCGCCACGTTCGAGGTCCAGATGGCGCGCGTGGTGCGGGAGCAGTTCGGCCTCACGCCGGATCAGCTCCCCGACTCCCACCGCAACTGACCCACCCCTTGCGCCTCGCGGCGCCCCCCTTCGCGCCTTTGGGCGACATTTTCGCGGCTATAGCACCGAGAAAATGTCACCCAAAGTGCGGTTCGAAGGGTCAGGCGACCTCGACGATCAGTTCGATCTCCACCGGCGCGCCGAGCGGCAGCTCCGAGACCCCGACGGCGCTGCGGGCGTGCTGCCCGGCCTCGCCGAACACGTCACCCAGCAGCTCGCTGGCGCCGTTGATCACGACCGGCTGGCCGGTGAAGCCCTCGGCCGAGGCGACGAAGCCGACCACCTTCACGATCTTGACGATCGCGTCCAGTCCGACCACGGAGTCGATCGCCGCCAGCGCGTTGAGCGCACACCGGCGGGCCAGTTCCTTGGCCTGCTCCGGCGTGACCTCCGCACCGACCTTGCCGACCGCAGCCAGCTTCCCGTCCACCATCGGCAGCTGGCCCGACGTGTAGACGTGGTTGCCGCTGCGGACCGCCGGCACGTACGCCGCGACCGGCGCCGCGACCGGCGGCAGCTCCAGGCCGAGCTCGGCGAGGCGCTCGAACGCGCTCATCAGGCGTCCTTGGGGCGCTTGAGGTAGGCCACCAGCTGCTCCGGGTTCGGGCCCGGAACGACCTGCACCAGCTCGTAGCCCTGGTCACCCCAGCTGTCGAGGATCTGCTTCGTCGCGTGGACCAGCAGCGGCACGGTCACGTACTCCCACTTCTGCATGGTGCAGACCCTAGTAGGGAGAGCCCGGCCCGAACACGTCGGGCACGCCGCAGCCGCCCGACCGGGCGGCCGTTCCGTGCCCTGGCCTCAGCGCCACGGCTGACCCCGCGCACTAGCCTGGACGGAGGCCGGCGGCGAGGGGGAATTTCGCGTTCCGGCGCAGTACACCGACCGGACGGGACTTACCGAGCGAATGGTGCGGGAATCGGCAACCAGCGTCCGCAGTTGAGGCTCGCCGGTAGCCTGGCCGCTTCGGTGGAGCGACCGACCTGAAACAGCGACGAACCGCACGGCCAACCGGACGGCCGGCGACCTCACGGGGGGATCAGCATGACGCAGCCACCAGGCCAGTACCCGGACCCTTACGGTCAGCAGCCAGGGGGTTATGGCCAGCAGCCCGGCGGCAACGACCCGAACTACGGCCAGCCGGCCTCGGGCCAGCCCGCCTACGGCCAGCCGTACGGGCAGCAGCCCACCTCGGGTGACCCGTACGGACAGCCGCCGACCTCGGGCCAGCCGTACGGCCAGCCAGCGTCAGGCCAGCCCGCTACGGGCAGCCGGCCTCCGGCCAGCCCGCCTACGGGCAGCCGGCCTCGGGACAGCCGCCGCAGTACGGCCAGCAGTACGGCCAGCAGCCCGGCCAGCCCTACGGCCAGCAGCAGCCTGGCCAGCCCTACGGGCAGCAGCCCGGTTACCCGCCGCCCGGCGGCTACGGGCAGCCGCCGAAGAAGAAGGGCAAGGGCTGGCTGATCGGCATCATCGTCGGCCTCTTCGTGCTGCTGCTCTGCTGCGGCGGCGGTAGCTTCGCGATCTTCAAGTTCGCGAACAGCGGTGGCGCGAGCAGCCCCGAGGGCGCCGTGGACACGTTCCTGGAGGCCGCCACCGAGCAGGACGCGGACAAGGCCAAGGACGTCGTCTGCGATGCGAAGAAGAGCGACGTGAAGCTCAACGACTTCGGCGGTTCGGTCGGCTCCTCCACGCAGACCCAGGCGGTGCGGGACGCGTTGAAGAACGCCACCTGGACGATCAGCGACGACCACGAGGTGAGCAGCAAGGAGCACGAGGTCACCGCGCGGTTCACGATCCCGCCGGTCTCGGGCACGACCGATCCCGTCCATCAATCTCAAGTTCAAGGTCGTCAAGGAAGGCGGCTGGAAGGTCTGCGACGCCACTCCCGTCCGCTGACCCAGCTCGAGCCCGGGGCCGCGGCGAGTCGATGACTCGCGGCGGCCCTGCCGCGTTCACCCGTCCGCACCGAGCCGCCGAGAGCGGCACGAGGCTTGCCGACCGGCCGCAGATCGGTACGACAGCCCGGCAGTGATGCCGGCCACCCCATGCCGTCTGGGACCGGCGGTAAGCCGGCAGGTCGGCGCAGACCTCGTTAGGCTCGAGTAGTGCCTGAGCGATCCTCTGACTGGCCGGCCGCCCGCCTCCACGTCGTGACCGGCAAGGGCGGCACCGGGAAGACCACCGTGGCCGCCGCGCTGGCTCTCGCCCTGGCGGCCGGCGGTAAACGGACATTACTGCTGGAGGTCGAGGGCAGGCAGGGCATCGCCCAGCTCTTCGACGTGCCGCCGCTTGCCGTACCAGGAGCGCAAGATCGCGGTGGCGCCGCGCGGCGGTGAGGTGCGTGCCCTCGCGGTCGACGCCGAAGAGGCGCTCCTGGAGTACCTGGAGATGTTCTACAAGCTCGGCCGGGCCGGGAAGGCGCTGAAGAAGTTCGGGGCGATCGACTTCGCCGCGACGATCGCGCCGGGCATGCGGGACGTGCTGCTCACCGGCAAGGTCAAGGAGGCCGTGACCCGCACCGAACGCGGTCACCGGGTCTACGACGCGGTGGTGGTCGACGCCCCGCCCACCGGCCGGATCGGCCGTTTCCTCAACGTCACGGCCGAGGTCGCCGGGCTGGCCAGGGTCGGCCCGATCAAGACCCAGAGCGACGGCGTGATGGCCGTGCTGCGCTCGCCGATGACCCGGATCCACGTGGCGACCCTGCTGGAGGAGATGCCCGTGCAGGAGACCGCCGACGCGATCGCCGAGCTCAGCGCGAGCGGGCTGCCGGTCGGCAGCATCCTGGTCAACGCGGTGCGCGCGCCGGCCCTCGCCGGGGCCAGGGTCACCGCCGCCGAACTCAAGCGTGGCCTGGCCGCGGCCGGCCTGCCCACCGACCGGGACACCATCCGCGGCCTGGCCGACGAGGCGGGCGATCACGCCAGCCGGCTCGCGCTGGAGGCCCGACTGCGGTCCGAACTGGCCGAGCTCGACCGGCCGCTGCTGGAGCTGCCGTTCCTGCCCGACGGAGTCGACCTCGGCGGGCTCTACGCGCTCGCCGATGCGCTCTGCGAGCAGGGAGTGTCCGCCCCGTGACCCCGCCGCGCGCCAAACAGCCCCCACCAGCACCGCCGGTCCGCGTCGCGCTCGCCGCGCCGCCGCTGGACCTGGACGCCGTCGTGCGCGATCCCGGAGACCCGGATCGTCGTGTGCTGCGGCGCGGGCGGCGTCGGCAAGACCACCACGGCCGCCGCGCTCGCCCTGCACGCCGCCGAGGCCGGCCGGCGCACGGTCGTGCTGACGATCGACCCGGCCCGCCGGCTGGCCCAGTCGATGGGGCTCACCGAGCTGGACAACACGCCCCGCCAGGTCAAGGGCGTGAACGCGGCGAACGGCGGCGAGCTGCACGCGATGATGCTCGACATGAAGCGCACGTTCGACGAGATCGTGCTCACCCACACCGATCCGGACCGCGCCGAGGAGATCTTCGCCAACCCGTTCTACCAGGCCATGTCGTCGTCGTTCTCCGGCACGCAGGAGTACATGGCGATGGAGAAGCTGGGCCAGCTGCGGGCCAGCGACGAGTGGGACCTGATCGTGGTGGACACCCCGCCGAGCCGGTCCGCACTGGACTTCCTGGACGCGCCGCAGCGGCTGGCCCGGTTCCTGGACGGCCGGGTGCTGCGGCTGCTGATGGCGCCGGCCAAGACCGGCGGCCGCGGCGTGCTGAAGCTGGTCTCGGCGTCGTTCTCGTTCTTCAACCGGATCATCACGAAGGTGCTCGGGCCCCAGCTGCTCAGCGACGTGTCCGGCTTCGTGGCGGCGCTCGACTCGATGTTCGGCGGGTTCCGGGAGCGCGCCCAGCAGACGTACGACCTGCTCAAGACGCCCGGCACGGCGTTCGTCGTGATCGCGGCGCCGGAGCCGGACGCCGTGCGCGAGGCGGCGTACTTCGCCGAGCGGCTGGCGAGCGAGCGGATGCCGCTGATCGGGATGGTCCTCAACCGGGTGCACCGCACGGGCGCGCCTGGCCTCTCGGCCGAGCAGGCCCTCGCGGGCGCGGAGCGGTTGGACGCCGAGGGCGCGTCGCCGGTCACCGCCGGTGTGCTGCGGATGCACGCGGACCTGGTGCAGCTCGTGGCGCGGGAGCGGCGGATCGCGGCCCGGCTTCACCTCGGCGCATCCGCACGTGCCGATCGCCGAGGTGCCGGCCGAACCCGAGGACGTGCACGACCTGGACGGCCTCCGCCGGGTCGCGTCCTCGCTCGGCAGCCCCGCCTAGCGACCCCTCGAAACGCCGCCGGGCGACCTCTGGCGCCGGCACAGCCGATCAGCGCCCTGTCGACCGTCCCTCTGAGACAGCTGTTCGGGGCCGGCCCCGTTGCCCGACCCCGAACAGCAAAGTTTCAGCGGCCGCCGGGCGTGTCGGCGCCGAAGCGCTCGAGTTCCCGCTCCAGCCGCAGCGGCGTCAGCCGACCGAACGCGGTGGCGTCCAGCTTGTGCGCGGGCACGACCCAGACGATCTCGAACTCGATGCCGTCCGGATCCTGCGCGTAGAGGCTCTTGGTGGTGCCGTGGTCGGTCATCCCGACCAGCGCGTTCGCCTGCTCCAGCGCGTCGTGCAACCGAGCCAGTTCGGCGAGCGTGTCGACCTCCCACCCGAGGTGGTAGAGGCCGACCGTCGCCCGCCCGGCCTCGGAGTCGGCGAGCTCGTCGCCGATCCCGAAGAGGCCGAGGTCGTGGTCGTTCGTGGAGCCCGGCGCGCGGAGGAAGGCCGTCACACCCAACCGGCTCATCTCACGCAGGACCGTGAAGCCCAGCACGTCGCGATAGAACGCGACGCTGGTGTCCAGGTTCCTGACGTAGAGCACCGCATGGTTGAGCCTGGTGATCGGCATGGCGTCCCCCTCCTGCCGGGGGTAACGCTACGCGGTCTGGAGCACTGCCTCGATCTCCAGGAGGATCTTGATCTTGTCGCCGACGACCACGCCGCCGCCGTCGAGCGGGATCTGGAAGTCGATGCCGAAGTCGTTCCGGCTGATCTCACCCTCGGCCGAGAAGCCGGACCGGAGGCCGCCCCACGGGTCGGGGCTCACGCCGTTGAACTCGAGCTTCAGCTCGGTCTCCCGCGTCACGCCCTTGATCGACAGGTCGCCGGTGACGATGAAGTCGCCGCCGTCCGGACGAATCGAGGTGGACTTGAACGTCATCTCCTTGTGCGTCTCGACCTCGAAGAAGTCGGCGCCGCGCAGGTGGGTGTCGCGGTTGGCGTCGTTGGTGTCGATCGAGTTCAGGTCGATCGCCGCGCTCACAGTCGAGTCGAGCACGTTCTCGGCCACGTTGATCTCGCCGGAGAAGGTACGGAACGTGCCACGGACCTTGCTCACCATCAGGTGCCGCACGGTGAAGCCGACCTCGCTGTGGCTGGGGTCGAGGGCCCAGACGCCAGCGGTGAGACCGGGAAGTGTGGTGACGGTGCTCATGTGGTGATGCCTCCTGATTGACAGCTCAGTTGGTTGAACGATCAACCAGAACGTACCTCGACTTGGTTGAATCGTCAACTACAGGCGCGCTACTATTACGGCATGAGCACTCCACGGTGGCTGAACGAGGTCGAGATGCGCGCCTGGCGCGGTCTGATGAGCAGCAACCGACTGCTCTTCGAGCAGTTGGGACGAGAGCTGGGCCAGCAGTCCGGCCTGTCGATGGCCGACTACGAGGTGCTCGTCCGGCTGTCCGAGACCGAGGGCAAGCGGCTGCGAATGAGTGACCTGGCGGCCGCGTCGCTCTCGTCGAAGAGCCGGCTCTCGCATCAGGTCGCGCGCATGGAGGAGGCGGGCTGGGTCCGCCGGGAGTCCTGCCCGAGCGATCGCCGCGGCGCGTTCGCGGTACTCACCGACGCGGGCTACGCGACGCTGGTCGCGGCCGCGCCAGGACACGTCGAGAGCGTGCGCAGGAATCTGTTCGACCACCTCAGCGACGAGCAGGTGGCGCAGCTGGCGGACATCACCGGGACGCTCTGGGCCCGGCTCGAGGACGCAGTCGAAAGCGGCTGCGCTGCCCCGGTGAGAGGCGACGCAGCCGCTGAGGTTCGAGAGGCCGGCTAGGGTCCGGCGTTCGGACCAGGCCCTAACCCGTCGGCTGCAGATCGTGCGCGCGGCGCGCGGCCGTGAGCAGCTTCCACCAAGACCGGACGTCGGGACGCTTGCGCAGCAAGGCCCGCCGCTCGCGCTCGGTCATGCCGCCCCAGACGCCGAACTCGACCCGATTGTCGAGCGCGTCCGCGAGACATTCGGTGCGCACGGGGCATCCCAGGCACACCGACTTAGCCCGGTTCTGCGCCGCACCTTGAACGAACAGTGCGTCCGGGTCGCTGGCACGACAAGCTGCCTTACTCGCCCAGTCGGCGATCATGTCCATGCCGGCCCCCTCGTGGGTATCAGTCGGCGAGCCGTACGGTCAGGCACGCCTGACTCAGGACGGTAGGAAAGGGACACACGGGTGCACAGGGGCCAATCGACCGGTCTCGACTAGTACTTTCAGTCAGGGGTACTCAGCCGAACGGTGGATACGCCGCAGGCGGGAGGGGGTGCGCTGGGTCACACGGCCAATTGAAGTCTAGCCGTCTGTACAGGGGGTCGTACCCTGATCCGGTGAAGCGCAGCCCTGACACCCGTGTCCTCGCCAATATCGCGTCCCTCGTGGTGTGCGGCGTACTCGCCGGAGTCGTGGTCGCAGCCGCCGCATTTCCGGCCCTCGGGTTCACCGGACTGACCGCCAAGGCGGCCTCCGATTCCTTCCAGAACCTGCCCGCCGAGCTCGAGACGCCGCCGCTGCCGCAGCGCTCCGACCTGCTCGCCGCCGACGGCTCGCTGATCACCTCGTTCTACGACGAGAACCGTCAGCTCACCACGCTCAAGGACGTCCCGATGGTCATGCAGAACGCCATGGTCTCCGCGGAGGACGTGCGCTTCTATGAGCACCGCGGCGTCGACATGCAGGGCGTGGTCCGCGCGTTCGTCGCGAACCAGAAGGCCGGCAAGGTGACGCAGGGCGCGTCGACGCTGACCCAGCAGTACGTCAAGAACATCCTCAAGTACAGCGCGAAGACCGAGGCCGAGCGGGACGCGGCCGAGGCCGACGACGCGGCGCGCAAGCTGCGCGAGATGCGGTACGCGATCCAGCTCGAGAAGAAGTACACGAAGGCCGAGATCCTCGACAAGTACCTGAACATCGCGTTCTTCGGCAACGGCGGCTACGGCGCCGCGTCAGCCGCGAAAGTCTACTTCAGCAAGTCGATCAAGCAGGTCACGCTGGCCGAGGCCGCCATGCTCGCCGGCATGGTCAAGAGCCCGACCCAGTACAACCCGCTGGCCGGACCGAAGTCCAAGGCCAAGGCCGAGGCCCGCCGCAACTACGTGCTGCAGCGGATGGTCGACCAGGACTTCATCACCCAGGCCGAGGCCGACGCCGCGATCAAGCAGCCGATCAAGCTGAACCCCAAGCGTGACCCGCAGTCCTGCGCGTCCGGCCGGACCGAGTACGGCTACTACTGCGACTGGTTCCTCAGCTGGTGGAAGGCCCAGGTCGAGTTCGGCAAGACGACCCGCGAGCGCGAGGACAACCTGCGCAAGGGCGGCTACAAGATCTACACCGCGCTGGACCCGAAGGTGCAGGCCGGCGCCCAGCGCTCGGTCGACAACGCGCTCAACCGGAACAACAAGTTCGCGACCGGGATCGTGTTGGTCGAGCCGTACACCGGCCGGGTGAAGGCGATGGCGATCAACCGCACCTACAGCCTCGCCAAGAACCCCAACCGCGGGCCGTACTGGAAGGCCCCCAACTCGGTGAACCCGCTGCTCACCGGCTCCGGCAACTCCCCCGGCTACCAGGCGGGCTCGACCTTCAAGATGTTCACGATGACCGCGGCCCTCGCCGACGGGCTGCCGCTCAACACCCGGATCAACTCGCCGAACCGGTACAAGTCGATCTACCGATCCGGCGGCTGCAAGGTCGGCGGCGAGTTCTACTGTCCGAAGAACGCCTCCCCGGGCATGGCCGGCACGCACACCATGTGGTCGGCGTTCGGCGAGTCGGTGAACACGTACTTCGTGCAGCTGCAGGAGATGGTGACCGTGCAGTCGACCATCGCGATGGCCGAGAAGATGGGCGTCGTGCTCCGTGCCGACCGCCGACATCAACACCAAGGCCCACGTGCAGAAGGACCCGAACGCGGACGGCGGCTCGTTCACCCTCGGCACGGCCCAGGTGAGCCCGCTGGACATGGCGAACTCGTACGCGACCATCGCGGCGCGCGGCAAGCGGTGTGACCCATTGCCGCTGCTGAAGCTGCTGGACCGGAACGGCAAGGCGATCGCGGTGCCGGCCGCGCCGCGCTGCAAGCAGGTGATCCCGCCCGACGTGGCGGACGCCGCCGCGGACGCCGCCCGCTGCCCGGTCGGCGACCCGGCGCTCTCCCGGTGCTCGATCAAGAACGGCGCCACGATCACCCGGGTGGGCAACGCCACGACGCGGCAGATCGCCGGCAAGAGCGGTACCACCGACGACAACAACGCGGCCTGGTTCGTCGGCTTCACGCCGAACATGGCCGGCGCCGCGTTCCTCGCCAACCCCGACCATCCGATCGACACCGTGCCGAACACCAAGATTCCGGCCACGGTGTTCATCGGGACGATGGAAGCGGCGCTGAAGGCGTTGCCGGTCAAGAAGTTCGTCCGGCCGACCTCGTTCCGCGCCTGGGGCATCCGCGTCGACGTGCCTGACGTGGACGGCTTCGGCGTCGGCCGGGCCACCTCGCGGCTGACCAGCGCCGGTTTCAAGGTGCGGGTGAGCCAGGAGCGGGTCGGTTCCAAGTACAGCGCCGGGCTGGTGGCCAAGACCGATCCCGGTGGCGGCGAGTCGGCGAGCAAGGGCGGGATCATCACGATCTTCCTGAGCAACGGCAAGCCGGATCCGAAGCCCAGCGCGTCGCCGAGCAAGACGGGATTCCCGTTCCCGGATCCGACGCAACCCCGCCGGCCCAGACGTGGCGGAGGCGTCCTGCCGCCGATCATCCTTCCGCCACCGCCGTGATCTGACGTCAGGCCCGCTCGACGCTGCGGCGTTCCCGCGTGGCTGGCAGGCGGTCAACGACGTGAAACGGCCCCGACCTCTGCTGAGGTCGGGGCCGTTCGCGTTCGTGGGCCGTGGTCAGCCGGCGGTGAGCTGCTTGCGCACCTCGGCGGCGACCCGACCGCCCTCGGCCCGGCCGGCCACCTCGGCCTGAACCGCCTTCATCGCCTTGCCGAGCTGCTTGACGTCGGTGACTCCGGCCTCGGCCAGCGCCTTACGGACCAGGTCGGCGAGGTCCTCCTCGCTGAGCTGCGCCGGCAGGTACTTGTCGAGGACGAGCCCCTCGGCCTTCTCCAACTCGGCCAGCTCCAGCCGCCCGCCGGCGATGAACGCCTCGGCCGCCTCGCGCCGTTTCTTGGCCTCCCGGGTGAGTACCGCGAGGACCTCCTCGTCGGTGAGCTCGCGCGCCGACTTGCCGGCCACCTCTTCGGTGCGGACGGCGGTGAGCGCCATCCGCAGGGTGCCGGTGACAAGCTTGTCGCGGGCCTTCATGGCCGCGGTGAGGTCGGCGTTGAGTCGATCCTTCAAAGCGCTCATGAGCCCACCTCGCTGCGCTCGGCAGCCCCACGAGCGGGGCAGCTGTACCTATTGGTTCGCTCGCTCCGCTCGCTCACGCTCGGCCCCGTTCCCTGGTCGATGGGGCGCCCGTCGCGCTCTGCTGGTTGATTCGATCGTTTCGCAAACTCATCCCCGGCCTCGCTCTGCTGCGGCGATCCGTGTCACGCCGGGGTCTCGACGCGTACGGATTCGGTCGCTTCGCACTCTCATGGCGATCGAAACTACTCTGTGGAACATGACATGGCGTACCCGATTGCCGTTGACCGTCGCCGCCGTGGGCGCGGCCTGCTTCGCCTACGGCGTTGCCGTGGAGCGCACCCGCTGGACTCTGCGGCGATTCGACGTGCCCGTGCTGGCGCCGGACGCTGAGCCGCTGCGCATCCTGCACATCTCCGATCTGCACATGCTGCCGGGGCAGCGGAGCAAGCAGGAGTGGGTCCGGGGCCTGGCCGCGCTCGACCCCGACTTCGTCGCGCTCACCGGTGACAACCTGTCCAGCGCGGACGCCGTGCCGGCCGTCGTGCATGCGCTCCAACCGCTGCTCGATCGCCCCGGCGCGATGGTCTTCGGCAGCAACGACTACTACGCCCCCGTGCCGAAAAATCCCTTCCTGTACTTCAACCCCCGGCACAAGCGGCACATCGGCGACGAGCTGCCCTGGCACGATCTGCGCGACGTGCTCGCTGCGTCCGGCTGGGAAGACCTGACCAACCGGCGTACCAGCATCGTCGCCGGGGGCCGCACGATCGAGCTGAGCGGGCTGGACGACCCCCACCTCAAGTTGGACGACTACACGGCAGTGGCCGGGCCGGTCGACCCGTCCGCGGATCTCCACCTCGGCATGGTGCACGCGCCCGAGCCGCGGGTGCTCGACGACTTCGCCAACGACGGCTACGACCTCCTGCTCTGCGGCCACACCCACGGTGGTCAGGTCTGCGTGCCGGGCTACGGGGCGCTGGTGACGAACTGCGGCATCGACCGCGAACGCGTGCGCGGCGTGCACCGCTACTCCGGCGACACCTGGCTGCACGTCTCGGCCGGGATGGGTACCTCCCCGTATGCGCCATTCCGCTTCGCCTGCCCGCCGGAAGCGAGCCTGCTCACGCTGGTGCCGAGGCCGGAGATCGTGGCCCGGGATACCCGTGCGCGCGACGGTGCTGTGGTCAGCTAGACTGATCGCGCACCACCGGGGTGTGGCGCAGCTTGGTAGCGTGCTTCGTTCGGGACGAAGAGGCCGCAGGTTCAAATCCTGTCACCCCGACCACTAAAACCGCAGGTCAGGGCCGGTCTTCCATGCGGAAGACCGGCCCTGATCCGTCTCCCACTCCCCGTGTTGGGAGAAGATTCCCGGAGGACCTGGCGACGGACGATCGTCAACACTTGGTGGCCGGGGAGCTTGGCAACGCCGCTTACCGTGGTGGCCGTGACCATCAGCGATGCCGAGCTCTCGAAGGTCCGCAAGACAGGCAGCTACCGGGCCGCGCTGTGGTTGACGCGGGTCAGCGCGAGCGCCTCCCGGAGACGATTTGCGCCCGGCGTCACGAGCGAGATTCGGCCTGCGGAGTGAGCAGGACGATCGGGATGGTGCGGTCGGTCTTCTGCGCGTAGTCCTCATACAGGGGGAAGATCTGCGCCATCTGGGTCCAGAGGGGCTCGCGCTCCGCTGCGGACGCGACCCGGGCGTGGGCGGTGAATCGGTCAGTGCCGGCCTGCACCCCGACGCTCGGGTCGGCCAGCAGGTTCTTGAACCATGCCGGGTCATCGTCGTCGCCGCCCTTCGAGGCCACGACGACGAACTGGTCGCCCGAGCGGCCGTAGATCAGGCAATTGCGGCGCGCCTGTCCGGTCTTGCGTCCGGTCGTGGCGAGCACGAGCATGTGCACTCCGTTGTTCACGTGTCCCTCGGTGCCACCCGACGCCAGGTAGGCGCGGGTTTGCTCGGCGACCCAGTCCCACTGCGAGTCGGTGGCGGTGTCGAGGTCTTCGGCGACGGCCATGTTGGCGGTCCCTTCTAGGGGTATGGGGTGGGGGCGGGGGGGTTGACGCGGTTCAGCCGAGCTGCTCGGCCAGTCCGACGAGGATCCCCTCGGGGCCCCGGACGTAGCAGAGCCGGAAGCTGTCCTCGTACTGCACGACCTCGCCGACGAGCTCGGCGCCGTGGGTACGCAGCCGGGCAAGGACGTCCTCGATGTCGTCGACAGCGAACGAGATGCGACGAATGCCCAGCGTGTTCGCCGGCGCGTCCTTCGGCTCGGGCCTGATCGCCTCCGGCGTGTGGAACATCGCCAGCTCGATTCCGCCGTGGCCGTCCGGAGTCCGCAGCATCGCGATCTCCTCGCGGATGCCGTCGAACCCGACGACACGCTCCACCCAGCGTCCCTCGATCGGCGCGCGGCCCTCCAGCGTCATGCCGAGTTCGAGGAAGAACGCGATGGCAGCGTCCAGGTCCTCGACAACGATGAGGACGTTGTCCATCCGCAGAATCGTCATGGTGTTCTCCTCCGTGGTCGTCCGGCCGTCGTGGCCGCTGATGTCCCTGGGACGGAGCCAACCTCACATCCTCGACATCGGAACCAATTTTCGGTGGCGGTCGTTCGTAGGATCGATGAGTGCAGCCTTCTGACGTGGGACGATCGACCGCTCGGGTCGGAATGAAGTTCCGTCTGGCCGTCCATCGCGCGCAACTCGGCGGCAAGGAATATCGAGTCGTCCAGCCGCGACCGGATCTGAGCCAGGCCACGCTCCGAGACGGCAACGGCTGCTTCGTCCTGCGGCTGAGTCGCGACACCGTCTGGCAGTTCGCCGCCCTGTGGGAACTCGCGAGCCGCTCGCCCCGCTCCATCATCTACCTGCCGATGCGCCGCAACCCGCTGGCCACCGACTCGGTGCAGTGGCAGGGCGACTATCGCCCGCTGGACCTCGTGCTCGTGCATCACTCGATGCAGCTACGGCCGTCTACTTGGCCCCAGATTCGGGCGCAGCTCCGGGACGGGCGTCCAGAAACCGCCGAGTTCTCCGCGCGGGCGATGCGGGAGCGCTCTGATCAGCCCAGGAATCCACGTCTGCAGGACCGCGACAATCTCGACAGGTTCGTCCACCACGTCTACGCGGAGACGCTGTTCCTCACGGGAAGTCACGCCGTGTTCGCGGATACCGTCGGGGAGTTCTCGCGAGTGGCCGACCACCCGGATGTCCATCCGGAGTTCGAGACCTATTGCGGTGAGTTCGATCTCGTGGACAAGCCACGCTGGCCAGTGGACGTCACTGAATTGTTCATCGGCCACACCGAACTGTGGCCTTCTTCGCCCGTGTGATTCAGCACCTCGAGCGAACGTACGTCCGCCCTGGACGTGCCGTCCCGGGCTCAGGACCTGCGCTTTCACGCGGAGGCCACGCCTAGCTCTCGGGAGTGGACCACTCGTGGAGAATGGCTCGGGAGTAGATCACAAGGATCTCGTCTGACGCCAATACCCGAAAAGTTCTGTTTCCGCGTGCGTCCGGTCGGTATCAAGCGATCTCTTGGCGGCTCTGACCTGGGCTTGTGATGTACTCGAACGATCCCTGTGGGCAATTCAGGGAAGTCCCATGAGCCGATGTACAGATAGGACAGGCGTATGTCAGCCAGCACCCGCATCCACCTTGTTCGCCACGGCACGACGCTGCTGAACAGGCAGAGCAGATACCGCGGCCGGCGAGATGTACCGCTCGACGCGGGCGGCTGGCAGGACGCCTGGGAGGCCGCCGGACAGTTAGGCGGCACCGACATCGCCGCGGTCTACGCGAGCCCGCTGCGCCGGGCCCGGGACACCGCCCGCGTCATCGCCGACGCCACCAACATCCCGCACGTGGTGGACCTGCCCGGTCTCCTCAATCTTGACTACGGAGCGTGGGAGGGCCTGACCAGCGACGAGGCCGCCGAGAACAACCCGGTCGCCTACGACTCCTACCGCCGGTACCTCCCCAACACCGTCTGCCCGGACGGCGAGAGCCTCGAAGCCGCCTCCGACCGCGTCCTGCTCTCCCTGCGGATGATCGCGCTGCTGCACCCCGGCCAGGAAGTCGCCGCGGTCAGCCACGCCGTGATGGTCCGGCTCGCGATCGCGGCCGTCACCGACGGTCCGCGGGAGGAATGGCGGCGCAATCTGCCGAACGGTTCGATCACGGTCTTCGACGCGACCGGTGACAACGTGAGCCTGGTCAGCGTCCCGGTACCGGTGTAGTCCGATGCTGGCCACCGATGACTTCATGCGGGCGCTCTGTGCGCTCGGTGTGCTGCTGGGCGCGGCGGGGCTGATCGGCGCGTGGTTCGAGCGCCTCAAGCAGCCGCGGGTGATCGGCGAGATCATCGGTGGCCTGATCGCCGGGCCGACCGTGCTCGGGGCGTTCTTCCCCGACGCGGTCACCTGGCTCTTCCCCGGCAAGGGCGACCCGGTCGCCAGCATTCTGGGCGCGGTCAGCCAGCTCGGCCTGATGCTGCTGCTGTTCTGCTCCGGCGCGGAGATGCGGCTGCGGTTCAACAAGTCCGAACGCAAGCTGGTCGGCACGATCAGCATCACGGGCGTCGTGTTGCCGTTCGTGGCCGGGCTGGTGTTCCTCCAGTTCGTCGATCTGAAGGAGTACTGGGGTCCGCAGGGCAACGAGTCGTCGTTCCTGCTGATCTTCGCCACCGCCATCGCGGTGACCAGCATTCCGGTGATCTCCCGGATCATGAGCGGCCTCGGCATCCTGCGCACCGGTTTCGCCCGGATCGTGCTCGGCGTCGCGATCATCGAGGACGTCCTACTCTACGGCGTGCTGGCGATCGCGCTGAGCCTCGCCGGCGGCCCGTCCACGGCCGTCTTCGGCCTGCCCGACCTGCTCAATCTGACGCCCGGCTCGAACGCGGACATCGCGTACCACACGGTGATCACGGCGGCCGTGCTCGGCGGTTTCCTCGGCGGCGCCGGCCTGATCCGCCGCGGGCTGTCCGGCCACCAGTTCCTGCTCGGCGGAGTCGGCCGCACCACCCGACGCGTCCTGTTCCTGCTGGCCACGACGATCTTCTGCCTGTTCCTGGGCGTGCAGGTCTTCCTGGCGGCGTTCGTGGCCGGCGTGGTCGTCGGCCAGGGCACCAGTGAGGGCGCGGCGAGTTCGATCGCCTCGATCAAGCGGTTCGCGAACGCCTTCTTCATCCCGGTGTACTTCGCCCTGGTCGGCGTCAGCCTGAACCTGCGCGAACCGTTCAGCATCTGGTTCTTCGTCGGCTTCCTGTTCTTCGCCTGCCTGGCCAAGGCCAGCAGCGTGTACCTGGGCGCCCGGATCGCCAAGGCCGAACCCAGCCACGCGTTCAACCTGGCTGTGGCGATGAACGCACGCGGCGGGCCGGGCATCGTGCTCGCCACGGTGGCTTACGCCGCCGACGCGATCAGCCGCGACTTCTACGTCTGCCTCGTGCTGCTGGCGATCGTCACGTCGCTGCTGGCGGGTACCTGGCTACAGTCCCGGCCGCGGGAGGAGTTCTTCGACGACGAGGACCGCGCCGAGGCAGCCAAGGCCGCCGCCGGGCAGGACAAGGGCGCGCCGACGGCGCCGGGCTGAGGCGCGGTCGGGCGGGCGGTCCTGCGGTGGACGCGCGGGGGCACAGGTACGGCCAGGGCCAGACGTACGGCGAAAATGCCGTTGACTCTGACGTTGCGTCAGGCTGCACGCTAGAGGCATGCGAGATGAATCGACGTGCCCCGGCTGCGGCGTGCTGCTGCCGGACGCCGGGGGCGCACCGTCGCTGCACACCGGGTGTTCGCCGGCGTGCGGGCGGCTTTTCGACGCCGTGCTCACCCGCGAGTACGCCGATCCTGACTACTTCGTCGTTCACGGTCTGACCGTGAGCTGCTGGCGGCTGCAGCACCCCGTCGGCTCCACCCGTTCCCTCGCCGTCCATCTCACCCAGCTCTGCCTGCACGCCGAACACGCGCCGATCCGGCGGGTGGCCGAGGCGATCGAGCTGGTCAGCGAGCGGTTCCAGCCCGGCCTCGCCGCGCCGGCGCTGACCGTGCCGGCGGCCCGCGGATCGGTCACGATCGCGGACGTGGCCGCCGCGACGACCGCGGCCGAGCACCACGCGCGGGTGCGGGCCTGGGCCGACGCGACCTGGTCCGCCTGGTCCGCGCAACACGCCGAGGTGCGCTCCTGGCTCGCGCCTGTGGATAACGCCCGCGCGGTCCGGTGACCGTACGGGCATGATGCAGAGGTGACGACACCGACCGACACCTCCACGCCCGCCGACGACGCCGAGGCACGCTGGCAGGCCCGCTTCAAGGCGATCCGGATCTCGCTGCCGGACTGGGCGATCGACCGCCCTGCCCGCAGCCTGTACGTCTCCAACGCGAGCGGCGTCTTCGAGCTGTACGCGTGGGATCGCGACACCGGCGAGCACCGCAAGGTCACCGACCGGCCCAACGGCACCACGGACGGCGCGCTCGATCCGGCCGGCGAGCACGTCTGGTGGTTCGACGACGCCGACGGTGACGAGTTCGGCGTCTGGAAGGTGCAGCCGTTCGAGGGCGACTCGACGGTCGCGCTGCCGGCCATCCCCGGGCTCGCGCCGGC
Organism: uncultured Actinomycetota bacterium; assembly: GCA_963746095.1. Lineage (GTDB taxonomy): Bacteria > Actinomycetota > Actinomycetes > Mycobacteriales > Cryptosporangiaceae > CAVVAL01. The sequence continues at coordinate 257,396 of CAVVAL010000002.1, read as the reverse complement.
GTACTCGGCCGGCCTCGACATCGGCCGGGAGCTGGTCGCGATCGGTCGGGCCACCGACGACGGCTGCGAGCTGTACGTCTGGCGTCCGGACAGCGAGCCGCTGCTGGTCTACCGCTCGGACGAGGACGCCTCGATCGGCGGCCTGTCCACCGACGAGACCCTGCTCGCGATCGACCACTCCGAGCACGGCGACTCGCTCCACCCCGACCTGCGCGTGCTGCGGGTGCCGGACGGCCTGGGCGAGTCCGCCACCCCGCTGGCGGAGCTCTCCGACGGCCCCGGCAAGGGCCTGCAGTCGCTCGGCTTCTCCCCCGTCCGCGGCGACCAGCGGCTGCTCGTGCAGCACGAGCGGCACGGCCGGCCCGAGCTGCTGATCTGGGATCCGACCACGGGCGAGGAGACCGAGCTGGCGCTCGACCTCGAGGGCGACATCTCGGCCGACTGGTACCCGGACGGCTCGGCCCTGCTGGTCGAGTCCGAGCACGCGGCGCGGGCCACGGTCCACCGCTACGACCTCGCGACCGGCGCGCTCACCCTGGTCGAGACCCCAGCCGGCGTGATCAGCGGCGCCGCCGCCCGCCCGGACGGCACGGTCGAGTACTCCTGGTCGAACGCCGCCCAGCCGCCGCAGATCCGGGTCGCCGGCGCCGCCGAGCCGCTGCTCACCCCGCCCGGCGAGCAGGCGCCGCCGTCCGTCGCCGTCACCGACGCCTGGGTCGAGGGCCCCGGCGGCACGATTCACGCGCTGGTCAGCGCCCCGGAGGGTCGGGAGGGGCCGTTCGCCACGGTGTTCTCGATCCACGGCGGCCCGCACTGGCTCGACTCCGACAGCTTCTCCGCCGCCCGCGCGGCCCTGGTCGACGCCGGCTACGCCGTGGTGCACGTGAACTACCGCGGCTCCACCGGCTACGGCAGTCCCTGGCGCGACGCGATCATCGGTCGGCCCGGCTTCACCGAGCTGGAGGACATCGCCGCGGTGCACGACTGGGCGGTGGCCAGCGGGCTGACCGACCCGTCCCGCAGCGTGCTGGAGGGGTACTCCTGGGGCGGCTACCTCACCCTGCTCGGCCTCGGCACCCAGCCCGAGCTGTGGGCCGCCGGCGTCGGCGGGGTCCCCGTCGCCGACTACGTCGCCGCCTACGAGGACGAGATGGAGCAGCTCAAGGCCATGGACCGGGTGCTGTTCGGCGGGAGCCCGACCGACGTGCCCGAGGCGTTCGCGGCCGGCTCCCCCATCACCTACGCCGACCGGGTGAAGGCGCCGGTACTGGTCACCGCCGGCGCCAACGACCCGCGCTGCCCGATCCGGCAGATCGACAACTACCTCGCCAGGCTGGCGGAGCTCGGCCGGCCTGCGGAGGTCTACCGGTACGACGCCGGCCACGGATCGCTCGTGGTCAGCGAGCGGATCAAGCAGATGGCCATCGAGCTGGACTTCCTCCGCCGGCACGTCCCGGCCTCGTGACCACCGCATGACAGCCTGACGTCGTCCGGTGCTCGGACGTAACGGTCCGACAACGTCCCCCCGGTGCACTAGCTCTTGGGCCACCGGCCAACGATGATCCGGATGACTAGCGCTATGCGCGCTCAACCGGGCAATAGAGGAGAACCGCGTGAAGCTCCAGACCATGGTCCGAACGGCCGGCATCGTCGCCGCCGCCGCGCTGATGGTCGGTGTGGCTGGCTGCGCCAAGGACGACGTCACGACGACGTCCAGCGGCGTGAAGCTGATCAAGGACGGGAAGCTGACCGTCTGCACGCACCTGCCGTACGCACCGTTCCAGTCCAAGGAAGGCGACAAGGTCGTCGGCTTCGACGTCGACATCCTCGACCTGGTCGCGAAGAAGCTCGACGTCCAGCAGGACATCGTCGACACCCCGTTCGAGGGCATCAAGTCCGGCCAGGACCTCAAGACCGGCAAGTGCGACATCGCCGCCGCGGCCATGTCCATCACGGCTGACCGGCAGAAGGTCATCGACTTCTCCGAGCCGTACTTCAACGCCACCCAGGCGATGCTCGTGAAGTCCGGTTCGCCGTACAAGGCCCTCGCCGACCTCAAGGGCAAGAAGGTGGGCGCGCAGGCCGCGACCACCGGGCTCGACTACGTCAAGAAGGAGGCCGCCGCCGGCGGCTACCAGGTGGTCGACTTCAAGGACCTCGCCGCTGAGCAGCAGGCGCTGGCCACCGGCCAGATCGACGCCGCCGTGAACGACCTCCCCGTCTGGGGCGAGTTCATCAAGGAGAACTCCGGCAAGTTCGAGATCGCCGCCGAGTTCGACACCGGTGACCAGTACGGCTTCGGGATCAAGAAGGACGGCAACCCCGAGCTGGTCAAGACCGTGAACGAGGTGCTCGACAAGGCCCGTACCGACGGCACGTACGACAAGATCTACGAGAAGTGGATCGGCACGAAGCCGGCCTCGAAGGACAACAAGTAATCGTTCGAGCTGACGGGGAGGGGACGGCGTAACGTCCCCTCCCCGAACCGTGAGGAGCCGGGTATGGCCAAGCTGAAGCGCCGCCAGCGCCAGAAGCTGATCCTGTGGACGCAGTATGTGCTGTTCGTCCTGGTGATCGGCCTGGTCGTCCTAGCAGCCGACTGGGGAACGCTCAAGGAGAGCTTCTTCCGGACCGACCTCGCGAAGGACATGTTCCCCGAGGTCATCACCATGCCCTGCGCAACACCCTGATCTTCACGGTTCTGGCGTTCATTTTCGGCCTCGTGCTCGGCACGATCCTGGCGCTGATGCGGCTGTCCAAAGTGGCGCCGTACCGCTGGGTCTCCACTGCCTACATCGAGATCTTCCGTGGGCTGCCGGCCCTGCTCGTGCTCTTCATGGTCGGCTACGGCATCCCGAACGCGTTCCCGGACCGCGAACTGCCCGGCGGCGTCTACGGCAGCGTCACGCTCGGCCTCGGCCTGACCGCCGCCGCCTACATGGCCGAGACGATCCGGGCCGGCATCCAGGCCGTGCCCAAGGGCCAGCTCGAAGCGGCCCGCACGCTCGGCATGTCCCAGTTCATGGCGATGCGCAAGGTGGTCGTGCCGCAGGCGTTCCGGATCGTCATCCCGCCGCTCACCAACGAGGTCATCCTGCTCACCAAGGACTCCTCGCTCGCCTACGTGCTCGGCGTCACGGCCACCTCGATCGAGCTCACCAAGTTCGGCGGCGACCGGCTCAACCAGTACGTCAACGCGACGCCGCTGCTGGTCGCCGGCCTCTGCTACCTGATCATCACGCTTCCGCTGTCGCAGCTGGTCCGCCGGCTCGAGATCCGCTACAACAAGGCCCGGTGACGCCGTGACGAGCACTCAGGACACTCCCGCGATCGAGATTCGCGACCTGCACAAGTCGTTCGGCCCGATCGAGGTGCTCAAGGGCATCGACTTCGAGGTGGCGCACCGGCGAGGTGGTCTGCGTGGTCGGGCCCTCGGGGTCCGGCAAGTCGACGCTGCTGCGCTGCGTGAACCTGCTGGAGGAGCCGACCGCCGGCAAGGTCTACGTGGGCGGGGTCGAGGTGACCGACCCGGACGTGGACATCGACGCCGTCCGCCGCACGATCGGCATGGTCTTCCAGCAGTTCAACCTGTTCCCGCACCTCACCGTGCTGGACAACCTCACGATCGCGCAGCGCACCGTGCTCAAGCGCGGCAAGGCCGAGTCCGAGCGGATCGCCAACGAGAACCTCGAGACAGGTGGGCCTGGGCGACCGTGGCAGCTGCCTTCCCGGCCCAGCTCTCCGGCGGGCAGCAGCAGCGGGTGGCGATCGCCCGCTCGCTGTCCATGGGCCCGACGCTGATGCTCTTCGACGAGCCGACCTCCGCGCTCGACCCCGAGCTGGTCGGCGACGTGCTCGCGGTGATGCGCAAGCTGGCCGGCGACGGCATGACGATGATGGTCGTCACCCACGAGATGTCGTTCGCCCGTGACGTGGCCGACCGGGTCGTCTTCATGGACGGCGGCGTCGTGGTCGAGCAGGGCCCGCCGGCCGAGGTGCTCACCAACCCGCAGCACGAGCGGACCAAGTCGTTCCTGGCCCGGGTGCTGAACCCGACCGCGGTGGACCCGGACGAATCCGGAGCCGACCGCGATCGCCGGCACGGGTCGTGGTGGATCCGGCCTCCGACATCACGCGACACGATCCGCAGGGCCACGTCGGCCTCGGGTAACCGAATCCGGAAGTCCGGGCGGCAGCGGCCAGCTGAGGGCTGTTCCCGGGCTGCTGCCTGCGCCGCTCGTTGCTGCCGGCGCGCTGTCCAGGTCAGCGGCGTCTCGACGGACGGAGCGGCGTCTTGGCGGACGCAGCGTCTTGACGGACGGGGCAGCGCGAAGCGTGTTCGGATTGTCACGATGGGCGACATTCCCGCTTCCGGAGGCCGCCCGTGTTCAGCAAGACGTTCCGTACCGTCAGCATCCTCGTGCTCGCCGGGGCGCTCGCCCTCGGCGGTGCCGCCGCCGGCCTCAGCGGCTGCGCCCCCAGCAAGCAGCCCGCACCAGCCCCGACCGCCCAGCGCTGACCGCCCGCGGCGGGTCGGCGCCGCCCCGCTGACCCCGCTCCCCGGCTGACCCCGACCCCCGCTACCGCCGGCGCGCGGCCGGCGCGGGCGGCGCTGCGGTTGGATCGTGCCCTCTGAGGGCACGATCCAACCGCAAAGCCCCCGGCGCGTGCGCCGGGGGCTTTGCGGTTCGCAGCTGACGGGCTCAGAACTCGGTGGCGACCAGTTCGGCGATCTGGGCGGTGTTCAGCGCGGCACCCTTGCGCAGGTTGTCGCCGCAGAGGAACAGGTCCAGCGCGTTCGGGTCGTCCAGCGAGCGCCGGACCCGGCCCACCCAGGTCGGGTCGGTGCCGACCACGTCCGCCGGCGTCGGGAACTCGCCCGGCTCCCGGGTCGTCCGCGAGCACCACGCCGGGCGCGTTGCTCAGCACCTCCTGAGCCTCGCCCTGGTTCACCTCGCGGGCGAACACCGCGTGCACCGCGAGCGAGTGCGTGGTCACGACCGGCACCCGCACGCAGGTGGCCGAGACCTTGAGGTCGGGCAGGCCGAGGATCTTGCGCGACTCGTTGCGCACCTTGAGCTCCTCGGACGACCAGCCGCCGTCCTTGAGCGAGCCGGCCCACGGCACCACGTTGAGCGCGAGCGGAGCCGGGAACGGGCCGAGGTCCTCGCCGACCGCGCGCCGCACGTCGCCGGCGACGGTGCCCACGCTGCGATCGCCGGCCACCTTCGCGAGCTGGTCGTGCAGCGTGTCGATGCCGGGCTGGCCAGCGCCGGAGGCGGCCTGGTACGAGGCGACCACCAGCTCCCGCAGCTCGTACTCCGGTGCAGCGCGCCCAGCGCCACGATCATCGACATGGTCGTGCAGTTCGGGTTGGCGATGATCCCGCGCGGCCGGTTGCCGATCTCGTGCGCGTTCACCTCGGGGACGACCAGCGGCACGTCCTCGTCCATCCGGAACGCGCCGGAGTTGTCGACCACCACGGCACCGCGGGCGGCCGCGATCGGCGCCCACTGCGCGGAGACCTCGTCGGGGACGTCGAACATCGCCACGTCGACGCCGTCGAAGACCTCGGGCTCGAGCAGCCGGACCTCGACCTCCTCGCCACGGACGGTCAGCTTCTTGCCGGCCGAGCGGCGGGACGCGACCAGCCGGATCTCGCCCCAGACGTCCTTGCGCTCGGACAGGATCGACAGCATCACGGTGCCGACCGCGCCGGTGGCGCCGACGACGGCGAGGGTGGGCTTCTTCGTGGTCATGCTCATCACCGTCCGGTTCCGGCGTAGACGGTCGCCTCTTCGGTGCCGCCGAGCTCGAAGGCGTCGTGCACGGCACGGACCGCCGAGTCGAGGTCGGTGTCGCGGCACACGACCGAGATGCGGATCTCCGAGGTGGAGATGATCTCGATGTTCACGCCGGCCTCGGAGAGCGCCTCGCAGAAGGTGGCGGTGACGCCGGGGTGCGAGCGCATGCCGGCACCGATCAGCGACACCTTGCCGATGTGCTCGTCGTAGAGCAGCTTCTCGAAGCCGATCTTCTCCTGGCCACGCTGGAGCGCGGCCATGGCCGTCGGGCCGTCGCCCTTGGGCAGCGTGAACGAGATGTCGGTGCGACCGGTGGCCGCGGCCGAGACGTTCTGCACGACCATGTCGATGTTGAGCTCGGCGTCGGCGATGACGCGGAAGATCGCGGCCGCCTCGCCCGGCTCGTCGGGCACGCCGACGACCGTGATCTTGGCCTCGCTGCGGTCGTGTGCGACGCCGGAGATGATCGCGTGTTCCACCGGAAGGTCCTCCATCGACCCGGTCACCAGAGTGCCGGGCTTGTTCGAGTACGACGAGCGGACGTGGACCGGCATGTTGTTGCGGCGGGCGTACTCCACGCAGCGCAGCATGAGCACCTTGGCGCCGCAGGCGGCCAGCTCGAGCATCTCCTCGTAGGTGACGCTCGCCAGCCGCCGTGCGTTCGGCACGACCCGCGGGTCGGCGGTGAAGACGCCGTCCACGTCCGTGTAGATCTCGCAGACCTCGGCGTCGAGCGCGGCGGCCAGCGCCACCGCCGTGGTGTCCGAGCCGCCGCGGCCCAGCGTGGTGATGTCCTTGGTGTCCTGCGAGACGCCCTGGAAGCCGGCGACGATGGCGATCGCGCCCTCGTCCAGCGCGCTGCGGATCCGGCCCGGCGTGACGTCGATGATCCGCGCCTTGCCGTGCGTCGAGGTGGTGATCACGCCGGCCTGCGAGCCGGTGAACGAGCGTGCCTCGTAGCCCAGCGCGCTGATCGCCATGGCCAGCAGCGCCATCGAGATCCGCTCGCCGGCGGTCAGCAGCATGTCCAGCTCGCGCCCGGGCGGCAGCGGCGTCACCTGGCTGGCCAGGTCGAGCAGCTCGTCGGTCGTGTCGCCCATCGCCGAGACCACGACGACCACGTCGTGACCCGCCTTCCGGGTGGCCACGATGCGTTCGGCGACCCGCTTGATGCGCTCGGCGTCCGCGACCGAGGAGCCGCCGTACTTCTGCACGACCAGTCCCACGTCGCTCCTTCCAGAGTGATTTACCAGCCCTGAGGGTACCCAGCCGGCCGGTATGAATTTCCGGCACCGTCGGATCTCCCGCCCGCTGGGACGCCACCGGCGGGCCCTCGCGGCGGTCCCGGCAGGGCCTCGCAACAGTCCGGCGGGCGGCCACCCGGGCGATCGACCGGGTCCGAGCTGTCGTGGAGCGGACAACGCTGTCACCGCGTGCCAGCGCGCGGGGGTGGTACGCCACTGCGACACTGTGCCGACACACCACGCGTCGGGTCCGGCCCCACCGGTCCCACAGCGCGCCGCCGCGTCGCCCGCCGGCCGGGCGACCGCAGAGACGAGGTCGCCTTGACCGTCCCGAGGATCCGACACCGAGCCCTGGCCGTCGTGGCCGCCGCGGCCCTCACCGCGGGCACCGCGGGGTGTTCGGGCGCCGGCGACGCCGAGGCCACCACGCCCAGCACCTCGCTCTCGCCGACCGGCGCTCCCGATGCTCCCGCCCGCCACGCTGCTCGCCGGACGGGCCGTGCTGAGCCAGGACCAGTACTACGCGGCGTCCTACCGGTTCGTGCCGGCGGACGGCTCCCCCGCCGGCACCGGCCGGGTGGAGCGGACCAAGGGCGGGTTCCGGCTCGACCTGACCCAGCCGGCCGACGCCGCCAGGGTCGAGCGGACCACCTCGATCGGCCTGACGGCCGCCGGCCCGTTCTTCTGCCGGCTCACCGCGGCCGCGCAGGCCTGCGTGCCGGGCGGGCGGATCCCCGACGGCGAGACCGACCCGCGGCTCCAGCACGCCTTCACCGACTGGCTGCCGAAGCTGGCCGACCGGACGGCCGCCATCTCGGTCACGGTGGTGCCGCCGCCGCGGGACGCCAAGGGCACCTGCTTCTCCGTCGAGGGCGTCGCCGCCTCACTGGACCCACCAGTTGACCCTGGCCTCTACTGCTTTGACGATGTGGGGAGGATCACCGCGTTGAGGCTTGGCGTGGGTCTGCTCACCATGCTTGCGCTCGGCCCGGCGCCGGCCACGGTCGCGTTGCCGGCCCCGATCGGCGGCGGCCTGCCGTCCACCGCGGTGCCCGTCCCGACGCCGTCCGCCACGCCGCCGGCTGGCCCGGCGAGCCCCGGCCCGGTAGGGAAAACGAGTCCCGGGCGCCCGTCACTCTGCGCAGCCGGGCTGAGAGCGCACGGACCGCCCGTGACGCCCTCCGGAGACCCCCGGGTCCGGTCCCGTGGAGCCAATGCCTGGGCCAAATTTCGGTGGACCCCCACCTCCACCGAATGGACACCACTGAGCAACCGCTAAAATACGTTCAGTAACAAAACACCCCGATAACTGGGCAACTTGGGCCTGCGGTAGGTCCTTTCCTTTCCAGGGCGTCAAAGAACGTGATGCAATGCCACGGCGATCACCTCGGGGGGTGAACGTGCACGCCGCCCGAACCCGGTGCGACGACAGCCCTGACGGCAGACGGAGGAGTCGTGCCCACGTCCCTCGTAAAGGGGATACGTCAGGCCGCCCGTGACCAAGAGGCGGCCCGTCTCAAGCGAGACAGTGACGTGCCTTCTGACATAACGACACCTGACGAGCCAACAGCTGGCGGCGGTGCCCGCCGGCTCCTCGGGAACGCGCCCATCCGCTACAAGCTGTGGGCGATTCTCGTCGTGCCGCTGGCCGCGGTGGTGCTCTTCGCGACCCTGCAGATCAGCGCCTCGACCAACGAGGCCTCGCTCGGCCCAGCAGGTCCAGTCGCTGGCCAAGCTCGGCGTGAAGATCTCGGCGCTGGCCCACGAGCTCCAGCAGGAGCGCGGCCAGGCCGCTCGACTGCTGCTCTCGAAGCAGTCCGCCGAGGAGTTCACCTACGAGAGCCAGTACCGCGCCACGGACTCGGCGATCTCCAGCTACCGCGACGAGAAGGACGCCCTCTCGGGCGACCAGTCCGACGCGGTGGTCGAGCGCCTCGGCCGGGTGGAGGAGCAGCTCCGCGGCCTGACGTTCCTGCGGCGATCGATCGTGAACGGCGTCGTCGCGCAGGCTCAGGCCACGTTCCGCTACACCACGCTCGTCTCCGACCTGCTCGCGATCAACGAGGCCATCGCCGGTGCCACCGACGACACCTCGGTCGCCGACCGGGTCCGCGCGACCGCGGCCTTCTCCCGGCTCAAGGAGTTCGTCTCCCAGGAGCAGGCGATCCTGTTCGAGGTTCTCGCCGCCCAGCCGGTTCCAGCCCGGTCAGTACCGCAACTTCATCAACTCGCTGGCCAACCAGGAAGCGCACCTCATCCAGTTCGCGGATGCGGCCACCCCCGAGCAGCGGGCCCTGATGGACAACACGCTGACCCGCCCGCTGGTCGAGGACTCCACCAAGCTGGAGCAGATCGCGATCCGCGGCGAGAACGCGCAGCAGCTGGACATCGGTGAGCGCGCCTGGTTCGCCGCGACGACCAAGAAGATCAACCTGCTGCGTCAGGTCGAGATCCAGCTCGGGCGGAACGTGGTGAGCGTCTCCGGCACCCTGCGTGACGACGCCATGAAGCAGTCGATGATCAACATCGGCCTGGTGCTGCTCACGCTGATCGCCGCGTTGACGATCTCGCTGATGGTGGCCCGCTCGATGGTCCGCCCGCTCATCCAGCTCCGGTCCTCGGCGCTGGAAGTCGCGAACCACAGCCTCCCGGAGGTGGTCCGCCGGCTCCGGGACAACGACGACACGGGTCCGGACGTCGCTGGTCAACGGCCAGACACGCCAGGGGGCGTGGATCCGGAGCTGGTACAGGCAGTCGAGATCAAGTCGAACGACGAGATCGGCCAGGTCGCCCGCGCGTTCAACGCGGTCCACCTCGAGGCCGTCCGGGTCGCGACCGAGCAGGCGCAGCTGCGTCGCTCCGTCTCGACGATGTTCGTCAACCTGTCCCGCCGCTCGCAGCTCCTGGTCGACCGGCTGATCCGCCTCATCGACAGCCTCGAGCAGGGCGAGCAGGACCCCGATCGCCTGTCCGACCTGTTCAAGCTCGACCACCTGGCCACCCGAATGCGGCGGAACGACGAGAACCTCCTGGTCCTCGCCGGTGCCGACGCCGGGCGCCGGTGGAACCAGCCCGCCCCGCTGGTCGACGTGCTCCGCGCGGCGACCGCCGAGGTCGAGCAGTACACCCGGGTCCGCCTCGGCACGGTGGACGAGACCATCGAGGTCGCCGCTCGCGCGGTGAACGACGTGGTGCACCTCGTCGCCGAGCTGCTGGAGAACGCGACCTCGTTCTCCTCCCCGCGGACCGACGTCATCGTGGATGCCCGCCGGGTCGGTGACCAGGCGATCATCGAGATCGAGGACCAGGGCATCGGAATGTCCCGGCAGCAGATGACGGAGCTGAACGAGCGGCTCACCAAGCCGCCGGTCTTCGACGTCTCGGTGTCGCGGATGATGGGTCTGTTCGTGGTCGGCCGGTTGGCCAACCGGCACAACGTCAAGGTCATGCTGCGCGGCGCCTCCAGTGGCGGCACGCTCGCGATCGTGACGCTCTCGGCCGAGGTGCTGAACCTGTCCCGGTTCCAGCGTCCGACGCTCGCCGGAGCCGACCAGGCGCAGGCTCTTCCCGCCGCGCCGACGATCGACTCCGACGTCGTCGAGTCCACGACCATGCCGGCGGCTCCCGCCGCTCTGGCCGCCCCGACCGCGCAGCCGGCCCTCCCGGCCGGTGCGCCGAGCGGCGTGTCGATGTTCGAGCGGGCCAACCGTCCGCCGGTCGAGCCGGCGCCGCCGGCCGACGAGCCGAGCAGCGACAACGCGACCCAGCCGATTCCGGAGCCCGCGCCCGCGCGGGCCACCGGACCGTCGAGCGCGGCGGCCGCGATGGCCGTCCTCGCCTCGAAGCAGCCGGCCGACGTCGAGCACGCCAACGGCACGACGACGCCGCAGTTCCTCTCCAGCCCGTCGGACCCGCCCAACGCGGACCCGACGATCGAGATGCCGCTGCCGATCTTCGACGCCATCGAGTCCGAGTGGTTCCGCAGCACCGCCACCACCCCGGAGGCGGCGGGCACGGAGTCGAGCACGCCGGCACCGGTGGACGTCAAGGCGGCCGAGGCCTGGCCCGTCGAGCCCGCTCCGTACGAGCCCGACGCGGTACTGACCAGCACGAGCCCGCTCAGCAGCGCCCCCGCTCCGGCGGAGGCAGCCAAGGTCGACGCCGCCAAGGCCGAACCCGAGGCGCCCGCGGCCGAGCCGATCGATGACGACAAGCCGGTAGCGCCGCCCTACAAGCCGGCAGCCGTCCGGCCTGCGGGCGAGCGGGCCGTGCCGACGGACGTCCCCGCTCCGGCGGCTGCGTCGCACGATGCAACGAACGGAGCGGCGGTGAGCGGACCGGGGACAAGCCCAGCAGAACGCGGCGACGAGGCTGACCGACCCAGTCAGTTCCGCCAACCCGCAGCGGGCACCTCGACCGGCCTTCCCACCCGCCAGCCGGGCAAGTCGGAGCCGATCCCGATTTCGGCTGCCCGAGCGGCTGGTACCGGCGGCTTCAGCGTCGAACGCTCCAGGTCGGCGTCGAACGCTCGCAGGTCAGCGTCGAACGGTGGCGCCGCCGCGGCGATGGCCAACGGGGGCACCACGCCGAGCAACGGCGCCAGCGAGGCGAAGCCGGCCGACCAGCCGGCCTGGGTCTCGCCGGCCGACGCAGGCTGGAAGGCCGCTCAGGCGGTCGCGGACGCCAAGGTCGAGGCAAGCACTCCTTCCGGCCTGCCGAAGCGCGTACCGATGGCAAACTTCGTTCCAGGACGGGTGGACCAGCCGGCTCAGCGCCGCGCTGCCAGGCCCACCACGCACCGGTCTCCGGACGCGGTACGTGGCGTGCTGTCCAGCTACCGGAGCGGACTCGAACAAGGGCGACAAGTTACGAAGGCCCGGCACTCGGCGACCGGGACAGAGCTTGATGAGCAGGAGGAAATGTGAGCTCGCTGAGCCACGACGCCCAGAACCTGAACTGGCTGGTGGGCAGCTTCGCCAACCGGGTTCCGGGAATTGCCCACGCGGTCGCCGTCTCCGCTGACGGCCTCCTGCTGGCGGTCTCTGAAGGTTTGCCGCGGGACCGGGCGGACCAGCTGGCGGCGATCGCCTCCGGCCTGGTCAGTTTGACCAATGGAGCGGCTCTCTGTTTCGAGGGCGGCACCGTCAGTCAGACAGTGGTCGAGATGGACACGGGGTTCCTGCTAGTCATGTCGATCAGCGACGGGTCCTCGTTGGCTGTACTGGCCTCCCGGGCGTGCGACATCGGGCAGGTCGGATACGAGATGGCGTTGTTGGTGGAGCGAGTTGGCGCGGTGCTGACGCCCGCGCTGAGGCATGAGTTGCACGCGGCCCTGCCGCGATGAGACCCGCGAGGCGACGATGAACACAGAGTACGTCGATCCAAGCGGGCCGCTGGTCCGCCCTTACGCGATGACCGGCGGGCGCACCCGCTCGCGTGTCGATATCGCGATGGAGTCGTTGATCACGACGACAGCACGTGGTGAGCAGGACGCTGGCACCCGCGGCCATGACTGGTTGCGCATCGCCGAGCTCTGCCACCAGGTGCAGTCACTGGCCGAGATCGCCGCTCAGTTGGGCGTTCCTCTCGGCGTCGCCCGCGTGATCGTCGGCGACATGACCGAAGCCGGTCTGCTCGATGTCCACGAGCCAGGCCGACTTGACGACCAGCTCGGAACGTATCTGCTCGAAAGGGTGCTCAGTGGACTTCGCAAGCTCTAGTTCGAGGCCGGGGAGGGCGCGACGTGGGGCTACATCAGCGAAGATTGTCGTCGCTGGGGGGTTTGGCGTAGGTAAGACGACGATGGTGGGCTCGGTATCGGAGATCCAGCCGCTGACCACTGAAGCCGTCATGACCGCCGCCGCCGCGGATGTCGATGACAACGCGGTAGTGCCGGGTAAGTCGACCACCACGGTGGCGATGGACTTCGGTCGTATCACGCTCGAGGACGAGCTGATCCTGTACCTGTTCGGCACGCCGGGCCAGACGCGGTTCTGGTTCATGTGGGACGAACTGGTCAAGGGTGCCATCGGCGCTGTCGTGCTGGTGGACACCCGGCGGCTCGCCGACTGCTTCGCGGCGGTCGACTTCTTCGAGCAGCGGTCGCTCCCCTACGTGGTGGGCATCAACTGCTTCGACGGAGTGCAGGCGCACGCGATCGAGGATGTCCGGGAGGCGCTCACGATCTCGCCGGACGTGCCGATCATGCCGTGCGACGCGCGCACCAGGGAGTCGACGAAGACGTTGCTCATCTCGCTCGTCGAGTACGTCCTTCAGCTGCGTGGCGCGGCACCGGCGGGGGCCGGGGCCAGCTGACTCAGCCGTACCGAAGTGGCCGTGGTTCTCGGGGTTCGTGACCCGATGGACCACGGCCATTTTCGGTTCCTGGGGCCGGATCGTTGCGGTGGGATCGGGCCCTTGGCGGGCACGATCCAACCGCAGCCCGGGTCGTGCCGCCGACCACATCGCGGGACGGGATTTCCCCAACGCGGCCGAGCCGGCTTATGGTGACGGCATGCGGCAGGTGCGACTCCTCCTTCTGTGCCGCGGCGGGGCCCTCTAACAGGCCGGCTCCCTCGCCGCGGCGTTTGTCGTGTCCGCTGGCCCTCAAGGCGAGCTCGAGGAGCACACCGCATGTCGTTCGTCCGCAATCCACAGCAATCCACAGCGATGCCGGCGCACAAGTACGTCCCGTTCGCACCGATTGACCTGGCCGACCGCAGCTGGCCCACCAAGACGATCACCGCGACGCCGCTCTGGTGCTCGGTCGATCTGCGGGACGGCAACCAGGCCCTGATCGACCCGATGACCCCGCCTCGCAAGCGCCGCATGTTCGAGCTGCTGGTGAAGATGGGCTACAAGGAGATCGAGGTCGGCTTCCCGTCCGCCAGCCAGACCGACTTCGACTTCGTCCGCCAGATCATCGAAGAGGGCATGATCCCGGACGACGTCACGATCCAGGTCTTGACCCAGGCCAGGGACGAGCTGATCGAGCGCACGTTCGAATCGATCCGCGGCGCCAAGCAGGCCATCGTCCACCTCTACAACTCGACCTCCACGCTGCAGCGGCGGGTGGTCTTCGGCCTGGAGCGCGAGGGCATCACGGCGATCGCGGTGAACGGCGCGCGGCTCTGCCAGAAGATCGCCGAGACCATGCCGGAGACGTTCGTCCGGTTCGAGTACTCCCCCGAGTCCTACACGGGCACCGAGCTGGAGTACGCGGCCGAGGTGTGCAACGCGGTCACCGACGTGTGGGAGCCCAGCAGCGACCGCCCGGTGATCCTGAACCTGCCGGCCACCGTCGAGATGGCCACCCCGAACGTCTACGCCGACTCGATCGAGTGGATGTCGCGGAACCTGGCGCACCGCCAGGACGTGGTGCTGAGCCTGCACCCGCACAACGACCGGGGCACCGGCGTGGCCGCCGCCGAGCTGGGCTACCTGGCCGGCGCCGACCGGATCGAGGGCACCCTGTTCGGCAACGGGGAGCGCACCGGCAACGTCTGCCTGGTCACGCTGGGCCTCAACCTGTTCAGCCAGGGCATCGACCCGCAGATCGACTTCTCCGACATCGACGAGATCCGGCGGACCGTCGAGTACTGCAACCAGCTGCCGGTGCCCGAGCGGCACCCGTACGGCGGCGACCTGGTCTACACCGCCTTCTCCGGCTCCCACCAGGACGCCATCAAGAAGGGCTTCGAGTGGATGGACCGGGACGCCGCGGCGGCCGGTAAGACCGTCGACGAGATCCCGTGGGCCGTGCCGTACCTGCCGATCGACCCGAAGGACGTGGGCCGCAGCTACGAGGCCGTGATCCGGGTGAACTCGCAGTCCGGCAAGGGCGGCGTGGCGTACATCCTGAAGACCGAGCGCCAGCTGGACCTGCCGCGCCGGCTCCAGATCGAGTTCTCCGGCGTGGTCCAGCGGGTCACCGACAGCGAGGGCGGCGAGGTCAGCCCGGCCGAGATCTGGCGCATCTTCACCGACGAGTACCTGCCGAACCCCGAGGACGCCTGGGGACGGCTGGCGCTGCACGGCCACCGCAACGTCGCCAACGGTGCCGACAACCTGACCGTGGACGTCACGCTCGACGGCGAGGAGCGCACCCTGACCGGCACCGGCAACGGTCCGATCGCGGCGTTCGTGCAGGCCATGGACGGGGTCGGCATCGACGTGCGGGTGCTCGACTACGCCGAGCACGCCCTGTCCGCCGGCGGCGACGCGCAGGGCGGCGGCGTACGTCGAGTGCGCGGTCGGCGACAAGATCCTCTGGGGCGTCGGCGTCGACCCGAACATCGTCACCGCCTCGCTGAAGGCCGTGGTGAGCGCGATCAACCGCGCCTCCCGCTAAACCACTTCCATCGCGCTTTGGGCGACATCTTCGGTGCTCTGGCACTGAAGATGTCGCCCAAAGCGCGTAAGGGGGTGAAGGCTCGCGTGCCTGGCCCCGAAGACGTGGCGAGGCCCGGCGAGCTATGTCCAGCTCCCGGGCCTCTGAGATGCCGACCCAATTGCTTACGGACCAGCACGTTTAAGCGGGCAGATCACTGCAGTAATTACGTCGCGCTCTGCGATTGAGCTACCTGGCCGCGTTGGAGGCCAGGGCCGGAGTTGAACCGGCAGCCTGCGACGACGTACTGTCCACCCGCGGTCGATCTGGTGTTCGGTCGACGAATAACTGAGATTGGAGCGAGAGTCTGAGGTCGATCGCGGCTGACCTCTGCCGATTGGGCTACCCCGGCCTGAGTGCCGAGAGAAGGGCTCGAACCTTCACTGTGACCGCGTCGTCAGTCTGAGCTTCAATTTCAGTTTGCGCTCCTTGCGCACCCCTCGGCCTGGAGCGAGAGGAGTCTGTGGTCACGCGAAGAGGTAGTCGAACACCTTGGCTCCGACCTTGCGGTCGACGAGCGTCCGTGTTCTTCGCCTGCCTCGCGCGCGAGACTTCACGGCCTGCTGCAGCTTCTCCACCTCGACCGAGCGCAGCTCTGAGACCCGCCGGGCCGGCAGCCGAGCCGGAGACTTCACGGTGGTCCAGTACCCGACCGCGATGTCCTCGCCGGACGCGAGGCTCGACCTGGGCCGAGCTGCTTACTCGGTGGCCTCGACCTTGACGGTGTTCAGGGTCCTTCTTGGTTCGGATGGCCTGTTGACCGGCTACCAGCGGCGCCCAGGAGTCGGTGGAGCTGAGCGTGCTGAGACTCCACGACTGGCGGCGTCCAGCACGGGTCAGCTGTCTTGACGACGGTGTGCGATCTCGGTGAGTCGTCGAGGAAGAGCAGGTACGTCACCGGCATCGTCGCTCGAGGCACGTGCGCCGTTGCACGTCACGACCGCCCGGCACGTCGGCGTCGCTTGGGACGCGCACTCCAACCGGGTCAGCGTCCAGGACGATCGGGCAGCGACTGACCTGCACGCGCACCTCGAACGCTTGGTCGACTCCGGCCGCGCAGCTGCTCGCGCCTCGTCGATCCGTTGGCCTGGTACGTGCGGGAGATACCGGAGAGCAGCGCGGGCTTCTGCACCGCGTGGTGAGCCTCGGTGATCTCATGGAACGACTTGCTCTTGATGCCCTTTTCGACCGCGATGATCTGGTTCAGCTTGGCCACGTCAGCTCCTTTCGTGCGTGCGACGCTAGGGCATGGTTGCGTGCGATGGCAATGCGGTATTCGGCTGCCAGCCGGAGGTCAGTTGAAGAACGGGGGCTCGCCGGTCGCGAAGACGGCATCGATCCGGCGTCGCTGGGTCGGGATCACGGTCAGGCCGGCGATCTCGTCCCTGGTGAAGTACCCGACCTCGGTCACCTCGTCGCTCAGACCCGGCTCGCCGGCCACGATCTCGACGCGGAACACCGTCGCCACGATCTGGACCCGGTTGCCGTCCGGGTAGACGACCACGATGTCCGGCCAGGAGTACGTGCCGAGCAGTGCGGTCACCCGTGCCTCGACGCCGATCTCCTCGCGCACCTCACGGACGCACGCCTCGACCAGGCTCTCGCCCGGGTCCACCCCACCGCCCGGCATGCACCACTCGCCGTTGTCGGCACGCCGGGTGAGCAGCAGCCGCTCGCCGCTCGGATCGAGCATCGCCGCGGTCACGCCCAGCCGGATCGGCGCTGCCGGCCCAGTCTGCGGACCCAGTTCGTACGTGGTCAGCCGTGTCATGCCGGCCACGCTAGTCAGCCCGAGCTACCCGCCAGGCTGGCCGTACGCGGCGAGCCGGCCGGCGACGGACGCCAGCTGGTCGGCGTCCAGCAGCCGGGGCGGCAGCCCGGACGAGAGCGCTCGCAGCGCCACCTCGCAGAGCCACTCCAGGTACACCGCCCGGTCGTACGCCTCCGCCAGGGTGTCGCCGATCGCGATCGCGCCGTGGTTGCCGAGCAGGCAGCCGGAGCGGCCGGCCAGCGCGGCCACGGCGGCATCGGCCAGCGCGTCGGTGCCGTACTCGGCGTAGGGCGCCACCCGCACGATGCCGCCGAAGAACGCCGTGTAGTAGTGCACCGGCGGCACCTCGTCGACCAGGCACGACAGCGCGGTCGCGGCCACCGAGTGGGTGTGCACGATCGCGCCGGCGTCGGTCGCGGCGTACACGGCCAGGTGCAGCGGCAGCTCGCTGGTGGGCGCGAGGGGCGCCTCCACCGGGGTGCCGTCCAGCTCGTGAACCCCCACGGAACCCGGCGTGAGCGCGTCGTAGGCGACCCCACTCGGCGTGACGGCCACCTGACTACCCACCCGCACGCTCACGTTGCCAGCGGTGCCCACGACCAGCCGGTCCCAGACCAGCCGGCGACACGCCAGCACGATCGACTCCCGTTCCGCGGTCAGCAGCATGCGCCCGATCCTGCCAAACCGCGGCGGCCCGAGCAGCCGGAATCCCGGCCCAGATCAGTGGCCAGGAGGCAGCGTGCCGGCGATCTCGGCGGTGAGCGAGTCGTCCGGGCCGCTCGCGCCGAGCGCGCCTCCGGGTGCACCAGCTCCACCGCCACGTCGTGCGCCTTGATCCGGCCGTCACGGATGTCCTCGGCCCAGTGACACGCCACCCGGTGGCCGGGGACGATCTCGCGCAGCACCGGGCGTTCGGTGTCGCACTTCGTCTCCTGCCGCCACGGGCAGCGGGTGTGGAACCGGCAGCCGTTCGGCGGATTCGCCGGCGACGGCAGGTCGCCGGAGAGCAGGATCTGCTGGCGCGAGTCCTCCACCAGCGGGTCCGGCACCGGCACGGCCGACATCAGCGCCTTGGTGTACGGGTGCAGCGGCGTCTCGTACAGGGCGTCGCTGGTCGTCTCCTCCACCAGTCCGCCGAGGTACATCACGCCGACCCGATCGGAGATGTGCCGCACCACGGCCAGGTCGTGCGCGATCACCAGGTAGGTCAGCCCGAACTCGCCCTGCAGGTCCGACAGCAGGTTGATGACCTGGGCCTGCACCGAGACGTCCAGCGCGGAGACCGGCTCGTCGGCGACCACCAGGTCGGGCTGGAGGATGATCGCCCGCGCGATGCCGATCCGCTGGCGCTGGCCGCCGGAGAACTCGTGCGGGTACTTCCGCAGCGCCGCGACCGGCAGGCCGACCGCGGCGAGGATCGCCTTGAGCTTCTTCGTGGCCGTCTCGCGGTTGGCGTAGAGGCCGTGCGCCTTGAGGCCCTCGGAGAGGATCGAGTCGATGCTCTGCCGGGGGTCCAGGCTGGAGAGCGGGTCCTGGAAGATCATCTGCATCCGGCGGCGCATGTGCCGCAGCTTCTCGCCCTTGAGCGAACGCAGCTCGACCCCGTCGAAGAACGCCTCGCCGCCGGTCGGCTCGACCAGCCGCAGCAGGCCGCGGCCGAACGTCGTCTTGCCGCAGCCGGACTCGCCGACCAGCCCGTACGTCTCACCGCGCTGGATCGTCAGGCTCACGCCGTCGACCGCGTACACGTGCCCGACCGTCCGGTCGAAGATGACCCCGCGCCGGATCGGGAAGTGCACCTTGAGGTCACGGACGTCGAGCAGCGGCTGCTCGTCGCCACCGGCTCGGGCGGACGGCTCAGCATCCACTGCCGCTCGGAAGCGCCTGACGGGCAGCTCGTCCGCTCGATGCTCGCTCCGCTCGCTCACGTCCGTCTCCGCTGGCGGGACGACCGGGTTGAAGCAGCGGAGCAGCCGCAGGCCGTCGTCCTCCAGCGCGGGGGTCGCCTCCACGCACGTGTCGATCGCGTGGTCGCAGCGCGGCGCGAACGCGCACCCATCGGTCCACGGGATGTTGTCGTTGACGGAGCCCCGGATCGCGCTGAGCGGCTCGCTCGCGGTTGGAGTCCAGCCGCGGCACCGAGCCGAGCAGGCCGTGCGTGTACGGGTGGCGCGGCTCGGCGAACAACCGGTGCCGGTCCGCGTTCTCGACCACCTTGCCGCCGTAGAGCACGTTCACGGTGTCGCACAGCCCGGCCACCACGCCGAGGTCGTGCGTGATCATGATCAGCGCGGTACCGGTCTCCTCGACCAGCCGCCGCAGCAGCGCCAGGATCTGCGCCTGGATCGTGACGTCCAGCGCGGTGGTCGGCTCGTCGGCGATGAGCAGCCGGGGCCGGCAGGCCAGCGCGATCGCGATCAGCGCACGCTGCCGCATACCGCCGGAGAGCTGGTGCGGATACTCGCTGAGCCGCCGCTTGGGGTCCGGGATGCCGACCGACTTGAGCAGCCCCTCGGCCTCGACCTTGGCGGCGCTTCCCCTTCATCCCGCGGTGCCGCTCCAGCACCTCGGTGACCTGCAGCCCGATCGGGATCACCGGGTTCAGCGAGGAGAGCGGGTCCTGGAAGATCATGCCCATGTCGCGGCCGCGGCGGTCCCGCATCTCCCGGTCGGAGAGCCGCAGCAGGTCGGTGCCCTCGAACGACACCTGGCCGGTGATCGTGTTGCCGCGCTTGGGCAGCAGCCCCATGATCGCCAGCGACGTCACGGACTTGCCGCAACCGGACTCGCCGACCAGGCCGACGGTCTGGCCGGGCTCCACCGAGAAGCTCACGCCGTCGACGGCCGCGAACGGTTCCGCGCCGCGCCGGTTGAAGACGACCTTGAGGTCGCGGACGTCGAGCAGTGCCATCGCGATTACCGCCGGTTCTTCGGGTCGAGGGCTTCGCGCAGCGACTCGCCGAGCAGCGTGAAGCCGAGCGCCACCACGACGATGGCCAGGCCGGGGTAGAGCGCATCTCGGGCCGCACGTCGAAGTACACCCGCGGCCGCCTCGCCGAGCATCGCGCCCCACTCGGCGCGGCTGGGATCGGGGTCGCCGAGGCCGAGGAACGAGAGCGCGGCCGCGTCGATGATCGCGGTCGCCAGGGTCAGCGTGGCCTGCACGATCACCGGCGAGAGCGAGTTCGGCAGCATGTGCCGGAACACGATCGTGTGCTCCTTGACGCCGAGCGCCCGCGCCGCCAGCACGTGGTCGGTGCTGCGCTGGGCGAGCATCGAGCCGCGCAACAGCCGGGCGAAGATCGGCACGGTCACGATCGCGACCGCCATGATGACCGTCCACTGGCTGGGGTTCGCCGCGAGCGCCGCGATCGAGATGGCCAGCAGCAGACTCGGCACCGAGAGCAGGATGTCGGTGAACCGCATCAGCACGGTGTCGACCCAGCCGCCGACGGCACCGGCGATGCCGCCGATCAGCATGCCGAAGCCGAGCGCCGATCAGGGTCGCCATCACGCCGACGATCAGCGACTGGCGCGAGCCGACGATGACCCGGCTGAGCAGGTCGCGGCCCTCCTGGTCGGTGCCGAGCGGGAAGCCGTCCCGTGGCGTCGAGCGGGGTGTTCTGGCCGGATCTCGTCGATCAGGTAGCGGGTGGTCGGGTCGCTTCGGCGCGAGCAGCGGCGCGAAGATCGCGAGCAGGATGAACAGCAGCACGATGACGGCGCCGATGATCGCGACCGGATTGCGGCGCAGCCGGTGGAACGCGTCGACGGCCAGGCTGACGCCGCCCTCGTCGCTGCGGACTTCGCGGCCAGCGCGTCGATCTTGTCGCGCTTGCGGGTAGCGAGCCGCTCATCGGACACGCACCCGGGGATCGATGATGGCGTAGGAGATGTCGACCAGCAGATTCACCATCACGTAGACCGCGGCGCCACGACCAGGATGAGCGCCTGCAGCCGCGGATAGTCGCGCCGCTCGATGCCCTCGGCGAGCAGCGAGCCGAGGCCGCCCCAGACGAACACCTTCTCGGTCAGCACCGCGCCGGCGAGCAGCAGACCGGTCTGCAGACCGATCGTGGTCGACACCGGCAGCAGCGCGTTGCGCAGGATGTGCCGGCCGCGCACGGTGCGGGCGTGCAGGCCCTTGGCCTCGGCCGTGCGCACGTAGTCCTCGTTCACCACGTCGAGCACCGAGGCCCGGGTGATCCGGACGATCACCGCCAGCGGGATGGTGCCCAGCACGATGGCCGGCAGCACGCAGGTGCCACAGCGCGTCGCCGAGCACGTCCCATTCGCGGGTCAGGATCGCGTCGAGCACCTGTGAACCCGGTGATGTTGGTCTCGTTCAGCCCCGCGGTGCACGCGGCCGGACGTCTCGAACAGCCCAGGTCCGCTGGCCACGTACTTCTTCAGCAGGTAGCCGAGGAAGAACACCGGGACGGCGACGCCGACCAGCGTGCCGACGATCGTCGCGTTGTCGAGGAAGCCGCCCTTGCGCTTCGCCGCGAGGTAGCCCGAGCGGGATGCCGAGGCCGACCGCGAAGATCAGCGCGGCGACGGACAGCTCGATCGTCGCCGGGAAAGGCGTCCAGCAGCTCGTCCACGACCGGTCGCGAGCTCCGACAGCGAGGTGCCGAAGTCGCCGGTCAGGCCATCCGGCCGAGGAACTGCAGGTACTGGACCGGGATGGGCTGATCCAGTCCGAGCACCTTGTTCGACGTTCGCGATGCTCTCGGGCGTCGCCTTGTCGCCGAGTAGGGCGCCGGCGGGGCCTCCGGGTAGCAGACGGCAGCCAGCCGAACAGCAGGAACGACAGCACGAACAGGGTGGGTATCAGCCCCGATCAGCCGCCGCACGATGAAGCGGAGCATGAAACCTCATTGAGCCGGGAGCGGCCCGGGCCAGGCGTGTGCGCTGCCTGACCCGGGCCGGCTCGTGGTGCAGCTACAGGGTACGACCGGTTGAGCCGGTCACCCCACCGACACCGTGTCGAATCGCTCGTCGGTGAGCGGGCTGGTGACCAGGCCCTTCACCTTGGAGTTGCTCGACCATCGCCGGCGGCGAGTGCGAGATCGGAATGGCCGGGAGGTACTTGGCCATGATGTCCGCGGTTGACCTGCTTGTAGGCCGCCTTGTGCTTGTCCGCGTCCGTCTCGGCGTCCGCGTCCGAGAGCTCCTTGAAGAGCGCCGGGTCGTTGAAACCGAACTCGGGCTTCGCGCGGCCGAAGAACGTGCCGACGAAGTTGCCCGCGTCGTTGTAGTCGCCCGTCCAGCCGAGCAGGTGGATGTCGTGCTTTCCGGCCTTCTGGACGTCGTCCTTGTAGCCACCGTTCCACGGCTTCACGATCGCCTGAACCTTGATGCCAGCGGCCTTGAGGTCGGCCTCGATCGCGGTGAAGATGCCCTTCGGGTCCGGCATGTACGGCCGGGTGACCTCGGACGGGTAGTAGAACTTGATCGTCATGCCGGTCGCGCCGGCCTCGGCTTGAGCAGCGACTTGGCCTTGGCCAGGTCGTAGTCGTACTTCTGCACGTCGTCCGCGTAGCCAGAGACCGTGTCCGGCATGAACTGCGTCGCGACGGTCGCGCCCTCGGGGAGCTTGCTCGTCACCAGCTGCTGCCGGTTGATCGCGTAGGCGATCGCCTGGCGAACCCGGATGTCCTTCAGCTTCGGGTTGTTCTTCTGGTTGATGCCCAGGTAGAGGATGTTGAAGGCGCGACGGACCTGGACGTTGAAGCCCTTGTCCTTGAGGCCCTTCCAGTCCACCGGGTTCGGGAAGTCGATGATGTCGACGTTCCCGGCCTCGAGCTCCTGCTTGCGCGCGGCCTCGTCACCGATGGTGCGGAAGATGACCTTGCTGGTCTTGGCCTTGTCGCCCCAGTAGTCCTCGTTCCGGGCCACGGTGACGACCTGCGCGCTGGTGTCGTACTTCTCGAACTTGTACGGACCGGTGCCGACCGGGTGCAGGTTGGCGTAGTCGCTGTAGGTGAAGCTGTCGCCGGACTGGGTGACCTTGTCGGCGTCGTACTTCTTCAGCGCGTCCGGGCTGGAGATCGAGAACGAGGTCAGCGTGAACGCGGCCGGGAAGGCGCCCTTGAACTTGTTGAGCGAGACGACCGCGGTGGCGTCGTCCTTGGCCTCGCACGACTTGTACACCGGGGTGCCCGCGACGTCGCCCTCGTTCTTGGCGAAGCCCTCGAAGACGTCGGCGTAGTAGATCATCTGGCTCTGGGCGGCAGCGCCCTTCATGTTGAACCAGCGGTCCAGGTTGAAGCAGACCGCGGCGGCGTTGAAGTCGGTGCCGTCGTGGAACTTCACGCCCTTGCGGAGGTTGAACGTGATCTGCTTGCCGTCCTGGCTGATGTCCCACTTCTCCGCGAGTTCCGGAGTCGAGCTCGGCCGTGCCGGGCTTGTGGCCGATCAGCGTCTCGTACATCTGGCGAATCGGGCGGAAGCTCTCGCCGTCGTCGTTGTAGATCGGGTCGAAGTTCTTGGGGGCGCCGGCCGCGCCGAAGGTCAGGGTGCCGCCATCGCCGCTGCCCCCTTCGTCACGGTCACTCTTCGCGCACGCCCCGACCGACGCGACGAGGGCCGCGCAGGTCGCGAGCACCATCGCCTTGCGGACTAGTTTCACGTGTCTCCCTGCCTAACGTGCCGTGCGGTCGGCCCCACTCACCGGGCATTACACCGCTCTGTTGGCCGGACCCTACCCCGTTGCATCCCAAGGAGTGAACGATGTTCGGGAGCGAGACGATCACGGATCGGCAACAGCCGGACCCGACACCGGACGGCCCCCTGCGGTGCGTAACGCGTCGTTCACGGACGTTTCCGGTATCGAATCCGCCGCCCCTCCCGCTGGCCTGCCGGCCGCACTAGCCTGGCTGCCGTGCCCACAGACGACGAGCGCGGAAGAGCGGTACGCCAAGGTTGCGACCGGTTTCTTCTCGGCCATCCGCCCCGCGCCACCGGCGAATGGCTCGCTGAGCTGGCCGAGTACGCCGGCGACCGAGAACCCGACCGGTACGCCGAGGGTGCGCTGATCGAATCGCTGGAGACCCGGTTGGCCGACCTGCTCGGCACCGACGCGGCGGTCTTCATGCCCAGCGGGACCATGGCCCAGCAGGCGGCGCTGCGGGTCTGGGCCGAGGAGACCGGGCTCGACACCGTGGCCCTGCACCCGCTCTCGCACCTCGAGCGGCACGAGCTGCGCGCGCTCTGGGAGCTGCACCACCTGCGCCCGCTGTACCTCACCCACGAGAACCGGCAACCCACGGTCGCGGACCTCGCCGGGCTGGCCGAACCGGTCGGCACGGCAGTGGTCGAACTGCCGCTTCGTGACGCTGGGTACGCACTGCCGAGTTGGGAAGAGCTGACCGGGTTCACCGACGCCGTCCGGGAGCGGAGCGCGGTCGTGCACTTCGACGGTGCTCGGCTCTGGGAGAGCGCCGCCGGCTACGGCCGGACCCCGGAGGAGCTCGCCGCGCTGGCCGACAGCGTCTACGTCTCCTTCTACAAGGTGCTGAACGGGGTCTCCGGCGCCGCGCTGGGTGGCTCGGAGGCGCTGGTCGACGGCGCCCGGCGCTGGCAGCATCGGCACGGCGGACGGCTGGTCACCCAGTTCCCGGCCGTGCTCGCCGCGCACCAGGGGCTGGACGACATCCTGCCCAGGGTGCCGAGCTACGTGGAGCACGCCCGAGCGGTCGCCGCCGCGCTGAACAGCCTCGATCACGTCCGGGTCAGCCCGGATCCGCCGGGCACCAACGGCTTCCGGGTGTACTTCGAGGCCGACGCCGACGCGTTGCGTGCCGCCGCCCTCGACCACGCCGAGGAGTACCAGGTGTGGACCTGGAGCTGGTTCCAGCCGGCGGACGTGCCCGGCTGGTCGTGGACCGAGCTGGTGGTCGGCGAGGCGACCATGGGCTGGCGCGCCGACGAGGTCGCGGCACTGGCGCTGGAGCTCCTCGACCGCGCCAAACCGCACTCCTGACCCCACGCCGCGCCACCCGCGGCACCCCCTTCACCTGCGCATTTGGGCGACATTTTCTCGGTTATAGCCGAGAAAATGTCGCCCAAAGCGGCGGGTGCGGGGCGGCGTGGCGGCCCGGAGGGTGGCTAGACGTCGAGGGTGCGGCGGCCCTCGAAGGCGCGACCGAGGGTGACCTCGTCGGCGTACTCCAGGTCGCCGCCGACCGGGAGGCCGCTGGCCAGCCTGGTCACCCGGATGCCCATCGGCTTCACGAGCAGCGCGAGGTAGGTGGCGGTCGCCTCGCCCTCGGTGTTCGGGTCGGTGGCGAGGATCAGCTCGGTCACCGTGCCGGCGGCCAGCCTGGTCATCAGCTCACGGATCCGCAGGTTGTCCGGGCCGATGCCCTCCAGCGGATTGATCGCGCCGCCGAGCACGTGGTACTTGCCGCGGAACTCGCGGGTGCGCTCGACCGCGACGACGTCCTTCGGCTCCTCGACGACGCAGATGATCTCGTCGGTGCGGCGCGCGTCCCGGCAGACCCGGCACTGCTCCTGCTCGGAGACGTTGAAGCAGATCGTGCAGAAGCGCACCTCGTCCTTGACCCGGCGCAGGATCTGCGCCAGCCGGGCGACGTCGGCGGTGTCCGCGTTGAGGATGTGGAACGCGATCCGCTGCGCGCTCTTCGGACCGACGCCGGGCAGCCGGCCCAGCTCGTCGATCAGATCCTGGACCGCGCCTTCGTACACTTAGGACACCCGCAGTCGGGACGCCGCCAGGCTGATCACTGACTACATCCCCAGCCCGAGGCCGCCAAGGCCACCGGCGAGCGGACCCATCTTCTTCTCGGTCAGCGCGGCGGCCTCGGCGCTCGCGGCGCGGACCGCGGCGACCACCAGGTCGGCCAGCGTCTCGACATCGTCCGGGTCGACGATCTTCGGGTCGATGACCAGCGACTTGAGCTCGCCGGACCCGGAGACGGTGGCCGTCACCAGGCCGCCGCCCGCGCTGCCGGTGACCTCGGCGGTGGCCAGCTCGGCCTGCGCCTCGACCATCTGCTGCTGCATCTTCTGAGCCTGCTTCATCAGCTGCTGCATGTTGGGCTGACCACCGGGCCTCACGGCGCACTCCTTGTCATCTCGTCTACGTTTCGCGTGGCCAGCGTAGCCGGGCGCCTTGTTCTCGGCGCTCCGGCAGGCAGGCTCACAGGTCGCGGATCTTGCGGGCGCCGAGTTCCTGCTCCAGCAACGCGATCGCGTCGGCACCGGTGTCGCGGCGCACCACCGGGCCGTCGCCGGGATCGACCTCGTCGGCCGGCTCGTCGCCGGGGTCGAAGCCGTCGAACTCCGGCGGTGGCGGCGGGCCGGGATCGCCGTCCGGCTCGGGGATGCGCACGACCTGACGCACCTCCGGCCAGTCGTCGCCGGCCGGAGCCGCGTCGCCCGGAGGCTTGGCTGGCATCGTGGGCTCGGGCGGCCGGGCCGGCGTGACCGCGGTCGGTGCACCGTCGGCCACGCGCGCGGATGATCCAGCGCACGCCGAGCACCTCGTGCAGCACCTCCTGCGAGCAGCTTCACGACCTGCTCGTCGGCGAACCGGCGGACGAGTCCCTGATGCTGCACGGCCAGGATCAGCTCGGACCCGTTCACCTCGCGCGGGGTCGCGTTCTGCATCAGCGACCACACCACGCGCCGCTTCTTGACCCGCTCCAGGATCTCCGGCCAGAGCCGGCGAACCGCGGCCGCGTCGACCTCACCGGACGTGTGCGCCGGCGGGGCCGGCAGCGGGCCGGAGCTGGGCTGCGTGGACCGCGGGGGCGGCTGAGCCGGCGGGGTGTGCGGTGCCGGCTGCGCGGTGCGGGGCGGCGTCGGGGCGGCGGCGCTGGGCCTGACCGGTGCCACGGCCGCGGCCTTTGCCGGTGCTGGCGCTGCGGCCGGGGTGGGGTCTGGCTGCGTCGCCGGGCGGGCGGGTTCGGGTGCCGGGGCTACCGCGGGTGCGGACGGCTCGGGCGCTGGGCGGACCGCGCCGTTCGTGGCCGCCGGTGCCGGGCTGGCGGGGCTGACCGGCGGTGCCTCGACCGGCGGCGCGACCGGAGCCGCGACGCGGCGGGGGCCGAGGCAGCGGGTGCGGTGCGGCGTGGGTGCGGCGGGGGTCGCGGCCGGGCCGGCGAGCCCGACCGGCTGGCCGGCGATGTCGTACCGGCGCTCCATCCGCTCCAACCGCTGGAGCAGCGCGCCCTGGCTGTCGTCGGCGCCGGGCAGCAGCATCCGGGCGCAGACCAGCTCCAGCAGCAGCCGCGGCGAGGTGGTGCCGCGCATCTGGATCAGGCCGTCGTGCACGATGTCGGCCATCCGGGACAGCGAGCGCCGCCGAGCCGCAGCGCCTGGCCGGTCATCCGCTCGAGCTGGTCGGCGGGGGCGTCGATCAGGCCCTTGGCGACCGCGTCCGGCACCTGCTCCAGGATCGATCAGGTCGCGCAGGCGTTCCAGCAGGTCGGAGGCGAACCGGCGGGGATCGTGGCCGGCCTCGACCACCCTGTCGACGGTGGCGAAGACGCCGGCGCCGTCGGCCGCGGCGAGCGCGTCGCACATCTCGTCGAGCAGCGCCGCGTCGGTGACGCCGAGCAGCGCCACGGCGCGTGGCGTAGGTGACCCCGTCCGGGCCCGGCGCCGGCGAGCAGCTGGTCGAGCACCGACAGGGAGTCCCGCGCCGAGCCGCCGCCGGCCCGCACGACCAGCGGGAAGACGGCCGGCTCGACCGTGACGCCCTCGCGCCGGCAGTTGTCCTCCAGCAGGCTGCGGAGCACGCCGGGCGGGACCAGCCGGAACGGGTAGTGGTGGGTGCGCGACCGGATGGTCTGCAGCACCTTCTCGGGCTCGGTCGTCGCGAAGATGAACTTCACGAAGTCCGGCGGCTCCTCGACGAGCTTGAGCAGCGCGTTGAAGCCCGCCGACGAGACCATGTGCGCCTCGTCGATCACGTAGATCTTGAAGCGGCTGCTCACCGGCGCGAAGAAGGCGCGCTCCCGCAGGTCACGGGCATCGTCGACGCCACCGTGGCTGGCGGCGTCGATCTCGATGACGTCGAGCGAGCCGGAGCCGTCCGGCGCCAGCGCCACGCAGGAGGCGCACTTGCCGCACGGGTTCGGCGTCGGCCCCTCCTCGCAGTTGAGCGAGCGGGCGAGGATGCGGGCGGAGGAGGTCTTGCCGCAGCCGCGCGGGCCGGAGAAGAGGTAGGCGTGGTTGAGCCGGCCGTTGCTCAGCGCCTGGATCAGCGGCGCGGTGACGTGTTCCTGCCCGATGACCTCGGCGAACGTGCGAGGCCGGTACTTGCGGTAGAGCGCGAGGTTCGCCACTCAGGCATCCTCCCTCGGCAGCGGCCGGGAACAAAAGGACCCCCCGTGCACCCGCCAGAGCCCGCTTACCCTTGCTGCCTTCCGGCCCTGGGGGAGTTCACAGGATGCACGCCGCACGAGGGGCTGCCGGCAACTCTACCGCGCTGCGCGGAGAGGCCGCCGTCCGGTAGGCGGCCCCTCCGCGTCCGCTGGCCACGGTGGGCGCGTCCAGCGGTCGAGCATCGGAGTTTCGGGGGTGTGAGGGGGGTGTCGTCCCCCGAAACTCCGTTACCCGAGTTCTCGGTGGTCAGTTCTGGACGGCGGCGAACGCCTTCCCGAACTTCGATTGCGCAGCAGAACCCGGTTGCCTGCGGTCCGACGAACGTGGCGGAACGCTAACAACGGTCTAGACCTTCGAGACAGGCTCGAAAGCTGGATTTAACCCGGGCTTACGCGCCACATCAGGAGTCACGCTGGCCCCACTGGTCACATCTCGGTCAGCGCCGGGCAACCGGCCAGGTGCCGTTCATGGCCGCGTCGGCGGTCCGGTAGGCTGGCCGGCGGAGGATTCGCCTAGTGGCCTAGGGCGCACGCTTGGAAAGCGTGTTGGGGGCAACCCCTCACGAGTTCGAATCTCGTATCCTCCGCCAGCCTGAACAGGCAAAACATCAGCCCGGCTCCCACGTGGAGCCGGGCTGATGTGGTTCCCAGTCTCAGTTTTAGTCTCAGTTGCCGTTTGTCAGCCCGGGATCGGCTGCTCAGCATCCCCTGGTCGCCCTGGTACTCGTCGCCGTTCTTCTTGTCGCCGTCACGAGAAATGGTGCGTACTCCTCGGCCTGGAACTAGGCAGATTCGTTGGCTGGTGCATGGCGCGTCTGGGTGAAGCGTCGGAGTTGCGGTGTGACGCTGGCGATCAGTCCTATCGTGGCGACGCAGGTGAGTCCGCCAATAGAGAGCGCGGTTGCGCCTGAGGTAGCGGTGGCGACGATGCCGGCGCGCAGGTCACCTATGCGGGGTCCGGCGGCACCCACGATGTGTTCGAGGGAGGCGACGCGTCCGCGGTGGGAATCGGGGGTGGACGATTGCACGATGGTGGCCCTGGAAACGACCGACCAGGTGTCGGCAGCTCCGGCGAGGGCGAGCAAGGCGAGGACCACCGGGAGTTGTTCGCTGAGGCCGACGCCGGCCAGCGCCGCTCCCCACAGTGCGCCGCAGGCGAGCAGGACAAGGCCGGGTCGATTCCGGCGGGTGATGAGCCCGGACAGCACGGACGCGAGTACGCCGCCGAGCGCGACCACGGAAAAGAGCAGGCCGAGGGTCTGCGGTGATCCCCCGAACCGCTCCTCGTTGATGACGGGAAACAGTGCCATTGGCATCGCCAGAAGTGTCGCGCTCAGGTCGATGAGAAGCGCGCCCCTGATCGCAGGGGTTCGGGCGGTGAAGCAGATTCCCTCCCATACCGCAGCTAGGCCAGCTCGACCTGCCCCCTCGGTTGGGCTGGTCGCGGGCAGACCGATGATGCCGACCAGTGCGGCCACGAAGGTGAGCGCGTCGCCGGCGAAGCACACGGCGGTACCCCATTGTGCGGTAAGGATGCCGGCGAGAGCCGGGCCGAGCAGGACCGCCATCTGGAACGACAGGTGGTTCAGCGCCAGGCCGGCGGCGAGGGATTTGCGCGGCAGTAGCCGAGGAATGAAGGTCTGCCGCGCCGGCGCACCCAGAGCCGACAGGCCCGAGGCCAGGCCCGCCAGAGTGAGCATCGTCCACACGCCGTTATCGGCCAACGCGGCCACCGCAGCTTGGGCGATGCTGGTCACGATCAGCGCGTAGGTGGTAATCAGGGCGAGACGCCGACGATCGACGTGGTCGACGAAGCCGCTGCCAAGCAGGGCGAAGGCGATGAGCGGCGCGCCGACGAACAGGCCGATGAGACCGACCATCACCGGACTGTGCGTGCGGTCCCAGACGAAGAAGGTGACGGCGAACGTGCCGAGTTGGCTGCCGACACCGGAGGCCGTGTTGCCCAGCCAGAGACGGCGGAAGACCGGGTGCTCGCGCAGTGGCGTGAGATCGGCCATGGCGTTGAGCGGGCTCACCATGCGCGCAGCCAGGGCGCTACGTCGCCGCGGCGATCGAGTCCGCGCTGGCGACCACCAGCGACAGCACCTTCACCGCCGTATTCGCCCGCACCGTTGACCGCGCCCGTGATCGACAGATGTTCGACCACCAGGTCAGGCACACCGACCTGCTCAGCCAGCTCGACCACCGGCACCAGCCCGGCATCGCCGATCAGCTTCGGTTCATCGAACGCGACATCCACCACTGCCGCAGCATCACAGGATTGCATCTCGCGGGTATCGCCTCGAACCGGCTCCGACGTTCCCTTCACATGAACATCGTCCCAGCTCACGCGATACCGCGCCCTCATTACCGGCGCTTGATAGGGAATCAATCTGTGCATCCGGGCTGAGTGGCCCGCCGGTCGGCGTCGGGTGTTCGCATCATTGGCACGCCAACGGGCCGGCGAAGGTCGTGCTATTCGAAGACGCCGGAGCCGAGGTAGTCATCACAAACATGCTGGAATTGGCGCCACCTCTCCCAGAAGCGGTGTCGCGCTAGCGTTCTTGCGGAGGCCGACCCATGGCCCACTCAAGAACGCAGGAGCGGCGCACAGAACGGCGGAGCAACCACATGTTGCTCCGCCGTTCTGTGTTCCGTCTATGACACACGCCTCCATTCGAGCGCCTGTAGGAGGGTACTCGACTTGCTTTCCGCTGAAATCGAAAGGAATTGCCTTCGACCACGGTTCTAGGTCAGCTTCTACGGCTACCCCGCCGTGCGGCAGGCCAATGTGCAAGGCGTAGCCGCGTTCCGCATGCCCGATCCCCAACACATACGCCATATGGTGCGCTGCTCACCTGTACGAGATCGCGCGTACCCCATTCAACTCCGTAACTCATCACTGTGCCTCTCTACTAAGTATTGGGGTCCAGCATTCATTAGCCCCAAGCGCCAAAGCGCAGGAGATCGGAGGTGAATTCACTCATGACCTCTGCGGGGCGTTCTTCCGGTGGCCATGCTGACAACTCCACTGCGTGGTCGGCGTGCCGCTCGGCCTCGCACGGCCATTTGGCGAGGCACCACCGGCACCGTTGGCGCGGTGCCTTCATCGGCCGGTGACGTTCCCCTCAGTTGTTGTGCTAGTGCCTCGTCACGCAACGTTGACCAGGTAATCAGGTTCGCGGATCTTGGAGTTGATCGCGAAGCCGGTCTTGGGTCTGGCATGGCGGTTGTGCCAGCGGACGTAGTCGCCGATCGCGGTGTCCTGCTCGTCGTGAGTGCGGTGGTCGGTGCCGTTGAGAGCGAAGTAGCGCAGTGCCGCGAAATGAGCCTCGATCCAGTTCAGCCACGAGGCGTAGGTCGGCAGGAACACCAACTCGACGGCGTTCACGTCGGCCCACGCGGTGACCTCGGGGTGTTTATGCGGGGAGAAGTTGTCGACGATCAGATACAGCTTCTGACCAGGCCATCGGTGCCGCAGGGATTTGAGGAATGACAGGAACTCGCGCCACCGTTTCCGGTCCCGGATCCGGTAGAACAGCTTCCCTGTCGCCAGGTCCAGGCCGGCGATCATGTGCCGGACGCCCTGCGTGCGGTTGAACGTCGCCCGTAACCGACGCGGCCGCCCCGCGGGTCGCCATGCCCGCCCGGGCCGCGGTTGCAAGTTCAGCGGCCCGAACTCATCCACGCAGATGACGCGTCCGTCGGCTGGCGGGCGATCGTAAAGGTCCAGGACACAGCGCATCTTCGGCACGAACTCTGGGTCGTCGGACGCCTTCCACGTCTTGGTGGCCTGCCAGGACACCCCGCTCGCGCGCAGGAGACGCCGCAGCGTCTCGACGCTGACCGTGGCCACTTCCTTCATCTCCAGGAGATGGTCACGCAACTTCGATAGCGACCAGGTCGAGAACGGCAAACCGAAGATCCGGGGGTCAGCTTTGGCGATCGCGCAGATCCGCCCAGCGGTCTGCGCATCAATCAGCCTCGGCCGACCCCCGCTCCATTTTGGGTCCAGAGCATCGAACCCCCGCTCGTTGAACGCGTGGATCACATCACGCACGTAGTCCTCGCCGACGCGCATCAGATGCGCGATATCGGGAGCGGGCTGGCCCTGCGCGGACATCAGCACCACCACCGCCCGGCGCAGCTTCACCGGGTCCTTCGCCGTCCGACTGATCCGCTGCAATCGCTGCCCTTCGGTCATCGACACCGGCCGGACGAACACCTCAGGACGACGCCCCACAGACCACCTCCCATGTCCCAGGAGACAGCCTGCCCGAGTCACACCCCGAACCGGCGGATTACCCCATCAACGTTCTGAGAGGGGGCACTAGTAGCCATAGTGCCGGATCTTTGACCCATGGCGGCCGTTCGGCCCAGCGGGTGTCAAACACTGCGGCCTGCCCGTCGTGCCGCAGCGATTGTCCTTTCCGCCCACTGGACGTCGGCGCAGGGAAAAGGCTTCGCGCAGTATTGGCAGGTGGACGTCAATGCATCGGACGCCCGGTCAAGTGCACTGATCCGGGGATGCATTTCTATCAATCGTCTCGCAGCTGCCCTGATGACTTGGTGGTTCTTGCTCGTCGACGGGCACCGCTTTACGCTCCTCTCCGTTTGCAGAGAGGGCACGGCGACTACCGTTGCATGTGTTGCTTCGCTCAACGTCAAGTTCATTGCGCGTCAGAACTCGTCTGATGGAACTCTGAACCGACTACACGCGCAACGGGATTTGCACTGTACGTGTCTGGGTTGACGTCTGCGCCAACGCACCGGACCAGATCCACGAGAGCCGCAGGACTATGCCCTGAACGTTAGTAGCACCCTCCGCAGGGCCATCGTTCTGTCCGGCGGAGGGTGCGAATGACGGCATGAGCAACGGCGCCCAACTGGAACCCGTGGCTCCGATCTGCGTCCGCAGTCTCGGCTCTAGTCTCGTTCGGCGCAGTGTCGGGTCCGTACGCGGGTGACCGTTGCTCGGCGTATGGGCAGGTGAGGAACGGTCCCGACCATGCACGTACCCATGCACGCGAACTTGGACAGCGTGTTGGGGGCAACCCCTCACGAGTTCGAATCTCGTATCCTCCGCCAGCCTGAACAGACAACATCAGCCCGGCTCCCACGTGGAGCCGGGCTGATGTGTCTGTTGGGACCGCCGGTCTCATTCGTGGTCTTCATTAGCCGCTTCGGCGGACCTGCCCTGGTCCGGGGAGACAATGGTAACGGTGGCGATACTATCTCTACCGATACCACCACCTACGGGGGCTCCCATGCGTCGTTTCATCGGGCGGGACCGGGAGCTGGCCGTGCTCCGCGACGCCTTCCAAGCGGTTCGCGATGCCGTCGGGACAGCGAAGCCAGGTCAGTGCGTCCTCATACGAGGAAGGCGGCGGGTCGGCAAGTCCAGCCTCGTCGAGGAGTTCCTCCGACGGACCGGAACACCGCATCTCTTCTTCACCGCGGCGGGCGGCACAGCGGAGGACGAACTGACCGAACTGCTCGATGCCGTCGCCAGATCCACCCTGCCGGAGCAGGAACTGTTCTCAGAGGAGACCCCGGCGCAGTGGAATGCCGCATTCAGGCTCCTTGCGGAGGTCCTTCCCGACGACAGCCCGAGCGTGATCGTCCTCGATGAGGTTCCGTATCTCATGGACCGCATCGACGCTTTCGAAGGCATGTTGCAACGAGCCTGGGACCGCCTGCTCAGCCGCAAGCCCGTACTCCTCCTCCTGGTCGGATCCGACCTGTCGATGATGGAGGCGCTGAACAGTTACGACCACCCCTTCCACCAGCGTGGCCGGGAGATGGTCGTGGGCCCGCTGAACCCGGCCGACATCGGCGAGATGCTCGACCTGCCGCCCGCGGCCGCCTTCGACGCCACCCTGATCACCGGCGGTCTTCCACTGATCTGCGCGGAGTGGCGGGCCGGAGCGGACGTCTGGGAGTTCCTCCGCGACTCGCTGGACAACCCGACCTCGGCGCTGCTGGTCTCCGCCGAGCGCTCACTGGCCGCGGAGTTTCCTCCGCAGGCGATGAGCAGGGAAGTCCTGCGGGCCATCGGAGCCGGGGAGCGAACCTTCACGAACATCGCGCGCGCCGCCGGCGGTATCGCCCACACCACGCTCACCCGAGCCACGGATGTCCTGACCGAGAAACGGGCGGTGGCAGCCGAGTTGCCCCTCTCACTGCGTCCATCGAAGGAGCGCCGCTACCGGGTAGCGGACCCCTACCTGCGGTTCTGGCTCGCGTTTCTGGATCCGCACATGGCGGAGGTCGAGCGGATGCGGGGAGATCTCACGCTGAGCCGGATCAAAGAGCAATGGACAAGCTGGCGGGGCCGCGCGATCGAACCTCTGGTCCGGGAATCCCTGGCCCGCCTCCTGCCGGACGGACTCCTGCCGGCCACCCCGGCGATCGGCGGGTACTGGACCCGCAGCAACGACATCGAGATCGACCTGGTGGGCGCCGACCGGCAGCCAGTGGCCAGGCAGCTGCTCTTCCTGGGGTCGGTCAAGTGGCTGGAGAAGTCGGCGTTCGGCAACCACGACCTGGCCGCACTGCAGAAGCACCGGGCGACGATCACCGACGAGCCGGTACCACTCGTAGCCGTCTCCCGCAGCGGGGCCAGTTGCTCCGGACTCCAAGCGGCGTACGGCCCCGAGGACCTGATCAGAGCCTGGCGCAGGGCGTGAGCCAGGCCCGCCCGGTTCACCGATGCGGGGCTTCTGCGTTCCCCCTTCTCATCTGAATACTGATACCCCAGTGGGAGCATGCTCGGATATAGTTGATTCATCTGTTGATATCAGAAGAGGTGCAGTGATGAGTAGAACCGTGATTGATCTGGATGACGAGTTGGTCGCCGACGTGGCCCAGGCCCTTGGCACGAGCACCAAGAAGGACACGGTGAACACCGCCCTGCGGGAGGTGCTGGAGAACCGTCGGCGGGCACTGGCGCTCACCCGCCTGCGCGCGGCCGCAGACGAAGGAGCCTTCGAGTTGGAACTCTTTGAGGACAAGGGGAACTACCGTCGGTGAGCGCCGCACAGTTTCTTATCGACACCAGCGCCTTGGCACGCTTCATGCGCGGTGACGCGGAGCAGTACGGATGGGACCAAGCTGCGGCGGCCGGTCTCATCTCGACCTGTCCCATCACGGAGCTTGAGTTCTTCTACAGCGCCCGCTCCGCCGAGGATCGCGCGCAGGGCATTGAGGACATGCGACTGCTCTTCAGTTGGGTCCCGGTCGATGACCGCGCCTACAACCGCGCTTGGGAGGTCCAGGATGCGCTAACGGGACGGGGCCAACACCGCAGCGCCGGAGCTGTCGATCTGGTCGTCGCAGCCACGGCGGAACTGCAGGGGCTGACTCTTCTCCATCGTGACCGGGACTTCGAGTGCATCGCCGCCGTCACTGGGCAAGCCCTTCAGTGGTACGGGCCAACGGCTGGCAAATAGCGCAGGGCAGCTGAACGGTTCGGCCCAGAGCTCAGCGCATGCTCGTTCCATCGCATCGAGATTTGCAAGGAAGCGCGTGGCCATCACTCCGCAGCGCCATCGACCTGTCCGGCGTCACTCCGGGACCGGCCGCGAGGTACCACCAGCATCACCGTTACCAGCAGCCCAGACCCGCCTGCCTTGTATCGTTTCAGGCGGAGGTGATCGTCGGCTGGTGCCGGCCGCGACCTTCAAAGTCGTTGGGCGTGCGTTGCGCGCGCCGGCGGGTTCGATTCCCGTCCACCTCCGCCAAGCGAGCCACGTGGGAGGTTCGTCATCAGCGTCAGCGACCCGCGGCGTCAGGTGCCGAGTGTCAATGCGGTCCTGCAGGACGACAGGTTGGTCGCGCTGACCGCTCGGTTCGGCCACGAGCGGGTGCGGGACGCGGTCCGGGCCAGCCTGGACGGTGTGCGGTCCGGACGCAGCGCCCCCGATGCCGTGGTCGACGACGCGATCGAACAGTCTGACGGCGACCAGGACGATCGGGCGTCCGGTCATCAACGCCACCGGGGTCCTGATCCACACCAACCTCGGTCGCGCCCCGCTCTCCACCGCCGCGATCGACGCGGTGGTCAACAGCGCCGGGTACACCGATGTCGAGTTCGACCTGGAGACCGGTGCCCGGGCGCGACGCGGCCGGACCGCGCTGGCCGCGTTGGCCGAGGCCGTGCCGTTCGCCGAAGCGGTGCACGTGGTGAACAACAACGCGGCGGCGCTCGCCCTGGCCGCCACGGCGTTGGCGCAGGGTCGGGAAATCCTGGTGAGCAAGGGCGAGCTGGTCGAGATCGGCGACGGGTTTCGCATACCGGATCTGCTGGTCTCGACCGGTGCTCGGCTCCGCGAGGTGGGCACGACGAACCGCACGTCGCTCGCCGACTACCGCGACGGCGATCGGGCCGGACACCGCCTTCATCCTGAAGGTGCACCGGTCCAACTTCGTGGTCCAGGGCTTCACCGCGGAGGTCGGCGTCGGTGAGTTGAGCCAGCTCGGCGTACCGGTCGTCGCCGACACCGGTTCTGGCCTGCTGCACCCGGAGCCGGTGCTACCGGCCGAGCCCGACGTCACGACGGCCCTGCGGGACGGCGCCGCCTTGGTCATGGCCAGCGGGGACAAGCTGTTCGGCGGACCGCAGTGCGGGCTGCTCTTCGGCGCGACGGTGATCATCGAACGGCTCCGGCGGCATCCGCTGGCGCGCGCGTTCCGCGTCGACAAGCTGACCCTGGCCGCGCTGGAGGCCACGTTGCGTCGGCCCCACCCCTCCGATACCGCGGCTGCTGCGCGCCGACCCCGCCGACCTGCGTGAACGCGCGGCCTGGCTGCGATCCCAGCTGGCGGCGGCCGGCGAGGAAGTCGAATCCTGGAGTCCGAGTCGCGGGTCGGCGGCGGCGCGGCACCGGAGGTGACGCTGCCCTCCATCGCGGTCGCGCTCCGGCCGGAGCTGGCCGAGCCGTTGCGGCGCGCGCACCGTGCCGGTCGTCGGCCGGGTGTTCGGCGATCGGCTGCTGCTCGACCTGCGTACGGTCCTGCCGGAACAGGACAGAGCGCTCCTCGCGGCGATCATCGCCCAGGGCCGGCCGCGCTGATGCTGGTGATCGCGACGGCCGGACACGTGGACCACGGCAAAGTCGGCTCTGCTGCGACGGCTGACCGGCATGGAACCGGACCGGTGGGAGCAGGAGCGTCGCCGCGGTCTGACGATCGACCTCGGTTTCGTCTGGACCGGCATCGACGGTCACCAGATAGCTTTCGTCGACGTGCCTGGGCACGAACGGTTTCTGTCCAACATGCTGGCCGGCGCCGGCACGGTGCCGTACACGCTCTTCGTCGTGGCGGCGGACGAGGGCTGGAAGCCGCAGTCGGCCGAGCATCTGTCCGCGCTGGACGCGCTCGGGGTGAGCAAGGCGATTCTGGTCGTGACGAAGTCGGACCTGGCTGACCCGCAAGCGGTGCTGGCGCAGGCGCTGTCGGAGTTCGAGGCGACCGACATCGAGGTCGTGTCCGCGGTGGCCGTGAGCGCCCGCACTGGCGTCCGGGCTGGACGAACTTCGGGAGGCGCTTCGTGCGGTCGCGGCGCACGCTGAACGCCCCGATCCGCAGGCCGACGTCCGATTTTGGATCGATCGGGCCTTCACCATCAAAGGCGCCGGGACCGTCGTCACGGGGACGTTGACCGGCGGCACGATCCGGGTGGGCGACACGCTGCGACTCACCCGCACGGACCAGCCCGTCACGGTGCGCGAGATGGAGTGCCTCGGCGAACGGGTGGCCGAGGCCAGCGGGACGGCGCGGGTGGCTCTCAACCTCCGGGGGATGGACCGCTCGCACGTACGGCGCGGTGACAGCCTGGCCACCCCTGATGCGTACCGGTTGGCCAACGCGATCGATGTGCGGCTTCGACGCGCGCCGTCCGACGGCCTGCCCGTCCAGCTCAGCATGCACATCGGCGCCGCCGCGGTGCGCGTGAAGCGGCGTCCGATCGGCCCGGACTCGGCACGACTCACCCTCGAGTCCGCCTTGCCGATCCGCGCCGGCGACCGCCTGGTCCTCTGCCACGAAAATCGGGTCGTCGCGGGCGCAGTCGCGCTCGACGTCGACCCGCCGCCCCTCGTCGGCCGCCGCGCCGCCCAACGGAGGTGGGAGGACCTGGCTGGCTACCGTGACGTGGCCGATGCCGGGGCGGAGCTGCGTCGTCGCGGCGTGGTCCACGTGGACGCGCTCCGGCGGATGGGGATCCGCACCACCGCCCAGCCGCTCCCTGGGGGCTGGCTCATGGACGCCGATCATCGAGCGATGCTGCGGGATCGGCTCACCGAGCTCGTGTCGGCGAGGACGGCCGATCGTCAGGCTCAGCCGCTGGGTGTCGACGAGGCGATCCGCGCCCTCGAACTACCGGACCCGCGATTGTTGGCCGAGGTCATGCCGGCAGCGCTCGTGGTCCGGCAAGGCAAGGTCGTGCCCGAGCAGGCAGCCGACCTGGTTTCGCCCGCCCTCCGGGAAGCGCTGGACGCGCTACGCCAGACGCTGCGGGAACGTGGCTTCCATGCGCCGGACAGCGTGGAGCTTGCCGGGTTGGGCCTTGGGCCGGCGGAGATCTCCGCCGCGGTCCGGGCGGGCCAGTTGGTGCGGCTGGCGCCGAACGTGGTCATCCTGCCTGAGGCGATCGACTATTCACGCGAGGTTCTTCGCACGCTGCCCGCACCGTTCCGGCTCAGCGAGGCGCGCGAGGCGTTGGGCACCGCGCGGCGTGTCGCCGTCCCGCTGCTGGAGCATCTGGGCCGCGCCCGCGTCACTCGAATGACACCGGACGGCAGGCACGAGCTGATCGGCCCCCAGTAGGCACGCGCTGGGTCACCCTCAAACCGGTAGATACTCGCCGCGCAATATCGCCAGATGAAGTAACCGCAGTTCCACGCCCGGCTCGATGCCCAATTGTTCGATCAAGCGCCGACGAGTGGTGGCATAGCAGTCCACAGCTTCGGCCCTTCGTCCGGCGGCATAGAGCGCGCGCATGAGTACGGCGACGAGCGGCTCCGACAGCGGGTACTCACCAATCAGTTCCTCCAGCGGAGCGATGATCGGAGCGTCCGGACGGTGGCGTAACTCGGCGTGCGCCCAGGCCACGAGGACATCGAGCCGGCGCCGCCGCCAGCGTTCCCGGACCTGCGCGGTCCATTGCCCGGGCAGCCCACGCAATGGGGCGTCCCGCCACAGGGCGATCGCCTCGCGCAGCAGTTCAACTCGCTTGGCGTCCGTGTGGTCCGGCGAGGTTGGCCAGTTGAGCAAGCCGATCGAATCGGCACAGGTCGACACGTTCCGGCTCGATGTCCAACATGTAGTCACCGTTGAGGCGGACGACGCGCACCGGTCTTTCGATTCCTGTTTCGGCACGCCGGATCGTCAGCTTGATGCGGGAGATGTGCGCATGCAGCGCCCGGCGCGCAAAATCCGGCGGCTCCTCGTCCCAGACCCGATCGATCAGGGTATCCGCGGAGACGGGCCGGCCGGTGTCTATCGCCAACGCCGCCAAGACCTTGCGCCGTTGGGGTGGGCCAACGTCGATCATTTGGCCGGGTACACCAATCTCCACTTGGCCGAATAGTCGCAATTCCACCGATCGACTCCCCCGTCAGGTCGTGCAGATCTGTCCATGCGGCGATCAAGGGTGTAGAGCGAGTAGCCGCCAAATTCACTTTTTCGAGGGTTGTCCGGCGTTAGCACGCCGCGACCTCGATATGCCGCCTGACCTGCGCCGATCAGCGATCAAACGGCCCTCTCAGTATATGTTGAAATGTCAAATAAAATGTATGAACGAGGTATTACCAAACTGCTACATGAAGTTCCTCGTGTGCAGCGCCGACAGCATCGCCGCCTCGTCCGCCGGAAAGCCGAGCCTTTCCAGACGTCGACGCCTCCCCTGATCCATCACCTCTTGAAGTTGTTGAACACGTTGATAGCCACTACTGATGTCCGAATTCTCCCAACTTCCCGCAGCGAGCAATACGAGAGAATCGAACACCTCCTCGTTCAATCCCGCGGTATCCATGAGTACGTCGTGACGCCGCTCCACCGCCGCCCGGAGACGCCCTCGCAGCGACGGGTCACGCCTGGTCTGCTCGGCGAGGTGGGCGACTCCGAACGCCACGTGTCTGCGCTCATCCTGTTGGGCCAGCCCGGCGACCTGCCGGGTGACCGGATCCGGCGCATGATCGACCAGGAAACCGAGGAGATCGACGAAGGTTCCCTCACCCAGTACCGACAGCAGGAAAGAGGCGAGGGAGAAGTCCGACTCCTCGAGCAGCGTCAACAATGAGGCGCGCCCGCCCGCACCGGAACGGCCCAGCTGATCCGACTTCAGCAGCGCCTCGACGGGTGAAGATCTCCATGTGTCGCGCTTCATCAGCGACCTGGACGGCGAGTAGCTGCAGGACCTCCCGGTAGTGCGGATGAATCCGGCCGAGAAAGCGGGCCGGCACCACCAGCGCGGCCTGCTCGTTCTCGACCAGATACGTCATTATCTGGACGACGGCGTCCTCGATTTCGGGCGCGAGGTCGAACGAGGCGCCCCAGTCGACCGCGACAGCGGGATCCCACTGTTTCGCAGCGGCATTGGCATACAACTGCGGCGCTATGTCAGCCCACACCATTTCGCGCTCGTCGAGGTCGAAGGCGGGGCGCACCGGCCCGCTGCTCTCGACGAGCGCACCGCGGGGCGCGAGACCCCACCGCGCGTCCGGCCGATCGAGGACCACGCCGGGCAGCGGACTTCCGGCTCGCACCGCCCCCAGCCACCGGTCGTCATCCGCAGCGCCCTTCACGATGACGCCGATCATGCCGATCGGTGCATCGGCTGGTACCTCGACACGATGACCTTTCATCCGGCACCACGCCAGCAGGTGGATCGCGATTGGCCGGTTCGCTGCCGAAGACCGTCACGCGTTCCCCAGGCCGGAGCATCGACAGGGAACGGCGAAGGAGCAGCCGGGCCCCGTCGTCGAAGCCGAGATCGGCCAGCTCCAGCCGGTGCTCATCGGTCACGGCGAATATTCGACCTGTGTGATGGCTCCCCGCGCGTCGTAGAACCCAACAGCGTCGACCGCTGCCGCCAGCAGCCCATAGCCGCTGGTCCGCCCCTCCTCCCAGGTCTTCAGACCTTCCAGGTCCAGCAAGTGACGCACCTCGGGATCGGCGTAGGACATCGACCTGAGCAGCTCGCGAAACAAGGCCACCGCGGCGGGATCGGCCGTCGCACTGACCGTCATGTTGCAGTGGTCGAAGAGCGCTGTCTTGGCGATGATGCGGGTGCTGTACCGGGGAAGCGTGCCCTCCTGGCTGAACAGCAGGTGATTGGCGTCGAGCATGCACGCCGCATCGACCTCCCCGGCGACGAGGGCTTTCGCCGCGTCGCGCTCTCCCCCGACATGGTCGCCGTGGAGCCCGACCCCGATGTCGAACCGCCGCACCTCGGCGACCTCGACCCCCAGCCCGCGCAGGTGCTCGAGCGGGATCAGGGTCGCTTGCGGCGAGTCGATCGCCCCGGTCGCGATGGTCCGACCCGTGAGGTCCTGGGCCGTCGTGACGGGCGAATCGGAGCGGACCACGATGACGGAACTCAGGTCACGGTCGGTGTCCCGCATCGCGATCGCGTGGACCTGCGAACCGTTGGCGGCTGCCATCCGCTCGGCGCGAAGCCATGCCAGCGGCGAGTTCCATGCCGCATCGATGCGTCCGGCGACGAGATCCTCGACTTGCCGCTCGTAGTTCGAGTACAAGACGTAGTCGAAGCCCAGCCCCTCCGAGCGCAGCCAGCGCCGGAAACCGTCCCAGATGGACACGACCTTGGGGTCGTACGCGACGGCTCCCATCACCAGTTCGGCCGAGGTCATGAAGCCTTCTTCGGGGCCGGGTCGAAAAGGGGGAGCCCACACATCAGCCTGCCGACGAAGTCGAGCAGCGCCTCGGTGGTGGGGGCCATCACCCGCGCCGCCCGTGAGTCACGGAACCGCCGCTCGATGCCGAGCTCCTTGCGGAACGCGGAACCACCACAGACCTGCATCGCGACGTCCGTCACCTCGCAGGCGACCTCGGCCGCGGCCGCCTTCATCCCGAGCAGGCGCAGCGTGGCGTCATCGCGGCCCTCGCCGAGGGCGGCGAGCGTGTCGGCGAGCATCCCGCGAACGCCGTCCAGCGCGAGCCGAGCACTGGCGATCTTCTGCCGCGGCACCGGCTGCTCAGCCATCGACGCGTCGAGGTGGCTCAACCGGGTGTGCGTCAGATGCTGAACGGCGGACGCCAGCGCGGCCTCGGACTGCCCGACGCAGAACGCCGAGTTCAGGATCAAGAACCAGGGCAGGGCCGCACCGAGTGCGATGTCGAGCCCGGCGCCATCCGCTCCCAACATCGAATCCACGGACACGGTCGCGTCGGTAGCGGACACCGGACGCGAGTCGTTGCCGCGGAGTCCGAGCCCGTCGAACGGATCCGCTGGCTGTAATCCGTGGGTGGCTCGGGGCACCGACCAGAGCGTCATCGCGCCGGCTGCATCCATCGGCAGGCTGGACCAGACATAGCTGTCGGCACGGCTGGCGGCGGTGACGAAACTCTTCTCCGCGTTCAGGCGCACGGCGGCACCGTCGCGTACAGCGGACCCGACCGGCGACCAGAAATGACTTCGCGAGCCACGCTCGGAGAAGGCCAGCGTGGTCAGGTGGTTTCCGGCAGCGATCTCGCGTCGCAACGGCTCCGGGCCATGCGCCTCGTAGACGGCCACCGCGGCGTAGTGCATCAGCAGGATCATCGCGGTGGACCCGCACGCGCCGGAGAGCTGCTCGATGACCGCGGCCGCCTGCGCCATGTCCGCCCCGCTGCCACCGACCTCGCGGCTGCTCACCAGGCCGAGCAGCCCAGCCGAGCGAAGGGCCTCGATGGACTCGTCGGGGAACGCCCCCGACGCATCGACCTTGGCGGCGTTGGGCGCTACGACGTCGTGGATGACGCCGGAGATGTCCGGGGCGTTCGATGTCACGGCTTGCAGCCTCCTGTGAATGGATGTGATTCGCGGCAGGCGCCTGTCGAACGATGCGTCTACCGAATGATCAGTGAGCCGGTCCGCACTCGCGACCAGCTCGCCGATGACCGTTCCTCCGGGAATCTCACCAGCCAGAAGGAGTCCGCCGGAGGTCTGGGCATCGGCGAGGAGGAGAAGTTCCAGTTCGTCCTGCCGGCCGGCGTCGGTGTGCGGCCTGACCCAATCGAGGTTTCGCCGAGTGCCGCCGCTGACATGGCCGGCGGCGGCCGATTCCCTGGCACCGTCGAGGTAAGGAACCGCGCTGGAGTCGATGACCGCGGTCAGGTTGCTGGCTCTGGCGAGTTTGAAGGCGTGCCCGAGCAGGCCGAATCCCGTCACGTCCGTGCCGCACCGGATTCCGGCCCGGACGGCGGCTTGCGAAGAATCGCGATTGAGACGGGTCATGACCTCGACGGCCTCGGGAAATGCTTCCCCGGTCGCCTTGTGTCGGGAATTCAGGACGCCCGTTCCCAGCGGCTTCGACAATGACAGCGGCAGCCCCGGCGCACCCGCATCGAGCGAGATGATGTGCTCCGGTTTGACGATTCCCGTCACCGCCATGCCGAATTTCGGCTCCGCGTCGTCGATGCTGTGGCCGCCGATCACGGGGCAACCAGCCAGGCCGGCGACATCGAGTCCGCCCCGCAGGACCTCTCTCGCGATGTCGAG
The DNA here is from genome assembly GCA_963746095.1 of uncultured Actinomycetota bacterium. GTDB lineage: Bacteria > Actinomycetota > Actinomycetes > Mycobacteriales > Cryptosporangiaceae > CAVVAL01. Next base: position 213,107 of record CAVVAL010000002.1, on the reverse strand, counting down.
CGACAGGGTGGCACGCGGCCAGCCCAGCAGATTCACCGCCGACAGCGGGGTGCCGCCCATCGCGTAGACGTCCGACAACGCGTTGCACGCGGCGATACGGCCCCAGTCGTACGGATCATCCACGACTGGACCGAAGAAGTCGGCGGTCATCACGAGACCGTTGCCGTCGGGCATCCGGAGGACCCCGGCGTCATCACCGTGTTCCAACCCCACGATGAGGTCCGCACCGGTCGCGTGGTGGTTTTCGAAGAGCCCGGCCACCATGACTTCTAGTTCGGCCGGCGGAATCTTGCAGGAGCAGCCGCCGCCCCGTGCGAACTGGGTGAGACGCAAAGGAGTTGCCGTCATGCAGGAGTCCTCGACGAAGCTGGGAGAGATGCCGACAACCGATGGGCAACCCTAGCCACGGCTCGCAAGCTGGCGAAAGCGGTTTCGGCGTATTCCGTCGTTGCGTGTTCTCGCAATCGGGCGCACCGCCATAGGCCATGGCTATCGGAATATCTGATCGTCGGGGGGCCATTGCCGGACAAATCGAAGCGCTTCCGAAGACCGCACGTCAGCCCGGCTCCACGGTGCGGGTAGGGCTGAGGTTTTGCCTTTCGGGCCGACCGCGCGGGCCTTTCTCGGCTAGCGCCGCTGTGTGTCGACAGCCGGCGCTGGATCGAGTCCCAGCACCTTCGGCACCAGGTAGCCGGCCAAGGCCACCAGGACTGCCGGTGCCAGCAGCCACACCCTCGCCGGCAGGGGGGTGTGGGAAATGGCCGACACCACGATCGCCGCGCTACCGGCCACGCCGGCCAGCAGCCACGCCCGCGCGGCCACCAGCGGCGTCGCGGGCCCGTCGGCGCCGAAGCAGCCGCACGGCGCGCTCGGCACGCGCACCATCATCACGGCGAGGTAGCCGCCGAACACGACGTAGCAGCCGGCGACCATCGCCAGGGCCGGCGCCGCCCGGTGGGGTACCCCCAACCAGGCAGCCACCGCCGCGCCGCCGAGGAGGACTTCCGCCGGACCGAGGATGGCCGCGACGGCACGGCGCAGGCGCTGCGGAACGAGTTGTTGCCGCGCGAGCACCTCCGCGAACGCACCCGCGCCGCGGACGTGGCCGACACCGCCGGCGATGAGCAGGAGCGCCGCACCGAGCGCAGCCGCGACGACGACTTGAGCGAGCGTCTGCACGGAGGCTCCTTCATGGACGGTCGATGCCATGGCCCGCCACGGCCGTCGTCCTTCGACGGCGGCCGTGGCAGGCGACTAGACGAGCCGGAGGAAAACCACTGCGACCAGCACCGTGAAGCACACCGCGGTGAGTTGCCCCACGATGCGGAGGCTCATTCGCAGTTGGCTGTCCCAGCCTCTCGGCGACCCGCTGTACGACCGGGACAAGGTCATCCAGGAGCGTCCGAGACCAAAGCCCAGGCCGGCCAGCAAGCTGGGAACGAGGCCACCCGCCACCAGGACCGCGACCACCAGCGCGTGCGGCAGCCCGGTCGGCATGAACGTGCGCACCCCGGTACCCATCTCGAACCCGAACTGGAGCGCACCCTGGACACGGGCCTCCGGAATGATGGTCTGCGGCACCGCTCGACCGTTCTGCGGCAGCGTGAGAGGCCTGCCGATCAGCTCGGCGACGAGAATGACGACCAGTGCCAGGCCGCCGATCGGCAGCCGGATGTAAGAGGGAACGATGGACAGCACGCCGGAGATCGCGCCCAGGACAAGCCCAGACGTGAGCGCCCCGAGCAGCAGCCCGCCGACGAAGTACCTAGTTTGTCCTCGCCAGACCGACGAGGTCAGCAGATCCGCTGAGTTGAAACTTCAAACGGAGCCGGAGATGGAATAGCCGGCTGCCGCGCCCATGAGTACCCAGGCGAAGAACAGCCCGACCTGGCCGGACACCGCCAGAAAGGCGGCGGGGAGCGCGAACAGCACGAGCGCTGCGGGCGGCACCATTGGGTGGAACCGGCGCCGCACAGCCGTTCCGCCCATGCTCATAGGGCCTTGCTACAAATCACGAAGATAGGGGACACGCTGCCGTACTGAATGTATCCATCCGCGCACCGATAAGACCTGCCGTTGTGCGGCCACCGCCAGGCGTTCCTGGGCCCAGCTCCGCATTTCTTGACGGGCCAGTAGTTGACCGTGCCGTAGGAGTGCTTGAACCAGCCATCGCTGCCGCAATAGCTCGAACTGTATTCGGCGCCGGTGCAGATGATTCCATCGTAGCTATAGCCGCCGCAGCCGGTGGTGTACTCGGTTCCGACATCGGCGAGCGCCTTCGGCACGAACTTTTCCGGCACCGAACTGATCACGCTCACGGCCAGTGCCGCGCCCAACACGCCGGCCGCCTTGAGCAGGGAGCGCCTAGGCAGCTTGAAGGTGTCGTGGCCGGGTGTTCCCTTCAGGGAGCGTCCCCCTAATCGAGCCGACTCGTCCTCCCTCGTAATGGTGGGGGACGCTGTCCCAGTAACCCTGGCTCGCATTCGGAATCGCTTCCATGGCCATCTCCTTAGACAGTTTCGTTTTGGCTGCTTTGTTTGTTTGGCCGACTCGGCCTCGAGCAGTCGGCGCAGGTCCTCGTCGGAGCCCACTGGCCGCCGGAATCGCTCGTTGCCGTCCGCGTCATAGCGCAGCAACAGGGGCGTGACGTCGGCACCGAGTTCGCCGAGGAGAACCGGATCGATGATCACTTCGACGGCCGAACCATCGACCCACGCGGCGACGCCGGCATCGGCCGACAGCAGCACCACGCGTCCCGCCGCCCCGGACGTGAGCTGCGCCAGGGCCAATGCCCTCCCCTGACATGCCGGGCAGTGCATCGACACCACCAGCACGAACGTGTCCTGCGGCCGCTGCCGCATCGCTGGCGAAGGCGGACACCTGCCTGCGGCGTGGAGGCGCGACGTTCGCCATCGCGCGTTGCAGGTCACGCACGTCGCGCAACAGCGCAGCGACGACGAACATCAGCAATACGACGCCGAGCAAGCTGAATACTATGAGGGAATTGGCAACCGTCTGCATATCTGACGCCTCGGGTCCTTTGTCTGGGTATAAGTCAGGCGACCTTTACCAGCAAGGCCTCGGAAATCTCCACGTTGGCCGGCGAGTCGGGCTTGAAGAAGCCAAGGTCGGTGACGGCGGTGGAGTTGGCGATTGTCGCGGTGCGCTCCAGCGTGCCATTTTCCCGCACGAAGTCGGTGCGCCACATGACCCCGCCTCGCACCTTCTTACCGGCGTGACTCGGCACCTGAAGTGACGGGCTGTTCGTCGGCGCGATGGAGACGGCGCAGAGGCCGGTCAGGGTGTTGGCGGCCAGAGTCGTGGTGATGTTTGCCCCGGTGCCGCGCTTCGGCGCGAGCACCAACCCGCTGGGGCTGTCATCCAGCTCGACGGCGGACATCATGCCGGTGAATGCGTCGAACGAGACGTCGCTACCGCCGACCGTCCAGTACAGCTCGTGATGTGTTCCCAGCCAGAGAAAGGTCGTGGTGGCGGTCTCCTCCACGGCCTCGTAGGAGGTCAGCGGGCGGCCGCGGAACGAAACCTCACGCTTCACATAACCGTCGAGATTGCCGATGTGCCTTTTCACCGCCGCGTAGCTTCCCGCTACTCCGGTGTGAAGGCTGGCGATGTCCGCCTGCCGCCGCAGGGTGGACTTGAAGCCCCACGCCCCGGTGAATTCCTGCCGCACCCCCGTGATCTCGATGCTTCTACCATCAGGACTTAATACGGACATAGCTCACCCTTTCGACTCAAGCTAAGGCACTTGACCTCAAAGGATGCTACGAGTCGAAGGTGAGCAAGACGTTGCTCAACTGCTGTTGAAGGGTTGTCGAGATGTTGTCGCCAGCCAATGGAACGCCCTTTGGGCGACATCTTCACGGTCATAGCCGTGAAAATGTCGCCCAATGCGCCAAGGGTTGGGCGGCGTCGAAGCCGTCAGCTAGTAGGCGCCGTCGCGCATCAGGGTGTCGTCGACCTCGACGCCACGCCGGTCCGCGACCAGCACCGCCAACGCCGTGGTGATCGGCACCGAGGCCACCAGCCCGATCGTCCCGACCGCGGCCCGCACGATCTCCTGCGCGATGGTCTGGCTGGTCAGCAGCTCACCGAGCGGCTGGCTGCCGGACGTGATCAGCAGCAACAGCGGCAGCGACGCGCCGGCGTAGGCGAGCACGATCGTGTTCACCGCGGAGGCCACGTGCGCACGGCCGATCCGGGTGGCCGAGCGGTAGAGCTGCAGCCGGCTCAGCGGCGAGCGGGCCAGCTCGTTCACGGTGGCCGCCTGGGTCACGGTCACGTCGTCGAGCACGCCCAGCGAGCCGATGATGATGCCGGCGAGGAGCAGACCTCTCATGTCGACCGAGGTGTTGAACGTGGAGAGGAACGCGCTCTGGTCGTCGCCGATGCCGGTGAGCTCGGTGAACGCGGTGAAGCCGGCGCCGAGCAGACCGGTGAGCACGAGGCTGACCAGCGTGCCGAGGACCGCGACGGACGTCTGCACGTTGAACGCCGTGCGTCAGGTACAGCACCGCGAACATGATCGCCGAGCAGCCCACCACCGCGACCAGCAGCGGCGACTCCCCCGTCAGGATCGCGGGGATCACGAACATCAGCAGCAGCGCGAAGCTCAGGGCCAGGCCGGCGATCGCGGTGAGGCCTCGCCATCGGCCGAACGCCACGATCGCGAAGGCGGCCAGCATGAGCAACCAGACCAGCGGCTTGCCGCGTTGGTGCTCGATGACCGTGTACTCGGGTGAGCCGGCGGCCGCGTCGGTCAGGTGGACCAGCACGACGTCGTCGCCGGAGTGCAGGCTGGGCGCGCCGGGGCCCTGCGGCAGGTCGACCTTGACGTCGCTGCCGCGGCCGGTGCCCGAGTTGATGCTGACCGTGGCCGAGCCGCACCGGCGCTGGGCCGGGGGCGTGCCCTCGTTCGCCGGGTCGTTCGCCGGGCACGGCTCCTCGACGACCCTGGTCACCTCGCCGTAGGCGCGTTCCTGGTCGTCGTTGAACGACTGCTTCGGCACGTCGCCGGGCCACAGCACGATCAGTGCGATCAGCGTGATCGCGGCGAGCGGGGCCAGGATGCCGATGACGACGTTCTTGGTCCATCGCGAGGCCGGCTCGGGCGCGGCGTGACTGTGCCCGGTCACCACCGGCGGCTCGGGCTCCTTGTGGCTCCGCCCGGCCGTGTAGGACGCCACGTACGGCTCGGGCTTGTACGGCTCGGACGTGTACTGCTCGGACTCGTACTGCTCGGACTCATACGGAGCGGCCGCGTACGGGTCGGGCGTGTACGGGTCAGCGCCGTACGGCTCGGAGGCACCCTGTTCGGACGCGGCATGGCTCGGACCGGACGCGACCGGCTCTACGGGGCCGTCGCCCGTGGGCGGCAGGTCAGTTGGCACCGGACCATCTAACCGCTATCCCCCAACATCGGCAGGCCCAGAACATCCCAAACTGATGACGGTGACCGGGGTCACCATCAGGGCACGCCTGTCAGCGCCGCGCCCAGGCACCCGGCGTGTCCACCAGGGTCTGCACGTGGTCGGGGAACTTGGCCGCCAACACGTCCGCGAGGCTCACCTCGTCGAGCACGCTCCGGACCGCGGCCCGCACCGCCACCCACACCGTCTGGAGGTGCTCGGCGGCACCCTCGTAGCTGGCCGTCTCCGGCCGTTCGCCACGGACGCCCGCGAGCGGACCGTCGACGGCGCGGAGCACATCACCGATGGTGATCTCCGAGGCCGGGCTGGCCAGCCGGTAGCCACCGTCGGCGCCGCGCTGGCTGCGGACCAGCCCGGCTCGGCGGAGGTCGGAGAGGATCGCCTCGAGAAACTTCCGTGGCAGGGACTGCCGGTCGGCGAGGACCTGCGCCGTCGCCGACTCGGTCTCGTCCGCGGCGAGCGCGAGGAGGGCGCGCACCGCGTAATCCGCCCGTGCCGATATCTGCATACCCCCATGATGCCGCCCCTTGGCCCCGCCGTTGCGGGGCCACCCCGATGTGGGGATCGGCCGACCGTTGGGAACCGGTAGATCACTGGACGACATCGGCCAGGCCCCACCGCCGTCGGATCTTGTTGTTCGCGAGGTTGAACAGCAGGTCGACGATGATGCCGATGATCAGGATGACGATCATGTGGCTGATCAGGCCCGGGTAGTCGGCGTTCTCCCTGGCGTGCTGGAGGTTCGAGCCGATCGCGGGCGAGCCAGGGATGACGACCAGCAGCTCGCCGGCCATCAGGCTGCGCCAGGCGAAGGCCCAGCCCTGCTTGAGCCCGGCCACGATCGCCGGGAGCGACGCCGGCCCGATGACGTACCGGTAGAGCGACAGGCCGCGCGCGCCGAGGTTCCGGCCGGCCCGGACCAGCACGGGCGAGACGTAATCGACGCCGGTGATGACCCCGTTGGCGATCGACGGCGCCGCACCGAGCACCACGACGAAGAAGATCGCCTGCTCGCTGAGCTGGAACAACACGATCGCGAGCGGGAACCAGGCGATCGACGGCATGGTCTGCAGGCCGGTGATGAACGAGCCCAACGCCCGCCGCAGCACCTGGGATCGCGCCACGGCGACGCCGAGCGCCAGCCCGAGCACGGTGGCGAACGCGAAGCCCACGAGCGCGCGGCGGGCGGTCGTGCTGACCGCCTCCCAGAAGGCGCCCTTCTGCAGGAGCGTCGAGAGGTCCTCGAAGACCACGCCCGGACCGGGCAGGATCCACTGGTCCTTCCAACCCGACCAGACCACGAGCTGCCAGAGCGCGAGTGCGATGCCGATCGCGGCCAGCTTCGGCCACGCGGCGGACCAGACCTGCTGAGCCCGCGATCGGGGCCGGTCGCCGGCGAGGTCGAGCGCGTCGAGGCCGGCGAGTTCGGCGGCGGTCCGGGACGGGGTGAGGTCAGTGGCCATGGCGGCGCACCTCTTCCTTCAACCGGTCGGTGACCTCGGCGGCGAGCTGGGAGACCTCGGGCGAGTCGATCCGGCGCGGTCGCGGCTGGTTCACCGGGAACTCGGCCACCGGTCGGCCGGGACGGCTGGAGAGCACCACGATCCGGTCCCCCAGCCGCGCGGCCTCCCGCACGTTGTGGGTCACGAAGATGACGGTGAGCTGCCGCTCGCGCCAGATCCGCTCCAGCTCGTCGTGGAGCACGTCGCGGGTCATCGCGTCCAGCGCGCCGAACGGCTCGTCCATGAGCAGCACCGGGCTGTCCATCGCGAGCGTGCGAGCCAGCGCGACCCGCTGCCGCATGCCACCGGAGAGCTCGTGCGGCTGCCGGTCGGCGAACTCGGTGAGGTGGACCACGCCGAGCAGTTCGCGGGCGCGGGCCCGCCGCTCGGCCTTGCCGACGCCGCGCAGCTTGAGCGGAAGCTCGACGTTCGCCACCACGCTCCGCCACGGCATCAGCGCCGGCTCCTGGAACATCAGCGCCGGCTCGGCGCCGCCGGTGTCGATCGTGCCGGCGCTGGCCGAGTCGAGGCCCGAGACGATGTTGAGCAGCGTGCTCTTGCCGCAGCCGGAGGCGCCGACGAGGCAGACGAACTCGCCGGGCTCGACCGTGAGGCTGAGCCGGTCCAGCGCCAGCACCGCGGTCGGTCCGCGCCCGTAGGCCTTGGACACCTCGGTCAGCACGACGGCGGGCGCCACCGCCGACGCCGTGCTGGCGTCGGCGGTGGCAACGTCCGTGCTCATGGCCCGCTCACCTGCGCGAGGCTCTTCTCCTTGAGCACATCGTTCAGCGGGCCGAGGTCGTAGATGCCCTCGAGGTCGTCGACCGGGTTGAGCAGGCCGACCGCCTGGGCGTGCTTGGCGCCTTCGAGGAGCGAGCTGGCGACCGGGTCGTCGGTGAACACGAGGGTCTTCCAGCCGCCGGCCACGATCTCCAGCTTCAGCGGCTTGCTGGTGATCTTGCCGATGCCGTCGGCGACCGTCTTCTGGGCGGCGGCCGGGTCGGCGTTGATCTGCTGGTTCGCCTCGACGTGGCCGGCGAGGAACTTCTTCACCACGTCCGGGTGCTCCTTGAGGAACTTGGTCCGGACCGCGACGACGGTCGTGATGAACTTCTTGTCCGGCCACAGGTCGCGCTCGTCGACGAGCACCTTGCCGCCGGCCGCCTGGAGCCGGTACGCCCACGGCTCGGGCACCCAGGCGCCGTCGATCGCACCGCTGGTGAACGTCTCCAGGCTCTGCGCGTTGTCCTGGGGCACGATCGCGACGTCGCCGCCGCCGTCCTTGTCGGTCTTGAGCCCCTGCTCCTTGAGCCAGTACCGGAGCGCGATGTCCTGGGTGTTGCCGAGCTGCGGGGTGGCGATCTTCTTGCTCTTGAGCTGCGCGACGTTGGTGATCTCGGGCTTCACCACGAGCGCGGCACCGTTCGCGGCGGCGCCGGCGATGACCCGGACGGCCGCACCCTTGGACTTGGCGTAGGCGTTGGTCGCCGGGCCGGGGCCGATGTAGGTGATGTCGATGGCGTCGGAGAAGAGCGCCTCGACCGCGGCAGGGCCGGCGTTGAACGTCTTGGTCTGGAGCGTGACGTTGTCGCCGAGCGACTTCTTGAAGATGCCCTTGTCCACCCCGACGATCGCCGTGGCGTGGGTGATGTTGGGGAAGTAACCGAGCCGGAGCGTGACCGGTCCGTCCGAGGCCGCGTCGTCCCCGCCACAGGCGGTTGCCGTCCCAGCAACAGCGAGTAACGCAGCTACAGCCAACGCACTATGGCGCAGGGCGGCTCTCATGAGCACTCCTTCTCGACTTGATCGCTAATCTCCCTCGGATAGGTAGAGATTGAAGGAATGACTCAGCGCGGTCAAGGCGTTGCCCACAGAACGGGACGAACGGCGGACGTCCGTGACCACGATCACGTCCAGGCGCGGGTGCTATCGACACTTACCTGCGAATACGTCGGGTTCCCACCGACCGACCGACCACCGACCGCCGATGTGGGCGGCATCTTCGCGGCCATGACCGTGAAGACATCGCTGTGCTGGGCCGGCTCAGGCTTGGCGGGTGGCGGCCCTCGCGCTTCGCTCGCGGCGACGATCCAGCCGGGCCATCACGGGCGTGGCGGCGATGCCGTGCGCGACCACCGAGACGATCACCACGAACGCCACCATCGCCCAGGCCAGCGCGCTGCCCGCGAAGTCCGCCGAGGCGACCGCGTAGGACAGGTAGTAGACCGAGCCGATCCCGCGGATGCCGAACAGCGCGATCACGCCCTTCTCCTTCGGCGTCCCCGGCGCGCCGCGGAGCGAGAGCCACGCCGCAGCCGGCCGGATCAGCAGCACCACGGCCAGGCCCACCAGCACCGCCGGCCAGGTGAGCGGGGCGAGCAGTCCGCTGACCACGGCGCCGCCGAAGAGCAGCAGCAGCAGGACCGTGAGCAGTCGCTCGATCTGCTCGGCGAAGTCGTGCAGCACCTGGTGGTACTCGTGCGAGCGCTCCGAGGCGCGGATCGAGCAGGCGCAGACGAACACGGCCAGGAAGCCGTAGCCGCCGGCCACCTCCGCCACCCCGTAGGCGAGGAAGGTCGCCGCCAGGGCGACGAAGCCCTCCGCGTGCTTGGCCAGCCGGAGCGTCTCCGAGCGGGCCCGGAAGAACAGCTTGCCGAGCAGCCAGCCGGTGAGCAGGCCGGCGCCGAGCCCCACCGCGAGCTTGTAGGCGACGTCGACGGCCAGCCACTTCAGCGCCCACTCGGCCGGATCGGCGCCGACCGTGGCCATCGCGATCGCGGCGTAGACGAACGGGAACGCGAGCGCGTCGTTCAGCCCGGCCTCGGACGTGAGCGCGAACCGCACCTCGTCCTCGGAGTCCTCGTCCTCGGTGGGCTCGCCGACCTGCACGTCCGAGGCGAGCACCGGGTCGGTCGGGGCCAGCGCCGAGCCGAGCAGCAGCGCGGTGGCCGGCACCAGCCCCGCCCACCACCAGCCGAGCAGCGCGGTCACCGCGATCGTGAGCGGCATCGCGATGGCGAGCAGCCGCCAGGTCGAGGCCCAGGTGCGCCAGCCGACTGGCCGGTCCAGCTTCAGCCCGGCGCCCATCAGCGCGACCAGCACGCCGACCTCGGTGAGGTGCTCGGCGATGCCCGGATAGCGCAGTGGATCGGGGTCGGGCAGGCCGGTGGGCAGCGCGAAGATCACCATGCCAAGACCGAGGAAGATGATCGGCATGGAGAGCGGGCGCCGCTCCAGCACCCGGGGCAGCAGCCCGGCGAGGAGTGCACCGATGCCCACGAGAGCAAACGTGAGGTCGACCGTGTCCACGGTGGGCAAGCTGACTCCAGGGTTAGAAGGCTGCCCTGACCATGCCCAATGCGGCCTCGGTCCATGCGTCGGCTGGCACGGTCGAGAACGCCGACCCGCTCAGATCGCCCTGGTCACCGTGATCGTCACGTTGCTGCAGTCGCTCGCCGCCGAGGCCAGCGCCGTCTTCTCCGCGGTGTCGACAGTGAGCCGCCAGCGGAGCTTCACGGCCACCCACTCGCCGATGTAGCGGCAGGTCGCGGTCGCGTACGGCGGCATCCAGGTGGCCGGGTCCTGGTCGCTCTTGGACTGGTTCTCGTTGTCCGTCACCGCCGCGAGCGAGCGGGTGTCGCCTAGGTCGTTCGCGTAGGACTTGCGCTGGGCCGAGGTCCAGAGCCGGGCGCCGGAGTCCCACGCCTCGGCCAGCGGCACGAAGTGGTCGATGTCCAGGTCGGCGGGGACGGTCCAGTACTCGTTGTCGTAGTAGGAGTACCAGCGGCCGCCGGTCAGGGCGCAGCCCGAGCCGACCGAGGGCACCGTGACGGCCTCGATGATCAGCACCTCGTAGCGGGTGTTGCAGCCGTCGCTGTCGGCGTCGATCCAGTGCGTGAACAGGTCCCGGTTGTAGCCGGTGCGCACCTCGGTGGCCACGGGTAACGATCCGATCGCCGTCCTGAGCAGTCCCGAGTACGTCTCGGCGAACGCCGGTGCCGCGAACATCGCGCTGGCCGCCACCGCCGCCAGCCCCGCCGCTACCGCTCTTCGCCAACTCGTCATCCGCACCATGACCGCTCCCTGGTCCGATTCATCGCCGATACGAAGGTCTACGCGTCGGTAACGAGTCAGAAGAAGGCGCAAAGCGTGATGATTTGGTTAAGAGTGGCTTTCGTACGCCGCACGGGAATCCAGCAGCTCGGCCTGGTGCTGCCGGCTCCACTCGCAGCTGGCGGCGAGCGGTTCGAAGAGCGTGTGGCCGAGCGGGGTCAGCGCGTACTCGACCCGGAGCGGGATCTCGGCGTACGCGGTGCGGGTGATCATGCCGTCGCGCTCCAGCGCCCGGAGCGAAGCGGTGAGCACCTTGGGCGTGATCGCGTGCAACGGCACCTGCAGTTCGGAGAACCGCAGTGGGCCGGTCCGCAGGCAGGTGATGATCTTCGCCGTCCACTTGTCGCCCACCCGGAGCAGCGGAGTCTCGTCCGAGCAGTCGTCGAACATGGCGGGATCGAGTGGCTGGCTCACGTTCCCAACGTACGAGGCGTAATGGGACCAGCCTTCGCCAAGTAACTATCGTTGCGGAAACCATGGGGTAGCCACCTAGCGTCGGTGACATCGCCCCGCGAGTCACCGCGCGGGCCATGCCGAACGGGGACTTTCACCATGAGCAGGATCGTCGTTTTTGGAGCCGGCGGGCGTGCCGGGCGGCACATCGTCGCCGAGGCCGCCGCACGTGGCCACCAGGTGACCGCGGTCGTGCGCGACCCGGCCAACCACCCCGATCTGTCCCGCGACGGCGTCGCCGTGGTCGCCGGCGACGTCACCCAGGCTGACAGCGTGGCCTCGGTCGCGGCCGGGCACGATGCGGCCGTCAACGCCGCCGGCCGGCTGGACGTGCCGGCCGAGGAGTTCTACCTCGCCGCCACGCACGCCCTCCTCACCGAGCTGCCGCGAGCGGGCGTCGATCGGCTGATCGCGGTGGGCATCGGCACCACGCTGGAGGTGGCACCGGGCGTACGCGTGCTGGACACGCCCGACTTCCCGGCCGACGCTCGCGCGTTCTCGCTGGGCCACGCCGCCGAGCTCGACGCACTGCGTGCCGCGGAGACCGAGCTTGACTGGCTGGTCGTCGCGCCGCCGCCCGCCCTGCTCGACGCGGAGGCGCCGCGCACCGGCCGATACCGGATCGGCGACGAGCGGGTACTGCCCAGCGAGCCCGACGCTCCCCCGTTCCCCTACGCCGACGTCGCGGTGGCCGTGATCGACGAGATCGAGACCCCGAAGCACCACCGGACGATGGTCGCGATCGCCGGCGCCTGAGCCAGACCCTAGGAAGAGCCGGCCGCGGAGGAGCTGCGCTGGGCCTCGACGGCGGCGCGTAGGCACTGGACCAGGCCGACGGCCTGCACGATCGAGAGCACCGGGGCCATCAGCTCGAACGCGAAGCTGTCCGGCCGCCAGGAGAAGATCTTGCTGGTGTTGAGAATCCGCGCGACGGGCTGGCCAGCACCGTCGAGCACGGAGAACTTCCGGCTGGTCCAGTTGCCCTGCGTGATGAGCTGCTGGCCGTTGCCCAGCGTCACGGTGCAGCGGCTGGCCACTCCCCAGAAACCCAGCGCCAGGGTGAGGATCGGCTGATTGCGGGGGTCGGTCACCACGAATTGCCGGCCGAAGAAGCCCTGCCGGGCGCCGCTCGCCAGCTCGGCCCCGCTGACCGCGTCGAGGATGTCGAACCGCGCCTTGACCGTCCAGCGATGCCAGCGGATGCTCGCCACCGGCTGGCCGTCGCCCAGCGTCACGGGAGAGATGGTGTCGAACGGCGCTCGGTCGGGTAGGAGCAGGACGCCGACGAACGGGGCATACGGCTGCATCGAGGTGACTCCCCTGCTCGGTGTTGCGTCCATTGTGCGGGCGGCGGCAAGCCTCGACACCGGGAGATTGTCACACCGGTGCGGCAGGTTGGCGGCGGGCAGGGCCGGTCGGGAGGAGTGCACGGTGACAGAGCGGACGGACGTGGTGCGGGTACAGCTTCGTGACTGGGCGGAGAGCGATCTGGAGCTGCTGCGCCGCAACAACGCCCCGGAGATGACGGAGCACCTGGGCGGTCCGGAGAGCGAGGAAAAGCTTCTCGACCGCAACCGGCGATACGCCGCCATCCGCGGCACCGGAACCGGGCGGATGTTCGTCGTCGAGTTGCTGCCGGACCTCGAACCGGTCGGCTCGATCGGCTACTGGGACCGAGAGAGCGGCGGCGAGACGGTGTTCGAGACCGGCTGGGCGGTGTCGCCGGAGTACCAGGGCCGAGGCATCGCGGCCGCGGCCACGCGCGCGGCCATCGAAAGCGCCCGCGACGAGCGCAAACACCGATACCTGCACGCGTACCCGAACGTCACCAACCTCCCGTCGAACGCGCTCTGCCGGAAGCTGGGCTTCGAGCTGCTCGGCGAGTTCGACTTCGAGTACCCGGTGGGCAACCCCATTCGCTGCAACGACTGGCGCTTCGACCTGGGTGAGCCGCCTCCGGCCTGACCACGCCGGCGCGACCCGAAACAATTGTTTGACAGGTACCTGTCATTCTGGAACTGTCGTCCGCGTGGAGGAGCTGAACGAGCGTGGCCTGGAGTTCTCCGGGCTGTTGCTCGAGGTGTTCCGGCTGAACGGCCAGCTGCTCGCGGCGGGTGACGAGCTCGCCAGGCCAGCCGGGCTGACCAGCGCGCGCTGGCAGGTGCTCGGGGTGGTCGATCACGACCCGGTGACCGTGGCCGCGGTCGCCCGGACGATGGGGCTGACCCGCCAGAGCGTGCAGCAGACCGCCGATGCGCTGGCCCGGGACGGATTCATCGCGTTCGAGGAGAACCCCGGCGATCGGCGCGCCAAGCTCATGGCGCTCACCGAGCAGGGACGGCTGGCGCTGCGCGCGGTGGAACGCCGGCAGGCCGAGTGGGCCAACCGGATCGGCGAGCGCGCCACCCTCGCCGAGCTGGCCGCGGCCACCCAGACCCTCCGCAGGCTCGGCGAGGCCCTCCGCGCATCCCCCGATCCGTCCCAGCACGAGGAGCACTGATGGCCAACGAAGTGACCGTTCCCTTACTGCCGTGCGAATCCATCGACGAGATCAGCGAGTTCTACCAGGCCCTCGGGTTCACGGTCACCCATCGCCAGGAGCGCCCCAATCAGCACCTGGCGATCCGGCGCGAGGACTTCCACCTGCACTTCTTCGGGATGCCCGGCTTCAAGGCGGAGGACTCGTACGGCACCTGCCTGGTCACCGTGGAGGACATCGGCGCGCTGTACGCGGCGTTCGCGGAGGGGATGCGGGCCGCGTACGGCAAGCTGCTGATCGCCGGAATCCCCCGGATGACGCGGCCACGGAAGCGGAAGAACTCCGGGGATCTGAGCGGCTTCAGCATCGTCGATCCCGGGCGGCAACTGGATCCGGATCTTCCAAGCCGCGAGCGACCGCAGCGGTCGAACCGGCCAGTGCGGTCGAAGCCACGCCCGAGCCGGCGAGCAAGTTGGCGCGGGCCCTGGAGAACGCCATCGTGCTGGGCGAGTCCAAGGGCGACCACCGGCAGGCGGCGAAGATCCTCGACGCCACGCTGGCTCGACACGACGGCGGTGAGCGGACCGAGCTGGTCCAGGCGCTGGTCTACCGCGCCGAACTGGCCGTGGTGCTGCACGATTCCGACCGCGCGAACGCCCTGCTGGCACAGGTCCGCGGCCTCGAGCTGACCGAAGACGACCAGCACGCGCTCGCCGACGCCCTGCAGAACGCCGCCGACCTGGCGGACACCCTCCGCGCCGGCTGAGGCACTGTTCGTGCTGGTAGGCGGCGGTCACGGATTGTTGTCCTGGTGGACAGCTGCGATCGGCAGACAGGGTGGCTTCGGACCGATACCGTTCGTCGCCCCCACCACATTGCGGCGACTCCGGAAGCTGACGTGCCGGCCCGCTCCGCCCGTCCCAGCCTGGCACGCAGCTGCTCTGCACCAGCACGAGGAGATTTCATGTCACCACGATCCCGCCGCATCTGGATCGGGTCGCTCGCGGTCGTTTCACTGGCCGGCGGCTTACTCTTCGCCACCATCCCCAGCGCGTCGGCGAACGAGCCGCTGCCGGAAGGGCCGGCCACACTGCAGGATTTCGCCAGGAGGTCCGTGCCGCAGTGGAACTTCGCGCGCGCGAATCGGAACGACCCGTGCTGGCCGGAGTCGGCGTTCGACGGCAACGGCAACCCGACCGACGGCGGCAGCGTGCAGAACTGGCCCAACAGCGACGGCGGCTGCGCGCCACACGGCTCGGCGTTCCCGACCTATTACACGGTCCAGAAGTGCAATGCCGACGAGATCCGGATCAGCTACACGATCTACCAGGCCACCAGCGCCTTCAAGCCGTCCGGGCACCGGCACGACTTCGAGCACGTCGACGTGGTGTGGAGGAAGAACGGCAACAGCTGGAGCCGTGACCGGCTGCTGCTGAGCGCGCACGGCGGCCACCGCGTGGTCGGCTGGGCGTCGGCCGAGAGCTGGAACGCCGACCGCGGCAGCGCCGGCAAGGGCCGCGAGTTCCCGCGCGTCTTCGTCGGCTTCGGCAGTCACGCGATGTACAACAACCAGGGCGGCCTCAAGGACGTCCTCTCCGCGTACACGGGCAACGAGTACCGCCAGGCGGACTACCCGTCCTGGGCGGACCAGGGTGGTGGCCTGGTCGAGGTCGCGAAGGACGGCGACCTGTACAAGAAGTTCGAGGCGAACGCCGGAGCGTGGGGCAAGGCCGACAGCAACCCCGCCCGCGTCGCCAGGGACGCCTGCTGGCACTGATCTTCCGCAATGACCCAAGCGCCGGGTCGGTCCCAGGGACCGACCCGGCGCTTGTCGTTCCGAGCAGGGGCGTCACGCTACAGCCGACAATCCCGTGGCTGCCGCGCGGTCACCACAGCAGACCTACGAAGACGAGGCCATGAGCTTCGCGCGGTAGCGCTCGAAAAGCGACTCGGGGACCTCCACCGGATCCAGGTGCCAGTCGCCTCGGCCGCGGCCTATCTGCTCCAAGGTACGAGTCTGCGCCCAGCTGCCATCGGGATGGGGCGTTTCTTCCTGGCCCACCGACCCTTTGTGGCTGCATTGCCCGCGCACCATTTGCTGCGGTGCGTCGATGGTTTCGCCCTCGCCGAGAATCGCGAAGTAGCGATACTCGGTGACGTTCGCGGCGGCTCGGCGCAGGAACAGCTCCACCGATGCAGCGTCGATCTCCTCCGCCCGATACGGAATCTGTCCGGCCTTGATCTGCCGAAGCCAGCAGGATTGGTGCCAGATCGGCCAGCTGACCGCAGCCTGCTCCGTGCCTCCAGCGGCGCTGTGGTGCCGCACGACCGCCAACTGCTCGTCAGCGTTCGGCTCCGCTGGCAGGATCGCGTAGTACGAGTAGCGCCACGGGGCCATCCGGGTCTCGAAGTTCGCGGCTGGCACCTCGACCGCACGAGGGTCGCCCTCGCGCGTTCCTCTTCCGTTGATGTTGGACGAGATCCAGCGAGGTCCTGCACCGAGGACCTCCTCCTGCACGCTGTCGCGAGCCGGCCACTGCCGCACGATGCACTCCGCACGCTCCACCTGCTCAGCTGACGGTGTCTCACCTTCGCGGAC
The DNA here is from genome assembly GCA_963746095.1 of uncultured Actinomycetota bacterium. Classification (GTDB taxonomy): domain Bacteria; phylum Actinomycetota; class Actinomycetes; order Mycobacteriales; family Cryptosporangiaceae; genus CAVVAL01. Next base: position 196,514 of record CAVVAL010000002.1, on the reverse strand, counting down.
CATGCCGTGGGTGAGGACGAAGTACGTGTAGTCAGGAGGCCGTGGCGCCGCGCCGTCCGATGGACGCGGTCGTCCCAGCGCGGCCACCGCTTGCTCGTCGATTTCGAGCAGCGTGAGATCGCGCAGACCCTCGACACCATCGACCATGTCAAAGGGTTCCCATGCCGACCCCGTGCCGAGCCGCTCACGTGACCCGTTCTCATCCCCGGCGCGGACCCGCAGCACCTCTGCCGGCGCCGTAAGGCCGAAGTCCGTGTCGCTGGTGCCGGTGACGACCGCGAAGTAGCGGTACTCCGGGCTGGGAAGGTCGCTTAGGTACTGCTCGACCGTTGCGGCGTCGGTCGGCAGAACGCGGTAGTCGTCCAGGCCCCGTTCGATCCGCTTCAACCGATCGGTGTACTCCCATACCCCGCTGCGGCAGGTCGATCGCTCGATCATGACCGGCATCGCGCAACGGCGCACGAAGGCCACGGTGCGGTCGGATGACCGCTCGAGGATGTGGTGGTAGATGTACGCCCACTGGAGGGCGGCCTGTGCGGCCGTCTCTGCGTCCACCTCCACCTCGCTGTACCCCGGGGTCCTACAGGGGTCATTGATGGTGCGCCGGGAGGGCTGCCAGACGGCACCCTGCGCGATCTCTTCCACCTCGGCCGCTTCGCCCTCGCCCCGAACCCTGAGCACGGCCAACGGCCGATCCGGCCATTCGTCGACGACGCTGAAGTAGTACCGGTAGCCGTCCGCACCCATCCCGACCTCCAGGTTTTGGCAAACGCTATCGGCCGAACGCAACGCCGGTGGAGCAACTCCAGCCATCCCACGACGCTGCCCGCCGCGCGGCGGGCGGCCGTCCCGGGGGACGGCCGCCCCGCCTTCACCGGTGCCGGGTCAGCACTCCTTCATGCCGGCTGGCGGGTCGACGGGCGTCCACACGACACTCGCCGGCACGTTGCCCCAATCGCCGACCACGTCACCCTGCGTCCAGTACCAGACGTTGTTCCCACCCGAGTGGTAGTCACCGCGTCCCCAGCATTCGAAGTAGCTGTACGACGTCTCCAGGTACTCGACGACCTCGCTGTTGAAGCTGCGGTGCGCGTACATCCGGGTGTGCTGGACGTTGCTGCAATGCAGGTGCTGGTTGGACACGTAACAGTCAGCAGCCGCCGCCGCGGTGCTCGCCTTTGCCGTTCTCGGCGCGGCCGACGTCGGACCCGCGACCGTCGCCAACGCTGCGGTCACGATCAGCCCCACGACCGCGATCCTTCGTAATCCCCGTACGGACATGACTAGCTTCCTCCCCGTGAGCGGAACCGCCTGTACCTGGCCGAATCGACAGGCCCCGACAGTCGGTCAGGCGGGCCTCAACGTAACTCAGCAAGCCACGACCTCCGCCCGTCCGAGTTGGAGGTTGCGTGAACTGGCAAGACTGGCAGCAGCAGCCGATGAGGCGACACACATCGCGCTGAGTCCACATCGGACGTCCGCTCGTAGTCGACTACGAGCAAGGTGGCGTACGGGTCCGTTATGGGAAAGGCTGACTGGATGAGCGCCCCCGCCCGTCTCGCGCTGGCGTTCACCGCAAGTCTTGCTGTTCTCGACGGCATGTACGGGCGGGGGCGTCTCCGCACCCAGCCTCGTGATGGCCGGAGACGATCCCGGCGAGTTCGGCGTGGCCGCGCCCGCGACCAAACCTGGCCAGCACTATTCCTTCGGCGGCATCATGCTGTGCGTGAAAGGAACTGGCCGCGTCACCATCGAGCGGATCGACGTGATTCGGCCCAGCGGCGGAGTGCGCACGGAGTCCTTCGCCACTCGTCCGAACCAGTGGGATTTGGGCAAGGAAGGCTACGGCGCGGGCAACGAGAGACTCAGCGCCGTCGGATTCTCACCCGACGAACCCGCCACGATCGACAAGACCTGCGAAGGCAAGAAGAAGTCCTCCCGCACGGGTTCGGTAGAACTTGGCGTGGAAGTCTCCAAGACAGCGAACGAGACCGCCGGCGGAAGCGGACTGCTAGTGCGGTACTCCAGCGGCGGAGAACGCCGAGAGCTCATGATTCCGTTCGTCTTCCGGCTCTGCTCAGCAGGGGACACCAAGACGGACGAATGCAGCTCGCCGGAGAACGACTAGCCAGCTGCCGTGCTCGCAGGCGCCGCGACCAGTCGTTCGCCGTCGTTCATCGACGCCCAGCCTGGCCGGTCTTCCGCCAATCGGCGGCGAACTGATCCGGTCGGTCAGAGCCCGGCGATGAAGAACAGCCCCGCGACCACGAGCCCGGCCTCAACGAGCCGGACGAACACGCGGTCGCTGATGCGACCCACGATCCTCTTGCCGGCCCACGCGCCAGCGAGGGTAGCGGGAGTGAGCGCGGCGCCGTAGAGCAGCACCTGGCCGGTGAGCAGGTCACCAGCGCCGTAGGCGGCGGTCTTCGTCAGGTGCATGGTGAGCGCGGCAGCGGCCTCGGTGCCGATGTAGGCCGCTCGGGTCAGCCCGTAGGCGAGGAAGAATGGCGCGGTCAACGGGCCGACCGAGCCGAGCAGCGCCGAGCCGAGCCCGGAGGCGGCGCCGACCCCGATGAACGCCCGGTCAGCCGGCTTGCGCGGGTGGGGGCTGACGCGCCGCCACACGACGACACCGATCAGGAACACCCCGAGCGCTCTCTTGAGAGGACTCAGCGGGGCATGGGTGAGCAGCACCGCGCCGGCGACCGCCAAGGGGACCGCGCCGAGCGCGAACCAGCCGATCAGCGGCCAGCGCAGATCCCGGCGGTTGAGCCAGACCCGGGAGCCGTTGCTGGACAACTGCGTCAGCGTCAGCATCGGCACCGCGAAGCGCAGCCCGAACAACATGGTGAACACCGGTAGGAGCAGCACGCCGCCGCCGAACCCGGCCACCGCCGACAACAGCGCCAGCGAGAACGCCGCCGCCGACGCGGCCACCAGCGTCAGCAACAGATCGGCTGTCACCGTTCAGTGCCGAGGAGCCACGATGACCTCACCGCGAACGTGCCGGGCGGCACAGCGCAGCGCGTGGCCGATCAGAAGCCCAGTCATCCGGCGACTGTAGCGTTCAGCCCTGTCCACCGAGCACTTCACCGGGCGGGGGCAATTGAGACGGAAACCGCGACCAGACGCAGAACGCCGGGTCGCCCCTGCGAGGGTGACCCGGCGTTCTTGCTGGTACTGGCGGTGGCGGTGGGATTTGAACCCACGGACGTGTTGCCACGTCACACGCTTTCGAGGCGTGCTCCTTCGGCCGCTCGGACACGCCACCGCCGGTGACGATACCGGATGCGCCCACTTCTTCGCGAAACAGGGATCCGAGCACCGTCACCGGTGGGATCCGCGAGTCAGGCTCGCCGATCTCACCGGTGAGATCGGCGACCCGCCGATCACGCCAGCCGCAGCCGGCCACACCAGCCCGGCCTCAGCGGTGCGTCGGCGAAGAACTCCTTCAGCAGGGCACCGCAGTCGTCGGCCAGTACCCCACCGACCACCTCAGGCCGATGGTTCAGCCGACGGTCGCGCACGACGTCCCAGAGCGAGCCGACCGCGCCAGCCTTGGGATCCCACGCCCCGAACACCACCCTGGCCACCCGCGCCAGCACGAGGGCCCCGGCACACATCGTGCAGGGCTCCAGCGTGACGACCAGCGTGCAGCCCTCGAGGCGCCACGAGCCGACCGTGGCGGCGGCCCGGCGCAGCGCCAGGACCTCGGCGTGCGCGGTCGGGTCACCGGTGAGCTCCCGCTCGTTGCAGGCCCGTGCCAACTCCACGCCGGAGGCGTCGAACAGCACGGCACCGATCGGGACGTCACCGGTGCCCTCCACCGCCGCGGCGGTGGCCAGCGCGACACGCATGGAGCCCTCGTAACGCGAGAGCCCGTTCACTCCCCGCGCAGGTCCTGGAGTTCGTCGGCGCAGCCGACCTTGCGGCAGATCTCGGTCATCACGTCCGCGGGGAGCATGCCCTCGTGCGAGCACAGGGCGAGCAGGTCGCGGGCGGAGATGCCCAGATCGGTGAGGAGGTCGGCGTCGCCCACGGGGTGCCCGACCGGCTCGGTGGACTCCTCTTCCTCCTCGTCGGAGCTCTCGGCGGCGTCATCATCGGTGTCGAGGTCAACCGGCACCTCCGACTCCTCCAGCTCGGCGAGGAGTACCTCGCCGATCCGGGAAGCGTCCGAGAATGCGGCGTCAGAGCAGAAGACCCGGAGGTCCTCGCCCTCGTCCAGCCGGAGTACGACGAGGAACTCGTCATCCGCTTCCACGAAGAGCAACGAGAGCTCAGCGTCCGGTTGGACGTCGCGGAGCAGATCCCCGACCGCCTCGACGTTGTCTGCTCCGTCGAGGTCGAGTTCAGCAGCGGTCCAACCCTCGCTCACACGGGCGAGGGCGGCGGCGAAGTACGACACGGTCCTCCTGATCAGTCCGAACGCGGCCATTCTCGGACGCGTCTCCCGACAAGTATGCGTGGACGTGGTCGACAGGCCCACGGTCAGGATCGACCAGTTTTCGATTGCGCTCCACCCCGGCCGGCAGCGGGGGCGAAATTTTTCAGTTCATCCGCTGGCGGCTGGTGATCAAGTCCCGAAGCCGTTCCATGCGAGCACGGCGCGGAGCGACCCGGTCGCGAAGTGCCTGTGCCTCGGCTAGCTCGGCCAACAGCCGGATTCGCCGGCGCCGGCGTTCCGCGTCCAGTCGTTCGAGCCTCAGCATGGCCATGCACGGACCTTGCCCAGTCCACGGGCGCCGGTCAAGAGTCCGCGCCCAATTTGCTTTCGGCGCGCCCGAAGACTCGCCGACCGCCCGCGGCTCAGGAACCGCGGCTCACGTCGTTCGCGGCCGTCGGGTACTTCAGCAGGTACGCGTCCATCGTGCCGTTGTCGATCGCGGCGAACAGTTCCTTCGACTGCGCCTCGTTCGGGATCAGCACGTCGCCGGCACCGGACACCTTGTCGCTCCCCGAGATCGGCAGCGTCATGAAGACCAGGTCGGCCGGGCGCAGGCTCTTGAGCGAGAACGCCAGCGGGTTGATCGGCATCCGCTTGTCCACGGTGATCGCGCCACCGATCGTGCGGACCAGTTCGTCGAACCGGACCGGGTTGGTCAGCATGTCGCCGGAGGCGGCCTTGCTCATCAGCGCGCGCAGGAACTGCTGCTGACGCTTGGCGCGGTCCAGGTCACCGTTGGGGAGGCCGGTGCGCTGCCGGACGTAGTACTCGGCGAGCTGGCCTTCCAGGTGCAGCGGACCGGCCTTGAAGGTCAGGCAGCGCTGCTTGCGGCCCCGGGTGTCGAGGCACGGCGTGGTCGGGTACTTCGTGTTCGCCGGCATGAACCGGTACTCGTCGTAGCTCTCCTTGTCGACCACCACGTCGACGCCGCCGACCAGGTCGGTGATCTTGCGAACCGCGGAGAAGTCGACGATCACCGGGTAGTCGATCTTGCTGCCGGTGAAGTTGTTCAGGGTCTGCACCAGCCGGGGCGCGCCACCGAACGCGAACGCCGAGTTGATCTTGTTCTTGCCGGCCGGGTCACCGTTCTTGTCGGCGATCGACACGTACGAGTCACGCGGGATGGAGATGACGTACGCGCGGTCCATGCTCGCCGGCACGTGCATCACGATGATCGTGTCGCTGCGCTCGCCCGGTACGGCGCCGGCGTTGCCGTCCCGCGTCTCGGGGTTGGCGTTGTCGCCCTCGCGGCTGTCCGAGCCGATGACCAGGAACGTCAGCGGACCCTTGACCTTGGCCGGCTCCTTGGCGGCCGGCGCGGCGGCCCCGAGCAGGTCGTCCCGCTGGACGGACCCCTCGTACCGCTTGGAGAGGTACTGCCCGCCGGCGAACGCGGCGCCGGCGCCCAACGTGAGCACCGCACCTACCGCGACCAGCGACAATGCCCACAACGGCGCACGCCTACGGGACGTCTTCTTGGCCGCTGGAGCCGGAACACCGAGCTCGTCGCGAGCGGCGGAATTTCGCGGCGGCAACTCTGCCAGCGAGGACTCTCTCCCCATGTGACGTGACCCTCGATCCTCGACGGTGATCCACTCAGGCTACTTGCCTCGGACAACAGAGGCTCTCGCCAGCCTGCCCGATACCTTGCCGAGCCGCCAGGACGGTCGGCTCCCCGACATGTACTCCGGCACCGCTCCTGTCCAAACTCTTGACACGAACGGCGCCATATGTAAAGCATCGTCGGCATGGACAGCCCTCCCAGCTACGCCCAGGCCGCCAAGGCGCAGATGCGCGACACGATCCTCGACGCGGCGTACGACCTGGTGGTGGCTCGGGGCTGGAGCGCCGCGCGGATGGCGGACATCGCGGCGGCCGTCGGGCTGAGCCGGCAGACCCTCTACAACGAGTTCGGTAACAAGGACGGCCTGGCCAGCGCGGTAGCGCTTCGCGAGACGCACCGGTTCCTCACCGGCATCACCGGGGTACTCGATCAGCACGACGACCTGCGCACCGCCGTGGAGGCCGCCGCGAGCTACACGTTCGCGCTGGTCGGCGGCAATCCGCTACTCAAGGCGGTGCTCACCGCGACGGACGAGGACGGCCTGCACGCCGACCTGCTCCCCCTGATCACCACGCACTCCGAACCCCTGCTCCTCACCAGCCGGGCCACCCTCGCCGCGCAGCTGCAGACCCGCTGGCCCGAGCTCGACGCCGGCGACGTCACGGCCGCGGCGGAGATCGCGTTCCGGCTGGTCATCTCCCATCTCGTCCTTCCCACCGACCCGCCAGACGTGGTCGCGGCCCGGCTCGGTCGGTTGGTCACCCGGTTCCTGCTCTAACGGAGGCAGCGCATGAGGTACACGATCCCGACCGAGATGCAGACCTGGGACATCGAGGCGTCCGGCGCGGCCCGGTTCACCTGGCGATACGACGACGGTCGGGAGCGGCTGCTGGCGCTGTACCAGAAGGGCAAGGACAAGCAGTGGGACTCGACCCAGCGGATCGACTGGGACCTCGACATCGATCCGGACAACCCGCTCGGCATGCCGCTGGAGACGATCCCGATCTTCGGCTCGGCCGAGTGGGAGCGGATCCGCGACGACGAACGCGCCAAGTCCGAGCTGCGCCGGCACATGATCGCCTGGCAGTTCAGCCAGTTCCTGCACGGTGAGCAGGGCGCGATGATCTGCTCGGCCCGGATCGTCGAGTCGGTGCCCGACCTGGACTCGAAGTTCTACGCCTCGACCCAGACGATGGACGAGGCCAGGCACGCCGAGACCTACGCCCGCTTCCTGGACGAGAAGGTCGGCCTCTTCTACCCGATCAACCCCTACCTCAAGTCACTCCTCGACGACACGCTGTCGGACTCGCGCTGGGACTTCCCCTACCTCGGCATGCAGGTGCTGATCGAGGGCCTCGCCCTGGCCGCGTTCGGCGTGCTGCGCGACATGACCACGGTGGCGCTGCCGAAGCAGATCCTGGCCTACGTGATGCAGGACGAGGCCCGGCACGTGGCGTTCGGCCGGCTCGCCCTGCGCGACTACTACGCCGAGCTGACCAGCACGGAGCTGGCCGAGCGGGAGGAGTTCGTGATCGAGGGCTGCCACCTGATGCGCGACCGGTTCCGGCGGCGAGGAGATCTTCGACCACCTCGGCTACGACACGAAGGCGTGCATGGAGGCCGTCGCCGTGTCGCCGTTCATGCAGGCGTACCAGTCGCTGCTGTTCAGCCGGATCGTGCCGTGCGTCAAGGACATCGGCCTCTGGGGGCCCAAGGTGCGCGACGCCTTCGAGAAGCTCGGCGTGCTCGACATGGCCGGCATCAACCTCGACGACCTGATGCGGGCGGACGAGAACTCCGCCGAGGCGATCGATGCCGAGAAGCGCGAGCTGTCGGTGCGGCGTGCCGAGGTGAACGCCACGATCGTCGAGGGGCTGGCTCCCGACCCGGCCTGAGCCTGCCCGTCTGGCTGAGTCAGTCGCGCCAGACCAGCAGGTACAAGGCGCCGAGGAAGACCATGAACGACGCCGTGAAGCCGATCATGATCGCCAACCCGATGCCGAGGCCGGTGTCGCCCTTCCAGGTGAGCACCCAGGTGGCCGCGCCGGCCAGCACCATCCCGACGATCATGCCCACGATCAGCGACGTCACGCTCCACGCGGCGGCACCGATCAGCACGTACCAGATCACCGACGCGACGACGCCGATCAGCACCGTCCACCAGAACACCGGTCGGCGCTCGCGGTAGGACGGCCGCTCGGGCATGTCCAGCGCGGGCCGCGGCGCGAAGTGCTGCGGCGGCGGCTGAAACCAGGCCGGCGGCTGCGGTTCACTCATGGGTCCAGTTTAGGGCGCGTTCGGTATCGGCCGGCCGGACCCTGCGGACCGCTCGCAGGCTCGCCACGACCGGGCCACGCCGCGCATCCGTGTGTCGACTCGCCGCATTAGGGGCGGAACGGACTGGCCAAGTTTGCCTTGGGTGGGCATGCTTGATGGATGGGCGAGGTGCTTCCACTTCCGAACCGCGGCGAGGTCTTCCTCGATCCGCGGGGCGAGGGACGTTCCCTCCGGGTGAGCTGGCATCGGGATCGGTCGACGTTGGTGCTCAGCCTGTGGCAGCTCGGCCAGTGCCGGGCCACGTTCCGGCTCGACACCGACGAGGTGCCCAATCTGGTGCGCGCGTTGGTCTCCGGCCTGGCCGACGGCCTCGCCGATCACCGCGAGCTGACGCGTCAGCTGACCAGTCAGGCCGAACGGGCCGCCGCCCCCGCCGCGCCGGAGAAGGGCCCGAAACCGCCGCGCTGGGACCGCTCGCCGGTCGTCCAGCCGGACGCCCATGCTCTGGTCTACCGGCCCGGGCCCGAGCCGGCTGATCCGCCGACCGTGCCAGCCGGTCCTGAGCTGGCCGCGCCCCCCGCCGTGGTCGCGCCGACCCCCTTCCGAGCCAATGCCGCCGAACCGCCGACCGTGCCTGTCGATCCCGCTGTCATCGCGGACCTCCCGACCGTGCCGGCCAGCCCCGACACCGTGCCGGCCAAGCCCAAGCACTGCCATCGCGGTGAGCGACGGCCCCACGGTCATGAAGCCGGCGGACAAACCGGCGCCGGCGGACGTGACGGGTAGCCACCCGCAGGTCACGGTGGCGCCGGCGATCTTCCTGGCCCCGCCCGACCCCGCCTGAGCGGTCACTCCCCGTCGGTGACCGACGGCTAGGCTGAGTCCCGCGTACGTATGCCCTTCGGCGCCTTCCCCACGTGGCCGCCGGTAGCACTGATTCCTACAACCCTTGCGGAGAGCACGGTGTCCGACACCCCGGCCGAGATCGCGCCTGCCCGAGAGGCGCCCGCTTCCGGGTACCCCGTCGACACGCTGGCGGAGAAGGCCAAGGAACTGCCGGACGGGGCCACCGTACAGATGGCCGGCCGGCTCATGCTGTGGCGCCGCTTCGGCGGTATCGCGTTCGGCCACCTGCAGGACCGGTCCGGGCGGCTCCAGATCGCGGTCCAGCGTGCCGTGGTCCCGAAGGAGCGGTTCGCCGAGTGGACCAAGGGCCTGCGCGTCGGCGACTTCGTCGGCGTGACCGGCAAGATGTGGACCACCGACAAGGGTGAGCGCACCGTCTCCGTCGAGGACCTCACGGTGCTCAACCGGTCGATGAACTCCCTGCCGGACAAGTGGCACGGGATGTCCAACCCCGAGGCCCGCGCCCGCAAGCGGTACCTCGACCTGCTGGTCAACGACGTGTCCCGCAAGCGGTTCCTGGCCAGGAGCGAGATCGTCCGGCGGATCCGGCGCTTCCTCGACGAGCAGGACTTCCTCGAGGTCGAGACGCCGATCCTGTCGGGCGCCGCGTCCGGTGCCGCCGCCCGGCCGTTCATCACGCACCACAACGCGCTGGACGAGGACCTGTACCTGCGCATCTCGCCGGAGACCTACCTCAAGCGCCTGGTCGCCGGCGGGCTCGACCGCGTCTACGAGATCGGCCGGAACTTCCGCAACGAGGGCATCGACACCTCGCACCTGCAGGAGTTCACGATGCTCGAGTGGTACGCGGCGTACTGGGACTACCGCGACAACATGACCGCGATCCGCGAGCTGTTCCAGGCCGTGCTGGACGACGTGATCGGCAGCAGGGTCATCGAGTACGACGGCGTCGACGCTGAACTTCGACGGCGAGTGGCCCGAGCTGGACTACCGCGAAGAGGTGCAGAAGTCGACCGGCGTCGACCTGCGTGAGGTGCGCGATCTGGAGTCGCTGCGCGCGGCGCTCAAGGGCGGCCCGCACGAGGAGCTGGACTCGCCGTCGTACGCCGGTCTGGTCGACATGCTCTACAAGAAGACCGTGCGGCCGACGCTGATCCAGCCGTGCTTCCTGATCGGGCACCCGGTCGAGCTGGTGCCGCTGGCCCGGCGGTCCGACGAGGACCCGACTCGCCTGGACATGTTCCAGGTCGTGGCGAACAGCTGGGAGCTGGTCAAGGCGTACTCCGAGCTGGTGGACCCGGTCGACCAGCGGGAACGCCTCGAGGAGCAGGCCAGGATGCGCTCCGACGGCGACGACGAGACGATGATGCTCGAAGAGGACTTCATCGAGGCGATGGAGCACGGCATGCCGCCGATGTCCGGCCTCGGCCTCGGCATCGACCGGTTCACCGCGCTGCTCACCAACGCCACCACCCTGCGCGACGTCGTCTACTTCCCCCAGCTCCGCCGGCACGAGGGCCAGGACGAGCCGGCCGAGACCGACACCGAAACGCCCGCCACCTAACCCCCCCAACTCCGCGCTTTGGGCGACATCTTCGGTGCTATAGCACTGAAGATGTCGCCCAAAGGCGCTGGAAGAGCGGGCGATCAGAGGTGGCGGCTGACGGGGCTGGGGAGCGGCTGCAGGTATTCGGCGCCGCGGCGCGGTACCGGGCGGCGATCGGTGGGGCGGTACTGGGTCGCGGTCCGGCGGGCGGCCACCCGCTGCTCGGCGGCCCGGCGTTCGGCGGTCCGGAGCTCGGCGTGGCACGCCTCGTGGTACTCGCGCGACCGGGTCGGCGGCCACGCCCAGCTCGGCGCGCACCTCGGCCAGCGTCGCGCTGACGTCGGTGGAGTAGGCCGCCATCAGCAGTTCGTGCGCGCGGGTCAGGTCACCCTCGGCGTGCGCGGCACGGCACGCCTCGCCGTCGAGTCGGGCCGCCAGCGCGGCGGCCTCCTGCACGCCCAGCACCGAACGGATCAGCGCCAGGATGCCGGGCTTCCGGTTCGCGCCGGGGTCCAAGGTCAGCGGCATCGGGCCGCCGGCCGCAGCCAGCTCGGTCATCACCAGGAACAGGTCGAACGGGTCGGCCGTCTCGTCCGCCGGGTTGAGCAGCACGACTCCGCCCAGCCGTCCGTCCCGGCGCAGCAGTTCGGCGACGAAGTCCGGATGCCGGCCCTGGGCGTACGGGCCGGTGTCGACCAGCACCTGAGCCGCCGGTCCGAGCGCCAGGCACTGCGCGTACGCGGTGCCCCAGTCCGGCACGTCCATCGTGTAGAAGCAGGGTTCGACCACGGTGTACTCGATGACCAGCCGCAATCCGGCCGGCAGGCTCGCGTACACCTCGGCCAGCCCGAGCGTGAGCCGATCCCGCCTGGCCTGCAGCTCGGCCTGGCCCGGGTACGGCGAGTCGTCGACGAACCGGAGCGTCAGCCGGCGGGCGTGCACGGCGGCGGCCACGTCGACCGCGGCGAGCAGCTGGTCGGTCGCGCGGCGGCGCATCCACTCCTCGGCGTGGCAGAGCGCGGGCGCGCGGCCCTGGCGCAGGTTCACCTCGGGGTGCACCGAGCCGATCGTCAGGCCGAGTTCGGCGGCGTGCCGGGCCAGGTCGACGTAGTCGTCGGTGTGGTCGGCCGGCAGGTGCAGGGCGACGCTCGGTGCGAGGCCGGTGAACCGGTGCACCACCGCGGCGTCCGCGAGCAGCTCGTACGGGTTCCGCGGTGCGCCCGGCGCGACCCAGCCGTTGATCCGGACGTCGCCGCCCCGGAACGCCCAGGACGGCAGCTCGATCTGGTGGGTGACGAGCGCGGTTGCCGCCGTCCGGTACATGCGAAGTCCCCCTGCGGTTGAGATTGCGCCCGCTGCGGGCCAGATCCGACCGCAGGGCACCGTCATCGTTGCTGGCACAGCCACTTCCGCGCGACCCCGCCTCGCCCATGCGAGCGGTCCACCCAACCGTGTTGCGGTTCGATTCCGCCCTCCCAGGGCGGATTGAACCGCAGCGGGGGTGGCTGGTCAGCGGAGGGCGTGCAGGAGGGCGAGCACGTCGTCCACGATGCCCTTGGTGCCGGGCAGCCGGGACAGGGCGATCAGCTTGACGACCAGCGGGGCGGCCCGGTCCACCAGTTCGAAGGTGCGGGCCACGCCGTCGCTGGTGTCGTGCACCCAGTACATGATCACGCCCATGTGAAACAGCCAGAGCAGCTCGGGCAGCTCGCCGCGGAGCTGCTTGGGGATCTTCGCGTCCGACCCGTCGAGCACCTCGCGGAAGAACCGCACCTCCTCCTCGCGCGCCGGCGTCGATTCGGTGCTGAACGGGGAGAGCGGGCTGGTCGGGTCGGCGGCGGTCTTGAAGAAGCCGCCCGCGAACGCGTGGTACGGCTGCATCAGCTCGACGTGCGTCCGGACCGTGATCTGCAGCCGCGCGGCGAGGTCGCGCACCCCCTCGAGGCGGGGGCGCGCGACCAGGCGGTGCTGGGTGATCAGCGAGTCGTAGAACGCCTGGATCAGGTGTTCCTTGGACGCGAAGTAGTAGTACGCGTTCCCGACCGAGACGCCGGCCTCCTTGGCGATGACGCGCATGGTGGTCGCGTCGTAGCCGTTCTCGCGGAAGAGCCGGAGTGCGGTGCTGAGGATCAACTCGCGCGTCTGCTCACCCTTGGTGGACCGGGGCTGTGCGACGTCGGCGGACACCTGCCGAGCGTAGCCGGCCACGTGCCGCTCAGCTCACCGGCGCCGCGGGGTGGGGCGTCGGGTAGGCGGGCGGCTGCTGGACCGGTCGCGCGTTGTTCCATTGCGTGGACGGCGGTGTGCGGCGCCGGCGCATCCGGCTGAGCACCAGCAGGTTGCCCAGATGCATGATCCCGAGCACGAGCAGCACCAGACCCATCTTCCGGCTCAGCAGTTCCACGGCCCCCGTGGCCGTGGAAATCGCGTCGCCGGTGCGGAGCATGAAGGACACGAACCCGAGGTTGATCAGGTAGAAGCCGACCACGAGTAACTGGTTCACGCTGCCGGCCAGCTCCCGGTCGCCCTCGAAGACGCTGACCAGGAACACCTTCCCGTTGCGGTAGAGGCTCCTGGCGACGACCAACGTCAACACCACGCTGAGCACGATGTACACGAGGTACATCGCGAGTTTCCAGTCCATCCCGACCTCCGGCTGCCGATTCATTGAACGTGTTCAAGAAGGACCGTAGCGCGTGTGTTGAACATGTTCAACTGATTGGCTGGTGAGATGCCTGTCACCCCGCCCGCCCATGTCGCGGTACTCGGCCTCGGCCTGATCGGAGGATCGCTGCTCCGCCGGCTCACCGACCTCGGGACCCGGGTCACCGGGTACGACGCCGACCCCGCCACCCGCGCCGCCGCCGGGCTGGCCGATTCGGTGGCGGCCGCCGTGGCCGGCGCGGAGCTGGTGGTGCTCGCGGTGCCGTTGCCCGCCGCCGGGCCGGTGCTCGACGAGCTGCACGCCGCTGGTTACACCGGCCTGCTCACCGACGTGACCTCGGTCAAGGGTCCGCCCCGGGAGCTCGCGGCGAAGCACTGCCCGGGCGCGCGCTGGCTGGGCGGGCATCCGATGGCCGGGCGGGAGGCGTCCGGATTCGCGGCCAGTGATCCGGCGTTGTTCGACGGCTGTGCGTGGGTGCTCTGCCTGGAACCCGAGACCGCCCTGGACGACTGGCTCCGCCTCGCCGCGCTGGTGACCGGGCTCGGTGCCCGTGCGGTGCCGGCGACGGCCGACGACCACGACGCCGCCGTGGCCCGGATCAGCCACGCTCCGCACGTGGTCGCCGCCGCGCTGGCCACCGCCGCCGCCGAGGGCGCTGCCGGGCCGCTGGCGCTGGCGCTCGGTGCCGGCTCGTTCCGGGACGGCACCCGGGTCGCCGCCACCCGCCCGGCGCTGACCGCGGCGATGTGCGGCGGCAACGCGGCGGCGCTGCGGACCTCGCTCGATGCCCTGCTCGCGCAGCTGACCGAGGCCCGTCGGCTGCTCGACGACCCGGACCCGGTGACCGCGCTCGAAGGCTGGTTCGCTCCCGGGCACGCCCATCCGCGCAGCCTGGCCCGCCGGGCCTGGAGCTGCCGAAACGCTGCCGGCCAGGCCCGAAGAGTTGCTGGCGTTGGGCCGCGCCGGAGGTTGGGTCACCGGCGTCGCCGACGACGGCCAGACCGTCACCGCCCACCGCCCCACGCCGTAACTCCCCCAGCCCCCGCGCCGCCCGCCCGCCGCCTACCCCCGCGCTTTGGGCGACATTTTCTCGGCTATAGCCGAGAAAATGTCGCCCAAAGCGGAAGGGTCAGGGGGTTGGGGACGGCGTGGGGTCGGTGGGCGGCGGCGGCGACGGGGTCGGGCTGGGCGACGGCTCGACGGACGGCGTGGCGCTCGGTTCGGTGGCCGGCGGCAGCGAGGGCGTCGGGCTCGCCGGTACGCCCGGTGAGGGCTCCGGAGTCGCCCCGGGCGCTGGCGCGTCGGGCACGCCCGGTCCGCCGAGTCCGGTGCCGTCGTGCACGGTCGTGGTGGCCGACGCGACGGCCTGCACGGTGTCGCCCGCGCCGGGCCGGCCGGTCACCGTGACCACGTTGGTCACCGTGACGGTCTCCATCGTGGTCACGCAGGAGAGCCGGACTGGTTCGGCACCCGCCTTCAGCCGGCCGATGGTCTGGTCGCAGCCGTCGAAGCTGGCGTCCACGAGCAGGCCACGCAGGTCGGTGTCGCCGGTGTTCTTCACCGCGATCGACCAGCGGATCGGCTCGCCCGGCGCGGCCTCGGTCGGCGCCGCGAGCACGCTCACCGCCAGCCCGGGCCGGACGATCGCCAGCCGCGCGGGCTCGCTCACCGCCCGGACCGGCGCACCGTCGGCCAGCTCACCGACCGCGACCGCCACGTGCGTCACGTCATCGACCGGAGCCGGCACGACACACCGGTAGAACGCCCGTGCGCCCGGGGCCAGCGCACCGAGTTCGGCACCGTCGCAGCCGGCGAAGAGCTGATCGCGCAGGACAACTCGGCGCAGCGGCGCCGCGCCCGTGTTCCGCGCTGTGATCCGATAGCTGACCGACTCGCCCGCCCTGGCCTGCGGCGTTGCCGACTCCGGCGCGCCCTCGATGCGTTGGGTGACGGTGAGGCTGGGCGCGCCGACCGGTGCCTCCACCGCGTCGGCCACCTCGGTCGACGTGTCCGGGCCGGCGCTGGCGGTGCCGGTGACCGCGATCGCGCCCTGCTCGCCCGTGCACCGGTAGGTCCGCACGGCGCCGGGGTCGAGCCGTGCCGAGCGCCGATCGTTCGCAGTCGGGGGCGCCGGGCGCGGTGGTCCGCACGTTCGTCAGCGCGAGATCACCGACGTTGGCCACGGTCACGTCCAGCCCGTCACCGGCCCGGCTGGCGGTGGCGATGATCGCCGGGTGGGCCACGTCGATCGGCACCGGGCGCGACACGCTCCGCACCTCCGGCAGGCTGTGCGGGTTTCCGGCGGCGACCAGCACGCTGGCGGTGTCCTCCAGCGGCGCCGCGGCGGTGCAGTCGTAGCCCCAGGTCGCGCCGGGGGCCAGCTCACCGAGGTCGGTGTTGGCGCAGGCCGGGCAGCGTCGGGTTCGTGGTGCGCACGTTGCGGATCAGGGTCTCGCCGGTGTTCCGCACCCGTGGCCCGCAGCCGGACCGGCTCGCCCACCCGGTACGGGCCAGGCTCGGCGGTCAGGGTGGTGGCCAGCGCCGCGCGTTCACGGCCGATCACGACGCTGACCCGGTCGGTGACCTGGCCGCCGCTGGGGGTCCGGGCCGAGACGCGCACGCCGTAGCTGAACCGCGCGGTCGGTGCCTCGACGGAGCAGCCGTACTGCAGCGAGGAGCCGGGTGCCAGCGGGGCGATGCCCTCGCGCTCGCAGCCGTCCGGGGTGGGCGCGCCCCAGGAGATGCCGTCGATCGCGCTGCTGACGACCGTCCGGTCGAGCACGGTGTTGCCGGTGTTGACCAGGGTGAGCAGGAACGTCACGGTGTCGCCGGGATAGGCGTCCTGGCGGTCGGGGGTCAGCGTGACCGCGATGCCGGGCGCCGCCTCGGCCGCCTCCGGGGGCGCCGGATGGGCGCTGGCCGGCGTGGGTGCCGCGATTAACGAGCCGAGCGCCAGGGCCACGAAGAAGCGGGGTGATCTCACTGTCTGACCAACGCGCCACCACACGTCGAGTTACGTTGCGTGAATTCTCGACTACCTAAAGTGCTGGGCGGCCGACGCGCGCGCCACACCCTCGCTTTGGGCGACATCTTCTCGGCTATGACCGAGAAGATGTGCGCCCAAAGCCGCAGGGGTGGGCGGCCGGCACCCCGGTCACCCGGGAGGCGCGGGGATGCGCCACTACTCCGCCAGGAAAGAGGCGGCGTAGTCGCGGTAGGTCCGGCGCTGTTCCGCCAGCTCGTCCTGCTCGTCCGCGTAGACGTGGTCGAACAGTTCCTCGCCGGCCGGCAGCGGCATCTCCAGACAGGCCCGCCGGGTCTCCTCGGCCAACGCGTCCGACTCCTCCGCCACCTCGGCGAAGAACCGCTCGTCGGCCGCGTCGATCAGGCGGAGGTGCGCGCCCAGCCGGGCGATCGGGTCGCGGAGCCGCCACGCCTCCACCTCGGCGTCGCTGCGGTACCGGGACGGATCGTCGGACGTGGTGTGCGGACCCATCCGATACGTGAACGACTCGATCATCGTCGGCCCCTCGCCGGCCCTGGCCCGCTCGGCGGCCCAGCGGGTCACCGCCAGCACCGCGAGCACGTCGTTCCCGTCCACCTGCACGCCGGGGAAGCCGAACCCGGCGGCGCGCTGGTAGAGCGGGGTGCGGGACTGCCGGGACGACGGCACGGAGATCGCCCACTGGTTGTTCTGGCAGCAGAACACCACCGGTGCGCCGAAGACCGCCGCCCAGTTCATCGCCTCGCTGACGTCACCCTGGCTGGACGCACCGTCGCCGAAGTACACGGCCACCGCCTCGTCGCCGCCGTCGCGCTGGATCCCCATCGCGTAGCCGACCGCGTGCAGGGTCTGCGCGCCGAGCACGACGGTGTAGATCCCGAACCGGTACTTCTCCGGGTCCCAGCCGCTCAGCGCGGCGCCCCGGAACATCGACAGCAGCTGGCCGGGGCTGACCCCCCTGGCCAGGGCGACGCCGTGCTCGCGGTAGCTCGGGAAGAGCATGTCGCGGGCGCCGAACGCCCGCGCCGAGCCGGTCTGGGACGCCTCCTGGCCGAGGCTGGGAATCCACAGCCCCAGCTCGCCCTGGCGTTGCAGGGCGGTGCTCTCGGCGTCGAACCGGCGGGTGAGCACCATTTCCCGGTACATGCCGCGCAGTTCGTCAGCGGTCACGTCCAGCGGGAAATCGGGGTGCTCACGACGCTCACCGGTCGGCGTCAACAACTGCACGGCGGGGTCGCTCGTCACTGCGTCCCTCCCTGTGTCCGGGTGGAGACCTGTCCGGGCACGGCTTGTGGCCGCTCCCGAGTCCGTCAGCAGGAATGATCTACGTCAGCGCAGCGGGCCGTGCAGCACCCCCGCCAGCGTCTCACCACGAGAGAGCCGGACCACCCGCCGGTCGGTGACGATCGCGGTCACCAGGTCGTGCGGGGTGACGTCGAAGGCCGGGTTCACGGTCTGCGTGCCGGCCGGGGCGGACGCGGCGCCGGCGAACCCGGTCACCTCGTCGGCGCCGCGGTCCTCGATCTCCACCTGGTCGCCGCTCGCGGTCGCCAGGTCGACCGTGGACTCCGGCGCCACGACCAGGAACGGGATGCCGGCCCGCGCCGCACCGAGCGCGTGGGCGTACGTGCCCACCTTGTTGATCACGTCGCCGTTGGCGCAGATCCGGTCGGCGCCCAGGATCACCGCGTCCACCTCGCCCCGCGCCATCAGGAACGGGCCGGCGCCGTCCACCGCGAGCCGGAACGGCACGCCGGCCCGCTGCAACTCCCAGGCGGTGAGCCGGGCGCCCTGCAGCAGGGGCCGGGTCTCGGACGCGATCACCTCGACCTGCCGGCCGTCGGCGTGCAGGGTGGTGATCACGCCGACCGCGGTGCCGCCGGTGACGCAGGCCAGCGCGCCGGTGTTGCAGTGGGTCAGCAGCCGGGGCGCGGTGCCGATCAGTTCGGTGACCAGGTCCGCGCCGTACCGGCCCATCGACGCGCTGCTGGCGATGTCCTCGTCCCGGACGGCGAGCGCCTCCGCCAGCACCGCGGCCGGCCCTTCACCGCAGGCGGGCCGCGGCGCGGTCGACGCCCCAGGCGAGGTTGACGGCGGTGGGTCGGGCCGCTCGCAGCGACGCGACGTCGGCCACCGGGTTGGCCGAGCCGCGCGCCGCGAGGGCCACCCCCAGTGCGCCAGCCACGCCGAGCGCCGGAGCGCCGCGGACCGACAACCGACGGATGGCTTGGATCAGGTCCGCCACCGTGGTGAGCCGGAGGAACTCTTCGGCCTGCGGCAGCCGGGTCTGGTCGATGATGACGACGGCGGGTCCGTCGGGACCCTCCGCCCAGTCGATGGTGTTGGTCACCCTGCGAGCCTGTCATGCGCCTCGTTGGATATCGGAGTTTCGGGGGCCGCCGGGGAGCTAAGACCCCCGAAACTCCGGCACCCAGCGAGGCCGGGTGAGTTCGGGACGAGCAAGCCTTGCGCGGTCGCGGCGGTGCGAGGGCAATTGAGGAGGACTTCCCTCGCACCGCCGTGCCGCTCCCTACCGACCGGGCGAGAGCCACACCCTGAAACAGCTCCTGTTACTCCCGCCTGCCCGGCGTTGCCCGGCACCGGCGACCGCTGTCAGCCGGGTCCGAGGAGCTGTTCAGCCCGGTGGCCGGACCGGACCGGTAGCGGTCCACAGCAGGTCGTCCGCGAGGTTGACGTACTCGCAGACCTCCCACGGTTTGCCGCACTGGCAGAGATCTCCGCCGGCCTTGCACAGGCGGCGATGCCAGCCCAGGACCGCGTGAGCGAAGATCCGATACATCTCCGGATCGGTCTCGCACCTGCACACGGTGGCTGGAACATCAGCGCCGCCGGCGAACTCGCCGCTGATCGAGGGGGCGTCGAGCAGGTTGCGGGGCAGCTCGAGTACCAGCCGGGTGTCAGACACGGACCTCACCGCCGACCAGCGCACGCTCCAGCGAACGGCGCGTGGTGCACGGCCAAGGCACTGGGCCGCGCGTGGTGGTGGGGCATCCGCTGCAGTAGAAGTGACCATCTGGATCGTCGTGACGCTGATGTCCGTCGTGTAGGGCAAGCACGGCTTCGATGGCGCGCATGAGGTCGTAGAGGTCGATGGGGGCGTGTTCGAGCAGAGCCAGGTCGTCCGCTGTGCGAACGCGCTCGCGGATGGTGCGCAGCTTGATCCACACGTTCACAGGTGGTAGCGCCCCTTCCGATACCGAGAACTCCGCAGAGCCGAACGCCCGGACGTCAGGCCGATCTCTTTCCGTACGGACGTGCCCGGTGATTCAGCGCCGGCTGGCGTGGAACCGTCGAGCGCCCCGGGACCGGAACGTCGTAAATCGGCCTCGGCGTGATGTACACCCGAGCGAACCATCGCTGTCCCCCTCCTGTCGTGGGTGGCCGTGCACTTCAGAGAGTGATCGCTTCACGACGTAGCGCCAACACCGCCCGGAGTGCGGCTGATACCTCGAGGTATCAGAAAGTGGCCTTGCGCTCACAAGGAGGCCGACTACCATCACGTGCACCGGGATCAACGTGTTACTCCTCTGTGCGGAGGCACTAATGACCCGTGTCCAGAATGGCGACCGAAGTTGCCACGTGTGTGGTACGCGCCTGCGGCGCGACAACCACAACCCCATATGCGACCCATGTGGACGAAGTAGGCAGTCGGTCGACGTCTTGGCGCCTCTACTCCCGCTGGAATTCTGGCAGGAACCGGAGATGCGCCGGGCGCTCGCCGACCACGACCTCGCCGCGGTTTCCCGCCTCTACCGCGCCCGCACACCAATTCGCCGGCAACACATGGTGGCCGGATTGGTGGGTTTTTCCCAGGCTCACGTCTCCCGTATCGAGCGCGGATTGACGGAGATAAAACTGGACACTGTGCTACGTTTCGTACAAGGACTACGCATACCGCCCTATCTGGTGGACCCCGTCGGGACGGGCCAATACCTCGACGCATCATGTGGACCCGACCTGGGAACTAACGTCCCAGCCAATGGGGACCCAGAGGTAGGAGACACCCCGATGAGGAGACGCGACCTGCTGAAAGGCCTGTCCGGCGCTGCTGCGCTGGTCGGCTTCAGCCTCGCAGGCGACGACGAAGACAATCCATTGGCCGCCGATGACTTCGGCCGAATCGGGGAAGCACACGCCGCGCAGCTCGAAGAAACTCCGCAACACCTCTACAAACTCGATTACCGGTACGGCGGCGACACCCTCTGCGACCAGGCAGCGGCCCAACTCCAGCGCGCCAGCCGGCTGCTGAACCGCGGCACCTACGGCGACGCCGTCGGCCAACGGCTCCAGGTGGCCATGGGCGAACTCGGCATCTGCGCCGGCTGGCTCGCCTTCGACGCGGGCCGGCAGGACCAGGCCCGCTACTGCTACACCGAGGCGCTCGCCGCCGCCCGGATGGCCGATCACCAGGAACTCGAAGTCCACGTCCTGGCCAACATGAGCATGCAGGCGGTCGCCCTCGACAGGCCGCGTGAGGGGCTGCGCCTCGCCGAGGCCGCACAGCGCACCGCCCAGGGCTGGGCCACGCCGACGCTCACCTCGCTGCTCGCCGTCCGGGAGGCCAGGGCCTGGGCGAAGCTCCGGGAGGGCCAGAACGCCGAACAGTCCATGAGCCTGGCCCGCAAGTCGTTCGAGACCCGCGATCCACAGGAGGACAACCCGGTCTGGATCGCCTTCTTCGACCACGCCGAACTCAACGGCAACGAGGGCGTGTGCCAGCTCGACCTGGGCAAACCCAACCGCGCGACGGATCTGCTGAAAGAGGCCTGCGACGGACAGCGCGACTCGTTCGTGCGTAACCGTTCGCTCTACACGGTCCGGCTCGCGCTCTCCTACGTCGCCCGCCGGGACATCTCCGCGGCGTGCGAACTCGCCCAGACGGCGCTCACGCTGGTCGCGAACGAGGTCACCTCGACCAGGACCCTGAACGAGCTGCGCGATCTCCGGCGCCGGCTCGGCGCGTTCCGCAACAGTCCGGCCGCGCAGGGCTTCGCCGCCCGGTTCGACGCGACCGTGGTGACCTGAGTCGGGCCGGGAATCCCCCGATGACGAGCCTCGACGAGTTGCAGCTGCAGCCGGTATGACGGCAGCACCGCACGGTCGGTCGCGTCCCGCCTGATCGAGGTCTACGCCGACGTCTACGCCGACCGTGCCGGCAACCCGTTCTTTTCGGTTTCCCGGTTCGCCGAACGGCTGGAGAACCACCTGGCCGCGCCGGGATTCGCCCTGGTCACCGGCGAACTCGACAGCGACCTGGTGGGCTACGCGTACGGCGCCAGCCTGCGCGCCGGGACGCTGTGGTGGCAGGGCCTGTCGGAGCGGGTGCCGCCGGAGGTTCTCCGCGAGACCGGGAGCCGCACGTTCGCGCTGAACGAGATCATGGTCCGCGCGCCGTGGCGCCGGCGCGGTTTCGCCTACCGGCTGCACGCGGAACTGCTGGCCGACCGGCACGAGTCCCGCGCGACCCTCCTGGTCGAGCAGGGCAACCAGCCAGCCCGAGCGGCCTACCGCAAGTGGGGCTGGCGCCGACTGGGCCATCTACAGCCGTTCTCGGACGCGCCGGTGTACGAGTCGATGCTGCTGGACCTCCCGCTGGCGCCCGCCTGATCGAGGGCGGTCCTCGCGGCCCGCTCGCTGGCCAAAAATTCTCGTAATCGCATCGCTACGCTGGGTGATCCTTGGTCTCCGCAGCTTCCCGCGTAACGACGCATTATCGGCCGCGCATTTCACTACTCGGAGTAAACAATAGGTGTTCGCGAAAGACTCTCACGAAAAAATGTGAACCCAGCCGTTACCGCAATAGACACTCCTCGTTGAGTTCAACGTGCTGACGAAACGACTTCTTTGCGCTCCGCGGTCACCTCGGGTTTCCCGGCCGGCCATCGCCGAACAACCCCGCCGCGCTCACCAGCTCGTCGTCGCGCCGTCAGGGCGGGCTCGCCGGCACCGTGCGCACGCACTGGTGTGCGGCCGGGCCGAGGAGGCAGGACCGTTGTCCAGCAACGGTGTCGGCCGCGCCAGCATCGAGCTGGCGTCCACCATGGAGGCCCCGCGGCACGTCGCGACCTCCGCCGAGCGGCCGGTACTCGTCGGCGCTCACTAAGCACGGCTGAGGCGGGCTGGCCGCTGTCCACCTGCAATTCGAGGACAGCATTTAACCCCCGTCGTAGTCGGCGCGGCAACGGCAGAACGCATTTCCCGCAACAATTCGTTCCGCCGTTGCCGCCACCAACCAATAGCGATCTGGGCGACATCTTCACGGTTATAGCCGCGAAGATGTCGCCCAGATCGGTTTATCGGTGCTGCGCGGTCAGGAGCAGAACTCCCGCCAGACCGCCATGCCGTTGGAGTCCCGGAGCCGGAAGTCGCCCACGCCCCAGGCCACGCCGCTCGACTTCGACCAGTCGATGTCGAAGTACGAGACGTACAGGGCCTTGTTCGCGGCCAGGTACTTCACCATGGACCGTGGCCCACGCGGCCCGCCCAGCGCCCTTGTCACCGGCGACGAGGTGGCTGCCGGTCTCGGCGATCGCGAACGGCAGGCCCTCGGCCTTGCTGGCCGCCACCACCGGACCGAAGATCTCCTCCACCGGCTGGTACTCGCCCTTCTTCGCCTTGGTGTTGTAGGCGTCCCAGCCGAGCACCTGGATGACGTTCTTGCCGGCGTAGAAGTCCTTCCACTTCCGGCCCGAGAGCGGGTTCAGCGTCCAGTCCATCAGGATCAGCGTGGCGTGCAGCCGCGGGTTGTTCGCGGCGTTCGCGAGCTGGCGCAGGCGCGTCCAGGCCGCCCGGTAGTCCGCCGCGACGAACTCGCCACCAGCCACGTTGTCCTCGGGCTCGTGGTAGAAGGTCCAGTAGACGTCCTGGTCACGGGGCGCGGTCTGGAACCAGTTCTTCAGGTACGCGTCGTGCTTGCCCGCCGCGACTCCTTCGGCGCGTACTTGAACGAGATCGAGATCGGCCGCTTGTTCACGTTCAGCACGCTCGACCATGCCGGCGGCTGGGTGTAGAACACCCGCACCATCTCCAGCCCGTTGAACAGGCCGTCCATCCGGGCCAGCGACGCCGCCCTGCTCTCGCCCGCCTTCTCGGCCTGGAACGAGGCGCCGCACATCGTGTTGCCCACCGGGATCGGGTTCGGCGCCGGCGGGGCCGGCTTGGTGGGCGTGGCGGTCGGGCTCGCCGTCGGCTTCGGGGAGACGGTCGGCTTCACCGTCGGGCTCGCCGTCGCGGTGGGCAGCGGCGTGCCCGCCACCCTTCTTGAAGTCCAGCACCAGGGTCGGCGCCTGCTTGCCGTACTCGCTGGAGCGGAAGCTCGCCCAGGCCTTCGTCGACGCCGAGGAGAGCGCGAACGAGTAGCTGCCGTCGCCCGTGATCACGGAGCCGACGTCGAAGGAGACCATTCGCGTGGAGACGCCGGTCTCGACCTCGGCGATCTTCGGGCCCAGCCGCGGGCGCGTTCCGCGCGGTCAGGCCGGCCTCGGACCAGGAGTTCTCCGCGATGCTGGAGAGCGTCACCGGGGCCGAGAGGTGGTGGGTGTCGCGGGTGAGCTCGACGGTCGCGCGCACGTCGCTCGCGGTCCGGGGCAACCCCTTGACGGTGAACTTCAGGTAGCTGACCTTGCGGTTCCCCGGGATCGAGCTGGCGACCAGCTTGGTCGCGTCGCCCTTGTTCGCGTCGGGGTACTCGGCGAAGTCGTAGGTGTCTTCGACAACCGGCAGGCGGAGGACGGTGCGTCCGTCGTCCGGGCCGTTGCGGGCGTTCGTGCCGGCGATCGCGCTACCTGTGGACACCGTCAGCACGGTGAGCACGATCAGCGGCACTCGGGCCCGGCGAAGTCTGCTCCGGGGTGGTGGGGGCCCGGCGGCCGGTTGAAGTTCGATGGGTTCGGTCGGTCTTTGGAACTCGTAACTCACAACGTCTCTCCGAGACGAGCGACACAACCGCCACAATCATCGCGGCGTTCCGATGGGTGCGTTCAGCTACACGGCGGTGTCACTCTCTATTCAGGATGGGAACGCGAGGACCATAACCGGGTCACGTCAGGCCGCCAAGTGATGGACAGCTGAATAAGCTCGGTTTAAGTCGCACTTAACGTCAGAGAACCCCAACGGGACACTCATTCACGTTCCGTACCTCGCACCACATCCGCATAACCAATAGTTGGGGCGGAATGGCCTAAACCGAACCGACCGGCCGCCATAGCCGTTCCGGCATCAGATCTGGCGAAGCGGCCGATGTACCACCAACCGGATGGACCACCCGCTCGCGACGATGTATCACCGGGCAACCCACGGCGGTCTACGCTTTGGGAACGAAACGGTGGCCGGGCGGTCGCGGTAGCCGGCGGTGTCAGGGGGAGGGTGGACCGGAGGATGGGTGACGCGCGCGCGTTGTTACTCCGCCGGCGGCTCTTCCTCCTCGTCGGAGTCGCCGCGGTCGTGCTGGTCGCGGGCGCCGGGGTGTTCGGCCGGCCGGTCAGCTACGTCTCCGCGGCGCGGGTGCTGGTCACCCCGACCGGCGTGGACGAGTCCGCGGTGCCGGCCAACGGGCAGGGCACCAAGACCGGCGTCAACCTCGACACCGAGGCCAAGCTGGTCTTCTCACCGCCGGTCGTCGACGGCGCGAAGTCGCTGCTCAAGAGCCCGCTACCCGGCGAGACGCTGACCGCCGGCATCAGCATCAGCGTGCCGGTGAACAGCCAGATCCTGGTCGTCTCCTACCGGGCCCGCAGCGCCGGCAAGGCCCAGCGCGCCGCGCAGGCGTTCGCCACCGCGTACCTGAACAACCGGCGCGCGCTCGCCGCGAACAACCTGAACACCCAGATCAAGTCGGTCCAGCAGCAGCTCGGCACGCTCCGTGAGGACCTGGACACCACCGCGCGAAAGCTCGCCGCCACCCCGCGCAAGTCCCGCGACCGCGCGTTCCTGCAGGCCGAGGCGGACGTGCTCACCAGCCAGACCGCCGCGCTCTCGGACCGGCTCAGCACGCTCCAGTCGACCACCGTCACGCCGGGCCGGATCATCGTGAACGCGCCGGTGCCCACCTCGCCGGCCGGACTGCCCGCCGTGATCCTGCTGGCCGGCGCGCTCGGCGGCGGGCTGCTGCTGGTGCTCGCGCTCGCGTTGCTCCGGGACCGCACCGACCCGCGGCTCTACACCGCGGCCGCGACGGAACGGCGTACCGGCGCCCCGACGATGCTCGACCTCACCGGCGTGCCCGACTTCGGGCTGCAGGTCTCCGCCTCCCGTCCCGGCCAGGTCAGCCAGGAGTTCCGCCGGTTGCAGAGCACGCTGACCGCCGCGCTGCCCGACCGTGGCCGCGTCATCCTGGTGACCGCGGCCAGCGCCGACGGTCCGTCCGGCCCGGTGGCCGCGAACCTGGCGGGCGCGCTCGCCAGGGGCGGCTCCACCGCGATCCTGCTCTGCGCCGATCCGCGCTCCCGCTCCGGCGCCACCCTGGTCGGCTACGGGTCCGGGCTGGTCGAGGCGCTCGCCGGTACCCGGCCGCTGGCCGAGCTGCTGCGACCCCTACCCGCCTCCCGGAGTCTGCTGATCGCCCCGCAGGGCATCGACACCAACCACCTGCCGGCACGGCTGCAGAGCGCGGCGGCCGGCGCGCTCGTGGCCGAGGCCCGCGAGCTGGCCGACTACGTCGTGATCGAACTCGCCCCGGCCGCTACCAGCGCGGACGCGCAGACCATGGCGCGCTGGTCGGACGCGGCGATCATCGTCGTGGAGGCCGGCCGCACCCGCACCCGCGAGGTGAGCGATGCGATCGACCAGCTGGCCCAGATCGGGCTGGACCAGGTCGGCTGCGCGTTCGTGCCGAGCGTGCGGGTGGATCGGGGCCGGCCGCCGGTGCGCATCGGCGGTCCCGTGCCGGGGCCGGCGGCGGCCGACGAAGAGCCGACGGCGCCGAGCCGGGCCGAGCGGCGGCGGCCCGCGGTGGCCGGATCGAGTGCGGGATCGGGTCCGGCCGGCGGGGAGGAGCACTGTGCCCGGTAGCCGTCTGGCCGGAGCGCTGGCCGTCGTTCTGTTGGCCGCCGGGTGCGCCGGTGGTTCGGGCGACGCGCCGGAGCCGGTCCTCTACGACACCCCGTCGCCGACCGTCACCCCGTCCCCGAGCGCCACCTCGGCCGCCGCGCCTGATCTGGCCACCCTGTTCCCGCTGACCGGTACCGGCGCGACCAACCCGGCGACCCGGACCCGGCCCGTGGTGGCCGCGGTGGTCCGGTTCGGCCCGGGCGCCGCCACGGTCGGGCTGGACGGCGCCGACATCGTCTATCAGGAGCCGGCCCGCGGCGCGGAGAGCCGGCTGGTCGCGCTCTACCAGTCGCAGGATGCGGCCAGGATCGGCCCGATCGGCAACACCCAGCCGTCCGATGCCGGCCTGCTCTCGCTGGTCAAGCCGATCTACGCCTATGGCGGCGGCGCGGACCGGCTGGTCACCCGGCTCGCCGGCACCGGCCTGGTGCAGGTCACCCCGGCCAAGGCGGCCGGCGCGTTCCCCGGCGGATACACGTCCACCACCGGGTTGCGCCAGATCGCGGGGGCCCGGGCCGGCCGCCCGCTTCAGCTCCTGCTCTACGGCGACCCGGGCCAGCCGCTCGCCGGTGGCTCGCCGGCCAAGGTCAGCTCCGTCACGGTGACCGTGCCCGGTCAGCCGGCGCAGGTGTGGACCAGGGACGCGACCGGCGGCTGGGTGCAGAGCGGTGCCGGCGCGCCGCGGATCCGGGTGGCGAACCTGCTGATCCCGCAGACCGTCTATCGCGAGCTGCGCAGCGACAAGGCCGGCAACACCGTCCGCGAGGCCAACGTCTTCGGCAAGGGTTCGCTCACGGCCATCTCCGGCGACCTGCTCGTCAAGGGCACCTGGGTCCGGCCCGGCCCGGACGCGACGACCAACTACATCGACACCACGGGCGTGCCGCTCCGGCTCGCGGCGGGTCGCACCTGGGTGCTGCTGGCGCCGGCCGGCACCTCGGTCGTCCAGCGATGACGGGTCGGCACCGCGGCGGCCCGACGATGACGGCCGGCACCGAGCCGGCGAACCGTTCGGGCGCAGAGCTCGGCCGGCTGGCCCGCGGCGGGGTACTCAACCTGGCGGCCGCCGGGATCACCGGGATCGCCAACCTGGCCCTGATCATCATGGTGACCAGGGGCTTCTCCCCCACGGTCGCCGGCGTCTTCTTCGCCGCCACCACGCTCTTCCTGCTCGGCACCCGCTTCACCGAGCTCGGCGTGAACACCGGGCTGGTGTACTTCCTGGCTCGGTACCGGGTGCTCGGGCAACAGGACCGGATCCGGCAGCTGCTGCGGGCCGCCTACCCGCCGGTGCTGGCCGCCTCGGTGCTCGGCGGCGCGGTGCTGTTCATCTTCGCGCCGACCTGGGCCAAGCTCGCGGTGAAGGGCGATCCCGGCCAGTTCACCACGCTGCTGCGGATCCTCGCGATCTTCCTGCCGCTCGCGGCCATCTCCGACACCTGCCTCGCGGCCACCCGTGGCTACGGTCAGATGCGCCCCACCGCGCTGATCGAGAAGGTCGCCAGGCCGATCGCGCAGCTGCTGCTCATCGGGCTGGCGATCGTCGTCGGCACCGGCAGCGCGCTCACGCTGGCCTGGGTCGCGCCGTACGCCGGCACCGCGCTGGCCGCGTGGGCCTGGTTCGCGATGATCCGTCGCCGGCGGACCCGGGCCGAGGCCGCTGCCGAGCCGCTCCGCGTGCCGCGATCGGCCCCGGCCAGCACCCGGGCGCTGGCCGCCGAGTTCTGGAAGTTCACCATGCCGCGCGCCGCCACCGACGTGGTCCAGCTCGCGCTGCAACGGTTCGACATCGTGCTGATCGCCGCACTGCGCGGGCCCAGGGACGCCGCGATCTACGCCGCCGTGACCCGCTTCCTGGTGGTCGGCCAGATGGTGAACCAGGCCCTGACCCAGGTGGTCGAGCCGAAGCTGAGCGAGCTGATCGGCAAGGGCGACCACGAGGCCAGCCGGACCGTCTACCAGACGTCCACGTGCTGGATCGTGCTGCTCAACTGGCCCTTCTACCTGAGCTTCGCGGTCTGCGCGCCGCTCGTGCTCCAGCTCTTCGGCCCCGCGTACCAGTCCGGCCGGTCGGTGGCGATCATCCTCGGCGCGGCGATGCTGATCGCGTCGGCGTGCGGCATGGTCGGCACCGTGCTGAACATGGCCGGCCGCACCACCTGGAACCTGGGCAACGCCGTGCTCGCGCTCACCGTGAACGTCTCGCTCGACCTGGTGCTCATCCCCCGGTTCGGCATCCTCGGCGCGGCGCTGGGCTGGGCTGCGGCCATCGTCACGATGAACCTGGTGCCGCTGACCCAGATCAACTTCTCCCTCGGTCTGCACCCGATGGGCCGGGGCACCCGGCTGGCGATCCTGCTCAGCGCGGGCTGCTTCGGCGTGCTGCCGTTCGCCGTCAGCCTGGTCGCCGGCGACGGCACCGTGGCGCTGCTGCTCGCGCTGGCGGTCGGGGCGGTGAGTTACCTTGGGCTGTGCTGGCGCTTCCGGCGGCAGCTCGACCTGGACGCGTTGCTCGCGCTCCGCCGGCGGCGCCGGCGGGCACCCGCGGCGGACGGAGGAGCCTCGTGACCAGCCCCTCCATCTACCTCGGCCAGTACTTGTCGCTGCTGCGGCGGCGCTGGCCGAGCGTGCTGGTCGGGCTGGCGCTCGGGTTGATCGTGGCCGGGATGGTGCTCGCGCTGGCACCGCGCCGGTACGAGGCCAGCGCCGACGTGCTGGTACTGCCGCTGCGCACCGACCTCACCGTGGTCTCCAACTCCGGCGCGCTCGAGACCGTGAACCTCGACACCGAGGCGCAGATCGTCCGCTCCGCCGCGGTGCTGGCCGCGGTCCGCCAGGAGCTGGGCGGCAGCTGGACCGCCGAGCAGCTCGCGGCCGAGGTGCGGGTCACCGCGCCGGCCAGCACCACCATCCTGACGTTCGCGTTCCCGGCGTCCTCGCCGCAGGAGGCCCAGCGCGGCGCGCTCGCGTTCGCCCACGCCTACCTGGCCAGCCGGACCGCCGAGGGCACCGACGTGATCGCGGCCCGGCGGCGCTCGTTGCAGGTGAACATCGACTCGCTGCGGGACGAGCTCGAACGGGTCGCGCCGGCCGCCGAGTTCTCCGCGAACCCCGTCGACCGGGCGCTCGCCGAGGCCCGCCGGGACGTGCTGATTCGCGAGCTCAACTCGGTCACGAGCAAGTTCCAGCGCCTCTCCACCACCCCGCTGGACCCCGGTCGGATCGTGCACGAGCCGACCCTGCCGCTGCGGCCGGAGAGCCCCGTGCCGGAATTGGTCGGACCGTCCGGCGTGATGGCCGGGCTGCTGATCGGCCTGGCGTTGGCCGGGGTGCGGGACCGGATGGATCCGTTGGTCCGCGGCAAGCGCCCGGAGCGGCTGGCACCGCTGCTCGGCCGGATCGACGGCGTGGCCTCGGCGGCCGGCCGGGCGTTCGAGCAGTCCCGCCGGATCGGCAACCAGCTCCTGATCGCGCTCGACCGGAACCCCGAGCTACGGGTGGTGCTGGTGCTGCCGGTGGGCACCCAGGCCGGCGTGCTCGCGTCCGAGCTGGCGGTGGTGACCGCGCAGAGCGGCCGGCGCACGCTGCTGATCCCGAACGGCACGCCCCGGCTGCCGACCGACGTACCGACGCTGACCGTCGGCGCCGCGCTGCCCGAGATCGGCGGTGACGGTTCGCTCGGCGAGCTGGTCCGGCCGGTGATCCTGCACGGGCGGGAGACGCAGGACGTGGTGCTGGTCGAGGCGCCGCCGGTCGGCCACGGCAGCGACGCGCAGACGCTCGCCTCCTGGTCGGACGAGGTGATCGTGGTGTTCGCACCCGGCGTGACCAGGCGGGACGAGCTGACCTCCGCGTTGGCCCAGCTGGATCGGGTGGGGGCGCCGGTGCTGGGCTCGGTGGCGGTCACGCTGCCCACCGGGATCGCGGCCTACCTCGCCAACCGCCGCCGTGGGTCCCAGCCGCCCGCCGACCCGCCCGCCGTCCAGAATGCCGCGCCCGTCCCCGCCGGCCGCAGTTAAACGCGCGTTGCGGTCCATTTGCGCCCTCCCAGGGCGCAAATGGACCGCAACCCAGCAACGGCGCGAAGGCCGGCCTTCGGCCGGTTGGTGCGGTTGGATTGCGCCCTGGAAGGGCGCAATCCAACCGCAACTCGCTCTGACCTGCACAAGAGAAGGCCCCGGCGGCGAGTCGAGCTCGCCGCCGGGGCCTCCCCCGTCGAGGTCGATCAGTCAGACAGCACGATCGTCCACATGGTCGCCTTCGCGCTGGTCGCGTTGGTCGTGGCGGTCAGGCCACCCTGCTGACCCGCGGCCACCGGGCCGCCGCTGTCCGTGGCGAGCGAGCAGATCCGCCCACCGCCGATGCCGTACGAGGTGCTCCGCACGGTCTGGCCCGCCGGCTCGGTCCACGCCGTGGTGGCCGAGGAGTTGTCCGCCCAGTACGAGACGGTCCAGGCCGGCGCCGCGGTGGTGAGCTGCGGCGTCACGTGAGCCGTCGTGGAGACGGTCTCGTTGACGGCCGCCGACGCGGTCACCACCGGACCGCTCGGCGCGGTGCCGCGGTACGCCGAGAGCAGCAGGTCCACCTTGGCGGCGGCCGAGAGTCCGACGGTCACCGTGGACGGCTCGTCCAGACCGACCATTCGCTGCCACAGCTTCGTGGTGATGCCGTTGGCGGCCTGCACGGTCCGCA
The DNA here is from genome assembly GCA_963746095.1 of uncultured Actinomycetota bacterium. Taxonomy (GTDB): domain Bacteria; phylum Actinomycetota; class Actinomycetes; order Mycobacteriales; family Cryptosporangiaceae; genus CAVVAL01. The sequence continues at coordinate 165,384 of CAVVAL010000002.1, read as the reverse complement.
CCGGAGTCCAGCCGGCCGGGTCCGCGATCGTCACGGTCGGGCTGGCCACGGAGGCGAAGAGCAGCAGACCGTCGGCCGGCGCGGTGCCGGCCGGCAGGGTCACCTGCGGCGTCGCCGACGTCAGGTTGACGCTGGACTTGCCCACGAACGAGACGGGCACCGCCGGGTGGTCGACCGTGACCGGCTCGGTCACCGAGTTGGTCGCGCCGCTGGTGTCGGTCACCGTGAGCTTCACCTGGTACGTGCCCGGCTCGGCGTAGGTGTGCGACGCGGTCGCGCCGGTCCAGGTCGAACCGTCGCCGAACTCCCACTCGGCCGCGGTGATCGGACCCTCGGCGTCGGTGGAGGCGGCGCTGTCGAACGTGCAGGACAGCCCAGTGCAGTCGATCGTCGAGTCGGCCACCGGCTCCTGGTTCACCGGCGACTCCGGCGGCGCGAAGAGGAACAGGCCGCGGGTACGCCAGTCGGCACTGTCCAGAGCGGGGCTGCTCACCGTCGACGCCGTGCCGCCCACCGGCACTCCGTTGGCGAAGTTCACCCTGGTCAGGGTGCCCGTGCTGCGGTTGGCCAGGTAGAGCTTGTCCCCGTTCAGGAACGCACCGCCGACGCTGGAGAAGCTGACCCCGCTGACCCCGGTGCTGGCGGTGTAGCGGATCGCGCCGATCAGGTTGTTCTCCGGCGTGAAGTACCGGTAGTACAGCGACGACGAGCCCGAGAGCGTGAAGTACAGCCGCCCCATCGTGAAGAACATCGACGTCATGTTCGGGATGTCGCTGTGAAATTCGGACAGCCTGGTGAGCAGGTCGTGGGTGTTCACGGCCACCGACGGACCGAACGTGGTGCCGTCGAAGGTGCGGGAGTAGAAGTTGCCGTCGCTCCAGCCGTAGTACAGCGTGCCGTTGATCATCACGGTGCCGCGCACGGAACCCCACGAGACGCCGCTCGGCGGCTGCACCGAGGTGGAGCCGGGCACGTCGCCGTCGAAGGTCCGCTTCTGCAGGTCGTTGGTGCCCGTGAAGCCGGTGCGGCCAGCCAGGTAGACGTCGCCGGGCAGCGATCCGGTGCCGGTCGGCTCGATGACCTCGCCGCCCGCGAGCGGCAGCAACGCGATCCGGCCGTGGTACTGGAAGTTCGAGATCCGGTCGGTGTCGCTGCCGACCCACAGGCCCTGCGGGGTGGCGAGCATGTCGAAGACGCCGATGCCCTTGGTCCGGCCGGGGTTCCACTTGAGCGGCAGGCCGTTGGCGGGATCGAGCGCGGTGATGCCCTCGCGCGGCACGGCGCCCTTACCGGGGGTCGAGCTGTTGAACGGGTTGTTCTGCCAGCGGAAGTGGCCGCCGGTGTAGACCGCGGAGCCGGTGACCGCGACGGACCAGGTGGTGTCGCCGCCGGTCTTGTCGATCCAGGTCGGCAGGATGCCGGTGCCGACGCCGCCGAGCTCGAAGCGCTGGGTGGTGTCGCACGAGGAGGTCGAGCCGCTGCCGAAGCCGCCGGTGGTCGCGACCACGAAGTACTTGCCGTCGGGCGAGATGTCCACGTCACGCATGTAGGTCTGGAACGCGGACCCGCAGGTGCTCGTGTACTGGCTGGTCTGCCAGTTCGCCAGGGCCGCGCTCGCTCCGCCGATGTCGAGCATGAAGATCTGCCGGCGGGTCTGGCCGGCGACCGCGGTGAGGTTGCCGATGCCGACGAGCTTCTGTCCGTTCGGCGAGATGTCGATCTTGAGCACCTGCGTCACGCCGCCGTTGTGCACGCCGCTGACCGTCAGCCCCATGAACGCGTCGCGGGCACCGGTGTTCGGGTTGAGCGTGACCAGGCCGGCGCCGGGCGTGCCGCCCACGTTCGCGAAGTAGCCGGCGACCCAGAGCCGGCCGGCGGAGATCTTGAGGTCCTTGACCCGGCCGTCCAGGGAGGGCGGGGTGAAGCCGGGCACCAGCTGGCCGGTCGCCACGGTCAGCCGCGCCAGGCTCTTGGAAGCCTGCCCGTTCACCGTGTCGAAGAAGCCGCCGGCCCAGACGGTCTTGGAGTCCGGGGAGATCAGCAGCGAGGTGACCTCGCCGTCGAAGGACGGTACGAACGTGGTGCTGAGCGCTCCGGTGGTGGCGCTGAACGCGACCACGTTGTGCTTCGTCAGTACCGTCTCGTCCTCGTCGGTACGAACCTGGCTGAACAGGCCGCCGAGAATGATCGTGTCGCCGACCTGGACGATCGCATTGACCTGACCGTCGAGTACGTGCGGCGTGAAACGCGCCGCCACCTCGCTGACGACATGATCCTGCGGCACCTGGACGCTGAATGCATTGGGCGCAAGAAATGTCTGGGTGCCGAGGGCTAATGCCCCGATGGCGAGTACCGACAGAATGTGGCGGCTACGCACGTGCTCCTCCAAGTTCCACACGCGAATCGTTCGCGTCAGTGCGATCGATACTGGATGCGGCTCAGGACAGCCCCCACCGGCCCTCGTCGACGGCGCTCCAGCCAATGAACCTGCTGGTGCACTGCTGAGTTAGATCCCCGGAGCCCGCCGGAAATACCAGCCGTTCGGACAGTACGGGGGCCGCCTAAGGGCTGGTTGTCGGGCCCGGTCCGAGCGTGCGAGCTCACCCGCGGACGTGCCGCCGCGGCCTGCGCAAACGCCGGCAAGCCCGGCGGCGATGCCAGGGCCCGGCGGCGAATGACTCGCCACCGGGCCCTTGCACCGGTCGTCCGCGAATAGCGTCTGTCCCTATTGCGGATGCCTTACCGGGATATCAAACAGCCTCTCGAACGCGCTCTAGTCGGACAGCACAATCGTCCACATGGTGGCCTTTGCGCTACTGGAGTTGGCCGTCGCGGTCAGTCCGCCCTGGGTGCCGATGGCCACCGGGGCGCCGCTGTCGGTGGCGAGCGAGGTGACCCGCCCACCGCCGGTGCCGAACGAGGTGCTGCGCGCGGTCTGGCCGGCCGGTGCGGTCCACGCCGTGGTGGCCGAGGAGTTGTCCGCCCAGTACGACAGGACCCACGCCGAACTGGTCGAGGTGGCCTCCGGCGTCACGTGCGCGCCGGTGGAGGCCGTCTCCGCGGCCCCCGCGTCCACCGCAACCGGGCCAGCGGGCGCGGTGCCCCGGTACGCCAGGTACAGCAGGTCCGACTTGGCCAGCGCGGAGAGCGTCACCGTGACGCTCGCCGGTTCGGCCGCCGTGGCGACCCGCTGCCAGACCTTGGTGACGATGCCCGTACCGGACGCGGTCGACGCGACGGTCCGCACCGGCGTCCAGCCGGCCGGGTCCGCCATCGTCGCCGTGCCGAGTGCCGCCGTGGCGAACAGGAGCAGTCCGTCACCGGCGGCGACCCCGGCGGGCCGGGCCACGGCGAGCGAGGTCGAGTTGCCGTTGGCGCTGGACTTGCCGACGAACGACACCGGAATGCTCGGCACGGACACGGTCACCGGCTTGGTGATCGAGTTGGTCGCGCCGTCCGTGTCGGTCACGGTCAGTTTGACCTGATACGTGCCGCCGCTGGCGTAGCTGTGCGAGACGTTGGCGCCGCTGTCGACGTCGCCGTCACCGAACTCCCACGCCCAGCTGACGATGCCGCCGTCCGGATCGGTCGAACCGGTACCGGACATCGTGCAGGCCAGCGCCGTGCAGTTGATCGACGAGTTGGCCACCGGCGGCTGGTTCGACGGCGTGCCACCGAGCGGGGCGAACAGGAACATCGCCCTGGCCCGCCAGTCCGCGCCGTCCAGCGCCGGGCTGCTCACCACGGTGGCGGTGCCGGCGATCGGTGCCCCGTTGGCCCAGTCCACCCGGGTCAGCGAGCCGTCCGAGCGGTTGCCGACGTAGAGCTTGCCGCCGGCGAGGAACGCACCGGCCGCCTGCCCGAAGTCCACGCCGGCGACGCCGCTGCTGGCGGTGAACCGGAGCGTGCCGACCACGTTGCTCTGCGGCGTGAAGTACCGGTAGAACAGCGAGCTCTGGCCGGCCAGCGTGTAGAGCAGCCGGCCCTGGCTGTCGTCGTAGAACATCGAGGTGATGTTCGGCACCTCGGCGTGCCAGGAGGCCAGCGGCACGATCTGGTCGTGCGTGTTCACGGCGGTCTGCGCGCCGAACGTCGTGCCGTTGAACGTGCGGGAGTAGAAGTTCCCGTCGCTCCAGCCGTAGTACAGCGTGCCGTTGATCATCACGCCGCCGCGGGCCTGCGCCCAGTCGATCGCGGACGCCACCGCGGTGGAGCGCGCCGGGCACGTCGCCGTCGAACGAGCGCCGGCTGAGCTGGCTCAGGTCGGCGTCCACCGGCGGGATGTCGGTACGGATGATCTCGATGCCGTTGATCAGCGGGTTCTCGACCACGTGGGCGAAGTCGATGTCCACGTTGCCGTCGCTGGTGACGTTGTACGCCTTCATCGTGCCGCGCTGGTCACCCACGTCGGCGACGATGTCGTAGTTGGTCAGCCGCGGCGTCCCGTCGATCGAGACGTTGAAGACGCGCTGGCCGACGCCCGAGGTGCAGGTGCACCGGTTGGCGAAGTAGAGCCGCACCTGCAGCGGGGTCCCGGCTGGCGCCGCGAAGTTCCACTCCAGCTCCGGGTCGCCGTTCGGGTCCCAGCGTTCGGAGTCGAAGATCGCCGACGGCGTGCCCGCCGGAACGGTGCCGTCGACCGTGGCGCCCGCGCCCCAGCCGGCCGCGTTGCTGGCGGCGTTGCGGTACGGGCTGGCGGCGTCGGAGTCGGCGGCCCAGTCCGGGCCGGGAACGGTCGCCGGAATCGCGCCGCCACCGGCGTTCACCCGGTAGAGCACCGACGGATCGGCCGGGACCACGACCTGGCCGGCCTGGTACACGTTGCCCGGCAGCGCGCCGGTGCCCCGCGGCGGAACGAGGGTGCCGCCCGCGAGCGGCATCAGCGCGATCCGCGCCCGGTAGGAGAAGTTGCCGATCCGGTCGGTGTCGCTGGCGACCCAGAGACCCTGCGGGGTGGCGAGCATGTCCAGCACGCCGATGCCCTTGGTCCGGCCGGGGTTCCAGCTGAGCGGCAGGCCGTTGGTCGGGTCGAGCGCCGCGATGCCCTCGCGGGCCGACCGCGCCCGGTCCGGCGTTGTCACCGGCGAGCGGGTTGTTCTCCCAGCGCATGTGCCCGCCGACGTAGACCGCGGTGCCGGTGATCGCGACCGCGTACGTCGTGTCGCCGCCGGTGTAGTTCGACCCAGGTCGGGGTGAGGCCGGAGCCGGTGGCGTTGGTCTCGAACCGCGCGGTGGTGTCACAGGCCGCCGGCGGCGAACGGTAGGCGCCCGTGGTGCTGACCACGAAGTACGTGCCGTCCGGCGAGATGTCGAGGTCCCGCATGTACGAGTTGAAGGCCGACGCGCAGGTCGACGTGTAGTACGTGGTCTGCCAGTTGGCCAGCGCCGCGCTCGGGCCGGTCAGGTCCAGCATGAAGATCTGCTGGTTGGGCTGGCCGCCGACGGTGGTGAAGTTGCCGATGCCGACCAGCTTCGAGCCGTCCGGCGTCACGTCCATCTTCAGGACCTGGGTGTCGCCGCCGTTCTGCTGGCCGGTGATCGAGAGCCCCATGTAGTTGTCGCGCACGCCGGTGATCGGGTTGACCGTCACCAGGCCGGTCCGGGCGACGCCGGACACGTTGTCGAACGTCCCGGCGACCCACAGCCGGCCGCCGGTGAGGCGCAGGTCCTTGACCCGGCCGTCCATCGACGGCGGCGTGAAGGCGGCCACGCGCTGGCCGTTGGCGACGCTGAGCTTGGCGAGGCTCTGCGAGGCCTGCCCGTTCACGTTGTTGAAGAAGCCGCCGACGTAGACCGACTGACCGTCCGGCGCGACCAGCAGGCTGGTGACCTCACCGTCGAACGACGGGACGAACGTGGTGCTCAGGGCACCGTTGGTCGCGTTGAACGCGAGGATGTTGTTGCGGGTCAGCGTGGTGGTGCTGCCGGCCGCTTGGACCTGGCTGAACGACCCACCGATGATCATCGTGTTGCCGACCTGGACAACCGCTTCGACCTGACCGTTCAGGACATTCGGCGTGAATGCGGCCGGAGCCTCGCTCACGACCCGGTCCTGGGCGGTCTGTACCGCGAGCGCCGGAGATGCGGTCATCCCGACAATCAGCGCTCCGGCAGTCAATACAGATAAGACGTGGCGACTTCGCACTGGCCCCTCCCGGATTAATACGCACGTGAATCGTTCGCGCCAATGCGAACGACGTTGGACGCGGCTCAGGTCAGCCCCCACCAGCCCTCGTCGTCCGTGCATCGGCAGTCTCCCTCTGCCGACGTACTGGTCAACTAGATCCTGGGGTGGAGGGAGAAATACCAGCCGTTCGGGGGATCAGCGCATCGGCTGGTCGCGAGCAGATCGGAGCCGGGCTCCGGTATCACCACGGGGTAACGTGAACTCTTCCGAATCGGGTCAGAAAAGAATCGTCTGTCTAGGTGGGGGTGCGAAGCGTTGGAGACCGGTGTAGAGGCACGCCCTGGTGCGGCGGTCTCCGGCACGGCCTCCGAGCCGACGGATGCCGCGACGGCTGATCCGGGAGCCGAGCCGGCGCCGGGTTCCGCGGCGGTTAGCTGGCCCACGGCCTGGCCCGAGGTGGCCCGTCGGCGCTGGGTCTCGCTCCCCCGTGGCTGGCCGATGTACGCCCTCTACCTGGGCTTTCCGCTCTGGTGGGTGCTCGGTGTCTCCGAGCTCGCGTTCATCGCCGTGGCCATTCCGATGGGGGTGCGGCTCTACCGGCAGCGGCCGTTGCGGCTGCCCCGCGGGTTCGGCTTCTGGCTGCTCTTTCTGCTCTTCCTGCTGGTCGGGGTCTTCGTCCTCCAGGCCAGTGCGCCCGGATCGATCCAGACCGATGGTGGTTTCGACCGCTACCTGACGTTCAGTTACCGGGTCGCGGTGTACTTCTCCGCCACGGTCGTGCTGCTCTACGTCGGCAACCTGAGCGAGCGCGACCTGCCCACCCAACGGGTGGTCCGACTACTCGGCTACATGTTCCTGATCGTGGTGATAGGCGGACTGGTCGGCACATTCCTACCGCGTATCGAATTCAACTCGGCTATCGAGTATTTGCTGCCGGGCGGTCTGCGTTCGAACGGCTTTGTCCAAAGTCTGGTGCACCCGCGAACGTCGGAAATTCAAGCTGTGCTCGGCTACGAGGAGTCGCGGCCAGTGGCGCCGTTCGCGTACGCCAACAGCTGGGGCGCGAACTTCTCGCTGTACCTGCCGTTCTTCCTGCTGTCCTGGTTCGGCCGGGGCGCAGGCTGGCGCAAGACGCTGGCGCCGCTGGTGCTGGTCGCGTCCGCCATCCCGGTGGTGTACTCGCTCAACCGCGGCCTCTGGGGCGCGATCGGCCTCGGCCTGGTCTACGTGGTGTTCCGGCTGGCCGCGATGGGCAAGGTGATCGCCGTCTACGCGCTGGTCACCGGCATCGTGATCGCCGCGGTGATGTTCGTCTTCTCGCCGCTCGGCACGCTGGCCAACGAACGCCTGGAGCACCAGCACAGCAACGACCGGCGCTCGCAGCTCTCGTCGCTGACGATCTCCAGCGTGGTCCAGGGTTCGCCGATCATCGGGTTCGGTACCACCCGCAACGTCCAGGGCAGCTTCTTCTCGATCGCCGGCGGCGACACCGCCCAGTGCCCGAACTGCGGCGTCCCGCCGCTGGGTACCCAGGGCGTCTTCTTCTCGATCATGTTCTTCCAGGGCGTGGTCGGCGGCTCGCTCTTCCTGGGCTTCTTCGCGATCCGGTTCGCCCGACACTGGCGAGAACGCAGCCCGCTGTCCATCGCCGGCTGCGCCATCTTGCTGATGTGCGCGCTGGAGATGTTCGTCTACGACTTCGGTACCGCCACGTTCTTCACGCTGATGATCGCCGTCGGCCTGATGTGGCGGGCCGAGCAGCTCCGCGCCGACGAGCGTGCGCAGCACGCCCAACTCACCTCCGTGGAGGCCTCATGACCGTGCTCCCCGCCGACCGCCTCCGCTCCGCTCCTCGCTCCTACGTCGCTGCGATGCTCACTCCGGGGGCCGTCTCATGACCGCGCTCCCCGCCGACCGCCTCCGCTCCGCTCCTCGCTCCTACGTCGCTGCGATGCTCACTCCGGGGGCCGTCTCATGACCGCCGTCCGGTTACCAGCGGCGGCCGAGGATCTCGTCGCCACCGCACAGACCCTCTGGCCAGCGCCGGCGACGGCTGCCCTGGTCCGTGGCCCGCACCGGGATCCCGGCACGCGGGTGGTGCGCGAGTTCGCGTTCCTGCCGAACGCCGAGCACCCGCGGCTGATCGTGCCGGTCGGGGTGCCCGCCGCAGCGGCCGCCGCCATGCGCCGGTACAGCCAGGCGCTGAGCCGGACCGAGCGGTACGGCCGGGCCGGGCTCGCGCTGGTGCTCCGGACCGGCGTTGGCGAGCGGCTGTTGCCGGACCGGGTGCGGATCAGCGTGCCGACCGGCAGTCCGGGTTCGGGCGATGACCGCGCGGCTGGGCTGGCCGGCGGTGCGCGGTCGGTGGAGGACGTGCTGGCCGAGGTGCTGGGCGAGCCGGTCGTGGTGAGCCTCGGCCTGGGTAACCGCAGGGCCAACCAGAAGCCGATCCTGCACGTGCTGACGCCCGCCGGCCGGACCAGGGCGTTCGTCAAGGTGGGCGACACCGCGATGGCCCGGACGCTGGTGCGCGGCGAGGCCGAGGCGCTGCGCCGGGTCGGCGACCTGCCGCTCAGCCTGGTGACCGCGCCGGAGCTGATCGACCTGGTCAGCTGGAACGGGCTGGAGCTGCTGATCCTCTCGCCGCTGCCCACGTCCGCGAAGCCCGCCAGGGACGAGGTGCCGTACGCGGCGATCGCCGAGCTGGCCGCCTCGACCGGCGTGCTGACGGCCGGGCTGACCGTGAGCGAGTACTGGCGACAGACCCGCAAGGCGGTGGACGCGGTCAACGACGCCGACACCCGCGCCCAGCTCAAGTCGGTGGTGGACGAGGTGGAGCGCCGGCACGGCGACACCGCGTTCCGGTTCGGCTGCTGGCACGGTGACTTCACCCCGTGGAACCTGCAATGGCGCGGCGACGGCATCGTGCTCTGGGACTGGGAGCGGTTCGCGGCCGGCGTGCCGCTCGGCTTCGACGTCCTGCACTACCGGCAGGCGCTGGACACGGCGGCCACCGGCGACGGCGACGCGGCCACCGCCCAGCTGCACCGCCAGGCCGAGGCCGAGCTGGCCAAGGTGGACGTGCCGGCCGAGCTGGCCGCCGCGACCACCACGCTCTACCTGCTCGAACTGTGCTCCCGGTACCTGCTGGCCGCCCAGCTCGACACCGGCGAACCGCTCCGCGCGCGGGCCGACTCGCTGCTGCGGTTCCTCGTGGACCAACGCTGAGCAGGCCCCGAACCGCACCACCGACCACCGTTTCGTACCGCCAGGGAGTACATGTTGATCTCGCGCAGTTCGGCGCCGCCGGCCGTCAAACAACTCGGCCGCAAGGCCACGGTCGTCTTCGGCCACGGCACCGCCGGTCTCCGGATGATGCCGAGCTTCATCATGGCCGGGGCGCAGCGGGCCGGGACCACCGCGATCCACCGCGCGCTCCTCGCCCACCCCGCGATCGTGCCGCCGGCGTTCCACAAGGGCATCAACTACTTCGACCTCGCGTACTACCGGAGCGCGAGCTGGTACCGCGGCCACTTCCCGATCCGTGCCCTGGCCGAGCGGCGCACCGCCGGGGTCGCCGGCGGCCCGCGCACGTTCGAGTCCAGCGGGTACTACATGTTCCACCCGTGCGCGCCCGAGCGGCTGGCCCGCGACCTGCCGGACATGAAGCTGATCGTGGCGCTCCGTGACCCCGTCGAGCGGGCCTTCTCGCAGTACCGGCGGGAGGTCACCGGCGGCTTCGAGACGGCGGAGACGTTCGAGCTCGCGCTGGAACTGGAGCCCGAGCGGCTCGCCGGCGAGGCCGACAAGATGCGCGCCGACCCCCGGTACGCCAGCCACTCCCACCGGCACCACTCCTACCTGGCCAAGGGCGAGTACCTCGAACAGGTGCGGCGGCTCTTCGACCTGTTCGGGCGCGACCAGGTGCTGGTGCTGGACAGCGAGACGTTCGCGGCCGAGCCGCAGCGGACGTACGACCAGATCCTCGCCTTCACCGGCCTGCCGCCGTTCCAGCCGCCAGCGTTCGGCCGCTGGAACGCCCGGGAGCGGCCGCAGCCGCTGGCCGACGACACCCGCAAGCGCCTCGAGGCGCACTTCGAACCGTACGACGCCGCACTGGCCGAGTTGCTCGACAGGCCGCTGGCCTGGCGAGCCGAGCGATAAGGGAGCAAGGCCCATGCCCGCGTTGACGCTACGCGTTGTCCGACACAAGTCACGGCAGCTGGTGCGGAAGGTCGGTCGGCGCACCGCACCGGCCCGCGCCGCGGTCGGCAGTGGACTGCGCCGCGCCCCGGTGCCGCCGACCGTCCGGCTGGCGGTCTCGAAGGTGCTGCTCCGGCGGCCGTGGTCGCTCTCGGTGCCGGTCGACAAATTGCTGCTCGGCGCGCAGAACGCCCGTGACTTCACGGCCACCCAGTTCGCGGAGCAGCTCGGCGACCTGATGTGGCCGTCGACGCCGGTCGCCGAGGGTCCGCACGTGGCGCTGCTGGAGCTCGCCGACAAGCGCGGTGACGACCTCACCGACGACGAGATCCTGGCCAGCCCGTACGGCACGATGGCAGCCGCCTGCGTCAGCGCCCAGGGCAACTACTTCGCGGCCGTGGACGAGGCCGGCGTCGTGCGGGTCGCCCGCAGCTTCATCGACCGGTACCGCGGGGTGGCCGATGACGGTGCCTCGCCGGCCGGGCACAGCCAGCCGGGTGACCCGATCCTGGTCGCGCCGATCAAGGGCTCGGACCACTTCCAGATCCTCGACGGGCACCACCGGGTGGCGCTCGCGGTGGCCCGGGGTGAGCGAGCGGTGCTGGTGACCGCGAAGTGGGCCTCGGTCACCACCCCGCTGCAGGACCTGCTGATCAAGATGAGCTGGCTCGACGGCGACCGGCAGCTCTACCAGCCGCTCCCCGGCCCGGAACTGCGCACCTCGTGGCCGACCGTGCGCCGCTGTGTGGATCGACTGGAGAAGATGGCCGCGTTCCTCGACGAGCGCAAGCTGCTGCCGCCGGCCACCTCGTCCTATCTGGACGTCGCCAGCTGCTACGGCTGGTTCGTCAAGGAGATGGACCGGCTGGGCTACCGCGCCAATGGGATGGAGCGCGACCCGCTGGCGATCCCGCTCGGCAAGGCCGCGTACGGCCTCGAGGACGGCGCGATCCAGATCGGCGACTGCGTCGACCTGCTCCGCGACGCCGGCCAGAAGTGGGACGTCGTCTCGTGCTTCAGCCTGCTGCACCACTTCGCGCTCGGTCGGGCCAAGGTGGACGAGGTCGAGCTGATCAAGCTGCTGGACGGCGTGACCGGCTCGGTGCTCTTCTTCGACACCGGCCAGGACCACGAGGAGTGGTTCAGCGAGTCGCTGAAGGGCTGGAACACCGAGAAGGTGGCCGCGTTCCTGCGTGAGCACACCACGTTCGACGAGATCATCGACCTCGGTCCGGACGCCGACGCGGTGCCCCCGCACGACCGCAACTACGCCCGCCACCTCTTCGCCTGCGTCCGCAAGCCGTAGCGTCACTTCCCCGCTTTGGGCGACATTTTCGGTGCTATAGCACCGAAAATGTCGCCCAAATGCGCGGGATGAACGGCGGGCGGCCGCGCCGGTGGGTCAGCGCTTGGCGAGGGCGGCGGCGAGGCCGGCGGAGGCGCTGGCGAAGGTCGGCGTGCGGGCCACCTGACTGAACGCGCTCAACGTGGCCGGCTCCCGCTCGATCCGGAAGTCGCACGCCTCCACCTTGCTGTTCCACAGTTGCAACGCCTTGACCTGGGGGAACTCCTCCAGCGCGGCGGGAATCTCGGCGTACCAGCGCGCCGCGGCGGTCGGGTCGTCCGGATCGGGCACGGTGCCGAACTCGCTCAGCAGGTACGGCTTGTTCTTGTCGATGCCGGTGCGGGCGCCCTGGGTCTGCAACCAGTTGTAGAACGGCCGCACCGAGTCCGCGAACGACAGCCACTGCTTCGGCTTGAATTTGCCGGTCATGCAGCCGGCCATGTTGTACGGATCCCAGGAGAGCCAATCCACGTACTCGTTGCCGGGGTAGACGCTCGGCACCGAGCTCGTGTTGCCCTCGTATCCGGTGACCACCCAGACCCAGACGATGTTCTTGGCGCCGGCCGCGGCATACAGCCGGTGGATGTGGCGCCAGGCCGCGACGAACTCGGCCGCGGTGCCGCGGGTGCCCACGCGCTTCGGCGAGTCCACCTCGTGGTCGAACGTGACCATCACGGGTGAGCCGAGGGCACCGAGCCCGACGGCCTGCTCGCGCAACACCGCGTCGAACTCGCCGGCGATGATCCGCTTCCACTCCACGTCCGGGTGGCTCGGATCGGTGAACTCCTTGGCCTCGATGTTCACGTGCAGGATCCGGCCCTCGGCGACCAGTCGCTCCTCGTCCCGCGCCGGCAACGGCTTGTCGATGCCGTGGAACTCGTAGACCAGGTCGAACTTGCGCTGGATCCGCGCTTCCAGCGCCGCGACGTCGGCGTCGCCGCCCGGCTCGGCACTGACCCCCAGCAGCGCGCCGCAACTGGGCACGAGCTTGGCCGAGACCGTGCAGTTCTGCGGCTGGGACTTCGGCGGGGAGAGCGTGACCGGCCCGGACGGCACGGTTCGCGCGCCGGCGTTGTCGTCGCCACCCGGCGAGCAGGCGGCGGTGAGCACGAGCACTGCCGCGGTGGCCAGCATGGTCCAGCGAGATCGCCGTAAGCGCATGCTGACGGGTACCTCCTAGGCACGGGCCGGTCCGGGCAAGCGGGCAGAAGTCACCCTAACCCGCCGCGGCGGTCCGTGGCCGGCCAGCGGATCAGCCCCTTGGCCAGCCGGCACCCGGCCGTTCGCCGCTGTCCAGCGTCCGCACGGCCAGGCTCTGGCTGAGCGTCGGCCGAACGGGCGACTCAGCCGGTCCAGGTGGCCGTGGTGACCAGCCTGCGCTTCCACCTGGCCACCCCGTGGCCGCCCGGCTCGGTGCGCTGGTGGAAGTCGAGCCGTTCCCGGCAGCCGGTGAGCATGGCGGCCTGGCGGGTGGTCCAGGGTGGGATGTCACCGCGGTAGGCGGCGAAGAAGTCGGTGAGCAGGTCGAGGTGCGGCTCGCAGTAGCCCCGGACGATCCACTCGAACCATGCCAGGTCCTCGACCCCGTCCCCCTTGCGCGCCCATTCCCAGCGCAGCACGCCGGTGACCTCCAGCGTGGTCGGGTCCAGCAGCACGTTGTGCACCCCGAAATCGCCGTGCACGAGTGCCCGTCCGGAGCCGCTCAGCTGCGCCGCGACCTCGCCGACCTCCAGCCCGTGCAGCCGTCGCAACAGGACACCGCAGGCACGGAACACGGCGCTGGCCCGGCCGTCCTCGAGTAGTTGCTGCGCCGGCACACCCCGGACCGCGCCGATCGTTGCGCTACCGTCCGCCGCCTTGACCAGCGGTGGCACCGGAATCCGGCCACGCAGCCGCCGCAAGGTCTCGAGCTGGGCCGCCGGGTCCGGCACCGCCGTGGATTTCACGATGGCACGGTCGGCAGGGCCGGACGACAGAGGTTGCATGCGCTGATCCTGCCGCAACAGCCTCCGCCGCACGCGCCAGGCCAGGCTAGAGCGCTGCCGCCCTGGCGATGGCCTCGCCGGCCGCCGGGGTGGTCATCGCGAAGATCCGCGCCGGCAGATCCCCCATGTTCTGGAAGCGATGCGCCTTGCCCTTCGACACGAAGACGAAGGAACCGGCCACGGCAGGGAAAACCCGCCGGCCGACCTTGACCCGGAGTTCCCCTTCGAGGACGAACCACATCTCGTCCGCCTGGGTCCGCACCAGCAGCGGCGGACCGGGCGGCGCCGGGATGACCGTCTCGACCAGCTCGAACGACTCGCTCCTGGCACTAGCGACTTCTGATGTCACGCCGCATCGCCTCCGTCGGACCGCACTGTTGCCAGAGTGTGAACAGTGCAGCGGACGGAGGCGCAAACCTCAAGGACCAGCGGCGTGGCGTCGTCAGGCTCGCCCTCTCGACGACGTTCTCGGGCGCGGCGCAGCCGGCAGAGGGCTTAGGAAACCGGCCCTAGGCGCGGCGGCCGAGGTAGGCGAGGGCCCGGGTCTGGTCATCGGCGTCGGCCGGTACCTCGATCGCGGGGCCGCAGACGCCCGGTCCGCGGAGCGCGTCGCCCAACGTCTTGGCGATCGTCAGCACCCGCTGAGCGTCCGGTGGCTCGATCCGCTCGTCCTGCCCGGTCGCGCGGGCCAGGTCCCAGCCGTGCACCACGAGGTCGAGGTAGATCAGCCGGTCGATGGCCTCTTCGAACGTCTGCCGGCCCGACATGCCGTCGAACTCGGTGCCGGCCCTGGCGGGGTCGTCGAGGTCGGACTGGATGACGGAACGGGCCGCGTCCCACGCGCCGGCCGGGTCCTCGGCCACCTCGGGCACCGGGCCGAGCTTGCGATCCACCAGCCCGAGGAACATGCCCTGGGTCTCGACCACGTGCTTGACCACGTCCCGCGCGGTCCACTTTTCGCACGGCGAGGGGTTGTCCCACTGTTCTCCGGAGACGGCCGCGATCCGGGCGGCGAACTGGTCGGACAGGCGACGGTAACGATCGGAAATCTCAGTCATGCCGACCACTCTGCGCCTCGTCAGCACCCACGTCTTGGACGAACCCGACAACCGGCGAGCGGACGCCGCCCCGTGGGCGGCGTCCTTGCCGATCCTCAGCGCCACCACCAGACCTGGTTGGGGCCGCCGTGGCATTCCCATTGGACGACGGGCGCGAAGTTGGCCGTGCTGTAGCCGTAGACCTCCAGGCACTTGCGGCTGAACCGGTTGTAGATCAGGCCGTTCGACTTGTTCATGTCCCACTGCTGGTTCGCGCCGCCGTAGCAGTCGTACTGGCCGACCGGCGCGCCGTTGTGCGTGGCGTAGTAGAGGACTTCGAGGCACTTGCCGCTGTGCACGTTCTGGATGAGGCCGGTCGAGGTGTTGTAGTTCCACTGCATGTTCCGTCCGCCGTGGCAGTCGTATTGGCCGGCCGCGGCGAAGTTGGCGGTGGCGGAGTACGGCATCTCCAGACACCGCCGGCTGTTCGCATTCTGGAAGAGCGAGTTGTAACCGATGGCGCCCTGCGCCGGGGTGGCGAGGCCGGCGAGCACCAGCACGGCGCTGGCGAGGACGGTGATGCTGCGTTTGATCGTGAACATCGAAGGCTCCTGATCGACGGATACGGCGCGCGGCTCTCGCGCGGCGTGAGCGTGATCAGCCGCGGCGGGCTGCGTCGCGACTACCGATCAGGGGGTGCCTGTGACCTGCAGATACACGTGTCATTGAAAGAATTCTGTCCACATGCGCCGCTGCCGGGAGGCAGCCAAGCGGGGCAAATACGCTCGCAACGGGCCGGTCCGCGCGGCATGCTGGAGGCCATGCAGATCAGGGAAGCGACCGCGGACGACTGGCCGGCGATCTGGCCCTTCCTCCACGGCATCGTGTCGGCCGGCGAGACCTACACGTGGGAGCCGGACGTCAGCGAGGAGCAGGCCAGAACGATGTGGATGCTCACGGCGCCGAGCCGCACCGTGGTGGCGGTCGACTCGGACGGCACCGTGCTCGGCACCGCCAAGATGAACCCGAACCACATGGGGCCGGCGTCGCACATCGCGAGCGCGAGCTTCATGGTCTCCCCCGACCACGGTGGGCGGGGTGTCGGGCGCGCGCTGGGCGAGTACGTGCTGGAGTGGGCGCGCTCGGAGGGGTACCGCGCGATGCAGTTCAACGCCGTGGTCGAGACCAACACCCGGGCCGTCGCGCTGTGGCGTTCGCTCGGTTTCGAGATTCTGGGCACGCTTCCGGAGGGCTTCCGGCATCCCGAGAAGGGCTATGTCGGGCTGCACATCATGCACCGTTTCCTCTGACAAGGGAGGCCGGGATGGGTTCGCTGGCAGGCAAGAACGCGCTGGTCACCGGGGGTTCGCGGGGCATCGGTCGCGCGATCGTCGAGCGGCTTGCCGATGATGGCGCCGCGGTCGTCTTCAGTTACGTGTCGGACGAGGCGGCCGCCAACGAGGTGGTCGCGCAGGTCATGGCCGCCGGCGGCGAGGCGCACGCGGTCCGGGCCGATCAGGGGCTACTGGCGGACGTGGAGCGGCTGTTCGACGAGGCCGACAAGCGGCTCGGCGGCTAGAGGGACCGTCTATAGGGACGGTCGAGCGAGGCGGATGTCAGGGGTCGTCCGGCAAGGCGGAGGAGGAGGTCATGCCGTTGTTGCATGGCCGACGACGACGACGCCGCCGGTCGGCCTCTGGCGCCGACGCAGCCGATCAGTGCCCTATTGATGGTCCCTCTTAGACATCCTGGTGAACAACGCGGCGATCAATCCGCCGACCGGCATCCTCGACGTCACCTACGACCGGATCATGGCGGTGAACGCGAAGGGGCCGTTCTTCGCGATCCAGCGCGCCGGCCGGACCCTCCGCGACGGCGGCCGCATCATCAACCTCTCGACGCTGAACACCGTGATACCCGCGCCGGGCCTGGCCCTGTACACCGCGTGCAAGGCCGCGATCGAGCAGTTCACCGCCGTGGCCGCCCGCGAGCTCGGCGGGCGTGGCATCACCGTGAACACCGTCTCGCCCGGCGCCACCGACACCGACCTGCTCAGGGCGACCAATCCACCGGAGGCGTTCGACCAGGTGGTGGGCTTCACGGCGTTGCAGCGGCTCGGGCAACCGGCCGACATCGCCAACGTGGTCGCGTTTCTCGCCGGCCCTGATTCGCAATGGATCACCGGCCAGAATCTCCGCGCCACTGGCGGTCTCTTCATCTGAGCGGTGCTGGTCAACGCCCGGCCGGCGCGGGGAACGCCGAACGCCGGCCGGCCAGGGGAAGGCCGAACGCCGCCCGGGGCGGGGAACGCCGAACGGAGGCCGGGGCCGGGGAACGCCGAACGCCGGCCCGCGCCGGGGAACGCCGAACGCCGGCCGGGCCGGACTACGCCTTGGGTGAGCTTGATTCGGCTGGGGTCGAGAGCGCCGTGACGGCCGACGGGCCGGAGAAGTCGGTGGGCAGGGCGTCCATCAGCAGCTCGTCGCAGGGCTGGCCGAGCCAGTAGCTGGATTGCCGGAGGGCGCCGGCGGGCCGGAAGCCGGCGTTCTCGTAGGCGCGGATACCGGCGACGTTGGGCGGGAGGACCTTGAGCCAGACCATGCGGACCGCGGCGAGGTGGAAAGCCCAGTCGAGCGTGAGGCGGGTGGCCTCGGTGGCGTAGCCCTGGCCACGCGCTTCCGGGGCGAGCAGGATCGCGAATTCGGCAATGCGGAGTGAGTGATCGATGTCGAGCGAGGTCATCCCGATTGCCTGGCCGTCTTCGAGGCGGACGACCTCGAACTGGCCTTGCCGGTCTGCGTCGCGGCGCTGGTCCTCGTATCCGGCGGCGCGGGCTTCCCAGGACTGCGGAAGCTGGGTGCCGTAGCCGAGGAGCACAGCCGGATCGTTCTCCCAGCGGTGGTATTCGGGCAGCATGTCCGCGCGAAGCAGGCCGAGGGCTAACTTCTCACCGCTGAGCAGGATGTGTGGTTCGGTCACGGCGGGCTCGTCCTTCGGTCGGCGGTCACGGCTCTTGGGTACCTGTGGGTGTATTGAGCATTCTTGTCTGGTTCATCGACCGGGTAGTCGGCGGGGTTGGTTCGGCTGGTCGGTCAGCTCGTCGCGCAGGGGTCGATCACGGCTGCCCAGGCGGCGAACGTCGCCACCATCGATCGGGCTCTCGCGGCGATGAGCGATGCCCAGGACAGGGACTGGCTCTGGTCCGAGCTCGCGCTCGCGTCCGATTCGCGCTGGGACCATGTCCGGACGTTCGCCCGAGAGGTGCTGGCCGAACTGGGCGTCGCCGAGGGCTTCCCGTCGCTCACACACCCGCGCTACATCGTCTAGCCGGCGCACTGGGCGCACGGCGCCGGTCGGGATTTCGCCTTGCGACGGAACTGTATTCTTACTGGCGCCGAGTGACGCTATCTACGTCAGAGTCAGCCAGGAGCACCTTTATGGCTGGCTTACCAGGCAATCATGCTTACGCACTACCCAGGAGACCTCACGTGCCCCACCAGGCCCCCCGCGCGGTTCGCTTACGCCTCGTCGCCAGCATTTCGGCCGCACTGGCCGCAGCGGTGCTGTCCGTCGCGATAGCCGGCCCGGCGCTGGCCACCGAGCCAACCGCCTCGCCGATGCCGACACCTGTGCCGACCGACAGCCCGGCGCCCAGCGCCTCGGCCGAACCGTCCGTTCCGGCGACGAGCCCCTCCGCGACCCCGTCGCCGACGCCCTCGGTCTCGGCGAAGCCGACCGGTAGGACGCTCCCCAAGGCCGACGTCGCACCGGTGGTGCGCGGCAAGGTCTGGTACGACGAGCGGCGCAACGGACTCCAGGATTCGTGGGAAGAGGGCGTCCGGGGCGTGACGGTGCTGCTGTGGCAGAAGTCGGCGACCGGCGCCGAGACCTCTGAGGCCACGCGAACCGGGTACGACGGAAGCTACGAATTCCGGGACGCGAAGCCCGGCCCCGCCCGGGTCGAGGTGATCGGCACGAGCGTGGACTTTCGCACCATCTACTGGGAGTTCAGCCCCGCGAACAAGGGCACCAACGACGCCAAGGACTCCGACTTCACGGCCGCGCAGACGGACGGCCCGAACGGCAAGAAGATCTGGGTTGGTCACGTCCGGAGCCTCGAGCTGAAGGCCGGCGGCACGGTCACCCTCGATGCTGGCGTGTTCGACCCGGAACTGCCCGACGTTCCGCGGATCACCGTGACCGGGCGCGTGTGGCACGACAACAACCGCAACGGCATCCGGGACGCCGGCGAGCCGGGCGTCAAGGACATCGTGGTGTTCGCCGGTCACCCTGGCTTCTTCGAAAACCGGCCGGCCGAGAGCCCGGCCAAGGCGGTCGCCCGGGCTCGCGCGAAGGCCAAGGTCGATGACGACGATGCGGCGCACGGCATCGATTTCGCCATGACGGCGGCGGACGGCACCTACACCATCGAGACCGTTGGCCCTGGTCTGACTCAGGTGGCCGTGTTCACCCAGCCCTACGACGCGCGTGACGAGTCGGATCCGTGGCACTTCACGACGTTCCACGTGGGCGGCGACCGGTCCAAGGACTCGGACGTCGAAGCGACCCAGCGGGAGTACGAGCTGGGCAAGGTCACCGTCGGCCTGTCCAGGACCGCGCGGATCGCCAAGGACAAGGTCTTCGGCGTCGACGCAGGCCTGCACCAGAACGAGACGACCCCGACGGCGACTCCGGTACCCGCTCCGGGTGGCGGCGGCTCGCTGCCCGCGACCGGTGCGGCGCTGGGCGGCATCCTGGCCGCGGGTGCGGCGCTAGTCGGCGGTGGCGTGGCGCTCACCGTTCTGACCCGTCGTCGTCGGGTCCGCACGATCGCCTGATTCAGCCGCAGAATTCCTCCGGTGCTGGTCCGAGCGAAGCTCCCCAGCACCGGAGGAATTTCGCTGCCTGGTTCGTGACCGTCCTGAACGAAGGCGGCGAAACCTGGGACTTCGAGCCACAAATCTTCACCCTCCACCGGTTAGCCGCTGACCAATTCGTGGCCGAATGGAACGCCATCGTGCGGTCGTCGTTCATGGCGCCTGCAGTCTCGCGGGCGGCGATTGCGGTACTCGACGCCGTGGCCGACCCGCGCCGGAAGCTGTCAACTTAGAGGGCCTGGGCTGGGCTGCCGACCAACAGCGGCATCCAACTCGAGATCGACCGCTTCGCCAACAGCCGATACTCCTCGTCCGGTTGGGCGGGCAGGTATGGATCGTCGTGGCGGCCGTGGACGTAGTCGTCGATGCGCTCCAGCCGGTCGGAATCCGAGTACAGCACCACCAGAAGTTGCTCCGCCAGCGGAGCACACCCGTGATGCTCTCCAGAGTTCTCACTTCCGACACCACTAAAAGTAGTGACATCGTCGCCTCTTGTAATCGCCGGTTACCGCAGTGGAGCATTGGAGGATGGCGCGATGCGGTGCTGTGAAGGTCGACGGGCGGAAGTGCAAGAACCGCCCGCCCGCAGGTGAGGACTGGTGTTTTCAGCATCCGAACGGCCGAAGCGGATACCAACCCAAGCAGCCCAAGCAGCGCAGGCGGACCGCTCCCCGACCGACGCCGCAGCGCCGTGCTGTACCTTCACCGACTCCAAGCACCGCCGGTCGTCAGCGGCGGGAGGCGCGCGTGGTCGCTCGGGCGAGCAAGGCGATCCAACTTGTTCAGGGCACCTGGACCGAACAGGTTCTTGGACAGCTCGCTGCCATTGGCGGTGAGGAGACTGCTGCAGGCTTATCTATCCGCGATTGTGCTGACCTCGCCGCTGCCGCCGATCGCATCTTGCACAGTGGCCAAGCCCGCCGCCGTGTCAGCGGGCTCGGATTTCTGGTGGAGCTGTTCGGTGGCCCAAGTCCAGAGGAAGCATTAGCAGCGACGATCTCCGGCGCCCTGGACCTCCCACCGGGTGACTCAGACATCGCGGCCGCCCGCGCCTTACAGGCGGTTGGTGTAGCCCTGTGCAGACGCGCAGGCAAACCGCTCACGCAGTGCCCCTGCTTCGCCGGTCCGGCAGGCTCGGAACTGGAAAGTGCCCTGTTCATGGTCCTGCGGCTCGCTTTCGGCGACTGGACCGGACTGTGCATTCCGCTCCAGCCACTCGCGTCGCCCTGACCGAGCACCCCCTGCCGCGTTCATCACGAGAAGTACCAGACTGGCCGACCCGGGTTGCCCATCGAGCCGTGGAACTCCAACCGAGCCTTCGACGCCGTGATCAAGCGGGCCGGAGTCGACCAAACACGGCTCACGACGCCCGCGAACCTCGCGGCTCCAGGCTGGTGGCGCTCGGCGTGCACTCGCGGATTGCCATGCAGATTCTCCGGCACGCGCAGTTCTCGATGACGATGAAGACCCACGCCCGCGTGTCCCCCATCGGCGCCCGGAAGGCACTCCAGCGGATCGAAAGGCGCTTGGTCCGGACACCGGAGGAAGGGGAGACGATGCCGGATCCGGACGTGCCGGTACCGCCAGGAGCCCTCGTTGTCTGGGCTACTGCTGGAGCAGCACTTCGGGCAGAACAGAGGCCCCGCGCCATACGGCGGCGGGGCCTCTGACCTGTCTCAACCAGACGCGCGCTCGGCAGGATTCGAACCTGCAACCTCTTGATCCGTAGTCAAGTGCTCTATCCGTTGAGCTACGAGCGCATCTTCTTCAGTTTAACCAGCGGAGGCTCCGGGATTTGAACCCGGGATGGGGGGTAACCCCAAACCGCATTAGCAGTGCGGCGCCATAGACCTGACTAGGCGAAGCCTCCCGGGGCCTCACCGAGGCCACCGACGACGAGGGTACAGGGCCTCCCCACGGCCGAGCAAAACGACTACCCCTTCACCGTCCTCACAACATCCCACCGCCACAAAACCCCAGGTCACGACAGTCAAGCTCCACTGCGCCGGCCGGCCGGGCCCGGCCAAAGCCCGGGCCACCCCGGTCGCGCCAACCCCGGCCAAAGCCCGTGCCACCCGGTCCAGGCCGCCCAACCACGCCAGCCAGCCCGGCCACAGGCCGGCCCACGCCAGCCAGCCCGGCCGGCCCACGCCAGGCCGCCGAGCCACGCCGGCCCCGCAAAGCCAGCAAAACTCACACCTGAGTCAGATGCTCACGGCTACCCAAAGCCCGGAACGGCCGCGGGCGCCGCCAGAACGCCTCGGCCTCCAGCGTGGCGACCGCGATCCGGGCCAACGCCACCGTGTCCGGATAGCAGATGTACCGAGGCAGCCACTCGGGGCCGAACTTGTCGTTGAAGCGGTACAGCGACTCGATCTGCCACCAGCGGGACGCGAAGACCAGCGTGCGGCTCCAGAGCTTCGACACCGGCCCGGCACCGAGCCGTTCGCCACGCTCGAGAGCGGCTCGGAACATCGCGAAGTTCAGCGAGACCCGCTGCACACCCAGTTCGGGGCACGCGGCCAACAACTCCGTGATCAGGAACTCGTTGAGCCCGTTGTCGGCTCCCCGATCGCGCCGCATGAGGTCGAGCGAGAGTCCGTCGGAGCCCCACGGCGCGAAGTTGAGCAGTGCCCGCAGGATCCCGTCGTGCCTTGCGATGACCACCACACACTCCGCGTCGGCCGGATCGGCGAACCGGCCCAGCGCCATCGAGAACCCGCGCTCGGTGTTCCCCTCCCGCCACGCGTCGGCGACCCTGGCCATCTCCGCCAGCTCGGCCGGCGACACGTCGCGCTGGCGCCGCACCTCGGCGGTGTACCCGGCCCGGGCCACCCGCTTGACCGCCTGCCGCACGTTCCGCATGCTCCGCCCGTCGAGGCTGAACGACTGCGCGTCCACGATCGCCTCGTCGCCGATCTCCAGCACGCGCAGCCCGTGCCGCCGGTACGCCGTGCCGGCCTGCGCCGAGCAACCGACCACCGCCGGCACCCAGGCGTGCTGGCGGCACAGCTCCAGGAACGGCTCGATCGCCCCGGGCCACGCCTCGGGGTCACCGATCGGATCGCCGCTGGCCAGACCGACCCCGAAGACCACGCGGTACGAGACCCCCGCCTTGCCGGTCGGTGACCAGACCACGCTCTTGTCCGCTCGCAACGCGAAGTACCCGAGCGAGTCCCGCCGGCCCTGCCGTTCCAGCAGCGCGCGGAGCCGGCTCTCGTCCTCGCTGGTCAGCCGGGGAGTCGGCTCCTGCGGCCGGAGCGCGAGGTAGATCGTGACGACCGCGGCGAGGATCCCGAACCCGGCGAGCACCGAGGAGACCAGCCAGTCGGTGCGCTCGTTCACGTACCGCACCGGGCCGGTGATCCCCACCATGCCGAGCAGCACGGTCCAGGCGCGCTCGACGAACGACGGATCCCCGACCACGCGGCGCGCGTAGAGCTCCAGCATCAGCAGCCCGGCGCCGAACCCCGACCCGGTGATCAGCAGGAACGCCCGCACCGCCAACCAGCGCGTGGTCGGGTCGCCCTGCGCGTAGAACTGCCGCCGGGAGATCACCAGGATGACCAGCAGCACCAGCGCGGCGATCGCGGCCATCAGCTGGAACGTCTTCACCACGTGCGCCACCATCAGGAACGCGCAGAGCGCCACCGCCAGCCGCCACGCGCGGCGCTTCCGCCGGTACAGCCCATGGGCGAGGAAGACGAGCAGCAGGCCGGACGCCGCCGTGATCGCGACCGCCGAAGCCGACGCCGGCAGCGGGATGAAATCCTGCAGGCTCTGCCAGCCGTCGTCGTTGTCCGGCCGCAGCGCGACCACGATGCTGTGCACGCCGTAGAACGCGGTGAGGAACGCCACGAGCACGGGGAGATGACGGCTTGGCGCCCGCCATCGGCCCGGCACTGCCGCCTTGCTGTCTGTGGCCACGGACGACATCCTGCCGGTCGCCGCCGATCCGTCCACCCAGCCACGCACATCCCGCGCGAAGCAAGCGCCCAGGCCGTACCCTCGACTCTCGATGAGCACCCCACCGCAGCCCCCGAACCAGCCGGCCGGCGCCGCCGACGACCAGCCCTCGGCCGCGCCCGTCGCGCCCGAGGCCCCGCCCGCGCCGCAGCCGCCGCAAGCCACGCAGCCAGCCGCCGCACCGCAGCCGCCGCCCGCCGAAGAACAGGCCACCGCCGACAGCTTCGTCGCCGCCAGCCTCGACCCGAGCGGCAAGCCGGAGCTCCTCCCCGACGGCCTCTTCGACCACATGCGGGCCGATCCCCTGCACGCCCCGGAGTACCTGGCGCTCGCGGCGGTCGAACGGTTCGGTCCGGACGCGCAGGAGTGGATCGCGGAGTTCCGGTCCCGGTTCCCGCACGTCACCGATGAGCACCTCGCGTCGGTGACCCGGAAGAAGTTCGTCCGACTGAGCAGCTACTCCGGCGCGGTGGCCGGGGTCGCCGGCGGGGTCGGCGCGGTCCTCGACTTCGGCGTGCTGGCCTGGAACCAGGCCCAGATGGTGATCTACCTGGCCACGATCTTCGGCCAGGACCCGACCAGCCGGGACCGTGCGGCCGAACTGCTGATGCTGCAGAACGTGCACAAGGTGATGGACACGGCGCAGACCGCGCTGGACGTGGCCGCTCGCCGCAAGAACCCCACCGAGCTGCTCAAACACAGCGACACGGTGACCGAGTCCGGCGGCTCGCTGACCACACTGGCGGTGACGCTGGCGAAGATGGTCGGCATGAAGCTGGCGCGCAAGGGGCTGATGAAGCTCATCCCGTTCGCGTCGGTGCCACTCGGCGCGATCGCCAACGCGAGCTCCACGGGCGACCTCGCCGACCGAGCCATCGCGATGTACCGCTACCGCAAGCAGCAGGGCCCGCCCCAGCTCCCCGCCTAGTCCGCGCCGGACCGCGGCGGCCCCAGCCCCCAACCCTCCGCTTTGGGCGACATTTTCGGTGCTATAGCCCGGAAAATGTCGCCCAAAGGCGCCAGAGGGGGGCCGCCCGCCGGCCCAACGCGCCAACGCGGGTGGGCGGGCGCCGGCTCGCGCGAAGCGCCAAAGGCTCGTGGCTGGGCTATCGGCCGGTGCGCCAGTCGAGCATGGCCTCTTCGAGGTCGAGTTCGTACATGACCTGCCGCATCACCTCGTCGTCGAGGTGACCGACGTCGCGCGCCTTGAGCAGCGTCGTGCCGTTCGGCGTCGATCATCTCCCGGCGGAGCCGGCGGAACGCGTCCGACGGCGTCTCGGGACGGTCGGGGCCGGTGCCGCCACCGAGCTGCTCCCACGCGCTGTTCCGCCGGTGCTCGGCCATCGTGCGCAGCCGCTGCACGACGTCCTCCGGCGGCGGCGAGTCGGCCTGCACGAGCTCGTCCAGGCGGTTGATGGCCGCACCGACCGCACGGTGCTGAGCGGACGCCTGCGCGAGGTTGTCCTGGTAGGACTCGTCGCCCTGCACCCCGAGCTTCCGGATCACCCACGGCAGCGTGAAGCCGTGCAACACCAGGGTGCCGAGCACGACCGCGAACGTGAGGAAGAGGACCAGATCGCGGGCCGGGAAGTCGGACGGCAGCGCGAAGGCCGCGGCCAGCGAGACCACGCCGCGCATGCCGGCCCACGAGATCACCGCCGGCACCTGCCAGCGCGGGCTGGGATCGCGTTCGCGGACCTTCTTGGACAGCCAGCGCGGCCCGTAGGTGAACGGGAAGACCCACAGGATCCGCACCACGATGACCAGCACCAGGACCAGCGCGGCGTACCAGGCGAGCGAGAACGGACTCCGCCCCGACAGCGCGTCCAGGATCGCCGGCAGTTGCAGCCCGATCAGCGCGAACACCACGGATTCGAGCAGGAAGTCGATCATCCGCCAGACGGCGCGCGCCTGGAGCCGGGCCGCGTAGCTGGTCGCCGCCTCGGTGTGGCCGAGGTAGAGACCGAGCACGACCACGGCGAGCACTCCGGAGGCATGGAACGACTCGGCCACGAAGTACGCGGCGAACGGCGTGGCCAGGCTGAGCGTGTTCTCCAGCACGGGCTGGGTGAGCCGCCGGCGGAGCCAGTGCAGCGGCGGACCCATCGCGAGACCGACCGCCACTCCGCCCACCGCAGCGAGCACGAACATGCCCGATCCCGCCGAGCAACGAGATGCCCTCGCCGACCGCGGCCGCCACGGCCACCCGGTACGCGGTCAGCGCGGTGGCGTCGTTGACCAGGCTCTCGCCGCCGAGAATCGTCAGCACCCGCCGCGGCAGCCCGAGCTCGCGGCCGACTGCGGCAGCGGCCACCGCGTCCGGCGGGGCGACGATCGCGCCGAGCGCGAAGGACGCCGCCAGCGGGATCTCCGGGATCAGCCAGTGCGTGACGAAGCCGACGGTCACCGTGGTCGCGAGCACCAGGCCGACCGAGAGGAAGCCGATCGGCCGCAGGTTCGCCTTG
Organism: uncultured Actinomycetota bacterium; assembly: GCA_963746095.1. GTDB lineage: Bacteria > Actinomycetota > Actinomycetes > Mycobacteriales > Cryptosporangiaceae > CAVVAL01. The sequence continues at coordinate 139,379 of CAVVAL010000002.1, read as the reverse complement.
AAGCTCACGTACGAGCTCTCCAGCGCCGCCGAATAGAGCAGCGGCGGCAGGAAGACCAGCAGGATGATGTCCGGATTGAGCGTGTAGTCCGGCACGCCCGGGATGAACGAGACGCCGAGGCCGACCACGACCAGCAGCACGGGCGCGGGCAGGCCGAAGCGGCGGGCCAGACCCGCGAGGGCGGTCGCGCCGACCAGCAGGGCGAACGGCGCTAGCGCCAGGTCAAGGCCGTGTTCCATCGATGCCCTCCCGAGCGCGGTACTCCTGCCGGTCCCAGCACCACGGCGGCCGCGCGCATTCCCCGCGCCGTATCCGGCAGGTCCGTGGACGAGCGGGCACAATCACGGATGTCGCAGCGTCGCGCCTTGAAGGAGCCGATCTTCATGTACGTGTGTAGCCATCTCGAAGAGGCCAAACCTATCGCGCCGAGAAGCGACGGATGCGAGGAATGCCTGGCCCTCGGGCACTCGTGGGTGCACCTGCGCACGTGCCTGACCTGCGGTCACATGGGTTGCTGCGACTCCTCGCCGGGCCGCCACGCGAGCGCGCACTTCAAGGAGACCAGCCACGCCGTGATGCAGTCGGCGGAGCCGGGCGAGGAGTGGCGCTGGTGCTTCGTCCACGAGATCCTCGCCTGAGCCCGGGGCCCGCCACGCCAGCGCCGGCCCGGCCACGTCAGCTCTGGCAGCGAAACGACCTCGGCCGGATCGATCCGCAGCCGGACCACCGCGCCGGGCTCGGGGGCGTCCGCCAGCCGGCAGGTGGCCTCCAGCGGCGGTCCGGCCTCGGGGTCGAGCAGCAGGGCGACGTGGTCGCCGCGGAAGGTGCGCGCGCGCACCGTGGCCTTCAGCGGCCCAGCGTCGTCAAGTTCAAAGCCGTTTGGTCGTACGAGCAGCTGGCCGGCGCCTTGCGGAGTGCCGGCCGGCACGGTCACCGGCCCCCAGGGCGTGACCGCCACCTCGCCCCGCACCTCCGCCGCGACCACGTTCTCGAAGCCGAGGAAGCGCGCCACGAACGCGGATCCGGGCCGGCTCCACACCTCCTGCGCGGTGCCCACCTGGGCCACCCGGCCGGCGTCCATCACGACCACCCGGTCCGACAGCGCGAACGCCTCGCCCTGGTCGTGCGTCACCGCGAGCACGGTGGTGCCGAGCCGGACGAAGAGCTGCCGCAGCTCGACCACCAGCCGCTCGCGCAGGGTCCGGTCGAGCTGGCCCGAGCGGCTCGTCGAGCATCAGCACGCGCGGTTCCGGAGCGAGCGCCCTGGCCAGCGCCACCCGCTGCTGCTCACCGCCCGACAGCGTGCCGATCGCCCGGCCGCCGGCGCCCGCCAGTCCCACCAGCGCGAGCAGCTCGTCGACCCGAGCCGCGATCTCCGCGCGCGGCCGGTGCCGCATCCGCAGCCCGAATGCCACGTTGCCGGCCACGTCACGCTGCGGGAACAGCGCATGGTCCTGGAACATCAGCCCGACCCCGCGCCGGTGCGGCGGCACGGACGCGACGTCGGCGCCGTCGAGCACGACCCGGCCGGCGCCGATGCCCTGGAGCCCGGCGACCACCCGCAGCAGCGTGCTCTTGCCGCTGCCGCTCGGCCCCAGCACGCTCACGATCTCGTGCTCGGCCACGTCCAGGCTGACCTGGTCGAGCGCGGTGTGCGCGCCGAAGCGGACGGTGACTCCGTCGAGACTGAGCATCAGAACTCTCCCGAGCGGTCGAGGTGGAGCCGTTCCAGGGCGAGCAGCGCGCCGGCGCAGAGCAGCATGAGGATCGTGCTCAGCGCCATCGCCTGCCCGTAGTTCAGCTCACCGGGGCGGGCCAGGAAGCGGAAGATCGCGATCGGCACGGTCGGCGTGTCGGGCCGGGCGATGAACACGGTCGCGCCGAACTCCCCCAGCGAGACGGCGAACGCGAACCCGGCGGCCACCAGCAGCGCGCGCCACGACCATCGGCAGGTCCACCTCGCGCCACGCCCGCAGCGGCGACGCCCCGAGCACCGCGGCCGCCTCGCGCAGCCGGTCGTCCACCGCGCGCAGCACCGGCAGGATCGTCCGGACCACGAACGGCACCGCGACCAGCGCCTGGGCCAGCGGCACCAGCAGCACCGACTGCCGCAGGTCCAGCGGCGGGGTGTCCAGCGCGATCAGGAACCCGAAGCCGACGGTCACCGCCGACGTGCCGAGCGGCAGCATCAGCAGCGCGTCGAAGCCCCGGACGAACCGGCCGGCGCGGCGGGTCATCGCCGCCGCGGCCAGCCCGCCGACGATCAGCGCGATCACGGTGGCCGCGGCGCCGAACGCCAGCGAGTTGCCGATCGCCTCCCACGGCGGCACGAAGAGCGTGCTGTCCGAGTCGTTCTGGCCGAGCGCCCGGTAGTACGTGAGCCCGTACCCGTCGGCCGTGGCGAACGAGCGCTCGACCAGCACCGCGAGCGGCCCGAGCAGCAGCGCCACCATCACCACGAGGTTCACCCCGAGGAACGCCCACTGGCCGGCTCCCCGCGGCCGGCGCGCCGCCTTGCACGGCACTGACCAGCTTCAACGTGGCCTCGCGCCGACGCAGTGTCCAGCTGTGAAACGCCAGCAGCGCGCAGACCACGGCGAACTGGAGCATCGAGAGCACCGCGGCCACCGGCAGGTCGAGCAGCTGGGCGGTCTGCCGGTAGATCTCGACCTCGAGCGTGGCGTAGCTCGGGCCGCCGAGGATCTGGACCACGCCGAACGAGGTGAACGTGAACAGGAAGACCATCAGCGCGGCCGCGCCGACCGCGGGCGCCAGCGCGGGCAGGGTGACGCCCAGCCACGCCCGCCAGCGGTTCGCGCCCAGCATCTGGGCGGCCTCCTCCTGGCGCGGGTCGAGGTGGGCCCAGAGCCCGCCGACGGTCCGCACCACGACCGCGTAGTTGAAGAAGACGTGCGCGGCGAGGATCGCCCAGACGGTCCGGTCGAGTTCGAGGCCGAGCAGCCCGTCGCTGCCGATCAGCGCCAGGAACGCGGCGCCGACCACGACCGTGGGCAGCACGAACGGCACGGTGACCGCGGCGCGCAGCAGCGACTTGCCGGGGAAGTCCAGCCGGGCGAACACGTACGCGCCGGGCAGCGCCACCGCCAGCGTCAGCACCGTGGACGCCGTGGCCTGCCACGCGGTGAACCAGAGCACCGACCGCACGTCCGGATCGGTGACCACGTCCCAGGCCGAACCGTCCAGCCCGAGCCCGACGATCGACGCCACCGGGTACGCGAAGAACACCGCCAGGAACGCCACCGGCACGACCAGCAACGCCGCCCGCCACGGGAACCGCGCACCCCGGCCAGCTGCGGTTGGATCGTGCCCTTCCAGGGCACGATCCAACCGCAGCCCGGCGCGCGACGGCTGAGTCACTTCAGGACGGTGCTGGTCCACGTCTTGATCCAGGCCTCGCGGTTCTCGGCGATGTCGTCGGCCGGGAGCTGCTTCGGGTCGGTGGGCTTGGCCGCGAACGTGGTGAACACGGCCGGCGGCTTGGCGTCCTTGCGCACCGGGAAGACGAACATCTGCATCGGCACGTCCTGCTGGAACGGCAGGCTGATCAGGAAGTCGAGCAGCTTCTTTCCGGCGTCGGCGTTCTTGGCACCGTCGAGCAGGCCGGCGAACTCGACCTGCCGGAAACAGGTGCCGAGCGCGACCCCGGTCGGCGCCTCGGACAGCGGCTTCTCCGCGAAGGCCACCTCGGCCGGCGGGCTGGACGCGTACGACACGACCAGCGGCTTCTTGCCCTTGCTCTGCCGCGCCGCCCGAGAAGCTGCCGTTGTAGGCCTGCTCCCAACCGTCGACCACCTGCACGCCGTTGGCCTTCAGCTGGCCCCAGTACTGCTGCCAGCCGTCCTTGCCGAACTCGGCGATCGAGCCGAGCAGGAACGCCAGGCCGGGCGAGGAGGTGGCGGCGTTCTCGACCACCAGCAGGTCCTTGTACGCGGGCTTGGCCAGGTCGGCGTAGGTCTGCGGGGGCGCCAGCTTCTTGTCGGCGAAGTACTTCTTGTCGTAGTTGACGCAGACGTCGCCGTAGTCGACCGGCGTCACGTTGTGCGACGGGTCGAGCCTCAGCTCGGCGGGCACCTGGTCGAGGCCGGCCGCCTCGTACGGCGTGAAGATCTTCGCCTTCAGCGCCCGGGACAGGAACGTGTTGTCGACGCCGAAGAAGACGTCACCCTGCGGCTTGCCCTTGGTGAGGATCGCCTGGTTGACGGCCGCGCCGGCGTCTCCGCTGCGGAGCACCTTGACCGTGATGCCGGTGTCCTTGGTGAAGCCTTCGAGGACGCCCTTGCTGACCGCGAACGACTCGTGCGTGACCAGGGTGACGGTCTTGCCACCGCCGCTGTCGCTGTCGCCGTCGGAGCCTTGGCTACAGGCGGTGAGCGCCAGGGCCGCGGCGAGCGTCGTGGCCAGGACACGGTGCGTCGAGCTGAGTTCCATGAGAGTGCCTCCCGGTCCGGGAGCCGAGAAGGGTGGGCACGGAATGCCCGGTCTCCCTCCGCTGGCATTACCCAGTGCAGGTTCGACGGGTCGGTGGCGCCGGCGCGGACTCGGCGCCCGGCCACCCTCTCAGCCCGGCTGACCCGAGCTCCCCGGCGGGCGGCTGACGCCGCTCGCGCCGCCCATCGTAGTCACGGCCCGGCCGGCCACCTGCGGGCGGTAATTGCCTTGCCGCCGGTCAGCGGCCCGAGCTAGGTTCCGTGCACGTCCTCGAACGGAAGAAGGAGGTGAGAGCCATGGTCGCCACGATCATGCGTTCCCACTCCGCCGCGAGGGCTTCGGACACCTGACCGGGAGCGCACCATTCCCCCGGAAGGAACCGTTCCATGACCGATCTGGTCATCCGCCCGCTCACCGCGGGTGAAGAGCACGTCTTCGAATCCCTGCCCGATCCCGGCCTGGTCGGCTTCGCCGCGTTCGGCGACACCTACACCGAGCTGTCCAAGACCGACCAGTACCGCCCGGAGTGGACCTGGGTGGCCCTGCGCGACGGCGTGGTGGTCGCCCGTGCGGCCTGGTGGGCTGGCCCGGACGACACCGAGCCGCTCGCCCTCGACTGGTTCGACTTCACCGACCGGGACGCCGCCGTGGAGCTCCTGCGCACCGCACCACACCGCGTCGAGTACTCGCTCAGGCTGCCGGCGGGCTGGCGGGACACCCCGGCGGTGCGGGCCGCTGCCGAGGCCCGGATCGAGGCGGCCACCGCGGCCGGCCTGACCCCGCTGGTCGAGCGGTACCGGTACCGCTGGACCCCCGAGTGCGGCATCCCGGACCGGCCCGGCCGGCTCGAGTTCCGCTCCGGGCCCGACGACGACACGATCCTGGACGCGTTCCGCCGCATCCACGTGGGCAGCCTCGACGCGCACACCCGGCGGACCATCGCCGCGGCAGGCCTCGAGGCGGCCGCCCAGGAGGAGCTGGACTACCTCCGCTGGCTGCCCAGCCCGCGGGACTGGTGGCTGCTGGCGTACACCCCGGCCGGCGAACTGGTCGGGCTGGCCGTGCCGGCCAAGAACTACAACCACCCGATCATCGGGTACATCGCCGTGGTGCCCGAGCAGCGCGGCCACGGGTACGCGTTCGACCTGCTGGTCGAGGCCACCCACCGGCTGGCCGCCGAGGGCGTCGACCGGATCGTGGCGGCCACGGACGTGACCAACCTCCCGATGGCGGCCAACTTCGCCCGCGCCGGCTACCCGATCGCCGAGGAGCGCATCGACCTGCACCCCTAACCCCTGACCGGCACCCACCCCCAACGGCTTTGGGCGACATTTTCTCGGTCTATAGCACGCGAAAATGTCGCCCAAAGCGCGGGTTGAGGGCCCAGAGCGCGGGCCGCCCAAGCTACGAGTCGATGCGGACCAGGGTGGAGCCGCCGGCCGTGCCGCCGTCGCTGAACGCGACCTTGCCCAGCCAGCGCCGGCCCTGCTCCAGCCCGGCCCAGCCGACCTTGACCGAGGCCGGCGTGGCGATCGTGACCAGTTGCGACGCCGGCGTGACGGTCGCGTTGCCGGCCGCGGAACCGCCGAGCGACCAGCTGTTCAGCTTGATGTTCAGCGCGGGCTCGCCGTTGCCGATCGCGTAGACGTTGACGTACACGTCGTACTTGCCGGCCTCCGGGTCGGCGAGCTCGGCCTCCTCCTGCGCGGTGCCGCCGATGCTGTCCGCGAGCAGATCGCTGGTGCCGGCCTTGTACACGTACAGGTCGACGTCGCTCTCCTTCACGTAGTCGGCGTCGAACGTGGCGAACCGGGCCAGCTTCGTCCCGGCCGGCACGTCCACCGTGAACTTGGCGGTCTGGTCGGAGGCCACCGGGTCGCCGCTCGGGAACGCGTGTCCGGTGGGGTTCCGCACGACGCCGTCGGCCACCGCAGCGGGCACCAACCCGGTGAGCGTCGCGTTGAGCGGCCCGCTGTACCCGGCGCTCACCGGCAGCTTCAGCGAGCCGGTCGTCCCGGTGCCGGAGACCTGCACCGGCGAGGCCAGCGTGACCGGCCGCACCGCGAGCGGCGAACGCACGTCGTGCCGGCCGTCGCTCCAGGTCACGGCGCCGTACGCGTACTCGTCGAAGGCCGCGGAGACCCGCTTGATCGTCACCTTGTAGGTCTTCTTCTGCCCGGGCGCGATCGTGAACCGGGACGGGCTGACCTTGACGTCCACGCCGGCCGGCTCCTGCACCGAGGCCACGTAGGTCTGGGTCTTCGAGGCCACGCTGGTCACGGTCCGGGTGATGGTCTGCACGCCGGGCAGCGAGCCGATCGCGATCGACGGCCCGTTCAGGTCGCTCGGATCGATCGCTCCGCCGGCCTTGGCGCACTGGGCGCCGGCGAGTTCACCGGTGCCGCAGAGGAACCGGGTCCAGTCCTTCGCGCCGCTGTCGTAGACCAGCCCCGGCAGGATCGACTTGGCCGGCACGACCTGCCCGGAGCCGTAGTCCCGAGGCGTCGCGGTGCCGCCGGTGTCCGTGGTGATGGGCTTGCCCTGGTTGTCCCGCGTGGTCGCGGTGGTCATCAGCGCCGACTTGACCGCCATCGGCGACCACTTCGGGTGCTTGGCGATCACCAGCGCGGCCAGGCCGGCGATGTGCGGCGCCGACATCGAGGTGCCGGAGAGCAGGTCCCAGTTGCGGCCCTTGCCCTCCATCGGCGAGACCGCGGCCAGCACGTCCACGCCGGGCGCCATCAGGTCGGGCTTGAGCAGGTCGCCCGCGGCGGCCACCGCAGGCCCGCGCGAGGAGAACGACGCCACCTTGGGCGCCGGTGCGCCGGTGACGATGACGCCCTTGTCGAACGCGACGGTCGGGCTGGCGGTGCCCGCATAGGCCTTCACCTCGGCGCCGGCCACGTTGTCGAGGTGGATCGTCGGCAGGTAGTGCAGGTCGCCGTTGACCGAGTTGGGACCGGTGTTGACCAGCACCATCCCGACGCCGCCCGCGTCACGGACGACCAGGCTCTTCTCGTTCCGCGCGTTCACGCCGCGGTCGCAGACGACGACCTTGCCGGCCACCTTCGCCGGGTCGAGCGCGTCCGGGAAGCAGAGCCGGACGTCGTTCTCGGGCACGCCGGCCTTCCCGACCGCAGAGGAGAGCACCAGCGGCGCGCTCGGCACCGCGTTGCCGACGCCCACGCCGGTGTAGGACTTGCCGTTGCCGAGCGTGAGCTTGGCGGTGGCGCCGCGGTCGTGGGTGCCGGCGGCCACGGTGGTGACCCACGGGTCGTTGTGCGCGACCGTGGCCGCGCCCGGCCCGCTGTTGCCGCCCGAGGCGGCCACGAACACGCCGGCCTGCGCGGCGCGGAAGAACGCCAGCTCCACCGGGTCCACATTGGTCCTGGTCGAGCCGCTGATCGAGTAGTTGATGACGTCCACGCCGTCCGCGACGGCGGCGTCGATCGCGGCCACCGCGTCGGACGTGGTGCAGCCGCCGCCGCCGTCCTCGGAGGTGGCCCAGCAGACCTTGTACACGGCGAGCTTGGCGCCGGGCGCCATGCCGGAGACCTTGCCGAGGTCCGCGCCGTCCACAGTGGCCTGAACGCCGGTGTTGCCGGCGGCGGTCGCCGCGGTGTGCGAGCCATGGCTCTGCCAGCCGCGGGGCGAGAGGAACTCGCGCCGGATCACGTTGTCCGGGCCGACGCCCTTCACGAAGTACCGGCCGCCGATCACCTTGTTGTTGCAGGTGAACCAGGGTGCTTCCAGGCCCTTGTCGCAGACGCCCTTGAACCGCTTGGCGGTCGTGACGTCGCTCCAGCCCTTCGGCACCGCGGCGAAGCTGCCGTTCTCCAGCCAGAGCCCGGAGTCGACGACGCCGACGATGACGTCCTCGCCGGCCTTGGCCGCACCGCCGAACTGCTGCTGCCAGACCCCGCCGGGCCCGGTCAGGCCGAGCATGCTCGGGGTGGTCGAGGTGTCCAGCTTGCGCACCTCGTCCTTGGTGACCGAGAGCACGCCGGGCGTGGCCGCGAGCGTGCTGGCCTGCTTGCCGGTGAGCTCGGCGGCGAAGCCGTTGAACGTGAAGTTGTAGTCGTACAACTTCTTCGCGCCCTTGACCTTGCCGAGCACGCCGTTCCGCCGGGTGTCCAGATGCTTGACGTACTTCTGCACGTCCACATTGGTGCGATCGACGTTCCCGCCGACCGCCGGCGTGGTGGCGCGGAGGCCAGGGACGGCGCCCTGGTAGGTGGCCACCGGCTCGTCCGCGAGCTGCACCAGGTAGGTGCCGTCGCCGGACGGGCCCTGCGGGGCCGAGTGGGTCGCGTCGGTGCTGGCGTGGGCCGAACCGGGGTAGACGAGCGCCACGGTAACGGTCACGACAAGTGCCGAACGGATGGATAAGGCCACAGCGCCCCCCGGTCGAGTTGTAATGCCTCGCGGACTATCTCCCGTCCCGGATCGGTCTGACAAGGGTTATGGCGAACTCCGTATATCTCCGCAAACGCCCGCGCGTCTTGCATCGTGGCGCCGACCAGACTTGTATGACACTTGGCGCACCTCTGTGCGCGACGCTGACACACCAAGGGAGCTGAGCCGGCCATGACGACCGCCACCGCGAACACCGCCGAGGCCCTGATCGAGCGGCACCGGCCCACGCTGACCCGCGCGCTGGACGCGATCCGCACCCGCGAGTACTTCAGCCAGTTCCCCGAGCAGCTCAAGGCGCAGCCCGAGGGCGCCATGGAGGCCGGTCAGCAGCGGTTCGACAGCTACCTCGGGTCGACGTTCCCGATCGAGGTGCCCGGCGCGGACAGCACGGTGAACACCGAGCGCTCCCCTTACGGCCTCACCGCTGGACATCAGCTACCCGCACGCCGAGGCCGACGCGCTGATCAGCGCCGCGCAGCAGGCGATGCCCGCGTGGCGGGACGCCGGTCCGGAGAGCGCGCGCGGCCGTCGCCGTCGAGATCCTCACCCGGCTGCACGAGCGCAGCGTCGAGATCGCGTTCGCCTGCATGCACACCAGCGGCCAGGCGTTCGGGATGGCGTTCCAGGCCGGCGGGCCGCACGCCCAGGACCGCGGGCTGGAGGCCGTCGCCTACGCGTACGCCGAGATGACCCGGCACGCCGCCGAGGCGCGCTGGGAGAAGCCGCAGGGCAAGCGCGGTCCGCTCGTGATGAACAAGCGCTTCAACGTCGTGCCGCGGGGCGTCGCGCTGGTGATCGGCTGCAACACGTTCCCGACCTGGAACAGCTACCCCGGCCTGTTCGCCAGCCTGACCACCGGCAACGCCGTCCTGGTCAAGCCGCACCCGCGCGCGGTGCTGCCGCTGGCGATCAGCGTCTCGATCGCCCGCGAGGTGCTGGCCGAGGCCGGTTTCGACCCGAACCTGGTCACGCTGGTGGCCGAGAACCCGGACGAGAAGCTCGCGGCCTCGCTCGCCCAGCGGCCCGAGGTGAAGATCATCGACTTCACCGGCTCGACCGCGTTCGGCGACTGGCTGGAGGGCAACGCCCGGCAGGCGCAGGTCTACACCGAGAAGGCCGGCGTGAACACGATCGTCATCGACTCGACCGACGACTACCCCGGCATGCTCAACAACATCGCGTTCTCGCTCTCCCTCTACACCGGACAGATGTGCACCGCCCCGCAGAACCTGCTGATCCCCCGGGACGGCATCCAGGCCGGTGCGGAGCGCAAGAGCTTCGCCGACGTCACGCGCGACCTGGCCGGCGCCGTCGACGCGCTGCTGGGCGAGGAGAAGCGGGCGGTCGAGATCCTGGGCGCGGTCGTCAACGACGACGTGGTCGGCCGGATCGAACACGCCGGCACGCTCGGCGAGGTCGTGCTGGCCTCCCGCGCGGTCGACCACCCCGCGTTCCCCGGCGCCACGATCCGGACCCCGACGATCATCGCCGTGGACGCCGCCGACGAGCAGACGTTCGGCGCGGAGTGCTTCGGCCCGGTCGCGTTCGCCGTGGCCACCGAATCGACCGAGCAGAGCATCGCGCTGTTCCGGTCCGTGGTCGGCGTGAAGGGGGCGCTCACGGTCTCGGCGTACTCGACGGACGAGGGCGTGCTGGACGCGATGGAGGATGCCGCCCAGGACGTCGGCGTGGCGCTGTCGGTCAACCTCACCGGCGGCGTCTACGTGAACCAGTCGGCGGCGTTCTCGGACTTCCACGGCACCGGCGCGAACGCGGCGGCGAACGCGGCCCTGACCGACGGCGCGTACGTGGCCGGCCGGTTCCGCGTGGTCCAGTCCCGCCGCCACGCCTGACCGCCCCGCCCGGCTCCACCAACCGGCCTTTGGGCGACATCTTCTCGGCTATAGGCGAGAAGATGTCGCCCAAAGCCGCAGAGGCGGTGCGCGGTGCGGCGGGAAGGGCAGGTGCGGGTGGGGCTAGTGGGTGAAGCGGTCCAGCTCGTGCCGGTGGGTGCCCCGCCGGTCCAGCTCGCCGTAGGAGTCGAACCTGATCCGCTCCGGCGGCACCCGCAGCTCGCGGAACTTCGCCACGGTCGCCTTGATCATGTCCGGCGAACCAGCGGCGAAGACGTCGTGCGAGTACCAGCTGCCGTTCCGGGCGATCACGTCCGGCAGGTTCGCGTGCTCGCCGGTGTAGTCGAAGTCCTCGGAGACGGCCGGCACGACCGTGAGCCACGGGTAGCGGCTCGCCAGCTCCTGCATGGCCGGCAGGTCGTAGAGATCGCTCGCCTTGCGGACGCCGAAGAAGAGGTGTGCCTTGCGGGTGGTGTTCCAGCGCCGGAGCTCGTCGAGGATGGCCTTCATCGGGGCCAGGCCGGTGCCGCCGGCGACGCAGACGATGTCCCGCTTGGACTCCCGGTCGAGCACCATCGTGCCCATCGGCGGGCCCAGCCGGAGGATCTCGCCGACCCTGGTCTTGCGCACCAGCGCGCCGCTGACCCAGCCCGCGCCCAGCGAGCGCACGTGCAGCTCGAGCTGGCCGTCCCGGCGCGGCGCGTTGGCCATCGAGTACTGACGCCAGACGCGCGGGTGGTGCGGTGCCTCGACCGTCGTGTACTGGCCGGCCTCGAAGGGATAGGGCTGGTCGGGCTGGATGTGGAGCACCGCGATGTCCGGGGCTCGCCGGTCGACGCTCACCACCTCGGCGTCCCAGAACGCGGGTGTGTCGGTCTCGGCCGCCGCGGCGTCGATCATCGTGCGGGCGGCCACGCCGAAGGTCCGCCACCAGGCGGCCTCCAGCTCGTCGCTCCACTCGCCGTACGAGTACTCCTTGATGGCACCGATCATCGCCCGGCCCACGGCGTCGTAGTGCTCGGGCTTGACCTCGAATTTCCGGTGGTCACGCGCGAGTTGCTGGAGCATCGGCACGACCTGTTCGGGCCGTTCGACGGCCTGGATCACGTTCACCAGAGCCGCGAAACAATCGGTCCCGCTGAACGTCCATGGCCAGCGGAAACATCGACCTGATGTGCGGGTTTTCGACGAACAGTCGAGCGTAGAAATAGCCGGTCACCTTGTCGTAAACCGGTTCGATAAGAGCCAGGCTTTCCTTGAGTAACTGGGAGTCGCTCGACATCACAACCTCGTCCCGCCCGCTTCGGCACCGCTCCCCGGCCCCGGCGCTGTGGTCGCCATCTGTGTTCGGCTCACCCTCCTCGGTGACCACGGAAACCTACCCTGGCAACCCCGCACTTCCTTCACTCCCGGAGGTTTAACTGGGAGTAGCGATCCGACAACAAGCAGCAACCTCACTCAAAACGGACAAGGATTCCCACCTGGCGAGATTCTTATCCCGAAACAAGGGGTCTCCTCCTGTCGGTCCTAGACCGGTCCTGTGCAAAGGTGAACGCCGTTCACTCCAGCCGTATGCCGAGAAGACGGAGGAGATCGGTGGAACATACCGTGTCTCGACAAGGCTCTTTAAGCGAACGCGAGCTCCAGGAGAAACACGGTACCCAGGCCCGTGCTGATCGTTTCTACGACCAGCAGATGCTCGATCATCTGAACGAGCGGATGCGCGAGTTCCTGGCTCGGCAGGAAATGCTCTTCGTCGCCACGTCCGACAGCACCGGCGAGTGCGACAACAGCTTCCGCGCCGGCCCGCCCGGATTCATCCACGTGCTGGACGACAAGAACATCGCGTACCCCGAGTACCGGGGCAACGGCGTGATGGCGAGCCTCGCCAACCTGAGCGAGAACCCGCACATCGGCCTGCTGATCGTCGACTTCGTCCAGGACGTCATCGGCCTGCACGTCAACGGCACGGCGCGGGTCGTCGAGGACGACGTCATGCGCGCGGCGTTCCCGACGATTCCGATGCGATCCCGCGCCCGGACGGCGTGCCGAGCGCTGGGTGTGGACCACCGTCGAGGAGGCCTACATCCACTGCTCCAAGCACATCCCGCGGCTCGCGCCGGTGCCGCGCAGCCGCGCCTGGGGCACCGACGACGTGAAGCGCAAGGGTGGCGACTTCTTCGGCGCCAAGGCCACCCCCCGCCACTGACTGCCGCACCCGCGCCACCCCGCTCCGCCTGCCGCGCGCCGCCCCTGCCGCGCCACCCCCAACGCGCTTTGGGCGACATCTTCTCGGCTATAGCCGAGAAGATGTCGCCCAAAGGCGGGCCTGCGCCGGCTCCGCAGCCGGGGCCGGCGCGGCCCGCAGGCCGGGTCAGTTGGGGGTGTCGGCCGTGTTGTCGTACGGCGTGTTGTCGTTCGGGGTGTTCGCGGAGTCGGCGTCGTTCTGGTCGTCCGGGCTGTCGTTCGGCGTGTTCGCCGAGTCGAACGGCGACGCCGCCGGATTGTCGGTCGACCCGGGCGACGGGTCGCCGGCGGTCTTGGTCGGCGACGGGCTATTGGTCGCGGGCGCCGAAACCGACGGCGACGGGGTGGCCTTGTCCTGCAGCTCGATCTGGCTGCTGGCCATCGCGGTGCCGGTGCCGAGTCCGGCCAGTGCCACGGCGGCACCGGTAGCAGCGGCGATCCGCCACGGTCGGGAGATCCGCATGATTGGTTCCTCCTTGTAGGTTCGGTCGTTCTGCTTGCACCTTTGAGACTTCCGCCCGCGGATGAGGTGGCCCTGACGTCCCGGTGAGAGACCTCTCATCCGGCGGCCGGCACGAGGGCCCGCGCGCTGTCGACCCACTGCTCCACCAGGGCCAGCCGGCGTTCGGTGGCGACCTCCCAGCCGGCTTGCTGAACGCGGTGCGGACCGGTGGCCAGCGACAACACCACGGCCGCCACCCGATACCGCAGGTCGGCGGGATCCACCGCCGCCTCGAACGTGGCCAGGTAGCGCGCGCCCAGCCCGCCGATCGCGCCAGCCCTGGCCCGGTCGAGCTGGCTCAGCACCGAGAGGTGCCCCAGCAGGCAGGCGAGGTCGTCCAGGCGTTCGCCCGGTCCCGCGGTGTCCACATCGAGCACGCCGTGGATCCGGCTCTGGTCGACCAGGAGCTGGCTCTCGTACAGGTCGCCGTGGACGGCCACGGTCGGGCCGGTGCCGGCCTCCGCGCGGATCGCGTCGCCCAGTTCACGCGCCAGGTCGGCGGCGGCGGGCAGCGTGCCGCCGACCACCGCGGCGTAGTGCGGCGCCCGGTCCAACCAGGACCGCCGAGGCGGCCCGGCCACGAGTTCCGGCGGCAGGTCGTCGAGGAGCCGCAGGACATCGGCGCCGGTGGGGAGCCGCGGTTCGCCGCCCCGCAGCGCCTCGCGGAGCGTCCGGCCGGGCAGCGCACCGAGCACCAGCAGGCCGGCCGGCGTCCAACCGAGGCTGGGCGGCACCGGCACGCCGTGCGCCGCCAGCAGCCGGTGCCGCTCGTGCAACGCGGCCACCTTGGACGGCCGCACCACCTTGAGGAAGACCCGGCCGCCGCCGGCGCCGATCGCCTCCACCACGGCCCGCCGGCGCGGCCGGTACGCCCGGACCCGGAGCTGGACCGGCCCACTCCCCAGCCCCTGCTCGCGCAGCAGCCCGGCGACCGCGACCTCGTCGAGCGCCTGCGTCAGGCCGGGCAGCGCGGGGTCCGCCGGGAACCGCCAGACCGCGACCCGATCCAGCCCGGCGGTCAGCACGACCGCGCCAGCCGGCACGGAACCGGTGCTGGCCACGATCCGTTCGTCGACGGTCCGCCCGTCCGGCCAGCGCACCTTGGCTCGGTAGCAGACCGTCGAGTCACGGCCCGGTTGGTGGTCCACCTGGCCGACCCGCCAGGAGAGCAGCTCGCCGCCCGAGCCGTCGAGCACCGTGCGCAGGATGTCGCCGGCTTCGGCACCAACGAGCAGGGACAGATCATCGGCACTGGACATGATCCGAGGTTCGCGGCCGGCGCTGAGCCGACGGTGAGAGCCAGATGAGAGTCGTCTCATCTGGGGCCGGAGCGGGCCGGACGTGGCGGCCGGAGCGGGCCGGGTCAGACCTGGGCTGGCTCCGTCGGCGCCTCGACCAGCCGGTAGCCCACCCCACGCACGGTCTCGATCCGCTCGGCCCCGAGCTTGCGCCGCAGATACCGCACGTAGACGTCGACCACGTTCGAGCCGGGGTCGAAGTCCAGGCCCCACACGTGACTGAGCAGCTGGCCCCGGCTGAGCACCTGGCCGGCGTGCCGGACCAGCACCTCGGCCAGCACGAACTCGCGGGCGGACAGCTCGACGGTCCGCGCCCCGACCTGGACCCGGCGGGTGCGCAGGTCCATCGTGAGGTCGCCGACGGTGAGCACGGTCAGCTCCGGCGTCCGGTCCCCGCGCAGCCGGAGTCGGATCCGGGCCAGCAGCTCCTCGAACGCGAACGGCTTGCGGACGTAGTCGTCGGCGCCGCCCTGGAGGCCGGCCACCGTGTCGCTGACCGTGTCCCGCGCGGTGAGGATCACGACCGGGATCGCCACCTTCTCGGCCCGGAGCTGGCGGAGCACGCTGAAGCCGTCCCGCCCGGGCAGGCCGATGTCGAGGATGAGCAGGTCATGGCCGCCGTCCCGGGCCGCCGCGTAGGCGCTGTGGCCGTCCTCGACGACGGTCACCGTGAAGCCGTGCGCCTGGAGCCCCTTCGCGACGAACGAGGCGATCCGGGTCTCGTCCTCGGCGAGCAGGATGCGGTTCACAAGGGCACCTCTTCGACGTCGGGAGCGGGTTCGGCCAATCGAGCCGGTAGGACCAGCGTGAACGTGGCGCCGCCACCGGGGGTGCCGGCCACCTCCACGCCACCGCCGTGCGCCTCGGCGATGGCCCGGACGATGGCCAGTCCGAGCCCGGCGCCGCCGGAGCGCCCCGATCGGCCGCCGCCATCGCCCCGCGCGAACCGGTCGAAGATTCGAGCCGTGTCCGCCGGATCCACGCCGACGCCGCTGTCCGCGACCCGGAGCCGCACCGTGCCGGCCGGTGCCGTGCCGGCCTGTGCCGTGCCGACCCCAGCGGGCTCCACCACAGCGCCGACCTCGATCCGGTCGCCGGGCCCGGTGTGCTGCACGGCGTTCGTGGCGAGCTGCAGCAATGCCTGGACCAGCCGCTGACCGTCGGCGATCAGCAGCACGTCCGGCGCGGCGCCGACGACCCACTGCCGATCGCCGAGCACCCGCGCCCTCGCCACGGTGTCCAGCACCAGATCGGCCACCAGCACCTCGCCGGGCGCCAGGAAGTCGGGCCGGCCTGCTCTGGCCAGCACCATCAGGTCGTCGACGATCCGCGCCATCCGGTCCAGCTCGTCGGTGACCAGCGCGACGGTCTCGGCCCGGTCGGCCGGGTCGTCGCCCATCAGCTCCAGGTGGCCACGGACGATCGTGATCGGGGTACGCAGCTCGTGGCCGGCGTCGTCGAGGAAGTTTCGCTGGCTCGCGAACGCGCTCTCCAGCCGGTCGAGCATCGTGTTGAACGTGCGGGCCAGCGCGGCCAGGTCGTCGTCGCCCTCCACC
The DNA here is from genome assembly GCA_963746095.1 of uncultured Actinomycetota bacterium. Lineage (GTDB taxonomy): Bacteria > Actinomycetota > Actinomycetes > Mycobacteriales > Cryptosporangiaceae > CAVVAL01. The sequence goes on along the minus strand of CAVVAL010000002.1, from coordinate 123,058 downwards.
TGGATCCGCCGGCTAAGATCGGTGGCACTGATCCGCTCCGCGGTCTGCCGGACCAGCCGCACCGGCGCCAGCACCCGGCCGGCCACCAGCCATCCGGCCACCGCGGCGAGCAGCAGCGCCACCACGCCGACCCCGCCGAGCACCCGCACGAGCTGGTCCACCTCGGCCCGCTCGACGTCCCGGAACTCGACCACGACGAGCGCGCCCGGCCGGGGATCGCTGCTGAGCCGCACCGGCAGCACGGCGTACCGCACCTGCCCGACGCTGGTCTCCGCCGTGCCGTGGAACGGGCGGTCCGCGCGGGTCGCCTTGGTGACGAACGCGCGGTCATCGTCCAGTCGGGCCGGCGCGGTCGGGCCAGGGCTGCGCCGATCCGGTACGCCTTGGACCAGCGAGAAGAACGTCTCGTGGCGGTCCGGCAGGTTGCGCTGGAGGTGCCGGGCGAGCAGCGCGTCCACCTCGCGGTACGGGCGGCCGGTCGCCGGGTCCACGGCCGTGACCGCGAACGCCCGCAGCTTGGCTGCCTCCTGCTCCAGTTCGAGATCGAGCCGGTCGTCGAGCCGGTCCACCAGGATGATCCGGGTCGCCGCCACCGAGACCAGCAACGCCAGCCCGACCAGCAACAACATCCAACCGAGGATCCGCGCCCTGGCGCTAATCATCGTCCCCGTCGTCTCCGTCATCCGGATCATCGTCGTCATCGGTCACGGGCGGCGCGCTGCCCGGGGTCACCGGTGCCGCGCCGGGCGCGCCCGCGCTCGGATCCGGCGACGGCGTCCCGCTCGGCACCGGGCCCGGCGTTCCGCGCTCCAGCACGATCGGCGGTCCGAGGTCGAGCGGCGGTTCCGGCGGCACCAGCAGCCGACCACCCAGCATGAGCAGCACGGCCGTGGCGCCGGCACCCAGCACTGTGGCCACGCGGCGACGGGTCATGAACACGATCCTGACCCTCCGCCCCAGGCCCGACGATGAGCCCCCGATGAGAATGCTCTCATCGGATCCCGCCGTAGCCCGGCCGCCGTCCCGCGCACGACCGCCCGCGTGCCGCCCGTCGACCCCGCGCTTTGGGCGACATTTTCTCGGCTATAGGCGAGAAAATGTCGCCCGAAGCGGAAGGGTTTCGGGGTGACGGTTAGCGCAGGTCGGCGGCGAACGACGGGGAGGGCGGGCCGTCCAGGTCGAGCAGCGGCGAGGTCTGGTCGGGGATCGAGAGCTGGGTCGGCTCGGACTGTCCGGCCGCCTCCTCGTGCAGCGGCGCGACCAGCACCCGGACCCCGCGCGCGGTCAGCGCCTCGATGCTCTCGGCTGGCGCTTCCTCGTCGGTGATCACCGCGGTGATGCCGGCGACCTCGCAGACCCGGCGCAGCGCCACCCGGCCGATCTTGGACGAGTCGGCCAGGACGTACTGCTCGCCACTGCGCTGGAGCATGTGCCGGCGGACCGCGATCTCACGCGGGTAGAAGTCCGTGATGCCGGCCTGCGGGTGCACGCCGCCGGCGCAGAGGAACGCGATGTCGGCGAAGAAGCCGCCGAAGAACTCCTCGGTCTCCGGCCCCGAGCAGGCCAGGTCCTCGGTGCGCAGTTCGCCACCGGCGAGGTGGATCTGCAGGTTGGGCCGGCGGGCCAGCTCCTGCGCGGTGTAGAGCGAGTTGGTGAGGGCTTGGCCGGCGAGATCCTGCGGGAGGGCGCGCGCCAGCTCGGTGACCGTGGTGCCGACGTCGAAGATCAGTGTCTGCTGTGGACGGATCAGGGTGGCTGCCAGCCGCGCGATGGCCCGCTTGGCCACCGGGTTCGCCACGCCGCGACGGGCCGGCGCGCCATCGGCGGCGTCGGCGTTCCGGGTGGCTCCGCCGTAGACCCTGGTGAGCTCGCCCCGCCGCTCCAGTTCGATCAGGTCACGGCGGACCGTCTCGGCCGAGACGACCAGCTCCTCGACCAGATCGTCGACGCGGACCAGACCCCTCGCGCCGAGCGCTTCCACGATCCGTAGCCGGCGCTCTTCGGGCAGCATGAAAGAGGAACTCCTCGCACTCAAGGACAGGATCCACACGATTCCACGCCGCACTGAGGAGTTGAAGCAGGCGCGCCGAGCGTCATCGTGTCCACTGTGCCACCTGAACCGGACGACCCCGCCAGGAGGGGCAGAAACCACACAAAAAGGTGCACGTGGCATAACCCGCAGGTCAGTGCCGGCCGCAGCTGTCCCGGACGACGAGTTCGGTGGGCAGCACGTCGTGAATCGGCTCGGTGCGCTGCCCGGTGATCCGCTCGTCCAATGCCCGCGCCGCCCTGGCGCCGAGTTCCCGCATCGGCTGCCGGACCGTGGTCAGGCCGGGCCGAACGTACTTGGCCGCCATCACGTCGTCCCAGCCGGTGATCGCCACGTCGTCGGGGACCCGGAGTCCCAGATCCTCTGCGGCCAGGATGGCGCCGAGCGCGATCTGGTCGCAGGCGCAGACCAGGATGTCCGGGCGGTCCGACCTGGACAGCACCTCGCGCGCGGTGACCCGGGCCGCGTCCTCGTCGAGCAGGCACGGCACCAATTCGGCCGGCGGCGCGCCGCGTTCGGTCAGCACCTCGCCGATCGCCGACCAGCGCTGCCGCACGTCCGAGGTGGCGGTCAGGTCGCTCAGGACCGTGAGCTGGCGAAACCCGTGGCCGAGCACGTGATCGATCAGGGCGTGCGCGCTGTCCAGGTTGTCCGCGCTCACCGCGTCCACCCCGGCGGCCGGACCGCGCCCGAGCAGCACGATCGGCAGCCCGCGGTCGCTCAGCTCCTCGATCATCGCCTCGTCGGCGGTCTGGTCGAACAGCACCATCCCGTCCACCCGGGCGGCCAGGTCGAGCACGGTCTCCCGGTCGGCGGCCCGTCCGTGCGTGGACAGGATGAGCACCGAGCGGCCCAGCTCGCTCGCGGCGTCCTCGTACCCGAGTACGACCTCGGAGTAGTACGGCCCGAACAGCTCCGGGAAGACGATCCCGTTGGCGGCGTGCCGGCGTTCGGCCAGCGCACGGCCCAGCCGGCTCGGGGTGTAGCGCAGCTCCGCGATCGCGTCGATCACCCGCTTCTGGGTGTCCGGCGAGACCCGCGCGGTGCCGCGCAGCACCCGCGAGACGGTCGCGATCGAGACACCCGCCCGGCTGGCGACCTCGTAGATCGTCACCCCCGCGCGTCTGGTCCCCTCGGTCCGCTCGGTCACGACGCCACCTGCCCGGTTCCCTCGGTCACGACGCCACCTGGTCGAAGATGTCGACCTCCACTCCCAGTTCCAGCGCGGCTGCGGTCAGCCACAGGCTCATCATCCGGTCCGAACTCATCGCGGGGTCCTTCAGGGCCAGCTGCACGGCCAGCCCGTCCACCAGGGAGGCGAGCCGCGCCGCGGTCGCGGTCGGGTCGGGGCAGCGGAACGTGCCGTCCGCGCAGCCCTCGACGATGATCTCGGCGAGCGTGTCGCGGAGTCGCCGGTCCAGCTGTTCCCGCGTGGCTGCGGGCCGTGCCGTCGCGGAGCGCCTGGGCCCAGATCTCCAGCCAGAGCGCCCAGTCGCCGAGCGCACGACCGTCCTCGGCCGAGAACTGGGCGCAGTACCGCAGCTTGGAGACGGGGCAGGCGGCCGCGCCGAGCTTGCGGTCCAGGCCGTCGTAGAAGTCCTCTTCGACCTTGGTCACGGCCTCGGCGAGCAGCGCGGAGAGGGTGCCGAAGTGGTAGACGACGAGGCCGGGGCTGGTGCCGGCATGGCGGGCGATGTCCGCCACCCGGGCACCGGCGAACCCACGATCTCGCAGCACCTCACGCGCCGCGTCGAGGATCAACTGCCGCCGTGCCTCCGGAGCCCTCGCACCCAGGCCCATCCACCCTCCTGCCCTCCAGAGCGTCCACGGATGGGGCGCCGACCATCGGCGGACGTTCTACTCAGAAACCCTAGAGGGAACGAGTCGTTCGCGTCGGACTGGGCGCGCAGTTGGCGCGTCGAACCGCAAAACGTGACCAATGGGCGTCGGTTGAAATCCGTTCCGGTGGGGCAGACTCAGCAGAACGAGCGACCCTGCGGGCAGCCCGGCCCGACGACGGCGGCCGCCGAGCGGAGCGAGGTGGGCTCGTGAGCGAGCAGAACGGCACCGGAACCGAGGTCACCCGCCCGGGCCTCCGCAACAATCCCTGGGTCATCCTGATCTCGCTCTGCCTCGGCTTCTTCATGATCCTGCTGGACACCACGATCGTGAACGTGGCGATCCCGTCCATGATCGACGGCCTGGATGCCTCGCTCGACCAGATCCTCTGGGTCGTCAACGCGTACGTGCTGGTCTACGCCGTGCTGCTGATCACGGCCGGCCGGCTCGGCGACATGTGGGGGCCGAAGCCGCTCTTCCTCGTCGGCATGGCGCTCTTCACCGTGGCGTCCGTGGCGTGCGGCCTGGCCCAGACGCCCACCCAGCTGATCATCGCCCGGATCGCCCAGGGCGTCGGCGGTGCGCTGCTGACCCCGCAGTCCCTCTCGATCATCACCCAGATCTTCCCGGCCGACCGGCGCGGCGCCGCGTTCGGGCTGTGGGGCGCGGTGGCCGGGGTGGCCGCCGTGACCGGCCCGACGCTCGGCGGCTTCATCGTCAGCAAGTGGGGCTGGGAGTGGATCTTCTTCGTCAACCTGCCGATCGGGATCGTGGCGCTGGCGCTCGCGGCCGCCGTGGTGCCGAACATCCGGCCGAACCGCCGGCACCGGCTCGACCTGGTCGGCACCGGGCTGATCACGGTGGCGCTGTTCCTCATCACGTTCGGGCTGATCGAGGGCGAGCAGCACGACTGGGGGCAGATCTGGGGCTTCCTCACGATCCCCGAGCTGATCGCCACCGGCGTCCTGGTGCTGATCGTCTTCTTCGTCGTCCAGTACCTGGAGAAGGACGAGCCGCTGGTGCCGTTCCGGGTGCTGAAGGACCGGAACTTCGCGCTGATGAACTACGCCAGCGCCGCCATGTCGTTCGCGCTGCTCGGTCTGTTCGTGCCGTTCATGATCTATCTGCAGTCGGTGCTCGGCCTGTCCGCGATGCAGTCCGGATTGACCGTGGCGCCGATGGCCCTGATGTCGATCTTCATCTCGCCGTTCGCCGGGCGGCTCGCCGACCGGGTGGGCGGCAAGTACGTGCTCATGGCTGGCCTCACGTGCTTCGCGATCGGCACCGGCTACCTGATCTGGGCGGCGGACTACGACTCCGACCGCTGGACGTTCCTGCCCGGCTTGGTCATCGCCGGCATCGGCATGGGCTTCACGTTCCCGCCGATGACCACGATGGCGATGCGCGACGTCGAGTCGCAGCTGGCCGGCGCCGCGTCCGGCGTGCTGAACACGACCCGCCAGCTCGGCGGGGTGATCGGCAGCGCCGCGGTCGGTGCCGTGCTCCAGGCTCAGCTCAGCACGCACCTGCGCACGGCCGCCGTGGAGAACGCCCAGCAACTACCGCCCGCCTACCGGGACGAGTTCGTCACCGCGTTCGGTCGCGCCGCCGCGCAGGGCCTCCAGGTCGGACGCGGCCAGACCGGCGCCGCGCTCCCGCAGGACCTCCCGCCCGACGCCGCCCGCCAGCTCCACGCGATCGCCGAGCGGACCTTCCAGGAGGGCTTCACCAACGCGATGCGTCCCTCGCTCGCACTGGCCATCGCCGTGCTGGCCAGCGCGGCCGCGAGCTGCCTGTTCATCCGGGGCCGGCGCCCGGCTGGTGCCGCCGACCACCGAGGCCCAGGCCGCGGCCGTCCCCCGCGCCGCCAACCCCTGAGGCCGCCCCGCCCGCCACCCTCTGCGCTTTGGGCGGGCCGACGCCCGAACCCGAGTTTCAGTCAGCGCGGGTGCGGGAGAGCCGGTCGGCCTCGTTCGCCCAGTCCCGCGGCTGGCACACCCAGGACTCGTGGCAGAACGCGCACCGAGCCTCGTTGGGAAATCCGTCCTGGTGGTGGCGAGCCATGATCGCCTGCGCATCACGCCAGAGTCGGACGTCCGTGACGTCCGTGGGCGGTTGAACGCGATCGGGCTGCATTCCACCCACAGTAGGCGGGGTTACCAGCGCCGTCGAGGCGACTCCCGGGCGGCGGAAGCTCGGGAATCGCCGCCACCGCCCGGCCGACCGGCCGCTCAGACCACAGTGACCAGTGCGTGCATGCCCTGGGCTGCACGTAGGGCGCCGGTCTGCAGATCGATCACCCAGGTGACCAGTGCGTACTCCCCCGACGGCAGGGCGGGCTCGATCACGGCGGCATGACCGGGCGTGATCACCGGCATGCCACGAGGAACGCCCACGAACGGCGACTCCGACGGCCACCCGCCCGCTTCCATCGCGTCGAAGAACCGCTGCACGTCGGCGCTCGTGGTGCCCGGGCGTACCGGCATGAAGATCGACTCGTCGACCTGCCCGGTCAGGTTGCTGACCAGCACCGATCCCCCGGCCGCCAGCGTGCGCGGGGCCTGGAACCGCGGCCCGGCCGGCGTCTGGATCATCGTGATCATCGCGTCGGGGCGGCCCGGCAGATCGTGCTGGACCCGATCGGTCACGGTCAGCGGGCGAACCGTGGGAGGCCGGTCACCGCCGCCCTCGATGTCCTCGTAGTCGATCAGGTGGTACCTGCCGGCACGCAGGACCTGCGTGAACGTGGCGTCCTGGCCGGCGGCCGCGCTCACTCCTCCGAACAGGACGGCCTCCTGGACCACCTTCCTCCCAGCGACCGCGGCCTCGGCACGCTCCCCGGTCAGGGCCGTCCGCAGGTGGGTGAGGAAACGGTCCAGCGGCACGCCGGCACGGAGCCGGAACAGACCGAGCCGGATGCCGGCCGGGTCGCTGGTGCTGACCCGGAACGTGGTGATCCCCGCGGAGCGGCTGGGTGGGGAGGTGAACCCGGTGGCGGAGCCGGCGATGTCGACCGTGCGGACCGCGGGGCGGCTGACAACCGTGGTCGGTGCGGCGGCGGCCGCGGTCGGAACCAGCAGGGCCGGTGCCATCAGCAGCGCGCCGACGGTCGAGGCGCGGCGCAAGAGGTGTTTCGGCACGAGAATTCCTCCGTCGATGCGGCCCGCAGACCGTCCACACCAGACGGACTTACGAGCGCGTACCTCCATTAGCCGTCGCCGGCGCGGTGCCGACAATCAGGGAACGCACCGAGTCCGCCCCCGGGTTCCCCCTGACGTGGCGCCACGCCGGGTCCTAAAGTCGGATGCGTCGCTCACCAGGAGGAACGGATGTCGTTCACGCTCACCGTGCTCGGCGCGGCCACCCCGTACCCCCGCCCGGACGCCGCCTGCTCCGGCTACCTGCTGCGCGCCGGCGAGGCCCAGATCTGGGTCGACGCCGGGCCGGGGACACTCGCGAACCTGCAACGGCACACCTCACCGGAGCGGCTCACCGCGATCTGGCTGTCGCATGTGCACGCCGACCACAGCGCCGACCTGCTGGGCGCGTACTACACCCTCGCCTACGCCGATCTCACGCCGGCGAAGCCGATCCCGGTGTACGGCCCGCCCGGCTGGGCCGCCCGGCTGGAGGCGTTCCTGACCGTCACCGCGCCCAACCCGATGAGCCAGGTCTTCGAGGTGCACGAACTCCACGACGGTCACCAGGCGGAGTTCGGCGAACTGCGGCTCACGAGCGTCGCCGTGCAGCACGACGCGCCGGGATTCGGCCTGCGCGCCGAGTACGCGGATCGGGTGTTCGCGTACTCCGGCGACACGGGTCCGTGCACGGGGCTGGACCTGCTCGCCGCCGGCGCCGACCTGCTGCTCTGCGAGGCCGACGCGACCTCGTGGCCCGCCGGCGAACCGCAGTGGCACTGCACTCCGGAGGACGCCGGCACGTGCGCCCGCCGGGCCAAGGTCGGTTGCCTCGTCGTGACGCACGTCGGCCCGACGCTGACCGGCCGGGAGGCCATTCGACGCGCCGCCGCCGCGTTCGGCGGCACCACCGCGCTGGCCCGGGACGGCGGCACCCACACCATCTGATCGCCTACACCAGCTGATCTGGGCGACGTTTCTCGGCTATGACCGAGAAGATGTCGCCCAAAGCGCGGGGTGGGCTGGTGCGCCAGCGACGCCGGACGACGGGGGCGATCGCCCTCGGCGGCCCGAGCTGCGGTGAGCGCGCCGCTACGCGCCACCGGACTTCTCGAAGCGGAGCCGATCTGCGAGGCCCACCGCCTTGGTGTCGTCGAGGTAGTGGTAGTTCGACCGCATCCGGAACCGGAGATCGGCGTTGCTCACCTTCCGGATTTCCGCGGGCTTGGCCCCCCGCTCGCTCCGCGTGCCGGCCTCGTCCAGCCAGCGATCGACCTCGATGGCCTGCCGACGGATCCAGGCCCACCGGGCACCGACCAGCGGCCCGAGCGACCCTTCGACGGCCGCGACGGCCTGTTGCGGCGTCTCCGGCCACGAGCACCAGTTGCTCAGATCCTCGATCAGCGACAGCGTCAGGCGCTGATCCAGCTCGGACGAGTGCTCCGGATCGAAGGTCGCCCCGGCCGCCGCCGGCGCTCCCGGCCCGGCGGGCGCGTCGGTCGTCGCTGGCCGAGTTTCTGACGCGAGCAACTCCTCGATCAGGCGCAGCGCGGCCACGGTCTCCGCCGGCTGGTCCCGGTCGATCCCCTCGCACAGCCGCCGGGCCAGGTGGCCGAGCTGGTCGACCGGTTCGGGCGCGTCGACGAGGGCGGGACGGGCCCAGCGCAGGGCCTTGGAGAGGTGGCGGAGTGCGGCCTCGGTCGGATCGACCGGACTACGTCGGAAGATGTTCACCGGTCAAGGTGTACAGCACGGATGCGCGCCTACCAGGTGCCGAGCACGCGGATGGGAGAGGATCCCCAGATGGATGTCCCCCTCTGGGTGTGGATCGCGACCTTGGGCGGCCTGCTCGTGCTGATCGCCGTGGATCTGCTGATCGTCGATGCCAACCCACACGTGATCACGATCCGCGAATCCACCCGCTGGGTCATCTTCTACATCGCGTGCGCGGTGGCGTTCGGGCTGGCGGTCTGGCTGTTCGCGGGCGGTGACTACGCCGGTGAGTTCTTCGCCGGGTACATCACCGAGTACTCGCTCAGCGTCGACAACCTGTTCATCTTCGTGGTGGTGCTCGCCGCGTTCGACGTGCCGAGGATCCACCAGCACCGGGTGTTGCTCGTCGGCATCCTCATCGCCCTGGTGCTACGCGGCGCGTTCATCGCGGTGGGCGCCGCGGCGATCGCCCGGTTCAGCTGGGTGTTCTACGCATTCGGCGTGTTCCTGATCTACACGGCGTACCGGCAGGCCAAGTCGGCCGGCAGCCGCGACGAGCCGAAGTACAGCAAGGAGAACATCGTCCTGCGCACGGTGCGCAAGATTCTGCCGGTGACGGACGAGTTCCACGGCACGAAGATCGTCACGAAGATCGACGGCAAGCGGATGGTCACGCCGATGCTGGTCGTGATGATCGCGATCGGTTCCGCCGACCTGCTCTTCGCGGTCGACTCGATTCCCGCGATCTTCGGTCTGACCCAGGAGCCGTACCTGGTCTTCACGGCCAACGCGTTCGCGCTGATGGGGCTGCGGCAGCTGTACTTCCTGCTCGGCGGGCTGCTGCGCCGGCTCGTCTACCTGCCGATCGGGCTGTCCGTGATCCTCGCCTTCATCGGGGTGAAGCTGGTGCTGGAGGCACTGCACACGAACACGCTGCCGGTCATCAACGGCGGCGAGAGCGTCCACGTGCCGACGATCAACACCGTCGTCTCGCTGTCCGTGATCGTGCTCGTGCTGATCATCACGACGGCCGCGAGCCTGCTCCGGAGCCGTCACGACGCGACCTCCGACGACGCCGCGTGACCCCCGCGGCACCCCGTGGATCCCTCGAACACCGCCTCCGAGCTGCGTGTTTGCGGGAGAACGCGCGACCAGGCACCGTTTCCGAGGTGACGACTGCCGGTAACCCCGCTGCCCTCGACCGCCCGTCGGCCTTTCCGCCGATCGGCGATTACGGATTTCTGTCCGACTGCGAGGTCACCGCGCTGATAGCGCCGAGTGGCGCGGTCGAGTGGCTGTGCCTGCCTCGGCTCGATTCGCCGAGCGTGTTCGGCGCGATCCTGGACCGGGACGCGGGCAGCTTCCGGCTCGGCCCGGCCGGCATCAACGTGCCGGTCGACCGGCGGTACCTGCCCGGCACGATGGTGCTGGAGACGAGCTGGGGCACGCCGACCGGCTGGCTGGTCGTCCGCGACGTGCTGTTGATGGGCCCGTGGCACCACCCGGGCGAGCTGTCCCGGTCGCACCGCCGGGCACCCACCGACTACGACGCCGAGCACGTGCTGCTGCGCACCGTGCGCTGTGTGAACGGGGAGGTCCAGCTCGCGCTGGACTGCGACCCCGACCTGAACTACGGCCGCCAGCCGGTCAGTTGGTCCTACGGCGAGGGTGGTTACCACGAGGGCATCGCCCGGGCCGAGGGCTCCGACCTGGAACTGCGGCTGACCACGGACCTGCGGCTCGGCTTCGAGGGCGGCCGGGCCACCGCGCGCACGCTGCTCAAGGCCGGCGACACCCGGTTCTGCGCGCTGTCCTGGACCGAGCACCCGGCCCCGAAGACCTACGAGGAGGCGGACCAGCGGCTCACCTGGACCGCCCACCACTGGCAGCACTGGCTCGCCCGCGGCACCTTCCCGGACCACCCGTGGAGCGCCCACCTGCAGCGCAGCGCACTCACCCTGAAAGGGCTGACGTTCGCCCCGAGCGGCGCCGTGGTCGCGGCGGCCACCACGTCGCTGCCCGAGACGCCCGGCGGCGAGCGAAACTGGGACTACCGGTACAGCTGGTTCCGCGACTCGATGCTCGTGCTCAACGCGCTGTACGCCCTCGGCTTCGACTGGGAGGCGAACGACTTCTTCTGGTTCATCGCCGACATCGCCGAGCGGGACGGCGACAAGCTCCAGATCATGTACGGGATCGACGGCGAGCGTGACCTCGCCGAGCAGGTGCTCGAGCACCTCAGCGGGTACCGCGGCGCCCAGCCGGTGCGGATCGGGAACGGCGCCTACGACCAGCGCCAGCACGACCTCTGGGGGTCGGTGGTCGCCAGCATCTACATGCACGCCCGGTCCCGCTCGCAGGGCCGGCTGGACGAGCGCGCCTGGACCCTCGTGCAGCAGCAGGTCGAGGAGGCGCTGACCCACTGGCGCGAGCCTGACCAGGGCGTCTGGGAGGTGCGGGGCGAGCCGAAGCACTTCACGTCCTCGAAGGTGATGTGCTGGCTGGCGGTGCACACCGGCGCCAAGCTGGCCCGGATCCGGGAGGACGTCAAGCTGGCCGAGCGCTGGCAGGCGGCCGCCGAGGAGATCCGGGCGGACGTCTGCACCAACGCGGTGAGCAAGCGGGGCGTGTTCCGGCAGCACTACGAGACCGACGCCCTCGACGCGTCGCTGCTGCTGATCCCGCTGCTCGGGCTTCTTGACGCCGGACGACCCTCGGGTGCGCGCCACCGTGCTGGCCATCGCCGACGAGCTCACGATCAACGACCTCGTCCTGCGCTACCAGGTGGAGGAGACCGACGACGGCCTCAGCGGCGAGGAGGGCACGTTCACGATCTGCTCGTTCACGCTGGTCACGGCCCTGTGCATCATCGGCGAGCACAAGCGGGCGCGGGCGCTGTGCCAGAAGCTGCTGGCGTTCGCCAGCCCGCTCGGGCTCTACGCCGAGGAGATCGACCCGCACACCGGCGGCCACCTGGGCAACTTCCCGCAGGCGTTCACGCACCTGGCCCTGGTCAACGCCGTGCTCGCCGTCACGAAGGCCGAGCGCCGCGCCGCCGCCACCCCCTAACCTTCAACCTTCCGGTTTGGGCGACATTTTCGGTGCTATAGCACCGAAAATGTCGCCCAAAGCAGGGGAAGGACGGGCGGCGCGGGCGGTCAATCGTTGACGCGGTCGATGATGACCAGCGGAATCTCGCGATCGGTCTTGCGCTGGTAGTCCTCGTAGGCCGGCCAGAGCCCGGTCATGGTCGACCACAGCTTCGCGCGTTCCTCGGCGTTCGCGGTGCGGGCGATGCCGGTGAACTTGTCGGCGCCGACCTGCAGCTCGACCTCCGGCTGGTCGGTGAGGTTCAGGTACCAGGCGGGGTGCTTGGGCGCACCACCCTGGGAGGCGACCAGCAGGTAACGGTCACCGTCCTGGCCGTAGATGAGCGCGGTGCGGTGCAGCTTTCCGGACTTCCGGCCGCGGGTGGTGAGCAGCGCGGTCTGTACCCCGCGCCACAGGTGACCGTCCTCGCCGTCGCTCGCGACGTAACGCTTGATGTGGTCGGCGACCCAACCGACCGGGCTGTCCACGACCGCTTCTGCGTGCGAACCCATTGCTGCTCCCCAGTTGTGACTACGCCGTCACCGGTCCAACCGCGCGGGCCCCGCAATCCATCCCGACCGCGTCGTCGAGCCGGAGCGTGGCCACGTACCCGATCAGCACGATCACGTGCAACAGATACAGCCAGAAGCCGACCGCGACGGCCGCGCCCACCGCATCGAAACCGCCAAACGGTACCCCGAGATCAACCGGAATAGACAGGAACAGGACGAAACCCTGCACGAACCCGGCCAGGAACGAGCCCGTCGCGAACGCGCCCACCAGCGTCACCGCCCAGCGCGGCCGAGCCGGCCCCACCACCCGGTACGTCCAGAGCAGCGGGATGCTGACCAGGATCCAGTCGGTGAGGAACGCGACGATCACGCCGAGTACCCGTGCCCAGCCGCCCGAGCCGAACAGCCCGCTCACGGTGGGCGCGATGAGGAGCAGCGCGAACAGCAGCCCGGGCGCCGCGAGCAGTGCTGGCGCGAGCAGCAACCGGCCACGCCAGCCCGTCCAGGTGTCGTCGCCGGGGACGAGCGAGACGAACGCCCGCCGCAGCCCTTCGCCGTACAGCGACGCGGGGAAGATGCCCGCCAGGGCGGTCCACGGCGTGAGCGCCACGCTGGCCGCGACCAGCGCGGTCACCACCCCTGGGGCGCCGAGCGTGTCGGGCAGCGCGTCGGCGATCGACCCGCCGAGGCGGCGCAGCCGCTCCTCCCCCGCGAGTCGCGCGACCACCCACCCGGCGAGGACCACCACCGGCACCACCGCGATACCCGCGTAGAACGTCAGCGCGGCCGCCCGCAGGGCCAAGTCCAACCCGCGCAGCGCCGCGGGGAGACCGCGGACCACACCCCAGGCCACGATCAGCTTCGCGCGCATGCCAGTTGCCATGCCCATCCGGCGTCGTGACCACACAAAGGCGCCCCCGGCGTGCCGTGCAGCGGCCTGGGACACTGGAGGTACCCGACAAGGAGGCCCAGTGCCTGTAAGACGCATCCTCACCGCGCTGACCGCGGTGGTCCTGGCCGCGACGATCGGCGGCTGCTCGGCGGTCGACGCCGGGCTCGAGCAGGTCACCGAGGCGGCGGAGATCTCGTTGCAGCAGCCCGGCTCGCTCGGCGACGTGCCGTTGCTGCCGAACATCCAGGGCGCCGACCCGAACGTGCACGACCAGCCGCCCGGCATCTCGACCGTGATCGCGACCTACGGGCGGAACGACATCCCGCTGCTCACCCTCCAGGCGTACGCGGGCGCGCCGGCCGCCGTCTCGGTCATCAAAACCGGGTACGAGAAGACGCTGAGCGGCGAAGTGACCGGCAGCAGCACCTGCACTCAGCAGTCCAAGCAGGCCGCCACCTGCTGGCGTGCCCAGGACAACCTGCTGGTCTCGGTGAGCACGATCGACGGGCGGTCGCTCACCGACCTGGCCGGCGTCGTGGACGAGGCCTGGCAATCGGTTCGGGGCTGAGACGTGCTCAGCATCGGCAAGCTCGCCCCCGAGGACCGCGCCGGCTGGCAGACCCTGTTCGAGGGCTACAACGCCTTCTACGGACGTCCGGATGCCCCGGCTGAGCTGTACGACCGGGCCTGGGCGGCGTTCCAGGCCGACACCCGGATGCACGCCCTCGGCGCCAAGCTCGATGGCCGGCTGGTCGGCATCACGCACTTCCTCGTGCACGCGAGCACCACGTCACCGGACGTCTGCTACCTCCAGGACCTGTTCACCGCCCCGGAGGCGCGCGGTCAGGGCGTCGCCCGAGCCCTGATCGCCGCGGTCGCCGACTGGGCGCGTACCCAGGAGTGTGGCCGGGTCTACTGGTCCACCCACGAGACCAACGCCACCGCACGCCGGCTCTACGACCAGGTCGCGACGAACGGCGGTTTCATCCTCTACTCGGTCAACCTCTAGCCACCCCACCTCACGCTTTGGGCGACATCTTCTCGGTCATAGCCGTGAAGATGTCGCCCAAAGCCGTCAAGGGTGGCCGGCAGCGGCGGCCACCACGGGCTCGGTCTGCCGCTCCAACTGGCGGATGTACCGGTACGCGATGGCCAGCGGGATCACGCCGAACACCCCGAACGACATGTCGATCAGCTGCCAGTAGAACGGGATGTCCCGGATCGGCCCGGCGATGAGCGCCAGCGGGATCACGCCGACGCAGGAGATCATCCCGAACCGCACGACCCACTCGTTCCGCACCGGATCCTTGATCGGGCCCCAGAACGCCACCGCGATCGTGAGATGCGCGAACGCCAGCCAGTCGGTGCCGTACGCCATGAAGGGGTACCGATCGTTGGTCTCCCGGATTCCCTCGTGGACTCGTTCCAGCCACGCGTACAGGGTCGGCAGGTGCTCCGGCACGGGCGAACTCTCGTGTCGAGCCAGGCTGAGCAGCCAGCGGGTCTCCAGCTCCAGGGGGAACGCGGTGACACCGCTCAACACCAGGCCGATCACGAACAGGATCAGCCAGAACCGGACTCGACGCGTCAATACCGCACTGTTCACGGCGCCGAGCGTATGGCGGCCCGTCCACCTCGCGCTTTGGGCGACATCTTCTCGGTCATAGCCGTGAAGATGTCGCCCAAAGCGGGGAGATTCGTCAGCGGCCGCCGGCCGTTCGGTAGGCGTTGGCGAGCTGCGTGACCGCCTCGGTGAGCTTGCCGGCCGCGAGCGCCTGGTCGGCGTTCGAGGTCAGCTTGGCCGTCTTCGTGGCCGCCGCGGGGCCGCCCTTGACGACCGCGCCCTGGGCGAGGTCACGCGCGACCGAGGCGATGGCGTCATCGTGCGCGATCGTGTCCTTGGACGTGATCGACAGTGCCATCGACGCCGGCAGGAGCGCGGCGAGCACCGGTCCGGCCTGCTTGACCGAGCCGTCCGCGTTCCAGTTCGCCTGCTTCAGCGCCTGGTCGAGGAAGAGCACGGCCACGCTGGTCGCCCAGTCGCGCTTGCCCATGGCCAGCTCGTTCCGGGCCGCCAGGAGCCGCGGCCGAGCCTTGTCGGTACGCAGCCCCCAGCCGTACGGGTAGGCCGGGTCGTAGGTCTTGTCGCCGACGTTGATCGGCACCTGCGCCAGGCTCTTCGGCCAGGTGAGCGGCAGCCGACCGGTGAACGGCTTCGCGCCGAACAGCACGTCGGCGACGCCGGCGCCCTCGGTGCCGGGCAGCCAGGAGGCGACCAGCGCGGTGGCCTTGGCGAGCTGGTCGCCGAGGATCATCGGCCGGCCGGACACGACCAGGACCACGCACTTCATCGCCGCGCAGACCTTGTCCACCGCGGCCTGGTCGGCCGGGGTGAGCGTCATCGTGTGGTTGTTGATGCCGAGGTCGCCGACCCCCTCGGCATACGGCGTCTCACCCACCACCACCACGCCCACGTCGTGACCCGCCAGCGGCGCGCTGGCGTCCTTGGAGGAGGTGATCGTGGCGTCCGGCGCGACCGCGCGGATGCCGCCGAGGATCGTCGTGCCGGTGGTGATCGCACCGGACGAGCCCTGCCAGCTGATCGACCAGCCGCCGGCCTGGTTGCCCAGGTCGTCGGCGTTGCTGCCGGCCACGTAGAGCTTGGCCTTCTTGCTCAGCGGCAGCAGGTTGCCGGTGTTCTTCAGCAGCACCTGCGACTTCGCGGCGGCTTCGCGGGCCACCGCGCGGTGCGCCGCCGAACCGACCTTCTCGATGTTGGTGCGGTCCGCGTACGGCTTCTCGAACAGGCCGAGCTTGAACTTCTGCTTCAGGATCCGGGCCACCGCGTCGTCGATCCGGGCCTGCTTCACCCGACCGGCCGTGGCCTCGGCCTTGAGCGTCTGCTCGAACACCGTGTACTGGGTCGGCACCATGATCATGTCCAGGCCGGCGTTGATCGACGTGGTCACGTCGCTCGCGTAGTCGCCGGGGATCTGGTCGATCGCCTGCCAGTCGCTGATCACGAAGCCCTGGAAGCCGAGCTTCTTCTTCAGCGTGCCGTTGATCAGGTCCGCGTGGGCGTGCATCTTCAGCGGACCCTTGTCGTCGCCGACGATGTCCACACTGGAGTAGGACGGCATGACCGTGCCGACGTCCCGCTTGACCGCCTCGACGAACGGCTTGAGGTGGATCGCCTCGAGCTGCTGCTGGGTCACCTCGGTGACGCCCTGGTCGATCTTGTAGTTGCCCGTGGTGGACGAGCCGTACGTGGTGCCGCCGTCGCCGACGTAGTGCTTCGCCGTGGCCAGCACGGTGTCGCTGGCGGCGAGGTTCTTGCCCTGCATGTCGCTGATGATCGAGGCGAGCTGGGTGACCAGCTCCGGGTCCTCGCTGAACGTCTCGTAGGTGCGGCCCCAGCGCTCGTCCCGGCCGACGCAGACGCAGGGCGCGAAGTCCCACGGCACGCCGGTCGAGCGGACCTCGGTCGCGGTCACCTTGCCGGTCTGGCCGACTAGCTTCGGGTCACGCGTGGCGCCGAGCCCGATGTTGTGCGGGAAGAGCGTCGCGCCGACCACGTTGTTGTGGCCGTGCACCGCGTCGACGCCGTAGATCAGCGGGATCTGCAGCCGGGTCTGCTGCGCCCGGAGCTGGTACCCGTCGATCATGTCCGCCCAGCCCTTGGGCGTGTTCGGGGTCGGCACCGAGCCGCCGCCGGAGAGCAGCGAGCCGAGGTTGGCGGTGGCGATGTCGTCCTGGTTCTGCAGCACGCCCCGCTCGGCCTGGGTCATCTGGCCGATCTTCTCGTCCAGGCTCATCCGGGACAGCAGGTCCTTGACCCGCTTGTCGATGGCGAGCTTCTTGTCCAGGTACGGCAGGCCGTGCGCGTTGATCACGACGTTCGGCAGGTCCTCGGTGATCGCCGCGTTCGTCGACTCCAGTGTGATCGGCACGGTCTCGGCCAGCTCGGCCGTGCTTGTCGGCCAGCGTGAGCACCGGGAACTCGCGCGCCGCGCCGGTCTCGGTGCCGGCCGGGAAGGTGACCTCACCGCTGGCTGCGGAGTAGTCGGTGCCGGCGGTCGCGGTGCCCGCACCGGTGCCGTACTTGACCGTGATCGGCTCCTCCAGCGGCTCACCGCTGATGGTGGTCAGCACGATCCGCACGTTCGCGGTCTGGCCCTCGTTCACCGGGTAGACCGGGCGGTCGGTGGCGACGCGCGCCTTCAGCACGTCCGGGGCCACACCGTAGATCTGGACGTCGTCGATCTGGGCGTTGGCCGCCTTGCCGCCGGGCAGCGTGAAGGCGAAGCCCCAGCTCTCGTTCAGCGTCGAGGATGTGGTCGATGCCGCCGACGGGCTGGTAGTCGCCGCGGTACTTGAGCTGCGCGAACGGGATCTCGATGAGCTTCCAGCCCTCGAAGTCGTCGGTGAACGACGTGTTCCACAGCTCGGACGCCTCGGCGTTCGCGCCGCCGTCCTTGACCTCGAGGAAGATCCGCGGGCCGGAGCCGGGCGGCAGCGGCGCGGTGTTCTGGCCGTACCACCAGAACCGGATGCCCTCGAAGGCGCTCCAGTCCTGCGGGTCGGTGTTGAACGAGACGTTGTGGACGATGCCGCCGTACGCGCTGATGTCGTAGTCGGCGTTGAGGACGCGGTTGCCGGGCGCGGAGCCGGGGTGGGCGGCTTCCTTCAGGCTCAGCGTCGGGGCGTCGTCGGCGTCGCCACCGAACGTGAAGAGGCCGGGGCCGGGCGACGGGGCGAACGGCACCTCACCCTCGAACTTGTCGATGATCAGCAGCTGCTCGTACACCTCGACCTGGTCGATCACCAGCGAGCCGCTCGCGGCCGGCAGGTTCACCGCGTAGCCCCACATCGCGGTGAGGTCGAGCTTGCCGTCGGTCGGGGCGCCGTCGGGCTGGTAGCTGGTGCGCCGCTTGAAGTTCTTGAACGGCACCTGCACCTTGCGCCAGCCGGCGACCTCGTCGGTGAACGTGGCTTCGAACAGCTCGGAGTGGTTGCCGTCCGCGCCGCCGTCCTTCACCTCGAACTGGATGTTCTGGCCGGAGCCGGTGCCCTTGACCCAGAACGAGAAGCCGTCGTACGTCGGCCCAGCTCTGGCTCGCGGCGAAGGTGTGGGTGATGCCGCCCCAGGCGGTGATCGCGTAGTCGACCTTGAGCGCCTTGTTGCCGTCCGGCGCACCGGGACGGTCGGTGCTGTCGACCGAGGTGAGCGTGGGGGTGTTCGCCGCGTCGCTGCCGAAGCCGACGAGTTCCGCCGGCACGCCGCCCTGGAAGTCCGCCACGGCGAGCGTCTTGCCGTCGTACGGGAGCGGGTCGTTGTCGGCGACGGTGACCGTGGCCTTGCCGCGCGGTCCGACGGTCGTGCCGGCCGGCGTCGGGTTCGTCAGGTCGAGCGTGAACGTCTTGGCCGACTCGTGCAGGCCGTCGTCGATGCTGGTGAGCGTGATGGTCTGCTCGGTGTCGCCGGCCGGGAAGGTCAGCGTGCCGTTCGCGGCCTGGTAGTCCTTGCCGGCGAGGGCGGTGCCGTCGGTGGTCGCGTAGGCGACGGTGACCGGCTGGTCGGAGGCCTTGTTCAGGCGGACCGGCAGGGTCGCCTTGCCGTTCTCCGCCAGCCGGACGGACGACGCGGCGAGGCTGACGGCCTGGGCGGTGAACTCGCCGAGCACCTGCAGCTCGTAGAGGGAGTAGCCGTACTCGGTGGCGCGGGCGGTGCCGGTCAGCCGCACGTAGCGCGCGGTCACGTCGAGTCCGGTGATCTCGTCGGTGCCGCCGTCGCTCGCGGTGGCGCTACCGGCCTCGGTCCACGCGGCGCCGTCGGCGGAGGTCTCGACGGTGTACGCCTTGCCGTACGCGGCCTCCCACAGCAGTGTCACGCCGGTGACGTGCGCGGCGGAGCCGAGATCGACGGTGAGCGACTGCGGGTCGGACCAACTGCTCGACCAGCGCGTGGCCGGGTCGCCGTCGATCGCCTTCTCCGGCCCGACGCCCGCGTTCTCGGCCGAGCTGGCGCTCGCGATCCCGAACGACGCGAGGTTGGCCGGCGCGGCGTTCGCCGAGACCTGCCCCTGCAGGAAGGTGGCCCCTAGCGCGAGAACCGCGACGAGCGCGATTCGCCGCCTCGTCGAAGCCGGTTTCGAGCCGCGCCTGTGCCGCATGGTGCCTCCTGCAAGTTCCCGTGGAGATGCCGCCGGCGTCAGCGCTTACACATGGGCGCGAGACGCCAGACTGGTGCCCGGTCGGCAAGAGGCTGACGCATCTCTGCGGACTTGTGCAAGGCTTTCGCTATATCCCGCCCGCATTATTCGGATATGCCGGGATAGGTAATGTCGATTGAGGCCATAACCGCCCGGGCGGTGGCTGGGCGCTATTTTGTTATTAGGTCGAATGTCTGTTTATTGGCTTTCAAGCTGCGGTGTACCCGGCAGGTCGCGCCGGCCGACCGCCCCGACGCCGAGTTCGCCCCGGAGCCGCTGCACGAGCCGGCGCAACAGCGCGACCGTCTCGGGATCGTGGCCGCCGTCCGCGGCCGGCGTGGTGCGCTTGATGCTCTCGACCAATTCCTCGGCCAGGTCCACGGTGTCCTGGGCGCAGAGCAGGTAGAGCGCTGAGCGGCCGTCCTGAAGCCGTTGCCAGAGCTGGCGCCGCTCGTCGGCCGGTAGCTCGTCGATGCCCTTGCCGCGCCGGTCGGCGTACAACTCCCCGGTCGCGCCGATGAAGTCGATCGCGGCCTTGAGCTGCTGGTCACGGACCCAACGCCGGTGCTCGCGGCGACCGTTGAGCCACACTCCAAGTAGGACACCGGTCAGGCTGATCGTCGCGCCGATGAGTCCCGCCACGATGCTCCCCATGCGCCGACCCTAGCGATTCGACCAACGCCAGACTGGCGCGATGACCGAGCTGATGTCCGTCCTCACGCCGGTGCTGGCCGCCAGCGCCGCCTACCTCCAAGCCACCTACGAAACACTGCGCACGCAGCGACTACCCGACGGTTGGGCATGGGAGTGGGTCGTCCAGGAGGACGGCCAGACCGGCGCGCTCGCGGAGCTGCTCCCCGACGATTCGCGGATCCGGCTCGGCGCTGGCCGGCACGGCGGGCCGGGCGTCGCGCGGACGATGGCGCTCGCCCGAGCCGACGGATCTTTAATCAAGGTTCTCGACGCGGACGATCTGCTCACTCCCGATGCGCTCGCCCGCGACATCGCCGTGTTGGCCGCCGAGCCCGACATCGACTGGACAACCTCGCGGGCGTTGGATCTGCTGCCCGACGGCTCGACGGCCGGCTTTCCCGGCGACCCGGAGCCCGGCCGGCTGAAGCGAGGGACGGTTCTCCAGGCGTGGCAGGACGGCGGTTATCGACTGCCGGTCCATCCGGCGACGCTCTGCATACGGCGCTCGCGGCTCATGGCGCTCGGCGGCTGGATGGCCCTTCCAGCCTCCGAGGACACCGGGCTGCTCCTCGCCCTGGACGCGGTGAGCGACGGCTACTTCATCGGCGAACCCGGGCTGCTCTACCGCAAGTGGCCCGGCCAGGCGACCAGTCAGGCGACTCATACGGATTCCCTCGAGCATGCCGCGCGGATGCGGATCATCGAGGAACGCGCTGTCGCCCTGGCGCGGGCGGACTCTTGGATGACTCTCAGGTCGACACAGGCGACATCGGCGCGGCCGATTCCGCGCAACGCTGTTCCCGGACAAAGCTGCGGTACTAGATCGGACAGCACCACGAGTGAGACCGGCGCGATCGCGCCTTAGGCTTTGGGTTCAGCGAGCCGGTCCAGCGCCGACTTCCACAGTCGGGGGAAGGCGATCGGACCGACGAGACGCTGCATCAGCAAGATCCCGCGTCCCCGTACCCCGCGCGGATCTTGGTGATCGATGACGACGTTGAGCGTGCTGCCCCCACCGGGCCGCGGAACGATCGTGATGTCGCCGGTACCGCCATCGCAGTGGTCACTGTCGACGAGCGACCAGTGGACCGTGCCCGGCTCTTGCCACTCGTACCGCAGGAGCACCCAGATCTTGGTGCCGGCGCTGCCCTCCTTGACGACGGCCCAGTTGTCGCCGTGCTCACGGAGCTCGTACTTCTTCGGATCGAGGGTCTTCGCCCAGACCTCCAGGCGACGGTCGCTGAAGTCGGTGAAAGCACGGAACACCTGGTCAGGCGCCGCCTTCGTGTCCACGCTGTACCGGAAGGGCATGGCTTCATGGTGCGCTGCCACCCCGGCTGCGCGAAAGACCTTCCGTGTGGCATCGGCCTCGGCTCGGCCGACCGGTGCCCAGGTCGACCTCGTCGCGGTCGCGAGCCTTGATTGGCAATCTGGCGAAAGCGGAGGGCGTGGGATTCGAACCCACGAACAGAGTCACCCCTGTTAGCAGTTTTCAAGACTGCCGCCATCGGCCACTAGGCGAGCCCTCCTGAGCAGCGGAAACATTGCTTACGACCATCCGAGGACTGACCGTCTGCCCGTGATGTGCCCGCTGGCTCCGACTCCGGTTCCCCAGAGACGGCGTTCAGTCTCGCATGTCCGGCGCCGCCGCTCACGGACGCAGCCGCCGGTTTGAGCGCCTGGACGATCCGCTCGTTGTAGGTCTGCTCTTCACCGCTAGGAAAGTTGCTCAACCAAGCCGGCGCGGTCGATCTGCATCCAGTACTCGGTGATTAGGCCGGCCTCAACGTGATACACGACGGCATTGATCTGCCGGACCATCCGCCCACTCGCTGGACGACCATCAAACGGGCCCTGGTGGTGTCCTACCTGAGTCAGCCGCACATAGGCCCGAGCCCCATCGACCAGGAACTCATCGATCGTGAGGTCGAACTGGCCCCACGTAGCGACCATCTCGCGCACATGATCGGCATAGTCATCCGGGCTGCGCTCGATCGTGACTTCGTCCTCTGACTGCACCTGGTGGGCCAGGACAACAGGCGCCATGTACTCCGATGCACGATGTGGTTCACGGCCAGATCGCACACGGTCCAGGAAATCGGTCACGACTCGCCGGGTTACGTCAGGGTCAGCCATCCGCCAATCCTGTCACGGCGGCAGCCGCCATCGGCCACGAGGCGAGCCCTCCTGAGCAGCGAAGACGCCACCCGCAACGGCCTGAACCCAGGTGAATCGCCGTGACACCCGACGGCCCTACCCCGGTCACCCGGAGACGGCGTCCAGTGCTTCACGCCCGCCGCCGCTGCCAGGCGAGGTACCCCGGGCCAAGCCGGCATCGCTCAGCTGATCAGCCGGAACTGGCGGATAGAACTGGGCGTACCAGCGGCGCAGTGCCTTGATGCCCTTCTCGTGCGGGAGCAGGATCGGGTTCGGCCGGTAGATCTTGTGATCCCAGATCTGGATCTCCTCGCGCACCTCCCCGAACGCCGCCGCGCGGAAGATGAGCTTGAGGACGGGCGCCAGGAAGGGGAGCCGCGCCGGCTTGCGGACGTAATAGAGCATTCGGAGCTCGCTCGTGCGGTCGTCCACCGGGGTGGTCAAGGCGATCGCGGTCACCGACAGGGCCGGGCCGTGGACCCGGACGACCATGACGCCCGGTCCGTACATGAAGACGTCGAACGTGTTGTTGATGTCCCAGCCGAGAACGCGCCGCTGGATCCGGCCGCGGACCTCCGCGAAGGCGCCGTCCGGCCGCAGATCCTGGACCGGGGGCTCGGCCTGCCCGTGGATGAAGTGGAAGTGGGACTCGTCCACGATGTTCTCGCGCATCTCCTGGATGTGGATGCGCGCCCGGCAGGCGTCGTCGATCGGCGTGGCGAAGTCCCTGGAGGTCGTCTCGGGGATCTCGGGCACCTCCCACGACGGTGCGGTCGGCCCGGTGTAGACGAAGATGAGCCCGCTGTGCTCGCGGACCGGGAAGCCGCCGATCGACGCCTTCGGGGTTCGGGCCGCGAACGGGGCGTGCGTACACCGGCCATCCGGGCCGAATCGCCATCCGTGGAACGGGCACTGCACCTCGCCATCCACGACCTTCCCGCCGACGCCTAAGTTCGCGCCGTAGTGCGGGCAGTGGGCGTCCCGCACGGCCGGTTGCCCGTCGGCTCCGCGGAACGCGATCAGAGCACGCCCGAAGTAGTGCAGGTTGACGACCTTGCCCGGTCGCAGCTTGGCGCTGCGGAGCACGGCGTACCACCCGTACGGAACGGCGGGCATCGGGTACTCGTCGGCTCGCGGGTCGCGCGGCAGGGTGGCGAGTTCGTTACGGCGAAACGGCATGCGAGCGATGCTATGAGCTTTGAGGACAGACCCGACCGGTTACGCCGGAAATGTTGTGAACGCAACCACTCCGCTCGCTACCACCGCTTTCCCGGGGCAGCATGGAGTTACGCCACGAGCTGGAGGAACCATGAAGGCCGTCACGCTGCTCCTGGTCGTCGTACTTCTCGCCGGCATCGTCGCCCTGGTCGCGTTCGCGATTCAGCGCAACAAGGCGCGTACCGAGCAGCAGTTCGCCGACGCGATCGCGGACGCCCGGCGCTGGTACGAGCGGCTCGGCGGTCAGGTCCTCAACCTCACCGCGAACGGCAATCCCGCTGCCCAGCAGGCGTTGTCCGACGCGGGCGAGCGATACAACGCCGCCGGTGGCCAGCTCGATCAGGCCCGGACGCCGGCCCAGGCCGTGCTGGCCCGGCAGACCGCCCTCGAAGGGCTCTACTACGTGGGTGCCGCACGCTCGGCGCTCGGCATGGACCCCGGCCCCGCGCTGCCTCCGACGCCTGGTCAGCAGAGCGCGGGCGAGGTCACCGAGAGCCGCGAGGTCGCGGTGGAGGACCACCGGTACGCCGCTTCACCGCAGCCGTCGGACCGGACCACGCACTACTACCCCGGCGGGGTCATCGCCGGCCGGCCGGTCCCCCGCGGCTGGTACAGCGAGCCGTTCTGGAAGCCCGCCCTGATCGGCGGCGCCTGGGGCCTGGGTTCGGCGTTGCTGTTCGGCTCGCTGTTCGGCGGCATGGCCGGCGTCGGCTGGGGCGGCGGTTGGGGCGACAACGACGGCGGGAACGACGGCGACGGCGGAGACGCGGGCGGTGACGACCTGGCCGGCGGCGGGGACGACTTCGGTGGCGGCGGCGACTACGGCGGTGGCGACAGCTTCGGTGATTTCGGTGGCGGCGACTTCGGCGGCGGCGACTTCTGACGGCGCCGCAAGGCCCTGACCGCCAGCCCGCCAGGCGAGCGCTGCCCAGCCTGCCAGCCGGCCACGCGGCCCGGAGAACCAGCCTTTACTCAGCGTGAACAAGTCGCTGCCCAGCGGCTCCACAAGCGACGATTCGTCGCGCTCGGCACAGACCTCGACGCGCACTGTCACCTGAATGCAATCGTTGCACTCAAAGTGCAAATCGGCGGTTAGCCTCATACGGTCCCGCACAAAGCGGGCACTCCGCACGAGTGGCGAAGGGTTGTCATGCTGGCGAGGCGGCGGCGCGGCGGTAGCCCAGCGTCACCGAGCACGATCGGGACTCACCTTCGACCAGGGCGAGGTGTCTGACACCGGATGACGCAGCAGACGAACTCGGGCACGACCGTGCTCGACGAGGTTGGCCGGCTGGCGCGGCGGTATCAGGTGCCGATCGAGGACGTCATCCTCATCGCGCTCAACCTGCACGGCGTCGATTCGTTCGAGGCGCACAACCGAGCCAGGCTCACGCTCAGCCTGACCCGCGCGCCGGACGACCGATTCCTCGTCGTCGTCCCGCTGAACCGCCCGGATTCCCCGTTCCGGCTCTACGGCGACACGTTGACGCTGGACGGCGAGGTCGTCGCCGAGGTGCACAGCGTCGACGCGGACGCCGCGATCGGCGGCTACTTCCGGGCCGGTGGGCAGGTGCTCACGCTCAACCCCAACGCCCGCAGCCGCTGCACCGGCTGCGCGTTCTGCCCGACGACGCTCGAGGTCGCGGCCGATCCGCGGCTGAGCGCCGACGAGGAGCTCGCCGAGTTGCTCCGCGCGCTCGCCAGCCAGGCGCCGGGCGGCTCGCTCGCCGGGGTCCGCGAGGTGACGGTCTCGACCGGCTGTTTCGAGCGCGAGGACATGGCCATCCACCATCTCCGCAGCCTGCGCCGGGTGCTCACGGCCGAGGGGTTGGACGCGCGGGTCGGCTTCCTCTCCTCGGTGCTGCGGAGCGACGAGGCGTTCGCCGCGCTGGCCGCCGACGTGGCGCCGATGCTCCTGTACGTCACGGTGGAGTGCTTCACCCGTCGCGAGCTGCTGCTCAAGTCCTCCAAGGCCGAGCTGACCGCCGAGCAGGTCCCCGGTGTGCTCCGGCGCGCGCGGCAGGCCGGCCTCGACGCGTCGTTCAACTACGTCGTCGGGCTGGACGCGCTGAGCGCCGTCGGCGAGCACGTCCGCCGGCTCGCGCGGCACGTCAGCGTCTTCCCCAACTTCCAGGTCTTCCAGGCGCACACCCGGTTCATGGAGAGTCTGCGCACGCCCGCTGCCGGCGAACTCGAGTTCTACCTTCAGGCCCGACGCGAGCTGGAGAAGGTCTTCGCGCCGCTCGGTCTGCGTCCCGAGTCGTGGCGGAACTACCGTCCACTGTGGTATTTCGAGTACGCCGGCACGCCGCTCGCCGGGCCGCGGATCTGACATGGCCTGGCTTCCGGTCCGAGGCGTCGTGCGCCATCAGAGCGGCGTTCCCCTGCTCGTACTGCAAGAGCGGCTCGACGGCTACGACACGTTCCTCCTGGCCGACCTCACGCTCGCCCCGAGCGACGCCGCGCTGAGGGTCCGCGTGCACACGTTCGACGACACCACGGTCCTGCACCCCGCCCGCGGCACGGCGATCGATCGCGCCGATGGTGAGAGCTGGTCCGGCCAGCTGCGCCCACCCGCCAGGCGCCGGGCCGAGCCGATGCCCGCCGATCTCGCCGACGCGCTCACCGCCGCCGGTCTCCCCGCCGACCTCGCGGCCCTCGACCAGCGCGAACGTCGACACCTGCTCGGCTACCTCGCCGACGCGAGCGACCCGGCCGTGCGCCGCAGCCGGATCGTCACGATCGTCGCCGGCCTCCACGGGCTCAGCGCGTGACGCAAAAGGCTTGCGGGCTTGGGCCGAAACCCAAACCCGCAAGCCTGTCAGATCACGTCCGGCGCGTCAGGGCCTAACGGCTGGCACTGACCGAAGTCTCCGGAGCCGAGACCACGTCCCCGTCGGACTCCTTGATGCCGTACCGCGCGTAGAGGTTGCGCAGCCCGGGCGGCGCCCACCAGTTCCACCGGCCCAGCAGCCGCATGGTCGCCGGCACCAGCAGGCCCGGACCACGGTCGCGTCGACCACGATCGCGATCGCCATCGCCACCCCGATCAGCTTGATGAAGGTGATCCCGGACAGCGAGAACGCGCCGATCACCACGACCAGCAGCAGCGCCGCGGTGGTGATGATCCGCCCGGTGCGCTGCAGGCCGGTCGCGACGGCCTCGGTGTTGTCGCCGGTCAGGCCGTACCGCTCCCGGATCCGCGACATCAGGAACACCTCGTAGTCCATCGACAGCCCGAACACGATCGCCAGCACCAGGATCGGCTGGGTCGCCTCCAGCGTCCCGGTCGAGGTGAAGCCGAGCACGCCGGACAGGTGGCCGTCCTGGAAGATCCACACGATCGCGCCGAACGAGGCGGTCAGCGACAGCACGTTCATCAGCAGCGCCTTGATCGGCAGCACCACCGAGCCGAAGGCCAGGAACAGCAGCAGCACGGTGTCGCCGGCCACGATCAGCCCCATCCACGGCAGCAGGCCGCCGACGCTGCCGAGCAGGTCGGACAGCTCCGCGGCTGTTGCCGCCGACCAGCACCTCGCCGCCGGCGGGCGGCGGCACGGCCCGGACCCGGTCGACCAGCGCCCGGGCGTCGGCGGACATCGGGTCGCCGGCGAAGACCAGGTCGACCCGGGCCGTGTCCCGGCGGTCGGTGACCGTGGCGGCGGTGACCCCGTCCACCTGGCGCGGGACGCGACCCACCCGTCCAGCGCGGCCATGCCGCCGGCCGGCCAGCGTGACCACGGCCAGGATCGGGTCGGTCGCGCGGCCGGGAAGTCCCGGTCCAGCGTCTCGGCGACCTGCCGGCTCTCGGTCCCGGCCGGCAGCGCCCGCTGTCGATGCCGCCGAACTGGACGTGCAGGAACGGCGAGCCGAGCGCGAGCAGCACCGCGACCACGCCGACGGCGTAGAGCACCGGGCGGCGCATGACGCTGCGGGCCAGCCGGGCCCAGGCGCCGGGTCGGCCGGCCGGGCCGAGGCGGCGGCGTGGCGGCGGCTCGGCGGACCGGCGCACCGGCAGCGCGTCGACCCGGCGGCCGAGCACGCCGAGCAGCGCCGGCAGCACGGTCAGCGCGGCGACCACCGCGACCAGCACCGCGGCGATCCCGCCGGCGCCCATCGAGCGCAGGAACACCTGCGGGAAGATCAGCAGCCCGGACAGCGAGACCGCGACGGTCAGCCCGGACACGGCGACGGTCCGGCCGGCGGTGGCCATGGTCCGGACCAGCGCGGCCCGCGGGTCGCCCGCCGGGCCACTCCTCCCGGTACCGGCTGACCACGAACAGGCCGTAGTCGATCGCCAGCCCCATCCCGAGGATCGTCACCACGTTGACCGAGAAGACCGAGACCTCGGTGAACAGCGTCACCACCCGCAGCGCGGTGAACGCGCCCAGGATCGCGACGGCCCCGATCGCCAGCGGCAGGCCGGCCGCGACCACGCTGCCGAACACGATCACCAGCAGCACCAGCAGGATCGGCATGGACAGCGTCTCGGCCCGGGCGATGTCCGCGCTGACCCGCTCGTTGATGTCCCGGCCGATCGTGGTCCGCCGCCGACCTGGGTGTCCAGGCCGGGCGCGGCCAGCCCGCCCTCGATCCGGTCCAGGGCGTCGGTGCGCTGCTGCTCGTCCCCGCGCAAGGTCAGCACCGCGTACGTCGCGTGCCGGTCGGCGCTGACCAGCCCGGGCGCCGGTGCTACCAGTCGACGGTCCGGGCGACCACGTCGGCGGGGCAGCGCGGCCAGCGTGCCGGTGACCGCCCGCCGGAACGCGGCGTCGGCGACCGTGCGGTCGCTGCGGTAGAGCACGACCACGTCGGCGTCGTCCCGGCCCAGCTCCGGCCGCGACCGCGGCCGCCCGGGCGCTCTCGCTGCCGGGTCCTCGAACCCGCCGCTGGTCAGCGAGCCGAACACCCGGTGCCCCAGACCCCGGCGAAGGCCAGGAACGCCACCGCGGCGGCCAGCACCCACCGGCGCCGCGGTACGTCAGCCGCCCAATGTCTCGAACATGGGTCCTCCCTCAACGTCTACTCGCTCACTGTCGAACGGTTACGCCTGGCAACTTCGCATACACTGTTCACGGGAGTCAAGCTCTTTCAGGAGGCGGTGCGTGGCCGAGCCAAGAAGCGGCGGGACCGCGTCCGGGCGGCGACCGTCACCGAGATCAAGGACACCGCCGGCGGATCCTGGTCTCCGAGGGTCCGACGGGCTGTCACTGCGGGCGATCGCCCGGGAGATGGGCATGACCGCGCCCGCGCTCTACCGCTACTTCCCCAGCCGCGAGGACCTGGTCTCGCCCTCATCGGCGACCTCTACGACGAGCTCACGGGCGGATGCAGGCCGCGCGGGACGACCAGCCGGCGACGCCGCGACGCAGCGGCCGCCGGCCAGCCGGGCGTTCCGGGACTGGGCCCGGCCACCAGCGCGAGTTCGGGCTGCTGTTCGGCAGCCCCGTGGGCGGCTCGACGGCAGCGGCCCTCCGCGCCGCCGGAGCCGGACGACGCCGGGCGCACCGAGGACGAGGAGGAGCCGGCCGGCGTTCGGCGGCGTCTTCGGCGAGCTGATCGCGCGGATCTATCTGGCCGAGCCGTTCCCGATCCCGGCCGACGACGAGATCGACCCGGCGCTGCGGGACGAGCTGCGACTGGTGCGCGGAGTTCCCGGTGCCCGCTGCCGCTCGGGGCGGGCAGGTGTTCCTGTCCTGCTGGATCCGGCTGTACGGGATGGTCGCGATGGAGGTGTTCGGCCATCTCGGGTTCGCGCTGACGACGCCGAGCCGATGTTCGAGGTCGAGCTCAAGGGGCTGGCCACCCGGCTCGACCTGGCCGACAAGTACCACCCACCGGCCGCTCTCAACGCCCGCTAAGCCACCCAACCCCAGCCGCTTTGGGCGACATTTTCTCGGTTATAGCCGAGAAAATGTCGCCCAAAGCTGGGGGGGGCGGGGTGGGGCGGGGTGTGGGGTGGCGGGTCAGGCGTCGGCGCGGGGTAGCGGGTCGAGGGTGGGGCGCTTCGCGGTCACGGTGTCCCCGGAGGACCGCCCACGCAGCCGCCGACCGATCCAGGGCGCCAGGTGCGAGCCTGCCCAGCGCAGATCCTCGCGACGGGAGCCGATCCAGCTGCCGCGCCGGGCGGGGTCCAGCGGGCCTCGCCAGCTCTGCGGAGGCTCGATGCCGAGCACGTCGAGCACGTTGGCGGCGACCCAGTGATGGCCGGCAGGGCTCAGGTGCAGCCGGTCCGGCGCCCACATCCGTGCGTCGCGCAGGTCGTCGTCGGACCAGAGATCGACCAGCATGGCGCCCTGTGCGGCCGCGGTCCGGCGGACCACCGTGAGCATCGATTCGACCCGCTGGGTCAGGTACTTCTTCGCCGGCAGCCGATCGGTGCCGTTCGCCGGGGTGAACAAGAGCACGTCCGAGCCGGTGGCCCGCAGCCGGGCGATGGCTCCGTCGTACGCCTGGCCGACCAGTTCCGGATCGAACCGGCGCCGCAGCGCATCGTTGCCGCCGGCCGAGAAGCTCACCAGATCGGGCTTCATCCGCACCGCGGCGGGCAACTGCTCCTCGATCACCGGCTCCAGCGTCTTGCCCCGGACCGCCAGGTTCGCGTACCGGAAGCCGTCGACCTCCTCGGCGAGCCGGCCGGCCACCAGATCCGCCCAGCCCCGGTACGTGCCATCGCCGCGGGCGTCGTCCATGCCCTCGGTGAAGCTGTCTCCCAACGCGACATAACTGCCGTAGCGCATCCCGCACCCCCAACAGCGAATCTTCCGTCCGGTGCGGACACTCACGCAACCGCTGCACGGCGAACGAGGCCAGCGTCACAACGGTCCGGCGGCCGGGCGCCGCACGCGGTCAGCCGGGTTCGCGGCGGGCGGGTCAGTCCGGTTCGCGGCCGGCGAGCAGCTCGGCGAGGTGCAGGGCGCGGCGGCCGGTGGAGTGCGCGATCTGGGTGCGGCAGCTGAAGCCGTCGGCCAGCACGACCGTCTCCGGTGACGCGGCCCGCACGGCCGGCAGCAGCGCCTGCTCGCCGACTGCCTGCGCCACGTCGTAGTGCCCGCGTTCGAAGCCGAAGTTTCCGGCGAGGCCGCAACATCCCGGCGGCAGCGGCTTGCTGACTGAGCCCGGTGCCGGCGAGGAGTTGCTCGTCCGGCGCCGAGCCCAGCACCGCGCGCTGGTGGCAGTGCGTCTGCATCAGGGCGTCGCCGGCTCGCTGCGGCGGCGTCCAGTCGGGCGCGTGCGTGGTAAGGAGTTCCGCCAGCGTGACGGTCTGCTCGGCGAGGCGCTGGGCCCGGTCGTCCGCGGGCAGCAGTTCGGGCAGGTCGGAGCGGAGCGCGGTGGTGCAGCTCGGCTCCAGCCCGACCACGAGCGCGCCGGCGGCCAGCTCCGGCGCCAACCGTTCCAGGCTCCGGCCGGCGACCCGGCGGGCCACGCCGAGCTGGCCGGTCGAGATCCAGGTCAGCCCGCAGCAGACCCGTCCGGACGGGATCGTCACCTCGAAGCCGGCCGACTCCAGCACCTCGACCGCGGCCCGGCCGACGTCCGGCGTGAGGTAGTTCGTGAACGTGTCGGGCCAGAGCACGACCCGCCGACCTGTGCCGGCAGACAGCGGGCCGGCGGCGGAACCAGCGGGTGAACGGCTCGGGCGCGAACGTCGGCAGATCGCGTTCCTGCGCGACGCCGGCCAGCCGTTTCAGGCCGGGCAGCCGCGCGCCCAGGTTCGCCAGCCGGGGCGCCGCCGAGGCCAGCCGGGCCCAGAGCGGCAGGTAACCCATCGAGTAGTGCGACGCCGGGCGCAGCCGCCGCGCGTAGTGGTGGTGCAGGAACTCGGCCTTGTACGTCGCCATGTCGACGCCGACCGGGCAGTCGCTCTTGCACGCCTTGCAGGACAGGCAGAGATCCAGCGCGTCGCGCACCTCGGTCGACCGCCAGCCGTCGGTGACGAGGTCGCCGCGGACCAGCTCGAACAGCAGCCGGGCTCGCCCGCGCGTCGAGTGCTCCTCCTCGCCGGTGACCTGGTAGCTCGGGCACATCGCGGTGCCGGCCGCGTTGCGGCACTTCCCCACACCGACGCAGCGGCGGGTGGCCTGCGCGAAGTCGCCGGCGTCATGCGGGTACGCGAAGACGGTGAGCAGTTCGCGGGGCGCATGGTCCAGCTTGAGGTTCGCGTCGATCCGCTGTGGACGGACGATCACGCCGGGATTCATCAGGTCGTCCGGGTCCCAGATGGCCTTGAACCGCCCGAACAGCGCCATCACGTCGTCGCCGTACATCCTCGGCAGCAGCTCCGAGCGGGCGTTGCCGTCGCCGTGCTCGCCGGAGTACGAGCCGCCGTACCCGATCACCAGGTCGGCGGCCTCCTCGACGAACCGCGCGGAACCGGCGCGATGCCGGCCGTGCTGAGCAGATCGAAGTCCAGCCGGACGTGGATGCAGCCCTCGCCGAAGTGACCGTAGGTGACGCCGCGCAGCCCGTGCCGCCGCTTCAGCTCCCGGAACTCGCGCAGGTACGCGCCGAGCCGCTCGGGCGGTACGGCGGCGTCCTCCCAGCCAGGCCACGCCTCGGCGCCGTCCGGCATCCGGGTCGCGATGCCGGCACCCTCCTCGCGGATCCGCCACAGCGCGCGCTGCGCGGCGGGGTCGGTGACGACCCGTGCGCGCGGCCGGTGGTCGGAGTCGTCCAGATCCCTGGCCAGCCGGTTCGCGGCGGCCACGGCGGCTTCGGCGGTCTCGCCGCCGACTTCGACGAAGAGCCACGCCTCGCCGGCCGGCAGATCGGCTGGCGTCGACCGGCCGGTGACGAGATCGGTGTCGATGCCCTCCACGGTGAGCGGATGGTGCGGCAGGATCACCGGCACCGCGTCGGCGGCGGCGCTGTCGTCGGCGAAGCCCAGCACCAGCAGCACCCGGACCGCCGGCGCCTCGACCAGCCGGACCGTGGCGCCCAGCACCGTGACGCAGGTGCCCTCGGTACCCACCAGCGACCGCGCGACATGGTGCCCGCGCTCGGGCAGCAACTCGTCCAGCGCGTATCCCGAGACCTGCCGGACCAGCCGCCCGAACCGCTGCCGGAGCAGGGCCAGGTTGCCGTCCGCGAGCGTCCCGCAGCGCGTGGTGGATCTGCGCCGAACGGTGGCTGCCGTTGAGCGAACCCGCCGTGCCCACCGCGCCGACGGTCAGCCGGGTGCCGTCCGGGCAGAGCACGTCCAGCGAGTCCACGTTGTCCGACGTCTTGCCCCAGCGCACCGAGTGCGAGCCGCACGCGTTGTTGCCGATCATCCCGCCGAGCGTGCAGCGGCTGTGCGTGGACGGGTCGGGGCCGAACGTGAGGCCGTGCGGTGCCGCCGCGGCGCGCAGCCGATCGAGCACCAGGCCGGGCTGGACGACCGCGCTGCGGCGCGCCGGATCCAGCTCGACCAGCGCGTTGACGTGCCGGGACGTGTCCATGACCACGCCACCGCCGACCGCGTTGCCGGCGACGCTGGTGCCACCACCGCGGGGCGTCAACGGAACGCCGTACTCCCGGCAGGCCGCCACCACGGCGACCATGTCGTCGGTGTCCGCCGGCCAGACCACGCCGAGCGGCACCCGCCGGTAGTTCGACGCGTCCGCGCTGTACTGCGCGCGGGCCGAGGTGCCGAAGTCGAGTTCGCCGCGCAGCTCCCGACGCAGCCGGCCGGCCAGCGCTTCGACGTCACGGTCGGGGCTCACGGGGCCAGTCTTGCAGAGCCTTGTGCGGTCGATCGTGCCCTTCCAGGGCACGATCCAACCGCAGCCCGACCCGCCGCACGGGCGCCGGGCACCCAACTGAAAAACATGCAGGCTTGACTGTTTGTGTGCGAGCCGGCAGGCTCGCCCCCATGTCCGCGCCGCCCCGCACCCCCAACGCCGAGCGCAGCCTCACCACGCGCACCCGGCTGATGGAGGCGACCGTCGAGTGCCTCGCCGAACTCGGCTGGTCCGGCACCACCACGACCGTGGTCGCCGAACGCGCCGGCGTCTCGCGCGGCGCTCAGCTGCACCATTACCCCAGCAAGGCCGCGCTGGTGGTGGCCGCGATCGCGCACCTCGCCACGCTCCGCCAGGACGAGATGCGGCGCGCCGCGGACGCGTTGCCGGCCGGCCCGAACCGCACCCCGGCGGTGCTCGAGATCCTCGCCGCCCAGCACACCGGCCCGCTGTTCACCGCGGCGCTGGAGGTCTGGGTCGCGGCTCGCACGGATGCGGCGCTGCGCGAGGTGCTGGTGCCGGTCGAGGTCAAGGTCGGGCGCGAGGTCCATCGGCTCACCGTGGAGATGCTGGGCGTGGACGAGAGCCAGCCCGGCGCCCGCGAGGCCGTGCAGGCCACCCTCGATCTGATGCGCGGCCTCGGCGTCGCGAACCTGCTCACCGACGACTCGGCCCGTCGCCAGCGACTGCTGCGCCAATGGGCCGCCACCCTCGATGCCGCCCTGGAGGCTGCCCGTGGCTGACCCCGCCCCACTGCTCACCGCGCTCCTCGCCGACTTCGGGCCGAGAGCGAGGAACTGGACGCGCTGCTCGCCGGGCTTCCGGCGCTCGGCTGGGCGATGGCCACCCCCGCCCCGGGCTGGACCGTGGCGCACCAGATCGCGCACCTGGCCTGGACCGACCGGCTGGCGCTGCTCTCCGCCACCGATCCGGACGCGTTCGTCGCCACGGTGCAGGCGGCGCTGGGCGAGTCCAGCACCTACGTCGATGCGGCCGCCGCCGAGGGAGCCGACGACGACCCCGCCGCGCTGCGTCCAGCGCTGGCAGGACGGGCGGGCCACGCTCAGCCGCCGCCCTGCTGGAACTGCCGCCCGGCGCCAAGCTGCCGTGGTTCGGCCCGCCGATGAGCGCCGCGTCGATGGCCACGGCACGGCTGATGGAGACCTGGGCGCACGGTCAGGACGTGGCCGACGCGCTCGGGGTGGAGCGGACCCCCACCGGCCGGCTCCGCCAGGTGGCCCATCTCGGCGTCCGGACCAGGACCTTCAGCTATCTCGTGCACGGCCTGCCGGCCCCGCAGGCCGACGTTCGGGTCGAGCTGACCGCACCGGACGGCGAGCAGTGGACGTGGGGTCCGGAGGACGCGCCCGATCGGGTGACCGGCACGGCGCTCGACTTCTGCCTGCTGGTGACCCAGCGGCGGCACCGCTCCGACCTCGAACTGGTCACCGCCGGCGGCGCCGACACCTGGCTCGAGATCGCGCAGGCCTTCGCCGGCCCGCCCGGCGCCGGCCGCCCGCCGGGCGCCAACGCCCCCACCCATCACGCCGAGAAGCACGCATGACCGTGCCTGCTGCGGTTGGATTCGGCAGTCAGGCTGCCGAATCCAACCGCAAGGGGCCGTTGCGGATCGGGAACGCGTCCGGCTTCTACGGCGACCGGTTCGCCGCGATGCACGAGCTGCTCACCGGCGGTGAGCTGGACGTGCTGACCGGCGATTACCTGGCCGAGCTGACCATGCTCATCCTGGGTCGGGACCGGCTGAAGGACGCCAGCCGCGGCTACGCGCGCACGTTCCTGCGCCAGCTCGAGGAGTCCCTGGGCCTGGCGCTCGACGGCGGCGTGAAGATCGTGACGAACGCGGGCGGGCTCAACCCGGCCGGCCTCGCGGCTGCCGTCCGTGAGCTGGCCGACCGGCTCGGCCTGGACGTCCGGGTCGCGCACGTCGAGGGCGACGACCTGCTCCCCCGCGCCAGCGAGCTCGGCTTCGACGGCGCGCTGACCGCGAACGCGTACCTGGGCTGCTGGGGCATCGTCGAGTGCCTGAACGCGGGTGCCGACGTGGTCGTGACCGGCCGGGTCACCGACGCCTCGCTGGTGGTCGGCCCGGCCGCGGCCCACTTCGGTTGGGCCCGGGACGACTGGAACGCGCTGGCCGGCGCCACCGCGGCCGGCCACGTGATCGAATGCGGCGCCCAGGCGACCGGCGGCAACTACGCGTTCTTCACCGAGCTGGCCGACCTGCGGCACCCCGGCTTCCCGATCGCGGAGCTGCACGCCGACGGCTCGTCCGTGATCACCAAGCACGACGGCACCGGGGGCGCGGTCACCGTGGAGACCGTCACCGCCCAGCTGCTCTACGAGATCGGCGCGCCGGCCTACCTCGGCCCGGACGTGGTCACGCACTTCGACTCGATCCGCCTCGCCGATGACGGCCCGGACCGGGTGCGGATCGCGCCGGTCGTCGGCTCGCCGCCGCCGCCGCCGCTGAAGGTCTGCCTCAATCGGCTGGGCGGCTTCCGCAACGCGACCACCTTCGTGCTCACCGGGCTGGCGATCGAGGCCAAGGCCGCGTTGGTGCGGTCGCAGCTCGACGCGGCGCTCGACGGGAAGGGTCCGCGCGAGCTGACCTGGACCCTCGCCCGCACCGATCACGAGGACGCCGACACCGAAGAGGCCGCCAGCGCGCTGCTGCACGTGGTGGCCAAGGATACCGACCCGACCCGCGCCGGCCGAGCGTTCTCCCAGGCCGCGATCGAGCTGGCGCTGTCGTCCTACCCCGGCTTCCACGTCACGGCACCGCCCGGCGACGCCACCCCGTTCGGCATCTACACCGCCGCTTACGTGCCGGCCGACACCGTCGAGCAGGTCGCCGTCCTCCCCGACGGAACCCGCCGCACCGTACCCCCTGCGGTTGGATTCGGCAGTCCCACTGCCGAATCCAACCGCAACCCCTTGCCACCCGCGGCCGCCGACGCTGCGGACCCCGCCGTTACGGCTGCGGTCCGTTTGCGCCCTCAGGGGTCGCAAATGGACCGCAACGCCGTTGACCTGGCCCGGACCCGGCGCGTTGCCTTGGGGACGCTGGTCGGGGCGCGGTCCGGTGACAAGGGTGGCACCGCGAACCTCGGCGTCTGGGCGCGGAGCGAAGCGGCGTACGAGTGGCTCGTCGAGACGCTCGATGTGGGCCTCCTGCGCGAGCTGCTGCCGGAGACCGCGGATCTCGACGTCACCAGGTACGAGCTGCCGAACCTGCGCGCGGTGAACTTCGTGATCGACGGCCTGCTTGGCGAGGGCGTGGCGTCAGCCACTCGGTTCGATCCGCAAGCCAAGGCGCTCGGCGAGTGGCTGCGTTCCCGGCACCTCGACCTCCCCGAGGCGTTGCTGTGAGCGAGCGGAGCGCGCGAACCAATAGGTACAGCTGCCCCGCTCGTGGGGCTGCCGAGCGCAGCGAGGTGGGCTCATGAGCGACGCGGAACGGCAGCTGCGGGAGCTGGTGCGGCGGTTCGTGAAGGCGGAGATCGTGCCGCACCTGAGCGGTTGGGAGCGCGCCGGCGAGATACCCCGGGAACTGCACGAGAAGGCCGCCGAGCTGGGCTTACTCGGCATCGGATTCCCGGAGAGCGCCGGTGGCTCCGGCGGTGACCTGTTCGACTCGATCGCGGTCACCGAGGAACTCATCCAGGGCGGCGGATCGAGCGGGCTGATCGCGGCGCTGTTCACGCACGGGATCGCGCTGCCGCACATCGTGGCGGCCGGCGACCCGGAGCAGCTCGATCGGTTCGTCCGGCCGACACTCGCCGGCCAGAAGATCGGCGCGCTCGCGGTCACCGAGCCGGACGGCGGTTCGGACGTGGCCGCGCTGCGCACCAGCGCGGTCCGCCACGGCGACCACTACCTGGTCAACGGGTCCAAGACGTACATCACGTCGGGCGCGCGGGCGGACTTCGTGACCACCGCGGTGCGCACCGGCGAACCGGGCTACGGCGGCATCTCGCTGCTCGTGGTCGAGGCCGGCACGCCGGGCTTCACGGTCACCCGCCGGCTGGAGAAGATGGGCTGGCACTGCTCCGACACCGCCGAACTGTCCTACGTGGACGTGAAAGTCCCCGCAGCGAACCTCGTCGGCGCCGAGAACAGCGGCTTCGCGCTGATCATGCAGCAGTTCCAGGTAGAGCGGATCTCGATGGCGGTGCAGGCGTACGCCACCGCGCAGCGCTGCCTCGACCTCAGCCTGGACTGGGTGCGGCAGCGCGAGACGTTCGGCCGGCCACTGGTCCAGCGCCAGACCGTCCGGCACAAGCTGGTCGAGATGGCCCGGCAGATCGACGTCGCCCGGGTCTACACGCGGGAGGTCGCCGGCCGGATCAGTCGCGGCGAGGAGTGCGTGGCCCAGGTCTGCTTCGCCAAGAACACCGCGGTCGCCGCCTGCGACGCCGTGGTGAGCGAGGCCCTGCAACTGCACGGCGGTTTCGGCTACCTGCGTGACGCCGAGGTCGAACGCCACTACCGCGACGCCCGGATCCTCGGGATCGGCGGCGGCACCACCGAGATCATGACCGAACTGGCCGCCAAGCGGATGGGGCTCTGACACGCCATGCCCGTTCTACGCAGTACCCACGACCCAGGCGCCCACCAGGAACAACGGGACGCGCTGCTACTGAAGCTGTCCGAGGTGGACGCCGAACTCGCCAAGGCGCGGGCCGGTGGCGGCGAGAAGTACAGCCAGCGGCACCACAAGCGCGGCAAGCTGCTGGCCAGGGAACGGATCGAGCTGCTGGTCG
This sequence comes from uncultured Actinomycetota bacterium, assembly GCA_963746095.1. GTDB lineage: Bacteria > Actinomycetota > Actinomycetes > Mycobacteriales > Cryptosporangiaceae > CAVVAL01. The sequence goes on along the minus strand of CAVVAL010000002.1, from coordinate 85,039 downwards.
ACCGTGACTCTCCGTTCCTGGAGCTCTCCCCGCTCGCGGCGTGGGGCAGCGACTACGCGGTCGGGGCCAGCGTGGTCACCGGCATCGGCGTGATCGAGGGCGTCGAGTGCATGATCGTGGCCAACGACCCGACCGTGAAGGGCGGCGCCAGCAACCCCTGGACCGTCAAGAAGACGTTCCGGGCCAACGACATCGCCCGCGAGAACCGGCTGCCGCTGGTCAGCCTGGTCGAGTCGGGCGGCGCGGACCTGCCGTCCCAGGCCGAGATCTTCATCCCCGGCGGGCGGGCGTTCCGCGACCTCACCCAGCTCTCCGCCGCCGGCATCCCCACGGTCGCGCTGGTCTTCGGCAACTCGACGGCCGGCGGCGCGTACATCCCCGGCATGTGCGACCACGTGGTGATGGTCAAGGAGCGCGCGAAGGTCTTCCTCGGCGGGCCGCCGCTGGTCAAGATGGCCACCGGCGAGGAGTCCGACGACGAGTCGCTGGGCGGCGCCGAGATGCACGCCCGGGTCTCCGGCCTGGCCGACTACCTGGCCGTGGACGAGGTCGACGCGATCCGGCTCGGCCGGCAGATCGTCGCGAACCTGAGCTGGCGCAAGGCCGGCCCCGGCCCGACCAGGCCAGCCGACGAGCCGCTGTACGACCCGGAGGAACTGCTCGGCATCGCCCAGACCGACCTGCGGCTGCCGTTCGACCCGCGCGACGCGCTGGCCCGGATCGTCGACGGCTCGCGCTTCGACGAGTTCAAGCCGCTCTACGGCACGTCGCTGATCTGCGGCTGGGCCTCGATCCACGGCTACCCGGTGGGCGTGCTGGCCAACGCGCGCGGCGTGCTGTTCAGCGCGGAGGCGCAGAAGGCGACCCAGTTCATCCAGCTCGCCAACGCCGCCGACACCCCGCTGGTCTTCCTGCAGAACACCACCGGCTACATGGTCGGCAAGGAGTACGAGCAGGGCGGCATCATCAAGCACGGCGCGATGATGATCAACGCCGTCTCGAACTCGAAGGTCCCGCACCTCACGGTCGTGATGGGCGCCTCGTACGGGGCCGGCAACTACGGCATGTGCGGGCGGGCGTACGACCCGCGGTTCCTGTTCACCTGGCCGAACGCGAAGTCCGCGGTGATGGGCCCGGCGCAGCTCGCCGGGGTGATCTCGATCGTGGCGCGGCAGGCCGCCGAGGCGCGCGGTCAGGCGTACGACGAGGCCGGCGACACGGCCATGCGGGCGATGATCGAGCAGCAGATCGAGGCTCAGTCGCTCGCGCTGTTCCTCACCGGCCGGCTCTACGACGACGGCATCATCGACCCGCGCGACACCCGTACCGTGCTCGGTCTCAGCCTGTCGGCCATCCACAGTGGACCCGTCTCCGGAGCCACTGGCTTCGGCGTCTTCCGGATGTGAGGACATGATCAATCGACTCCTGATCGCGAACCGGGCCGAGATCGCCCGCCGGATCGCGCGAACCTGCGCGGCCGTGGGAATCGCGCCGGTGACGGTCTACTCCGACGCAGACTCGGCATCGCCGCACGTCACAGAGGTGGCCGTGCGGCTGCCGGGCAACGCACCGGCCGATACCTACCTGCGCGCCGACCTGCTGATCGAGGCCGCCCGCGCGACCGGTGCCGACGCCGTCCACCCCGGCTACGGCTTCCTGTCGGAGAACGCGGCGTTCGCCCGTGCGGTGCTCGATGCCGGCCTGACCTGGGTCGGACCGCCGCCCGAGGCGATCGAGGCGATGGGTTCGAAGGTCAACGCCAAGAAGCTGATGGCGGACGCCGGGGTGCCGATCCTGACCGAGCTGGATCCGTCCGCGGTGGGCGCGGACGATCTCCCGCTACTGGTCAAGGCCTCGGCCGGGGGTGGCGGGCGCGGGATGCGGATCGTGCGCTCGGTCGCCGAACTGGCCGACGCCGTGGCCTCCGCCGAGCGCGAGGCGGGGTCGGCGTTCGGTGACCCGACCGTGTTCTGCGAGCCGTACGTCGAGACCGGCCGGCACATCGAGGTGCAGATCCTCGCCGACGCGCATGGCACGGTCTGGGCGCTCGGCGAGCGGGAGTGCTCGATCCAGCGCCGGCACCAGAAGGTGGTCGAGGAGACTCCCTCGCCGGCGGTCTCCCCCGAACTGCGCGCGGAACTGTGCGACGCGGCCGTGAAGGCGGCCAGGGCGATCGGGTACGTCGGGGCCGGCACGGTCGAGTTCCTGCTCGGCGCCGACGGCCGGTTCTTCTTCCTCGAGGTGAACACCCGGCTCCAGGTCGAACACCCGGTGACCGAGTGCGTCTTCGGGCTGGACCTGGTCGCGCTGCAATTGGCGGTGGCCGAGGGGCAGGCATTGGACGCCGAGCCGCCGGTGCCGCGTGGCCATGCGATCGAGGTGCGGCTCTACGCCGAGGACCCGGCCGCCGACTGGCGCCCGCAGACCGGCACGCTGCACCGGTTCGCGGTCCCGGGGGTGGACGCCGCGTTCGCGGTGCCCAGTGCCTACGGCGTCCGGCTGGATTCCGGTGTCGAGGAGGGCTCAGTCGTCGGCGTGCACTACGACCCGATGCTCGCCAAGCTGATCGCCTGGGGCGCGACCAGGGCCGATGCCGCCCGCCGGCTGGCCGCCGCGCTGGCCGGAGCCGAGCTGCACGGCGTGGTGACGAACCGGGATCTGCTCGTGCGGGTGCTCCGCCACCCCGCGTTCCTGGCCGGCGAGACCGACACCGCCTTCTTCGACCGGCACGGCCTCGACACCCTCGCCGCCCCGCTGGCCGATCCGCGTGGACCGTCGGCTCGTCCGCGCTGGCCGCGGCGCTGGCCGGGGCGGCGCGCCGGCGAACGGCATCGACGGCCCCCAGCGGCTGGCGGAACAACCCGTCCCAGCCGCAGCGCATCACCTACGAGACCGCGCCGGCGACCGGCTCGACGTCGAGTACGCCCTGGACCGCACCGGCAACCTCACGCTGGCCCGGATCAACGGCGAGCCCCAGAACGTCTGCGGTTCAATTCCGCCCTCCCAGGGCGGATTCGAACCGCACACTGGTGTCGTCGACGGCGTCCAGCTGCGGTTCGGCGTCCACACGGTCGGCGACGTGACCTATGTGGATGCGTCCGGCCGGGTCGGTGACGCTGGTCGAGGTGCCGCGCTTCCCCGACCCGTCGTCGCAGGTCGAGGCCGGTTCGCTGCTCGCGCCGATGCCTGGCACGGTCGTCCGGCTGCACGTCGCGGAGGGCGATCGGGTCACCGCCGGTCAGGCGCTGCTCGTGCTGGAGGCAATGAAGATGGAGCACCCGGTGGTGGCCCCGCACGACGGTCTGCTCACCACGCTGCGCGTCACCGAAGGCAACCAGGTCGAGGGCGGCACGGTCCTCGCAGTGATCACGGAGGACTAGATGGACTTCAGCGAGAGCCCCGAGCACGCCCTGCTGCGCGAGTCGGTGGCCCAGCTGGCCGGCAAGTACGGCCACGGGTACTTCGTGGACAAGGCGAAGACCGGCGGCAAGACCGACGAGCTGTGGGCCGAGGCCGGCAAGGCGGGGTTCCTCGGCGTCTCGGTGCCGGAGGAGTTCGGCGGCGGGGGCGGCGGCATCTCCGAGCTGGCGATCGTGTGCGAGGAGCTGGCCGCGAGCGGCTGCCCGCTGCTGCTGATCGTCGTCTCGCCGGCCATCTGCGCCACCGTGATCGCGAAGTTCGGCACGCCGGGCCAGAAGTCCCGCTGGCTGCCCGGCTTCGCCGACGCGTCGCTCAAGATGGCGTTCGCGATCACCGAGCCCGACGCCGGCTCCAACTCCCACCGGCTGACCACCACGGCCCGGCGGGACGGCGACGGCTGGCTGCTCTCGGGCCGGAAGTACTACATCTCCGGCGTGGACGAGGTGGAGTCCGTGCTGGTCGTGGCACGGACCGAGGACGCGAAGACCGGTCAGCTCAAGCCGGCGCTGTTCGTGGTGCCGGTCGACTCCGCCGGCTTCGAGGCGCAGCCCATCGACATGCAGATCACGTCGCCCGAGAAGCAGTTCACGATCTTCCTGGACGACGTGCGGCTGCCGGCCGACGCGCTGATCGGCGAGACCGAGGACGTGGCGCTGCCCGCGCTCTTCGCCGGCCTCAACCCGGAACGGATCACGGTGGCCGCGTACGCCAACGGCATCGCCCGGTACGCGCTGGCCAAGGGCGCCGCGTACGCCAGCGACCGGCAGGTGTGGAAGGTGCCGGTCGGCGCGCACCAGGGCATCTCGCACCCGCTCGCGCAGGCCAAGATCGCCACCGAGCTAGCCCGGCTGATGACCCAGAAGGCCGCGTGGCTCTACGACGCCGGCCAGGACGCGGCCGCGGGCGAGGCGGCCAACATGGCCAAGTACGCCTCGGCGGAGGCCGCGATCGACGCCGTCGACAAGGCGATCCAGGCCCACGGCGGCAACGGAATGGCCACCGAGTACGGGCTGGCGACGCTCTGGGGCGCCGTGCGGGCCGGCCGGATCGCTCCGGTGAGCCGCGAAATGATCCTCAACTTCGTCGCGCAACACTCATTGGGGCTGCCCAAGTCGTACTGACCTCAAGGAATCAACCTCTCCGCCACGAACGAAAGGGCTCCAAGCCGGCGATTTCCGACGATGCACGCTCGAGCGCGGACGCGAAATCGTATGCCAGCTTGGTCAACATGCTGTCCAACAGAACAGCATCAACGAATTCCACGTCGGGTGATGGAGTCCATGACGTCCTAGAAGTACAACGAAGCTCGTACCGGTCACCGACGCGTTTGAAGGCGACGGTCCGCTCGACGCCTTGGGGATAGAAGTCAAGTTCCCCGGCGCCGCTCGACCGCAACCCGTCGAACAGGTCAGGCAGCTGCTCCACCAGTGATGACATGTCGTAGGAGACATCGCAGCCCCAATCCGGCCGCCCAAATCCTCCGACCTGAAAAGCGCAACCTGCATCGGCCAAGATGCGGCAACCCTGCATCGCCAGATATTCGTAGTCGGTCGAATCCTCCAGCGGTTCGGCCGAAATGGGCGAGGCAAGCACGCCCGTCGGGCAGGAGAGGCCAACGGCGAAGGACATCATGATCACCTCTGCTGGTCCGCGATATTCGCCTGCGGGTAGGCGGCTGCCACGCTAGCGGGAGCCGCACGTCGAAGACGCTGCGGCCACCGGCTCGTTGCCCCACTCTCGACGCCCTACGCGCACGGGCCGGTCGGATCGGCCGAGTTCCCGGAAATACCGCCGGTTCGGCCCAGAGAAACGGCCAAAAAGGTCACACGCAGCTCCGCAGGGCGATATTACTTTGAAGATATGGCGCAACCGGGCTCGCAGCTGCTCTGGAAGGGCTACCTGCTCGGCGCCATTCTCGCCACTGCCGTGTACTCCGTCTGGCCGGCGGACTCCTGGGCGCAGACCAGCTGGAACGTCCTGGTGGGCTACTCGGCGGTGGCCGCGGTGCTGGTCGGCGTGTACCGGCACCGACCGCCCGTCGCGGCCGCGTGGCTCTGGTTCTCGCTCGGGATGTTCCTGAACACGACCGGCATCCTGACCGAAGCGGTGGTCATCCGGGTGCTGCACCAGGACTCGTCACCGTCCCTGGCCGACGCGTTCTACCTGGGCATCTACCCGACCGCCGCGATCGGCCTGGCGCTGCTGATCCGGCGCCGGGTGGCCCGACGCGACTGGGCAGCGCTGGTCGACGCCACCACGATCTCCACCGGCCTCGGCCTGCTGTCCTGGATCTACCTGATCCGCCCCGCGGCCGAGGACCAGACGCTGTCGATACTCGGCCACGCCGCGAGCGTCGCCTACCCGATCGGTGACGTGCTGCTGCTGTCGCTGATGATCCGGCTGCTGCTCGGCTCGGTGAACCGGAGCCCCGCCGACCGGATGGTCACCGCGTCGCTGCTGCTGATCCTTGCCGGCGACGTCTCCTGGGCCGTGGTGAACCAGCTCGGCTGGGTGGTCGGCCCGAACAGCACCCGGCTGCTGCACATGGCCTTCATGCTCGCGTACGTGCTGCTCGGCGCCGCGGCGCTGCACCCGTCGGTGCGAGCCGTGGGCGACGGCGTGCCCCGGCATCCCCGACTCAGCCTCGGGCTGTTGATGCTGCTCACGTTGGCCTCGCTCACCGCGCCGGCGGTACTCACGATCCAGGCGCTGGGTGGCGACATCACCGACGGGCTGGCCATCGCGATCGGCTCGGTCGCGCTGTTCCTGTTGGTCGTGACCAGGATGGCTCAGCTCCTGCGCCAGGTGGAGCAGCAGGCGGCGAAGCTGCTCGAACTCTCCCAGGTGGACGAGCTGACCGGCCTGGCGAACCGACGGGCGCTCGCCACCGAGCTGCCGCGCGCCATCGAACGCGCCCGCCGCGACCACGTGCCGCTCTCGATCGCGATGCTCGATCTGGACCACTTCAAACGGTTCAACGACGAGTACGGCCACCCGGCCGGTGACCGGCTGCTCCGGTCCGCGGCGGCGGCCTGGCGGGACCAGCTCCGCGAGGTCGACCAGCTCGCCCGGTACGGCGGCGAGGAGTTCATCGTGCTGATCCCGGGGGCCGAGGCAGGCTGGGCCGCCGAGGTGCTGGCGCGGCTGCAGCGTGCCACGCCACTCGGCCAGACGTTCTCGGCCGGCCTGACAACGTGGGACGGCGTCGAGACCTCCGACGAGATGATCATCCGCGCCGACCTCGCGCTGTACGAGGCGAAGCACTCCGGCCGGAATCGGATCGTCGTCACCACCGCACCGGGCGAGACCGACCCGGCGGCGGCGCCCGTCGCGCGGTGACGTTCCCTGCGCCGGGCGCCCGGCACAAGGAACGTCGGCAGTGCGGTGGCCATCGGTGTTCGTGGGCCCGGAACGCCAATGGTCGCGGTACTGCCGCGTGCTGCTAGCGCGCCTCGATCCGCCCGACCGCGCGGAGGCCTGCGGCGCAGTTCAGCGACTGGGAGCCGTCGCCCCTGACGTAGCCGTTGTATTTGGTGTCCACGATCCGCGGCCACTTGACGTTGCTGGTGTCGAGGCAGTCCGCCACCAACCGCCAGGTGTACGACGAGCCGCTGTAGCAGGTGGCCGACGCCGACGAACCGCTGCCGGCCAGGAAACAGGGCAGCTGAGCGGCCTGGGCGGACGGCGCGGCGACAGCGAAGGTTCCGGTCGCGGCCGCCGCCATGGCCGCCACCCCCAGCAGAGTCTTCATTCGCACGTGTTTACCTCTTCTCGTAACCGGCAGGGGCTGTCTTCCCAACCCCTCGTCCGGCGCCCCACTATGGCCTCTCGATGGCCAATAGGTCTAGACCAGTCACAGAATTGGGCGAAACGACTTTGTCGGACTCCTCGTTGCGGTCGATTCCGGCCCCAGCAGGGCGGAACCGAGGTTGCCGGGAGGCTGACCGCGATCGCGCCGGCCCGCCGAGGTACGCCGGCCGGCCCTACGTACTCGAAGAATGGTGTTTCTTGAATCCGGCGGGCCGCGGTGAGCCTTACGCTCCGGTGGCGCCGGGATCGGACCCGGACGGCGGCGTCAGGGGGCAGCGGTGGATCTGGGCAAGCTGGTCAGCGGGATGGATCTGGAGAAGACCAAGGACGTGGTCGATCTGGTCTGGGACAACAAGGATCGGCTGAGCGACCTGATGGAGGTCCTCGGCGACAACAAGGACAACCTGCTCAAGCTGCTCGGCGCCCTGCCGGCGTTGCTGGAGAGCGTCGGCGGCGGGGTCGAGTCGGCCGGTCAGGGCGCGCTGCGGGCCGCGAACGTGCTGGTCGGCGAGGACGCGAAGGGCGGCGCGACCGCACTGCTGGGCCAGGGCGCCTCGGCGCTGGACGCGTGTCGGGAACAGCTTGCCGACGCCGCCTCGCTGCTCGGCAAGGTCTCCGAGGAACTGGCCGACATCGGCGTGCCGGACATCGACACCAAGTTCACCGAGGTCATGGGCCTGAAGGTGATCTCCGGGGTGAACGTGAGCAAGAAGCCGGTGTTCGCCGGCCCGGCCGGCCGGATCGGCGCCGGCTCGACCGCGCTGACCGGTGTCTCGACCCAGCTGGAGGCCCTGGCCGGGAACATGCGCGAGCTGAGCGAGGTGCTCTCCGGCGCGGGCAAGGAGCTCGCCGGCGTCGGTACCCAGCTGAGCGAGAGCGGCGCCAAGCTGCGCTCGTTGACCGGCTGAGAGAGCGGCGGCGCGCGCTGGTCGCCGGCACTTCACGGACAACGCAGCGGCGGCGCCCCGACCGTGGTCGGGACGCCGCCGCTGGGCAACACGTCAGTACTTAGCGAACCGCACTCCGGCGCGGTCGGCCGGCACCGGCAGCGGCACTGAAGCCCGCAGCGGTGCGACCGTTGGCGCCGTGACCGCCGGTACGGGGCTGGCTCGAGGAGCCGGCACCGCGACCGAAGCGGGACTGTCCACCCTCACCGGCGTCGCGGGTCGCGCCACCGGAACGGGGCTGGCGGGGGCCGCCACGGCCACCGCCACTCGGACGACCGCCACCGGAACGTGCCGGCGCCTCGGGAACCTCGGCCACCGCGATGCCGGACGGCGTCTTGGAGCCGGTCAGCTCGGTCAGGCCGGAGTCGCCCGGGAAGACCCGGCGACGAGCGGGCGTGATGCCGGCCTGCTTGGCGAGCAGGTCCACCTCACGGGTCTGGTGCGGCGAGACGAGCGTGACCACGATGCCGGACTCACCGGCACGGGCCGTACGGCCGGCGCGGTGCAGGTACGACTTGGGGTCGGCCGGCGGGTCGACGTGCACGACCAGGCTGATGTCGTCCACGTGGACGCCGCGGGCGGCGACGTCGGTGGCGACCAGCACGGGCACCTGTCCCTCACGGAACTGCGCGAGCGTCCGGGTACGGGCGCCCTGGGTCTTGCCGCCGTGCAGAGAGCCGGCGCGGACGCCGACCCGACCGAGCTGCTTGACCAGCCGGTCGGCGCCGTGCTTGGTGCGGACGAACATGATCGTGCGGCCATCACGGCCGGCGATCTCCGCGGTCACGTCGAACTTCTGCTCGTGCGACACCTGGAGCAGGTGGTGCTCCATCGTGGACACGGCAGCGGTGGACGGGGCCAGCGAGTGGGTCACCGGGTGGTTCAGGTACTTGCGGACCAACTTGTCGACGTCCCGGTCCAAAGTGGCCGAGAAGAGCAGCCGCTGGCCGCCGGGGCGAACGCGGTCGAGGAGCCACGAAACCTGGGGCAGGAAGCCCATGTCGGCCATGTGGTCGGCCTCGTCGAGCACCGCGATGTCCACGTCGGACAGATCACAGGTGCCCTGCTTGACGTGGTCGGTGAGGCGACCGGGGGTGGCCACCACGATGTCCACGCCGCGGCGCAGCGCGTCCACCTGCTTGGGGAACGACATGCCGCCGACGACGATCTTCATCCGCACGCCCAGCGGACGACCGAGCGGCTCGAGCGCGTCACAGACCTGCATGGCGAGCTCACGGGTGGGGACGAGGATCATGGCGCGCGGGCGCAGCGGAGCCGCCTGCGTGCCGTGGAGCAGGGTGATGATCGGCAGTCCGAAAGCGAGCGTCTTGCCGGAGCCGGTGGCACCGCGGCCGAGGACATCACGGCCGGCGAGCGCGTCGGGCATGGTGGCGGACTGGATCGGGAAGGGCTCCGCCATTCCGCGGCGGGAAAGGGCGTTCACCAGCGCGGCCGGGAGGCCGAGCGAGGCGAACGTCGGTGCGCCGTCAACCGGCGCCTCCCCAGCGCTAGGCACAGAGGAGTTTAAAACGGAAGCGGTGAGCACAGAGATACCTTCCGGACGCGAGCGCGCGTCACGGTCACAGTGATGCTGGACAGGGCGTACGCCGGACAGAAGCGGCTCGCGAGGTCAGAAGACCTACAACCAGAAGAGCTGGGAGCGAGGCGCGGCGTACGACGAAATTACTTTCTTTAGCTTACAGGTAGTTGTCACGTCAGGTGGTGCGGTGCTGTGGTGATGCACGTCTCTGACCCTTGGTGAACGTCCGGGAGCTGCCGTTTCTTCCAGGAAGCCGATCCCTACCGCCCGGCGGGGCGGCTCACCCTAGGCTGGCGGCATGCATGCGATCACAGTCTCCAAGCCGGGCGGTCCCGAGGTTCTGACCTGGTCGGAGGTGCCCGATCCGGAGCCCGGTTCCGGCGAGGTCGTCATCGACGTGGCGGCCTCCGCGGTCAACCGCGCCGACCTGATGCAGCGGCAGGGGAAGTACCCGCCGCCCGCGGGCGCGTCGCCGTACCTCGGCATGGAGGCCTCCGGAACGATCATCGAGGTCGGCCGGGGCGTCACGGACTGGAGTGTCGGCGACGAGGTGACCGCGCTGCTCGCCGGCGGCGGGTACGCCGAGCGCGTGGTCGTGCCGGTCGGCCAGCTGCTGCCGATCCCGACCGGCGTCTCGCTGGTCGAGGCCGCGGCGCTGCCCGAGGTGGCCGCGACGGTCTGGTCGAACATCTTCTCCACCGCCCGCTTCAACCCGGGCGAGGTGCTGCTGGTGCACGGCGGCGCGAGCGGGGTGGGCACGTTCGCGCTCCAGCTGGGCTCGGCGTACGGTGCCAGGGTCTTCTGCACAGCCAGCGCGCCCAAACTGGAGCGTTGCGTGGCGTACGGCGCCGAGCGGGCGATCGACTACAAGACCGAGGACTTCGTGAAGGTGGTCAAGGAGTCGACCGGCGGGCACGGCGCGGACATCGTGCTGGACAACATGGGCGCCAAGTACCTCGGCCGGAACGTGGACGTGCTCGCCGAGGGTGGCCGGCTGATCGCCATCGGGCTGCAAGGCGGCCGCAAGGCCGAGCTCGATCTGGGTCTGCTGATGTCCAAGCGTGGCTCGATCCACGCGACCACGCTGCGGAGCCGGCCGGTGGTGGAGAAGTCGCGGATCATCGCCGAAGTGCGCGATCACGTGTGGCCGCTGATCGAGGCCGGCCGGATCCAGCCGGTGATCGACCGGGTGCTGGCCATGCAGGACGCCGCCGAGGCGCATCGGGTGGTCGGGTCCGGCGAGCACGTCGGCAAGGTCCTGCTGGTCCGCTGACCCTTTCCGGTCGCACACGTCACGGTGATCACTGGTTGACGGCTGCCCGCACGAGATCGCTGCTTCTGTCGGGTGGCCTCGGTATGCTTCTATGGCGATTATTTCGGTATGAGAGCGTCCGTTGACCACGAGGGGATCTCGATGCATCTTTCCTGGCGGCTTGGGTTAACACCCCGCCATCTTGGCGCGGTTGCCGCTGGCCTGTTTCTCGCTTCCGCGTTGAGCGTGGCGCCTGCTGAGGCCGCCGCCGCCGAGCTCTCCGGCGTAGTCAGGGCGGACTCGACCGGCGCGCCCCTCGCGGACGTCGAAGTGGAGGTCTACACGATCGTCACCTCGCCCGACGGTGGCATGGACACCAGGACACATGGCGTCGCTACGACCGATTCCGCAGGCGCATACTCCTTCACCGACTTACCCGCCGGCGCGAAGTACCACCTCGGGTTCACCCGCGATGGTTATGTTCGCGAGTACGCCCACGACCAGTCCAGTCCCTGGGACGCCATCGATGTCGCGGCCCCGGGGACCTACGACGAGTCGTTGACGCCCGCAGCCGAGCTGACCGGCAAGCTGCTCGACGAGCGCGGCCGCGCTGTGCAGAGCGGCTGGGTGACCGCGTCACCAGTGGACGACACCGATCTGTCTACCTTTGGCAACGGCGATCTCGGGCCAGACGGTTACCGGATGACCGGTCTCGTCCCCGGCAGGTACACGATCGAGTTTCGCCCCGATGGCCGGAACGGCCAGTACGCCTATGGCGCCCGTAGCAGCGAGGACGCGACCGAGATAACGCTGAAGGTCGGCCCGAACACGGTCAACGACAAGCTTCTCGCTCAGCCGACTGGCGTCGTACAGGGAACGGTGATCGACAAGCTGACGCGCCGTCCCGTCGCCGGAATGTGCGTCGACCTCAGTGCCGATGTTCCCTCCAAGGAGGGCACGATCTGTGTCGGCCCGGACGGCCGGTACAAGTTCACCGAGCTGCCCACGGAAGAGGTGACGCTGTCGATCACCGATCCCGCCGGGCGCTACGTGACCGATGGATTCATCCGTGTCCAGGCAGTCGACGGCCGAACGGTCACGCGCGACTACCCGACGATCCGCGGCGGCGAGTTGATCGGTGTGGCCGTCGACGCGGTGACCGGTCGGCCGACCACCGGCACCGCTGACATGTGCGTCGAAGCGGTCCGGATCGCCCCCACCAAGGGAAACAGCGGCATCTGCCTGGATCGCGCCGACGGTCGGTTCTCGGTTCGTGGTTTGGCCGCCGGCAGTTACCAGTTGAAGATATCCGCCATGGGCGGTGGGGACGATGGGCCTTACGGCATCGGTTGGGTCAAGGCCGACGGCACCGGCACCGCGGACCAAACCTCCGCAGGCACGTTCCGCGTTGTCATGATGCAGAGCACTGCGGTGCCGAAGGTGAAGTTGTACAAGGCGGGAACCGTCAGCGGAGTCGTCACCGACCGGGTGACGGGCAAGCCGATCGAGCATGTGTGCGTCGGCGTCAGTTCCTACTCTCCCCGGGTCGGCGAATTCTCCGACCTCGGCGACTGCACAGACGCCGCAGGCCGGTACTCCCTGACCAAGCTCGGACCGTTCGACTGGCGAGTCCAGTTCGTGCCGCCGGGCAACTACGGGTGGGTCTGGTCGGGCGGTTCCGCCACCCGGGCCGGCGCGACGCCGGTCGCCGTCACATCGGGCGGGTCCTCGGCGCTGAACATGACGCTTATCCGTGGCGCGGGAAAGCTCACCGGCACGATCACCCTGACCGGGAGCACGCACGACACCATCGACGTGCTCAACGCGGATTCCGGCGAGTACGTACACGACGGCACCGACGGCCCGCTCATCAACCACGTGCGGACCTACGAGCTGGACGGCATCACCCCGCAGCGGGTCAAGATCCGTTTCTCCGGAGCTTCCGGGACGGACCAGTGGTACGGCGGAACCGACTTCGCGACCGCCAAGGTGGTCACGATCGTGCCCGGCACCACCACGGTCAACCTCGTAGGCAAGTAGCGCAGGTGACGCGCGGCGGCCGGGCCTGTTCCGGCCGCCGCTCGTCTGGCACTCGACGTTCTACGCCCTGCCTGCGGCTGGGACGTCGATCTCCCAGGTGTCCGCGGCGAAGTGCAGGGTCATGCCCAGCCCGGCGTAGAGCCGTGGCGCGCCCGTCGGATTCTCGGTGTCCACGCCCAGGCCCACGGTGTCCCGTCCGAGCTGGGCGAACGTGGCGAAGGCGGTCTTGAGTAGGTGGCTGCCGATGCCGCGCCCGCGCACCGAGTCCAGCACGCCCAGGCTGCGTACCCAGCCCATCGTGTCCCGGTTGTTCCGGGCCAGCAGCGCGGCCACGTCCACCGGTTCGGCTCCCTCGGCTCCGGCGACGGTCCCTTCGGCGGCTCCGGCTCCGGCAACGGCCCCGTCGGCGGCTCCGGCGAGCGAGGCGATCCACACCAGCGACCAGTCGAGTTTGTCGGCGCTGACCTGCTCGCGCCACACCTCGTACGTACGCGGCGGGTGGTCGAACTGGCCGGCGAACGCCGCCTCCAGCAGTTCGTAGGCGATCCGCTGGTCCGCCTCGGAGGCGACGGTGCGCAGGGTCAGCCAGGGCAGTGGCTCGGGTACCGGGTCGTGCTCGACCGACACCGGCCGGGTGAGCACGTGGTACCGGCGAACGACCCGCCAGTCACGGTCGGGCAGCGCGGCCGCGGTCAGCGCCGAGCCGGGCGGCAGGTAGAGGTGGACCTGAGCCTCGGCCAGGCCATCCTCGGCGGCCGCCTGAGCCACCCTGGCCACGGCGAGGTCGATCAGGGCGGCGCCGGCCGGGATCGCCTCCCGACGCACGTAATGGTCGATGTCGATCTTGCCGTTGTGCGCGCCGTTCCAGATCACGCAGTACGCCAGGAGCCGGTCGCCGTCGAGGGCGAGCCAGGAGTCGGTGGTGAGATCGACCACGGCTTCCAGATCCTCGGCCACTTCGCCGGCGTTGTAGTCGGCAGAGCCGGTGTCCACCAGGTCGACGTCGTTGACGAGGTCAGCGATAAGCTGCGCGTCCTCCAGCGTGGCGGCCCGCACTGTCAATTCCTGTTGCTCGATCACCAGGTGACTGTGACCCGGCCCCGATGGAGTAGGCAACGCATTTTGGGGGAGGATGAGGGGCATGAGCGAAGCGCAACCGGAGAAGCAGGACGACGAGGGTACGGCGCAGACGGTGGTCGTGGTCGGCCCCGACGGTCGGCCGGTCGGCACCGTCTCGATCGATCCCAACCAGGAGGAGGGCGGTGAGGGCGACCCCGCGCGCCTGATCGAGCAGCCTGCCAAGGTGATGCGGATCGGCAGCATGATCAAGCAGCTCCTGGAGGAGGTGCGGGCCGCTCCTCTCGACGAGGCCGGCCGGGCCCGCCTCAAGGAGATCCACCACCGCTCGATCGTGGAGCTCGAGGAGGGCCTCGCCCCCGAGCTGCGCGACGAGCTCGAGCGGCTGTCGCTCCCCTTCGCCGAGGAGGGCACGCCGAGCGAGCCGGAGCTGCGGATCGCGCAGGCCCAGCTGGTCGGCTGGCTGGAGGGTCTGTTCCACGGGATCCAGGCCGCGCTCGTGGCCCAGCAGATGGCGACCCGCATGCAGCTCGACCAGATCCGCCGGACGCCCGCCCTGACCATGGGTTCGAGCGGCGCCTTCGGGCAGGGCGCGCCCCAGCCCGAGGAGCCGGGCGGCCACGTATCGGGAACCGGCCAGTACCTCTGACCCCACTGCGGTTGGATTGTGGAGCGCAGCTTCACAATCCAACCGCAGACGTCTGCCCGACAGCATGAGGTGAGGCAATGACGGGGGAACGCCAGCTCGCACAGCGGGTGGCGGCCGCCCACGGGCTGCCGGGCGTGCCGGTGAGCATGCGGTCGAAGGACGATCTGCCGGGCGCTGGTGTCGGCACCGGCCACTGGGCGCGCCGGATCGCGGCGCTCGCGGCGGAGGTCGATCGGGCCAGACACGCGATCGCGGCAGCACCGGCCGGTGGGCTCCGCGACGAGCTCGACCGGGTCCACGACGTGCTCGATCGGCGCTTGACCCGGTTCACTCGGATCGCCGAGGTCGGCCAGGCGCTGCTGCCGGACGACGACTACACCAACACCGACGGCACCGCGCCCGGCGTGACGCCCGAACTGCGCGGCGCCGCCGCCGAGATCGACGCCCGGCTGGCCGATGCGGCAGCGCACCTCGCCGCCCTCACCGTCGCCGTCGAACGGTTGGCCGCGGCGCTCGGTGGCCAGGCCGACGCCGAGACGGTCCGCGCCGAGCTGGCGAAGCTGCGCGCCGACGACCCCGACGAGCAGGCCTGACGTGGGAGTACGCGACTGGTTCCGCCGGCGATTCCGGCCTGCCACGGTCGATCAGATCGACGCGTGGGCGCCCGACCTGGGCGTCGGTGAGTGGCGGACGGTCTACGGCGAGTGCTGCGACGCGGTGCTCACGTACCACCGCGTGGTCGACACGATGGAGACCGGACCGCTGCAGGGGCGTCTCCGCGACCTCGGCGCGCAGCTGCCACCGCTGTTGCTGGTCGCCAAGCGACTGGGCGAGCTGGCCGAGCGCATCAGCCCGCACAGCCACCGCCGTTCCGATGACTTCAATCCCGGCGCCGCGACCCCGGCCAGCGAGGTGATGGACCACCTTCGAGGCCTACGGGACGCGCTCGGCGGTCTGGCCGATGATGCGGCGCGAGTGGCAGTCCGGCTCCGCGAGAATCCGGCGGCCACCGATGTCGGCGCGATCCTCTCCTCGCTCGGCGCCGGCCTGGCCGACGCGCGCCGGCACGGCTGGACCCCGATCGGCGACCGGGTCGACCTTCCTGGCGAGGGCCTCCGATGAGCTGGCGCCGATGACCGAGCACTACCGCGGCGACGAGGGGCTCCTGCCCAGCGGCCGGCTCGACCGTTCCCCGGAGTCGGACGAGATCAGGTGGATGGCCGGGCTGCCTGCGCCGCCGATGCGACAGAGCCTGCCGTCCGACAGCGAGTGGTGGACGCTGTACCAGCTGATCGAACGATCGGTGCTGCGTTACCTGCGCGCGCTGGCGGCGCTCCCGCCCGGGGCGGCCGGGCAGGCCAAACTCGCGGCGCTCCGCCCTGCCGCGTTAGCCCAGCTCGACGCGGTCGCCGCGCTCTGCTGGCAGGGCTGGAACGCCCGTCCGCTCGGTGGCCGGCAGACCCGCCGCCAGCTCCACAATCGCCGGAAACGAGAGCAGGTCCGGCGGCGGATCGAGAACGAGCTGATGACCGTCGCCGCCGCGATGGAGGAGTTCGGCGATGCCGCCGCGGCGATCGTGTTCGACCACGCCCTCGATGCCCTCGCTGACGCGGACGGGCAGCGCCGCGCCGAGGCTGTCGAAGAGGCGTTGCGGGGAATCACGGTAGCGCTGGATGAGCTCACGGTGCTGAGCCAGGAGCTCCTCGATCCGTAGATTTCCGGTACGTCTGGCAACGGCGCACGTGGTCGTCGGTCAGCCGTGGCCCTGATCGCCGCGGCGCGCGCTGGCTCGTCAGTCGACCGGGCTACCGACCGCCGCATCGAGAAGTTCCTCGACGTAGACCGCAACCCCGTCGGCGTCGTTGCCCAGGGTCACCGTGTCGGCCGCTCCGAACGCCTCCGGATGCGCGCCGGCCACGACCACGCCCCGAGCCGCCCAACGCAGCATCGGCGCATCGTTGGGCATGTCGCCGAACGCCAGCACGCGGCCAGGATCGACGCCGTGATGTTCGGCGGCCCAGGCCAGGCCGGTCGCCTTGGTCACGCCAGCCGCGGTGATCTCGATCAGCCCGGGGAAGCCGGAGTGGGTCGTCGTCACGGCGTCACCCATGACCTCGGTGAGCTGGTCGAACAGCTCGGCTGATCGCCCTCGACGGTGCGGATCAGCAGCTTGGTCGCCTCGCCCGCGACGATCTCCTCGTACGGGGCGATCCGCTCCTCGGCCAGACCGAGATCCCAGCGAACCGGATAGTGCTCCTCGTGCAGCATCATCGGGCCGCGCTCGATCGCGAACGCCAGCCCGAGACCGGGCACCACCTCGCGCGCCCGCCGAGTGGCCTCCGCGATCGCCGCCGCCGGGATGGTCCACTCGGCCAGCACCTCGCCGCTGGTCGGCTCGATCACCAGCGCACCGTTGGCGCAGACCACCGGCCCGCATGCACCGGTCTGCTCGATCACCGGCGCGAGCCAGCGTCGGGGCCGGCCGGTGACCATGACGAACGGAATTCCCTCGGACCGCAGCCGGGCCAGCATCGGCGAGGCTGCGCGGCGAGACGCTGTGATCGGAGCGGAGCAGCGTGCCGTCGAGATCGCTGGCGACCAGGCTCGGCACAAACATGCCGCCTACTCTCGCACGCGCCCCCTCCCGTGGCCCACGCCCTCGCGGCTCCCGCCAGCGCGCTCGCACCCCCCTCGCGGCCCCCGCCAGCGCGCGGCGGCCGCCCACCCCCGCACTCCGGCCGCCAGGCCGGCGGCCCCTCAAGCCCCTCCCGGTCCCCGCCAGCGCGCGGCGGCCGCCCGCCCCCGCACTCCGGCCGCCCGCTCCAGCCCGGTTTGGGCGACATTTTCTCGGCTATTGCCGAGGAAATGTCGCCCAAAGCGCGAGGTGGGGAGGGTAGTAGCGTCGGCGGCATGCGCGTAGGCACCCTGATGATCCCGACCGACCCGTGGCCGGTGGCCCGGGCGCGAGCCGTCGAACTGGAGGCGCTCGGCTACGACCACCTCTGGACCTACGACCATCTGAGCTGGCAGCGCTACCGCGGCCAGACCTGGCACGCGGCGGTGCCGTGGCTCACCGGGGTCGCCGCGGCGACCAGCCGGATCCGGCTCGGCACGATGGTGACCTCGCCGAACTTCCGGCACCCGGTCACCCTCGCCAAGGACGCGATGACGCTCGACCACATCTCGGACGGGCGGCTCGTGCTCGGGCTCGGCGCCGGCGGCACCGGGTTCGACGCGACCACGCTCAGCGACGAGCCGTGGAGCACCGCCGAGCGGACCGCGCGGTTCGCCGAGTTCGTGCCGCTCCTCGATCAGCTCCTGAGCCAGCCGCTCACCAGCTACCGCGGTGAGTATTACCAGGCCAACGAGGCCGAAGTGCTGCCTGGCTGCGTGCAGCGGCCACGCGTGCCGCTGGCGATCTCGGCGCTCGGTCCGAAGACGATCGCACTCGCGGCTCGGTACGCGGACGCGTGGATCACGCTCGGTGATCCGAAGACCAAGGAAGCTTCGCTCGACGTGCGGATCGCCGCGATCCGGGACCACGTGGCGCGGTTCGAGGATGGCTGCGCCGCCGCCGGCCGCGACCCCGCCACGGTGGATCGCATCTTCCTCACCGGCGCCGTGATCGACCAGCCGCTGAACAGCGTCGACGAGTTCGCCGACTTCGCCGGCCGGTACGCCGAGCTGGGCTTCAC
The DNA here is from genome assembly GCA_963746095.1 of uncultured Actinomycetota bacterium. Taxonomy (GTDB): domain Bacteria; phylum Actinomycetota; class Actinomycetes; order Mycobacteriales; family Cryptosporangiaceae; genus CAVVAL01. Next base: position 66,609 of record CAVVAL010000002.1, on the reverse strand, counting down.
CGACCTCGTCTTCCACGATCCCCGCCCCGGTGACCTGCGCTGGGACCAGCCGGTGGAGATGGTGGAGAAGATCGCGGTCGAGGTGCTGCCGAAGCTGCGCTGACCTGCTGCGGTTGGATTGTGCAGCTCTACCGCACAATCCAACCGCAGCAGGTCAGGTGGCTCGGGGTCAGGTGGCTCGGGGCTCGGGCTGCGGCGGGGCGGGCTGCGGCGGGGCGGCGCGCGTTCAGTGGGGCTCGCATCGAGGATGGGAGGCTGACCCCTCATCACGTTCAGTCGAGCCAGACGTACCGAAAAATGCTTTGTCGACTTTGATTGTTGTTTTATCGACAAACAGCGTGGGGATTGCCGTGGAGTCCAGGGTTCCTGCGAGGATTCGACTTAAAGGTCGGCTCGAACGAGTGCAAACTCAGGGAAACAGGGGTTCGAGGTACCGCGCCACGCCGTCGTCGTCGTTGCTGGAGGTCACTTCGTCGACCACGGCGAGCACCTCTTCGTGCGCGTTCGCCACCGCGACCCCGTGCCCTGCCCAGGTCAGCATCGGCACGTCGTTCGGCATGTCGCCGAACGCGAGCACGTCGGCGGCGGCCACGCCAAGCCGCTCGGCCACCGCGGCGAGCCCGATCGCCTTGGACACCCCGGTCGGGCAGATCTCCAGGAAGCCCATCCCCGCGTAAGTGACCTCGCACAATTCCAGCGGCAGGACGCGGCGGGCGATGGCGAGGAAGTCGTTCGGCGCGAGCTCGGCCTTCTTGACGAAGACCTTGATCAGGTCACCGCGCAGGATCAGATCCCGGGCGCCCTCCAGCCACGCGCCGGGAAACGGCCAGGCGAAGCCGGCCTCGCCGTACAGCGGCGCACCGGCGTGCTCGCCGGCCTCGACCGTGACCAGCACCGGACCGACCTCGTTCTCCAGCAGCTTGATCGCGTCCCGCGCGACCTCCGCCGGCAACCGCACCACCGAGATCGCGGCGTTGGCCTGCACGTCCAGCACGTACGCACCCTGGGCGCACACCAGGTACCGGGCCATCGGCAGATCGAGGGCGGACAGCTCCCGCAGCCGCGGGCCCCGGCCGGTCACGCCGACCACCGGCACGCCGGCGTCGACCACCCGCTGGAGAACCTCGTGGCTGTACGCCGACGCGGTCTGATCGGAACGGATCAGCGTGCCGTCCATGTCCGTCGCCACCAGCCGCGGCCGGCCGTCTACCCAGGTGCTGCGACTCAACGCCCGAACCACCGGTCCAGCGCCACAGCCACCCCGTCGTCGTCCACGCTCTCGGTCACCGCGTCCGCGGCGGCCTGGATCGAGGGCAGCGCCTGCCCCATCGCGATCGCGTGCCCGACCCAGCCGAACAGCTCCACGTCGTTGCTGCCGTCCCCGATCGCGAGCACGTCGGCGGCCTCGATGCCGAGATCGGCGGCGACCAGCGCCACCCCGCTCGCCTTCGAGACGCCGAGCGCCATCACGTCGATCCACGACGAGTAGCCGATGTCCCACGCGTACGGGGCACCCGCCAGCGCCTCGGCCGCGATCGCCGCGGCCTCTTCGGGCGTGTACTCCTCGAGCCTCGCGACCAGGCGCGGCGTCGGGATGGTGAGCAGCTCTTCCAGCTCGACCTCGGCCAGGAACGGCCCGGGGAAGTTCCGCTCGAAGCGGGCCGTGTGCAGCCAGCCGTCGGCGCCCCGCTCGACCGCGAAGCCCGCGCTCGGCGCCAACTTGGCGATCGCCAGCGCGGGCGGGCCGGGGTCGACCGTCACCTCGTGCAGGATCTTGCCGGTGCCGCCGTCGTACACCACGGCGCCGTTGCTGCAGACCAGCTCGATGCCGTCCAGGCCGAGCGCCGCCGCGGTCGGCAGGGCACCCCAGACCGAGCGGCCGGTCGCCACGATGACCGGCACGCCGGCCGCCCGGACCGCGTTCACCGCGTCCCGGCACCCGCTGAGTCGGGATCTGGTCGAACTCGGCGTACTGGACGACGGTGCCGTCCAGGTCGAGCGCGACCAGGCGGGGACGCCAGTCCGGATCCAGAATTGCCGACGAACCAGCCGACTCGACGGCCGTCACCGGGCGGCTACCGGTTCCAGCAGCTCGCGACCGCCGAGGTACGGGCGGAGCGCCGCCGGCACCCGGACCGAACCGTCGGGCAGCTGGTGGTTCTCCAGGATCGCGACGATCCACCGGGTCGTGGCCAGAGTGCCGTTCAGGGTCGCCACGTGCCGCGGCCGGCCGTCCTCGCCGCGGTGACGGATGTTGAGCCGGCGGGCCTGGAAGTCGGTGCAGTTCGAGGTGGAGGAGAGCTCGAGGTACCGGCTCTGGGTGGGCAGCCACGCCTCGCAGTCGAACTTGCGCGCGGCGGACGACCCGAGATCGCCGGCCGCGGTGTCGATCACCCGGTACGGCAGTTCGACCTTGGCCAACATCTCCTCCTCCCACGCCAGCAGGCGGGCGTGCTCGGCCTCCGCCTCCTCCAGCGTGGTGTACGAGAACATCTCCACCTTGTCGAACTGGTGGACGCGAATGATCCCGCGGGTGTCCTTCCCGTACGAGCCGGCCTCGCGCCGGTAGCAGGACGACCAGCCCGCGTACCGCTTCGCCCCGTTCGGACAGGTCGACGATCTCGTCCATGTGGAACCCGGCGAGCGGCACCTCGGACGTGCCGACCAGGTACAGGTCGTCGGCCTCGAGCCGGTACACCTCGGCGGCGTGCGCGCCGAGGAAGCCGGTACCGGCCATCACCTCGGGCTTGACCACGCTGGGCGTGATCACCGGGGTGAAGCCGTTCTCGACGGCCTGCGCGATGGCCAGCTGCAGCAGCCCGAGCTGGAGCAGCGCGCCGACGCCGGTCAGGTAGTAGAACCGCGCGCCGGAGACCTTGGCGCCGCGCTCGGTGTCGATCGCGCCGAGCAGCTCGCCCAGCTCCAGATGGTCACGCGGGTTCTCCAGCGTCGGGCTTCTCGCCCACCTCGCGGAGCACCACGTAATCGTCCTCGCCGCCGGCCGGCACGCCCTCGATGACGAGGTTCGGCACGGCGAAATGCGCGGCACGCAGGGCCTGCCTCGGCCTCCGCCTGCTCGGCCTCGGCCTGCTTGACGATCGCCGCGAGCTCCTTGGCCTGGGCGACGATCCCGGCCCGCTCCTCCGGCGCCGCCTGCTTGACCTTGTTGGAGACTGCCCTTCTGCTCGGCCCGGAGCGTGTCGGCGCGGGTCACCGCGGCACGGCGGCTCTCATCGGCGGCGAGCAGCGCATCGACGGCTGACTCGGACTCCCCCCGGGCACGCTGGCTGGCACGGACGGCGTCGGGGTGCTCACGGAGGAGGCGAAGATCGATCACCTGATCAAGCCTACCGTCGGTGACCCCTGAGCCCCGACCGTGTTTCCACAGGCGGCCGACCCGAGCGCGACGGAAGAGTCCTACCGGACCTGACGCGCGATCAGCCGGCCGTTCAGATCGAACGCCCACACGTCCGGGTCGGGGGCCGCCACACCGTTCCCTTGGCTTGGCCGCGCCGGCAACTCGACGGCCAGCAATTGGTATCCGAAGCCGAGGTCTAGCGTCTCGACGGGCACCGACCGGCCCTGCACCGAGGCCACCGCGCCGCCGATCGGCGCGTCCACCACCCAGAAGCCTGCCGCCCGTGCCGTCGCGACGTCGACCACGGTGCCCTGCCCGCGCCGATCGACGGCCCAGCCGTCGCTCGACCGGGCCAACGTCCGGCAGCTCGTGCCGTTCACGCAGAGCTGCCCTGGACCGGAGTACCCGGCCGACTGCGGCATCAACTGCACGGACCAATCGGTCACGAACGGGATCGTCACCCGCCGACCCTCATCGGTCACCTGCGGCAGAGCGCCGGTCCGCGGGCTGAACCGGTCCACCTGCAGCGCCTCGGCCGGACTCGTCGGCACCGGCCCCCCAGCGCTGAGCGAGGCGGTGGACGAAGCCGGCTCACCTCGCCGGAGCACCATGGGCGCGACCGCGACCACGGTGGCGAACACCGCGGTTGCCGCCACGGCACAGGCGAGCCGTCGCCTCAGCCGGACCCGGCGGGCCCGCTTGCGCACGCCGTCCACGCTCGGCGCCAGCCAGCCGGGCTCGACACCTTTCAGCGCCTCGCGCAACTGCTCCGTCGTCGTCATCCTGCGATCTCCATCTCCGCGATGCCGCTCGGAACGAGATCCGGCGAGACGCGCAACTTGCCGAGCGCGCGGTACAGCGTGCTCTTCACCGTGCCCGTGGCGATACCGAGCTCGGCGGCTATCTGGGCTTCGGGGAGATCCTCGAAATACCGGAGCACCACGACCGCCCTTTCCCGCTGGGTCAATCCCCGTAAGGCCTGCAACACCGCGTCCTGCCGGGCATGGGCGTCGGCGAGATCCCCGAAGGCGGGAGCATCGGGCAGCTCGTCGGTCACCTGTTCCCGGCCACGTAATCGCCGCCACCAGTCGGTGCGTTGGTTGAGCATGATCGCGCCGGACGTACGGCATCGGATGATCCCGCGCCGTCCGCCAGTTGAGGTACGCCTTGACCAGGGCGGCCTGGACGAGGTCTTCGGCGGTGTGGCGATCACTGATGAGAAGCAGTGCGAACTGAGCCAGCCGGCGCGACGAGCCGGCGACGAACTCGTTGAACTCGCGTTCGGCGTCTGCGTCCACGTAAACGATCTCCCCGTCTCGTGCCTACTCCTGCCTAGACGCAGCAGGGGCCGATGAGGTTCTGTCCCCCATCCGACTTTCGGATTCTGGGCGGGAACGGGCCCTTAATCCCGCAAGAGTCCGAAAGTTGACCCGGCCCGCGTACCCTGGCTGGACGTGCGCTTCCTCGATGATGCCCGACCGCCCTACGACCTGACGTACAACGACGTCTTCATGGTCCCGGCACGGTCCAGGGTCACCTCCCGCCTCGACGTCGACCTCACCACGCCAGACGGGGTCGGCAGCACGATCCCCCTGGTCGTGGCCAACATGACCGCGATCGCCGGCCGTCGGATGGCCGAGACGGTCGCGCGGCGGGGCGGCATCGCCGTGATCCCGCAGGACATCCCGCTGGACGTGGTGGCCGAGGTGATCAGCTGGGTCAAGCAACGCGACCCGGTCTACGACACCGCCCTCACCCTGACCAGGCACGACACCGCCGGCGACGCGCTCGCCCTGATCACCAAGCGGGCCCACGACGCGGTGATCATCGTCGACGGCGACCGTCCGGTCGGCATCGTCACCACGTCGGACTGCACGGGCGTGGACCGGTTCACGCAGCTCAGCGAGGTGATGAGCACCGAGCTGGTGACCATCGAGCACGGCACCGCGCTACCGCTGGCGTACGACCTCCTCCATGACGCGCGCCGCAAGGTCGCCCCCGTGGTCCAGGACGGCCGGCTCACCGGCGTGCTGACCCGCACCGGCGCGCTCCGCTCGACGCTCTACCGCCCCGCGCTCGACGGCTCCGGCCGGCTCCGGGTCGCGGTGGCGATCGGGATCAACGGTGACGTGGCCGGCAAGGCCAAGTCGGTGCTGGCCGCCGGGGCGGACGCGCTGGTCGTGGACACCGCGCACGGCCACCAGGAGCGGATGCTGGAGGCGCTGCGCGCGGTCCGGACCGTCGATCCGCAGGTACCGGTGATCGCCGGCAACGTGGTCTCGGCCGCCGGCGTGCAGGACCTGGTCGAGGCCGGCGCGGACGTGGTGAAGGTCGGCGTCGGTCCCGGCGCGATGTGCACCACCCGGATGATGACCGGCGTCGGTCGCCCGCAGTTCTCCGCGGTGCTGGAGTGCGCGGCCGCCGCCCGGGCGCTCGGCAAGCACGTCTGGGCCGACGGCGGGGTGCGGCACCCGCGCGACATCGCCCTGGCGCTGGCCGCCGGCGCGGCGAACGTGATGGTCGGCTCGTGGCTGGCCGGCACCTACGAGAGCGCCGGCGACATGCACTCCGACGGCAACGGCCAGCTGTACAAGGTGAGCTTCGGCATGGCGTCGGCCCGCGCGGTGCGGCACCGGACCCGGACCGAGAGCGCCTTCGACCGGGCCCGCAAGGCGCTCTTCGAGGAGGGCATCAGCTCGTCGAAGATGTACGTCGACCCCGAGCGGCCCGGTGTCGAGGACGTCATCGACGAGATCGTCGCCGGCCTCCGCAGCGCCTGCACCTACGCCGGCGCGACCAACCTGGAGGAGTTTCACCAGCGTGCCGTGGTCGGCATCCAGTCCTCCGCCGGCTACGACGAGGGCCGCCCGCTCCCGACCAGCTGGTAGCTCCACGTTCTCTGGTTTGGGCGACATTTTCGGTGCTATAGCACCGAAAATGTCGCCCAAACCGCAGGCGTTGAGGGATCAGCCGAGGGCGGCGCGGAGGGCTGGTCTGCCTCGGCGACGATCCGCCGGACGATCTCGGCGGCCGGTAGCGACTCGTGGATCAGGCCGGCGCTCTGACCGGCGATCGGCACCAGGTGGTGGGTCACGCCGGCCGCGGCGGCCATCCGCATCTGCGCGCGGAGTAGGTCGGCGGCGGCCTCGGCGTCGTTCGGCCGGGCGTTCCACTCGTCGATGAACGAGGTGCGGAGCGCGCGCGGCTCGGTGTCGTACCCGCCCGCGGTGGCCGGCGGGAACGCGTAGGCGGAGAACGTGACCTTCACGGCCTGCTCGCTCGCCGCCGCGATGATCGCCGCCTGCCACTCCGGCGAGGCGCCCGACTCGTCGCTGGCGATGAACCGGGTCCCGATGCTGACGCCCTGCGCGCCCAGCGCGAGCGCCGCGGCGAGCCCCCGACCGTCCGCGATGCCGCCCGAGGCCAGCACCGGCAACGGGCTCACGGCGTCCACCACCTGCGGCACCAGCGCCATCGTGCTGATCTTCCCGCTGAACCCGCCGGCCTCGGTGCCCTGCGCGCTGATCACGTCCACGCCGGCCTCGGCCGCCCGTTCCGCCTGCTCGACGGTCGTCACCTGCTGCATGAACACCGCGCCGGCATCGTGTACGCGCTGGACCAGCGCGCCCGGCTCCCCCAGCGCCAGCGAGAAGACCGGTGGCGGGTCGGCGAGGATCGCCTCGAACACGTCGTCCAGGAACGGCCGCCGCGTCATGTTCACCGCGAACGGCCGATCGGTCAGCTCACGGAGCCGCGCGATGTCACGGCGCACCTGCCCGGCGGTCCGCAACGAGGTGGGCACGCTGCCCAGTCGCGCCCGCGTTGCTCACCGCCGCCGGCAGATCCATGTGTTGCTGCCACGGTCCCCCCAGCGCCCCCTGCACCACCGGTACCTCGATGCCGAGCACGTCACATACCGGCGTCCTGCGCATTTGTCCCCCTCGATTGCCGGCCCCCACCGGTACGACAACGCTAAACCGCGCGGTCAGGTAACGCTGTGAACTGAATGCGTGCGCGTTGCTACGGACGGCTGCCGATCCGCGCCGTTTCCTGCCGACAACGGCGATACGGTGGCCAGATGCCGGAGACCCTGGGGCGCGCGGACGCCGAGCTGATCGCGGCCGTCCGGCGTGGACTCCTCGACCGCGCCGACCCGGAGAAGGCGCCGGCGATGCAGGCCTACATGAAGTCCTCGATGCCGTACCGCGGCGTGCCGTCGCCGGGGCAGAAGGCGTTGGCCCGCGAGGTGCTGACCGCGCATCCGCTACCGGACGAGGAGACCTGGCGGCAGACCGTGCTGGCGCTGTGGCGGGACGCCGAATACCGGGAGGAGCGGTACCTGGCGCTCGCGCTCGCCGGTCACCGTGCGTACGCCGGCTACCAGACGCCCGCCGCTATCCCGCTGTACGAGGAGCTCATCGTCACCGGCGCCTGGTGGGACTACGTGGACGACGTGGCGATCCACCGGCTGGGCCCGATCCTGCGGACCTATCCCGAGGTGGGGCGGCCACTCGCGCTGGCGTGGCGAACCGACGCGGACCTGTGGCGCCGACGGACCGCGATCATCCACCAGGTCACCGCGAAACGGGCCACCGATCTCGACCTGCTCACCGCGTGCATCGTGCCGAACCTCGCCGACCGGCAGTTCTTCATCCGCAAGGCGATCGGCTGGGCGCTGCGCGACTACGCGTGGACCGACCCGGAATGGGTGCGGGCGTGGGTCGCCGCCCACGACGACCAGCTCTCCGGCCTGTCGCGCCGGGAAGCCCTCAAGAACATCGGCTGACCCACTCCCCCCGCCTTTGGGCGACATGTTGCGCGGCGGTGGCGCGAGGTCACGGGGCGGCGGCACGGGCGGCGGGCGGCGCGAAGCAGCGGGCGGCGCGAGGTCGCGCGGCCCAGAGCTGCGGTCCATCTGCGCCACGGGGGCGCGGTTGGACCGCAGGGGTTCGGAACGTGACAACGCCCCTGTCCACGAGGGACGGGGGCGTTGCCTTGGCCTGATGGTCCGGGCGCGAGGGGCGGCCGGCCTGATTAGGCCGAGAGTGGTTCGGTGAGTTCAGAGCGGCCGGACGGCGGAGGCCTGCGGGCCCTTGGCGCCCTGCACGATCTCGAACTCCACACGCTGGTTCTCGTCGAGGCTGCGGTATCCGTCAGCCTGGATCTCCGAGTAGTGGACGAAGACGTCAGCGCCGCCATCGATGGCGATGAAGCCGAAGCCCTTCTCAGCGTTGAACCACTTCACAGTGCCTTGTGCCATGTGTCTGCTCCTAACAGGGGCTGGGTACGGGGTCCGCACTTTGCGGTCCCCGGGCCGTTCCCGAGCGGCGGCTAACCCACACCTTCCTGCAGGAAAGCAACACGCCCGCGACGTTTCCGCGAGCGTGAGGTCAAGCACGTACACAGAAACCGCGACCGCGACAAGCAAAGCATGAGGCGCTCACATTTTCCCGCTGACCCGACATTTTCTCGCATCGGGACAACCTGCCCTTCACGCACCGGATGCCCAACCTTACGGCCTGTGTGTGCCCCGTCCAGAGCTGTTTTGGCGCTAATTTGTGACTCACGTCACGCCTAAAACGGTCGAAACAGGAGTCTAATGCTGTCTCCGGGGCAGCGGCGGAAGTCCGGATGTGCATTGCCGGAGCCCGGGTGCCGTCGGGAAAGTTCGGTGCGACAGAAGCATCACGTCACTGAGCGATCGCTCCGCGTGGCCGCAACCCCGGTCAGCCAACGCTCCAGGATGCCCCGAAGCGCCCCGTTTTCAGCGGGCGAGCAACGCGGCCACGACCGCGTCGAGATAGGACTGCGCGTCGGCGCCGGCTGGCAGGATCTGCGGCGTCGCGTGGGCGAGCTGCGTGTGACCAAGGAAGGCGCTGTAGGCGAGGAGCGCGCGGCTGTGCGCCGTGTCGGGCGGGAAGCCGAGCTCGCCGAAGAGCTTCGCCACGTACTCGATCCGGCGCTCGGCCACCCGGACGAGCACCGGCGCCACCAACGGATGATCGGCATGCGCGAGCAGCGACATCTCGGCCCGGCTGCGCGAGGCCGACCCGATCACCGTGCCGAGCAGCCGACGCATCCGCTCCTCCGGATCGGCGATCGCGTCCGACTCGCGCATGACCGCGTCGGTGCGCACCTGTTCCCAGCGCGCCAACGTCGCGGCCACCAGCGCGTCCCGGTTGGGAAAGTGCCAGTAGAAGCTGCCCTTGGTGGCACCCAGCCGGGCCGCCAGCGGCTCGACCGCGACCGCGGCGAGGCCCCCCTCACTCAGCGCGCTCAACGCGGCGTCCGCCCAGTCGTCGGCCGTGAGCCGCCGTTTCGCCTCTTGCGCCATGACCATACGCTACCGTACGGTCAAACCATACGGCACCGTATGGAGGCTCTGATGAGAAACGTCCACGAACGTGCCCTGCCCGTCCCCGCCGAGCGGGTCGGCGCGCTTCTCGACCGGCTGGCCTCGGCCGAGGATCCGCTCTGGCCGGCTCCCGCCTGGGCCCCGATGCGGTTCGATCGGCCGCTCGCGGTCGGCGCCGCCGGCGGCCACGGTCCGATCCGCTACCGCGTGACGGCGTACGAGCCCGGTCGCCGGGTCCGGTGCACGTTCCCGCCGGACGCCGGGCTGGCCGGGTACCACGAGTTCTCGGTCGAGCCCGACGGTGCCGAGCGGTGCGTGCTCCGGCACGTCCTCGCCGGCCGGTTACGCGGCGCGATGATCCTCAGCTGGCCGGTCGCCGTGCGCTGGCTGCACGACGCCGTGATCGAGGGCCTGCTGGACAACGCCGAACTCGCGGTCACCGGCGCGGTCGCGCGGCCGGCTCGATGGTCGCCGTGGGTCCGGCTCCTCCGCGCCGGCTTGGCGCCGAGGCCGGCGGGCGTTCCGGTGCCCGCCGCGGCCGAACTGGCCAGGGCGGCGTTCCCACGGACCGATTTCGAGGATGCCTGGCAGGTACCGCTACCCGCCGGCGTGACCCGCGATCCCGCCGACTGGGCCGCTGCCACGTTCCGCGGCGCGCCGCCCTGGGTCAGCGCGCTGCTCGGGCTGCGCAACGTGCTGGTCGGGCTGATCGGCATCGAGCGCGGCGACCGGAGCAGCTTCGACACGGTCGCCCGCACCGAACACGAGCTGCTGCTCGGCACCGACGCCGGCCACCTGAACTTCCGTGCCTCGCTGCTGGTCGGCGAACGGACCGTCACGCTGAGCACGGTCACCGCGGTGCACAACGTTCGCGGCCGGCTGTACCTGCTGCCGGTCCGCGCGCTGCATCCGGCCGTGGTCCGCAGCATGCTGGCCCGCGCCGCCCGGCGGCTCGCCGAGCAGGCCCCACCAGCCCCAGTTCGCACCGCTAGCCCCGTCCGCTCAGCTAGCGGCGTCGATCTCCGCCCGGGTCGGCATCGACGTGCTCGCGCCCGGCCGCTGCACCGAGAGCGCCGCGGCCGTGGCGGCCCAGGTCAGCGCCTCGGCCGGCGGCCTTCCCTCCGCCAAGGCGACCACCAGCGCGCCGACGAACGTGTCCCCCGCCGCGGTGCTGTCCACCGCCTCGACTCGGCGCGCCGGCACCCGCAGAGGCTCGGCGCCGCGCCGCCCGTAGAGGCAGCCGGCGGCGCCCAGCGTGATCACCACCTCGGGCACCCGCTCCAGCAACACCGCCAGCGCGTCGATGGGATCGGCCCGCCCGGTGAGCGCCGCGGCCTCGTGCTCGTTCGGCACCAGCAGATCCACCGCCCCGAACAGCAGCTCGGCCGCACCCGCCAACACCGGCGCCGGCGTCAGCACCACCCGTGCGCCCGCCGCCCGGCCCGCCTCGGCACCTGCGATCACCACCGGCAGCGGCAGTTCCAGCTGGAGCAGCAGCGCGTCGGCGGCACCGATCGCGGCCAGGTCGGCCGCGTCCAGCGAGGTCACGGTGGCGTTGGCGGACGGCACGACGACGATCGCGTTGCCGCCGGAATCGTCCACCACGATGTGCGCGGTGCCGGTCGGGCCGGGCACCTCCCGCAGCCGGTCGACGTCCACGCCGGCCCCGGCCAGGCTGGCGCGCAACTCGGCGCCGAACGCGTCCGAACCGACCGCGCCGATCATCGCGACCTCGCCGCCAGCCCGTGCCGCGGCCACCGCCTGATTCGCACCCTTGCCGCCCGGCACCGTGCGGAACTCGTGACCGAAGACGGTCTCCCCACGAGCCGGCGCCACCGGCACGTACGCGACCAGATCCATGTTCGCGCTGCCCAGCACCACGATTCTCGGCCGCTCACCCGTCACGGCCCCACCCTGCCACGCCTGCCTACCAGGCAGCAAGGAACAATTGACGCGTGGTCGACATGAGCAAGGAACGGTTCGAGGAACTGGTCTCCGACGCGCTCGACAGCGTCCCCGCCGAGCTGCTGGCCCACATGGACAACGTGGTCGTGCTGGTCGAGGACGATCCGCCCGAACCCGGAATCCTCGGCCTGTACGAGGGATTCGCGCTGACCAACCGCGGCTGGGACTACAGCGGCGCCCTGCCCGACCGGATCTTCATCTACCGCAACCCGACGCTGGCGATCTGCGACGACGAGGAGGACGTGGTCGAGGAGGTCGCGATCACCGTCGTGCACGAGATCGCCCACCACTTCGGCATCGACGACCAGCGGCTGCACGACCTCGGCTGGGGCTGAGCGCCGGCGAACGTATCGGTCACCGGAGGTCGGAACGGGCAACTGCCGAGGTCAAAGAGGCAAACGTCGGCCAACTGACAGCCCACGATGGCGCGCAGTGACTACGCTCGGTTCGTCCACGGTCTGTGAAGGGAAGCCTCAAAATGCGCAGTGAGCTGTTCTCGGCGTCGAACATGGAGCAGGAGTCGGAGCAGCCGGTCTCCGCCTGCAGAACTCCAAGCTGCTCAAGGTCGAACTGCGCGGCGAGGTCTTCGCCCGCACCGGCTCGATGGTTGCCTACCAGGGGAACGTCCAGTTCGCGGCGCAGGGCTCCGGCGGCATCGGCAAGTTCCTGAAGAGCAAGCTCACCGGCGAGGGCGTCCCGCTCATGAAGATGACCGGCAACGGTGACGTCTTCCTGGCCGACCGCGCGTCGGACATCTACCTGATCGACCTGGAGGGCCCGCACGACGGCCTGAGCATCAACGGCACCAACGTGCTGGCGTTCGAGCCGACGCTGAGCTGGGACATCAAGATGGTCCAGGGCATGGGCATGATGTCCAACGCCGGCCTGTTCAACTGCGTGTTCAGCGGTGCCGGCCGGATCGCCATCACCTGCAAGGGCACGCCCGTCGTGCTCCGGGTCGACCAGCCGACCTACGCCGACCCGCAGGCCGCCGTGTGCTGGTCGACCAGCCTGCAGACCGGCTACCACCGCGCCGACCAGATGGGCCTCGGCACGCTGCTCGGCCGCTCCACCGGCGAGGCGTTCACGATGAGCTTCGGCGGCCAGGGCTTCGTCGTGGTCCAGCCCTCGGAAGAGGTGCAGGGCCAGGCCGTGTCCGGCGCGCAGCAGCAGGGCGGCGGCGGCATGCTCGGCAACCTGCTGGGCGGCTGACCCTCGGGTAAACACCCACGTCGAACGCGGGCGCCAGATCCTCAGGGGTCTGGCGCCCGCGTCGTAGAGTGCTGTGACGCCCGGCGCCGCCGGTGCGTCCGACGACGATCGGGAGGCGGCGCCGATGCGCAGCGAGCTCTTCAACGGCCCGAACATGGCTCAGCCGGCCACCCAACTGGGCCTCAGCCTGCAGCACCCGAAGTGCGTGAAGGCGGCCATCAACGGCGAGCTGCTCGCGCGTCAGGGCGCGATGATCGGGTTCCGCGGCAACGTGCAGTTCGAGGTGAAGAGCCAGGGCGTCGGCAAGTTCCTCAAGCGCGCGTTCACCGGCGAGGGCCTGTCGCTGATGGCCGTCCGCGGTCACGGCGAGATCTGGTTCGCGTCGCTGGCCCACGACTGCTTCCTGATCGACCTCGAGCCCGGCGACGCGCTCTCGATCAACGGCCGCAACGTGCTGTGCTTCGACCACACGCTCCAGTACGACATCCAGATGGTCCGCGGTGCCGGCATGCTCGGCGGCGGGCTGTTCAACTCGGTCTTCACCGGACACGGCCGGCTGGCGATCACCAGTGACGGGCAGCCGATCGTCGTGCCGGTGACGCCCGAGGCGCCGTTCTACGCCGACACCGACGCGGTGATCGGCTGGTCGTCCGGCCTGCAGAGCACCATCCACAAGTCACAGAGCCTCGGCTCGATGCTGCGCGGCGGCTCCGGCGAGCTGTTCCAGATCGGGTTCGCCGGCAACGGGTTCGTGCTGATCCAGCCGTCCGAGGGGATCAAGGTCGCGTCCGGCAGCACCGGCGGCAGCAGCATCTTCAGCTGACTCTTCACCCTGCGCTTTGGGCGACATCTTCGGTGCTATAGCACCGAAGATGTCGCCCAAAGCGCCAAGAGGGGCGGCGGCAAGTGGGGCGGCGTCAGGCGCGGCGCCACTGCATGCCGGCCTCGGCGGCGCGGCGATCGCGTTCCTCGTCCTTCATCAGGCAGCAGGTGGAGCAGAGCTCCCCGTCGGGGACCGCGTAGTAGTAGCAGCACGTGCGGCGGAGCAGCGCCGGGCGCCAGCGCTCGCCGTCGTGCAGCTCGGCCACCTCGACCAGACTCGCCACGTCCGGCGGCAGCATGGAGAGCAGGCGGGCTATCGCTCCGCGCGGATCGGCGAGCAGCTCCGGCTCGGCCACGCGACGCCGGGTAGCAGAGCGACTGCGCCACCGAGCCCCAGAGCGGCCGTGCGCCGCCGCCGCGGATCCGGCGGAACGCCTCGACGGCCGGCGCGAGGTGACCCTCGACCAGCGTGCGGCGCAGGGCGTCCAGCAGCGCGTCCTCGGTGGGGACGACCACGGTCCCGGGGGCGCCGGCGATCGGATCGTCCGGCAGCACCCAGGTGCGCCCGGTGGTGACCGCGATCTCGTAGCCGCCCGGACCGAGCCGGATCGCGGTGAGCGCGAGGCTCACGTCAGGGACCCGGCGGCGGGTGGCCCAGCTCGTCACCACCGGCTCGAGCACCGCGTACGAGTACGCCTTGAACGCCAGCGCGGAGGCGACCTGCCGACTCGGCGCACCCAGAGCGTCACCGTAAGCAGCGATCGTCGTGCGGAGCAGCTGGTCGTCGTTCAGCAGCGCGTCCGCGCGGTACCAGCCGGCCGGCAGCGGTTCGGACACGACCAGGATCGCCAGCGTGCCGGCGACCGCCTCGGTCATGGCCGTCATCGCACGCCACCGCGTCGTAGCAGGTCACGGAGCGAGGATGAGGTAATGTGCGAGCTCTGGCCCGAGCTGGCGGTACGCCGGCAGGCCAAGACAGCCGCCCCGGCGGGCACCTGCCGCGCCGCTCGGCCTCGCACAACGAGTTCGGCCATCTCATCCCTCATCTCGATGAGGTTAGCCTACCCTTATTTCACTCTGCGCAAGGCCCCCGGCGTGTCGAATTTTGGTGCGAGTCCCGCCCAGGTGCGGCAGACGTAGCCGTCATCGACCAGATCCACCACGACGAAGCCCGTGTTCGGCAGGTGATGGGTGAGCACGAAGACCGGGTCCAGGCCGCAGAGCCCCAGCAGCGTGGTGCGCAACGCGGCACCGTGACTCACGATCACCGCGGTGCCCTCGTCGAGACCGGCGACCACCTCGCCGACCGCCGCCGCGAACCGCGCGATGATCTCCGCGCCGGACTCCCCGGCGGGGCAGCGCAGGCTCAGATCGCCGCGCAGCATCCAGCCGGCCACCACGTCGCCGAAGAGATCGTGCGCCTCGGCGTCCCGCCGCTCCTCCAGGTCGCCGACGCTGGTCTCCCGCAACCCGTCGCGGATCCGCACGTCCAGACCGCGGGCGGCGGCGAGCGGCGCGGCGGTCTGCTGCGCGCGGGTCATCGTGGACGACCACACCGACCGGACGTCCTCGTCGGCCAACGCCCCGACCAGCGCGGTCGCCTGCTCCTGGCCGAGCGCGGTGAGCGGCGGGCCGGGCACGCTGGTGTGCAGGCTGTCGACCACGTTGGCCTCGCTCTGCCCGTGCCGAACGAAGATCAGCCGGCGGCTCACAGGGCCTCGCTACGCTCGGGAGCCCCGTAAGCGGGGCAGCCGTACTTACCGCTTCGCTCGCTCACAGCTCCCCTTGGCGGACCCGCGCCAGCCACGCAGCCGCGTCCACGAAGTCCTCGTCGGCCGTGCCGGGGCGCCGCGGTGGGGCCTGGCCGGCGTCCATCCGGGGATACGAACCGAGGAACCGCACGTCGGCGCAGATCCGGCGCAGGCCCATCATCGCCTCGCCCACCCGCGCGTCGGCGATGTGGCCGGTGCAGTCGAGGAAGAAGCAGTACCGGCCGAGCCGCTCCTTGGTGGGCCGCGACTCGATCCGGGTCAGGTTGATGCCGCGCACCGCGAACTCGGTCAGCACCTCCAGCAGGGCGCCGGTGCGGTCGTGCGCGATGAAGGCGACCAACGAGGTGAGGTCGTCCCCGGTCGGCGCGGGGGGTGCGGCCGGCCGCCCGAGCAGCACGAACCGGGTCACCGCGCCGGGCGCGTCGGCGATGTCCTTGCCCAGCTCGGCCAGGCGATACTCCTCGCCGGCGATCGGGGCGCAGACCGCGGCGTCGAACTCGCCCCTGGCCACCGCCGCCGCGGCGTCCGCTGTGGACGGTGACCGGACGTAGCTGGCCTGCGGGACGTGCGTGCGCAGCCAGCCCCGGACCTGCGCCTCGGCGTGCGGGTGGGTGGCGACCGTCCGGACCCCGGCGAGTTCCGTACCCGGGCGGGCGTAGAGGCCGAACGTCACGGCCAGCAGCACCTCGCGGGTGATCACCAGCGGCTCGCCGAGCGCCAGCTCGTCCATGGTCGCGCCGACCGCGCCCTCGACCGAGTTCTCCAGCGGCACCAGGGCGGCATCGGCGTCGCCGGCCCGGACCGCCTGGATGGCCTCGACGACGTTGGCGGCCGGAATCAGCTCGCCGCGCGACGCCGCCGGCACGGACCTGAGCGCCTGCTCTGCGAACGTGCCGGTCGGGCCGAGATAGGTGAAACGGGTAGGCGGTACACCAGGCATGACACCACCTTAGAGCGCCCGTCAGCCGGCCCGCGCTCGGCGACCGGCGGCCGCGACCAGTCGACCGCGCCGCTGCCGGGAACGGACGGCTAGCAGCCCGCCGCGGCCCGGACCTTGACCGGGGCGTCCGCCACCCGGGGCTCGCTGCACGGCGCGCGTGCCGTACGTCAGCACCTGCCAGCGTCCGGCGTGGTGGCGCAGCACGATCCGGGCGTTCTCCGTGTTGGGCGCGCTCACCTCGGCGAACGCCCAGCCGGCGGCGCACACCGGCGCGGCGACGAGCTTCGCCTCCGGGGCCGGCGGCGAGTCGGGGTCGGCGTAGATCAGCGCGTCCACGACCTGCTGAAGGTTCGCGCACCCGGCCGCGGCGTTCACCGACACCGACGGCGCCGGCGACGCCGCGCTCGGCGTGATCGCGGGCGGCGACACGTCGGGGCCCGGCGGGATCGTCTCCTGCTTCGGCGGGTCGGAGGTGTCGTAGCAACCCGTGCCGAGTAATGCCACCGCCGCGCCCCGACCGCGAGGCCGCCCAACCGTCGCCCGAACCCTGCCACCATTGCCAAAACCCCTTCGCACGCACCACCGACTCCGGCGATCGTACGGAGGCGTGTCACCCCCCGGACGACGGGCGGCCGGCTGGTCCACGACGCGACCCGGCGGGTGCGCGCAGTCCGGCTCGCGAGATGACACCTAGAGTGATCGGTGTGGATCGAGACACCGCGGGACCGATCGGCGTGACGCTGGATCTCGGCATCCTGCTGACGGTGCTGGTGCTCGTCTTCGTGGTCGAACTCCCCGACAAGACGATGATCGCCACGCTGGTGCTCTCCAACCGGTACCGCCCGCTGCCCGTGCTGGTCGGGGTGGGCGCGGCGTTCGCCGTGCAGATGGGCATCGCGGTCGGCATCGGTGGCGCGCTCAGCCTGCTGCCGCGGCCGTTCACGCTCGGCGTGGTCGCCGCGTTGTTCCTGGTCGGCGCCGTCCTGCTGCGTGCGGGAGAGCCTGGCCGACGAGGACGAGTCACCGAACGAGACGCCGGCCGCCACCAGCGCGGCGCGGATCGCGGCGATCAGCTTCGGCGTCCTCTTCCTGGCCGAGTTCGGCGACGGCTCGCAGCTCGCCACCGCCGCGATGTCGGCTCGGTACGGCGCGCCGCTCTCGGTCTTCCTCGGCGCCTGGCTGGGCGAGATGGCGGTCTGCACGATCGCCGCGGTGGCCGGGCGTGCGCTGCTGAAGATCGTGCCGGTGCACTGGGTGCAGCGGGTCGCGGCGGCGGTGTTCACCCTGTTCGCGATCCTCGCCATCGTCGAGATCATCCGCGGCTGAACCGCCGACGGTCCCCGCCGCCACACCCAAGCTGCGGTTCAATTCCGCCCTCCACGGGCGGATTGAACCGCACACCGGGTGGCCGCACTTTCCTGGCCGGCACCGCCCGTCCCGGCCGCCGCCGCTCCCGGCGCGGCGCCCACGCCGGCGAGAACCGCTGACGTGCGCCGATCCCGCCGAGCCGGCTACGGCAGCGGGACGGGAGTCATTCGTTCGGCGGCTTCCAGGCCGCTCCGGTAGACCTCGATCGCCTCGTCCAGCCGGCCGGCCTCGCGGAGCAGGTCGCCGAGAAGGCGCGCGGTGCTGGCCGCGATCGGGCCGGCCTCGGCGGCGAGGAAGCTCTCGTACGCGGAGCGCAGTGCTCGTTCGCGCCGCGGCGAAATCGCCGGTGTCCCGGGCGATCAGGCCGCGGAGCCGGTACGCGTCGGCCACCGGGAGCTGCGTGCTGGCGGACTCCCGCTCCAGCCGCCACGCGTCGTCCAGCGCCGCCAGCGCCGCCTCGGTGTGGCCCTGCTTCCACAGCACGGTCGCGAGTTCGCTGGCCAGGGCGCCGGCGTAGTACCAGGCGTCGAGCGAGCGCATCAGGTCACGGGCGGTGGTGAGCTCGCGCTCGGCGTCGGTGAGCCGCTCCTCGCGGAGCAGGATGTACCCGCGCGCCCAGTGACACATGGCGGTCTCGACGAGGTAGTCGAGCTGCTGGTAGGTGGCGTGGGCCCGGTTCAGCGCCTCCTCGGCGTCGGCCCAGCGGCCCTGGTGCATGTACGTCCGGGCGACCTGCATGTGCATCTGGGCGATGTGTTCCGGGTCCGTCCACCTTGCCGGCGAGCGCCATCGCCGCGCTGCCCGCCGCGGCGGCCCGATCCAGCAGACCCAGGTCGATGTACACGCCGACCAGCCCGTACTGCAGCTGGACCACGGCGTCGGGGTCGAGCAGGCCGTCCCGTTCGAGCCGTTCCAGCGCCCCTTCGAGCAGGTACGCGGCGTCGCGCAGCCGTCCGCTGAAGCGGTTGATCCTGGCCTTGGCCACCAGTCCCGGCACCCTGGCCGTGAGCGGCTCGTCCGCGAGGCACTCCTCGGCCGCGTCCAGGCGCGTCAGGGCTCTGGTCGACGTCGCCGGCCCGCTCGGCGCAGCGGGCGAGGCCGAGCAACGCCTTCGCCTCCAGCCGGACGTATCCGTTGCTGGCGGCGTCCTCCCGGGCGGACGCGTACGCCTGCTCGGCCGCGGCCAGATCGTCGGTCGAGACGGCGTGGCGCGCCTTGACCAGGCGCATCTCGAGCTCGACGCCGAGGTGCGCGGACCGGCCGGTGAGCAGTTCCTCCGCGTCGACGCCGAGTTGTTCGGCGAAGTAGCGAACGGCCTCTTCGGACGGGCGACGGCGGCCAGATTCCACAATGGACACAAACGCCGAGGAATACCGGTCGCCCGCGAGATCCTTCTGGGTCAGCCCGTGTTCCTTGCGAAAGCGCAGAAGACGATCACCGATCGTTTCTGTTACATCCCGGTCAACGCCAGGGCCCGTCATGCGGCGAGCGTACGTGGCACGCCCCCCTCGTTTCGGCCGATCACGGGCTTGTGACAGCCTCTGGAGCACTCTCCGGCGAATCGTCATTATCCCCCCGCCCTCCGTTAACACAAGTCTTTACACCTGTTAGTTAACCCGTTATACCTGCTACTCATGACATCCGTCATGAATAACCGCATGAGGGGAGCAACGGGGTGAGAAAGACACTTGCCTCGACCGGCGTAGCGGTCTTGTTGGTGGGCTTAGGTATTGGCCTGACACCGACCGCGAACGCCGAGCCGACGCGGAACGCGCCCAAGCCGGACCCGGCCACGGCGTTAGCACGAGCGGAGAAGGCGCTGGACCAGCACCAATCCGCAGTCCGCAGCACCGACGCCGAGAACTACACGGCGACTCGCACGATCATCGACAACGACGGCGGATCGCACGTCCGCTACAACCGCACCTACAAGGGCCTTCGGGTGCTGGGTGGCGACTTCGTCATCCACAACGCACCCGGCGGAGCCTTCGCCGGCGCCAGTGTCGCCCAGCCCACCGCGATCACTGTCGGCACCACGCCCAAGCTGACGGCCGCACAGGCCAAGGCCGCGGCGACCAAGGCCTTCTCCGGCAAGATCGACAAGATCAGCGCGCCCGAGCTGATCGTCGATGCCAGCGAGGCCACCCCGCGCCTGGCGTGGGAGACCAAGATCGACGGCGTCAAGGCAGACCAGACGCCGAGCCTTCTGAGCGTTGTCGTCGATGCCAGCACGGGAGCGGTGCTGGACAAGACGGACAAGGTTCGGCACATCGAAGGCAGCGGTGCCAGCGTCTACTCCGGCACCGTCCCGGTGGACACGACCCAGTCGGGAAGCACGTTCTCGATGGTCGACCCGTCGCACGGCAACGGTCGCACCTGTGACCTCAACGGCGGCACGTCCACCTGCACCACCTTCACCGACCCCGACAACTCCTGGGGCAACGGCGCGACCAGCAACCGGCAGTCCGCCGGCGTCGACGCCCACTTCGGTGCTGCCAAGACGTTCGACTACTTCAAGAACGTCCACGGCCGCAACGGCATCTTCGGCAACGGTGCCGGCGTGCCGTCCCGGGTGCACTACGGCAACGCGTACGTCAACGCCTTCTGGGACGGTGCCCAGATGACGTACGGCGACGGTGCCAGCAACGCGCGCCCGCTGGTCTCGCTCGACGTTGCCGGTCACGAGATGTCCCACGGCGTGACCGAGGCGCTGTCCGGCCTCGCGTACTCCGGGGACGCCGGTGGCCTCAACGAGGCGACCAGCGACATCTTCGGCAACATGGTCGAGTTCTACGCGGCGACCAGCGCCGACCCGGGCGACTACGACGTCGGCGAGAAGATCAACATCCGTGGCAACGGCACGCCGCTGCGGTACATGTACAACCCGAACCTGGACGGCTCCTCGGACACGTGCTGGACCTCCGCCACCCCTGGCAAGGACCCGCACTACTCCTCGGGCCCCGGTAACCACTTCTACTTCATGCTCGCCGAGGGCAGCGGAGCCACCGCGTACGGCACCAGCCCGGTTTGCGGCGGCGCACCGGCGGTGACCGGAATCGGCCGGGACAAGGCCTCGAAGATCTGGTACCGCGCGCTGGACGTCAGCTTCACCAGCACGGAGTCGTACGCCAAGGCGCGGGTCGACACCCTCGCTGCGGCAGCGTTCCTGTACACGCAGTGCGGCACCGAGTACAAGGCCGTTCAGGCGGCCTGGAACGCGGTGACCGTGGCCCGGGCCAGCACCGAGCCGATCTGCTCGGGCACCCCGTCGCCGACGGTGAGCCCGACGACGACCCCACCAGCTCGCCGACCGCCGTCCCCCACGACGTCACCCGGCGGCTCGTACTTCGAGAACGCCAACAACGTCAACATCACCGACAACGGCACCGTGACCAGCAACCTCACCGTCGCCCGCGCCGGCAACGCCCCCACCGCCCTCAAGGTCGGCGTGGACATCAAGCACACCTACCGCGGCGACCTGGTCATCGACCTGATCGCCCCGGACGGCAGCGCCTACCGGCTCAAGAACTCCTCCGGCTCGGACTCCGCCGACAATGTGATCACCACCTACACCGTCAACGCCTCCACCGAGGCCGCCAACGGCGTCTGGAAGCTCCAGGTCCGCGACGCCTACGCCGCCGACACCGGCTACATCGACAAGTGGAGCCTGCAGTTCTGACCCACTGACTGATCCGTAGTCAAGTCGCAGTCGGGCCGTGGCCTCCCGCCTTCTCTGGGGGTCACGGCCCGCTGTCTTACCTGGAGGTTGAAAGACAATGCGGAACAAACTCATGGGCCTCGCGGCCGCGGCGACGGTCGGCGGCCTCGCGCTCGCCACCGTGCTGACCGCGCCGATGGCCGGCGCGCAGTCGGCCGCGACGTTCGCGGACCTGCCGAACGGCGCACCGGACATCGCGGTCACCGCCGTCAAGTCACACCTGACCCAGCTCCAGTCGATCGCCACCGCCAACGGCGGCAACCGCGCCGCTGGGCGGGCCGGCTACCAGGCCTCGGTCAGCTACGTCCAGACCCAGTTACAGAACGCCGGCTACACGGTCACCGTGCAGCCGTTCACCTCGACCTCGGGCCAGACCTGGAACGTGCTCGCCGAGCTCACCGGCAGCAACCCGAACCAGGTCGTCCAGGTCGGCGCCGCACCTCGACAGCGTCACCGCCGGTCCGGGCATCAACGACAACGGCACCGGCAGCTCGCCGCGCTGCTCGCCGTCGCGCTCGCGTTCAAGCAGGCGCGGCCGGTGCCGCAGAAGACGATCCGGTTCTCCTGGTGGGGCGCGGAGGAGCTGGGCCTGGTCGGCTCCAAGTACTACGTGAACAACCTGCCGGCCACCGAGCGGGCCAAGATCACGGCGTACCTGAACTTCGACATGATCGGCTCGCCGAACCCCGGCTACTTCGTCTACGACGACGACCCGGCGCTGCAGGCGCTCATCGTCAAGCTTCCTGCAGAGCCTCGGCGTACCAGCGAGCCGAGACCGAGGGCGACGGTCGTTCCGACCACGCGCCGTTCAAGACGGCCGGCATCAAGGTCGGCGGCATCTTCACCGGCGCGAGCCGGGTCAAGACCGCCGCCCAGGTCACCAAGTGGGGCGGCACCGTCCGGCGTCGCGTTCGACCGCTGCTACCACGCGGCGTGCGACACGACCGCAACATCAACGACACCGCGCTCGACCGCAACAGCGACGCGATCTCGTTCGCCCTCTGGGACCTGAGCGGCACCGGCATTCGCCGTCGCCGACCGTGACCCCGACGACGTCCCCACCAGCTCGCCGACCCCGTCCCCCACGACGTCGCCCGGCAGCTCGTACTTCGAGAACGCCAACAACGTCAACATCACCGACAACGGCACGTCGACCAGCAACCTCACCGTCGCCCGCGCCGGCAACGCCCCCACCGCCCTCAAGGTCGGCGTGGACATCAAGCACACCTACCGCGGCGACCTGGTCATCGACCTGATCGCCCCGGACGGCAGCGCCTACCGGCTGAAGAACTCCACCGGCTCGGACTCCGCCGACAACGTCATCACCACCTACACCGTGAACGCCTCCACCGAGGCCGCCAACGGCGTCTGGAAGCTCCAGGTCCGCGACGCCTACGCCGCCGACACCGGCTACATCGACAAGTGGAGCCTGCAGTTCTGACCTGAACCTGTCGGGGCCGGGCAGGCCGCACCCCGCCCGGCCCCACAGACAGCTGCGGTCCAAATGCGCCCTGGACGGGTCGCATTTGGACCGCAGCTTTTCGTCTGGGTCAGATCCGGTGGAAGAAGGTGAGCGAGCCGACCAGCTGACCGTGCGCGCGCAGCGGCGTGGAGACCGCGTCGAGGGTGCGCACCAGATCGCCGACCCGGATCCGGAGCAGCCCGCGCGCCAGCGCGCCCGAGGCCAGCGCCAGCAGCGGCGGCAGCCGCTCCAACTGGGGTTCCAGTAAACGTTCCTGGGCCGCGGTGAAGTCGACCAGGTCGATCACGTCCTCGAGCAGCCCGCGCCCGAGCAGTTCGTCCGCCGAGCTCGCGCCGAGCAGCGCCACGCAGGTACGGGAGACCCCCAGCATCACGCCGCCGGAGTCCAGCAGGAGGCACGGCTCCTCGGCCTCGCTCACCGTCTCGAGCCAGCTGTCCAGGTGATGTGCGGGCCCCACCACGTGCAGCGGGCGTTGGAGCGAATCGGGAGCGGCATCGGCCGGCACGAGCGAAAGCTCGATGTGCGCCATAGCCCTCCTGTCGAGATCCGGCACCACGCACGCGCGTAGACCAGTCGTCCGCCTGGGGTACGAGCCGTTTCATGGCATTGCCGGACATCGCCATCATCTCGTCCGCAACCGTGTCCGGGCGGGCCTTTGACGTATAGCCGTCAGTTCGTGACCTCAGGAGAACGACGAGAACGGAGGCTACCGTACTGCTCCAAACGCGCGCTCAGCCGCTGGTCGGGCCGCTTCCCGATCCGCCGGGACCAGCCCGAGCCGGGTCCGCCGGTCGAGCAGATCATCGGGGTGCAGCGCGCCCTCATGCCTTACCGCATAACGGAATTCGGCCTCGGTGACCGCCATTCCAGGCGCCACGGGTCGGCGGCCTCCGATTCGGCCCACAGTCGCGGCGCCTCCACGCCGTACCGCTCGACCAGCCGGGCCGGTGCCTCGAGCTGGGCCAGTCGGCTACGGCTGGCGGCGCCCACCAACGGCAATCGCGCCGTGCCGCACGGCCGCGCGCGGAGGCCGGACACCCGCAGGGCCGCGTCGACCGCGTCCGCGGCCATCCGGCGGTACGTGGTGAGCTTGCCGCCGACCACGGTCAGCACCCCGTCGGCGCCGTGGCGCACCACGTGCCGGCGGGACAGGTCCGCGGTCGAGCCGCCCGCGGCGGCCCCGTCGATGCTGAGCAGCGGGCGCAGGCCGGCGAACTGGCCGATCACGTCCGCCGGGTCCAAGGGCGTTCGCAGCACGCCGTCGAACGCGCGCAGCAGCCACTCGATCTCCCCGTCGCCCGGCCGCGGATCGCCGTCCGGCACCGACGCCACCGGCTCGTCGGTGATGCCCAGGTAGGCCCGGCCGTCCCCGGCGGGCAGGGCGAAGACGAACCGGTTGCGCGAGCCGGGCACCGGCACCGTGATCCCGGTCGGCAACCCGCCGAGCCGCGCGGCCGGCACGACCAGGTGCGTACCCCGGCTCGGCCGCAGCGTGATCCCCGGTGCCAGCCGGTCGGCCCAGACGCCGGTCGCGTTCACCACGACGCGGGCCCGCACCTCCAGTTCCGCGCCGGTGAGTTCGTCGCGGACCAGCGCGCCGCGGCATGCACGCGCAGCGCGGCGCAGCGGGTCAGGATCCGGGCGCCGAACCCGGCGGCGGTACGGGCGACCGCCAGCACCAGCCGGGCGTCGTCGACGACCTGGCCGTCCCAGGTGAGCAGCGCCCCGCGGAGGCCGGACGGATCAAGCCCGGGCGCGAGCCGGGCCGCTTCCTCGGCGCCGACCCGGCGCGGCCGGGGCAGCGTGGCGCGCGGGGTGCCGGCTGCGGTGCGGAGCAGGTCGCCCATGGTCAGGCCGGCCCAGAGCGTGGCGGCGCTGGCGCCGCTCGTGTCGCGGCCGAGCGGCAGCACCGAGGGCAGCGCCCGGACCAGGTGCGGGGCCGTGTGTTCGAGCAGGATGCCGCGTTCCACCGCGCTCTCGTGCGCCAGCCGCACGTCGCCGCTCGCGAGGTAGCGGAGTCCACCGTGGATCAGCTTCGAGCTCCACCGGCTGGTGCCCTGGGCGAGGTCACCGCGTTCGACCAGGGCGACCGTGAGCCCTCGGCTGGCGGCGTCCAGCGCGGTGCCGGCGCCGACGATGCCGCCGCCCGACGACCAGCACGTCGACCCGCTCGCCGGCCAGCCCGTCCAGCTCGCGCCGCCCGCCGGGCCGCGTTCAACGAGGTGCTGGAGCCCGTCACGGCGTTCCCGGCGCGAGGTACCGGTCGAGCACCAGGGTCAGCTCGCGGTCGAGGGCGGCATCGTCGAGCACGTCGGCCACGATCCGCGCGGAGTACACGAACGGCTGGACCAGCAACAGCACGCCGTATGCCAGCGCCCGCACGTCGCCAGCGCGCACCGAGCCGTCCTCCTGCCCGGTGCGGATCCCGTCGGCGAGATGCTCGGCCGCGATCCACTGGGTGCTGCCGAGCCGGTCGGTGACGTACGGCAGCAGCAGCTCCGGGTCCACGTCGATGACCCGGCGGAACAGGGCGTTGGCGCGCAGCCGGGCCACCGCGGCGACCGTCGTGGCGACCGCACGTCCGCGCGCGCCGGCTTTGCGGACGCCATTGTGCGCGGCGTCCCTGGCACCGTCGAGAACGGCGCCGAACTCGCGGGTCATCAGGTCACGGACGAGCGCGTCCACGTCCGGGTAGCGTCGGTACAAGGTCATCCGGCTCACCCCGGCCCGCCGGGCGACGTCGGTGAGCGTGGTCCGTCTGACCCCGACGGCCAGCACGCAGTCCCGCACCGCGTCCAGCACCACCGCGTCGGTGTGACGATTAGACACCATGTGTCACATCGTAACTGTAGGATGGAGCGATGACCATGACATCCGGAGCAGTGCCGCCGCGAGACATGGATCCCGCCGGCTGGGGCAACCCGAAGCGCCGCTCGGGCCTGCCGCCGCACGCCCGCCGCTGGCTCACCAAGGAGGTCGGCCTCGCCCGACCGCCGGACCCCGGCGACACCGCTGAGCGAGTTGGAGCTGCCGCCGAGCCGCCTGACCGCGGATGCCAAGGCCGCGCTGGCCGACGTGGTGGGCGACCCGAACGTCCGCGACGACCGGGACACCCTGCTCGGGCACGCCGGCGGCAAGAGCTACCTCGACCTCACCCGGCGGCGGCGCGCCGAGGCGACCGTGCCGGATGCCGTGGTGCTGCCCGGCCGATCACAAGGAGGTCCTGGCGCTGCTCCGCGATCTGTGCCGAGCGGCGGATCGCGGTGGTCCCGTTCGGCGGCGGCACCAGCGTGGTCGGCGGGGTCGAACCGCTGATCGGGGACCACGCCGCCGTGATCAGCCTCGACCTGCGCCGCCTGGGCGACCCGGTCACCGTGGACGCGGAGTCGTTGACGGTCACCGTGGGCCCCGGCATGCGCGGCCCCGAGCTGGAGAAACGCCTCTCCGCGCACGGTCTGACCCTGGGCCACTTCCCGCAGAGCTGGGAACACGCGACGCTCGGCGGCTATGCGGCCACCCGCTCCTCCGGCCAGGCGTCCAGCGGGTACGGCCGGTTCGACGAGGCCGTGATCGCGCTCCGCCTCGCCACCCCGGCCGGCACCCTGACGCTCGGCCGCGGGCCCGCCTCCGCCGCCGGTCCGGACCTGAAGTCGCTGGCACTCGGCTCGGAGGGCGTCTTCGGCGTGATCACCGAGCTGACCCTGCGGGTACGCCGGCTGCCCGAGATCGTGCACGACGAGGGCTGGTCGTTCCGCACGTTCGGCGACGGCGTGATGGCACTGCGCCGGCTCACCCAGGCCGGTCTCGCGCCGGAGATCGCCCGCCTCTCCGACGCCGACGAGACCAGAGCGAACCTGGCGCTGGCCGGCGGCAGCAAGACTCGGGTACTGCGCGGCATGCTGGCCGCCCGTGGACACCGCGCCGGATGTCTGCTCATCGCCGGCTGGGAGGGTCCGCGGCTGGTGGTCCGGGATCGGCGCACCGCCGCGACGGCCCTGCTGCGCCAGGCCGGCGGGATCCGGCTCGGCACCGCGGTCGGAGAGGCCTGGCGCCGGCACCGGTACGAGGGCCCCTACACCCGCGATGACCTGCTCGATCACGGCGCGATGGTGGAGACGCTCGAGACCGCGACCTCGTGGACCGACGTGCTCGGCCTGTACGACACGATCCGCTCGGCGCTGCGCTCCGAGCTCACCCGGGACGGCGCCCGGCCGCTGGTGATGGCGCACGTGTCGCACCTCTACCCGACCGGCGCCTCGCTCTACTTCACCGCGTTGGCCCGCCGGGACGACACCGACGCCGGACGCCCAATGGCAGCGCGCCAAGGACCGGGTCACCGACGTGATCACCTCGGCCGGCGCCACGATCACCCACCACCACGCCGTCGGCACCGACCATCGGCCGTGGCTGGAAGAGGAGATCGGCACGCTGGGCATCGAGGTGCTCCGTGCCGTGAAGTCGGCGCTCGACCCGGCCGGAATCCTCAATCCCGGCAAGCTGATTCCGGACCCGAAGACCGACCGGTCGACGATATCGCCCGCGGAACTGTTCGGGGTCAGGCCCGACCGCGCACTGCGCGCGGTGGGCCTAACCCCGAATAGCGAAAGCATTTGGGCATGCAGAAAGGGCCACCCCGGGGGGTGGCCCTTTCTGTGTTTCAACGTTAAGTCCGGCGGCGTCCTACTCTCCCACACCGTCTCCAGTGCAGTACCATCGGCGCTGAAAGGCTTAGCTTCCGGGTTCGGAATGGGACCGGGCGTTTCCCTCTCGCTATAGCCGCCGAAACACTATCGAGTTAACAACCAGTCCCGCACAAGCACTCAAACCCCTGATACTGCTGGTGATGCTTTGGGGTTTGGTGCCCGGGAATTGGTCGTTTCTCGGGAACCACACAGTGGACGCGTAGCATGTTTGTGGTCAAGTCCTCGGCCTATTAGTACCGGTCAGCTCCACGTGTTTCCACGCTTCCACTTCCGGCCTATCAACCCGGTGGTCTAGCCGGGGGCCTTACCAGGTTAACCCTGTGGGAGACCTCATCTTGAAGCAGGCTTCCCGCTTAGATGCTTTCAGCGGTTATCCCTTCCGAACGTAGCCAACCAGCGGTGCTCCTGGCGGAACAACTGGCACACCAGAGGTTCGTCCGTCCCGGTCCTCTCGTACTAGGGACAGCCCTTCTCAAGTCTCCTGCGCGCGCGGCGGATAGGGACCGAACTGTCTCACGACGTTCTAAACCCAGCTCGCGTACCGCTTTAATGGGCGAACAGCCCAACCCTTGGGACCTACTCCAGCCCCAGGATGCGACGAGCCGACATCGAGGTGCCAAACCATCCCGTCGATATGGACTCTTGGGGAAGATCAGCCTGTTATCCCCGGGGTACCTTTTATCCGTTGAGCGACACCGCTTCCACAAGCCAGTGCCGGATCACTAGTCCCAGCTTTCGCTCCTGCTCGACCTGTCAGTCTCACAGTCAAGCTCCCTTGTGCACTTGCACTCACCACCTGATTGCCAACCAGGCTGAGGGAACCTTTGGGCGCCTCCGTTACATTTTAGGAGGCAACCGCCCCAGTTAAACTACCCACCTGACACTGTCCCTGAACCGGATCACGGTCCGAGGTTAGACATCCAGTACGACCAGAGTGGTATTTCAACGTTGACTCCACGAACACTGGCGTGCCCGCTTCACAGTCTCCCACCTATCCTACACAAGCCGAACCGAACACCAATATCAAGCTATAGTAAAGGTCCCGGGGTCTTTCCGTCCTGCCGCGCGTAACGAGCATCTTTACTCGTAGTGCAATTTCGCCGAGCCTATGGTTGAGACAGTAGGGAAGTCGTTACGCCATTCGTGCAGGTCGGAACTTACCCGACAAGGAATTTCGCTACCTTAGGATGGTTATAGTTACCACCGCCGTTTACTGGCGCTTAAGTTCTCAGCTTCGCCCCGAAGGACTAACCGGTCCCCTTAACGTTCCAGCACCGGGCAGGCGTCAGTCCGTATACATCGTCTTGCGACTTCGCACGGACCTGTGTTTTTAGTAAACAGTCGCTTCCCCCTGGTCTCTGCGGCCATACAACGCTCCGGCAGCAAGTGCCTTCACGTCTCAGGCCCCCCTTCTCCCGAAGTTACGGGGGTATTTTGCCGAGTTCCTTAACCACAGTTCGCTCGATCGCCTTGGTATTCTCTACCTGACCACCTGTGTCGGTTTGGGGTACGGGCCGCTCAGAACTCGCTAGAGGCTTTTCTCGGCAGCATAGGATCATCCACTTCGCCTAAATCGGCTCCCCATCAGGTCTCAGGCATCATGAGGTGCGGATTTGCCTACACCTCGCCCTACACCCTTAGCCCAGCTCTACCAGTCACTGGGTTGGACTACCTTCCTGCGTCACCCCATCGCTTGACTACTACCGGCCGGGGTCCCACGCTCCACGTAACCTTCCGACCCCGAAGGACCTTCCAGCCACGCTTCGGATGGTTAGCACAAACCGGGTTCGCCATGGGCGTTCTTTCGCGGGTACGGGAATATCAACCCGTTGTCCATCGACTACGCCTGTCGGCCTCGCCTTAGGTCCCGACTTACCCTGGGCGGATTAGCCTGGCCCAGGAACCCTTGGTCATTCGGCGGACGGGTTTCTCACCCGTCTTTCGCTACTCATGCCTGCATTCTCACTCGTGCGGCGTCCACGCCTGGATCACTCCGACGCTTCATCCGCCGCACGACGCTCCCCTACCCATCCACACACCTGGACACCACCCCCGAAGGAATGATGCCGGGCTAACGTGTGAATGCCCTAGCTTCGGCGGTGTGCTTGAGCCCCGCTACATTGTCGGCGCGGAATCACTTGACCAGTGAGCTATTACGCACTCTTTAAAGGGTGGCTGCTTCTAAGCCAACCTCCTGGTTGTCTATGCGACTCCACATCCTTTCCCACTTAGCACACGCTTAGGGGCCTTAGCTGAGGATCTGGGCTGTTTCCCTCTCGACTACGGAGCTTATCCCCCGCAGTCTCACTGCCGCGCTCTCACTTACCGGCATTCGGAGTTTGGCTGATTTCGGTAAGCTTGTGGGCCCCCTAGACCATCCAGTGCTCTACCTCCGGCAAGAAACACGCGACGCTGCACCTAAATGCATTTCGGGGAGAACCAGCTATCACGAAGTTTGATTGGCCTTTCACCCCTACCCACAGCTCATCCCCCAGGTTTTCAACCCTGGTGGGTTCGGGCCTCCACGACGTCTTACCGTCGCTTCACCCTGGCCATGGGTAGATCACTTCGCTTCGGGTCTTGAGCACGCGACTAAACGCCCTATTCAGACTCGCTTTCGCTACGGCTACCCCACACGGGTTAACCTCGCCACGTACCGCAAACTCGCAGGCTCATTCTTCAAAAGGCACGCTGTCACGACCCACCACAAGGATGAGCGACGCTCCAACGGCTTGTAGGCACATGGTTTCAGGTACTATTTCACTCCCCTCCCGGGGTACTTTTCATCTTTCCCTCACGGTACTAGTCCGCTATCGGTCATCAGGGAGTATTTAGGCTTAGCGGGTGGTCCCGCCAGATTCACAGCGAATTTCACGGGCTCGCTGCTACTTGGGATCCCACTCGGGAGACCACACGTTTTCGTCTACGGGGCTATCACCCTCTATGGCGACTCTTCCCAAAGTCTTCGACTAACGCGCGGTTTTCTTACTCCCTGACCGCTCGGCAGAACGATCTGAATGGTCCCACGACCCCGCCTACGCAACGCCTGCCGGCTATCACACGTAAACGGTTTAGCCTCATCCGCTTTCGCTCGCCACTACTCACGGAATCACGGTTGTTTTCTCTTCCTGTGGGTACTGAGATGTTTCACTTCCCCACGTTCCCTCCACACACCCTATGTGTTCAGATGTGGGTGACTGGACATGACTCCAGCCGGGTTTCCCCATTCGGACACCCTCGGATCACAGCTAGGTTGGCAGCTCCCCGAGGCTTATCGCAGCCTCCAACGTCCTTCATCGGCTCCTGATGCCTAGACATCCACCATGCGCCCTTAATAACTTGGCCACAAAGATGCTCGCGTCCACTGTGTAGTTCTCAAGCAACGAACAACCCCCAACACCAGATCCACCACCTACCCCAACCCCCAACCCACGAACGAACCGGGAACGAGCAGAAGGAGTGGTTTGGTGTGGTGCGGGTCTGCACAAGAAAACAACGCCACCCACCGCGAATCGACTCATCCGCGGCGCCGCAGCGCGTGTTCCCTCAGGACCCAACAGCGTGTCCACGACCCCAGCCGCACCCTCACCACCGTTCCCACGTCGCACCCCGTAAACCGGATCACGAGACTGTACTTGGCGTTCGGGCCGTTGCCGGCATCGAACTAGTTAGCGTTCCACCCTCGAGCACCGCGTCAGGACATTCGCCTGACCGTCGGGCACTGGACGACTTTCGCCGCCAGAATGCTCCTTAGAAAGGAGGTGATCCAGCCGCACCTTCCGGTACGGCTACCTTGTTACGACTTCGTCCCAATCGCCGATCCCACCTTCGACAGCTCCCTCCCTTACGGGTTGGGCCACCGGCTTCGGGTGTTACCGACTTTCGTGACGTGACGGGCGGTGTGTACAAGGCCCGGGAACGTATTCACCGCAGCGTTGCTGATCTGCGATTACTAGCGACTCCGACTTCATGGGGTCGAGTTGCAGACCCCAATCCGAACTGAGACCAGCTTTTTGGGATTCGCTCAACCTTGCGGTATCGCAGCCCTTTGTACTGGCCATTGTAGCATGCGTGCAGCCCAAGACATAAGGGGCATGATGATTTGACGTCATCCCCACCTTCCTCCGAGTTGACCCCGGCAGTCTCCTATGAGTCCCCGCCATAACGCGCTGGCAACATAGAACGAGGGTTGCGCTCGTTGCGGGACTTAACCCAACATCTCACGACACGAGCTGACGACAACCATGCACCACCTGTACAGGACCCTTACGGACCCCCCATCTCTGGAGGATTTCCCTGTATGTCAAGCCTTGGTAAGGTTCTTCGCGTTGCGTCGAATTAAGCCGCATGCTCCGCCGCTTGTGCGGGCCCCCGTCAATTCCTTTGAGTTTTAGCCTTGCGGCCGTACTCCCCAGGCGGGGCGCTTAATGCGTTAGCTGCGGCACGGAGACCGTGGAACGATCCCCACACCTAGCGCCCAACGTTTACGGCGTGGACTACCAGGGTATCTAATCCTGTTCGCTCCCCACGCTTTCGCTCCTCAGCGTCAGTATCGGCCCAGAGACCCGCCTTCGCCACCGGTGTTCCTCCTGATATCTGCGCATTTCACCGCTACACCAGGAATTCCAGTCTCCCCTACCGAACTCTAGTCTGCCCGTATCGACTGCAGGCCCGAGGTTAAGCCTCGGGTTTTCACAGTCGACGCGACAAACCGCCTACGAGCTCTTTACGCCCAATAATTCCGGACAACGCTTGCACCCTACGTATTACCGCGGCTGCTGGCACGTAGTTGGCCGGTGCTTCTTCTGCAGGTACCGTCACTTGCGCTTCGTCCCTGCTGAAAGAGGTTTACAACCCGAAGGCCTTCATCCCTCACGCGGCGTCGCTGCGTCAGGCTTTCGCCCATTGCGCAATATTCCCCACTGCTGCCTCCCGTAGGAGTCTGGGCCGTGTCTCAGTCCCAGTGTGGCCGGTCGCCCTCTCAGGCCGGCTACCCGTCGTCGCCTTGGTAGGCCATCACCCCACCAACAAGCTGATAGGCCGCGGGCCCATCTCTCGCCGAAAAACTTTCCAGAACCAACCATGCGGTCAGCAATGAATATCCGGTATTAGCCCCGGTTTCCCGGAGTTATCCCAGAGCAAGAGGCAGGTTACCCACGTGTTACTCACCCGTTCGCCACTGATCCACCCCGAAGGGCTTCACCGTTCGACTTGCATGTGTTAAGCACGCCGCCAGCGTTCGTCCTGAGCCAGGATCAAACTCTCCATTAATGTTCTATACAAACCAGACCCCGAAGAGCCCAGTGAGTAAACAAACTGAAGAAATCCCGGCAAAACCAGTCTCCGAAGAAACCAGTTATTACCAAAGGAATCCCACCCACAACAACCAGAAACCCAGAAGCTGTAGGCCAGGGATAATTTACAAACATGGCACTAACTTTTGAACACGCTGTTGAGTTCTCAAAGAACACACGCGCACCGAACTTAACCCGCTTGGGCCTTGCTCGGGGCAACCTCGCCAGTCTATCTCGGTCAGCTTCGCAGAGTCAACCGTTAAAGTTGAACTCGCACTGCCCGGGCCAAACTGTACCTTGGCGTTTCCGCCGTATCGGTACCGGGTGGCTGTCGTTCCGTCCGGGCTGTTTGGCCCCGTTGGCGACGTGGAGAACATTAGGCCGGGGCCTACGCAACGTCAAATCGCCTGGTCAGCGGGGTTGTGGCCGGCTCGAGCGCCAGCGGCGGGAGGCTGCGGAAGAGGCCAAAAGGGGCCGGAATGTGTCGCAGGCCACTCGGATTGGTCCGCCAGCGCCACCAATGGGCGGTGAAAGCCCGCGTGACGGGCAGGGGCGCGGGGCGAAACGCGCGACTAGGCTCCCTGGTCGTGACAAGCCACTACGCCGACAGCGAGGTCGGCCGGTTGCGGACCGTGCTGTTGCATCGCCCCGGTCCCGAACTGCGCCGACTCACGCCGCGCAACAACGATTCCCTGCTCTTCGACGGCATCCCGTGGGTAGGCCGGGCGCAGGAGGAGCACGACGCCTTCGCGGGCGCGCTACGCGATCGCGGTGTCGAGGTCCTCTACCTGGTCGAGCTGCTCACCGAGACGCTCGAGCTGCCGGCCGCGCGCAAGGAGACCAGCGACGCTGTCCTCTCCGACGTGCGGCTGGGCGATTCGCTCCGCCGGCAGGTCGAGTCCTACCTGGCCAACCTGACCCCGGCCGAGCTGGCCGGCGCGCTCACCGCGGGCCTCGCGCACGAGGAGCTCCGCTCCGGCACCGGGCTGACCTACACGCTGATGGACCGGCACGACTTCATCATCGACCCGCTGCCGAACCTGCTCTTCACCCGCGACTCCAGCGTCTGGGTGCGGGACCAGGTGGCCGTGACCAGCCTGACCATGCCGGCGCGGGAGCGGGAGACCACGCTCACCAGGGCGATCTACACCCACCACCCGCGGTTCGCCGGCACCGAGCGGCTGTACGAGCCGGGCATGGAGCACGTCGAGGGCGGTGACGTGCTGCTGCTCGCGCCTGGCGTCATCGCCGTGGGGGTCGGCGAGCGCACCACCCCGGCCGGCGCCGAGCGGTTGGCGCACCGCGTGTTCGAGCGCGGCCTCGCGCACACCGTGCTGGTGGTGCCGATCGCCCAGGAGCGGGCGACCATGCACCTCGACACCGTCTGCACGATGGTCGACGTCGACGCGGTGGTCATGTACCCGAACATCGCGCACGAGATGGTCGCCTACACGGTCACGGCCGGCGCCGAGGGCGAGCCGCGGGTCTCCGCGCCGGCGCCGTTCCTCACCGCCGCGGCGGCGGCCATGCAGATCGACCAGCTGCGGGTCATCGACACCGGGCTGGACCCGATCACCGCCGAGCGGGAGCAGTGGGACGACGGCAACAACACGCTCTGCATCTCACCCCGGCTCGCGGTCGCGTACGAGCGGAACATCGAGACGAACGCGCGGCTGGAGGAGGCGGGCATCGAGGTGATCCGCATCGCCGGCAGCGAGCTCGGCAGCGGCCGTGGCGGACCGCGGTGCATGTCCTGCCCGATCCAGCGCGACCCGCTCTAACCCCGCCGACCTGGCCGCACCCACCTGGCGGCCGCAACCCACCCGCTTTGGGCGACATCTTCCCGGTCATAGCCGTGAAGATGTCGCCCAAAGCGCTGTTCGGGGTCGGTCGGCTAGCGGAGGGTGAGCTGGCGGCCGCGCAGGCCGTCCCGGGACCGGCGCTGCTCGCTGGTGAGCGGGCCGTCGTCGCCCAGGGCCTCGGCGTACCGCTTGGCCATCGCCGCGACGGCGTCCTCCCACGCGGCCGGCTCCGGCTCGCGGGGCAGGTCCCAGACCGGCGCGAGCAGGCCGTGCGCACGGAACGCGCCGGCGTACTTGGTGCCCTCGCCGAGGGTCAGCTCGCCGGCGGCGTGCAGCCTGGCCAGCGCGTTCAGCGCGGCGTCCTCCTCGTCCGGCAGCACCCAGCGCACGTGCGCGCGCTCGGCGACCCGGCACCAGAAGGCGGACTGCGCGGCGGCCAGCCGGGCGGTGGGCAGGATCGACGCGTTGGCACGCTCCAGGCTGGCGGCCACCTCGGGGTCCTCCGGCGCGTTGTCGTCCAGCCAGAAGCCGAACGTCTGGTGCAGCGTCGCCTTCAGCGCACCACCGTCCGCGAGCAGGTCCTGCAGGCGGGCGCCCGGGGCGGGAAGGCCGCTGGTCGCCACGAACGAACCCGGCTCGGTCTCCAGCGCCTGCTCCAGCGCCGCGGCGAGGTCCCGGCTCAGGTCACCGGAGCGCGCCTCGGCCTGGACGCCGAGCATGATCCGCCCGTCGTCCTTGACCAGCGCCGGCGACGCCATCGGCAGCACGGTCGCCAGGATCACCTCGCGGTCGGCGTGGGCGGGGTCGGCGAGCCGTAGCGACGCGGTGGCGGACGGCACCAGCTCGCGCAGCGCCACCCACTCGGTCTCGTCCGCGAGCCCCTCGAACGGCCGGCCGACGAAGACGTCGCGGACCCTCTTTGGACGCTCGGTACGGGTGCCGGCGCGGCGGCCGTTGCGCTTGCTCACTCGTGATCTCCTTGACTGACTGCCTCGGCTGGACCCGACCGAGCGTATTCCGTCGAAGCCCGTGAAGTCGGCCCGCTGTCGCCGCTCGGCGGCGGATCGGCCGGATCGGTGCTCACCCGGGGCAGCCGCACCTCGACCACCGTGCCGCCGCCGGGGCGTTCGCGCAGCGCCACCCAGCCGCCTTGCCGGTCGAGCAGCCGCCGGATGATGTAGAGCCCGAGGCCGACGCCGCCGAAGCGGCGTTGGTCGCCCTGCTCGGCCTGCCAGAACCGGTCGAAGACGGCGTCCACGTGCTCCGGCGCGACCCCGATGCCACGGTCCGCGACCTGGAAGTACACCGACGAACCGTCGAAGCCGACGGTCACCCGGACCTCGCCGCCGGCTGGCGAGTACTTGTCGGCGTTGGTGAGCAGCTCGTTGACGATCGTGGCGATGCTGCCGCGGTCGCCGCGGGCCCAGGGCAGGTAGTCGGGGGCGTCGAAGACCGGGCGGCAGCGGTTCTGGGTGGGCGGCGCCGCTCTGATCGCCGTAGCGAGGGCGGCGCGCAGATCGAACGGCGCCCGCTCCATCGCCACCGCCCCGGACTCGGACCGGTTCGCCAGCAGCAGCCGGTCGACCAGCGCGGCGAGCTGGCCGGTGCGTTCCCGGATCGCTCGGACGGCGGTCTGGCGGGCGTCCTCGTCCAGGTCGGCCCACCGGGTCGCGAGCGTGTCGGCGTAGCCCTTGATCACGGTCAGCGGCGTCCGGAGCTCGTGGCTGGTGGTCGCCAGGAAGAGATCGCGCCCCTCCTCCTCCATCCGCGGCACGGTGACGTCGCGAAACGTGATGACCAGCGGCTCGGTGGCCGCCATGGTCGAGCTGCGCACCTCGATCCAGCGGCCGGACGCGAGCTGGATCTCCAGCAGCTGGCCGGGCTCGGGCACCGCGAACGGCGGCGGCTCTCCGATGGCCTGGGCCGGGGTGATGCCGGTGAGCCGGTGCGCGGCCGGGTTCCACGACTGGACCACACCGGCCGGATCGAGCACCGCCAGCCCGTCCGGGACCGCCGCGGCGACCGCGCCGAACTGGTGCGGCACCGGATCCGGCCGCAGCCACGCCAGCGAGCCGGTGGCCGCCGCCGCGTACTCGAACATGGCGCGGGCCGGACCGGTCAGGGTGGCGTCCCGGGTCGGCGAAGAGGACGGCCAGGGCACCGAGGGTCCTGGCGCCGGAGACTCTGGCCGAGGGCGAACTTCTGCAGGCCGTGGGCGGAGAGGTCCCAGTGCATGCTCGGGGCGGTCTCCTCCGGGGCGAACATCCGTGACCGGTCGGGACCGGCCAGCAGCGTGGCCAGCGGCGAACCGGCCAGGGTGAAGTGCCGTCCCTCCAGCCAGGCGGCACCGCTCGTGGTGCCGACCACCCTGGCCGCGCTGGGCTCGACGGTGACGAAGCAGGCGGCGTCGGCGCCGGTGAACTGTTGCGCGGTGGCGAGCGTCCGGCGCAGGATCTGGCGCTGCGGCACGCCGCGGCCGATGTCGTCGGAGATGTCGATGAGTACGCGGAACGCTTCGACCGCGTCGAACTCCCCGGGGGCCATGCCAGCAGTCTTACCCAGGTGGCCACGGCCTTCGTCGCTTTGGGCAACATTTCCCGCGGCTTTGACCGGCCAGGGCGGCTCAGGCGGACTTGGCACCGCGGCCGAGGCGCGCCAGCACGTCGGCCGGACGGTTGGTGATCACCGCGTCGACGCCGAGCGAGAGCACCAGTTCCACGTCCGGCGGCTCGTCCACGGTCCACACGTACACCTGGTGGCCGGCGGCGTGGACCCGCCGGACGTACCCGGGATTGGCGCGCAGGAGGTGGATGCCGGGGCCCGAGATGCCGGTACCGAACGGCAGCGTGCCGTCCCGGAAGAGCACCGGCATGCTGTCCAGCAGCAGCACGGTGGGGATCGTCGGGCGCGAGCACCCGGACCCGCCGGACCGCGAGCGGCGAGAACGACATCATCGTGATCGGCGACTCTTCGGCGCGCGCGGGCGCCGCGAGACCGTACCGGCGCAGCATCGCCACCAGCTTCTGCTCGACCAGTCCCGAGTACCGGGTCGGGTGCTTCGTCTCGACCAGCAGGCCCACCTCCCGGTCGCTGTCCACCACGAGTTCCAGCAGCCGTTCGAACGTGAGCACCTGGCGGATGGCCGCGTGCCGGTCCGGGTCGAAGTAGATGTCCCGCTCGACGAGCAGCTGGTCCGCGCTGGGCGGCAGGTCGTCCTTCCAGGAGCCGAAGTCGAGCGAGTCCAGGTCGGCCAGCGCGCGTTCGCTCACCAGACCGCGTCCGTTGGAGGTGCGGTCCAGCCGGCGGTCGTGGACGCAGACCAGATGACCGTCTCTGGTCAGCCGGACGTCACACTCGAGCGCGTCGGCGCCGTCGCGAATTGCCTGCTCGTAGGCCGCCAGCGTGTGTTCGGCGACCTGCGCGGAGGCGCCTCGGTGGGCAACGACCATCGGTCCATCGGGGCGCACACGAATACGGTAACCGCGCGTCGGCCAACTGGAACACCGGACGTCCACAGTGCCGGCGTGTCGTGCCGCGACGCGGCTGTCGAACCGGGGC
Organism: uncultured Actinomycetota bacterium; assembly: GCA_963746095.1. Classification (GTDB taxonomy): domain Bacteria; phylum Actinomycetota; class Actinomycetes; order Mycobacteriales; family Cryptosporangiaceae; genus CAVVAL01. Next base: position 28,259 of record CAVVAL010000002.1, on the reverse strand, counting down.
CGATCAGCGGCCGCGATGGGGCGGCGCGACGTCGGACGTGTCCCATTCACCCCGCCGGAACGGGCACGACCCGACGACGAGCGCCGCCAGTGGCTGCCCACTCACGAACCAGGAGATCACGCTCCGTAGTTCTGGACCTGGGCGGAGCCACCACGACGCAACCCGGAACCCCGGACCGGAAGCCAGATTGCGTCGTCGATCGCGAGGGTAGTGGAGGTGGCCGGGGGGAACGCAAGCCTTCCCACAATCCTGGTGCAGATCTGGGCGATTTGCTGCTACCTGAGCACTAGACGGTGGATCTGTGCTGGTAGCGGGTTAGACCACCCGTCCGCTCGCGACGCCGTCAGCGCGCCACGACCGGCCGGCCGGCCGCCTCCCAGGCCTGCATCCCGCCGGCCAGGTTGACAACGTTGTCCCACCCTTGGGACAGCAGGAACGCGGTCACCTGAGCCGACCGGCCACCCACCCGGCAGGCCACGACGACGTCACCCTCCGTAGGGATCTCGGCGAGCCGGCCTGGGAGTTCGTGCATCGGCAGGTGCTGGGCCTCCGGGGCGTGACCGGCCGCCCACTCGTCGTCCTCCCGGACGTCGAGGAGATAGGCGCCAGCGGGGATCTCGGTGATCGAGATCGTGGGGATCTGTTGCGGCATCATGCGTCCATCATGCCCGGCCCGACTCAGGCACGGTGGGACGGCGGCGAGCGGTCAGGATCCGTGCGTGACGTCGTTCGGCGGGTTCTGCAGCAGGTACGCGTCCATGGTGTCGCCCTTGACCGCCGCGAACAGGGCGGCGTCCTTCGGCTCGTCGACGAGCTCGTACCAGACCCCGCCGAGCTTCTGACCGCCGATCATCGGGATGGTCAGGAACGTGACGTCGGCCGGGCGGAGCTTCTTCATGGCGAACGCCAGGTCCTTCACCGGCATCGCCTTGTCGACGGTGATCGCGTCGGTGACCGCCAGCAGCAGGTCGTCCATCTTGCTCGTGCTGGTGATCATGCCGGACTGGGTCACCTTGGTCATCAACGCGTGCAGGAACTGCTGCTGGCGCTTCATCCGGTCGTAGTCGCCGTTCGGCAGGTTCTTGCGCTGCCGCACGTACGCCTCGGCCGTCTCGCCGTCGAGGTGGTTCAGGCCCTTCTTGAAGACCCGGCTGGGGCGGTACGGGTCGACCGTCTGCTTGTCGATGTAGACGTCCACCCCGCCGACCGCGTCGGTGATCTTGCGCATGCCGGAGAAGTCCACCATCACCACGTGGTCGATCGTGAGGCCGCTGAACTGCTGGATGGTCTTGACCAGGTGAGGCACGCCGCCGAGCGCCATCGCCGCGTTGATCTTGTCCTTGCCGCCGTTCCATTTGCCCGGCACCGGCGGGATGTCGACGTACGCATCGCGCGGGAACGAGATCGCGAAGGCGCGGTCCATCGACAGCGGGATGTGCATCAGCATGATCGTGTCGGACCGCTCGCCCTTGACCGAGGCGGCCGAACTGCTCGGGTCGTTCGGGTCGAACTGCTCCTTGGCCCGACTGTCCGAGCCGACCACGAGGATGTTCATCGGGCCCTTGACCTCGGCCCGCTTCTCGGTCGACGTGGCGTTGCCGAGCAGGTCCGCGCGCTTGATGTTGCTGTCGTACCGGGCCGTGAGCATGAACGTGCCGGCGTACGCGGTGCCCGACGCCAGCAGGACTATGACGCCGAAGGCGACGCACAGGCGTGCCCACAATGGAGCTTTGGGCGCACGGCGATGACGCAGCTCCACTTTCTGGGGCGTGTACGTCGGAAACTCGTCGTGCTCAGCTGGGCCGTTGCGGTGTCTACCCACCAGTGCTCACACCTCGGCGCGTCTGGATGAAGAACGGACGCAACTTTAGCCATGCGGCTGAGGTTCGTGACGGTATGGGAGACAGATTTAAGGGTAGGGCGCCCTCATCGTCCCTTGGTGACGTTGTTCGCCGGATTCGCGACGAGCCAGTCGGCGACCTTGTCGTTGTTCACGGCGTCGAACAGCGCCGATGCCTTGGCCTTGTCCGACAGCACGACGCTCTGGCCGCCGACGTTGGCGCTGCCCAGGTTCGGCGTGGTCACGAAGGCCAGGTCGTCGGCGCGCAGCTTGCGGAACTGGAGCGCCATGTCCTTGATCGAGAGTTCCTCGTCGACGGTCACGGCATTGGCGGTGGCGTCCAGGAACGCCTTCAGCTTCAACGGGTTGGTGAGCGTGCCGGTGTCGGTGGCCTTCTGCATCAGCGCGCGGAGGAAGATCTGCTGGCGCTGGACGCGGTCGAAGTCGCCGCGCGGCAGGTTGTAGCGCTGGCGGACGTAGTCCAGGGCCATCTTGCCGTCGAGGTGGTTGACGCCGGCCTGGAAGGTGCGCTTGGACCGCGGGTCGTAGACGGTCTTGTCGACCGTGACGTCGACGCCGCCGACCGCGTCGGTCATCTTCTGGAAGCCGTTGAAGTCGATCTTCGCGACGTGGTCGATCTTGACGCCGGTGAAGCGCTCCACGGCCCGCACGGTGAGCGCGGAGCCGCCCCAGGCGAAGGCCGCGTTGATCTTCGCCTTGTAACCGCCGTTGCCCTCGTACTCGGGGACGAACACGTACATGTCACGCGGGATCGAGATCAGGTAGGCCTTCTTGTGGTCGGCCGAGAGGTGCATGAGCATGATCGCGTCGGACCGCTCGCCCTTGACCGAGGCCTTGCTGCTGCTCTTGTCGTTCGGGTCGAACGCGGTGCCGTCCCGGGAGTCCGAGCCGAGCACGAGGATGTTCTGGGTGCCGGAGACCAGCTTCGCCGGCCGGTCGCCCGTGATCAGCGAGAACGGGTCGTCGCGCTTGACCTTGCCGTCGATCGAGGTCGCGTAGTACAACCCGTAGCCACCGATGAAGAGCGCGATGATCGCCACGAAGACGCCGACCACGAGCGCGATCCGGCCCCAGCGCGGGCGCACGGTGCGGCGCTTGTACACGTTTCCGCCGGACCGTGCGGGCGGTCGGGTAGCGGTCGTGGGCACTGGAGTCTCCTGCCGTCGGTGTCCGCGGCGGCTACTCAGCCCTCGGCCACCGCGGGGATACCAACCAAGGGTAACCACGGCTTTCAAGGACGCCGGGTAGCAGACACAGCACTAGCCGTTATTGAAATCCGGCTGTGACCAGCAACGCCGCTGGTCACGGCCGGCTGACGGCTTGCGGGACCGTCGACAGCGACGGTCGAGCGAGCCGGCCGTCAGGGATCGTCCGGCAAGGCGGAAGAGCAGGTCAGGCCGACGTTGCACGGCCGACGACGACGTCGCCGCCGGTCGGCGCCTGGCGCCGGCGCAGCCGCTCGGCGCCCTGTTGACGATCCCTCTCCAAGAGGCTCAGGAGCGCGGGCTGATACCCAATTGGCCGGCGAAGTACTCGATCGTGCGGCGGAGGCCGTCCTCGGAGCTCACTGACGGCGCGTAACCGAGCAACTCGCGGGCAAGCGTGAGGTCGGGGCGGCGCATCTCCGGATCGTCGGCCGGCCGGTCGGTGTAGACGATCTGCGAGGTGGCGCCGGCCAGCTTGACGATCAGCGTGGCGAGCTCGGCCATCGACAGCTCGTCCGTGGTGCCGATGTTGACCGGCCCGGCCTCACCGCTGTCCAGCAACGCCAGGATGCCGGCGACCAGGTCGCTGACGTAACAGATCGAGCGGGTCTGGCTGCCATCGCCGTGCACGGTGATCGGCTCGCCGCGCAGGGCCTGGCAGGCGAAGTTCGGGATCGCCCTGCCGTCGGCCACGTTCATCCGCGGGCCGTAGGTGTTGAAGATCCGCACGATCGCGGTGTCCACGCCGTGGAAGACCCGGTAGGTGGAGGTGGCCGCCTCGGAGAAGCGCTTCGCCTCGTCGTACATCGACCGAGGTCCGACCGGGTTGACGTTGCCCCAGTAGCTCTCCGGCTGAGGGTGCACGGCCGGGTCGCCGTAACACTCCGAAGTGGACGCCATCAGGAACCGGGCACCGTGTTCCTTGGCCAGTTCGAGGCAGTTCATCGTGCCGTACGAGCCGACCTTGAGGGTCTCCACCGCGTACTTCTGGTACACCGGCGGGGAGGCCGGCGAGGCGAAGTGCAGGATCGCGTCGAACCGGCCCTGCACCGGCAGCCCGGCGCTGACGTCCGCGTCGATCAGGGTGAACCGCGGCTCGTCTGCCAGGTGCGCGACGTTGGCCGCGTCACCGGTGACGAAGTTGTCGACCGCGACCACCTCGGCCCCGCGGGCGAGCAATGCGTCGCACAGATGCGAGCCGACGAAACCTGCGCCGCCCGTGACCAGAACCCGGTGACCGTCGCCGTACCGCTGCGTCATGTGAAGAACCGTTCTGCCGACAACACGCTCCGGTGCAGCCTACTCAGGACATCAGCCGGCAGCAGTGGCGGGCCGAACCCTGCAGCACGCTGCCTGGTTCGCCGCGAGTTGTCCGGCCATAAGCCGACGCCGGCGGGGGTTCGCAGCCCAGCCCGCCAGCGTCGGCAGTTCGAGGCGAGACCGGGAAGGCTGGCCTTGTGCGGTGGGGCCCCGCCTCCCTCCAGGCGGAGCCCCACCACGGCCCTGCTACCGACGTCCGGCCGTCTCGCGACGGACCGGCGCCGGCAACAGACCCCCCAGCCTCAGCTCAGTGCGCGCCCGCGCCGGTGAGGGCGCGCACCTCGAGCTCGGCGAACTTGCGGTCGTCCCGCTCCTTGCTGAGCAGCGTGCCCACGATCGCGCAGAGGAAGCCGATCGGGATGGAGACCAGCCCGGGATTCTCGAGCGGGAACCAGTGGAAGTCGATGCCCTTGTCGAAGAGCGAGAGGCTCGCCCCGGTCGTGGGGTTGACCTTGCCGGAGACGACCGGGGAGAAGAACACCAGCACCACGGCCGAGACCAGGCCGCCGTAGATGCCGGCCACCGCCCCGGTGGTGTTGAAGCGGCGCCAGAACAGCGAGAGCAGGATCACCGGCAGGTTCGCCGATGCCGCCACCGCGAACGCCAGCGCCACCAGGAAGGCCACGTTGAGCTGCTGGGCGAAGATGCTCAGCAGGATCGCGATGCCGCCGATGACGAACGCCGAGACCTTGGCGACCGTCACCTCCTGGCGCTCGGTCGCCTTACCGCGCTTGACCACGTTCGCGTAGAAGTCGTGGGCCAGCGAGGAACTCGACGCGAGCGTCAGCCCGGCGACCACCGCGAGGATCGTCGCGAATGCCACCGCGGCGATCACCGCCAGCAGCACCGCACCGCCGGAGTCGCCGCCGTAGTCCTGACCGAGCGCCTCCGCCAGCTGTGGAGCGGCCGTGTTGCCCGCCGCGTCCTGGGCGATGATCGCCTTGCTGCCGACCAGAGCGGCGGCACCGAAGCCGAGCGCCAGCGTCATCAGGTAGAAGCTGCCGATCAGGCCGATCGCCCAGTTCACCGACGTACGCGCGGCGCGGGCGTTCGGCACCGTGTAGAAGCGGATCAGGATGTGCGGCAGGCCGGCGGTGCCCAGCACCAGCGCGAGGCCGAGGCTGATCAGGTCGAGCTTGCTGGTCAGGGTCGCGCCGGCGTCGCCGGCCACGTCCTTGCCGTAACGCAGTCCGGGCTCCAGGAACGCGTCACCCTTGCCGCTCTTCGCGGCGGCGGCGCCCAGCATCTCGCTGATGTTGAAGTTGAACTTGGCCAGCACCAGCACGGTCATCAGTGCGGCGCCGGTCATCAGGAGGCCGGCCTTGACGATCTGCACCCAGGTGGTGCCCTTCATGCCGCCGACCGTGACGTAGATGATCATCAGCGCGCCGACGAAGATGATCGTGGCGATCTTCGCCTCGCTCGCGGACATGCCGAGGAACGTCTGCCCCGGCTTGATGCCGAGCAGCAGCGCGACCAGCGCGCCGGCGCCGACCATCTGGGCGAGCAGGTAGAAGATCGAGACGGTGATCGTGGAGACCGCCGCCGCGGTGCGGACCGGGCGCTGCTTCATCCGGTACGACAGCACGTCGGCCATCGTGTACTTGCCGGAGTTCCGCATCAGCTCGGCGACCAGCAGCAACGCCACCAGCCAGGCGACCAGGAAGCCGATCGAGTACAGGAAGCCGTCGTAGCCGTAGAGGGCGATGATGCCGGCGATACCCAGGAAGCTCGCGGCCGACATGTAGTCGCCGCCGATCGCGAGGCCGTTCTGGAAGCCGGAGAACCCGCGACCGCCCGCGTAGTAGTCGGCGGCGGTCTTGGTGTGGCGGCTCGCCCAGATGGTGATACCGAGCGTGGCCGCGACGAAGACCAGGAACAGCACGATCGTGAGGGTTCGGGTGCCGCCCTCACCAGCGGCGGCGAGAACCTTGGTGGCCTCGTGAGTCATCGACGCGCCTCCGTCTCGAGCTCGGCGCGAATCTTGTCGGCGATCGGGTCCAGCTTCCGGTTGGCGTAGCGCGAGTACAGGATCGCGATGCCGAACGTGGAGACGAACTGGAGGATGCCGAAGACGAACGCGACGTTGATGTTGCCGACCAGCTTGTGCCCCATGAAGTCCCGCGCGTACGCCGAGAGCACCACGTACAGCAGGTACCAGGTGAGGAACGCGATGGTCATCGGGAAGACGAACGACCGCAACGCCTTGCGGAGGCCGGCGAACTCCTCGCTGGCTTGGACGGCGACGTAGACGTCGCCATCGATGATGGGCGGTCCGCCGGTCGATTCTGGCTTGGCTTCGGTACTCATACGGGGAACACCTCTCGCAAGGCCGGTAGGGGGTGGCTGCACGCTAGGAGAACCTGTTCCCCCGCCAACAGGGACGAACCGGGACAGCGCAAGGCCCTGCGACGAACGGCGCCCCTCGTGCGCCGAGTGACCCACCTCACAGCGCTGAGTGGTCAGCTCGGTGGTCAAGCGGCGGGGCCGCGCCCCGGGGTGGGACGCGGCGGGGTCGCGGGCGGGGCGGCGCGGCTGGCGCGGACAGCGGTCGGCGCGGCGCCGAGGTGGTGGCTGGCCGGGGGTGGAAATACCGAGGCCCCGGGGGTGTGGTGGTCACCCCGGGGCCTCGGTGGTCTTGGTCAGCCGCACTGCCGGCTGCTGCGAGCAGGTCAGCCCGGAAGTGATCGGGGGCTCACTGTCACGCACAGTTATGCTTCGCGCGACGCCTTCCGTTCGACATCCGCAGTCGGCGAAGCCTGGGCAGCGCGGCAAGCCGCTCTTTCTGGTGCTGACGCTCGTCCTCGACGCGGGTGAACGTGCGGCGAGCAGTAGACGGCTCCACTTCGACACGCGGTCACCTCCCTCGCCGGATCAACACTCACAGTGAAACATGAACGAGAATCCGAAACTGAGGAATGCGGTTATCCGCCACACCTTGGCGCCATCGGGCACGTCGAGGACCGCGCGGAGGGGCCGGGCGCGAGCCCGGGCGGGCGTGCGGGTCAGGCTGGCTTGGTCTGCCATTCGGAGACGAGCAGGCCGAGGATCATGTCGTCGGCGAAGTAGCCCATCCAGTCGTTTCGCGCAGCCGCCCTTCGACCACGAAACCGCTGGCGGCCGCCGCCCGCAGCACCGGCTCGTTGTCCGCGAGCGTCTCGATCTGGAGCCGGTGCAGCCCGCGGACGCGGAAGCCGTAGTCGCAGAGCACCCGGACGACATCGGTGCCGAGGCCACGGCCACGGAAGGCGGGGCGGAGCGAGAAGCCGAGGTGCGCGAACCGGTTGTGCGGGTCAATCCCCCAGAGCGACGCCTCACCGGCCAACTCACCGGAGGCGACCTCCTGTACGGCGAAAGGCGCCGCCGACGGATCCGGCTCGCCCTCCTCGCGGGCCTTGAACTCGGCCTGGCGCCGCGTCCGCGGAGCGCGGCGTCCACGGCGCGGCGCTGATCCGCATCCGGATGGCGACGTCGTTCGCCAGCTCCTCGTGCAGGGCCGCGTTGTCGGCCGCGGTCCGGGCCCGCAGCAGCACCTTCTCACCGGTCAGCATCGGCACACCGTAAACGGCAGGCGCCGCGACCGCGTCATGGTTTCAGCCCCGGTGCCGCTCGCCGGGAAGGCTGAGCCGCAGCGCCTCGGGGGCGTGCAGCCGGAGCATCGTGGCGCTCACGTCGGCCGGCAGCCGCTGCTGGGTGGCCAGCGAGACCAGGATCATCGACGCGAACGCGAGCGGCACCGACCACGCCGCCGGCTGGGCCACCAGCGCCGCCGGCCAGCCGGTGAGCTCCGGCCCGAGCACGGCGACGATGACCGCCGAGAAGGCCGCCCCGCCGCCGACGATGCAGCCCGGCCGCCGCGCCGACGTCGGTCAGCCGGCGCCACCAGATACCCAGCACCAGCAGCGGGCAGAAGCTCGACGCCGCCACCGCGAACGCCAGCCCGACCACCTGGGACACGTCCAGCGCGCTCACCTGGAGCGCCAACCCCAGCGGCACCAGGCCGGCGAAGAGCGCGGCCCGGCGGAAGTCCCGGACCGAACCGCGGCCGAGCACGTCGGTGGAGAGCACGCCGGCGACCGACACCAGCAGCCCGCTCGCCGTGGACAGGAACGCGGCGAACGCGCCGGCCGCGACCAGCCCGGCGAGCAGTTCGCCGGCCACGCCCGCCGATCGCGGCGCCGGGCAGGACCAGGACCACGGCGTCGGTCTCCCCCGTCATCAGTAGCTGCGGGGCGTAGATCCGGCCGAGCACGCCGTAGACCGCGGGGAAGAGGTAGAAGCCGCCGAGCAGCACCAGCACCACGAGCGTGGTGCGGCGGGCGGCTCGGCCGTCGGGGTTGGTGTAGAAGCGCACCAGCACGTGCGGGAGCCCCATCGTGCCGAGGAACGTGGCGAGGATCAGCGAGTACGTGCCGAACAGGGCGTGGCTGCCGTCCTGGTCGCTGCGCCGGGGTGAGCCAGCTGAGGCCGTCCAGGGCGCTCACCCCCTCGACGTGCGGCACGGCGGCGCGGGCGGGGAACGTGACGGTGGTGTCGGGACCGAACTCGTGCGTGCCGACGGTGAGCGTCAACGGGCCGTTGATCTGCTTCGCCGTCCACCGAGCCCCGGGCCGTCACGACGGTGAGCTCGGAGACCTTCGCCGCCACCGGATCCTCGACCGTGACCTCGGTCACCTTGCTGAAGGACGGCTTCTCGGGCGGCGCCAGCGCGGGCCGCCCGTCGGCGCTCCAGTGCAGCAGCAGGAACGCCACCGGGAACGCGATCGCGGTCAGCTTGAGCCAGTACTGGAACGCCTGCACGAACGTGATCGAGCGCATCCCGCCGCTGGCCACGTTGCCGGTGACGACCAGCGCCACGACCACGGCGCCCACCCAGTACGGCGCGCCGGTGACCGTGCCCAGCGTGAGGCCGGCGCCCTGGAACTGCGGCACCAGGTAGAGCCAGCCGATGAAGACCACGAACACGGTGGCCAGCCCGCGGAGCCGGCGCGAGCCGAGCCGGGCCTCGGCGAAGTCGGGCAGGGTGAACGCGCCGGACCGACGCAGCGGCGCGGCCACGAACAGCAGCAGCGCGAGGTAGCCGGCCGCGAAGCCCACCGGATACCAGAGCACGTCGACGCCGAACTTCATCACCAGCCCGGCGATGCCGAGGAAGGACGCCGCCGACAGGTACTCCCCGCTGATCGCGGCGGCGTTCCAGCCCGGGCTGATCGTGCGGGACGCCACCAGGAAATCGCTGGTGGTACGGGCCAGCCGCACGCCGTACGTGGCGATGGCGACCGTGACCACGCTGACCAGGATCACGGCCGGCAGAGCGTACGGGGACTGGTCCATCGGCTCAGGACTTCTCGACCAGCTCGGCGAAGTCGCGCTCGTTCCGCTCGGCCATCCGGGTGTAGACCCAGCCGACGACCACCAGGAACGGATACGCGAAGACGCCCAGCAGGAGCCACGGCAGCCGCACGCCGAGCACCGTCACCCTGGCGACGCTGCGGCGCCACGGCGAACAGCAGCGGCAGCAGGCCCAGCCCGATGGCCACGATCGGCGGCGAGCCGGAGCGCCAGCGCCAGCTGGGCCCGGACCAGGCCGCGGACCAGCACGTCACCGACCCGGGTCTGCTCCTCCAGCTCCTGCCGGGGCCGGCCCACCCCGGCGCTCGATCGGCGTCGGCGAGCACGACCCGGACCCGCTGCGGCGGCTCAGGGCCCGGCTCCGCTGGCTCGCTCATCGCGCCTCCCTGGCTCTCGGGTACTGGCCTGGTTCACGGTAGGCGAACCCCCGTCGGCCAGCCGAAGTTATCCACAGGAATCGCAGTTATCCACAGATCGGTGGATAACCTTGACGGCACGCCCCGAAGGGCTTCACCCGGGCCGGGTCCAGCCGGTCTTCGCCGCCCGGACCAGCCGGTCCTTGAGCTCCCGGGTGTGCCGGCGGCTGACCGGCAGCTCGCGGTCGTCGACGACAACCACGTGCCCGGATCCGGTCAGCCGCAGCTCGGTGATCAGCCGCACGGCCACCAGGTACGACCGGTGGATCCGGACGAAACCGGCGTCGGCCCAGCGCTCCGCGAGCAGCGAGAGGGGCACCCGGACCAGGTGGCTGCCCTCGGCGGTGTAGAGCCGGGCGTAGTCGCCCTGCGCCTCCACCCAGCGCACGGCCGAGCGGGGCAGCATCCGGGTGGTGCCGCCGAGCTCGACCGGGATCACCTCGTCGGCCGCCGGCTCCTGCCAGCCCTCGGCCGGCGCCGCCACCGAGCGGGCCTCGACCACCCGGCGCAGCGACTCGGCGAGCCGGTCGGCACGCAGCGGCTTGAGCAGGTAGTCCACGGCGCCCAGGTCGAAGGCGTCCACGGCCCGGTCGTCGTGCGCGGTGACGAAGACGATCGCCGGCGGCTGGGCGAACCGGCGCAGCACCCTGGCCAGCTCCAACCCGTCCAGGCCGGGCATCCGGATGTCCAGGAAGACCACGTCGACCGCGCGGTCCCGGAGCTGCCGGAGCGCGGCGGTGGCGTCGGCCGCGGTCAGCACCTCGGCGATCCGCTCGTCGGCTCGGAGCAGGTACGCCAGCTCGTCCAGCTGCGGTGCCTCGTCGTCCACCGCCAGCGCCCGCAGCCCGCGCCGGGGCCCGACCGGCACTCCCGTCATGACGCCCACCCCGCGGCCGAACGGACTCCCGGATGGAACTTCGGCACCCGCATGATCACCTTCGTCCCCGCGCCCAGCGCGGTCTCCACCACCAGCCCGAAGTCGTCCCCGAACACCTGCCGGAGCCGGTCGTCGACGTTGCCCAGCCCGACGTGCTGGCCGGGTTCGGCGCCGTTGACGCCGTTGCGGAGCAACAGCAGGCCGGGCTCGATGCCCACCCCGTCGTCCTCCACGCTGATCAGGCACTCGGCGCCGGCGTCCTGCGCCACGATGCTGATCGTGCCGACCCCCGGCTTGTCGGCCAGACCGTGCCGGATCGCGTTCTCCACCAGCGGCTGGAGGCACAGGAACGGCACCGAGACCGGCAGCACCTCGGGGGCCACCTGGAGCCGCACCTGGAGCCGCTCGCCGAACCGGGCCCGCTCGATCAGCAGGTAGCGGTCGATCGAACGCAGCTCCTCGGCCAGCGTGGTGAACTCGCCGTGCGCCCGGAAGCTGTACCGGGTGAACTCGGCGAACTCCAGGATCAGCTCGCGGGCCCGTTCCGGATCGGTGCGCACCAGCGAGGAGATCGCGGACAGTGCGTTGTAGATGAAGTGCGGGCTGATCTGCGCCCGCAGCGCGCGCACCTGCGCCTGCGCCAGCCGGTCCCGGGAGGCGTCCAGCTCGGAGAGCGAGAGCTGGGTGGAGACCCAGTTGCCGGTCTCGATCGCGGCGCGCACCAGGCCGGGCGCGGGCTCGGCGCCGGTCAGCGCGACCAGCGCGCCCACCGGTCCGTCCGCCGTGGTCAGCGGCACCACCACGCCGCCGCGGACCGGGCAGTCCAGCATGTCGCAGCCGAGCTCGGCGGTGGTCAGGTCGGCGGCCCGGCCGGCGGCGGTCGGCCTCGGCCGCGGCGGCGAGCACCTGGTCGCGGTGGTGCGCGCCGGGCCCCTCCCAGCCGAGCACCCGGGTGTCGTCGAGCAGGCCGACCGAGAGCGAACCGAGCAGCGCGTGCAGGTGCCGGACGGACTTGGCGGCCGCCGCCTCGGTCAGGCCGGCGCGCAGCGGCGGGGCGGCCAGGCTCGCGGTGTGCAGCACCTCGTAGGTGGCCCGCTGGGCGGCCGTCGTGATCGGCCGGCGCGCGCGCAGCCGGACCACGGCCAGCACCGCCACGGCCAGGGCGACCAGCACCCCGGCCACGGCGATCGTCGTGGTGACGCCGGCCGGATTCACCGCCCCATCATGCGGTCACCGCGGTGCTTCGCGCAGCAACAGCCCCAACTAGGTCGTGGCCAGAGGGATCGTCAACGCCGCGGGTCGGCCTCTGGCGCCGACGCAGCCGATCAGCGCCTCATAGCGGCAGGTGGTGCGGTGACGGTTCCTCTAGAAAGCGCCGTCGCGCCGCAGGACCACGAAGAGGGTTTTCCACAGGATCATCAGGTCGAACATGGGCGACCAGTTGTCGACGTAGTACAGGTCGAGCCGGACCGCGTCCTCCCAGGACAGGTTGGACCGTCCGGAGACCTGCCAGAGGCCGGTGATGCCCGGCCGGACCAGCAGCCGGCGCCGCACGTCGCCGCGGAACTCCTCGTCCCGCACGGGCAGCGGCCGGGGGCCGACCAGCGACATCTCGCCGACCAGCACGTTGATCAGCTGGGGCAGCTCGTCGATCGAGAGCCGCCGGAGCCAGTTGCCGGCCTTCGTGATCCGCGGGTCGTCCTTCATCTTGAACAGCAGGCCGTCGGTCTCGTTGTCGCCCAGCAGCGAGGCGAGCCGTTCCTCGGCGTCCGTGTACATGGTGCGGAACTTCCACACCCGGATCTCCTCGCCGCCACGTCCGGCGCGGGCCTGGCGGAAGAAGACCGGCCCGGGGTCGCTGAGCTTGATGGTCAGCGCGGTGGCGATCAGCAGCGGGCTGAGCAGGATCAGCCCGAGGAGCGCGCAGGTCCGGTCGGCGACGCCCTTGAGCAGCCAGCCGATGCCGGAGACGGTCGGCTCTTCCACGTGCAGCAGCGGCAGACCCTCGACCGGGCGGATGTGCACCCGGGGGCCGGCGATGTCGGTGAGCGACGGGGCGACGACCAGGTCGATGCCGGTGCCTTCGAGTTGCCAGGCGAGCCGGCGGAGCGATTCGGACTCGACGCCACGGCTGCCGCAGACGGCGATCGTGTCGGCGCCGATCTCGTGCACCCGCTCGATGATGTCGATCTTGCCGTTGTGGACCGGAATCGGCAGTTCCGGCGTCTCCGCGGTGGCCTCGGTGAGGCAGATCTCGACCGGGATCAGGCCGGAGTGCGGATTGCGGCGGACGGTCCGGTACACCGCGAGCGTCTCGCCGAGCGTGCCGACCAGCAACAGGCGCTGGGCCGCCTTGCCCTTGCGGCGGGCGTAGTGCAGCCCCTTCCGCGCGACGAACCGGAACGAGAGGGTCAGCGCGAGGGTCAGCGGCAACGAGGTCGCGACGGCCAGCCGGGAGAGCTTCATGTCCCGCGTGTAGGCGACGAAGCAGATCACGGCGGTGAGCGTGATGACGGCCTTGACCACGCGCTTGAACTCGTCCGGGCCCAGCCCGAGGTAGCGACCCTCGTAGGCGCCGTGGCCCCAGAGCACCAGCACCCAGAACACCGGCAGTCCGATGACCGCCGTCCAGATGAGAAGTTCCTGCGGGATCTTGGCGAACTGCAGCTGCGGGAACTGGTCGACCGCCCAGAGGCCGGCGGCCGCGCAGGCCACCAGGTCCAGGGCGACCAGCAGGAAGCGGTACGACCGGGTCCAGGTCTGGAGCCGTGCGGTCGGCCGGGTGCGCGGCGACCGCGGCACCCAGGCGTCGCCGCCGGCGAGATTGTCAGCAGCCACAGGTGCCTCCGACGGTGCGGCGCGCCCCGGTGCGCTCGTGGTCACGATTGCGTTCCTTCCCGAGACTTACCCACGCTGCACACCCTGGTCAGCGCCGGCGCGACAACCCCCGACGGCTTTGTCATCAGACGTACTGGTTCCACTACACATGGGACCAGTCGACTCCTCATTATCAGCCGGGCACGCCAAGACCGCCCTGGCGAACCCTCCCCCGCACGGTAGCCCGCACGAGCGACCCCGCGCGAACGGCCGAACGGCCAGGCTCTCGAAGAAGCTACACACCTCGCGAATCGGGCATGCCAGGCGGCGGGCGCTCTGCGCCAGAGTGCTGATCGGACACTGCTCTGACCTGCGCAGGCGCGCGGCGGGCCGGCGTATCTCCGGCCGCGATCGTCCACCGGAGCGCCCTGCAAGCGTCCGGTCGCCGACCGTGAGCGCGAAATCGACGGTCGCCTGCGGCGTCACCGCCGTGCTCGGCTGCGGGGCCGCCGTGCCCGCGTGCAAGGATGTGCGCCGAACACCGACTGCAGGATCCCAGCGGAGGAACGCGTGTCCCCTGAAGCAGCGGCGCCCCGCTCCGGCGAGTACCGCACCGTGTCCGTCGGCCCCTTCCGGCTGCTCGATCTCGACAAGGTCGCGCTGGTCGCGGCCATCGCCGACACCGCGGTCGCCGAGCACGGCAAGAAGCCGACCGTGGCGTTCGCCTGCCACGTCGGCGGGCTGAACCTGCGGAGCGATCGCGAGTTCGTGAGCGCCATGCAGGGCGCCGACCTCGCCTACGCCGACGGCGTGTCCGTGATCGCGCTGATGAAGCTTGCCGGCGCCAACTCGGTCGAGCGGCACCCCACCACCGATCTCGGCTGGGAGACGTTCGTCGCGCTGCACGAGCGGCTCGGCCGACCGGTCCGGGTGGCCCTGCTGGGCGGCCCGGAGGGGCTTGCGGAGCGCGCCGGCGCGGTGATGAACGCCGAGGACCACATCGACGTCGTGCTCACCGAGCACGGGTACCACTCCGACTGGTCGCCCGTGCTGGAGCGCCTCTCCGGCACCGAGTACGACGTGCTGGTGGTCGGACTGGGCATGCCGGCCGAGGCGCTGTGGACCGCGCGCCACGTCGACCGGCTGCCGAACGTGCTGGTGCTGACCTGCGGCGGATGGTTCGGCTATATCGTCGGCGAGGAGAAGCGCGCGCCCGAGTGGATGCGCAAGTCGGGGCTGGAGTGGGTGGCGCGGATCGCGCAGTCCCCCGGCCGGCTGTGGAAGCGGTACGCCAGCGGCGCGCTGTCCACCGTGGCGATGGTGCCGACGGCGATCCGCGGCCGTCGCAGCGACAGCCGTTCCACCCAGCCCGGGCCCGGTCAGGGCTTCTGACCCACCTTCGAGGCGCTGCCCGCCGGCTGGGAGTCGGCGGGCTCCGGCTCGGCGGCGGGCTTCGCGTCGGCAGCCGGTTCCGCCTCGGCGCCCGGTTCCACCGGGGCGAGCGCCGACTTGCGGTCGGCGTTGAGCTGGCGGATGACCAGCAGCAACAGGCCGACCAACCCGACCGTCACGACGGCCCGCGCGGTGTAGCCGGGCCAGCCGGGCGGGAGCAGCGCGCCGACCACACAGAGGACGGCGGCACCGACGAACTCGGGCCAACGCCGCCGCCACGGCACGTCGGCCAGCTTGCGCCGCACCCGGCCGACCAGCACCGCGAGCAACCCGTACGACGCGACCGTGACGACCGCGACCCCCTCGAAGCCGAACCTGGGCAGCACGAGGGCCTTGGCGACGAGGCTGAGCAGCACGGCCAGCGGCGTGATCCAGATCAGCGGCTGTGGTCTTGCCGGTCCAGAACAGCACGTGCGCGCTGGCGAGGTAGCTGACGTACGGCACGGTGGCCAACGCGGTGAGCGCGACGACCGGCGTCAGCGCGCGCGATGTCGAACTCCTTCGGATCCGTGATGATCCACAGCGCGAGCGGGGCGCACATCGCGAGCGCCGAGGCGACGATCGCACCGAGCCGGAGCATGTCCTGCGTGGTGGTCGCGAGCACCTGCCAACGACGGTCCTCGGCGGTGCCGTAGATCAGCGGGGCCCAGGCGTTGTTCGTCGCGGCGACCAGCGTGATGCCGAGCGCGCCGGCCAGGTAGGACAGGCCGTACTCCGCGCTGGCGTGCGGACCCTCGATCGATTGGACGATGTACCGGTCGCCGGCGGTCATCAGGTACATCGCGGCCATGTGCGGCACCGTGGGCAGCGCGAACGCGAACCAGCCGCGGACCAGCGCACGGTCGCGCAGGCCGCGCAGCGACGGCCGGGCCCAGAACAGCGCCAGCGCGGCGCCGATCACCGAGCCGGCGGCCACGCCGAGCAGGTACAGCGTGGCGGTGCGCTCGATCAGCAGGATCGCGGCCAGACCCAGCAGCTGCCCGCCGAGCACGTTGATCCCGACCACGAGCACGAACCGGCCGGCCTCGTTCCGGGCCCGCTGCACGGCCTGGCCGGTCACGATGACCGAGTACGTGACGGCGGTGAGGGTGGCGATCATCAGCGGCGCGGTGAACCCGCCGAGCGGCAGGGCCCAGAGCCAGCCCGCGACGAAGACCACCCCGCCGAGCACCACGGAGACCGCGATGCTGAGCGTGATCAACGGCCCGACCGCGGCGTCCTTCCCGTCCCGCTGGAAGTACTCCCTGGTGATCGCGCTGGGCAACCCGAGCGAGATGACCAGGCCGACCGTAGCCGTGACCACGATGGCGACCACCGCGATGCCGAGCTCGCCCTTCGGCAGCATCCGGCTGAGCACCGGCTGCACCAGTAGCGCACCGGCGAGCTGCAGCGCGGTCGCGACCGTGTAGACGCTGCCCCGGCCGAGCAGTGCCCGCGATGCCGAACGATCTGTCACAGGTCACCCATGCCGTTGAATCGTGATCCCCGAGTGTTCGGTGTCACGCGAGGATGCCGCGGAGGGTCTCCACGACGCGGTCCTGCTCGGAATCGGTGAGGTCGGCGAAGAGCGGCAGGCTGAGCAACTCGCTGTACGCCTGCTCGGCCACCGGGCACAGTCCGCGCTGGTAGCCCGAGTCGGCGAAGACCGGGTGCCAGTAGACCGGGATGTAGTTCACCTGGACGCCGATGCCGGCGGCGCGCATCTTCTCGAACACCTCGCGGCGTCGGCCGTCGAGAATCCGCACGGCGTAGAGGTGCCACGCGGGGTCGACGTCGTCGCGCTGGGTCGGCAGGCGCAGGCCGGGCACGTCGGCGAGCAGCTCGTTGTACCGTGCGGTGAGCTCCGTACGCCGGTTGACGAACCCTGGCAGCCGCTTGAGCTGGCTCAACCCGAGCGCGCAGAGCACGTCCGGCAACCGGTAGTTGACGCCGAAGTTCGGCACCTCGTACCACCAGCCACCCTCGTCCGGGCTGCGCAGCTCGTCGGGCTCGCGGACCATGCCGATCCGGGAGAACCGGCGGATCTCGGTGAGCAGGTCGGCGTGCGGCGACACGATCGCGCCGCCCTCGGCCGTGGTCAGATTCTTGGTCGGGAAGAACGACAGCGTGGTGATGTCGGCGAAGCTGCCGACCGGCTGCCCCTTGTAGGTGCCGCCGACCGAGTGCGCGGCGTCCTCGATCAGCACCGCGCCGACCTTCTCGCACAGCGGGCGGAGCGCGTCGGCGTCGATCGGGTGGCCGGCGTAGTCCACCCCGGTGACCGCGGCCGTACGCGGCGACAGCTGTGCATCCACCGCGGCCGGGTCGATGTTCAGGGTGTCGTCGCAGACGTCAGCGAACCGGACCCGCGCGCCGAGCATCGCGGCGGCGGACGCGGTCGCGACGAACGTGAGCGGGGTGGTGACCACCTCGTCACCGGGCCCGAGCCCGAGCCCGCCGTAGGCGGCGTGCAGCGCGGCGGTGCCCGAGGTGACGGAGACGGCCGGCGCGCCGGTGATCCGTTCCAGTTCCGCCTCGAACTTGCCCACCATCGGTCCGGTGGTGAGCCAATCGCCGCGCAGCACCTCGGCGACCGCCGCGATGTCCTCGTCGACGATCGACTGCCGGCCGTAGTTCAACCAGGGCGCCGAGGCGCCGTCCGTGGTTCCAGTCATGCGCTCTCGGCCTTTACTTGCTCTGGTCGATCATGTCCCGGAGTTCGTTGCCATCCAGCCACTGATCATTGAGGTCCGACCGGTACACGAACCCGTCCCCGACCGGCTTACCGCCCTCAAGCGGGACACTGCCCCACTCCGAAATCACCGGCTGCACCACATAGTGATCATCGAACTGCAGCGTCCGATACGCGTCCTCGGCACTGATCATCTCCTCGTGCAACTTCTCACCCGGCCGGATACCGATCACCTCGATCTCCGCGTCCGGCACCACCACCTGCGCCAGATCCGTGATCCGCATACTCGGGATCCGCGGCACATACAGCTCCCCGCCGGACATCCGATCGAACGCGTCCAACACGAACTGCACAGCCTGCGGCAACGTGATCCAGAACCGCGTCATCCGCGTGTCCGTGATCGGCAGCTTCGTCACACCCTCAGCGGCCAACTTCTTGAAGAACGGCACCACCGAACCACGGCTGCCGACCACGTTGCCGTAACGAACCACCGAGAACCGAGTCTCACTACCAGCCGCATAGTGATTACCCGCCACGAACAACTTGTCCGCACACAACTTCGTCGCGCCATACAAGTTGATCGGACTCGACGCCTTATCCGTCGACAGCGCCACCACACGCTTCACACCCGCGTCGATGCACGCATCGATCACGTTCTGCGAACCCATCACGTTCGTCTGAATACACTCAAACGGGTTGTACTCCGCCGTGTCCACCTGCTTCAACGCCGCAGCGTGCACCACGTAGTCAACCCCGGACATCGCCCGCTGCAGACGAGCCTTGTCCCGCACATCACCGATGAACCAACGCAAACGCGGATCATCACCGAACATCTGCCGAACCTCGTACTGCTTCAGCTCGTCCCTGGAGAAAATGACGATCCGGCTCGCCTTGCCCTCATCCAACAGCCGGCGGATGAACGCCTTGCCGAAGGAGCCGGTACCCCCAGTGATGAGGACCGAGGCACCCTGCCACGAAACCATGTAGCTACGTCTCCTCTTGTCAGCCCCATCGCGTCTCGAACAGTCGAGGAACTGTAGCCTTCCGTGGGTGGGGCGCTTCAACTCGCATGCCCGTGGAAGGACCTCAGCGTGACCAAGCCATACACCGTGACCGCCGTTATTCAGGCCAGGATGGGCTCGTCCCGCCTTCCTGGCAAGGTGCTCCGCCCGCTCGGCGGCCGCCCCGTGCTGGGTTGGGTGGTCCGGGCCGCCGAGGCCTCGAAGGCAGTCGACGAGGTGGTCGTCGCCACCAGCACAGCGCCGGAGGACGACGAGGTGGTCAAGGCTTGCGCCGAGATCGGCGTCAGCTGCGTACGCGGCTCCGAGGACGACGTGCTCAGCCGGTTCCTGGCCGCGCTGGACGTCCACCCCGCTGACGCCGTGGTGCGCCTTACGTCCGACTGCCCGCTACTCGACCCCGCAGTGATCGCGCAGACCGTCGGCGCGTTCCGGGCCGGGTCCGGGCACATGGACTACCTCTCGACAACGCTCGTGCGCTGCCTGCCGCGCGGCCTCGACGTGGAGATCGCCTCCGTCGCGGCGCTGCGCAAGGTCGACAAGCACGCCCAGGGGTACGACCGGGTGCATGTCACCTCGGCGCTCTACAACAACCCGCACCGGTATCGGGTCGCCGGGCTGGCGTTCGTGCCGCACTCCGATGACCTGCGGATCACGCTGGACACGCCCGAGGACGCCGCGCTCCTCGACGCGCTCGTCGAGGAGCTGGGCGACCGGCCGCCGGCGTGGCGGGTGCTGGTCGCGTTGCTGCGGACCAACCCGGAGCTGGTGGCGCTCAACGCGTCGATCCAGCAGAAGGCGCTGCACGAGGGCTGAGCTCGCGTCCTACGCGATCGTCGTGATCTGGTCCTTGGCCGAGACGATGCCGACCAGGTCGGTGAGCGAACCGAGCACGGCCTGCGGGAACGTGCCCGCGCTGGGGCACCGCGTCCGCACCCGCTAGCCGCGCACCCCTACCCAGCGCCAACCCCACACCCCTCCGCTTTGGGCGATTTTTCTCGGTTATAGCCGAGAAAATATCGCCCAAAGCGCGGAAGGGGTGGCGCCTGCGGAAGGGCTACTTGCTCTGGTCGATCATGTCCCGGAGTTCGTTGCCATCCAGCCACTGATCATTGAGGTCCGACCGGTACACGAACCCGTCCCCGACCGGCTTACCGCCCTCAAGCGGGACACTGCCCCACTCCGAAATCACCGGCTGCACCACATAGTGATCATCGAACTGCAGCGTCCGATACGCGTCCTCGGCACTGATCATCTCCTCGTGCAACTTCTCACCCGGCCGGATACCGATCACCTCGATCTCCGCGTCCGGCACCACCACCTGCGCCAGATCCGTGATCCGCATACTCGGGATCCGCGGCACATACAGCTCCCCGCCGGACATCCGATCGAACGCGTCCAACACGAACTGCACAGCCTGCGGCAACGTGATCCAGAACCGCGTCATCCGCGTGTCCGTGATCGGCAGCTTCGTCACACCCTCAGCGGCCAACTTCTTGAAGAACGGCACCACCGAACCACGGCTGCCGACCACGTTGCCGTAACGAACCACCGAGAACCGAGTCTCACTACCAGCCGCATAGTGATTACCCGCCACGAACAACTTGTCCGCACACAACTTCGTCGCGCCATACAAGTTGATCGGACTCGACGCCTTATCCGTCGACAGCGCCACCACACGCTTCACACCCGCGTCGATGCACGCATCGATCACGTTCTGCGAACCCATCACGTTCGTCTGAATACACTCAAACGGGTTGTACTCCGCCGTGTCCACCTGCTTCAACGCCGCAGCGTGCACCACGTAGTCAACCCCGGACATCGCCCGCTGCAGACGAGCCTTGTCCCGCACATCACCGATGAACCAACGCAAACGCGGATCATCACCGAACATCTGCCGAACCTCGTACTGCTTCAGCTCGTCCCTGGAGAAAATGACGATCCGGCTCGCCTTGCCCTCATCCAACAGCCGGCGGATGAACGCCTTGCCGAAGGAGCCGGTACCCCCAGTGATGAGAACCGACGCACCCTCCCACGCGACCATCAACAACAACCGCCTTCCCTGCTGACCGAACCCGCTGATACGGGCGGCCCAGTGCTCCGGGTCACCCGAAGGGGGACTGTAACCTTTGCCAGCGTGAATCCTGGAACCAGACGGAACTGGCAGACACCGTGAAAACCCCTTCGCTGGCCCGCGTCGGCATCTATTGCGACCTCGGTGTCCATCAAGGAGTCGGACATTTCATCCGAAGTGCGGCGCTGGGTGCGGCTCTGGTACGCGCTGGTGCCCAGGTCGAAATCGTGGCGAACTTCACCGAGGTGCCCTGGGCCGCGGCCCAGGCGACCGAACTCGGGCTTCAGACCCGGGAGGGCGCCGATCCGGCCGAGATTCCCGCGCTGGCCTCCGCGCACGACTGGACCACCACGCTGGTCGACTCGTACCTGGTGACCGCCGCCGATCTGTCCGGCCTCCGTACGCCGCTGGCCGTGATCGACGACGAGGCCACCCGCCCGCTCCCGGCCGACCTGGTGCTGAACCAGAATCTCACGGCGATCGAGGCGGACTACTCCGACTGGGGACTGGCCGCCGTGCTGCGCGGACCGGAGTTCGCGCTGCTCAGACCCCGGGTGGCGGCGGCGCGGCGGGCGGACGGCTACCCCGAGCGGCAGTGGACCGGGCGGCCGCAGCGGGTGCTGATCGTGCTCGGCGGCACCGATCCCGGCGACGGCGTGACGGCGATGGTCCGGCTCGCGCTGGCCGGCCTGGCACCGGTGGAGCTGAAGGTGATCGCGTCCAGCGAGGCGGCGCTGGAGTCGGTGCGTGCGGTGCCGGTGCCGGCCGGGTCCTCGGTGGAGGCGACCGCACCGGTGCTCGCGATCGAGGAGCTGATGACCTGGGCCGATCTGGTACTCAGCGCGGCTGGCTCGACCGTCTGGGAGCTGTGCTGTCTCGGCGTGCCGATGGCGCTGGTGACCGTGGCCGAGAACCAGGAGCACAACTACCGGCTGGCGCTGGAGGCCGGCCTCGCGGTCGGCCTCGGCGCGCTCGCCGACGTGGTCTCCGGGCAGGTCACGGCCCTGCCGTCGGTACTGCGCTCAGAGGCCGTCAACGAGCTGGGTGCGCGCGCCTGGAAGACTGTGGACGGGCTCGGGGCTGACCGCGTGGCCCGCGCGGTGCTCGCACTGAAGTGATCGTGACCCCAGATTGAGGGACTTGCATGGCTGAGACCGACACCCTGCAGATCGGCAAGACGCCGGTCGGGCCGGCGCACCGGCCGTTCGTGATCGCCGAGATGTCCGGCAACCACAACGGTGACCTCGGGCGCGCGCGCGACATCGTGCGTGCCGCCGCCGAGGCCGGCGCGCAGGCGCTCAAGATGCAGACGTACACGGCGGACACGATGACCGTGAACGTCGACCACCCGCGGTTCAAGATCTCCTCCGGCCACGAACTCTGGGGTGACCGGCACTTGTACGAGCTGTACCAGGAGGCGCACACCCCCTGGGAGTGGCACGAGGAGCTGTTCGCCCTCGGCGCCGAGCTCGGTATCGAGGTGTTCTCGGCCCCGTTCGACCCGACCGCGGTCGCGTTCCTGGAGAAGCTCGGCGCGCCGGCCTACAAGCTGGCGTCGAGCGAAGTGTTGGACCTGCCGCTGGTGCGCGCGATGGCCGAGACCGGCAAGCCGGTGATCATCTCCACCGGCATGGCGTCGGTCGGCGAGATCGCGGCGGCCGTGGGCGCCGCCCGCGAGACCGGCAACGAGCAGCTCGTCGTGCTGAGCTGTACCGCGTCGTACCCGGCGCCGCTGGAGGCCTCGAACCTGCGCGGCATCCCGACCATGCGGCACGCGTTCGGCACCCAGATCGGCCTCTCCGACCACACGATGGGCATCGGCGCCGCGGTCGCCGCAGTCGCCTTCGGCGCCACCGTGATCGAGAAGCACATGACGCTGCGGCGTGCGGACGGCGGCGTGGACTCGGAGTTCTCGCTCGAGCCGGCCGAGATGAAGATGCTGGTGGACGAGTCGAAGGCTGCCTGGCTGGCGCTCGGCGAGAACCGGATCGGCGCCACCGAGGCCGAGCGTGAAGGGCTGCGGTTCCGCCGCACGCTCTACGTGGTCGAGGACGTGCGGGCGGGCGACCTGGTGACCGCCGAGAACGTGCGCGCGATCCGCCCCGCCGGCGGACTCGTGCCCGACGAGTTCCGCACCGTCGCCGGCCGCGAGTTCCGCGTCGACGCGGCCAAGGGCACCCCGCTGAGCTGGGATCTCCTCTAGACCCCCGCCCTCAACCCTCCGCTTTGGGCGACATTTTCTCGGCTATAACCGGGAACATGTCGCCCAAAGCCGCAGGGGGGCGGCGAGGGGCTGGGCGGCGCCGGCTGAGCGGGGCGGTTGCCGGGCTAGCGGAGGAGCTTGGAGAGGCGGCGGTCGGCGAGGGGCTTGCCGCCGGTCTGGCAGGTCGGGCAGTACTGCAGCGACTTGTCGGCGAACGAGACCTCGCGCACCGTGTCGCCGCAGATCGGGCACGGCAGGCCGGTCCGGGCGTGCACCCGGAGGCCGCTGCGCTTCTCCCCCTTGAGCGTCGCCGATCCCTGGCCGACGCTGCGGTCCACCGCGCTGCGCAGGATCAGGTTCATCGCGTCGAACAGCCGGTGAAGCTCCTCGTCGTTCAGCCGCGGCGCCAGCGCGAACGGGGAGAGCCGGGCGGCGTGCAGGATCTCGTCCGAGTACGCGTTGCCGACCCCGGCGAGCACCGACTGGTCGACCAGCACGCCCTTGATCTGCCCGCGCTGACCCCGGACCTGGCTGGTGAACTGGTCGAGGTCGACCTCCAGCGCGTCCGGCCCCAGCCGAGCCACGCCGGGCACCTCGGCCGGGTCGCGCACCACGTACACCGCGAGGCCCTTCTTGGTGCCGGCCTCGGTCAGGTCGAACCCGGAGCTGTCGTCGAGATGGACCCGGAGCGCGATCGGGCCCTTGCCGGGGCGCGGCGGCGCGGGCGGTAGCTGCTCGCGGTAGTGCAGCCAGCCGGCGCGGGCCAGGTGCGTCACCAGGTGGATGCCGTCGACGTCCAGGTCGAGGAACTTGCCGTGCCGGGAGGCGCCGGTCACGGTCGAGCCGTGCAGCGCCATCGGCGTCGGATCGTAGGTCTTGAGGGACGCTATGGCGACGACGTCGATCCGCGCGATCACGCGACCGACCGCGCGCTCGCGCAGATAGGCGGCGAGCGCCTCCACCTCGGGAAGCTCGGGCACGGCTCCCAGTCTGCCTCGTTCGCGACCGTTTTCCCACGACTTCCGCTGCTCGGCGATCGATCACCGCGCCGCCGTGGCCCCTCGAACCTGCGATCCGGCGCCCGGAGATCCGCCGGCCGGCCGCCCCCGGACACGCCTCCGCCGGCCGGGAGGGGTCCCGGCCGGCGGAGGCTTCTGGCGTTCCCGGCCGGCCGCACGGGTGATCCGCGCGCGGCCGGCCGGGCTTCCACCCGATCGCGAAAGGGGGTGGTCTGTGGGCCCGTCAGTCCTCGGTGGGCTTCGGGGTCGGGGTCGCAGTCGGGGTGGTCTCGGTCGGCGTTGGGGTGGGCGTGACCGGCGCCTTTTTGACGGTGATCGTCATCGGCACGGTCTGGGTCTCGGTCCGGCCGTCGCAGGTGAACGTCGTGACGCTGAGCTTCACCGTGAACGTGCCGGCCTCCCGGAACGTGTGGGTCACCTCGGACGCACCGCTGGACGCCGGCGCCACGCCCTTGCACTTCTTGATGTCCACCGAGCTGACGGCGGGGCTTCCGTCGCCCCAATTCTGGCTCGTCCCACCGAAGTGGCCGGAGCCGTCCTTCCAGGTCAGCTTGAAGCGCACCGACTCGCCCTCATACGGCTTCACGTTCGCCGCGTAGACCGAGAGCGCGAGCCCGACCGGGTGGCTGTTGCGGTGGGTCGGCGGCGTCGACACCGGCGCCGACGGCCGGCCCGGGTTCTTCGGCTGCTCACCGGCCTGACCCGCGGACACCTCCGTGGGCGTGATCGGGGCAACGCTGGCGACGGACGGCGTCGGGCTGGGGTTCGGCACCGCCGCCGACGGCTCGCCGCCGGTGTTCGGCGGCTCGCTCGCCCGGTCACCCGTGGCGACGCTGATCTTGTCCTCGCTGCTCTTGGCCGACGTGTTCCACGGCTGGACGGCGCCGAGCGCGAAGGCCGGAATCGCCAGCACGAACGCGCCGATGATCATCGCCGTGTACCGGCCGCGGGGTGCCTTGCTCCGGCCGGCGGGGCGGCGCTGGTCCTTGCGGGAGGTCCGGTTCGGCGGGGCGGTGGTCCGCAGCGCCTCGGTCACCTCGCTCGCCTTGGCCGAGCCGGTGGAGAAGATCGACGGCATGGCGGCCGTGGCGGTGGCGGCGGTCGAGCCGGTCATGACGACCTTCTCGGCGCGCAGGGTGGCGTCCGCCTTCGGGTCGGGCTTCGTCGCGGTGCGGGCGGCCGGGGTCTGCGCGGCGGTGCGCGCCGCCGGGGTCTGCGCGGCGGCTTGCTCCATGGCGGTCGGCCGGGCGGAGGTCTGCTGAGCGGCCGTCTGCTGGCTGGTCGTCTGCGGACCGGCGGTGCGCGCGGCCGCGGTCTCGCCGCGCTGCGCTGCCGCGGCGCCGGCCGTCGAGCTCGCTGTGGCACCGGCCGTGGCCACCGCAGCGGCGGCCGCGCTGGGCTGCGGTGCCGTCGAAGGGGGCGAAGTGGTGCCGAAGACCAGGTCCGGGTTGCCCTTGCGCTTGGGCTCGGGCGGGAGCGGCTCCTGCACGACCGAGGTGCCCATGCTCGCGGGACGGGCCTTGAGGTCGCCGTCCGGGCCGAGCCAGGAGTGGAGCTGGTCGTCCGCCGGACGGGCCGCGACGGGCTTGGCGGTCGTGGGCTGGGTCGCCGCGCCGGGGCGGGCGGCCGCCGACGGCGGGGCGTTGTGCGCGCCGAATCGCGGGCCGGCCGGGCGTGCGCCGGTCGGAGCCTCCGCGCGGCCGGCAGCGGTCGGCGCCGCGTGAGCCTGCGGTGCTGCGGGCGGGACCGCTGCGGAACCGGCGGCGGGCGGCGGAACGGAACCGGCGGGCGGGCGGAGGCCCTGCTGGCCGGACGCGGCCTGGTGCCCGCCACGGAAGCCGGCGTCCGGCGCGCCGCTGGCGGCCCGCGCGGCGGCGGCCTGGCGACCGCCGGAGTTCGGCGTCGGCGTGATGACCTCCGCGATCTCCTTCAGCTCGGCGGCGAGGCGCTCGATGTGGTCCAGGCTGTCCTGGAGGTCGGCGCTGTCCGGGCCGGCCGGCTCGACGATCGGGTGCTCGCCGGTCTCGGCGACCCGGCGTCGGGTGGCGGCGGGGTCGGGAGTCGGCGTCGTGTGCCGGTCGCCGTGCGTTTCGACCCTCACGTCGCCGTGCTTGTCGACGTTCACGTCGCTGTGCATTTCGACGCTCACGTCGCCGTGCATTTCGCCGTGCATTTCGCCGTTCACGTCACTGTGCACCTCGACCGCGACGACCTCGCCGTCGATGAAGTCGGGCACGCCGGACCGGAACGAGCCCGCGTGCCGGTTCCCCTGAGGGTTGTCGCGGCGCGAGCCGGTGGTGCCATCGGGTGCGTCATACGTGGTCATGAGGTGGCAGCCTTCTGCTCGACGGGCACCGGAGCTGGTCGCCGGAGTACCCGGGTGCGGAGTGCCGGCGCTGACCTGGCGTGGAGCCGCGGCCGAGCCGTAGAGCGGCGGGTGATGCTCCTGGCACTGGCGGACGTGCCGTGCACGTCCGCCCGCAGGCGCCGGACAGGACCCCCCGGTCCCAGCTGTCCGTAGCCGAGGTAGCGCAGGGTGAGGCCCGGCTCGGCGGATCGAGTTCCCCGTGGTCGTGACTGCACGCTGCACCTCCCTACCGAGCTTCACGGATACTTTGCGGAGTCGGTTCGAAACAACTCGCCCGAGTTCTTCGCTGGCTCGGGTAACCGTTCGTGATTCCCGGACTACGCAAGGTGGTTCACTTGCTGAACAACGCCTGGCGCGAGATTCGGTGACGCCCCAAGTTCGAACTCAGCTATCGTTACTAATCACCGTTAAACATCCCAAAATAGTGCAAAATCTTTCTTAGTCGACGGTGTTGATTTCCCGTCCGACCTGCAGGAACGGGTTCAGCATCGGGGGGTGTGGACATCGCAACGCGCGTGATGATCGTTGACGGGCAGGCCGCGGCAAGGTCCCGGCTGAGCGTCGAACTGGGCTCGGAACCCGATCTCACCGTGATCGGGGAGGCCGACACGCCCGGGCTCGCAGTGTCCTTTGTGGCGAGTCAGCGGCCGGATGTGGTGCTGCTGGATGCCGTTCTGGCCGGTCCGGACGGGGCGCCGGCCGCGGTCCGGGTGATCACCGAGGTGACCGCACTGGCCGGCGCGCCGGTCCGGGTGCTCATCCTCACGGAGTCCGATCCGGCGGAACACGTGTTCGCCGCGCTGCGCGCCGGGGCCTCCGGCTACCTGCGCAAGGACGCGGCCCGGCGGACCTTGACCGACGCGGTGCGGCTGATCGCCGCCGGCCAGGGGGTCGGCGATCCGGCCGTGACCTCCCGGCTCGCGGCGGCGTACCCGAACAGCGCCGTGACCGTGAAGGGCGGCGTCGCGCTCGCACAGCTCACCGAGCGGGAGCTGGACGTGCTCCGGCTGGCGGCGCGGGGTCTGTCCAATGCAGAGGTGGCGGCGGAACTGGTGCTGAGCACCAGCACGGTGAAGACCCACATGAACGCGATCCTCGGCAAGCTCAAGCTGCGGGATCGGGTGCAGGCGACGATCGTGGCCTACGAGTCGGGGTTGATCCGGCCAGGCTCGGATCCGGGTGCGGGCTGGAGCGCCGCCGCGCCGTGACCAGTCTGGGCGACATCTTCACGGTCATGGCCGTGAAGATGTCGCCCAGAGACGCTTGGTTCGGCGGGACGCTCAGCGCCGGCTGGGGGCGCGCCGGCTGGCGCGAGGCGCCGGGGCTTGCTCAGGTGCCGGGCTTGCTCAGGTGCCGGGCTTGCGGCCGAAGACCTGGACGACGGTGCCGCGGACGGTGAGGCCGTACAACGCCTTGGCGTCGGCCGGCAGCAAGTTCGTGCATCCGTGCGATCCGGGGATGCTGGGGTCGTAGAGGTACGTGGTGGTCTGGTGGAAGCCCATGTCGCGGTAGGTCCGCTGCCAGTACGGAAGCTTCACCCCGAAGATCGACGAGACCGTGGTGACCTTCTTGTCCTGGATCCGGAACGTTCCGGCCGGGGTGGCG
>CAVVAL010000001.1:0-193858 GCA_963746095.1 uncultured Actinomycetota bacterium | reverse complement strand
CGGCCAAGCCCGATACCGAGCTTCCCTCGGTAAAAGCGATGGCGAAGAAGACCACCAATCTCGCCAAGTCGACGGCCAAGGCACAGGGCCCTTCGGGCCGGATCGCACCGCTCGGCCGAAGTCCGCCCCCAAGCCGCTGACGAAGGATTCGCAGGTAGGGACGTTCTCGACGTACCCGAACTACCCCGTTGGGCACCCCGTAGCCCGCACGTACGGCAAGGTCTTCTTCACCAGCTCCGGCGTGAACTACGTCTGCTCTGGCACGATTGTGAACAGTGAAGGGCGTTCCGCGGTATGGACAGCCGGACACTGTCTAACGAGTGGGCAGCTCTGGCACTACAACTGGACATTCGTTCCGAACTACGTCAACGGGTCCGCTCCCTATGGTTCCTGGACGTCCGCTCAGCTTTGGGCGACATCGGCGTGGTTCTACAACAACAACGACTTCGCGAATGACGTCGGTGCGGCCATCATGTGGCGCAACGGTGGCACGCGAATTGCGGACTACTTCGGCGGCCAGGGCATCGCATGGAACTACCCAATCGGGTACTACATGTACGCTTTCGGGTATCCGCACGCGTCGCCGTTCAGCGGCCAGTATTTGGTCAACGACTCCGGTACGACATACGACGGCGGCGGCGGCACGATCTACATGCTCAACTACATGACCGGCGGTTCATCTGGCGGCGGCTGGTTGAACTTTTTCGACGGCCAGTGGGGCTACATCAACGGCCACAACGATTTCAAATACAATGGCTATTCGGAGTACATGTTCTCGCCGTACTACGGCAATAGGTGGCAAACCTGTACGCGTCCGTGCGGAACATCTCGACCTAGACCGCTGCTGAACAGTCGACACTGAGCTGATCCTGCCGGTGAGATCCGGGAGCCTGACTCGCCGATCTCACCGGCCGCGCCAGACCCCTGCGCTTTGGGCGACATCTTCTCGGTTATAGCCGTCAAGATGTCGCCCAAAGCGGCGTCGGCGACACAGGTCAGCGGGTGCGGACCAGGCGGCGGCGCATCAGCTCGAGCCCGGCGATGATCAGCGCGGCGATGACCACGTGCATCGCGCTCAGCGTCACGGTGCTGGTCGCGTCGAAGTCGGCGGCCACGGTGCCGGCGATCGTGGCCAGCGAGAGCACCGGC
Source organism: uncultured Actinomycetota bacterium (assembly GCA_963746095.1). Classification (GTDB taxonomy): domain Bacteria; phylum Actinomycetota; class Actinomycetes; order Mycobacteriales; family Cryptosporangiaceae; genus CAVVAL01. The sequence goes on along the minus strand of CAVVAL010000001.1, from coordinate 192,709 downwards.
CCGACCCCCTGCGCCACCCGGATCACCCCGACCCACCGCAGCGACAGCAGGGCGGTGACGACCATGCCGACCAGCAGCGGAATCGCGGTCATGCCGGCGACCGTGCCGGCACCGACCGTCGCCCGCTCGTCGTTCGAGGTGAGTTCGAACGAGCCACCGGCCGCGACGCCGACTCCGTAGACCAGCAGGTTGAGCAGGAGCGCCGCGACGACCGTGCCGAAGACGGCTTGGACTCGGCCCAGCTCCCGCGGCTTCCTGCCGGCCGCGGCCAGGGCCGGGTTGGTCTGCGCGTCGTGGGTGGTGGACATGGCGGAACCTCCGTGACGTCGGGGACCCGGTGAGGGGCGTTCATCCCCTTCGTCGGAGCGGCCGGCCCGGATTCGACACGGTGGCCGAGGAAAGTCTCAGTAATTCTTGAGGGTCAACGACTCCGGTGCCTCCTCGGGGGGCGCCTCCGCCATGGCGTCGATGATCTCCTGGCTCAGCGGGGAGAACAGCGTGACCGCGCCCTCCTGCCCGATCTTCTGGTTGCCGTCCACGAAGTCGCGCAGTTCGTGTTCGTACGCGCCGAACGCGGTCGCGTGGTCGCCGTCGGCCGCCGCCAGCTCGCCGGCCAGCACGTAGGCCCCGATCAGCGCCTGTGAGGTGCCGCGCCCGGAGGTCGGCGCCGCGCAGTAGCCGGCGTCCCCGACCAGGGCCACCCGCCCGGTCGACCAGCGGTCCATCCGGATCTGGCCGGACTGGTCGAAGTAGACGTCCGGCGCCGCCTTCATCGCCTCGATCAGTCGCGGGATCTCCCAGCCGTCCGCGGCGAACCGCTCGGCGACGATCCGCTTCTGCTGCGCGAGATCGTGCCGGTCATAGGCCAGCGGGTCCGAGGCGAACGAGAGGCCGACCCTGATCTCCGCGTTGTGCCGGGCGGTGAAGACGTACCCGAACTTGTCCTGCGCGTTGTAGAGCCGGGCCGTGTGGTCGAGATCGAGGTAGTTGTCGGTCGTGAACAGCGCGCCGTAGATGCCGAGGTGGTGCACGTAGTCCGACTCGGGGCCGAAGGCCAGCCGCCGCACGTTGGAGTGCAGTCCGTCCGCGCCGACCACCAGGTCGAACGTGCGCTGCTCGCCGGACGCGAACGTGACGTGCACGCCGTCGTCGTCCTGGGTCAGCGCCGCGATCGAGTTGTCGAAGAGGTACTCGACATCCGGCTGGGTGGCCTCGTACAGCACCCGGGTCAGGTCCTCCTTGAGGATCTCCAGCTCGCCGCCGAACGCCGCGGCCGGCAGGGTGGCGAACTCCTCGCCCGCGCTGTTCACGAGCACGCCGTCGCCCATGTCGGTGCGGTGGGCCCGGATCTCGTCCAGCAGACCGGCGCGCTCGACGACGCCCAGCGCGGCGCCCCGGATGTCGATCGCCGCACCGCCCGGGCGCGGCCCCGCGGCGCGCTCGACGACGGTCGGGGTGAAGCCGTGCCGCCGCAGCCAGTACGCCAGCGCGGGCCCGGCGATGCTCGCGCCCGAGATCAGCACGTTCTGGTTCTTCATGAGGTCCTCCTGGGCCGTGCGGTCGTGGTGTCGGGACGACCATAAGCGCGAGTAGTCCAAATGGGCAAGACATTTGTCTTAACCGTTTGGATTAACCGGGTTAGGATCTCCCGCATGGGAAACCGAGAGGATCTGCTTGCCGGCGCGCGTCGCTGCCTCGTCGAGAAGGGGTGGGGCCAGACGACCGTGCGGGACGTCGCGGCCGCCTCCGGCGGGATCAGCCACGCCGCCATCGGCTACCACTTCGGCTCACGGGAGGCGCTGCTCACCGCGGCCCTGGTCGAGGCGACCGACGAGTGGGGGCAGGAGATCGGCCGCGCGCTGGCCGCCGCCACTGGCGCCGGTCCGGCCGGCCAGTTCGAGGCCATGTGGGACCAGATCATCGCGTCGTTCGCCGCGCACCGACCGCTCTGGGTGGCGACGTTCGAGGCGTTCGCGCAGGCAGAGCGGTCGCCGGTGGTCCGCGAGCAGCTCATCGCCGGGCAGCGCGAGGGGCGCAAGGGCCTGGCAGCCTCGCTCGCCGGGGTGGCCGAGGAGACGATCCCCGCGAGCACCGTGCGGGGCCTCGGCTCGGTGCAGGTCGCGCTGCTCTGCGGCGTGATGATGCAGTGGCTCAACGACCCGGAGGAGGCGCCCAGCGCGGCGGACGTGGTCGCCGGGATCAGGGCCATCGCGGCGGGCCTGCCGCCGGTCGAGCCGGACGCGCAGCTCTGAGCCCTGCTGTGCTATTCCTTGGGCGCAGCGCGGAGCAGCCTGCGGCCCCCCTGAACTAGGAGATCGCGTGACCTCGCCCGACAACGGAACGGCGCCGCTCACCCTCGTGCACTCCGGCAAGGTGCGTGACGTCTACGCGTTCGGCGCGGACGAGTACCTCCTGGTGGCCAGCGACCGGATGTCCATCTACGACGTCGTGCTGGACACACCGGTGCCGGACAAGGGTGCGATCCTCACCCAGCTCTCGCTCTGGTGGTTCGAGCAGCTTGCCGACATCGTGCCCAACCACGTGATCTCCACCGACGTGCCGGCCGAGTTCGCCGGCCGGGCGATGCGGGTCCAGCGGCTCGACATGGTGCAGGTCGAGTGCATCGCCCGGGGCTACCTGACCGGGCTCGGGTTGGTGCAGTACCAGGAGAGCGGCTCGGTGAGCGGGGTGTCGCTGCCGGCCGGGCTGGTCGACGCCGACCGGCTCGCCACCCCGATCTTCACGCCCACCACCAAGGAGAGCGTCGGCACGCACGACGAGCCGATGACGTACGCCGAGGTGGAGGCGAAGGTCGGCGCCGACCTGGCCGCCGAGCTGAAGCGGATCTCCCTCGAGGTCTACACGCGCGGGGCCGAGATCGCCGCCGAGCGCGGGGTGCTGGTGGCGGACACCAAGCTGGAGCTGGGCCTGGCCGCCGACGGCACGCTGGTGCTCGGCGACGAGGTGCTGACCCCCGACTCGTCCCGGTTCTGGGCGGCGGACGACTGGCAGCCCGGCCGCACCCAGCGGTCCTACGACAAGCAGTTCGTCCGGGACTGGTCGACCAGCGTGGGCTGGGATCGCCGCCCGCCCGCGCCCGAGGTGCCGGCGGAGGTCATCGCCGCGACCCGGGCCCGGTACGTCGAGGTCTACGAGAAGCTGACCGGCAAGGCCTGGGCGTAGCGCCGTGCGCGTCGTCCTCGCCGAAGACCTGGTCCTGCTCCGGGACGGGTTGATCCGGCTGCTGAACGCCCACGACTTCGAGGTGGTGGAGGCCGTCGACAACGGCCCCGCGCTGCTGGAAGCCCTCGTCACGCACCGGCCGGACGTGGCCGTGGTGGACGTGCGGCTGCCGCCGAGCTTCACCGACGAGGGGCTGCGGGCCGCCATCGAGGCGCGCGCCAAGGTGCCCGGCCTGCCCGTGCTGGTGCTCTCCCAGTACGTGGAGCAGCTGTACGCCCGCGAGCTGCTCTCCGATCGCCGCGGCGGGGTCGGCTACCTGCTCAAGGACCGGATCTCCGACATCACCCAGTTCATCGACGCGATTCGCCGGGTCGCCGCCGGTGGCACCGCGATGGACCCCGACGTGATCTCCCAGCTGCTCTCCCGCCGGGCGCGGGACCAGCCGATCACCACGCTGACCCCGCGCGAGCGCGAGGTGCTGGGGCTGATGGCCGAGGGGCGGTCCAACGCGGCGATCGCGGCGCAGATGTTCATCACCGAGAAGGCCGTCAGCAAGCACACCAACAACATCTTCGGGAAGCTCGGGCTGCCGCAGTCGGAGGACGACAACCGGCGCGTGCTCGCGGTCCTCGCCTACCTCAACGGCTGATCGGGTGCTGAGTCACGTCGTCGGCGTCTTGGCGTGTCCGCACTGTGGGGCGGGGTTCGTGCTGGACGAGCGGACCCTGCGCTGCGCCGCCGGCCATGCGTTCGACGTGGCGAAACAGGGTTATGTGAGTTTGCTGCCCGGCGACGCCAAGACTGGCACCGCGGACACGGCCGCGATGGTCGAGGCGCGCGACGCCTTTCTGGGCGGCGGGCACTACGCCGGGTTGGCCTCCGCTCTTGCCGCCGCCGCCTCGGTCGGCCGGGCGGACGTGATCGCGGACGTTGGCGCCGGCACGGGGTACTACCTGAGCCGGATCCTGGACGACCATCCTGGCGCGGTCGGGGTGGCCCTGGACGTGTCGAAGTTCGCGCTGCGCCGGGCGGCCCGAGCCCACGAGCGGATCGGCGCGGTGGTCGCCGACGTCTGGCACGGGCTGCCGATCCGGGACGCCAGCGTGGACGTGGCCGTGAACGTGTTCGCCCCGCGCAACTCCGCCGAGCTGCACCGGATCCTGCGGCCGGATGGTGCGCTGGTGGTGGTCACGCCGACGAGCCGGCACCTGACCGAGCTGGTCAGCCGGCTCGGCCTGCTCAGCGTCGATCCCGACAAGGCCGATCGGCTCCGGGATCAGCTCGACGAGCGGTTTGTGCTGGAGTCCGCGCTGGCTCACGAGGAGACGCTGCGGCTGGGGCCGGCGGAGGTGCGGGCGTTGGTGCTGATGGGGCCGAGCGCCTGGCACGTCGACCCCGGTGCGGTGGACAGCGCGTTGGCGGAGCTCGATGACCCGTTCGAGGTGACGCTCTCCACCACGATCTCGACATTCCGCCCGCGCCGGCTCTGACGACGGCTGGCGGACCGGCGGCCGACGGTTCCTCCCCACCCCTGTGGATACCGGGTCGGGCTCGGACGGGCGTCGCGGATAACATCAGCGGGACGGGCGGTTCAGTGCCGCCATCATCGACATCCCGAGGAGTTCATCGTGTCCGCACCCAGTCCTGTCGTCGCGCCCACCCCTGTCGTGGTGGCGGCCGGGACTACGGCGGTCGACGCGCTCCTCGCGGCCGGCGTCCAGCTCGACGGCCCGAGCGGCGCCGTGGTGGTCCGCGACCCGGAGGGCCAGCTCCGCGACCTCGCCTGGGCGCCGGACGCCGACACCGAGGTCACCCCGGTGCCGATGGACTCCACCGAGGGCCGGGCCGTGCTGCGGCACTCCACCGCGCACGTGATGGCGCAGGCCGTCCAGGAGATCTTCCCCGGCACCCAGCTCGGCATCGGTCCGCCGATCGACAACGGCTTCTACTACGACTTCCTGCCCGAGCGTCCGTTCACCCCGGAAGATCTCGCGCAGATCGAGAAGCGCATGCAGCAGATCATCAAGGCCGGCCAGCGGTTCAGCCGCCGGTCGATCACCGATGACGAGGCGCGCAAGGAACTCGCGCACGAGCGGTTCAAGCTGGAGCTGATCGACCTCAAGGGCTCGGCCGGCGACGCCGCCGAGGGCGCCAGCGTGGAGGTCGGCGCCGGCGAGCTGACCATGTACGACAACCTCGACGGCAAGACCGGCGACCTGGTCTGGACCGACCTGTGCCGCGGCCCGCACCTGCCGCAGACCCGGAAGATCCCCGCGTTCAAGCTGATGCGCAGCGCCGCGGCGTACTGGCGGGGCAGCGAGAAGAACCCGCAGCTCCAGCGCATCTACGGCACCGCGTGGGAGTCCAGGGACGCGCTCAAGGAGCACCTGCGCCTGCTCGAGGAGGCCGCCAAGCGCGACCACCGCAAGCTCGGCACCGAGCTGGACCTGTTCAGCTTCCCGGACGAGATCGGCTCCGGCCTGGCCGTGTTCCACCCCAAGGGCGGCATCATCCGCCGGGAGCTGGAGAACTACTCCCGGCAGCGGCACGAGGAGGCGGGGTACGAGTTCGTCAACACCCCGCACATCACCAAGGAGCAGCTGTTCCTGACCTCGGGTCACCTGCCGTACTACAAGGACACCATGTTCCCGCCCATGGAGCTGGAGGGGACCGAGTACTTCCTCAAGCCCATGAACTGCCCGTTCCACCACCTGATCTTCCGGTCCCGCGGGCGCTCCTACCGTGAGCTGCCGCTGCGGCTGTTCGAGTTCGGCACCGTGTACCGGTACGAGAAGTCCGGCGTCGTGCACGGCCTGACCCGCGTGCGCGGCCTGACCATGGACGACTCGCACATCTACTCCACCATCGAGCAGATGCAGGACGAGCTGAAGTTCCTGCTCGGCTTCGTGCTGGACCTGCTGCGCGACTACGGCCTCACCGACTTCTACCTCGAGCTGTCCACCCGCGACGACTCGGACAAGTTCGTCGGCGCCCTCGACCAGTGGGAAGAGGCCACCGAGGCGCTGCGCGAGGCCGCCGAGGCGTCCGGCCTGGAGCTGGTGGCCGACCCGGGCGGTGCCGCGTTCTACGGCCCGAAGATCTCCGTGCAGGCCAGGGACGCCATCGGCCGCACCTGGCAGATGTCGACCATCCAGCTCGACCTGAACATGCCCGACCGGTTCGAGCTGGAGTACCAGGCCGCCGACGGCACCCGGCAGCGGCCGGTGCTGATCCACCGCGCGCTGTTCGGCTCGATCGAGCGCTTCTTCGGCGTGCTGACCGAGCACTACGCGGGCGCGTTCCCGGCCTGGCTGGCGCCGGTGCAGGTGGTCGGCATCCCGATCGGTGACGCGCACGAGCCGTACCTGGCCGAGTTCGTGGCCCGGCTGCGCGCCGAGGGGATCCGCGCCGAGGTGGACAGCTCGGACGAGCGGATGCAGAAGAAGATCCGCAACGCGCAGAAGCAGAAGATCCCGTTCATGGTCATCGTGGGCGACGACGACATGGGTGCCGGCACCGTCTCGTTCCGGTACCGCGACGGCTCGCAGCGCAACGGCGTGCCGCTCGACGACGCGATGGCGCACGTGATCGAGGTGGTCCGGTCCCGTACCAACGACGGCCCGAGCGCCGCCGGTGATGCCGAGGTGGAGGTGGCCGTCGCGGCCGCCGTGGCGGACGAAACCGCCTGATCCGCGCTGAAGGGGCCTCGCGAGCGATTGCTCGTGAGGTCCCTTCTTCGGGTTCGGGTGGCGCCGGCGAGCGGAAACTGGTTCGCCGGCACGTTGGTCGCGCTGGCTACGGTGACGGCATGGGAGTGGACGCGCGGGGCCGTTTGGTCGAGGATCCGTTCGCCTATCGGGTGACCAAGGACGGCAAGGTCCTGATCTCGCGCGGCGGGCGGCTCGTGGTGACCGTGAGCGGCCCGGCCGCCGAGCGGCTCATCGCCTGGCTGGGCAGTGCGTCCGACGAGCCGCAGATCCAGCAGCTGCTGGCACGCGCGACCGGCAACTACCGCCGTGGCAACGAGAAACGCCCCACCCGCTGAGCCCGCCACAACGAACCCCGGCCTCCCCGCGACCGGCCCCTCACACGCCGCGGCCGCCTCGGCGACCGGCCCACCACGCGCTTTGGGCGACATTTTCCCGGCTATGACCGAGAAAATGTCGCCCAATGGCGGTGAAGAACAACCGCGCGCGGCGGTGTGAAGGCAGGCCCTAGGATCGGTGCCATGACGGGCCCGCAGTACGAACTCCAGGCTGGTGCCGGCGCCGCCGACAGCTTCCAGCGACTCTGGACCCCGCACCGGATGGCGTACATCAAGGGCGAGGGCAAGCCCGAGCGCGAGGCGGAGTGCCCGTTCTGCGCGGTGCCGGCGATGTCCGACGCCGACGGGCTGATCGTCGCGCGAGGTGCGGCCGTCTACGCGGTGCTCAACCTGTACCCGTACAACTCCGGGCACCTGATGGTCGTCCCGTACCGGCACATCGCCGACTACACCGACCTCACCGAGACCGAGACCATCGAGCTCGGAGTCTTCACCCAGCACGCGATGCGCGCGGTCCGGCTCGCGAGCGGCGCCCAGGGTTTCAACATCGGCATGAACCAGGGCTCGGTCGCCGGCGCCGGCATCGCCGCGCACCTGCACCAGCACCTGGTACCGCGCTGGGGCGGCGACACGAACTTCATGCCCGTGGTCGGCCACACCAAGGTGCTGCCGCAACTGCTCGGCGAGACCAGGGCACTGCTCGCGCAGGCCTGGAACGACGTGGCCGCCCCGTCCTGACCCGCACCCCACGACCGCTGCTTTGGGCGACATTTTCGGTGCTATAGCACCGAAAATGTCGCCCAAAGCGGTAACTGATGGCGGTGCAGCGAGGCCGGAGCCCGCCGGTCGAGGGCACTCAGCAGGGCGGTTTCGGCGGGGGCGGCGGCGCGCAGGGCGCTCACCGTGACGAACCGGTAGCCGTCGTCGCTGAGCCGGCGCAGCAACTGGTCGAACGCCATCATCAGCTCCTGACGCGGGGTCGGTCCGCCGTCGTGTCCGAGCACGATGCTGCCCGGCGTGATGCTCGCGACGACCTGGGCCAGATCGCGCCAGGGCGATTTGCCGCGAATCAGCGTCGACCACAGCACGATCGGCTGGCCGGCCTCGGCGGCGGCCAGCAGCCCGACCGGCCCGATGATGCCCCGGGGCGGCCGGAACAACGTCGGCCGCACGCCCGTGACCGCCGCGATCGCCGCGCTGCCCCGCTCCAGCTGCTCGCGCACCTTGCCGGCGTTGCACCGATCCAGGTGGGCGTGGCTCCAGGTGTGGTTGCCGATCTCATGGCCCTCGCCGACCGCGCGCCGCACCAGTTCCGGATGCCGCTCCACGTGTCGACCGATGACGAAGAACGTGGCCTTCGCCCGGTGTCGCTTCAACATCGCCAGTACCTGCGGGGTCCACTCTGGATCGGGACCGTCATCGAAAGTGAGGGCGACCTCGCGGCGTCCGGTCCGGACCCGCCAGGTCAGGTCGACGCCGACCGTTCCGGCCGTGCCGTCCGCCGGTCTGGCCGACCGGACCGCGACCGGACCGGTCTTCCGCGCCGTTTCGAACGCACCCACACTTCCAACCAAACCCGCCAGCGCGCTCCCCGTCAGCATCGCTCGCCTGTCCATGGTTCAGAAGTAACACGTTCGCGAAGGTAAACTCCCAGTTCAGGGGGCGAATCAGGGGTGTCGGGGGCAAAGATCGTCCGCTAGGTGGACCGGGGTGTACTACCCGTAGGAGGGGAGCGCCGTCCTCCTCAGGAAGGCTTGACAGCTTGCTCCGCGAGGTGGCTGGGCATCGGGTCGTAGCGCAGGAAGGAACGGCTGAACGTGGCCGTGCCGGAGGTGAGGGAGCGCAGTTCGGTGGCGTACCGGACCAGTTCGGTCGCCGGCACCTCCGCGCGCACCAGGGTCCGCTCGGACGCGTCCGGCTCGGTGCCGAGCACCCGGCCGCGCCGGCCGGACAGATCGCTCATCACAGCGCCGACGTAGAGGTCCGCGACCCGGATCGTCACCTCGTCGACCGGCTCCAGCAGCGACACCGAGCCCGTCGCGGCGGCCTCCCGCAGCGCCAGCGCACCGGCGGTCTTGAACGCGGCGTCGGAGGAGTCGACGCTGTGCGCCTTGCCGTCCACCAGCGTCACCCGGATGTCGACCACCGGATAGCCGGCGGCGAGGCCCCGTTCCATCTGGTTCCGGACGCCCTTCTCCACCGACGGGATGTAGCTGTGCGGCACCGCGCCGCCGACCACCTTGTCCACGAACTCGAAGCCGCCACCCGTGGGCAGCGGCTCCACCTCGATGTCGCAGACGGCGTACTGGCCGTGCCCGCCGGACTGCTTGACGTGCCGGCCGTGCCCCTTCACCGGCCCGCTGAACGTCTCACGCAGCGCCACCCGGACCGGTTCGGTGTCCAGGTCGGCGCCGCCGGCCCGCAACCGGTCCAGCACCACGTCGGCGTGCGCCTCGCCCATGCACCAGAGCACGAGCTGATGGGTCTCGGGATTGCGCTCCAGCCGGAGCGTGGGGTCGCCGGCGACCAGACGACTCAGGTTCTTCGCGAGCGCGTCCTCGTCGCTCCGGGTCTTCGCGACCACGGCGACCGGCAGCAGCGGCTCGGGCATCTCCCACGGCGCGATGAGCAGCGGGTCGTCCTTCGAGGAGATCGTGTCGCCGGTCTCGGCCGAGCCGATCTTGGTCAGCGCGCAGAGATCGCCGGCGACCGCGTACGGCACCTCGCGCAGGCTGGCGCCGAGTGGGGAGTAGAGATGCGCGGCGCGCTCGTCCACGTCGTGGTCGGCGTGCCCGCGCTCGGCCATGCCGTGGCCGGAGATGTGCACGGTCTGCTCCGCGCGCAACGTGCCGGAGAAGATCCGGACCAGCGACACCCGGCCGACGTACGGGTCGATCGTGGTCTTCACCACCTCGGCCACCAGCGGACCGTCCGGGTCGGCGGTGAGCGGGTCGTGCGGGGCGCCGTCCGGGCTGGTCACCGGCGGTAGCTCGTGCTCCAGCGGCGACGGGAACGCCCTTGGTCAGCACCTCCAGCAGCTCGGCGAGGCCGACGCCGGCCAGCGTGCTGACGCCGAGCACCGGGTAGAACGTGCCCCGCGCCACGGCGGTCTCCAGGTCGTCGACCAGGACCGACGCCTCGATCTCCTCGCCCTCGAGGTACCGGTCCATCAGGGTCTCGTCCTCGCTCTCGGCGATGATCCCCTCGATCAGCCGGTTGCGGGCGTCCTCGATCAGCGGCAGGTGCTCCTCGTCCGGTTCGCGCACCACGGGCGGGAACGCGCCGCCGGTGTAGTCGAAGATCCGCTGGGAGAGCAGGCCGATCAGGCCACAGACCTGGTCCGTGCCGTGGTCGTGCATGGGCAGGTAGAGCGGGAGCACGCCCTCGCCGAAGACGCGCTGGCAGATCGCCACGGCCTCGTCGAAGTCGGCGCGCGGGTGGTCGAGCCGGGTGATCACGACCGCGCGGGGCATGCCCACGGCGGCGCACTCCTCCCACAGCGCGATCGTGCTGGCGTCCACGCCGTCGACCGCGGACACCACGAACAGCGCGGCGTCACCGCCCCGCAGGCCGGCGCGCAGCTCGCCCACGAAGTCGGCGTACCCGGGCGTGTCGAGGAGGTTGACCTTGATGTCCTCGAAGACCAACGGCGCGAGCGCGAGGCTCACCGAGCGTTGCTGCTTCACGGCCGCGGGGTCGTGGTCGCAGACCGTGTTGCCGTCGATCACGGTGCCGGCCCGACTGACCGTGCCGGTCGCGGCGAGCAACGCCTCGATCAGCGTGGTCTTACCGGCGCCGGAATGACCGACCAGCACCACGTTGCGTATGTTGCCGGGATCGTCGGCAACCGGCACGCCCTCCGCGGCCTTCGCCGCTGTGCCCTTCTGAGCCGCCACCTTCTGCGCCATCCGTACCGCCTCCCGTCGTCGCCCGCGGCCCGACCGCCTCGCCGCGGTTGGCGGTCGCAGGACCGTAACGTGCCGGCCACGCAACGTCGAACACCCGTGCGCCGATCCCACACCCTCCGCCGCGCGCCCGACAAGTCCCCGCGCGCCGGAATCGAGAAATAGCCGCGTGATCGACGCTCGTGAACGGCCCGATCGACCCGGTTGAGCGGCTACGGGACCGCTGCGGCGGGTTCCCGGGGGCAGGACCGTTATCGTGAACCCCACCCCGCGACGTCGCGATCCACCCCACGTGAACGGAAGCAGATGTGCTGAACGTCTTCGCACGCGCACGGATCTCGCGTGTACTCGACCCGATCGGCGCCCGCCTCGCCCGCGCCGGAGTCAGCCCGGACGTCGTCACCGTCCTGGGCACTGTGGGCGTGGTCACGTCCTCGCTGGTCTTCGTGGCCCGCGGTGAGCTGCTCATCGGCTCCATCCTGGTGACGATCTTCGTCCTCACCGACATGCTCGACGGCGCCATCGCCCGGGCTCGCGGCACGTCCAGCAAGTGGGGCGCGTTCCTCGACTCGACCATGGACCGGATCGCCGACGGCGCCGCGTTCGGCTCGCTCGCGTTCTGGCTCGCCACCTCCGGCCGCAAGTCCGAGGCGGCCGCCGCGTTCTGCTGCCTGATCGTCGGCGTGATCGTCTCCTACGCGAAGGCCAGGGCCGAGGGCCTCGGGCTGCAGGCCAACGTCGGCATCGCGGAGCGCTCCGAGCGGCTGATCATCGGCGGCTTCGGCGCGATCCTGGAGGTCGTCGGCGTGCCGCACGGCCTCGAGGTCGTGCTCTGGATCCTCACCGCGCTCGCCGCGTACACGGTCTACCAGCGGTTCCACATCGTCTGGCAGCAGACTCGCGAGCCGGCGGCCACCACCACCGACGGCGCGGGTCGGGCGTGACGGCAGCGGTCGGTTCGGGCGTAAACGGTGCGATGGCCGCGGTTGGCGCGGTGACGCGGTCGTGAGGGGCGCGGCGAGCCTCGGGTACGCCGCCGGTTGGCGGATCGTCCGGGCGTTGCCCGCTCCGCTGGCGCGGGGTTGTTCCGTGCCGGCGCCGACCTCGCGGTGCGCCGCGGCGGTGGCGGGCATCGAGCGGCTCGCCGGCAACCTGCGCCGCGTGGTCGGCCCGGAGCTGCCGGAGGCGGAGCTGCGCGCGCTGGTCCGGGACGGGGTCCGCTCCTACGCCCGGTACTGGATGGAGGCGTTCCGGCTGCCCTCGCTCTCCCGCGACATCCTCGTCGGCACGCTCGACATGGAGGGCGAGCACCTGCTCCGGGACGCGCACGCCGCCGGCCACGGGGTGATCGTGGCGCTGCCGCACGCCGGCAACTGGGACCACGCCGGCGCCTGGGTCTGCCTGACCGGGATGCCGCTCACCACGGTCGCCGAGCGGCTCAAGCCCGAGGACCTGTACCGGCGCTTCCTCGCCTACCGCGAGTCGCTCGGGATGGAGATCCTGCCGACCAAGGGCGGCGGCCGGCCCGCGCTCGACGTGCTCACCGATCGGCTGCGCGAGGGCAAGCTGGTGGTGCTGCTGGCCGACCGGGACCTGTCCAGCCGGGGCGTGCCGGTGGACGTTCTTCGGCAGCCCGACCCGGATGCCGCCCGGCCCGGCGATGCTGGCGCTGCGGACCGGCGCGCCGCTCTTCGTGGCCTCGCTCTGGTACGAGGACGGGCGGAGCAAGGTCAAGGTGGTCGGTCCGGTCGCGGTGCCGACCGAGGGCAACCAGCTCCAGCAGATCGCGACCATGACCCAGGACATCGCTGACCGGCTCGCCGAGGGCATCGCGGCCCATCCGGCGGACTGGCACATGCTGCAACGCCTCTGGCTGGACGAACCCCGCGACCGCGCCGCCAAACCCGCGGCCGCCAGTCCGGTGCTCACCGCCGAGCCCACGGCCTCAGCCAGCGAGACGGACCCGGCCGGCGAGCAGGGCGCGGCCGACGCCCCGACGACGAGCAGGTAGGACCGCCGGATGCGGATCGGAATCGTCTGCCCGTACTCCTTCGACATGCCGGGCGGCGTGCAGGCCCACGTCCGTGACCTGGCCGAGGCGCTGATCGGGCTCGGTCACGACGTCTCGGTGCTGGCCCCGGCCGACGACGAGGACGAGCTGCCGCCGTACGTGGTGGCCGCCGGCCGGGCGGTGCCGGTGCCCTACAACGGCTCGGTGGCCCGGCTCGCGTTCGGGCCGCTGTCGTTCGCCCGGGTGCGGCGCTGGCTGCGGGACGGCAAGTTCGACGTGCTGCACATCCACGAGCCGCTGGCGCCGAGCCTGTCGCTGCTCGCGTGCATGGCCGCGCGTGGCCCGATCGTGGCGACGTTCCACACCGCCACCCCGCGATCCCGCGCGCTGGCCGCCGCCCAGGGTGCGCTCCAGCCGATCCTGGAGAAGATCAGCGGCCGGATCGCGGTCTCGGCGCTGGCTCGCCGGGTCCAGGTCGAGCACCTGGCCGGGGGAGCGGTGGAGATCCCGAACGGCGTCTCGGTGGCCCGGTTCACCGGCGTCGACCCGATGCCCGGGTGGCCAGGCGACGGCGGCGCGATCGGCTTCCTCGGCCGGTTCACCGAGCCGCGCAAGGGCTTCGGCATCCTGCTCGACGCGTTCGCCCGGATCGCCCCGGATCGCCCCGGCCTGCGGCTGCTGGTCGCCGGCCCCGGCGATGCCGAGGAGGCGCTGGAGGACGTGGATCCGGCGCTGCGGGACCGGATCGTCATGCTCGGGTTGGTCTCGGACGAGGACAAGGCGCGGATGCTGCGCAGCGTCGACCTGTACGTCGCCCCGAACACCGGCGGCGAGTCGTTCGGCATCATCCTGACCGAGGCGATGGCGTCCGGCACCGCGATCGTGGCCAGCGACCTGGACGCGTTCAAGCGGGTACTGGACGACGGCCGGGCCGGCGCACTCTTCCCGAACGGCGACGTCGAGGGCCTCGCCGGCACCCTCGCCGAACTCCTGGACGACCCCGCCCGCCGGGCCGAGCTGTCGGCGTTGGCGCTGGACGCGGTCGCGGAGTTCGACTGGCCGGTCGTGGCCGCCCGGGTGCTGGAGGTGTACAGCATGGTGGTCGCCGCCGCGCCGGCCGCGGTCACCGGCGACGACGACTCGTTCACCGAGTGGCTGCCCAAGCCGCTCCGCGACCTGCTCCGGTAACCGCCCGTTCCTACCGCTTTGGGCGACATTTTCCCGGCCACGACCGAGAAAGTGTCGCCCAGAGCGCAGTGCTGACCGGGCGTTGGGCTGGTCCCGCTAGCATCCGCCCTGTGAAATTCGTGGTCGGCATCGTCGTCGTGGTCGTGGTGATCGCCACCTACGTGACGTGGGTGGCTGGCCGGATCGACCGGTTGCACGCCCGGGTGGCCGCCGCGCAGGCCGCGCTGGACGCCCAACTGGTCCGTCGCGCGGCGATCGCGGCCCGCCTCGCCGAGGTGCGCGAGACCGAGATCGGCCCGCAGGCCGCCGCCGTCCGGGCCGCCGCCACGGCCTGCCTCGCCGCCGAGCCGGACCAGCGCGAGGCCGCCGAGAACGACCTCACCCGAGCCCTGCGCGGCCTGCCGCTGGCGCCCGACGATCCCGTCGTGACCGAGCTCGTGGTGGTCAGCCGCCGGCTCGGCGTGGCCCGCCAGGTGCACAACGACGCGGTCCGGGACACCCTCTCGCTCCGGCACCGGCGGCTGCCCAGGGCGCTGCGGTTGGGCCGCCGGCACCCGCTCCCGGAGTACTTCGACATCGCCGAGTTCACCGTGGAGACCGCCGCCACGAGCCCGGACTCGCCGCCACGCGTACAGCGTGGTGTCGGCGAGACCACACCCGGCCCAGGCTGACCTGCGGCGCGCCGGCAGTAGGATGGGTGGGCCCGATCTTCGAGAAAGGCACCGTCCTCCAGGAAAGGCCCGAGTCGCCGTGTCCGCCGCCAGTAGCACTCCTTCGTCCGCCAGCCCCACCGTCCCCGCCGAGGTGGGAACCGCCCGCGTCAAGCGCGGCATGGCGGAGATGCTCAAGGGCGGCGTCATCATGGACGTCGTCACCCCCGAACAGGCCAAGATCGCCGAGGACGCCGGCGCGGTCGCCGTGATGGCGCTCGAGCGGGTCCCGGCCGACATTCGCGTCCAGGGCGGCGTCGCCCGGATGAGCGACCCGGACATGATCGACGGCATCGTCTCGGCCGTCTCGATCCCGGTGATGGCCAAGGCCCGGATCGGCCACTTCGTCGAGGCCCAGGTGCTGCAGGCACTCGGCGTCGACTACGTGGACGAGTCCGAGGTCCTCACCCCCGCCGACGAGGCCCACCACATCGACAAGTGGGGCTTCACGGTCCCCTTCGTGTGCGGCGCCACCAACCTGGGTGAGGCGCTCCGCCGGCTCGCCGAGGGCGCGGCGATGATCCGCTCGAAGGGCGAGGCCGGCACCGGCAACGTCGTCGAGGCGACCCGTCACATGCGCTCGATCCGCGGTGAGATCCGCCGGCTCGGCACGTTGGACGAGACCGAGCTGTTCGTCGCGGCCAAGGAGCTGCGCGCGCCGTACGAGCTGGTCAAGGAGGTCGCCCGCGCGGGCAAGCTCCCGGTGGTGCTGTTCACCGCCGGTGGCATCGCCACGCCGGCCGACGCCGCGATGATGATGCAGCTCGGCGCCGAGGGCGTCTTCGTCGGCTCGGGCATCTTCAAGTCCGGCGACCCGGTCAAGCGGGCCGAGGCGATCGTCAAGGCCACCACGTTCTACGACGACCCGGACGTCATCGCGAAGGTCTCCCGTGGCCTCGGCGAGGCGATGGTCGGCCTGAACGTCGAGACCCTGCCCGCGAACGAGCGGTTCGCCGGCCGCGGCTGGTGACCCGTTCCGACCTGAGCCGGCCTGTCATCGGGGTCTTCGCGCTGCAGGGCGACGTCCGCGAGCACGTGCACGCGCTCGAGGCCTCCGGCGTGCGGGCGGTTCCCGTCCGCCGTCCGGAGGAGCTCGCCGCCGTGGACGGCCTGATCGTGCCCGGCGGCGAGTCGACCACGATGAGCCGGCTGTCGGTGATCTTCGAGCTGCTGGAGCCGATCCGGGCTCGGATCGCCGCCGGCCTGCCCGTCTACGGCTCGTGCGCCGGGATGATCATGCTCGCCGGCACCGTGCTCGACGGCCGGCCCGACCAGCAGACCTTCGGCGGCATCGACATGGTGGTCCGGCGGAACGCGTTCGGCCGGCAGGTCGATTCGTTCGAGACCGACCTGGCCGTGCGGGGCGTGGACGGCGACCCGGTGCACGCGGTCTTCATCCGTGCGCCCTGGGTCGAGCAGGTCGGCCCCGGCGTCGAGGTGCTCGCCCGCGTCGCCGGTGGTGCGGCGGACGGTAGGATCGTCGCGGTCCGACAGGGGAACCTGCTCGCGACCTCCTTCCACCCAGAGCTCACCGGGGATCTGCGCGTCCACGGGCTGTTCGCCAGGATGGTCACGGAGGCCGCGCGCACGGCCGCGTGACGCCGGATCGGCAGGACACACCGCACCGAGGAGGACGAGATGAGCGGCCACTCAAAGTGGGCGACCACGAAGCACAAGAAGGCCGTCGTCGACGCCAAGCGCGGCAAGATGTTCGCCAAGCTGATCAAGAACGTCGAGGTCGCGGCCCGGACTGGTGGTGCTGACCCGACGGGCAACCCGACCCTCTTCGACGCCATCCAGAAGGCCAAGAAGAGCTCGGTGCCGAACGACAACATCGACCGGGCGGTCAAGCGCGGCGCGGGCCTGGAGGCCGGCGGTTCCGACTGGCAGACCATCACGTACGAGGGCTACGGCCCGAGCGGCGTCGCGGTGCTGATCGAGTGCCTGACCGACAACCGCAACCGCGCCGCCACCGAGGTGCGCACCGCGATGAGCCGCAACGGCGGCTCGATGGCCGACCCGGGCAGCGTGGCGTACCTGTTCAACCGCAAGGGCATCGTGATCGTCGCCAAGGGCGAGCTGAGCGAGGACGACGTGCTGATGGCCGTCCTCGACGCCGGCGCCGAGGAGGTCAACGACCTCGGTGACTCCTTCGAGGTGGTGAGCGCGCCGACCGATCTGGTCGCCGTCCGCACCGCCCTGCAGGAGGCCGGGATCGACTACGAGTCGGCCGACGCCAGCTTCGTCCCCAGCGTGCAGGTCGAGCTGGACGAGGACGGTGCCCGCAAGGTGTTCCGCCTGATCGACGCGCTGGAAGACTCCGACGACGTGCAGAACGTGTACGCCAACTTCGACGTCTCCGACGACGTCATGGAGGCTGTCGGCTAGGGTCGCGATCTGGATATACGGGAGCTGCTGTATATCCTGGTGTCTGGAGGTGGAGCATGACCAAGACACTGATCGACTGGACGAGAATCTGTTCGCTGAGGTTGCTCGTGCGCTCGGCACGACGACGAAGAAGGACACCGTCACCGCCGCTCTGCAGCGCGTCGCGGACGAGACTCGCGAGCGCCGGCTGCGCGCCTATGACGCGTCGCAAGCATCGGCGCGAGCTGGGGTGTTCGACTTCGACAAGATTGCCGAGCTGGACGAGTGAAATACCTGGTGGACACCAGCGCGTTGGTACGCATCTTGCGCGAGCAGGTCGATCCCTCGTGGCGGGAAAAGGCTGGCTTGGGCATGGTCGCCGTCTGCGAGCCGGTGCTCATGGAAACGCTGACCATTGCCGGCGCGCGAGGGTATCAACCGCTGGAGGAGCAGTTGCTGGGCACCTATCCGTGGGTGCCGGTGCCCGACCGGGCCTGGGATTCGGCGCGCGAGGTCCGGCGAGCGCTGGCGGCGCAGAGCGCTCACCAGGGACTCTCGGTCGCGGATCACCTCGTCGTCGCCACCGCGCTGCACCACGGGCTGACGGTCCTGCACGACGACGCCGACTTCGAGACCGTGGGCCGAATCCTGCCCGAATTCCAGCAGGAGCGGATCACGGCGTAGGCGCGCGTGTCGGCCCGGATCGGGCTGGCGGTCGCACGGTACGGTGTCGAACATCTGTTCGGTACGGGAGGTTCTGCGTGCGCGTGCTGGGGGTGGACCCAGGGCTGACCCGCTGTGGTGTCGGCGTGGTCGACGGGTCCGCCGGGCGGCGCTGCGCGATGGTGCACGTCGAGGTGGTCCGCACCCCGCCGGACGCGGACATCGGCGCCCGCCTGCTCGCGCTGGACCAGGCCTTCACGGCCGCGGTCGCTGAGTTCAAACCCGACGTGGTCGCGGTCGAGCGGGTCTTCGCGCAGCACAACGTGCGCACGGTGATGGGCACGGCCCAGGCCAGCGCGGTCGCCATCACGGTCGCCGCGCGGGCCGGCATCCCGGTCGCGCTGCACACGCCGAGCGAGGTGAAGGCCGCGGTCACCGGCTCCGGCACCGCCGACAAGGCGCAGGTCACGCTGATGGTGACCAGGTTGCTCGGCCTCGCCGTGGCGCCCAAGCCCGCCGACGCCGCCGACTCCCTCGCCCTCGCCATCTGCCACCTCTGGCGGGCCCCCGCGCAGGCCCGGATCGCCGCCGCGCTCAGCGGCCACACCCGCCTCGTCGCGGCGCAGCAGCCGCCCGGCGATCGCGCCGCCCACCCGAGCCCAGCAACAGCTCGCCGCGGCAATAGCCAGCAGCAAGAACAAGAAGGGGTACCGATGATCGCCAGCCTCTCCGGCCGGGTGGCCTCGGTCGCGCCCGACGGCGCCGTCATCGAGGTCGGCGGCGTGGGCCTCTCGGTCCAGTGCAGTCCCGCCACGATCGCCGGCCTGCGGGTCGGCGAGAGCGCCCGGCTCGCCACCAGCCTGATCGTCCGGGAGGACTCGCTCACCCTGTACGGCTTCGCCACCGAGGACGAGCGGGCCCTGTTCGAGCTGCTCCAGACCGCCAGCGGGGTCGGCCCCCGGCTGGCCCAGGCGGTGCTCGCGGTGCACCAGCCGAACACCGTGCGGCGCGCCGTGGCCACCGCCGACGTGGCGACCCTGACCAGGGTCCCCGGCATCGGCAAGAAGGGCGCCGAGCGGCTGATCCTGGAGCTCAAGGACCGGATCGGCGTGATCGGCGGCGGCGAGGACCACCACGTCATGCCCGACGCCGAGCCGGTCTGGCGGGTCCAGGTCCGGCAGGGCCTGGTCGGGCTGGGCTGGTCCGCCAAGGAGGCCGAGGACGCCGCGGCCGTGGTCGGGGACACCGTCGACACCGACAAGCCCGACGTCGCGGCGCTGCTCAAGCAGGCGATCCGGATGCTGGGCCGCCGATGACCGTGCGCCCCGACGGCCTCATGCGCTCCTTCGTTGCTGCGATGCTCAGTCCCGAGGCTGTCTCATGACCGCCGAGCACCCCAGCACGCCGGTGACCGGCGAACACCTGGCCGATCCCGTCGTGTCGGCGTTCGTCGCGCCGGGGGAGCGGGACGTCGAGGTCAGCCTCCGGCCCAAGACGCTGGACGAGTTCATCGGCCAGCACCGGGTCCGCGAGCAGCTCGAACTGCTGCTCCGCAGCGCCCAGCGCCGGGAGCGCCCGCCGGACCACATCCTGCTCTCCGGGCCGCCCGGGCTCGGCAAGACCAGCCTGGCCATGATCGTGGCGGCCGAGCTGGGCTCCGCGATCCGGATCACCAGCGGCCCGGCGATCGAGCGGTCCGGTGACCTGGCCGCGGTGCTCACCGCGCTCGCCCCCGGTGACGTGCTGTTCATCGACGAGATCCACCGGATCGCCCGGCCGGCCGAGGAGCTGCTCTACTCGGCGATGGAGGACTTCCGGGTCGACGTGGTCGTCGGCAAGGGCCCGGGCGCGACCGCGATCCCGCTGGACGTCGAGCCGTTCACGCTGGTCGGCGCGACCACCCGCTCGGGCCTGCTGACCGGCCCGCTGCGGGACCGGTTCGGCTTCGTCGGCGCACATGGACTTCTACGAGCCCGGCCGACCTGGAGCAGGTGATCGCCCGCTCGGCCGAGATCCTGCAGGTCCGGATCGACGACGACGCCGCGGTGGAGATCGCCGGCCGGTCCCGGGGCACGCCCCGGATCGCCAACCGGCTGCTCCGCCGGGTCCGCGACTACGCCGAGGTGCGCGCGGACGGCGTGGTGAACAAGGCGACCGCGAAGGCCGCGCTGAGCGTGTACGAGGTCGACCACCTGGGGCTGGACCGGCTCGACCGTGGCGTGCTCCTGGCGCTGGTCGGCAAGTTCGGCGGCGGCCCGGTCGGGCTCTCCACGCTGGCCGTGGCGGTCGGCGAGGAGCGGGAGACGGTCGAGGAGGTCGCCGAGCCGTTCCTGGTCCGCGCCGGCCTGCTGGCCAGGACCCCGCGCGGCCGGGTCGCCACCGCCGCCGCCTGGCAGCACCTCGGCCGCACCCCGCCGGCGGGCACGGCCGGGATCGAGCCGATCCCGGACCTGTTCAGCGAGGTGGAGTGACCCAGCCGGCCCGCGCCGCCTGACCCCGGTTCTCCCGGGCCGGAGCCCCGTTGAGTCGCCCCGAATCGCCCCGCCGAGTTGCCCCGCCGACTGTCCATTGTCGATTAGTCGGGGAAATGCACCCCTCGAACGTCGTTGAGACGTGCATTTCCCCGACTAAACCAATGTGGACGCCGCTGGGGTGCTCAGCGCCCTGGCCGCCCCGCCCCGGCCGGCCGCGCCGCCCCGCCGGCCAGCCGTGCCGCCGCCCAGGCCAGCCGTGGCGCCCGGCCCGCCCCGGCCCAGAAGATGTCGCCCAAACCACAGTGTTGGGAGACTTGACACGATCGGTTCAATTGAGCGGGTTCGTCGGGGAATCATTGCGGAACCACAACGACGACCTAGCCGTTGGAGGAATGGTCGGCGGAGCCAGCTAGACTCCCGCCGGTCGTCACCGTTTCCCTATGAAGGGCCCTGATCAGTGAACATCGCCGCCGACTCCGGCTCGGGTGGCAGCAGCATGCTGCCGTTGCTCCTGCTGGTCGGACTCTTTGCCTTGATGTACTTCATGGTGATTCGTCCCCAATCGCAGCGTCGCAAGCAGATGCAGCAGATGCAGAAGTCCATCGAAGCGGGCACGAAGGTGATCACGATCGGTGGCCTGTATGGCACCGTGGTGGAGATCGATGACGAATCGGTCACGCTCGAGGTGGCGCCCGGCGTCACCAACCGCTACGCCCGCGCCGCCATCGGCAAGGTGCTCCCCGACGACGAGGTCGAGGACGACGCCACCGAGGATGACGAGGCCGACGCGCTGACCGACGGCGATGCCGTGGACAGCCCGGAGACCCCGTCGAGTGGCAACAGCCGCACCGGCGGCGCAGACAACCGCTGACCAGTGCGAACGGGCGGCCGGGAGAGAACCGGTGCGGTCTGTGGTTGACAAGGCTGACCACGCGCGCTTCGTGCGTCGGCGGCACCTGAGGACTTAGGAGAGACAGCAGTCGTGGCAGCACCCCAGGGACAGCTGAGGGTATCGCGGTACTTCGCGGCGCTCGGCGTGATCATCGTTGCGCTCTACGCGCTCGTCTTCTTCACCGGCCCCGGTGGCTACGGCGACAAACTCAAGCCGAAGCTCGGGCTCGATCTCCAGGGCGGCACCACGGTGACCCTGGAGGCGAGCACGCCCGACGGCAAGGCGCCCAAGCCGGACCAGATCGAGCTCGCCCGCCAGATCCTGGAGAACCGGGTGAACGGCACCGGCGTCGCCGAGTTCGAGGTGCTGAAGGAGGGCGACCGGAACATCATCATCAACGTTCCGGGCAAGAACAACGATGACGTGAAGCGGATCGGTGAGCCCGCGCAGCTGCGCTTCCGCGAGATGCTCAAGGAGACGCCGGACGTCGGCGCCGCCGGCGTCGTCGAGCCGAGCCGCCACGCCGACTCCGTCCGGCTCCGCCTCCCCGTCCGCGAAGCCGTCCGGCAGCGCCAAGCCCTCGGCCACGCCGTCGGCCAAGGCTTCCGGCTCCGGTGGCCTGGCCCCGACGCCCACACCGACGCCGACGGCGAAGCCCAGCGCCACGCCCAGCGCGTCCGGTAGCGCCGCCCCCTCGGACGACGACGGCAAGCCGACCCAGGCCGAGGTGCTGAAGCTGATCGACCCGACCGCGCTGCAGCTCGCGCAGCAGGCGCAGTCGCCCGAGCAGCTGCTCGACCCCAAGCTCGAAGTCGGTCTTCGCCTCGGTCACCAAGCTGGAGCCTGAGCAGATCGCCGTCCTGCCGCCCGAGCTGCAGTACGCGCTCCCGCAGATCACCTGCAAGAAGCTGAACGACCGCCCGGCCGGCAGCATCCAGGACGAGAAGAAGCAGGCCGTGGCCTGTGACGGCTCGTCCAAGCAGTTCCTGGAGAAGGCGACCGTGCTCGGCACCGACGTCAAGTCGGCCAGCGCGCAGCTCAGCCCCCAGGCCGGTGGCTGGCAGGTCAGCCTCAAGTTCACGAGCAAGGGCCAGGACCGCTGGACCGCGATGACCCGCAAGTCCGTGGGCAAGCGGATGGCCGCAGTCCTGGACAACACGGTCATCTCCTCGCCGACGATCGAAGAGATCATGACCGGCGACGCGCAGATCACCGGCAGCTTCAGCCCGAAGGAAGCCAAGGACCTCGCCAGCAAGCTGAACTACGGCGCGCTCCCGCTCTCCTTCGCACAGCAGAACCTGCAGTCGATCACCCCGACGCTCGGCATCGAGTCGCTCAAGGCCGGCCTGCTCGCCGGCGGCATCGGCCTCGGCGCTGGTCATCGTCTACTCGCTGCTCTACTACCGGGCGCTCGGGCTGGTCACGATCGCCAGCCTGGTGGCCTCCGCCGCGATCATCTACGCCGTCGTGATCCTGCTCGGCCGGGAGATCGGCTTCACCCTGACCCTCGCCGGCGTCGCCGGATTCATCGTGGCGGTGGGTATCACCGCTGACTCGTTCGTCGTCTTCTTCGAACGATTGAAGGACGAGGTCAAGGACGGGCGATCGGTACGCAGCGCGGTGCCGCGGGCATGGGTCCCGGGCCCGGCGCACGATCCTCTCGGCGGACAGCGTCTCGCTGCTCGCGGCCGCGGTCCTCTACGTCCTGGCGGTCGGCGCGGTGCGTGGCTTCGCGTTCACGCTCGGCCTCTCGACCCTGGTCGACGTGCTGATCGTCTTCCTCTTCACCCACCCGCTGGTGGCGCTGCTGTCCCGCTCGCGGTCCTTCACCTCGCCGCGTTTCTCGGGCCTCGGTAACGCCGCCAAGGCAGCCAGCGCCCCGACCGCGGCTCCGGCGCGTGCCGGCCGCGTCATCCCGAAGGAGTCCTGACCGTGGGCCTCGTGCGTCGCCTCTACCAGGGCGAGACGAAAATCGACTTCATCGGCTCCCGCAAGCGGTGGTACATCGTCTCGGCCGTCCTGACGGTCATCTGCATCGCGCTGATCGTGTTCCGGGGCTTCAACTGGGGTATCGAGTTCTCCGGCGGCACCTCGTTCACGGTGGACAAGCCCGCGGGTACGAGCACGGAGCAGGTGCAGGAGGCGGCCGAGTCCGCCGGCGCCGACGTGCAGTCGATCCAGGAAGCCGGCAGCGGCGCGCAGACCAAGTACGTCATGAAGGCCGCGACGCTGAACGTGGACGAGACCGCCAAGGTCAAGGAGGCGATCGCCAAGGAGCTGAACGTCGACGCGGACGCCGTCACCGAGAGCACGGTCAGCTCGTCCTGGGGTGACGAGGTCACCGAGAAGGCCCTGATCGCCCTCGTGGTCTTCCTGCTCCTGGTCAGCGTGTACATCTGGATCCGGTTCGAGCAGAAGATGGCGATCGCCGCGATCCTGGCGTTGCTGCACGACCTGCTGCTCACCGCCGGCGCCTATTCGCTGATCGGCTTCGAGGTCACGCCCTCGACCGTCATCGGTCTGCTCACGATCCTCGGTTTCTCGCTGTACGACACCGTCGTCGTGTTCGACAAGGTCGAGGAGAACACCAAGGGCATCCTGGGCGGTGCGCGCGATCTCGTACGCGGAGGCGGCGAACCTCGCCGTCAACCAGACGCTGATGCGCTCGATCAACACGTCGCTGATCTCGCTGCTGCCCGTCGGCGGCCTGCTGTTCGTCGGCGCCGGCCTGCTCGGCGTCGGCACGCTCAAGGACCTCGCGCTGGTGCTGTTCGTCGGCCTGGCCGCGGGTGCGTACTCCTCGCTCTTCCTCGCCACCCCGTGGCTGGTCGACCTCAAGGAGCGCGAGCCCCGGTACGCCGCCCTCAAGCAGCGGGTGGCCGCCAAGCGGGCCGCCGCGCTCAAGGGTGAGGCACCGGCCGGCGCGGAGTCGCTCGCCGACGCGGCGGGCCAGCCGGAGGTGGCCACGGCCGGCGCGGGCGTCGGCGGTAGCCGGCCCACCGTCGCCGCCGCGCAAGCGGACGGCCACCAAGGCCGGTCGGCCCAGCGGCAAGCGGAAGCGTTGACCTCTGACGCGGTGAACCCGGCGCCGGCGAACGGCGTGGACCAGACCCGGTCCGCGCCCGACGCCGGCGCCGTCGTTCCCGGAGCCGACGACCGGCGCGGCCGCCGTGGTGGCCGCGCACACCCGGGACATCCCCGACTTCCCGAAGCCGGGCATCCTGTTCAAGGACCTCACCCCGCTGTTCGCGGACGGCCCGGCGTTCCGACGGCGGTCGACGCGATCATCGCCAGGTACACGGACGGTGACCAGCTCGGCTTCGACACCGTGGTCGGCATCGAGGCCCGCGGCTTCGTGCTGGCGGCGGCCATCGGCTACGCGGCCGGGATCGGGCTGGTGCCGGTCCGCAAGGCCGGCAAGCTCCCCGGTAAGACCCACAGCGTCTCCTACGCCCTGGAGTACGGCGAGGCCACGCTGGAGGTCCACACGGACGCGTTCCGCCCGGGTAGCCGGGTGCTGGTCGTCGACGACGTGCTGGCCACCGGCGGCACGGTGGAGGCCACGCTGGAGCTGGTGCGGCGGGCCGGTGCCGAGGTCGTGGGCGTCGCGGTCGTGCTCGAACTGGGGTTCCTCGGCGGCCGGGAGCGGCTCGCACCGCAGGAGATCCACGCCCTCAGCACGGTGTGACGCATCGCCACGGCGGTGCGACCGGACAAACACGGACCACGAGCAGGGTGTGATCCACGCCACCCGCGACAGTGACCAGACGGTCTCGGCCACGGAGTGTGTTGTTCGCGGCGTAGCATGGGGGCAACCCGATCACCTCACCTGAGGAGCGGCCTTGTCCTCAGACGCCGCCAGGCTCGTCACGGGCGCGGAGCAAGACGCCACGCCCGTGGTCGACGCAGCCCTGCCCGACGAGCCTTCAGCTTCGAGCGCTCCTGGCGGTCAGCCCCGGGCGGTGCGGCGCGGAACGGCCATGGCGACGCTGGCCAGGAGCAGACCGACCGCCCGGCGGCCGAAGCCACGTCCGGCCAAGAGCAGAGCAAGTCCAAGAACGGTGCGCGCCGGGCGAACGGCGTCACGGCGCCGTTGGCCGAGCCGATCGGGCCCCCGATCGACGCGCTCACCCCGGCCGCCGGCGATCCGGCCGAGTCGAACAGCCTCTGGCCGCCGGCCGAGGTGGTGGAGCCGGAAGACCTGCCGAAGCCGCCGCCTCCGTTCACCCCCGGACCCACGGGTGACCCGCAGGGCGCCGCCGGCATCACCGCGCCGACCGGCCGCCGGGTCCGCGCCGCGCTGGCCCGGTTCAGCGCCACGTCCTGGCAGGGCCAGGTCAACGTGGTCCTGGAGCCCCTGGTGGCCACCCACCGCACCGCGCACCCCAAGGCGGACGTGCGGCTGCTCCAGAAGGCCTACGACACGGCCGAGCAGTTCCACCGCGGCCAGATGCGCAAGAGCGGCGACCCGTACATCACCCACCCGCTCGCGGTCGCCACGATCCTCGCCGAGCTCGGCATGGACACCACCACGCTCGTCGGCCGCGCTGCTGCACGACACGGTCGAGGACACCGGCTACACGCTGGAGCAGCTCCAGGCCGACTTCGGCGGCGAGGTCGCGCATCTGGTCGACGGCGTGACCAAGCTGGACAAGGTCCAGTTCGGCGAGGCGGCCGAGGCCGAGACGATCCGCAAGATGGTCGTCGCGATGGCCCGTGACCCGCGCGTGCTGGTCATCAAGCTCGCCGACCGGCTGCACAACATGCGCACGATGCGCTTCCTGCCGCGGCCCAAGCAGGTCCGCAAGTCGCGCGAGACCCTCGAGGTCCTCGCGCCGCTGGCCCACCGGCTGGGCATGAACACGGTCAAGTGGGAGCTGGAGGACCTGTCCTTCGCGATCCTCTACCCGAAGCGGTACGACGAGATCGCCCGGCTGGTGGCCGAGCACGCCCCCACCCGCGAGAAGGCCCTGACCGAGGTCACCGAGCAGGTCTCGGCCGACCTCAAGTCGTCCAAGATCAAGGCCGCCGTGACCGGCCGGCCGAAGCACTACTACTCCGTGTACCAGAAGATGATCGTGCGCGGCCGCGACTTCGCCGACATCTACGACCTGGTCGGCGTGCGAGTCCTGGTCGACTCGGTGCGGGACTGCTACGCGGCGCTCGGCGTGATCCACGCGACCTGGCAACCGGTACCCGGCCGGTTCAAGGACTACATCGCGATGCCGAAGTTCAACATGTACCAGTCGCTGCACACCACGGTGATCGGGCCCGAGGGCAAGCCGATCGAGCTGCAGATCCGCACCTGGGCCATGCACCGCACCGCCGAGTACGGCATCGCCGCGCACTGGAAGTACAAGGACTCCAAGGGCACCGAGGTCGCCGGCCCGGCCGCGCAGGTCGACGACATGACCTGGCTGCGGCAGCTGCTCGACTGGCAGCGTGAGGCGGCCGACCCGGGCGAGTTCCTGGAGTCGCTGCGGTTCGACCTCGGCGGCCAGGAGGTCTACGTCTTCACCCCGAAGGGCGACGTGATCGCGCTGCCCACCGGCTCGACGCCGGTCGACTTCGCGTACGCGGTGCACACCCAGGTGGGCCACCGCTGCATCGGCGCCCGGGTGAACGGCAAGCTGGTGCCGCTGGAGAGCACGCTCGACAACGGCGACACGATCGACATCTTCACCTCCAAGTCCGACAACTCCGGCCCGTCGCAGGACTGGCTGACGTTCGTCAAGAGCCCGCGCGCCCGCACCAAGATCCGCCAGCACTTCGCCAAGGAGCGGCGCGAGGACGCGATCGAGTCGGGCAAGGAGGCGATCCAGCGGTTCATGCGCAAGCAGGGCCTGCCGCTGCAGCGCCTGTTCGGCGGCGAGTCGCTGATCACGCTGGCCCGGGACCTGCACTACGCCGACGTGAGCGCGCTCTACGCGGCCGTCGGGGAGAACCAGCTCTCGGCGCAGTCGGTCGTGCAGCGCATCGTGGCGGCGCTCGGCGGTACCGAGGGCGCCACCGAGGACCTGGCCGAGATCACCCTGCCGACCAGGGAACGGGCCCGCCAGATCGGCGGCACCGACCCCGGCGTGGTCGTGGAGGGGCTGGACGACGTCTGGGTCAAGCTCGCCAAGTGCTGCACGCCGGTGCCCGGCGACTCGATCATCGGCTTCGTGACCCGCGGCGGCGGCGTGAGCGTGCACCGCGACGACTGCACCAACGCCGAGGACCTGCACCGCCAGCCGCAGCGGCTGGTGCCGGTGTCCTGGTCGCCGACGGCCGGCTCGGTCTTCCTGGTCGCCATCCAGTGCGAGGCCCTGGACCGGCACCGGCTGCTCTCGGACGTCACCCGGGTGCTCTCGGACGAGCGGGTGAACATCCTCTCGGCCACGGTCACCACGACCCGCGACCGGGTGGCGGTCTCCCGGTTCACGTTCGAGATGGCCGACCCGAAGCACCTGGGTCACCTGCTCGGCGTGGTGCGCAAGGTCGAGGGCGTCTACGACGCCTACCGGGTCACCTCCGGCACCTGAGCCAGCTCTTCGCCGCTTTGGGCGACATCTTCAGCTGCTATAGCACTGAAGATGTCGCCCAAAGCGCGTTGTAGGGACGCGAAGGGCCGCCGCGGAGATCCGCGGGGCCCTCGCCGTCGTGCCTGGTAGGTCAGCCCTTGACGGCCGCGACCGTGACCTTCTCCAGCTTCACCGGGAGCTTCGGCTTGCCGCCGCCCGGGCTCGGGTCGAAGGCGCCGTCGTGGCCGGCCTTGCCGACCTTGTCCACCACGTCCAGGCCCTTGGTGATCTTGCCGAAGATCGTGTAGTCCGGGCCCGAGCTGGCTGTCCTGGTAGACGATGAAGAACTGGCTGCCGTTGGTGTCCGGCGTGCCGCTGTTCGCCATCGCCAGCGACGCCGGCCGGGTACGGCTTCGCCTGGCCGGTGGGCAGGTTCTCGACGCCGAACTGGTAGCCGGGGCCGCCGGAGCCGGTGGCCGAGGGTCACCGCACTGCAGCACGAACAGGCCGCTGTTGGTCATCCGGTGGCAGGTGGTGCCGTCGAAGTACTTCTTGCCCGCCAGGAACGCGAAGCTGTTCGAGGTGCAGGGCGCCTTCGCGACGTCCAGCGTGACCTCGATGTCGCCCTGGCTGGTCTTGATCGCGGCGACCCGGGTGCCGGTGTGCGGCACGTTCTTGGTCGGGGGCGTGCCGACGTCCTTGACCTGCCCGCCCGCGGACTTCGTGTAGGCGCAGTTGCCGGGCGCGAGCGGCTTCGCGGACGCGCTCGGGGTCGGCGCGGCCGACGTGCTGGTGTCCGGCTTCGGGCGTGGCGGTGTCGGTCTTCTTGTCGTCACCGCTGAACTTGCTCACCAGGAAGACGGCGCCTCCGACGACCGCGACCAGTGCGAGCATCGCTCCGATGCGCGGCCTGCATCTGCCGGCGGCGTCGCGCGGAGGCGGCACGCCGAGCCATCTGGCGCTCGAGCTTGGCGCGCGCGAGTACGCGCTGGCGGTCCTTGGAGGGCACTGTGGTGCTCCTGTCATCTACGGCTGGGGGCAGCCGGAGTCTCGTCTGGTAATCGACAGAGTGTACGAGGCGCGCCAACGGCACCGACCAATAGGCTGCCTACCGGCGTTCCTGCGGCTAACGCTGTGTACGCGCCGCTACCGGTCGGCTCGCCGGGCCGGTCGACGCCCGGGTTCGCCGGACGCGCCCTATCGCGGTCGCTATGGATCCGCTGGCGTCGGTAGGCTGACCTACCGTCACCGACTTTAGCCCGCCCCCGCCACGCTCGTCGCGGCGCGGGCGCCCGTGAGAGAGGAACCACCCCGTGCTCGTCGCCGGGTTCCCCGCCGGACCGCCCGGCACGAACTGCTGGGTGATCGCCCCTGGTCAGGGCCAGGAGTGCGTCGTCATCGACCCCGGCATCGGCGCCGAGCCGCAGCTGGCGGAGCTGTTCGCGAAGCACCGCCTCCAGCCGGCCGCGGTCGTGCTCACGCACGGGCACTTCGATCACATGTTCTCGGTGGCGCCGGTCTGCGGCGCGCGGGACATCCCGGCGTACGTGCACCCTGCCGACCGGTACCAGCTCACCGACCCGTGGAGCGGCATCCGCGCGCCCTCCGGCACCCCGCTGTTCGGCCAGCTCGAGTTCACCGAGCCGGACGACGTGCGCGAGCTCGCCGACGGGCAGCTGCTGGAGCTGGCCGGCGTGGAGCTGACCGTGCAGCTGACGCCCGGGCCACACCGCCGGTTCGGTGGTGTTCGGGCTGGCCACGCCGGACGAGCCGCGTGCTCTTCTCCGGTGACCTGCTGTTCGCGGGCTCGATCGGACGGGTCGACCTGCCGGGCGGGAGCGAAGAGGCGATGGTGGATTCGCTGCGCAGGGTGGTGCTGCCGATGGACGACGCCACCGTGGTCCATCCGGGCCATGGGGAGTCCACGACCATCGGCCGCGAGCGCACCACCAACCCCTTCCTGCGGATGGCCGCCGGCGACGGCGCCACGCAGGGACCAAGGACAGGACTGTGAGTACCTCATTCACCGCCCCCAAGGGCACCTTCGACACGTTGCCGCCCGAGTCGGCGACGTTCCTCGCCGTGCGCGAGGCGCTGCTGGCGCCGCTGCGCCGGGCCGGCTACGGCTACATCGAGACCCCGACGTTCGAGGACACCGCGCTGTTCGCCCGCGGCGTCGGCGAGTCCACCGACGTGGTCAGCAAGGAGATGTACACCTTCACCGACAAGGGCGGCCGGTCGCTCACGCTGCGCCCCGAGCTGACCGCCGGCCTGATGCGGGCGTTCATCGAGCACAAGCTGTACGCCGGCCAGCTGCCGGCCAAGCTCTACACGGCCGGCTCGAACTACCGGTACGAGCGGCCCCAGGCCGGCCGGTACCGGCACTTCACCCAGGTCGACCTGGAGGCCATCGGGGTCGACGACCCGGCGCTGGACGCCGAGGTCGTGCAGCTCCTCGACCTGAGTTTCCGCGGCCTCGGGCCTGACCCAGTTCACGCTGCTGCTCACCTCGCTGGGCGACCAGAACTGCCGGCCGGCCTACCGGCAGCGGCTGCAGGAGTTCCTGGCCGGCCTGGACCTGGACGAGGACACCCGGCGCCGGGCCGAGATCAACCCGCTGCGGGTGCTCGACGACAAGCGTGCCGCGGTCCAGGCCCAGCTCGCCGACGCCCCGCTCATGGTCGACCACCTGTGCGAGGGCTGCCGCGCCCACTACGACGAGGTGCGCGGCTACCTCAAGCAGCTCGGCGTGCAGTGGGAGGAGGCGCCCCGGCTGGTCCGCGGCCTCGACTACTACACCCGGACGACGTTCGAGTTCGTGCACAGCGGGCTCGGCGTCGCAGTCCGCGATCGGCGGCGGCGGCCGGTACGACGGCCTGTCCGCGCAGCTCGGCGGGCCCGACGCTGCCCGGCATCGGCTGGGCGATCGGGCGTCGACCGCACGCTGCTCGCGATGAAGGCCGAGGGCGTGACCCTGGCCGACGGGTCCCGCCTCGGCGCGTTCGTCGTGCCGCTGGGCGCCGGCCAAGTCGCGGGCGGTGGCGCTCGTCGCCGAGTTGCGCGCGGCCGGCGTCGCGCGCCGACCTGGCGTACGGCAACCGCGGGCTCAAGGGCGCCATGAAGGCGGCCGACCGATCCGGCGCGCGGTACGCGGTCGTGCTCGGCGAGCGAGATCTCGAGGGCGGAACTGCCCAGCTCAAAGACCTCGCCAGCGGTGAGCAGCTCACCGTCGCCCTGACCGACCTCGCTTCGACTCTTCAGGAGAAACTCTCGTGACCCGCACCCCCTACCGGACCGCCACCGCCGGTTCGCTCCGCGCCGAGCACGCCGGACAGAGCGTCACGCTCTCCGGCTGGGTGGCTCGCCGGCGCGACCACGGCGGCGTCACCTTCGTCGACCTGCGCGACGCGTCGGGCTATGTCCAGATCGTGCTCCGCGAGGCCGACGCCCACCACCTGCGCGCGGAGTACTGCGTCCGGGTCGAGGGCACCGTCGGCCGCCGCCCGGCCGGCAACGAGAACCCCGAGCTGCCCACCGGCGAGATCGAGGTGACCGCCACCGCGCTCGAGGTGCTGAGCGAGTCCGCGCCGCTGCCGTTCCCGATCGACGGCCAGGCCGCCGGCGAGGTGGGCGAGGAGGCCCGGCTCAAGTACCGCTACCTGGACCTGCGCCGGGCCGTCTCCGGTGACGCGCTGCGGCTGCGTTCCAAGGTCGAACCAGGTGGCCAGGAACGTGCTGATCGACGAGGGCTTCGTCGAGGTCGAGACGCCCACGCTGACCCGCTCCACGCCCGAGGGTGCCCGGGACTTCCTGGTGCCGGTGCGGCTCCAGCCGGGCAACTGGTACGCGCTGCCGCAGTCGCCGCAGCTGTTCAAGCAGCTGCTGATGGTCGCCGGCATGGAGAAGTACTTCCAGATCGCGCGCTGCTACCGGGACGAGGACTTCCGCGCCGACCGGCAGCCGGAGTTCACCCAGCTCGACATCGAGATGAGCTTCGTCCAGCAGGACGACGTGATCGCGCTCGGCGAGCGGGTGCTGGCCGCGGTCTGGCGCGAGCTGGCCGGCGTACGAGATCCCGCTGCCGATGCCCCGGATGACCTACGCCGAGGCGATGACCCGGTTCGGCAGCGACCGCCCCGACCTGCGGTTCGGCGTCGAGCTGGTGGACCTGACCAGCTACTTCGCCGGCACCGAGTTCCGGGTGTTCCAGGCCGAGCACGTGGGCGCCGTGGTGATGCCCGGCGGTGCCGCGCAGACCCGCAAGGAGCTGGACGCGTGGCAGGAGTGGGCCCGCGCCCGCGGCGCCCGTGGCCTGGCGTACGTGCTGCTCGACCCGGAGACCGGCGAGGCCCGCGGCCCGGTCGCGAAGAACCTCTCCGAGGCGCACCTGTCCGGCCTGGCCGACGCGGTCGGCGCCAAGCCCGGCGACGCGGTGTTCTTCGCCGCCGGTGAGCGGCCCGACGCGTTGCAGCTGCTCGGCGCGGCCCGGCTGGAGATCGGCAAGCGCTGCGAGCTGATCGACGAGTCGCGGTGGGAGTTCCTCTGGGTGGTGGACTTCCCGATGTTCGACAAGGTCAGCAACGACGACGGCACGTCCGGCTGGACCGCGGTGCACCACCCGTTCACCGCGCCGTCGGCCGAGTTCGCCGACACGTTCCAGGACAACCCCGGCGAGGCCCTGTCGTACGGCTACGACGTGGTGCTGAACGGCACCGAGCTGGGCGGTGGCTCGGTCCGTATCCACCGCGCCGAGATGCAGCAGCGGGTCTTCGACGTGCTCGGGCTGACCGAGGAAGACGCCAAGGGCAAGTTCGGCTTCCTGCTCGAGGCGTTCCAGTACGGGCCGCCGCCGCACGCCGGAATCGCGATCGGGTGGGACCGGCTGACGGCCATGCTCGCCGGGTCGGAGACGATCCGGGACGTGATCGCCTTCCCGAAGACCGCCTCCGGCGGCGACCCGCTGACCGGCGCCCCGACCGCCATCACCGCGCAGCAGCGGCAGGGAGGCCGGCATCGACGGCGCGCCGAAGCCCGGTGCCGCCGCGCAGAAGCCGGCCGCCGGTACCGCCGACTCGTCGCCGCCAGCCGGCGGTCCGCGCTGACCGTGGTCAACGCCGTCCTCCCCGCGACCGCCGAGATCCTGGCGGCGGGGGAGGCGGCGTACTCCGCTGCATCCGGGCAGAAGTGCCGGTTCGTCAATCCGGTCCGGCTCGGCGGCAGCGAGCGCTCGGTGGTCCTGCGGGTCAACGTCGAGACCACCGGCTCCGGCGTGCCGGCCACGGTGATCCTCAAGGCTCACCCGACCGAGCCCGCCGCCCTGTCGGAGAAGTTCCTGGACGAGGCCGCCGGCCTAGCCTTCAGCGCGAACGGCCCGGCGCTGCTGGCCGTCGACGCGCCGACGTCTGTCCTGGTTCTGGAGGATTTGGGCACCCCGCCCAGCTTGGCAGATCTGCTTCTCGGCGACGACCCCGAGCGGGCCGCCGCCGCCGCGACCGCCTGGGCCACCGCGTTCGGCCGGCTCTGTGCGGAGTCGGCGGGGCGGGAGGCCGAGTTCGGTGCGTTCCGCCAGCGGTTCGGCGGCGAGCCGGCGAACCCGCAGAACGAGACCTGGCTGCCGCGCGCCCTGCGCCAGCTGCCCAGCCGGTTCGGCGCCCTCGGCGTGGAGCTGCCGGCCGGACTCGACGTCGAGCTGGTCAGCCTGCTGGTGGAGACCGAGCCCGGCGACTTCGGCGTGTTCTCGCCCGGCGACGTCTGCCCGGACAACAACCTGCTGACCCAAGACGGCCTGCGCTTCATCGACTTCGAGGGCGCCGGCTTCCACTCGGTCTTCCTCGACGCGGCGTACACCCGGCTCCCGTTCGCGACCTGCTGGTGCGTGTTCACGCCGCCGCCCGGCCTGACCGGCGTGATGGAGGCGGCGTTCCGGGCCGAGGTGGTGCGGGCGTTCCCCGCGCTCGCCGACGACGCGGTCTGGGACGCGGGCGTCCGCCGGGCGTGTGCGGTCTGGGTGCTGACGATGTCGCTCTGGCTGCTGCCGGATGCGCTGGAGAACGACGCGGAGATGGCTCCCGCCGGGGGTCGGGCCCCGCGCCGCCGGCCGTACCTGGCCGCCCGTTGGCGTTGGCTCGCCGACGAGCTGGACCGGGCCGGCGAGTTGCCGGCGATCACCGCGCTGATGCGGGGTGCCTTGGCCAGCGCGGCCGAGCGTTGGGCCCAGACCGATCTGGTGCTGCTGGGCTACCCGGCGTTCCGGGCCACCGCAGGCAAGCGCTGACGCCTACCTCCCGCCCCCAAACCCTCCGCTTTGGGCGACATTTTCGGTGTTATAGCACTGGAAGATGTCGCCCAAAGGCGCTGGTCGCCGGGCTGCGCCGGCGCCGGCCTGGTACCACCCGAGCAGGCCGCAGAGCGCGTAGCCGACGGCGTTGAGCACGCCGTGGGTGGCGGCGGTCCAGGCCAGGCTGAGGTGCGGTAGCTCGAACGCGAGGCCGGCGGTCCACCAGACGGCGAGCAGCATCGGCGCCAGCACGGCCAGTGCGCTGATCCGTCGCAGGCCGCCGTGTCCGGCCAGCAGCGTGGCGATCGCCAGCACGACCACCCCGGCGCTGAGCGTCACCACGCCGGGGAGCTGCGCCGACGGCGAGACGAAGAACGCGGCACCGACCAGCGCCGGCGAGACGAGCACGGCCGCGCACGCCGTCTCGGTCCACCAGCGTGGGACGGCCCGGGTGGTGAGCCCGGAGAGCAGCGCCGCGGTGAAGCCCGCGAAGTGGAAGTGCACGGAGGTGAGGGTCAGCATGATCAGCTCGAAGCCGAAGAGCTCCCAACCGCCCCGGGACGCCACCATCCCGAGCGCCGCCACCGGCAGCGAGAGCAACGCCACGACCGGCGCGAACGCGTGCGGCGCCCGCCCTGCCAGCCGCACCAGCAGACCAGCCCGCTGCCGGCGGCGCCGAGGCACCAGGCGCCGTAGCCGGCGGCCAGACCCGGCGGCGACCGGTCCGGCCGGGAGCAGCAGGCCACCGGTGGCCAGCAACGCGCCGATCGGGTGGGAGCGGGACGAGCCACCGCCGGCCGGGCAGGTCCGGGATCAGGCCGAGCCCGAGCGGCACGATGATCCACACCGCCAGCAGCTGGATCACGGTCAGCAACAGCGCCATCGCGACTCCTTCTTGAACGTGTTCAATTCCTGCAGTCCACCGTACCCCGGCGGAGCCAGCCCCCACGAAACGGGCGACATTTTCCCGGCTGTGACCGAGAAAATGTCGCCCAGATCGCGTGGTGTGGTGCCGGTCGAGCGGCTAGCGGAAGGTTTGCGGCCCGGCGTACGCGGGCGGGCCGGCGGTCCGGGCGGGGCAGGTGGGGCTACCCGGGGTCGGCGCCGGCCGGCGGCCTCCAGCACCCGCGAGACGATCAGGCCGAGCAGGATCGCGCCGGCGGCCACCCCCTGGAACGCCCACGATTCGACCCCGTCGAGGTTCAGCCAGAGCCGGATGAGGCTGAGCAGCAGCACGGCGAGCAGGGTGCCGGCGATGCCAGCCCGGCGGCCGAAGACGCTCACCCCGCCGAGCAGCGCCGCGCCGAGCGCGAGCAGGGTCAGGTTGTCGGAGAACAGCGGCTGGGCGGCACCGATCAGCCGCGTGCTGCCCACGCCGGACCCGGCCGCGAGCACGGAGGAGACGATCAGCCCGAGCGCCGCGCCGGCCGCCGCGCCGCCGCCAGCCCGGCGGGCCGGATCCCGGTCCTGCCGGATGGCGCCGAGCCTGGCCCGCACCGCGGGCACCGCCCAGAGCGCGCCACCGCCCAGCGAGATCAGCACGAACACGGCGAACCAGATCGGCCCGCTCACGTCGACGTCCGGCGGAGTATCGCCGAGCCGGAGGAACTGCGGCCCGATCCAACTGAGCAGCACGGCGCTGATCAGCAGCGCGGCACCGAACGTGGCCGCCCAGGCCGGAACGTGCAGGCCCACCACGAACACCGCCAGCACGATCCCGAACAGCAGGCCGGCCAGCAGCGCGACCGCGATCGCGGGGTAGGTGTCCCAGTCGGCGTCCTCGACGAGCTTGGCGAAGATCACCCCGGCCGCCGCGGCGATCCCGCCGACGGCCAGGTTCGGGGCGCCGACCCGGAGCGAGAGCGCGAGGCCGGTGGCCGCGATCCCGAGTACCGCGGTCTGGTAGAGGAAGGCGCCGAGCCGGGAGCCGTCGAACGCGTCCGAGTTGCTGACCAGCACGCCGATCAGCGTGCCGATCACGAAGACGACGAGCGCCGCCTCCCAGATCAGGTGCACCCAGACCCGGTCACCCTCGGCCGGCGTTCCCCCGGGCGGCAGCGTGCCGGGCGGGCTCGGACGGGCGGGCGGACCGGGCGGGTCCTGCAGCGCCAGGGTGGCGTGGTCGTCGTCGTCCACCGGGTGGGGCGGCTGGGACATCGCATCTCCTCAGGTCGGCGGCCACCGAGGCTAGCCCTGAAGACGCGTGGAGTCGGGGAAATCCGCCCGCTCGTCGTGGTGCCGTCGCGGCGAGTGATGTGACTGGAGTGACCGGTGAGACGCTCGTTACGGTGGGCCGATCCTGTCGTGGTCGGCGGGTAGGGTCGCCCCCGTGGAGCCCGAGAGTCTGTTCGACGCCGCCGGCGCGGAGATCGCGGCCAATTCGGCCCCGCTCGCCGTGCGGATGCGTCCGCGCACTCTGGACGAGCTGGTCGGGCAGGCCCATCTGCGCGCTCCCGGTGCGCCGCTGCGCCGGCTGGTGGAGGGTGACGCACCGCTCTCGGTGATCCTCTGGGGCCCGCCCGGCTCCGGCAAGACCACGATCGCGCAGATCGTCTCCAAGGCCACCCAGCGCCGGTTCGCGCAGCTCTCCGCCCTGACGGCCGGCGTGAAGGACGTCCGCGCCGTCATCGAGGAGGCCCGCCGCGCGCTCGGCTTCTCCGGCCGGCAGACCGTGCTCTTCCTGGACGAGGTG
Source organism: uncultured Actinomycetota bacterium (assembly GCA_963746095.1). Taxonomy (GTDB): domain Bacteria; phylum Actinomycetota; class Actinomycetes; order Mycobacteriales; family Cryptosporangiaceae; genus CAVVAL01. The sequence goes on along the minus strand of CAVVAL010000001.1, from coordinate 155,799 downwards.
CACCGCTTCTCCAAGACCCAGCAGGATTCGCTGCTGGCCGCGGTGGAGGACCGGACGGTCACGCTGGTCGCGGCCACCACCGAGAACCCGTACTTCTCGATCGTCTCCCCGCTGCTGTCCCGGTCGCTGCTGCTCACGCTCGAACCCCTGACAGACGAAGACGTGCGCGTCGTCGTACGTCGGGCGCTGACCGACGAGCGCGGCCTGGCCGGCGTGGTCACCCTCTCCACCGAGGCGGAGGAGCATCTGGTCCGGCTCGCCTCGGGAGACGCCCGGCGGGCGCTCACCGCGCTGGAGGCCGCCGCGGGTTCGGCCCAGGCGCTCGGCGCCGAGGAGATCGATCTGGCCACCGCCGAGGCCGCCGTGGATCAGGCCGCCGTCCGCTACGACCGGGACGGCGACGCGCACTACGACGTGACCAGCGCGTTCATCAAGAGCATGCGCGGCTCGGACGTGGACGCCGCGCTGCACTGGCTGGCCCGGATGCTGGTGGCCGGCGAGGATCCGCGCTTCATCGCCCGCCGGCTGGTGATCTTCGCCAGCGAGGACGTCGGCATGGCCGACCCCACCGCGCTCACCATCGCGGTGGCGGCGTCCCAGGCGGTCCAGCTGATCGGCCTGCCCGAGGGAAAGCTGAACCTGGCCCAGGCCGTGATCCACCTCGCCACCGCGCCCAAGTCCAACTCGGTGACCACGGCGATCGGCGCGGCCGAGGCCGACGTCCGGTCCGGCCGCACCGGTGCGGTGCCGCCCGCCCTGCGCGACTCGCACTACCCGGGCGCCAAGGGCCTGGGGCACGGCAAGGGCTACCGGTACCCGCACGACGAGGCGGCCGGCGTGGTGACCCAGCAGTACGCGCCCGACCAGGTGCTGGGCCAGGACTACTACGCGCCGAGCCGGCACGGTGCCGAGCGGCCGCTCGGGGAACGCGTCGAGCGGCTGCGCGCGATCATTCGGGGAGAAGAACAGAAATGACCGTATCGACCACGCGCGCCCAGGCCGGGCGCGCCAGCCTTCCGCGCGCCCGTGCCGCCTTGGTGGGCGTCCTGCTGTCGGCCGCGCTGGCCGCGTCCGGCTGCGGCTCGGCCGCCGGCCCGGAGCGGGAGCTGGCGCGGATCGAGCCGCCGTCCTGGTTCACCGAGCCGAAGGACGCCGCCGAGCCGGACGCCGATCCGCCACGGTGGACCCGCCGGTACGACGCGCTGCCCAAACCGTCGTCCGATGTGGAGATGGTCTACTCCCAGGCGCTGGACCGGGCCGGCTGGCGATTCCACGCCGGCTCCTGCGCCGAGCGTCGGCGCGCCGAGCGGCGGCCGCGTCACGGCCGACTGCTGGACCAAGGAAGGCCTGGTCCTGGCCTTCACCGCCACCGCGGCGGGCGGCAAGGAGGCCGGTCCGAGCCGGCTCGACGTGGTGCTGCACCAGGCCGATCGGTCCCGCCCCTCGCCGTCCAGGGCGCTGTGAGAACGACACCCTTTCGATTCGGGGACATGCCGTCGGTGACCGTTGCCAAACTGGACCTGCGGCGGAGAGTAGGGTCTGCCGGAACGGGGAATGGCCCATTTTCGGCGGGCCGTTCCAGTTCCACGAATCGAGGGAGTGACTCGGTGTCGGTGTCCGGTTGGGAGATCGCGCTACTGATCATGGCGGGAGCATTCCTGCTGCTGGTCGGTGCGCTCGCGGTCCCGATCCTCAAGCTACGCAAGACGGTTGACGCCGCGACCCGGGCGATCAACGAGGTGACCGACCAGGCCGGACCGTTGCTGGCCAGCGTGCACGTCAGCGTGGACGGCGTGAACGAGACCCTGGTCGGGGTGAACGGTCAGCTGGCCAAGGTCGACACGATGACCGATCACGTCCAGCAGGTGACCACCAACGTGTCCGCCCTCTCCTCGCTGTTCGCGGCGACGCTGGGCGGCCCGCTGGTCAAGGCCGCCGCGTTCACCTACGGCATCCGCCAGGCCGCCGCGGCCCGCAAGCGGTCCGATGTGGAGCGCGAGGTGAAGCGGACGATGAAGACCCAGCGCCGCGCCCGCCACCGTCGCGAGGAGGCCTGATGCGCCGGCTGTTCTGGCTCGGGATCGGCGTCGCGGTCGGGGCGTTGGTGGTCCGGAAGGTCCTGAAGACCGCGGAGTCCTACAGCCCGCAGGGGCTCGCCGACACCGCCCGCGGCTCCGTCGGTGGCCTGCTCGAGTCGGTCCGCGAGTTCGCCGACGACGTGAAGAACGCGATGGCCGAGCGCGAGGATGATCTGCTCGCCGCGCTCGCCACCGAGGGTGACGTCTCCAGCCTGCTCGGCGAGCCGGACGACGACGACCTTCGCGCTAGGACAGACCGGCCCTGGTCGTTGCCCACGACGGGTTATCCACAGCCGGCTCGAACTGGGACGACTGCCCGTCGTACCTCGCGGTAAGGTCATGGCACGCCCACAGGCGTCCCGATGTCGGCGAGCCAGGGCCCGGCAAGGCCGCTGTGGTGCCGGCGCCATCGGGTTCGGCTGCGGGCGTCGAAAGCGGGATGTGAGGAGGAGTCTCAGCGTGTCTGGTGGTGAGATCGCAGTGTGCGGCGATGAGTCGCGCCGCGCGATCGACGTCAGCGGTGTCATGGCCGGATTCCGGACAGCGCGAGCTCCTGGGGAGGCCGCCGCTTCCGCGGTGACCTCCTGACCCCGTGCCCCGAACACTCCCCGCCAGACAACGGATGAACCCATGAAGACTGCAGAGATCCGCCAGCGTTTCCTCGATCACTTCGCCCGCAACGGTCATACCGTGGTGCCGAGCGCGAGCCTGATCGCCGACGATCCGAACCTGCTGTTCGTGAACGCCGGCATGGTGCCGTTCAAGCCGTACCTGCTGGGCCAGGTGACGCCGCCGTATCCGCGCGCCGCCAGCGTCCAGAAGTGCGTCCGCACCCCGGACATCGACGAGGTGGGCAAGACCACCCGGCACGGCACGTTCTTCCAGATGAACGGCAACTTCTCCTTCGGTGACTACTTCAAGCAGGGCGCGATCGAGCTCGCCTGGGAGCTGGTCACCAAGTCGCAGGCCGACGGTGGCTACGGGCTGGACGAGTCGCGCCTGTGGGCCTCGGTCTACGTCGACGACGACGAGGCGCACGACCTGTGGCGGAACAAGATCGGCCTGCCCGAGTCCCGGGTGATCCGGCTCGGCAAGGGCCCGAACTTCTGGTCGATGGGCGTGCCGGGCCCGTGCGGTCCCTGCTCGGAGATCCTGGTCGACCGTGGCCCCGAGTACGGCCCCGAGTACGACATCACCAGCGGCGAGGAGCCGGACGGCGATCGGTACCTCGAGTTCTGGAACCTCGTGTTCATGCAGTACGAACGGGGTCCGGGCGAGGGCAAGATCGACTACCCGATCCTCGGTGAGCTGCCGGCTCAGCAACATCGACACCGGCATGGGCCTGGAGCGGGTCGCGGCCCTGCTGCAGGGCGTGGACAACCTGTACGAGATCGACGAGACGTACCCGATCCTGCAGCGCGCCGCCGAGCTGACCGGCAAGCGGTACGGCGCCAGCGGATCGCACGACGCGGGCGTGTCGCACCCCGACGACGTGCGGCTGCGGGTGGTCGCCGACCACGTGCGCACCTCGCTGATGATGATCGGCGACGGCATCACCCCGTCGAACGAGGGCCGCGGCTACGTGCTGCGCCGGATCCTGCGCCGCTCGGTGCGGGCGATGCGCCTGCTCGGCTTCGAGGCGGCCTCGCTGCCCGAGCTGCTGCCGGTCGCCAGGGACGCGATGAGCCCCTCCTACCCCGAGGTGGCCACGGACTTCGAGCGCATCTCCAGCTACGCCTACGCCGAAGAGCAGGCGTTCATGCAGACCCTGCGCCAGGGCACCACGATCCTCGACGTCGCCGTGAGCGAGACCAAGGCGGCCGGTGGCGGCACCCTCGCCGGCGACAAGGCCTTCCAGCTGCACGACACGTTCGGCTTCCCGATCGACCTGACGCTGGAGATGGCGGCGGAGCAGGGCCTCTCGGTCGACGAGGAGGGCTTCCGCCGGCTGATGGCCGAGCAGCGCAAGCGGGCCAAGGCGGACTCGCAGTCCCGCAAGACCGGCCACGCCGACACCTCGGCGTACCGCTCGGTGCTGGACGGCAAGGGCATCTCCACGTTCACCGGCTACCTGGAGGTCGAGCGGGAGTCCACCGTCAACGGCCTGGTCGGCGCCGACGGCGTGCTCACCGGGGCCGGCGAGGGCGACGAGATCGAGGTCATCCTCGACACCACGCCGTTCTACGCCGAGGGCGGTGGCCAGCAGCCCGACCTGGGCGTGCTCACGGTCGGCAACGGGCAGCTCGAGGTGCTGGACGTCCAGTCGCCGCTGCCCGGCCTGATCATCCACCGGGCCAGGGTGCTCTCCGGCGAGATCCGCGCCGGTGACCTCGTGCACGCCGCGGTCGACGTGGAGCGGCGCCGGTCGATCTCCCGTGCGCACACCGCCACCCACCTGATCCACCGGGCGATGCGCGGTGCGCTCGGCGAGTCGGCCACGCAGGCCGGTTCGCTCAACGCGCCCGGCCGGCTGCGGTTCGACTTCAACACCCCGTCCGCCGTGCCGTCGACCGTGCTCACCGACGTCGAGGACGAGGTGAACGCGATCCTGCTGGAGGACCTGGAGGTCCGGGCGTTCGTCACCTCGCAGGCCGAGGCCCGCCGGATCGGCGCGATGGCGCTGTTCGGCGAGAAGTACGGCGACGAGGTGCGGGTGGTCGAGGTCGGCGAGTACGCCCGCGAGCTGTGCGGCGGCACCCACGCCGCGCGCTCCGGCCAGCTCGGCGTGATCAAGCTGCTCTCCGAGGCGTCCATCGGTGCCGGCGTCCGCCGGGTCGAGGCGCTGGTCGGGCTGGACGCGTTCCGGTTCCTGGCCAAGGAGCACGTGCTCGTCTCGCAGCTCGCCGAGACCTTCAAGGCTCGCCCGGAGGAGATCCCGGACCGGGTCGCCGCGGTGCTGTCCCAGCTGCGGGACGCCGAGCGGGAGCTGGAGAAGCTGCGGGCCGCCGCGGTGCTGTCCGGCGCCGGCGATCTGGCCACCGCGGCCAAGGACGTCCACGGCGTGGCCGTGGTGACCACCGAGGTGCCCGAAGGCACCGTCGGCCGCCGACGTCCGGTCGCTGGCACAGGAGATCCGCGGCCGGCTGGCCCAGGGTCGCCCCGGCGTGGTCGCGGTCGCGGCCAGGGCCAACGGCAAGGCGTCGCTCGTGGTGGCCGTGAACGCCGCGGCGCGGGACGCGAAGCTCAAGGCCAGCGAGCTGGTCCGGGGTGCGCTCTCCGGCCGCGGTGGCGGCAGCGACGAGCTCGCCCAGGGCGGCGGTGTCGACGCGGCCGGTGCGCCCGGACTGCTCACCGCGGTCGAAGAGCTGGTCGCCCGGACGGTTTCCGAGGCGTGAGACGCGGCGTGCGAATGGGGGTGGACGTCGGCGCGGTCCGCGTCGGCGTCGCCCTCAGCGATCCAGGGGGGATCCTCGCCACGCCGTTAGTGACGCTCCGTCGTGATGCGGATGGCGACAGTGACATTGTCGAACTCGTCCGGTTGATCGGCGAGCACGAGGTGTTCGAGATCGTGGTGGGGCTGCCACGAACACTCGCGGGTAACCGGGGGCCCGCGGCTATTGCGGCTGAGGAGTACGCCGCTAGGCTTGCGAGCCGGGCCACACCCGTTCCGGTCAAGTTGGCGGACGAGCGTCTCACGACGGTCATCGCCAGTAGGACTCTTGCCGGTAGGGGTGTGCGGGGGAAGCGGCAACGTGCCGTGGTGGACCAGGCCGCCGCGGTCGCGATCCTGCAGTCCTGGCTTGACGCCGAGCGGAGCGCTGAGGGACGACAATGAACGACCTCGACATTGGGCTGCCGTTCAACGACACCGAAGAGATCCCTCGCAGCAGGGCCGCCCGACACCGCCGGAAACGGCAGCGCGGGCGCGAGCGTCGCCGCTCCTCGGTCGCCTTCATCGTGATGATCCTGGTCTTCGCCCTGCTCGCCGGCGGTGCCTGGTACGGGTACGGCAAGGTCAAGGACTTCTTCGCGGTCGAGGACTACGCCGGCGCCGGCACCGGCCAGGCCGTGGTCCAGGTCGAGGACGGTGACACCGCGACCGACATCGCCAACACGCTGTTCAAGGCCGACGTGGTGAAGAGCGCCAAGGCGTTCACCAACGCGGCCGAGAAGAACCCCGACTCCCAGCGCCTGCAGCCTGGCACCTACACGCTGCGCAAGCAGATGTCGGCGTCCGCCGCGCTCACGCTGATGCTCGACCCGGCCAGCAAGAGCGTGAAGAGCTTCCTCATCCGTGAGGGGCTGACGATCAAGGAGATCCTGCCGGAGATCGCCAAGCAGACCGCGATCCCGCTGGCGGACTTCGTGACCGCGGCCAAGGACCCGGCCGCGCTCGGCGTGCCGGACTGGGCCCGCACCGACGCCGTCGAAGCCGCCGGTCCTGGAGGGCTTCCTCTTCCCCGCCAAGTACGAGGTGGCCAAGAACGACGACGCCAAGAGCGATCTTGACGATGATGGTGGCGCAGAGCGTGAAGGTCATCAACGAGGACGGGTTCCTCGCCACGGCCGATCAGCTCAACCTCACGCCGATGGAGCTGCTCACGGTCGCCTCGCTCGTCGAGCAGGAAGGCCTCGAGGCCGACTTCGCCAAGGTCGCCCGGGTGGTCTACAACCGGATCAAGGTCGACATGCGGCTGCAGTTCGACTCGACGACGCAGTACTGGCTGATCCAGACCGGCAAGGGTCGGAAGAAGATCCTCAGCAGCAAGGAGCTGAAGGACCCGGCCAACAACTACAGCACCACCACGCAGGAAGGCCTGCCGCCGACGCCCATCTCCAACCCGGGCAAGGCCGCGCTCGATGCCGCTTCGCACCCGGCCGAGGGCAGCTGGCTGTACTTCGTGGTCACCGAGGCGAACGGCACCTCGTCCTTCGCCGACACGCTGCCCGAGCACGAGCGGAACATCGAGAAGTGCCGCGCGGTCAATCGTTGCTGACCGGTCCGGCATAGTGGTGCCGCGCCGGACGGGAGTCCGGCGCGGTGGCGCGGCGCCGGACGGAGGGTTCCCCTCCCGTAGTAACTTTGGGTCAGCTCGGTTTTTGGCGTTCAGTGAAGAGGTGACGCGTGGCCACGCACCCGGTACCGCGGAATCGCCGCGCCGGGGTGTTCGGCAGTCCGATCGCGCACTCCCTCTCGCCGGTGCTGCACAACGCGGCCTATCAGGCCCTCGGGCTCGTGGGCTGGCGGTACGAGGCTGAGGAGTGCCAGGAGGACGAGCTGGCCGCCGTGGTGCAGAACCTCGGTGCGGAGTGGGCGGGGATGTCGCTCACGATGCCGCTCAAGCGGGTCGCGCTGGAGGTCGCCGACGAGGTGTCCGAACAGGCCGCCGCGATCGGCGCCGCGAACACGTTGCTGCTGGAGAGCGGCCGGCGCCGGGCCGAGAACACCGACGCGCCCGGCATGGTCGACGCGCTCCGCGAGGCCGGCGTCACCACGGCCGAGCGGGTCGTCATCATCGGTGCCGGCGGTACCGCGCAGGCCGCGCTCGCCGCGCTGACGGAGATCACCACGGCGCCGGTCACGGTCGTGGTGCGCGAGCCGGCCAGGGCCCGGGACCTGAACGGCACGGCCGAGCGGCTCGGCGTCGAGCTCGACGTGGTCCGGTTCGCCCAGCTCGAAGAGTTGCTGATCGCCGCCGACCTGGTCATCTCCACCGTGCCGAAGGGCACCGCGGATCGCTTCGCCGGTGCCATCTGGTCGCCCGGCGCGGTGCTCTTCGACGTGGTCTACGACCCGTGGCCGACCCCGCTGGCCGCCGGTGCCGCCCAGGGCCGGGTGCACGCTCGTCTCCGGGCTCGACCTGCTGCTGCACCAGGCCGGCCACCAAGTGCGGCTGATGACCGGCCTGCCCGCCCCGCTGGAGGAGATGCGCACCGCGCTCTCGGCCGCCCGGTGACCGTCGCGTTCATCGCGGCCTGCGGGCTGCTCGGCCTGATGCTGGGCGGTTGCGTGCCGGCGTTGGTGCGCTGGGCGGCGTTACCCGACGAGGTCACCTCTTCTGGCTGGATCACCGGGCCGGCGTGTGGTGCGTTGTTCGGGCTGCTGGCCTGGCGGGTCGGACCCGATCCGGTGCTCGCCACCTACTGCTACCTGGCCGTGGTCGGCGTCGCGCTGATGGTGATCGACCTCGCCGTTCACCGGCTGCCCGACCGGCTCACCCTTGGCTCGTATCCCGTGGTCGGGTTGCTGCTCACTCGCGGCGAGCGCGTTGGACGGCGACTGGCCGCCCTGCTGCGGGCAGTGATCGGGGCGGTCATGCTGTACGGGGTGTACTACCTGCTCGCGGTCGCCGCGGCCGGCGGGATGGGGTTCGGCGACGTGAAGCTGGCCGGCGTGCTCGGCGCGGTGCTGGCGTGGGCCGGCTGGGCGCCGCTGGTCGCCGGCGCGTTCCTGGGCTTCGTCTACGGCGGCGTGGTGAGCCTGGCGTTGCTGCTCACCCGGCGGGCGAGTCGTGGCACCCGAATCCCGTTCGGCCCGTTCATGGTCGCCGGCAGCCTCACCGCCCTGGTCGTCGGCGAAGCCGCCGCCGCCGGTTACCTGAACCTCGCCCTCGCCTGACCTGCCGCCGCCGCGCGCGCCGCGCACCGGCGCCGTGCGCCGCCGTGCGCGCCGGCCTTCAGCGAACCGGACTTGCGGGACTAAGCGTGCCTACAACGGGCGCGCGTAGCCACGAATGCCCCGCAAGTCCGTTTCGTCCCTGGGGCGGCGCTCGAACCGAACCGGACTTTCGGGGAAAACGGGGCTACGCGTGCCCGTCGTATGCCCAGAAACCCCGAAAGTCCGGTTCGGCGGGGAGGCGGGAGGCGGGAGCCGGGAGCGGCGGGCGGCGTCAGGGTTGCGGTCCAAATGCGCCCTCCCAGGGCGCATTTGGACCGCAACACGCGCGAGCGGCGAAGCCGCCGCACCGCGGGCCGGCGTCGGGGTCCCGCGCCCGCGGGGCGGGGCGTTGGGCGGGCTGCGGGCCGGCATTGGGCTTGACGCCGTCGCGCCTGCGCGGCGGGGTTGTCGCCCTGCGGGCAGGGCGTGCTGCCGGCTGCGGGCTGCGGGCCGGCGTCGGGGTCGCCGCCCTTGCGCTCGCCCGCCCCAAAGTCCGGGCCTCGGACGCCGCCCCCGCACGCCGGGCGCCGGGGCCCCGCCCGCGCCCGCGCGCCGGGCGTTGGGTTGTCGCGCCCGCGCCGCTGTGCGGCGGGGTGCGGTTCGATTCCGCCCTGGGAGGGCGGAATCGAACCGCACAGGGGTGGGGAGGCTGCGGGGAGAGCGGTCAGGGGCTGTGTCCGCCGACCAGCCGGGCGTTCGATCAAAAGGCTTGAAGGGTTTTGGTTTTGAGACGGCTCGCGGCGGATCAGGGCGGCGCGGGGCGGCGTGAAAGACTTGCGCCCATGCTGCGTTGGATTACTGCGGGTGAGTCACACGGGCCCGCTCTGGTCGCGATTCTCGAGGGACTCCCTGCCGGGATCACCGTCACGTCGGAGGAGATCTCCACCGAACTCGCCCGCCGCCGCCTCGGCTACGGCCGCGGCGCCCGGATGGCGTTCGAGCGCGACGAGATCGAGGTGCTCGGCGGGCTCCGGCACGGTGTCACGCTCGGTAGCCCGTTCGCGGTGCGGATCGGCAACACCGAGTGGCCGAAGTGGGAGCAGGTGATGGCCACCGACCCGGTCGACCCCGAGGTGCTGGCCGGACTCGCCCGCAACGCCCCGCTGACCCGGCCGCGTCCCGGCCACGCCGACCTCGCCGGCATGCAGAAGTACGGCTTCGACGACGCCCGGCCGATCCTGGAGCGGGCCAGCGCGCGGGAGACCGCCGCCCGGGTCGCGCTCGGCACGGTCGCCCAGTCGATGCTCCGCCAGGTGCTCGGTGCCGAGGTGGTGAGCCACGTGGTCGAGCTCGGCTCGGTGGCCTCCACCGCCGATCGGCTGCCCACCGTGGCGGACCGCGAAGCGCTCGACGCCGACCCGCTGCGCTGCCTGGACAAGCAGGCCTCGCTGGACATGGTCGCCGAGGTGGACGCCGCGAAGGCCGACGCCGACACCCTGGGCGGCATCGTCGAGGTGCTCGTCTACGGCCTCCCGCCGGGCCTCGGCAGCCACGTGCACTGGGAGCGCAAGCTCGACTCCCGGCTCGCCGCGGCGCTGATGAGCATCCAGGCGATCAAGGGCGTGGAGATCGGCGACGGCTTCACCCAGGCGCGCAGCCGCGGTTCGGTCGCGCACGACGAGATGGTCAACACCGAGCACGGCGTCCAGCGGCTGACCGGTCGCGCCGGCGGCCTCGAAGGCGGCATCACCAACGGTGAGGTGCTCCGGGTCAAGGCGGCCATGAAGCCGATCTCCTCGCTCACCCGCGCGCTCTCCACTGTGGACGTGGCGACCGGCGAGTCGGCCAAGGCGATCGCCCAGCGCAGCGACGTGTGCGCGGTGCCGGCCGCCGCGGTGGTGGCCGAGGCGATGGTCGCCCTGGTGATCGCCGACGCGGCCGTGGAGAAGCTCGGCGGCGACTCGGTGGCCGAGATGCGCCGGAACCTCGCCGGCTACCTCGACTCGATGGTGATCGCGTGAGCCGCCCCGCCGCGGTGCTGGTCGGGCCTCCCGGGCGCCGGCAAGACCACGATCGGCCGGCAGCTCGCCGAGCGGCTCGGGGTCCCGTTCCGCGACGTCGACCACGACATCGAGGCCGTGGCCGGCAAGCCGATCTCGGAGATCTTCGTCGACGACGGCGAGGAGGCGTTTCGGGCGCTCGAACTGGCCGCCGTGCGGGCCGGCCTGGCCGAGCACGACGGCGTCCTCGCGCTCGGCGGCGGCGCGATCCTCTCCGCCGGTGACCCGCGAACTGCTCGGCGCGCACCGGGTCGTCTTCCTCGCGGTCGGCCTGAGCGACGCGGTGAGCCGGGTCGGCCTCGGCACCGACCGCCCGCGTGCTCGCGCTCAACCCCCGCGCCACCCTGCGCCATCTGCTGGAACAGCGCCGGCCCTTCTACGAGGAGGTCGCCGTGGTCACCGTCGCCACCGACGGCCGCACGCCAGCCGAGATCACCGACGAGGTCGCCGAGCGGCTCGCCGAGCACGCCGCTGAACGCGAACGAGGACGCGGACCCGCATGACCGCCGCCGACGCCACGACGATCCGGGTCGACGGGCGACGCGCCCTACGACGTGCTGGTCGGCCGCGGCCTGCTCGGCGAACTGCCGCCGCTGCTGGCCGGCGCGGAGCGGGTCGCGGTGGTGCACGCGCCGACCCTCCGGGTCAGCGCCGAGGCGGTCCGGGACGACCTGCGCCAGCAGGGCTTCGACGCCCACTCGCTCGAGGTGCCCGACGCCGAGGACGCCAAGACCCTGGAGGTCGCCGGCTTCTGCTGGGACGTGCTCGGCCGGGCCGGCTTCACCCGCACCGACGCCGTGGTCGGCCTCGGTGGGGGAGCGGTCACCGACCTGGCCGGCTTCGTCGCGGCGACCTGGCTGCGCGGGGTCCGGGTGGTGCAGATCCCGACCACGCTGCTCGGCATGGTCGACGCCGCGGTCGGCGGCAAGACCGGCATCAACACGGCCACCGGCAAGAACCTGGTCGGTGCGTTCCACCCGCCGGCCGGCGTGCTGGTCGACCTCGCCACGCTGGAGACGCTGCCCCGGCACGAGCTGGTCGCCGGGCTGGCCGAGGTGGTCAAGTGCGGCTTCATCGCCGACCCGGCCATCCTGGACCTGATCGAGGCCGATCCGAAGGCCGCCAGCGACCCGGCCGGCCCGGCCCTGCGCGAGCTGGTCGAGCGGTCGATCCAGGTCAAGGCCGACGTGGTCGGCGAGGACCTGAAGGAGGGCGGGCTGCGGGAGATCCTCAACTACGGCCACACCCTCGCGCACGCGATCGAGAAGCGTGAGCGGTACAAGTGGCGGCACGGCGCCGCGGTGAGCGTCGGCCTGGTCTTCGCCGCCGAGCTGGGCCGCCTGGCCGGCCGGCTGGACGACGCCACGGCCGCCCGGCACCGTGCGGTGCTCACCTCGCTCGGCCTGCCCACCGGGTACGACGGCGGGGCCTGGCAGCCGCTGCTGGACACCATGCGGGTGGACAAGAAGTCGCGCGGAAACCGGCTGCGCTTCATCGTGCTGGACGGGCTGGCCAGGCCCGACCGTGCTGGAGGACCCTGACCCGGGCCTGCTGGTGGCCGCGTACTCCGAGGTGGCGCGCGACTCCGGTCCGACGGCACCCGGCGACGTCGGCCCGAGCCGGGAGGTGCTGCTGTGAAGGTGTACGTCCTCAATGGACCCGAACCTGAACCGGCTCGGCCTGCGCGAGCCGGACATCTACGGCCACGACACCTACGCCGGCCTGGTCGAGCTCTGCGAGCGGACCGGCAAGGAGGCCGGCCTCGACGTCGAGGTGCGGCAGACCGACGCCGAGGCCGAGCTGATCGGCTGGCTGCACGCGGCCGCCGACGAGGGCGCCGCGGTGGTGCTGAACGCCGGCGCGTGGACGCACACCTCGATCGCCGTCCGGGACGCCTGCGCGATGCTCACCGCGCCCGCTGATCGAGGTGCACATCAGCAACGTGCACGCCCGGGAGGAGTTCCGGCACCACTCCTACCTCTCGGCCGTGGCCACCGGCGTGATCGTCGGGCTCGGTGTGGACGGCTACCGGCTCGCGCTGCTGCACCTCGCTCAGCGTGGCTGACGTACTGCTCGCGGCGGAGGAGCTCGGCACGCTGACGATGCCGGACGTGTCGCTGGTGGACGCGAGCGCCGATCCCGTGCTGGCGCCGCTGCGCCGGTTCGACCTGCGGCGGTTCGGGCGACGGATCCTCGACGTGCCGGTCGACGAGGTGACCCGGCGGCGCTGGGCCCGGTCCTGGCTGGTGCGCCGGGTGCAGGTGTTCGTCCTGGTGCCGCTGAGTCTGGTCGCGCTGGTGCTGTTCATGGCCTACTTCGCCGCCGACAGCGACGACTTCCTGCCGTTCTCGCCGGGCTATCTGGCGCTGCCGCTGATCCTGGCGAACGGCGTGGCGGTGTGGATGATGCAGTACCCGGCTCGGCCACTGGCCCAGGTGACCAGCGAAGGCGACGTGGTGGTCGTCGGCGTGGATCCGCGCGCCGCCGCCCGCTGGATGGCCGCCAACCCCAAGGGCGCCGTCACCATCCTGTAGGACCCCTCTCAGAACGGGCCCTAGCCCGAGTCTCGCTGTCCCCAGGCCTGCCGTCGAGCGATCACCGCCGAGAGCTGGTCGTGCAGCGAGGGGTCGAAGCATTTCAGGTAACCGGTCTGTCCGATCGGTTCGCAGCCTCGGGAGAGCTTCACCGTCGGCGACCCCGTCGAGTAGAAGATGCGCCGGGCGCCGGTCCGATGCGCGAACTCCACGAGGTGGTAGTACACCAGTCCAAAGTAGAGCGGCAGGGTGCCTTTGCGGTCGTAGTCGAAGCCCACTTGCCGGGCGTACAGCTCGCTGCGGAACCGGAACACCAGCACGAATCCCGCGAGCTGTCCGTCCACCTCGGCGAGCACCACGTGGGATGCGCCGACCAGATTGCGGGCGATCCCGCGGAGTACGGCCACGAACGCATCGGCATCCGCGGGGGTGCCGTGCCGGCGGTAGAGCGCCAGTTCGAGGGGAGCGATCCGCTCGATCAGTTCGTCGGTGAGCGCCTCGTGCCGGTAGCTGGTGCGCCCGTCGGCGAGATCTCGCAGCTCGCGTCGGACCTTGTTGCGTCGAGGGCGGCTGAGCCTGTCCAGGTATCCCGTGAGGGCGTTGCCGGCGATCGGCAGCGAGAACGCGACCTCGCTCGGGAAACCGAGGTAGCCGGCCGCCTCGAGCGCGGCTCGGAGTGCTGCGTCGTCCTCGTCGACATAGAGGAACCCGACCGACCGGAGACCCGAGTTCACGGGCCACCTGTTCGGCCTGCCCGATGAGCCTGGCCCTGGTCACGTCGCCGGCTGGTCCGCGCGGGCTCCGAGCCGGGCGTGGGACGGGTTGCGTCCGCCGCACAGCAGCGTCGGCAGCACGGCCGCGGCGAGCCCGGGCGACGCCGCATCGCCGAGCGCCTGTGCCAACACCCGGTCGGCGCGGCAGAACACGTAGGGCGAGTCGGCATCGAGCGGATAAGCGGCGAGGACGCCGGTATACCGGCCATCGCGCTCGGCGACGAGGTAGGCCGGCGGTGCGCTGGCCGTGGCGTGCGCGTGTCGCAGCCAGCCGATCGAGCTGTAGAAGGCGCGTTCGCCGAGAAGCCCGTCCCACGCCGCGGCGCTCAAGGCCGTGACGTCGTTGTAGACGTGTAACTGCTTGCCCATCAGCGGGCGGCTTCACGGCGCGGCGCGATGTCGCTGACGGGCGCCGCTGGGCGGATCACCGGGTGCAGTTGGCCGCAGGCGGCATCCGCACGCCTGACCGCCTCGCCGGTCGTGTCGCCGCTCGCGACCACGTAACCGAGCAGGTCCAGGTCGCTCTCGGCCGGTCGGACCGCCTCGCCCGGGGAGACCTCGAGGTCGACCTCGATCACCCCGGGGATCTGTGCCGCCAGGTCGGCGCCGTGCCAGGAGTCGAGTACCCCGGTGGTGCGGGCGCTCAGGTATCGCGAGGCGGCGGCCCGGCCGGCGGTCGGCGTCAGGTCGGCCGGTAGGCCCGCGTGCAGCCGAACCACCTCGCGCTGGAGGTAGATGCACAGGGCTTCCCGGATGAGCAGGGGGATCTCGGCGCCGGCCATTCGGGCATTGATCTCCACGAGCTTCGGACCCGCGGCGGTCACCTTGATCTCGACGTGAGCGGCACCGAAGTCGTGACCGATGGCGTCCAGAGCGGAGCTCGCCACCTCGACGCACTGGCTGCGCACGGGTGCCGGCAGCATCGAGGGGAACGTGTCGCCCAGTTCGACGAAATTCGGATGGGGCCCCAAGGCCTTGTCCGTGACTCCGAGCTGGCATCCGCTCGCCACCGACCAGCACGGACTCGACGCTCACCTCGTAGCCAATGAGGTACTCCTCGACGAGCGCGCCGGGGCGGCGGGGCTGGCCACGGAAGTCCACCGGCACCGAGGCGATGTCCTGGTAGGCGACGATCAGCTCGGCTTCGTCACGGCACAGCGTGACGCCGATGCTCGCGGATTCGGTCATCGGCTTCACCACGCACGGGTAGCCGACCTGGGCGGCGCCCGCCACCGCGGCGGACTGGGTCTCGGCCCAGACGTACCGAGGCACGGGCACGCCGGCGTCCGCGCAGATCCGCCTGGTCAACAACTTGTCCCGGGCGGCGCGGGCCGCGGCCGGTGCCAGCCCCGGCAGCCCGAGCCGGACGGCCACCTCGGCCACCAGCGGCATGTTGTAGTCGGTGACGGTCATGACGCCGCGGAGCCGCCCCCGCGCGTGGAAGGGCGTCAGTGCGGCGGCGACGGCATCCACGCTGTTGGTGTCGGCCGCCACGATCTCGGAGATGTACTTGGCGTAGACCTCCTCGGCACTGCCGACACGGCGGTAGCGATCGGCGTCGTTGCTGACGAAGACGGTGTGGAATCCGAGTTCGTGCGCCGCGCGCAGCGGAGTGAGCCCGAAGTTGGAAAGCTGCGTTTCGACCACAGCGAAGACGTCGCGCTGTCCCTCGTCGGGCATCGTCGCCATCCTCTCAGCCGGCGGGCGGGCGGTCATGGCGTCTGGACGAGTGTCGGCGGCGCCGTGGCACGGGCGAATTCTGCTCTGCAGAACCAGACAAGAAGCAGGGCGGCCGCTGTGAAGACAGCGGGCAGCAGGAGTGCGGCCGACGGTCCGGGGCCGTCGGCGACGGCGCCGCCGAGTGCGGTGCCGGCCGCACCGCCGAGGGCGATCACCGTGCCGACCACCGAGAACGTGGCGGTCATCCGATCCGGCGGCGCCAGCGCGCCGACGAGGGCGAATTCCTCCGCGCCCGTCGGGCGAGCGGCACGCCGCTGATTACGAGCAGCACCGCCAGCACGACGACGCCGGCGACCGCAGGCACGGCCGCCGCAGCGGGCAGGACAGCCAGCGCGGCGGTGAGCACGGCGAGCAGCGAGAGGTACCGCCGCACTGGCGTACCGCGGCGGCTCAACGCGCCGTACACCAGCCCGCCGATGACGCTGCCGACGGACTGGAGCGCGACCAGAGTCCCGGTCAGCGCCTGCGGCTGGCCCCTGTCCTGTAGGAATGCGGCGACCGCGACGGCCAGGGCACTCGACAGCGCCGCGGTGAGTGCGATCGCGACGAGAGCGGCGGCCATGGGGAGATGCCCACCGGTGCCGGCCGGCCGGGCGCGGCTGACCGGCCGGGGGCCGATCGCCCGCACCGCGGGCGAAGCCGCGTAGCCGATGGCGCCGCCCCCGACGAGCAGTGCGGCGGTCACGACGGCCGCGGGTGGGTTGACGACGGCAGCCACCAGCGTGGTCAGGCTCGGGCCGGTGATGAACAACAGTTCGCTCAGCGTCGCCTCGAACACGTAGGCGGTGTGCCGCACCTCCTCGTCGACGGTGAGCGTGGACCAGAGTGCCCGCATGGACGCTCCTACCGGTGGGTTGCTGAGCCCGGCGACCGCGGCCGAGGTCACCAGGGAAGCCATCGGTCCGTCACCGCCGATCAGTGCCAAGGCACCGAGAGACGCCGACGCCGCGACACCCGAGATGGGCAGGATCGACGCCGGGCCGTACCGGTCGAGCAGCCGGCCCAGCACCGGCGAGCCGGCAGCCGTGCCGCAGAAGTAGCTGGCGCTCACCAGACCAGCGGTCGTGTAGGAGCGGCCCGCGCCGGCGACCATCAGCAGGATCGACAACCCAGCCATCGTGCCGGCGAGGCGCGCGAAGAGCGCGGGAACTGCGGCTCGTACGGCGCCGGGGGCCCTGAGGAGGCGCCGGTACCGATTCACTGGGTGTCACGACCTTCCGGCTCGAAGGCGAACACGTCGTCCAAGGTCTCGGCACGCCACACCACGCGCTCGCCGCCGTCCCCGTCGAGGGCGACCACAGCGGCCCGCGTCCTGATGAAGTTGCTGCTCCGCCCGATCGAGTAGGCGCCGGTGTCGTGGATGCAGACGAGGTCGCCGAGGTCGAGGTCGGCCGGAAGCACGATTCCGTGGCCGTGGAGGTCGTTCTCGTAGCAGAGCGGGCCGGCTACGGACCAGGGCACGGTCGTGGCGGAGTGCGTCCGTCCCAAGGGCACGAACCGATGGCGCTCGCCGGTACCTGTCCACGGGGCCACGTTGTTGCCGGCGTCCAGGATCAGCCAGCGTGCGTCCGGCAGCTCCTTGCGGCTGGCGACACTGGTGAGGGTGGCCATGGTGTCCGAAACCAACCACCGACCTGGCTCGCACGCAACCGTGAGCTCATCCACGGCGTTTTTGGCGAGCGCCGGAGCCAGCCAGGCGAAGAAGGCCGCGACATCGAGTTCCGGCTCCGGATCCGTGGGCGGTTGACCGCCGGCCAGGGTCCATGCCGTGCCGAGCGGCCCGATCCGGGGGCGTTGGATGCCCGGTATGCCGAACCCGCCGCCGATGTTGATTTCGCGAAGCCCGAAGCGCTGGTGCAGCCGGCCGGCTTCGGCGAGGACCGCGTCGATCGCGTTCCGCAGTGCCTGTTCGTGCACGATCTGACTGCCGAGGTGGCAGTGGACCGACACCAGGCGGAGGCGCGACCGGGAAGCGATGTCGGCGATCACCGCGGCCAGTTGCGGCGATCCGACCGGCCACCCGAACCGGGATCGGCGCGCGCTCTGCTCGATCTGGTGCCGGTAGGACGGGTCGGCGCTGGTGGCCAGCGGTAGGCCGGGTGCGAGCCGGATCCCCACCGGTACGACACCGCCCGCGTCGGCGGCGAGCTGGTCGAGCATCGCCACCTCGTGCGCCCCGTCGATGTTGACCTGGACGCCTAGGCGGACTGCCTCGGTGAGTTCGGCGCCGGTCTTCACCGGTCCGTTGAAGACGATCCGGGTGGGCTCGAACCCGGCGCGCAGGGCGGCGGCGAGCTCATACCCGGAGACCACGTCCGCGCCGATGCCTCGGCCGGCGAGTTGGCGGCAGAGGCTGGGGAGGTAGTTGGTCTTGACCGAGTAGTAGAGCCGGGTATCGGCCGCCACCGGCGTGAAGGCGGCGAGGAACGCGTCGAGCCGGCGATCCAGCCGGTCCGGGGCGAATACATGCGTGGGCGTGCCGTGCCGAGCGGCCACCTCTGCCAACTTTTCATAATCCCAAGCGGCCTCGTCCGACCGCGGGTCATCGCCTGCGGCGCTGGCCCGCTTCCGCGGCCGAGCGGGCCGGTGAGGGTGGCTTCGGTCATGGCCGCGGCCAATCGCTGTCGGGGCGAGAGGTTCCGGTGATGAGTCGGAATCCGGCGTCGATCGAACTCAGCGCACGAAGGTGCCTGAATCGCCGTTCCCACGCACCGCTCGCCAGGTCGGAGCGGAGCGACGCGATACCCCGCTCGACAGCGTCCCGGTCGGTCAGCGCGAAAGCCGAGCAGGAGCGGCGGACTGCCGGATCGAGATAGGCATGGGGGCGCTGCCAGAAGGCGGTCATGAAGCCGTCGGTGAAGTCAGCGGAGATCGGCAGTGGTTCGACCCGGCTACCCGGCAGCCGATTCTGCAGTGTGGCAAGTGCGGGAACGCGGCTGTGCTCGGCGTCGGCGATCTTCGGGATGTAGTCACGGGTGAGCCAGAACTGATCCTGGACGTCCATGTCGTAGCTGACGATCACGTACCGCCGAGCGACGCGGTGCAACTCCGCGATGCCCCTGGCGAGATCCGCCCAGTGATGCACGGTGAGCACTGCCAGCGCCACGTCGAACGCGCCGTCGTCGAAGGGAAGAGCCTCGGCCCGCCCGGCGACGCACGGTGCGGCGCCAGCGGGGCGCTGGGCGATCATCACCATCGACGGTTCGACCGCGGTCACCGGGACATCGACCGGCTCGTACGAGCCGGCGCCCGCGCCGACGTTGACGACCGAACGACCCTCGCCGATCGCGGCCCTGATCAGGGCCGACCAGCGCGGATCGGGCCGGCGGACGGACCGGTATCCGATGCCGATGCGGTCGTAGACGGGCGGTGTGCCGGCGGCTCCGACGACGGCGGCGGCGCGCGTCACTTGGCGTGCGCCGACTGCTCGTTGCTGGCTCGGACTTCAGCCTCGTACGCCTCGCCGTAGCGGCGATTCGCCCAGGGGTTCACGGCGACCAGCCAGACGTCGCGGTAGCCGCCGGAGTCATCCCGGTGCACGATGTCGGTGACGTTGTGGAACATGCGGCGATCATCGAAGATCACCGCCTGGCCGGGGCGCAGGATGCCACGGTAGAAGGGCGTGCCGCCGCCGAGTGGCATGAGTTCGGTCTCGCCGCCGGTGATGTTGTGCCGGCGGGTGACGGCGACGATGCCGTAGTGGTGGCCGTCCCGGTGCGGCCCCTCCGGAGCAGCGACACCGGCCACGTCGGAGGTGGAGATGACCCGGCACTGGTGAATGTTGAGCTGCCAGACCTCGTCTCGGTCGAGGGGGATCGCGTCGGCGCCGGCCGCGATGAGCCAGGTCGGGTCGACGGTCAACGGCTCCAGCTGACGGAGCTGCCCGCCGACGAGGTCGTTGTACTGGCGCGGTTGCGCGAAGGCGCGGTGCGGTAAGACCTCGAGTCGCCATCCTGCGTCGTAGTGGAGCCTGAACTGGGAGAAGCGGCGATACCGTTGGTTGGACCCGGTGTACGGATCGAGGGGGAGACGCTCGAACTCGGCCAAGGTCTTCGCGTCGACCTCCGGGGTCTGGATGATGGCGAATCCCTGAGCGCTGAGTGTCATCGCTTGCTCCCCGTTGCGTAGCGGATCGACTGTTCCTTTGTTGTCTACCATCGATTGCTACAGATTGCTCGTGCTGTATGTCGACTGCGGTCGATTTTCTGCTGTCGAGAGACTGTCGCCCGGCTGCTCGCAACCGAGCCCAGGCCGGTCCCAGACGGTGCGGTTCAATTCCGCCCTTCCAGGGCGGATTCGAACCGCAACCGCCGTTGACCTGCTGCGGTCCATTTGCGCCCTCCAGGGTCGCGAATGGACCGCACCCGCGAGCGCAGCGAGCGGCTGCTCTAACCCCAACCCCGCCCGCGAGCGCAGCGAAGCGGCGCTCTAACCCCACCCCCACCCGCGAGCGCAGCGAAGCGGCTGCTCTAACCCCAACCACCACCCGCGCGCGTAGCGCCGCGGCGCTCTAACCCAAGCCGACCGAGTGGCGAGCGAGGCCAAGTCCAGCCGCGTCTGGCCAAGGCCGCAGGCGGGGCGCTGGCCTCCAGGCCGCGCCCCGCCGAGAACGCCGGCCAGGCGCGGCTGGGCCGGCCGCAGCGCCCCTAACAACAAGCTGGCCCGCCGTCCGGGTGCGGCGGACGGCGGACCAGTTCTTGGCGCGTTCGGCTGCCTATCTCCTGCCGGAGAGGGCGAACGCGAGCATTCCGGTGGAGGTGAAGTCGATCGCGGGTTCGCTGCTGGGCCAGGCCCGCACGTCGTCGAGGTACCGGGCCTCGGCAGTGTCGAACGCGGCGAACGGGTTGGCTCCGTCGGCGGGGCAGAGGTTCGCGCCGTCGGGGATGCCGAGGTCCTCGAAGTTGCCGGCACCGTTGGGGCCGTTGACGACGGCGCCGACCACGACCTTCTTGCCGCCGTTCAGGCCGCCGGCGAGGTTGGCCACCTGGTGCTGGGGGCAGTGCGGGAACACCGTGCCGGCGCCGATCACCAGCGAGGTGCCCCAGGCGTTGGCGCCGAGCACGAAGTTCCGCTGGTGGGTGCCGAAGGCGTCGTACCGGCGGTCGCCGGTGACCGAGCGGTAGAGCTGGACGGTCGCGGCGTACCCGAGGCTGCGGGTCGCGACGTCGAAGCCGGTCACGTCGGCTGCGGAGCCGAACGGGTTCTCGGCCGCGGCGGCCACCCCGCCGTCGAGCTGGCGTCGCAGGTCGCCCAGAAGCGCCTTCTCGCCGATCTCCAGGCCGCTGACGTGCCGGTTCGCCCGCAGCAGCCGGATCAGGTCGGTGTGGGCGAGCGCGCTCGTGTCGTACAGGTTCAGGGTGTCCAGGTGGTCGCTGGCGAGGTAGGCCTTGGCCCAGTGGGCGGCCGCGCGGAGCCAGCCGGTGCTGCGCCGGTCGCCGAGGAGCCGGCCGGCGGCGGCGAGCTCGGTGGCGCCGAACTGCAGGTCGTCCTCCCAGGAGTCCTCGGGGTAGTAGGCGTGCGGGAAGGCGGTGATCAGCTCGCCGACGTCGGTGGTCTTGGCGAGCGCGAAGATCGTGGCGGCCTCGTCGAGGTAGTGCCGGGCGAGGCGCGGGTTCCGCTTGGCTTCGAGCTGAGCCGCGAGGGCGAACGAGGCGGCGATCCGGCCGGCCAGGTTGGGGCTGATCTTCCCGCCGGGCGCGGCGGCCGCGAAGACCGGGCGGTGCTTGATGAAGTACTCCGGGTCGCCCGGCCGGACGTCGAGCGCGTCGTCGGCCTCGGGCAGCCGCCACACGTCGTGGTCGCCGACGAAGCCGAACTCCTCGCTGCCGGTACCGATGCCGACCTGCACGTAGAGCACCTTGCGCCGGGCGTCCCACACCTTGTCGAGCCACTCCACGCCGTGCTTGGCCTCGGCGCCGAGGACGCGGTCGCGGCTGCCCTGGGAGCGCTGGACGTACAGCAGCTCGGCGGTGGAGTAGGCGGACGCGTGGGTGAACTTGACGAAGTCGCCGGCGTCGAACCAGCCGCCCTCGACGTCCACCGTGGCGGCGCCGGCGACGGGCTTGAGCGGGGCGCCGATCTCGTCGCCGCCTTCACCGACGAAGACCGGGTGCTCGTACACGGTGGCCGTGCGGTCGGCGAGGTGCGACTTCTTGCGGTCGACCCGGGTGCGGACCTGCGTGGCACCGTCCCGCTGGACCTGGAAGAAGTGGGTGCTGTCCTGGGCCAGCGGTCCGGTGAGGCTGGCGGTCGGCGCGATCCGGAAGGCCGGCGACCGGGTGGAGCCGGCGACGTTGATCCGGTAGGTGCCCGGCCGGCGCAGCTTGGTGAAGTCGAGGGGCTGGATCGCGCCGTACGCGGCGTTCCAGCCACCGCGGCTCGTACCGACCTTCCCGGTGAACACGGTCCGGCCGCGCGGGTCGACCACGGAGAACCTCGCGCCGGGAGTGGCGGCGGGTGCCATCAGGTACGCCTGCTTCGCCTCGTCCAGCCCGTAGCCGACCTGGTCCACCCGGACCACGCCGGGGACGGTCGTCGACGATCCGGGCACCGCGGCGGCACCCGGGCCGGCGGCGAGGATTCCCGCCGCGGCGACGCCGGCCGCCGTGGTCGTGGCGACCACGCGTGACCTGGACCGTAACCGGCGGGAAGAGCTCATCGACGACTCCTACGGAAATCTGGGCGGCGGTACCGGCGGGGCGACGGTGCGGTGAGCAAGACGGAGGGCGGCGGAGCGATGACCGGTGGGCGGTCGGCAGGGCGGCGATCGGGCACGGCGGGTGGTGAACGCGCAGCGAAACGTTAATCGTTAGGAAACTTTCCTATTTGCCGGGGAACCTACGGCAGCGGCCCGACGGACGTCAAGGGTCGCCGCCGTGTCGTTATCCGCCGAGGGGTGAAAGCCCAGGTGCGGGGCTGTGCCACAGTTGCCGGGTGGCCGTGATCAGGATTGCCAGACGCGGCCTTGCCGCAGCTCGTCATGCCGCCCGTTTCGATCGGCGACGGAAGCCCGGAGCCGGGGCTCGCGCCGCTCTACTGCCGGCACCCGCTGCTCTGGCGTTCCGTGACGCTGCAGGTGCCGGTGGATCCGCGAACCGCCCGGCGGATCCGCACGCTGGTCTGGGCCTGGCGGGCGTTCTTCGCGTGCATCGGCGCCACGGCGCTCCTGAGCGTGATCGAGGCGATCGTGGCTGTTCGACGACTTGGGACGGGCCGAGGCCTTGGTGGCCGCTCGTGTCCCGGCTCGTCAGCCTGCTCGGGATGTTCGCCGTGGCGGGCGTGACCATCGCGCTGCGTCGCACGCCCGTGGGCCGATGTGCGTTCGGCACGGTCGAGATCCGGCACGTCGATCCGATCGCGGCGCGGGAGTGGGTGGAGGTCAACCCGCCCGGTGCGGTGATCGTCAGCGACTGGCAGGGCGTCTGGTTCCAGCCCGTCGAGGCCCCCTGACCGGCTCAGTTCGCGGCGAAGCCAGGTCGGACCGGTACACTCTGTCGGGTCTTGGCGCCCGCGCCTGCGCGCTGGGCAGACACCCCGACCATCAGCCCGCCCGTCGGGCCGCGACGATGCGCGGCCACCAAGGAGACACACCAAGCATGGCCACCACCAACGACCTGAAGAACGGCATGACGCTGAACATCGACGGGCAGCTGTGGAATGTCGTCGAGTTCCAGCACGTCAAGCCCGGCAAGGGTGGCGCGTTCGTGCGCACCACGCTGAAGAACGTGCTCAGCGGCAAGGTCGTCGACAAGACCTTCAACGCCGGCACCAAGGTCGAGACCGCGAACGTCGACAAGCGCAGCATGTCCTTCCTCTACAAGGAGGGCGAGGACTTCGTGTTCATGGACTCGGACACCTACGACCAGCACCACGTGCCCCGGCTGACCCTCGGCGACAACGCCAACTACCTGCTGGAGAACGCCGAGGCGATGGTCGCGCTGCACGACGGCACGCCGTTGTACGTCGAGCTCCCGGCCAGCGTCGAGCTGATCATCAAGCACACCGACCCGGGTCTGCAGGGCGACCGCTCCACCGGCGGCACCAAGCCGGCCGAGCTGGAGACCGGCGCGACCGTGCAGGTGCCGCTCTTCGTCAGCACCGGCGAGAAGATCAAGGTCGACACGCGCGACGGTCGGTACATCAGCCGTGTGAACAGCTGACGTGCCGGCTAAGGGCGAACACCCCGAGCGCCGGTCGGCGCGTCGCAAGGCGCGCAAGCGTGCACTCGACATCCTGTACGAGTCGGATCTGCGCGGCACGGACGTCATGGCCACCGCCGCCGACCGGCTCAAGCAGGCCGATCCGCCGGTGCCCGAGTACGCCGTGACGCTGGTCGAGGGCGTCACCGAGCGGCGCGACCGGATCGACGAGCTGCTCACCACGTACGCCGAGGGCTGGTCGTTGGACCGGATGCCGGCGGTGGACCGGAACATCCTGCGGGTGTCGATCTACGAGCTGCTCTGGTGCGACGACATCCCGGACGCCGTCGCGATCGACGAGGCGGTGGACCTCGCCAAGGAGCTCTCCACCGACGAGTCGCCGCGGTTCGTCAACGGCCTGCTCGGCCGGCTCCAGCTGTTGAAGGCGGAACTCAGCTAGGGCCTGTTTCGAAGTCCCTGGTCGAGCGAGACGTGTTCCAGGCGGCGGTCCGGCAAGGCGGAGGTCTGTCCGGATACGGTCTTGTGTCCGGGCGGGCCGACAACGCCGTCGGTCGTCGTCTGGGGCTCGGCGCAGCCGGCAGAGGGCCTAGGAAACAGGCCCTAACTGCTCGCCAGTCCAAAATGGGCGACATTTTCACGGCCATGGCCGTGAAAATGTCGCCCAAAGGCGTGTGGGGGTGGTCAGCGGATCGGCGTGGCGACCAGGACGCCCCACTCGGTCAGGCGCTCGATCAGGCCGGCGGGGGAGAGGTCGTAGACGATGGCGAGAGCCTGCAGGTCGACGGCGCGGATCGAGAGCACCCGGCCGTTGTAGTCACCGCGCTGCTGCTGGATGCTGCGGGCGAATCGGACGACCGGCCCGATCTCGTCGCCGGGCAGGTGGGCGAGGCGCTCCAGGTCGATGACCACCTTGCTGGCGCCCTCGTGACGGCCGGGGCCCTCACCAGGCAGCAACTCGGCGATCGGAACCCGGTAGAAGTCGGCGAGTTCGTTGAGCCGGGCCACGGTCACGGCACGGTCACCGCGCTCGTAGGAGCCCACCACGACGGCTTTCCAGCGCCCGCCGGACTTCTCCTCCACGCCCTGCAGGGACAGGCCCTGTTGCTGTCGGATGGCGCGCAGCCTTGCTCCGAGGGCCTTGGCGTAGTCGGACATATAAGCTCCGGAGGGATCGAAGGTGATGACTGGTCGGACCCGGCACAACACGGTCGCGCTGAGTCGCTACGGAGAGTGACCGTACGGCCATTCCGTAGGCGTGGTCAAGAGGAATGGACGATTTCATTGCGTTCCGTAACGACGCGACACGCCACATGTGAGCTAGATCGCTTGATTCGGAGTGGCTCGGGCCCGCTGGTAGCGTGACCTCGACCGACGTCCTTTAACGACCTGTCCAGTGAGGCAGGGAAGGAGGTCTGGCGGTGACGCCTGCCCTCGGTACGTCCGCATCAGCGGAGCCCCCCGCAGTCCAGCGCCCCATCCTCGACGCGGCCGATCTGGCCCGGATCGTCGACCGGATCGCGCACCAGATCATCGAGAAGACCGAGGGCGCGGCCGAGACCGTTCTGCTCGGCATCCCGACCCGCGGTGCTCATCTCGCCCGCCGGCTCGCCGACCGGATCCGCGCCTTCACCGACGTCGACATCCCGGTGGGCACGCTCGACATCACCCTCTACCGCGACGACCTTCGGCTCCGCGGCGCGCGTGCGCTGGAGCCCACCTACGTGCCGCCGGGCGGGATCGACCGCCAGCGGGTCGTGCTCGTCGACGACGTGCTGTTCTCCGGTCGCACCGTGCGGGCCGCCCTGGACGCGCTGAGCGATCTGGGCCGGCCCCGTGCGGTCCAGCTCGCGGTCCTGGTCGACCGCGGCCACCGGGAGCTGCCGATCCGCGCCGACTACGTCGGCAAGAACCTGCCCACCGCCCGCACCGAGAGCGTGAAGGTGCTGCTCCGCGAGGTGGACGACCGGGACGCGGTGCTGATCGCCGCCCCGAGCCCCGGCGCCGACCCGGACCAGGCAGCCGCCGACGGCCGCACCGCCGCCGGCGAGCGCCGGACCGCAGCCAAGGGGGAGACCCGATGATCCCGCACCTGCTCTCCGCGGCCGACCTGAACCGGGACGACGCCCTGCTGGTGCTGGACACGGCCGCCGAGATGGCCGCGCTGGCGACCCGCGAGGTCAAGAAGCTGCCCACGCTGCGCGGCCGGACCGTGGTCAACCTCTTCTACGAGGACTCCACCCGCACCCGGATCTCGTTCGAGGCGGCGGCCAAGCGGCTCTCCGCCGACGTCATCAACTTCTCCGCCAAGGGCTCCAGCGTCAGCAAGGGCGAGAGCCTCAAGGACACCGCGCTGACCCTGCAGGCGATGGGGGCGGACGCGGTGGTGATCCGGCACGGCGAGTCCGGCGCCCCGTACCGGCTCGCGCAGTGGATCGACGGTGTCGTGGTGAACGCCGGCGACGGCACCCACGAGCACCCCACCCAGGCGCTGCTGGACGCGTACACGATGCGCAACAGGCTCGGCCGGCTCGAGGGCCTGCGGGTCACGATCGTCGGGGACGTGCTGCACAGCCGGGTCGCCCGGTCGAACGTGCTGCTGCTGCACACGCTCGGTGCCGACGTCACGCTGGTCGCCCCGCCCACCCTGCTGCCGGTCGGCGTGGACGCCTGGCCCGCCGCGGTCTCCTACGACCTCGACGCGGTGCTGCCGAAGAGCGACGTGGTGATGATGCTGCGGGTGCAGCGGGAGCGGATGAACGCGTCCTACTTCCCGACCGTGCGCGAGTACAGCCGGCGGTACGGCCTGGACGCCAAGCGGATGGCCGCGCTGCCCGAGCACGCCATCGTCATGCACCCCGGTCCGATGGTCCGCGGCATGGAGATCGCGCCCGAGGTGGCCGACTCGGTCCGCTCGACCATCGTCGAACAGGTCACCAACGGCGTCAGCGTCCGGATGGCGGCCCTCTACCTCTTGCTCGGCGGCGCCGGCACCAAGGAGAACTGACAGCATGAGTTTCCTCATCAAGGGCGCGGCCATCAACGGTGGCCAGCCCGCTGACCTGCACATCAAGGACGGCGTGTTCGTCGAGTCCGCCGGCGCGAACGCCACGGTGATCGACGCGGCCGGCCTGGTCGCGCTGCCCGGCTTCGTCGACCTGCACACCCACCTGCGCCAGCCGGGCCGGGAGGACGCCGAGACGGTCGAGACCGGCAGCCGCGCCGCCGCCCTCGGCGGGTACACGGCGGTCTGCG
This sequence comes from uncultured Actinomycetota bacterium, assembly GCA_963746095.1. Lineage (GTDB taxonomy): Bacteria > Actinomycetota > Actinomycetes > Mycobacteriales > Cryptosporangiaceae > CAVVAL01. The sequence continues at coordinate 128,665 of CAVVAL010000001.1, read as the reverse complement.
CGATGGCCAACACCGACCCGGTGGCCGACACGGCCGGCGTGGTCGAGCAGGTCTGGCGGCTCGGTCAGGAGGCCGGGCTGGTGGACGTGCAGCCGATCGGCGCGATCACCGTGGGGCTGGCCGGCGAGCGGCTGGCCGAGCTCGGTGCGATGGCCGACTCCGCCGCGAAGGTGCGGATGTTCTCCGACGACGGCCACTGCCTCGCCGACCCGGCGCTGATGCGGCGCGCGCTGGAGTACGTCAAGGCGTTCGACGGGATCGTGGCCCAGCACGCGGAGGAGCCCCGGCTCACCGTCGGCGCCCAGATGAACGAGGGCGAGCAGTCGGCCCGGCTCGGACTGACCGGCTGGCCGGCCGTGGCGGAGGAGGCGATCATCGCCCGCGACGCGCTGCTCGCCGGCCACGTCGGCTCCCGGCTGCACGTCTGCCACGTCTCCACCGCGGGCAGCGTCGAGATCATCCGCTGGGCCAAGGGCAAGGGCTGGCGGGTCACCGCCGAGGTCACCCCGCACCACCTGCTCCTCACCGACGACCTGGCCAGCGGCTACGACCCGGTCTACAAGGTCAACCCGCCGCTGCGCACCAGCGAGGACGTGCAGGCGCTGCGCGAGGGCCTGGCCGACGGCACGATCGACGTCGTCGCCACTGACCACGCGCCGCACACCCGCGAGGACAAGGAGTGCGAGTGGGGCTGCGCCCGGCCCGGCATGCTCGGGCTGGAGACCGCGCTCGGCGTGGTCGCCGAGGCGATGGTCTCGACCGGCCTGCTCGACTGGGACGGCGTGGCCGAGCGGATGAGCCGCGCACCGGCCCGGATCGCGGGCCTGGCCGGCACCGGCCAGGCTGGCGGCATCGGGGGACACGGCGGCGACCTGAGCGTCGGCGCGGCCGCGAACCTGGTGCTGGTCGACCCGGACTCGGCCTGGACCGTGCAGCCGCAGGAGCTGGCCAGCATCAGCCGGAACACCCCGTACGCCGGGCTGCGGCTGCCGGCCCGCCCGGTCGCCACCTTCCTGCGGGGGCGGGCCACGGTGCTGGACGGGAAGAGCCAGTGGTGAACCTCGCCGCCGCGGCGGCCACCGAGAACCAGTGGCTGGAGCGGCTGGGACTCACCGGTCTGACGATCGCGGTCTTCGTGCTGGGCGCGTACGCGATGCGGCGCGGCTGGCGCCGCAAGGCCGACGCCCAGGCCGGTCTGTTGCCGCTGCCCGCCGCCCCGACCGGGCTGGCGCCGCTGCTTCTGCCGGCCGCCGGCGGCCTGTACGTCGGCACCACCAAGGCCGGCGACTGGCAGGCCCGCATCGTGGCCGGTCAGCTGTCCGACCGCAGCGCCGGCAGCCTGCGCCTCACGTCCGCCGGCCTGCTGATGGACCGGGTCGGCGCGCCGGCCGTGTTCGTCCCGCACCGAGGCGCTGCGGGACGTCCGGCTGGACTCCGCGCTCGCCGGCAAGGTGATGGGCGAGGGCCGGCTGCTGGTCGTCACCTGGGAGCACCGCGGCGAGCTGCTGGACACCGCGTTCCGCGCCGACCAGCACGCCGTCCACGCGCCGTACCTGCACTCGCTGCGGGAGCTGCTCGGCGACGCGTCCACCCGACCGAAGAAGACGACCGGGAGTGAAGCATGAGTCGTACCCCTGCCCTGCTGGTGCTGGAGGACGGCCGGACCTTCCGCGGCGAGTCCTACGGCGCCGCCGGCGAGACGTTCGGTGAGGCCGTCTTCAACACCGGCATGACGGGCTACCAGGAGACCCTCACCGACCCGTCCTACCACCGGCAGATCGTCGCGATGACCGCCCCGCACATCGGCAACACCGGCGTGAACGACGCGGACCGCGAGTCCGACCGGATCTGGGTCGCCGGCTACGTGGTCCGCGACCCCTCCCGCGCCGCCTCGAACTGGCGTTCCGAACGGGAGCTGGCCGACGAACTCGCCGACCAGGGCGTGGTCGGCATCTCCGGCGTGGACACTCGCGCGCTCACCCGGCATCTGCGCGAACGCGGGGCGATGCGGGCCGGCGTGTCCAGCGTGGAGACCGATCCCGAGGCGCTGCTGGCCCGGGTGCTCGCCAGCCCCGGCATGGCCGGTGCGGACCTGGCCGGCGAGGTGACCACCGCCGACCCGTACGTGGTGCCGGCGATCGGCGAGAAGCGGTTCACCGTGGCCGCGCTCGACCTCGGCATCAAGCGGAACACGCCGCGCCGGATGGCCGCCCGCGGCATCGAGGTGCACGTGCTGCCGTCGACCTCGACGGTGGACGACGTGCTCGCCATCAACCCCGACGGGGTGTTCCTCTCGAACGGCCCCGGCGACCCGGCCACCGCGGATCTCAGCGTGGCCAGGGGAATGCTGGAGCGGCAGGTCCCGCTGTTCGGCATCTGCTTCGGCAACCAGCTGCTCGGCCGGGCGCTCGGCTTCGGCACGTACAAGCTGCGCTACGGCCACCGCGGCATCAACTCGCCGGTGCAGGACCGGTCCACCGGCAAGGTCGAGGTGACCGCGCACAACCACGGCTTCGCCGTGGACGCGCCGCTCGACCGGGTCAGCGAGACCGAGTTCGGCCGGGTCGAGGTGAGCCACGTCTGCCTCAACGACGACGTGGTCGAGGGCCTGGCGCTGCGCGATGAGGACCGCGTGCTCCGTGCTTTCAGTGTGCAGTACCACCCCGAGGCGGCGGCCGGTCCACACGACGCCGACTACCTGTTCGATCGGTTCGTGAAGTTGATGGAGGGCGGTCGCTGATGCCGAAGAGAACCGATCTGCACCATGTGCTGGTGATCGGCTCCGGCCCGATCGTCATCGGCCAGGCCTGCGAGTTCGACTACTCGGGCACCCAGGCGTGCCGAGTGCTGCGCGAGGAGGGCATCCGGGTCAGCCTGGTCAACTCCAACCCGGCCACGATCATGACCGACCCGGAGTTCGCCGACGCGACCTACGTCGAGCCGATCACCCCGGAGTTCGTCGAGCTGGTCATCGCCCGTGAGCGGCCGGACGCGATCCTCGCCACGCTCGGCGGCCAGACCGCGCTGAACACGGCCGTGGCGCTGCACGAGCGCGGCGTGCTGGACAAGTACGGCGTCGAGCTGATCGGCGCCGACATCGAGGCGATCCAGCGCGGCGAGGACCGGCAGAAGTTCAAGGAGATCGTCCGCAAGATCGGCGCCGACGTGCCGCGCAGCGCGGTCTGCCACTCCATGGACGAGGTCTTCGCGACCGTCGAGGACCTGGGCTACCCGGTCGTCGTGCGGCCCAGCTTCACCATGGGCGGGCTCGGCTCGGGCATGGCGCACGACGAGGCCCAGCTGCGGCTCATCGCCGGCACCGGCCTGGCCGCCAGCCCCAGCACCGAGGTGCTGATCGAGGAGAGCGTGCTCGGCTGGAAGGAGTACGAGCTGGAGCTGATGCGCGACCACAAGGACAACGTGGTCGTGGTCTGCTCGATCGAGAACATCGACCCGATGGGCGTGCACACCGGCGACTCGGTGACCGTGGCGCCGGCCCTGACGCTGACCGATCGTGGAGTACCAGCAGCTGCGGGACGTGGGCATCGCGGTGCTGCGCGAGGTCGGCGTGGACACCGGCGGCTGCAACATCCAGTTCGCGATCAACCCGGTCGACGGCCGGCTGGTCGTGATCGAGATGAACCCGCGGGTGTCGCGCTCCTCGGCGCTCGCCTCCAAGGCCACCGGCTTCCCGATCGCCAAGATCGCGGCCAAGCTGGCGATCGGCTACACCCTCGACGAGATCCGCAACGACATCACCAGGGAGACCCCGGCGAGCTTCGAGCCGACCCTGGACTACGTGGTCGTGAAGATCCCGCGGTTCGCGTTCGAGAAGTTCCCCGGCGCCGACCCGGAGCTGACCACGACGATGAAGTCGGTCGGCGAGGCGATGAGCCTGGGCCGCTCGTTCGGCGAGGCCCTGCAGAAGGCCATGCGCTCGATGGAAACCAAGGCCGCCGGCTTCTGGACCACGCCCGACCCGGACAACGACCCGATCGAGGCGCTGAAGACCCCGCACGACGGCCGGCTCTACGACGTCGAGCGGGCGCTGCGGCTGGGCCACTCGGTCGCCGAGGTGTGCGCCGCGTCCGGCATGGACCCCTGGTTCGTGGACCAGATCCTGGCCCTGGTCGAGCTGCGGACCGAGATCCTGGAAGCACCCGTGCTGGACGACGCGCTGCTGCGCCGGGCCAAGCGGGCCGGCTGCTCCGACCGCCAGCTCGCCGCGCTCCGGCCGGAGCTGGCCGGTGAGGACGGCGTGCGCGCGCTGCGGCACCGGCTGGAGGTGCGGCCGGTCTACAAGACGGTGGACACCTGCGCGGCCGAGTTCGACGCGGCCACGCCGTACCACTACTCGGCGTACGAGTCCGACGCCGACGGCGAGACCGAGGTGCGCCCGAGCGACCGGCCCAAGGTGCTGATCCTGGGCTCCGGCCCGAACCGGATCGGCCAGGGCATCGAGTTCGACTACTCGTGCGTGCACGCCGCGATGGCGCTGCGCTCGGCGCCGAACGGCGGCTTCGAGACCGTGATGGTCAACTGCAACCCGGAGACCGTCTCGACCGACTACGACACCTCCGACCGGCTCTACTTCGAGCCGCTGACGTTCGAGGACGTGCTGGAGGTCTGGCACGCCGAGCACAGCACGGGCGTGGCCGCCGGCGGTCCCGGCGTGGTGGGCGTGATCGTGCAGCTCGGCGGGCAGACCCCGCTCGGGCTCGCGCAGCGGCTCGCGGACGCCGGGGTGCCGATCGTCGGCACGCCGCCGGAGGCGATCCACCTGGCCGAGGAGCGCGGCGCGTTCGGCGCGCTGCTGGAGCGGGCCGGCCTGCCGGCGCCGAAGTTCGGCATGGCCACCTCGTTCGCCGAGGCCAAGGAGGTCGCCGACGAGATCGGCTACCCCGTGCTGGTGCGGCCGTCCTACGTGCTCGGTGGGCGCGGCATGGAGATCGTCTACGACGACGCCACGCTCGAGTCGTACATCAGCCGGGCCACCGAGGTCACGCCCGAGCACCCGGTGCTGGTCGACCGATTCCTCGACGACGCCATCGAGATCGACGTGGACGCGCTCTTCGACGGCGGCGACGACAGCACCGGCCTGTTCATCGGCGGGATCATGGAGCACATCGAGGAGGCCGGCATCCACTCCGGCGACTCGGCGTGCGCGCTGCCGCCGATCACGCTGGGCCGCTCGGACATCGAGAACGTGCGCCGCTCCACCGAGGCGCTGGCCCGGGGGATCGGCGTCCGGGGGCTGCTGAACGTCCAGTACGCGCTCAAGGACGACGTGCTGTACGTGCTGGAGGCCAACCCTCGCGCGTCCCGGACCGTGCCGTTCGTCTCCAAGGCGACCGCGGTGCCGCTGGCCAAGGCGGCCGCCCGGATCATGCTCGGCGCCACGATCGCGGACCTGCGGGCCGAGGGCCTGCTGCCGCCCAGCGGCGACGGCAGCGAGCCGCTGCCCAACGCGCCGATCGCGGTGAAGGAGGCGGTGCTGCCGTTCAAGCGGTTCCGCACCACCGAGGGCATGGGCGTGGACAGCATGCTCGGGCCGGAGATGAAGTCGACCGGCGAGGTGATGGGCATCGACCTGTCGTTCGGGCAGGCGTTCGCCAAGAGCCAGGCGGCGGCGTACGGCTCGCTCCCGACCGAGGGGCGCGTTTTCGTATCAGTGGCGAACCGGGACAAAAGGTCGATGGTCTTCCCGATCAAGCGCCTCGCCGACCTCGGCTTCGAGGTGCTCGCCACCTCCGGCACCGCCGAGATGCTGCGCCGGCACGGGATCACCGCGACCGTCGTCCGCAAGCACTTCGAGCCCGACAACGGCCAGCCGGACATCCTCAGCATGATCGTGGCCGGCACGGTCAACCTGGTGTTGAACACCCCGTACGGCAACTCCGGTCCGCGCGTCGACGGCTACGAGATCCGCAGCGCCGCGGTCGCCGCTGACGTCCCCTGCATCACCACCGTGCAGGGTGCCGCGGCCGCCGTGATGGGGATCGAGGCGCAGATCCGCGGCGAGCTCGGGGTCCGGCCGCTGCAGGAGCTGCACGCCGCGATCCGGGACGCCGAGTGAACGAGCGACGCAGCGGGGCGGCCGAGCGTGGCGAGGTGGGCGCGTGAGCGGGTCGGCCTACGAACGCTTGCTCCGGCCCGCGCTGTTCCGGCTCGGTGGCGGTGACGCCGAGGTCGCGCACGATCGGACCCTGGCCGGCCTGGCCCGGCTGGCCCGCCACCCCCGGCTGATCGCGGCCGGCCGGCGGTACTCCGGCGGCACCGATCCGGCGCTGGCTCGGACGGTGTTCGGGGTGCGGTTCCCGACCCCGGTCGGGCTGGCCGCCGGGCTGGACAAGAACGGGATCGCGCTGCCCGCGTGGTCGGCGCTCGGGTTCGGCTTCGTCGAGGTCGGCACCGTGACCCGGCACGCCCAGCCGGGCAACCCCAAGCCGCGGCTGTTCCGGCTGCCCGCGAGCCAGGGCGTGATCAACCGGATGGGGTTCAACAACCTCGGCGCGGCCGCCTTGGCGGAGCGGCTCGCCGGGTGGGGCCCGCTTCCGGTCCCGCTGGGCATCAGCCTGGGCAAGTCCAAGGTCACCCCGATCGAGGACGCGGTCGAGGACTACGTGGCCTCGCTGCGGGCCCTGTACGCGTACGGCGACTACTTCGCGATCAACGTGAGCTCCCCGAACACACCCGGCCTCAGATCGCTTCAGGACCGTGACCAGCTCGGGGGGTTGCTGGGGGAGCTACGCAGGGCTGGTGAGGCGCTGGCGGCCCAACAGGGCCGTCCGCCGACGCCTCTGCTGGTGAAGATCGCCCCCGATCTGACCAAGTCGGCCGTCGCGGAGCTGCTGGACGTCTGCGCGGAGCACCACGTGGCCGGCCTGATCGCCACCAACACGACGCTGTCGCGGGACGGCGTGGCTCCCGCCGACAGCGGCCGGGCCGACGAGGCCGGCGGGCTGTCCGGGCGGCCGCTCACCGAGCGGTCGCTGGACGTGGTCCGGTTCGTGGCGCAGGAGGCCGGCGGCCGACTGCCGATCGTCGGCGTCGGCGGCATCCTCGCGCCGGACGACGCCGCGCGGCTCTTCGACGCCGGCGCCAGCCTGGTCCAGGTCTACAGCGGACTCATCTATCGCGGCCCCGGTCTGGTCCGCGCCATCAACCGATCGGTGACCCCGGAGGTGTCTCGATGACTGTGCGCCCCGCCGACCCCCTGCGCTCCGCTCCTCGCTCCTTCGTCGCTGCGATGCTCACTCCGGAGGCCGTCTCATGATCGTGCGCCCCGCCGACCTCCTGCGCTCCGCTCCTCGCTCCTTCGTCGCTGCGATGCTCACTCCGGAGGCCGTCTCATGATCGTGCGCCCCGCCGACCCCCTGCGCTCCGCTCCTCGCTCCTTCGTCGCTGCGATGCTCACTCCGGAGGCCGTCTCATGATCGTGCGCCCCGCCGACCCCCTGCGCTCCGCTCCTCGCTCCTTCGTCGCTGCGATGCTCACTCCGGAGGCCGTCTCATGATCGTGCGCCCCGCCGACCCCCTGCGCTCCGCTCCTCGCTCCTTCGTCGCTGCGATGCTCACTCCGGAGGCCGTCTCATGACCCCAGACCCGTTCGGCGCGCGACTTCGCGCCGCCATGGACAAGCGCGGCCCGCTCTGCGTCGGCATCGACCCGCACGCCGCGCTGTTGGCCAAGTGGGGCCTGCCGGACGACGTGTCCGGACTGGAGACGTTCAGCCGCACGGTGGTCGAGGCGCTCGCCGACCGGGTCGCCGTGCTCAAGCCGCAGTCGGCGTTCTTCGAACGGTTCGGCAGCCGCGGCGTCGCGGTGCTGGAGCGCGTGATCGCCGACTCGCGGGCCGCGGGCGCGCTGGTCGTCGCGGACGTCAAGCGCGGCGACATCGGCAGTACCGCGGCCGCGTACGCGCAGGCGTACCTCGAGGCGGGTAGCCCGCTGTTCAGCGACGCGATGACCGCCAGCCCGTACCTCGGGTTCGGCTCGCTGGAGCCGCTCTTCACGACGGCGGCCGCGAACGGCACCGGCGTGTTCGTGCTCGGTCTGACGTCGAACCCGGAAGGCCCCGAGTTCCAGCACGCCACGGTCGCCGACGGGCGCACGGTCGCGCAGTCGGTGCTCGACTCGGTCGGCGCGCTGAACGCCGACGCCCGGCCGCTCGGCTCGATCGGCGTGGTGGTCGGCGCGACCGTCGGCGACACCGGTCACGACCTCACGGGCGTCAACGGACCGTTCCTCGCACCGGGGATCGGGGCCCAGGGCGCCACGGCGGCCGACCTGCGTGCCGTGTTCGGCCCCGCTACGGCCGCTGTGCTGCCCGCCACGTCCCGCGAAGTGCTCGGCGAGGGTCCCGGTGTGGCCGGGCTCCGTAGCGCGGCGGAGCGGGCGCTTGAGGCCTGTCGAGCGGTCCTCGTCGACGCGTGAGCGGGTTCGAGCGGCTGCTCGTTCGGAACTCGTCCGGACCGGCCGCCCCGTCGCACGTCAGAGCCTTCTGGGTTCGTTGGAGTGTCCGAGTTATGACAGTGTGTGTCCAGAATCACCGATCCGGGCGCGAAATCGGTCTGTTCCAGGCCCCCGGATGCCCTTCCGCGCCATTCGTCCCGGCCGTTAACTAGGGGGGCGCGTTGCTTAGGGCCTGCGTAACTCGCTAGGTTCTGCGGCGCTGGAATTCGTCCGCTCACAAGACATTCGAGGTGACCTGTGGCTCTTCCCCCGCTGAGCCCCGAGCAGCGCGCCGCTGCTCTCGAGAAGGCGGCCGCGGCTCGTAAGGCTCGTGCCGCGGTGAAGGACAAGCTGAAGCACGGAGGCTTGTCCCTCCAGGAGGTCCTCGAGACGGCCGAGAACGATGACGTCATCGGCAAGATGAAGGTCTCCGCCGTGCTCGAGGCACTTCCGGGCATCGGCAAGGTGCGCGCTGTCCAGTTGATGGAGAAGTTCAAGATCGCCGAGAGCCGCCGGGTTCGTGGGCTGGGAGACAACCAGCGCCGTGCCCTGCTGCAGGAGTTCGGTACCGACTCCGGTGGTCGTTGACTCTCCCGTGGTTACTGAGTCAGGGCGGGCTTCCGCCCAACCCGGCTCAGGCGCCGCGCGTCTGACGGTCCTCTCCGGTCCGTCCGGCGTCGGCAAGGGCAGCGTCGTCGCCGAGATCCGCCGCCACCACCCCTCGGTGTGGTTGTCGGTCTCGGTGACGACCCGTCCGCCACGTCCCGGCGAAACTGATGGCGTGCAGTACCACTTCGTCTCGCAGGCGGAGTACGACCGCATGGTCGCCGCCGGCGAGCTGCTCGAACACGCCGAGTACGCCGGGAATTGTTACGGCACTCCCCGGCAGCCAGTCGAACGTCGGCTGGCTGCCGGACTGCCGGCATTGCTGGAGATCGAACTGCAGGGCGCGCGCCAGGTTCGCCAGGCCATGCCCGAGGCGCAGTTCGTGTTCCTGGCCCCTCCCTCGTGGGAGGAACTCGTGCGCCGCCTGGTCGGTCGGGGCACCGAGGACGACGAGACGATCCGGGCACGGCTCGACGCCGGACTGGTCGAACTCGCGGCCGAAAAGGAGTTCGACGTGGTCGTGGTCAACGACCGGGTCGAGCATGCCGCCGAAGAGTTGGTAGCATTGCTCACATCCCCGTCGTCGAGACTCTCTTGAGGCTGATCCGCGTGTCCGGTACTGTCGCCGCTCCCGAGGGCATCACCAACCCCCCCATCGATGAGCTGCTCGAGAAGACCAGCTCGAAGTACGCCCTCGTGATCTACGCGGCCAAGCGTGCGCGCCAGATCAACGCCTACTACTCCCAGCTCGGCGAAGGCCTGCTGGAGTACGTCGGCCCGCTGGTCGAGACCAGCCCGCAGGAGAAGCCCCTGTCGATCGCGCTGCGTGAGATCAACGGGAACCTCCTGACCCACGAACAGGTCGCAGACTGACCGTCCCGGTCATGGCCACCGCGCGCATCGTCCTTGGTGTGGGCGGTGGCATTGCCGCGTACAAAGCCGCTGACCTGCTGCGCCGGTTCACCGAAGCCGGGCACCAGGTCCGGGTGGTCCCCACCGCGAGCGCCCTGCGTTTCGTCGGTGCGCCCACCTGGGCGGCGCTCTCCGGCCAGCCCGTCAGCACCGAGGTGTGGGACGCGGTCGAAGACGTCCCGCACGTCCGGATCGGCCAGCGCGCCGACCTGATCGTGGTCGCGCCGGCCACCGCCGACCTGCTCGCGAAGGCCGCCAACGGGCTCGCCGACGATCTGCTCACCAACACCCTGCTCACCGCCCGGTGCCCGGTGCTCTTCGCGCCTGCCATGCACACCGAGATGTGGGAGCACCCCGCCACCCAGGCCAACGTCGCCACCCTGCGCTCGCGCGGCGTGATCGTGCTGGAGCCCGCCGTCGGCCGGCTGACCGGCGCGGACAGCGGCAAGGGTCGGCTCCCGGACCCCGCCGAGATCGCCGCGGCCGCGTTCGCGTTGCTGAACCGGGACGTCGGATCGGCTCCGGCCGCCGACCTCGCCGGCCGGCACGTGGTGGTCAGTGCCGGCGGCACCCGTGAGTACCTGGACCCGGTGCGGTTCCTCGGCAATCGCTCGTCCGGCCGGCAGGGGTACGCGCTGGCCGCGACCGCGGCCGCCCGCGGCGCCAAGGTCACCCTCGTCGCCGCGAACACCGCGCTGCCCGATCCGGCCGGCGTGGACGTGGTCCGGGTGGTCTCCACCGAGCAGCTGCGGGACGCGGTGCTCGGCGCGGCGGTCACCGCCGACGCGGTCGTGATGGCCGCGGCGCCCGCCGACTTCCGCCCGGCGGAGTACGTCGGCAGCAAGATCAAGAAGCGCGAGGACGGCTCCGCGCCGACCATCGCGCTCGTGCAGAACCCGGACATCCTGGCCGAACTCGCCGCACATCGCTCCAGCGCGGGGCAGCTCGTGGTCGGTTTCGCGGCCGAGACCGGTGACGACGCCGGGTCCGTGCTCTACCACGCCAAGGCCAAACTCGTCCGCAAGGGCTGCGATCTGCTGGTCGTGAACGAGGTCGGCGCCGGCAAGGCGTTCGAGGTCGCCGACAACGCCGCGGTCATCCTGGGCGCCGACGGAAGCGTCACCGATGTGCCGTTCGGACCGAAAGAACGACTCGCCGACGTCGTCTGGGACCTGATCGCTGCCCGTTTGGTCTGATCTCGTTGTTACGGTTGGTCGACAGGTCGATCTCCCTGCCAGCGCAGATGGCCGGATGGATACACTCGCGGGACATCTATCGACCGACCCTGGGAGTACCGTGTCGCGCCGCCTCTTCACCTCGGAGTCCGTAACCGAGGGACACCCTGACAAGATCGCGGACGCGATCAGTGACGGCATCCTCGACGCCCTGCTCACGCAGGACCCGCGCAGCCGGGTCGCCGTCGAGACCCTGATCACCACCGGCCAGGTGCACGTCGCCGGTGAGGTCACCACCAAGGCCTACGCCGACATCCCCACCATCGTGCGCGACACGATCCTGGAGATCGGCTACGACTCGTCCAAGAAGGGCTTCGACGGCGCGTCCTGCGGCGTCAGCGTCTCGATCGGATCGCAGTCGCCCGACATCGCGCAGGGCGTCGACTCGGCCTTCGAGGCGCGCACCGGCGAGAGCGTCGAGGACGTCCTCGACCGCCAGGGTGCCGGCGACCAGGGCCTGATGTTCGGCTACGCCTCCGACGAGACGCCCGAGCTGATGCCGCTGCCGATCGCGCTCGCGCACCGCCTCGCCCGCCGGCTCACCCAGGTCCGCAAGGACGGCCTCGTGCCCTACCTGCGGCCCGACGGCAAGACCCAGGTGACCATCGAGTACGACGGCGCCAAGCCGGTCCGCCTCGACACCGTGGTCGTCTCCAGCCAGCACGCCTCCGACATCTCGCTGGAGACGCTGCTCACCCCGGACGTGGCCGAGCACGTGATCGCGCCCGAGCTGGCCGATCTGGGCCTCGACACCGAGGGCTACCGGCTGCTGGTCAACCCGACCGGGCGCTTCGAGATCGGCGGCCCGATGGGCGACGCCGGCCTCACCGGCCGCAAGATCATCGTCGACACCTACGGCGGCATGGCCCGTCACGGCGGCGGCGCGTTCTCCGGCAAGGACCCGTCCAAGGTCGACCGCTCCGCCGCGTACGCGATGCGCTGGGTCGCCAAGAACGTGGTCGCCGCCGGCCTGGCCACCCGCTGCGAGGTGCAGGTCGCGTACGCGATCGGCAAGGCGCAGCCCGTCGGCCTGTTCGTCGAGACCTTCGGCACCGAGACCGTCGACCCGGCCCAGATCGAGAAGGCCATCGGCGCCGTCTTCGACCTCCGCCCGGCCGCGATCATCCGCGACCTGGACCTGCTGCGCCCGATCTACCAGCAGACCTCCGCGTACGGCCACTTCGGCCGCGAGCTCCCCGACTTCACCTGGGAGCGGACAGACCGCGCCGCCGCCCTCAAGGACGCTCTTTAGAGGGCGGCCCGCTCGAGGCACCACGTCTCGCTGCGTTGTCGCAGGCCCCGGATATGACCAATATCCGGGGCCTGCTCCGCCTTGCGATCGCGGCACCTGAACGGGCTCCAGGTTTAGATCAAAGGCTTTTCAGGCATTTGCGTTACGTCCGGCGGGCTCGGGCTTGCGCGCGGCTGGTTGGCGCTGCGGCGGTCAGCCTCGCGGGCCGGCGTCCTCGGTCACAGCCGGCCGCCGCCCGGGGCGAACACCGTGGTGCGGTTCAATTCCGCCCTCCCAGGGCGGAATTGAACCGCAACCCCGGCGACGGCGAGGGTTCGAGCTTGTGCGGTCCATTTGCGACCCTCTGAGCGCGCAAATGGACCGCAGCCGTGGGTGCACCGGCGCTCCGCGCCGGGTGCGGTTGGATCGTGCCCTCCCAGGGCACGATCCAACCGCAGCTGGTCACGGCGGTTGGGGCCGTTGCGGTCGGTGGGTTCTGGTAGACCCATGCTGTGCACTTCGCCGACGCGTCCGAGCCCGCTGAGCTGTTCGGGCTGGACGCTGTCGCGGCGGCGCCGGTCGAGCGCGCGCCGAGCAAGGCTCCGGGCAAGGCCCCGGCGCGGGCGGCGGCGGCGAAGAAACGGCCGCGAAGCCGGCGAAGGAGCCGGCCGGCCACGCTGCCGGTCGCGCGGGTGTGCGTCGACCTGCCGCTGCCCCACCTCGACCGGCCGTTCGACTATCTGGTGCCCGCCAAGCTCGATGCCGAGATCGTGGTCGGCGGCCGGGTGCGGATCCGGTTCGCGGGCCAACTCGTCGACGGGCTCGTGCTCGACCGGGTCGAGAGCAGCGAGCACGCCGGCCGGCTGGCGTTCATCGAGCGGGCCGTCTCCGCCGAACCCGTCCTCTCCGCCGAGATCGCCGCCGCCGCACGGGAGATCGCCGACCGTTCCGCCGGCACCCTCGCCGACGTGCTCCGCCTCGCGATCCCGCCCCGGCACGCCCGCGCGGAGGAGCAGACCTGGCCGGCCGCTGCCGAGCACCCGCGGCCGCAGCCGCCGAGAACGCGGCCCAAGCCGGCGCGGAACGCCCGCGCCGGCCGGCGCCGAACCGCCAGTCCGCCGCCGAACGCCCGGCCCACGCCGACGCGGACGGGTGGAGTTCCTATCCGGCCGGGCCGCCGTTCCTGCGCGCGCTGGCCGAAGGCCGGGCGCCCCGCGCGGTCTGGACGGCGTTGCCGGGCGAGGACTGGCCGGCCCGGATCGCCGAGGCGATGGCGGCCACCCTCGCGGCCGGTCGGGGCGCGGTCGCCGTGGTGCCCGACGCCCGCGACCTCGAACGCCTGGACGCCGCGCTCGCCAGCCGGCTCGGCCCCGGCCAGCACGTCACCCTCAACGCCGCGCTCGGGCCCGAGGAGCGGTACCTGCGCTGGCTGGCGGTGCGGCGGGGGGAGGTGCGGGTCGCGGCGGGCACCAGGGCCGCGTCGTTCGCTCCCGTGGCCGACCTCGGTCTCGTGGTGATCTGGGACGACGGTGATGACCTGCACGCCGAGCCCCGCGCGCCCTACTGCCACGCCCGCGAGGTGCTGCTGATTCGGGCCCAGCTCGCCGGCGCCGCGGTGCTCGCGGGCGGCTACTCCCGCACCTGCGAGGCGCAGTTGCTGCTGGCCACCGGGTGGGCGCGGGAGCTGGCCGCCGACCGGGCCACGGTTCGCCAGCGGGCTCCCCGGATCACCCCGCTCGGCGAGGACGGTCAGCTCGCCCGGGACGCGGCGGCCGCGACCGCGCGGCTGCCCACGGTGGGCTGGCAGGCGGCCAGGGCCTCGCTCGCGGCCGGTGCGCCGGTGCTGGTCCAGGTGCCGCGCCGGGGGTACGCGCCGTCGCTCTCCTGCGGCCGGTGCCGGAACTCGGCGCGCTGCACGGTGTGTGCCGGGCCGCTGGCGTTGCCCGGTGGCGGCGTCGAGATCGCGGGTTGCCGCTGGTGCGGGCACCTCGCCGCGGACTGGGCCTGCCCGGAGTGCGGCGGCCGGGCGCTGCGGTACGCGGTGATCGGTGCCCGGCGCACGGCCGAGGAGCTAGGCCGGGCGTTCCCCCAGACCACGATCCGCACGTCCGGCCGGGACGCCGTACTCACCACGGTGCCCGCGCGAGCCGGCGCTGGTGGTCGCCACCCCGGGCGCCGAACCGGTCGCCGAGGGCGGGTACGGCGCGGCGCTCCTGCTCGACACCTGGGCGCTGCTCACCAGGGCCGACCTGCGGGCGTCCGAGGAGGCGCTGCGCCGCTGGGCCAACGCCGCCGCGCTGGTCCGGCCGGCGGGCGCTGGCGGCCATGTCGTGGTCACCGCCGACAGCGGGCTGGCCGTCGTCCAGTCGCTGCTGCGCTGGGATCCGGCCGGGTACGCCGAACGGGAGCTGGGCGAGCGGGTCGAGCTGGGCTTCCCGCCGGCCGTCCGGATGGCCAGCGTGACCGGCACCCCGGAGGCCGTGGCCGAGCTGATCGCCCTGGCCGACCTGCCCGCCGAGGCCGAGACGCTGGGCCCGGTGCCGGTGGAGCGCGCCGGTACCGAGGAGACGTTGGAGCGGAGTCTGCTGCGGGTGCCGCGCTCGGCGGGCCGGGCCCTCGCGGTGGCGCTGCACGCGGCGCTCGGCGTGCGGAGTGCCCGCAAGGCGCCCGACCCGGTCCGCGTCGAGATCGACCCGCTCGAGCTGTTCTAACCCCCACGCTCCGCGCTTTGGGCGACATCTTCCCGGCCATGACCGAGAAGATGTCGCCCAAAGCGGCAGGTTCGCGGGTGTCAGCGCCAGGGGTTTGCCACCTTGCAGTCCTTCACGTCCGTGTCCTTGTGTGCCCACTTGTCGAGGATCTCGCCGTCCGGGGTGACGTAGCAGGGCTCGGGCACCTCACTGTCGCGAACGCCGAGCAACTTCCCGTTCGTGTCGTAGGCGCGGACTACGGGCTCGTCGATCGGCAGTTCGGGCGATCCCAACGGAAGCTTCAGATTCGGGTCCTGCCAATCCGCCGGGTAGAGGCGTCGAAGCATGTAGGTCCCGTTGATGGGCTTGGTCGAGACGGTGACGTCGCCGAACGTGGCGGTCACTTTGGCGACCTTCGAGCTGACTCGCCCGGAGGCGTCCGCCACGACGGGGAGACCGGGACCGTCAGGAGAACCGGGGCCCCCGCCGCCGTCCATCGAGAACTCACCGGGGAGCCAGTCGCGGAGGCCAAACCCACCACCGCCGCCGGCGTTGTACGGCATGAACCGATTGCTGGGATCGACGGTGCAGAAAAGCATGAGCTTCGAACCGATTATCAGGGCGCGGGTGCCCGCGGCGTCCGTGACGATGTTGTAGAGCCGCAGGTCCGAGCCGCTACCGGACCACGTCTCCGACGGATCGGGGTGCGGTGACTTGGTCCGCGGCGGCCGCTCCAGCTCGGTCAGCGTCCGCGGCGGCAGGTCCTTCCCCTTCACGCCGAACGACTTGGCGCAGCCGTAGGCGATGTCCAGCGATTGCTGCTTGCTGAGCCCGGGGATGACTGGGAAGGGCCGGGGCGCCGCCGGGGCGATCTTGTCCGAGCGGTCGTTCCCGGAGTTGTGCTGGGAGAAGGCCACCGCGCCGCTGGTCACGGCGATGACGGCCGCGGCGGCGGCGGCCGGTACCAGCCAGCGGGCCATCGGCTTGGCGGCCCGGCTGGTGACGGTGCGGATGAGTTCGGCGCGGATCTCGTCGTGCCGGGCCGGGGGAAGGTCCCGATCCGGGGGGAGGTTCGGGGTCATCGGCACTCCTCGAGCAGGGTGGTAGGCGTGAGGGACGAGGAGCCGGCCGGCGCCGAGGGTTCGGCGAGCCGACCGGCCAGGCGGGCTCGCGCCCTGCTGACCCGCGCCCGCACGCTGCTCTCGGCGATCCCGAGCACGGCGGCGGCGTCCGAATAGGACACTCCGGACCACAGGCAGAGCGCCACCGCCTCCCGTTCGCCACGGGGCAGGGCGCGGATGATCGGCAGGATCTCGGCCATCCGCCGCTCGTCGTCCAGCCGGCCGGCCACGGCGTCCGCATGGTCGGCGACCGTGGCCGTGGTCGGCTCCGCCGAGGCGAGCCGGGTGACCAGCCGCAGCCGGCGCCCGATCGACCGCCACTCGCTGCGCACCACGTTCGTCGCGATGGCCAGCAGCCACGGCCGCGCGGACGCGTTCAGGAGCTGGATCGAGTCCCGTTTCCGCCAGGCGAGCAGGAACGTCGCCTGGACGTGATCCTCGGCGCTCGACCAGGACCCGGTGAGGCGGAAGCAGTGGTTGTAGACCGCGCGGGCGTGCCGGTCGAAGAGAAGCCCGAACGCCGCCCCGCTGCCGTGGGATGCCTCGTCCCACAGCTTTTGATCATCGGCGTCCTCGTGTGTCGTCACACCAGTAGGTGCCCGGCCACCGAGATCGTGTTGCATTCCCGCGAGGCTAAGCCGCCGCCCCAACCCTGCGCCCCAACCCAAACCTGCGCTTTGGGCGACATTTTCGGTGTTATGGCACCGAAGATGTCGCCCAAAGGCGGGGTCAGCTGGTGGTGCGGAGGACGGCGTGGGCGGCGGGGGAGTACAGCTCGCGGCCGGCGATCTGGTTCAGGATCGCGGCGTTGCGGTAGGAGGGGATCCGCTGGTCCGGCGGGGCGTCCTCGGGCGAGGGGTACTGCACGTAGAGCCCGCCGGTGAGCGTCGGCGCGGTGTTCACCCGGTGCACCGAGTCGGCCACCGGTCCGCCGTGGTCGCCCCACTCCACCAGCCCGGAGAGCAGCCGCAGGCAGTCCGGCCGGCGTGGTGAGGAGGCGCCGGTGCCGACCCCGAGCACCACGTTCCGGGCCCGGACGGTGGCCCGCACGCCGTCGCTGGAGAAGAGCGCCAGCTCGTCCCTGACCGCGTCGGCCGTGCGGGCGATCCGGATCACGAACGCCTCACCGTCCCAGCCGACCGTGTCCACCCTGGCGCCGTACTGGCAGTTCGGCAGCGCGCTGGCCACCCAGCGCAGGTACTCGTCGTACTCGGCGCGGGTCGGGTGCGGGTGCCCGGCCACGAAGAACGGGTACATCCGGCAGTGCGCGTGCAGGTACGACAGGAACGACCACGGGCTGGTCGGCTCGACCAGGGTGACCAGGTCGCCGAGGAAGTTCTCCGGCAGCGGGTCCGGGTGGCTCGAGCGGGTGCCGAACCGGGGCTGCTCGTCGAAGAAGTGGTACGACAGCCCGGAGAGGCCGTCGGAGAGCGCGGCGAGGCTGAGGTTCGCGGCGCCCAGCCCGACGCCGACCAGGTCCAGCACCTTCGACGGCGTCCGACGCGGCTGCCGGGCGGGCTCCTTGACCGGCGGCGGCACCGGGTGCGCCGGACGGCCGCGGCAGCTGGGTCGGCCGGGATCCGCTCGGCGCCTGCGGCGGCCGGCCGGGCCGGGACCCGGCCGGCGGGCGCCTCCTTGACCCGCGCGCTCGCCGAGCGTGGTGCCTCGGCGGCGCCCGACCCCGGCCTCGACGCCGGCGGGTTCGAGTTCCGGCAATCCCTCCAGCGGCAGCGGCTCCTCGACGTGGGCCGGCGGTTGGTGCGGCTCCGCGCGGACGCCGGTGAGGTAGTGCCAGAGGTCCGACATGGAGGTCCCTTCAAACAGGTCCGGCCGATTCGTCCGCCGAAACGGCATAAATCTATAGATTTCGGACCAGCTGTGGGGGGACGGACGCGCCCGGGCGGGCGTCCGGCCACTCCGCACGGTCACCTAGACTGGGCAGGTCCCCCACCAACGAAGAAGACCGGGAGCAGCGCGTGGCAGTGAAGCCGATCCGCCTCTTCGGCGACCCGGTGCTGCGTACGCCCGCCGAACCCGTCGTCGACTTCGACAAGGAGCTCCGCAAGCTGGTGCGGGACCTCACCGAGACGATGCTGGACGAGGGCGGCGCCGGCCTGGCCGCGCCGCAGCTCGGCGTCGGGCTACGGGTCTTCGCGTTCGACGTGGACGACGTCGTGGGGCACCTGATCAACCCGGTGCTGAGCTTCCCGGACGAGGAGGAGCAGGACGGCCCCGAGGGCTGCCTGTCCATCCCCGGCCTGTACTTCGACACCAAGCGCCGGCTGAACGTCGTCGCCAGCGGGCAGGACATGCACGGGGAGCCGGTGCAGGTGGTCGGCACCGCGCTGCTGTCGCGCTGTGTCCAGCACGAGACCGATCACCTCGACGGCATCCTGTTCGTCGACCGGCTCGACCCGGAGACGAAGAAGGAAGCGATGAAGGCGATCCGGGAGGCCGAGTGGAACAACCAGGTGGCGCCGCAGATCAAGGTCAGCCCGCACCCGCTGTTCGGGAAGACGCGCTGAGGCTCATCTTCGCCGGTACCCCCGCGGTCGCGGTGCCGGCGTTGGAAGCGTTGCTCGCCTCGCCGCACGAGGTCGTCGCCGTGCTCACCCGTCCCGGACGCGCCCGCCGGCCGCGGTCGCCAGCTGCACCGCTCGCCGGTCGCCGAGGTGGCCGACGCGCACGGCATCGAGGTGCTCACGCCGCGCCGCCCGTCCGAGCCGGAGTTCCTGGCCCGGCTGGCCGAGCTGGCGCCGGACCTGATCCCGGTGGTCGCCTACGGCGCGCTGATCCCGAAGACCGCGCTGGAGATCCCCAAGCACGGCTGGATCAACCTGCACTTCTCGCTGCTGCCGGCGTGGCGGGGCGCGGCCCCGGTGCAGCACGCGGTCCTGCACGGCGACGAGCTCACCGGCGCCGCCGTGTTCCAGATCGAGGAGGGGCTCGACACCGGCCCGGTCTTCGGCACGCTGACCGAGGAGATCCGGCCCACCGACACCGCGGGCGCGCTGCTGGAGCGGCTCGCGGTCGCCGGTTCGTCGCTGCTGGTGGCGAGCGTCGACGCGATCGCGTCCGGGGTGGCCTCGCCGATACCGCAGCCCGCCGAAGGCGTGTCGCTGGCCCCGAAGATCACGGTCGAGGACGCGCACGTCGACTGGTCCGCCCCCGCGTTCGCGATCGACCGCCGGATCCGCGCCTGCACGCCGGCGCCCGGGGCCTGGACCGTGTTCCGGGACGAGCGGCTCAAGCTCGGCCCGGTCCGCCCGGAGCCCGAGGTCACCGACCTGGCCGCCGGCCGGCTGCGGGTGGAGCGGCGCCGGGTGCTGGTCGGCACGGCCACCTCCGCGGTCGAGCTCGGCGAGGTCCAGCCGCACGGCAAGCGCCCGATGGCCGCCGCCGACTGGGCCCGGGGCGTCCGCCCCACCGACGACGACGTGCTGGCGTGACCCGCAACCCTGCCGTCGGGCGACATCTTCGGTGCTATAGCACTGAAAATGTCGCCCAAATCGAGGAGAGCTCGCATCGAGGAGACGCAGTGACTGACCGACCGCGCCGGCAGCAGGGACCGCCCACCGGGCGCCCGGCGGGCAAGAAGCCGTACCGGCGGCCGCAGCCCGACGCCGCCCGGCGGGCCGCGTTCGACACGCTCTGCTCGGTCGCCGGCCGGGACGCGTACGCCAACCTGATCCTGCCCGGCATGCTGCGCGAGCGCGGCATCACCGGCCGGGACGCGGCCTTCGCCACCGAGCTCGCCTACGGCACGCTGCGCGCGCAGGGCACCCTCGACGCGGTGCTCGCCAGATGCAGCAGCCGGCCGCTCGGCGAGATCGACGGCCGGGTGCTCGACATGCTGCGGCTCGGCGCGTACCAGCTGCTCCGCACCCGGGTGCCCGAGCACGCGGCGGTCAGCGCCACGGTCGAGGTGGCCAGGGTCGCGCTCACCGACGGGCCGGCGCGGTTCGTCAACGCGGTGCTGCGCCGGGTCGCCGAGAAGGACGAGGAGGCGTGGCTGGCCGTGGTCGCGCCGCCTCGGGACACCGACCCGACCGGCCACCTCGCGATCCGGTACGCCCACCCGCTCTGGATCGTGCGGGCGTTCTCCGACGCGCTCGGCAGCGACCTGAGCGAGACCGAGGCCGCGCTCGCCGCCGACGACCGACCGCCGTCCGTGCACCTGGTCGCCCGGCCCGGCCAGATCGACCGGGACGAGCTGCTCAAGGCCTCCGGCGGCGAACCCGGCCGCTACTCGCCGTACGCCGTGTACCTCGACGGCGGCGACCCCGGCACGATCGACGCGGTCGCCGACGGGCGGGCCGCCGTGCAGGACGAGGGCAGCCAGCTCTGCGCGATCGCGCTCGCCAGCGCCCCGCTGGAGGGCGAGGACAGCCGCTGGCTCGACCTCTGCGCCGGGCCGGGCGGCAAGGCCGCGCTGCTCGGCGCGCTCGCCGGCCAGCGCGGGGCGGCGGTGACCGCCGTCGAGGTGACCGAGCACCGGGCGAAGCTGGTCGAGCGGACCGTGGCCGGCCTGCCGGTGACCGTGCTGCACGCCGACGGCCGCGAGGTGGGGGAGCACCCGAGCCTGCCCGAGGGCGGCTTCGACCGGGTCCTCGTGGACGCGCCGTGCACCGGGTTGGGTGCGCTCCGGCGCCGGCCCGAGGCCCGCTGGCGTCGCCAGCCCGGTGACATGCCGGCGCTCACCAAGCTCCAGCGTGAGCTGCTGATGGCCGCGCTGCGGGCGGTGCGCCCGGGCGGGCTGGTCGCGTACGTGGTCTGCTCGCCGCACCTCGCCGAGACCAAGCTCACCGTGGCCGACGCGGTCCGCCGCACCGGCGCCGAGCAGCTCGACGCCCGCGAGCTCTTCCCCGAGGTCCCCAACCTCGGCAAGGGCCCCAGCGTGCAGCTCTGGCCGCACCACCAGGGCACCGACGCGATGTTCTTTTCTTTGTTGGCGGCCCGCTGAGGCACGGCGCTCGCCGCGTTGTCGGGACGCCCGGATATGACCAATATCCGGGCGTCCTCCGCCTTGCGATCGCCGCACCTCAGCGGGCTCCAGGTTTAGATCGAGGGCCTTCAAGCGTTTTTTGCGGTACGACTGGCGGGTTGCCGGCTTGCGCGGTGCCGGGCCGGCGTGATCCTGGTCAGCCTCCCGCCGAACCGAAGCTGCGGTTCAATTCCGCCCGCCCAGGGCGGATTTGAACCGCACCAGCATTTGATCTGACCTGGAGCCCGTCCAGGTGCACCGATCGCAAGGCGGAGGCGCCGACGCGTGCTCGTCGCACGCGCGGCGACGACAACGCCGCGAGCGGTGTGCCTGGACGGGCCGCCCACTAAGATCTGCGACTGTGAGTTCACTCTGGGTCGCCCCGAGCATCTTGGCCGCTGATTTCGCGAGGTTGGCGGAGGAGGCTGAGGCGGTTCGCGGCGCCGATTGGCTACACGTCGACGTGATGGACTACCACTTCGTCCCGAACCTGACGCTCGGCCTCCCGGTGGTGCAGAGCCTGCTCAAGGTGACCGACATCCCGCTGGACTGTCACCTGATGATCGAGCGGCCCGAGCAGTGGGCCCCCGCGTACGCCGAGGCCGGCGCCCGGAACGTCACGTTCCACGCCGAGGCGAGCATCGACCCGGTCGCCGTCGCCCGTGACCTGCGTGCGGCCGGTTCGCTGGCCGGCCTGGCGATCAAGCCGGGCACCTCGCTGGACGGTTACCTCGACATCCTGCGCGAGTTCGACACGCTGCTGGTGATGACCGTGGAGCCGGGCTTCGGCGGCCAGGGCTTCATCGAGGAGGCGCTGCCGAAGGTGCGCGAGGCGCGCCGGCTGGTCGAGAGCGGCCACCTGGAGCTGCGGATCGAGGTCGACGGCGGCATCAACGCCGACACGATCGAGCTCGCGGCCGAGGCCGGCGCGGACGTCTTCGTGGCCGGCTCCGCGGTCTACGGCGCCGACGACCCCGCGGCCGCGATCGTCGCCCTGCGAGAACGCGCCGAGCGAGCCCGGACCGGGTCGGCCGCGCGGTGACCGCAGACCGGGAGGGCCTCGTCCTGGTCGTCGACGACGACGTGGACATCGCGCGGTTCATCGAGATGAACCTGGTGTTCGAGGGCTTCGAGGTGGCCGTGGCCTACGACGGCCAGGAGGCCCTCACGGTCATCGAGCAGCGCCGCCCCGACCTGGTCCTGCTGGACGTGATGATGCCGCGGATCGACGGCGTCGAGCTCTGCCGCAAGCTGCGCGCCGACCCGATGACGGCCGCCCTCCCGGTGATCATGCTGACCGCGAAGGGCCTCTCCGCCGACAAGGTGCTCGGCCTCACCGCCGGCGCCGACGACTACATCATCAAGCCGTTCGACACCCTGGAGCTGATCGCCCGGGTCCGCTCCACGCTCCGCCGCAACCGCGAGATGCGGGACGTCTCCCCGCTCACCGGCCTGCCCGGCAACACCCGGATCCTGGGCGAGATCGCCGAGCGGTTCGCGGCCCGCGCGGCCACCGGCACCGAGTACGCGGTCTGCTACGTGGACCTGGACCACTTCAAGACCGTGAACGACGTCTACGGCTTCTTCCGTGGCGACCAGGTGATCGCCACCCTGGCCAACGCGCTGCACGAGGCCGTGGTCGGCACCGGTCCGCCCAAGCCGTTCCTCGGCCACATCGGCGGCGACGACTTCATCGTGGCGTGCACGCCGGAGCAGGTCGGTCCGATCACCGAGCGGGCCATCGCCGGGTTCGCCGCGACCAGCCGGGCCCTGTACGACGACGAGGACGCTCAGCGCGGCTACTTCGAGGTGCTCGACCGGCAGGGACGCTCGCACCGGCACGGCCTGCTCACGGTCTCCATCGGCGTGGCCCTGAGTACCCAGCGCACGTTCACCGATCACCGCGAGGTGGTGGCGGTGGCGAGCGAGATGAAGCAGGTCGCCAAGCGCAGCCCCGGCTCGGTCGTCGCGGTCGATCGACGCCGGGAGCGCGAGCCGGGACGCGGTCCCGCCGCGCGCACCAGGGCCGCGGAGACGGCGGTCGAGCCGGCGGTGAACGGTCGGGCTCAGCGCCGGGCCGCCGCAGCCGAGGCCGGTGCTGACAACCTTTCCGCGCCGCCCGGCGAGACCGCGTACCGGGTGCCCGGACCGATCGAGACCGGGCACCGCGGCGCCGCCAGGGCCGGCCGGACCGCACCAACCCAGCCGCCGACCACAGCCCCGCCGCCGACCGCAGTCGCCAGCCGCCGGCCGCGTCGGCGAGCCCGCCGTCCGCACCGACCGACATCCCGCGCCGAGCCCCTGCGCCGGCGGACTCCGGTTACCGCGACGCCTCGGCGCCCGAGCCGAAGCCGCGCGATGCCACGACCGCCAACTCCGGCTACCGGGGCTCCGCCGCGCCGGCGGCAAAGCTGCGCGACGTCCCGCCGCCGAACCCCGACCCCGCGCATGCTGCCGCGACCCCGCCCGCCGCGACCCCGCCCGCCGCGACCCCGCCCACCACGACGCCGCTCGCCGTGACCCCGCCGGATCCCGGTCGACGCGAGGCCACCGGTTCGTGGGCCGCGTTCGCATCGGTACCGGTCGCACCCGTGCCGGCCGGACCCCCCGCCCCCGCGGGGCCGCCGCCCGCCGCGACCCCGGCGCGTGGCGCCGCCTCGATACCGTCGCCTCCCGGCGGGGCCCCGGTGCCGCCGCCCGCCCCAGCCGAACCCATCCGGTGGGACGCGCCCCTGCCCGACCGCGATCCGTGGACCGTCGAGCCGGCCCGCCGAGTCACCGAACCCCTCCCGCGCGGCGTGGAACCCGGCCGCCCGGCAAGCCCGGCACCGGCCGCACCCGCCGTGCCCGGCAGCAGCGACGCCGCACCCGGCCGCCGGGCCAGCGAACAAGCCCCGCCTGGGGCACCCGCCGAGCCCGGCCGCCGGGAGGCCGGGCCGGCCGAGCGCAGCCCCTGGGCCGCCGCGCCGAGCCTGCCGGCCGAGGGCGGCCGCCGCCACCTCGCCCCGGTCGAGCCGATGCGCCGCGTCCTGGACGAGACCGGCCCGTGGGGGATCGTCCCGATCGACCCGAGCCGCCGCGCCAACCCGCCCGGAGAGGCCGGCCGCCGCGCGAATCCGCCCGGTGAGGCGGGTCGCCGGGCCGGCCAGCCCGGTGAGCCGGGGCGGGACGGCGGACCCGTCGAGGGGGGCCGCGCCAGCCGCCGGGCCGGCGGTGCGCACTCCGCGGAACCCGATGCCGCCGAACCGAAGCCCGACGGGTGGCCGAGTGATCCTGATCGCACGCCCACGACGCCGGCCTGGGAACCGTGACACACTGAAGCGATAACAGCAGCACGCGCGCTCCGGGGTCGGTGAAAATCCGAGCCGGCGGTTACAGTCCGCGACCCGACCGCATCCAGCGGCCGGTTGACCTGGTGAAACTCCAGGACCGACGGTGAAAGTCCGGATGGGAGGAGTCGCGCGGGCACCGAGGCGCCGCGCGTTCGCATGCGGTGACCTGCCCGCGCCATGACACCCGTACCCGCCCGGAGACCGGACGGTACGGAGGTAGTCGGTGGCGTCGCAGGCGGAACTCGAGGCCATGCGCCGGGCGATCACGCTCGCTGCCCGTGGTCTCGGCCGCACCAGCCCCAACCCGGTCGTCGGTTGTGTCGTGCTCGACGCGTCCGGCGCCGTGGTGGGTGAGGGCTGGCACGCCCGCGCCGGCGGTCCGCACGCCGAGGTGGTGGCCCTGCGCGCGGCCGGTGAGCGCGCCCGCGGCGGCACCGCGGTCGTCAGCCTCGAACCCTGCAACCACACCGGCCGCACCGGCCCGTGCAGCCAGGCGCTGCTCGCCGCCGGCATCGCCCGCGTGGTCATCGCGGTGCCGGACCCGACTCCGCTGGCCGCCGGTGGCGCCGCCAGGCTGCGCGCGGCCGGCGTGGACGTCGAACTCGGGTTGCTGGCCGATGCCGCGGCGGACGGCAACCTGGCGTGGCTCGCTGCCGTGCGTACCGGAAAACCGTTCTTGACCTGGAAGTTCGCCGCGACGCTCGATGGCCGCTCTGCCGCATCGGACGGCTCCAGTCGCTGGATCACCTCGCCGGCAGCGCGCGAGGACGTGCACCGGCTGCGGGCCAGCATGGACACGATCGTCGCCGGCGTCGGCACGGTGCTCGCCGACGACTCCGCGCTCACGGTGCGGGCTCCCCGGGCACGACGGGTGGCAGCCGCTGCGGGTGGTGGTGGACAGCGCCGGCCGCACCCCGCCGGAGGCCCGGGTGCGGGACGGCGCCGCCGAGACCTGGATCGCGACCGCCGCCGAGGTGGGCGCCGGCCCGGACGGTCGGGTCGACCTCGACAAGCTCGCCGCCGCCCTCTACGCCCGAGGCAGCCGCGCGGTCCTGCTGGAGGGCGGCCCGACGCTGGCCGGCGCCGCCCTCGCCGCGGGGCTGGTCGACCGGGTGGTCGCCTACCTCGCGCCCGCCCTGCTCGGCGCGGGTAAAGCCGCGCTGGGCGACGCGGGAATCAGCACCATCGAGCAGGCGCTGAGGCTGGACGTGAGCGACGTGACGGTCATCGGCACGGACATCCGGATCACGGGTACCCCGCGATCCACGACCTTGCCGACCACGGCAACAGCAACCCAGGAGGCCTGAGTGTTCACCGGCATCATCGAGGAGCTCGGCGAGCTGGCCGACTCGGCCGACCTCGGCACCGCGGCCCGGTTCACGGTTCGCGGTCCGCTGGTCACGACCGACGCCCGGCACGGCGACTCGATCGCGGTCAACGGCGTCTGTCTCACCGTGGTCGAGGTGCGCGACGGCTCCTTCACGGCCGACGTGATGGAGGAGAGCCTGGACCGCTCCAGCCTGGGCGCGCTCGCCGTGGGCGACCCGGTCAACCTGGAGCGCGCGGCCACGCTGAGCACCCGGATGGGCGGCCATCTCGTCCAGGGCCACGTCGACGGCACCGGCACGGTGCTGAGCCGTCAGCCCGACGAGCACTGGGAGGTCGTGCGCCTCTCGCTCCCGGCCGAGCTGGCCCGTTACGTGGTCGAGAAGGGCTCCATCACGGTCGACGGGGTCTCGCTCACGGTCAGCGGCATCGGCCCGGACTGGTTCGAGGTCAGCCTCATCCCGACCACGCTCGGCCTCACCACGCTCGGCAAGAAGGAACCCGGCGCGCCGGTGAACCTCGAGGTCGACGTCATCGCCAAATACACCGAGAAGCTGCTCGACGCGCGGTTCGGCGCCGGCCAGAACCAGGGGGGAACAGCATGAGTACGTTCGGGACGATCGAACAGGCCATCGCCGACATCGCGGCGGGCAAGGGCGTCGTGGTGGTGGACGACGAGGACCGCGAGAACGAGGGCGATCTGATCTTCGCCGCGGAGAAGGCCACGCCGGAACTGGTCGCGTTCATGATGACCGAGTGCCGCGGCCTGCTCTGCGTGCCGATGGAGCCCGAGGCGCTGGACCGGCTCCAGCTCCGCCGATGGTCAGCGAGAACACCGAGAACGATGGGCACCGCGTTCACGGTCTCGGTCGACGCGCGGGAGGGCATCACCACCGGCATCTCCGCCGCCGACCGGGCGCACACCATCCGGCTGCTGGCCGACCTCGACTCGCGCCCGTACGACATCGTCCGCCCTGGGCACGTCTTCCCGCTGCGCGCCAAGGACGGCGGCGTGCTGCGCCGGCCCGGCCACACCGAGGCCGCGGTCGACCTCGCCCGGCTGGCTGGCCTGGACCCGGCCGGTGTGATCTGCGAGATCGTCAACGCCGACGGCACCATGGCCCGCCTGCCCGAGCTGGAGAAGTTCGCCGCCGAGCACGGCTTCACCCTGATCACGATCGCCGACCTGATCGCCTACCGGCGGCGCACCGAGAAGCAGGTCGAGCGGGTGGTCGAGGCGCGCATCCCGACCAGGCACGGCGAGTTCCAGCGCCGTCGGCTTCCGCAGCACGGTCGACGAGCGGAGCACATCGCGCTGGTCCGCGGCGACATCGGCGACGGCTCCGACGTGCTGGTCCGGGTGCACTCCGAGTGCCTCACCGGCGACGTGTTCGGCTCGCTCCGCTGCGACTGCGGCCCCCAGCTCGACAGCGCGCTGGAGGCGGTCGCGGCCGAGGGCCGCGGCATCGTGCTCTACGTGCGGGGCCACGAGGGCCGCGGCATCGGCCTGCTGCACAAGCTGCAGGCCTACCAGCTGCAGGACGCCGGCGCGGACACCGTCGACGCCAACCTGGAGCTCGGCCTGCCCGCCGACGCCCGCGACTACGGCACCGGCGCGCAGATCCTCGCCGACCTGGGCGTCCGCACCATGCGGCTGCTCACCAACAACCCGGACAAGCGCGCCGGGCTGGAGGGCTACGGGCTCACCGTGGTCGGCCGCCAGTCGCTGCCCAGCCACGCCCACCCGGAGAACCTGACCTACCTGCGCACCAAGCGGGACCGGATGGGCCACCACCTGCCCGACCTGCCCGAGGACCTCGTGGCCCGATGATCGAGACGACTGGAGAACCCGCATGAGCGGCGACGGGCAAACCCGAGCCGAGCACCGTGGACGGCGGCGGCCTGCGCCTCGGCGTGGTCACCACCCGCTGGCACCCCGAGATCATCGACGCCTGCTGGACCGCGCGCTGGAGGCGGCCCAGGCCTGCGGCGTCACGGACGTCACGAGCCTGCGGGTAGCCGGCGCCGTCGAGCTGCCGGTCGTCGTCCAGGCGCTGGCCCGGCGGGTGGACGCGGTGGTCGCGCTGGGCGTCGTCGTGCGCGGCGGCACTCCGCACTTCGAGTACGTCTGCGACGCGGTCACGGCCGGCCTCACCAGGGTCGCGCTGGACGAGGGCGTCCCGGTCGGCAACGGCGTGCTGACCACCGACACGGTGGCGCAGGCGCTGGACCGGGCCGGTCTGCCCACCAGCGCCGAGGACAAGGGCTGGGAGGCCACCGTCGCCGCCCTGGACGCCGCACTGACCCTCCGCACCCTGCGCGAGCCCGCCCAGCGCGCCGGCTTCTGAGCTGTTCGCTGCCCGTTGGGGCCGTAAACCCAGGCACTTTGGGCGACATTTTCGCGGCTATGACCGTGAAGATGTCGCCCAAAGCGGCTTCTGGGTCGGGCGCGCGCTGGAGTCGGCGCGCTTTCATGGGGTGGGACGGGCGCAAACCCGGGTCGTCGGGCCGTACCGGTGACCTGGCAGGATCAGCGCTCATGAAGAGCTTCGAGGAGTTGTTCGCCGAGCTTTCGGCGAAGGCCGCCGCCGGTGCGCCCGGTTCGGGCACCGTGGCCGCGCTCGAGGCCGGCGTGCACAGCATCGGCAAGAAGGTCGTCGAGGAGGCCGCCGAGGTCTGGATGGCGGCCGAGCACGAGTCCGCCGACCGTGCCGCCGAGGAGATCTCCCAGCTGCTCTACCACCTCCAGGTGCTGATGCTCGCCAAGGGCTTGACGCTCAAGGACGTCTACAAGCATCTGTAGGGCGCGGCCCCGCCCGTTCAGGTCAGACTCACGTCGATGAAGGATCAGTAGATGCTGCGCATCGCGGTACCGAACAAGGGTTCGCTCTCCGAGCCGGCGAGCGTGATGCTCCGCGAGGCCGGCTACCGGCAGCGGTCCGACCATCGGGAACTGGTGCTCACCGACGCCGAGAACGATGTCGAGTTCTTCTTCCTGCGTCCGCGTGACATCGCGGTGTACGTGGGCTCCGGCGACCTCGACCTGGGCATCACCGGCCGTGACCTGCTGCTGGACAGCCGGGCCGACGCCGACGAGGTGCTCCAGCTCGGTTTCGCCGGCTCCACGTTCCGGTTCGCCGCCCGCCCCGGCACCGTGGAGAAGATCGGCGACCTCGCAGGCCGTCGCATCGCCACGTCCTACTCCGGCCTGGTCGAGCGGCACCTGGCCGAGCACGGCGTGAGCGCGGACGTGATCCGGCTCGACGGCGCGGTGGAGACCTCGATCCGGCTCGGGCTGGCCGACGTGATCGCCGACGTGGTGGAGACCGGCAGCACGCTGCGCCAGCAGGGCCTGGAGATCATCGGCGAGCCGATCCTGCGCTCCGAGGCGGTGCTGATCCGCGCGCCGCGGCGGCGCGGAGAGCCCGCAGGTCGATCAGCTCCTGCGCCGGCTGCAGGGCGTGCTGGTGGCCCGCCGGTACGTGATGCTCGCCTACGACGTGCGCGCCGAGCAGGTGGACGCGGCCTGCGAGCTCACCCCGGGCATCGAGGCGCCGACGATCTCGCCGCTGCACCGCGAGGGCTGGGTGGCCGTGCAGGCGATGGTGCCGCGCAGGGACACCAACCGGATCATGGACGAGCTGTACGACATCGGTGCGC
This sequence comes from uncultured Actinomycetota bacterium, assembly GCA_963746095.1. Classification (GTDB taxonomy): domain Bacteria; phylum Actinomycetota; class Actinomycetes; order Mycobacteriales; family Cryptosporangiaceae; genus CAVVAL01. The sequence continues at coordinate 99,115 of CAVVAL010000001.1, read as the reverse complement.
GGGCGATCCTCGTGACCGACATCAACGCCTGCAGGCTGTGAGGTATCCGGAGATGGAGCATCCCGTGATCGACGTCCGCCCGCGGCGGCTGCGCAAGGTCTGCTGGGGCATGGCCCTGGTCGTGATCGTGCTGTTCACCCTGGTCGCGACCGCGCTGCGCGGCGACACCGAGGGCGGCGGCGCGTTCGCCCCCGGCGACCAGGCCGCGATGATCGGGCTCGGGCTGCTGCTCGCCGGCGCCGTGCTCCTGTTCACCCGGCCGCGGGTCGAGGCGGACGAGCAGGGCGTGCGGGTGCGCAACGTGATCGGCGGCTACGAACTGCCCTGGAAGCTGGTGCGGGCGGTCCGGTTCGACAACGGTTCGCCGTGGGCCAGCCTGGAGCTGCTGGACGACGAGACGATCGCGGTGATGGCGGTGCAGGCGAACGACAAGGAGTACGCCGTCGACGCGATCCGCGGCCTGCGCCGGCTGCACGCCGAGCAGCGCGACGCTGACACGCCGGCAGCCGAGTAGGACGCCGTTCACCCGTCTCGACGGGTGAAAAAACGCTCGGCCCTGTGGTGGGTCCGAGCGTTCGTTGCGGTGAGGGTGACGTCCCCGCCCGGGCGCGAACTGAACGCAGTCCGGGGACGTCCCGTCGTGAGCGTTGCCGTCAGGTCAGGTTGGTGACGAACTGACCAAATCCGGTCGCCGCGCCTTCCAGGCCTCCCAGAATCGAATGAACGATGCCGGCTGCGTTTTCGGGCTGGGTCGCAACGTAGAACACGAGCAGTGCGATTCCCCCGAACTTGATGACCTTCTGCATGACACGCCTCCTTGCTTGGTCGAACGCCCCGAACACTCACTGTAGTTACAAGTTGTACCAACAGTCAGGTCCGGCGAACAGGGCGCAACGCGTATCGATTATCAATTCACATTGGCGTGAACCTGGCCGGACCTGGCACTGAACCGGATAGACGCTGGTCAGACGGGCTTCTGTATCGAAACTGAAAAGACCTGACAATCTGTCGCCTTTACCGTTTCAGCGTACCGACCGCTGTCCCGGTCGCGCCAGACTTTCCCACCGTCACGCGGTCGTGCCCGGCGTGGGCGGCCCGGTCCGCGGATCCGCCGCCGGCTCTGCGGGCGGCTCGGTCGTCGGTCCGGGCCGTGGCTGGGCAGCCGGACCGGCGGGTGCCGGTCCGCCGTCCGACGTCGGCCCCGGATCGGGCGCAGCTTCTGGCCTGACGCCCGACTCCGGCGCGAGGGCGGGTGCAGCTTCGGGCTCGGCGGTCGGCCCCGGCGCTGGCGTGGGTTCGGGGGTGGTCGGGCGCGTTGGCGCACCGGTCGTCCCGGATTCCGGTGCGGCCCCGGCGGGCTCGGCCCCGGCGGGCTCGGCCCCGGCGGGCTCGGCCCCGGCGGGCTCGGCGGGCTCGGCGGCCCCAGCGGGCTCAGTGGGCTCGGCGGGCCGCTCGGCGGGCTCGGCAGCAGCGGTGGACTGCTCGGACTGCTCGGGCTCGGCCGGCGGCAGCGGAACCACCGCGATCTCGCCGGCTCCGGCCACGGTCAGCGGATAGTCGGGCTCGGCCACCGCGACCAGCGAGAAGTCCGGCAACCGGAGCAGCGGCAGTGCGCCGGTGTGCTCGTCCACCACGCCCAGGTACCAGCTGTCGGCCTGGTCGCGATAGATCCAGCCCGGCCGGACCACGCGCAGCAGCGTCTCGCCGTTGCCGATGGTGGAGCCGCTCGCCGCGGCCTCCTCCAGGTCCGCCAGCCGGGTTGCCTCGTCGGGCTCGGCCTTGGCGTGCCGACCACCGCTCGTCGCGCCGGCGAGTGCGCGGGCAGCGCCTCGGCCGGCTGCTCCGGCGTGCTGGCAGGCGCGCCAGAGACGGGCGGGCCAGAGACGGGCGGCGCGCTGGCGGGCGGGGCGGAGACGGGCGGCGCGCTGGCGAGCGGCGCTGACCCGGCTGGCGGGCCGGACACCGGCGGCCTGCCCGCTGGCGGACCGGAGCTCGGCGAACCGGAGACCGGCCGATTCCCGGCCGGCGGGCCAGAGACCGGCCCAGAGACCGGCCCGGAGACCTGGGACGGCGTCTGGCTCGGCGTGTAGACCGGGGCCGGCAGCCGGCGGGTCTTCGCCTCCTCCGCCAGGTCCGCGATCCGGGAGAAGATGACGCCGACGGCTGCGAACAGCAGGAAGCCGATCCCGGCCGCGGCGATCGTCTTGGTCGAGCCCGGAGAGCGGCGCGAACTCGCGGGTGAGCAACGCGCCGCCGCCGGCCGTGGCCAGGAAGCCGATCAGGGCGAGCAGCGCCGCGGCGTACTGACGCAGGTCAGCGAGTGTGCGATTGTTGGTGGAGCTGACATGTTTCGCGACCGCTCGTGCCGCGCCGAGGAGCAGCGTGCCGATCGTGCTCAATGCCAGACCCAGCGCGAGGCCCCCGATGGCCAGCAGGATCGTCCTGTTCACCGCCCACTCCTCCGGTCCGCCGCCAGGAGCCGTGCGGCGGGCGCACGGCACCCGCCGACGCGCGAACGGCCCGCGACGGTCAGCACGCCAGAGGGTACCGGCAGTGGTCCGACGGTGCTCGCACGGTAGGTCGAGAGCGGGTGTTGAGCCCGACCTATCCTGGTAGGGAGGTTTCTGAGTAGCCGGTCAGTACCGTAGCGTTACGTCGGCGCGTGTCGTTCACGGGAGATATGGTCCGCAGAACGCACCGTCGAAACGCCGCGAATCCGTGCGGGAGGGGTAAGACCGATGTTCACCCACGTGATCCACCAGTCTGTCGACATCCTGGCAGGCACAGCCGCGCCGGATCCGGGGACGACGCTCAACACCACCGGCATCGTCACGTTCATCGTGTCGAAGATCGTGCCCATCCTGCTGGCTGTCGTCGGCGTGATCATCCTCAGCCGTTCCGGCAAGGGGCAGTGGTCACAGGCCCTCACCACCGGTGGCATCGCGGTACTGGGTGTGATTTTCATCGCCGGCGCTGGCCTGCTGTTCGCCTTCGGCGAGAGCATCGCCAAGCTGGCACTGGGCGGCTAGACGATGCGGCTGCGCCCCGACGACGACATTTACCGGGCGAGGCTGCTCTTCCTCGGCCCGAAGGGCTTCACGCTTCCCGTCCATCTGCCGTACGTGGCGTACCCGCTCTTCGTCGGCGTGCTGTCCGTCATCGTGCTGCTGCGGTTCATTTTCACAGGTCAGATCGACATCTTCCCCGCCATCGAGATCGCGCTCTCGATCGTGATCACGTCGGTGATCCTCCGTCAGGTCAGTCCCGACCGTCCGGTGCGCGCCGTACTTGCGCACCGCCGCCACGGACTGGCACCGCGACCGGGAGGACACCGAACGCGCTATCCGCGTCCGAGCGAAGGTCCGAGTCCGGGAGAGTCTGCTATGAACGGCACCCCAGCCCCGCACCAGCCGGCCAGCGCCGGCACCGCACCGGAGAGTCCCGGCGGCACCGAGGCGGGCACCGACGCCGAGAACGAGCGGCGCGCGCCCGGCCAGCCCGAGCCGGGCGCGGTCGATCCGCGCCGGGCCGCCCAGCCGGGCGCCCACCCCACTCACCCGCCCGCTGCCGGCCCCGGCCAGTCGGGCGGGACCGGTGGCCTGCCGGTGTTCCGGGCCCCGGGCGCGCCGCCGCGTGACCCCGCCGGCTCCAGCGCCGGTCTCCGGCATGCCCGCCGTCCGATGCGCCGCGCCGGGTCATCGAGCAGCCCCCGGCGCCGTACTCGGCGCCGCCCAGCCCGCCGCAGGCGCCGCGCACGGCCCAGCCGCAGGCCCCCCGCTCGGCCGCGCCCAGCACTCGTCGGCGCCTCGGTCGACGCCGCCGGGGCCGGCGTCCCAGGGCGGCAGCGCGCCGCCAGCCAACTCGGCGCCGCAGGGTGGCCTGACGCCGCAGCCCCACGCCGCTCAGCCGGCCCGCCCCGCGGCCGACCCGCGCCAGGCCCAGTGGTCGCAGCCCGCCCCCGGCCCGGCCGCCGGCCCGACCAACGGCGCACCCCAGGCCAACCCCGCCGCGCCGCAGGCCCAGCCGACCCACCAGCCCCCGCCGGCCAACCCCCCGTCGCCGCAGGGACGCCCCGCTCCCGCCCGGCACGCCCACCGCGGCTCCGGCCGCCCCGCTCCGGTGCCGCCACCGCCCGCGCCGCCGCGGCGCGCACCGCTGCCGCCGGCCGGTCCGGCCCGCTACGCGCCGCCCGCCCCGCCCCGCACCGCGCCCCCGGCCGGCCAGCAGCCGGCTCAGCCGAGCGCACGGTCAGGGCCAGCCGCCGCAGCACCGCCCGCAGACCAGTGCCGCGCCGCCGACCTCGGCGCCGCCCGCCTCGGGTCCGCCGTCGTCCGCCCCGCCGCACCGTGGCCCGCAGCCGCCGCAGCACCGGCCGCAGGGACCGCAGCCGCAGCAGCCGCCGAACGCACCGCCGGCGCCCAGCAACCCGCCGCCGCAGCTCGTCTCCCCGCTCCGGCGTGGCATGCAGCGGCGGCCAGCCAGGCCTCCGCGCCTCCGGCGGCGGTCCAGCCCGTCACCGGCCCGCCGACCGCGTTGCCCGCCCGCCGGTCCGGCCCCGTCCACCGCCAGCACCAGACCGGCCCGCACCAGCCGGTCCAGCAGCTGCCGCCGCCAGCAGCCGGTCCAGTACGCGCAGCCGCAGTACCCGCAGCCCGCCGTGGACCCGCAGCCGGTGCAGCCAGCCGTGCCGGTCGAGGACAAGCCGGCCAAGGCCAAGAGACCAAGAAGGTCCAAGGACAAGCCGGTCGTGCCGCAGCGGGCGAAGAAGATGCCGCCGTCGCGGCCGCCGAAGGTGAAGGACAAGGACGCCTACGTCGATCTCGAGATGCGCGAGATCGCCGGGCACCTGACGTTCACCAGGAACGACGTCACCGCCTGGTACCACCTGCCCGACGTGCAGTGGGCGTTCCGCGGTGACAAGGAGCGGACGTCGATCATGCTGGGCATCGCGGCCCAGTACGCGGCGCTCGCCGGCTACCGGATCCACCTGCGCCGCACCACCCGGCCGTACCCGGCCGCGCAGTGGGCGCACCGGCTGAACCAGACCACGCCGCACCCGCTGCCCGACGTGGCCGGCGCGCCGAGCTGGGCCGACCACCTGGAAGCCAGCCAGCACAAGCTGCACAACACCACGCTGGCCGAGGGCGAGGTCTACCTCGGGGTCGTGTTCCAGCGGCGGACCATGCGCGAGCAGGCCGTCGAGGTGCTGAACGCGGTGCGCAAGCGCGGCGTCGGCGGCGCCGAGCGGGCCCGGCTCGAGCACCTGGTGAGCCGGTTCGACGAGGTGCTCGGCGCGTTCGGCATGCAGGCCCACCCGGTCACCGCCCGCCAGCTGGAATGGCTGGTGCACCGGTCCGTGGCGCTGTGCATGCCCGCGCCGGCGCAGCTCTCGCCGGTGGAGAACGAGCACTGGGAGACCGGCGACCTGCTGGCCTTCACCGAGCACACCCGCCGGTTCCGGACCCGGTACGGCAACACCGTCCGGCTGGTCAGCGAGCTGGGGGACCAGGTCGTCGAGCGGCACGTCGCGGTGCTCACGTTCGGCCGGATGGAGGAGCTCACCATCCCCGAGCGGCACGAGCCGTGGCTGCACTTCCACGAGCAGCTGCCGTGGAGCATGGAGCTGTCGTCCCGGGTCGACGTGCTGGGCCAGGGCGACGCCCTGAAGAGCCTGGAACACAAGCTGCTGGTGATCCGGTCCCAGCAGCGCGACTACCACGAGCACGAGATGGACCCGCCCGCCGAGCTCGAACGGCTGGCCCAGCGTGCCCTCGACATCTCCGACGAGATGGCCACCGGCATGGACCTGGACGCCGCCCGCATCCACGGCTGGCACCGGATCGCGGTCGGCGGTCGTACCGAGGAGGAGTGCCTCAAGCGGGTCCGCGCTGTTGCCGATCACTACCGCAACATGCGTATAACGGTGCAGCACCCCAAGGACCAGCTCCGGCTGATCGACGAGTTCATCCCCGGGCAGCCCGTGGCCAACACCGGCTACCTGCGGCGGATGCCGGCCAAGTACTTCGCGGCCGCCGTCCCGCAGGCCGCCGCGGCGATCGGCGACCGGCGCGGGCCGGTGATCGGTGAGACCTGCGGCACCAGCCGGCGTCCCGTGATGTGGGATCCGCACTACTCCACCGAGGTGCGCGAGCGGTCCGGGCTGGCGGTCTTCGTGGCCGAGCCCGGCGGTGGCAAGTCGACCCTGATGGGCGGCATCGCCTACCTCGCGGCGCGGCGTGGCATCCAGACCACGATCCTGGACCCGTCCGGTCCGCTGGCCCGGCTCTGCTCGATGCCCGAGTTCGCGCCGTACAGCCGGGTCTTCAACCTGACCCGCGGCGAGCCGGGCACGCTGGCGCCGTACGCGCTGATCCCGACGCCCCGGCGCGAGCACTTCCCGCCGGGTGACGCCGGCGCGGCCGAGTGGCGCAGCGGCGTCGCCGCGGCCAGGGCCGAGCGCAAGGCGCTGGCGCAGGACATCTGCACGATGTTGCTGCCGCCGCAGGTGGCCAAGGAGCGGTCCACGCCGATCCTGCTCCAGCGCGCGGCCCGGCAGGTCGAGCCGACCGAGGCCACCTCGCTGGACGACCTGGTCGCCGCCGTGGCGGAGTTCGGCCACGAGGGCGCCGAGCTCGCCGAGACGCTGAACGACGTGCGGGACATGCCGCTCTCCCGGCTGTTCTTCGGCCGCTCCACCGGGGTCGGCGACGACGAGGCCGTGCTCACGGTCGTCACGATGGCCGGCCTCACCCTGCCCGACCTCACGATCGACCGGGAGTACTGGCAGCTGGAGGAGCGGATGGCGCTCCCGATGCTCCACCTGGCCACCGCGTTCACCACCCGCCGGGCGTACGGGCGGGGGATGAGCGAGCGGAAGCTGGTCGGCCTGGACGAGACCCACTTCCTGTCCGGCTGGGGCTCCGGCCGGGCGCTCTTCACCCGGCTGGCGCGCGACTCCCGGAAGTGGAACATCGCCGCGCTCGCCGCGTCCCAGAACCCGATCGACATCCTGGGTCTGGACGTGCAGAACCTCGTCTCCACCGTCTTCGTCGGCCGGATCGCCGAGGATCCCGAGGTCGCCGCCCAGGCGCTGCGGATGCTCGGCGTCCAGCGCGGCGTCGGCTACGAGAACACCCTGGCCCAGCTGTCGGTGGCCGACACGTACACCGACGCGCGGCTCGGCTACCGCGAGTTCGTCATGCGGGACGTCGACGGTCGGGTTCAGAAGTTCCGGGCCGACCTGTCGTATGTGCCTGGTCTACTGGAACACCTCGACACCACCGCGAACCCTCTGGCGAACGAGAAGACGGGCGAGGGAGCGAGCTGATGAAGGCCGATCGGATCAGGATCCGGCGTCGACCTCTGATGATCGTGCTGACGTTGCTGGTCGGCGCGCTCTCCGGGCTGTTCCTGCTGCCCTCCTCGCCGGCCTCGGCGGTGGACATCTCCCAATCCGTTCGACTCCGGCGCCTGCCAGACCCCGCCGGCCCCGTCGCGGCCGGACAGCGGCATCGCCGGCTGGTTCCTCAGCGCGCCGAAGAACCCGCCCAAGGGTGACCCGTTCGCCAAGGACGCCAACGTCTCGATCTACGACGTCTACGGCTACGGCGGCCTGAGCTACTCGACCTACGACCTGGGCTGCGGCGGCGCGGCGCGCGATCCCGGCGCCACGTCCATGACCGAGATGGCGAACATCGTGGCCACGCCGGCGATGTGGCTGATCGCGCTCGACAACAGCGTCCGCGAGTACGCCTACCGGCCCGACTCGATGTGGGGCTGGACCAACGACTTCGTCAAGCGCGCCAGCGACGCCCTGCGCGACCGGGTGTTCACCGTCTGGGGCGCCGTCGTGCTGGCCGTGGTCGGCCTCTGGCTGCTGTGGGGTGCCCGCGGTGGCAACCTGTCCCAGGCGGCCGTCACGGCGGGCTGGGCGATCATGGTGATGGGTCTGGTCACCGCGGTGGCCGCGTGGCCGATGCAGGCCTCCACCGTGGCCGACAGCACCCTCACCGGCGCGCTCGGACAGGTGAGCTCTGCCCTCTCCAGCCAGGACGCCGACGACAAGCGCGAACCGGCGGTCCGAGCCAGCGGCGTGCTCACCGAGACGATCCTCTACAACCAGTGGCTCCGCGGCACGCTCGGCTCGGCCGACAGCGACACCGCGAAGAAGTACGGGCCGGCGCTGTACAAGGCCAAGGCGATCTCCTGGGCCGAGGCGCAGGAGATGCGCAAGGGCGAGAAGGAACGCACCAAGATCCTCGACCGCAAGAAGGCCGAGTGGACCGCGGCGGCGTCGGCGATCGAGAAGGAAGACCCGGACGCCTACACGTACCTGAAGGGCGAGAAGGGCTCGGAACGGGTCGGCTCGTCGATGCTCGCGCTGATCTCCGCGCTGGTCGTGACCCCGTTCGACATCATGGCGTCGCTGCTGATCCTGGTCGCGTTCCTGATCATCCGGCTGGCGGTCGCGTTCCTGCCCGCGATCGGCACCATCGGCATCCTGAAGCCGGCCGCCGCGCCGCTGCGGGGTCTGCTCCGCACGGTGATGGCTGCGCTGATCAACTGCGTGATCTTCGGCTGCGGGTCGGCGGTGTTCCTACTGGCGGTCGAGGTGATCACCGGCACGAACTCGCTCGCCGGCTGGCAACAGGTGCTGCTGCTCTGGCTGACCGGCCTGATCCTCTGGCTGCTGCTGCGGCCGTACCGCCGGCTGACCCAGCTCACCGGCATGGATCCGTTCGGCGAACTGGCCGGCGGGCTCGGCAAGATGCACAAGAAGGTCTTCGGCGACATGAAGCAGATGGCGCTCGCCGGCGCCGGCACCTACCTCGGCGACGTGGCCGCGCTGGAGGCGAACGACCGCAAGCGCGCCGAGGCCGGTGAGCGCAGCACCCGGCCGGAGAACTGGAGCCGCAAGCAGCTCGCCAAGCTCAACGGCCCGCTCGGCGCGGGCGAGCGGCAGCAGCGCCGACCGCAGCAGGACGAGGCGGGCGCGATGGTCCAGGGCCAGCGGCGGGCGTTCCTCTCCCAGGCCGATCAGGCCGAGCAGAACGCGCCGGCCGGCCAGCAGGACCGCAGGGCGCCCGTGGGCACCGGCCGGCGTCCCGACGTGCGCGAGGTGACGGTGCAGGGCGCCCCGGCCGCGGCGGCCCGGACGACCGAGCGCGAACGGTTCGACAACGACTACCCGCAGCCGTCCACGCCGTACGTCCCGGAGGACTCCTCGGTGGTTCCCGAGGGCGAGGTCCGGGTCATCTACCGGCCGGATCGCGGCTACACCAAGGTCTCCGGCGACAACGCGCGCGCCAGCTCGCGGATCAGTCAGGCCGCCGCGAACGCCGCCAGCGCCGCCCACGTCGTGCGCGAGGCGGTGGCCACGGCCGGCGCCGTCGCCCGTGACTACCAGCCCCGCAAGGACGGCTGAGCCCGCTCGCCCGCCGCGCCGCGATTCCCTGACGCCCGAAGGGAGGGCCGCCCGATGTCCGAGATCCGTACGTTCGCGCTGCGCCGTCCCAGCTGGCGCGTCTGGCTGGCGGGCGCGTTCGCCGTGATCGTTCTCGGCACGCTCTTCATCGCCCGAATCGCCGGCGCCGGATCGGACGATGACGGCGCCACCAGCACCGGCGCACGCAGCGGATCGTCGCAGCAGCCGGGCGGCACCGACTCGGCCACGCCGGATCCCTCCGCGAGCCCCGGAGGTCGGACGGCCCCGACGGGCCGGAGGCCGCCGCCGACGCCACCGTGGCCGCGCCCGCCGCGATGACCCTGGCCACCGCGTTCGCCACCGACTGGGCCACCCGCCCGCCGGCCAACGAGCCGGACCAGTGGTGGCAGCGGGTCACCCGGCACACCGACCTGACTCTGGCCGAGCAGCTCCGCGAGATCGACGCCAGCACGCTGGCGGCGACCAAGGTCACCGGGCCGGCGCAGAGCGCCCAGGGCGGCGTGACCAGCGCCGAGGTCCGGGTGCCGACCGACGCCGGCCCGATCCTGGTGGTCTGCGTGCTGGTCGACGGGGAGTGGAAGGTCGCCGACTACGAGCTGGAGCGGAGACCGTCGTGACGGACTGGGCCGCGCGCAGGCAGGCACAGAAGACCGGACGCCGGATCGCCCTGGTGCTCGCGGCGGTCGCGGCCGTGGTGCTGCTGCTCTGCCTCGGCTTCACGCCCGTGGCGCTCAACTCGTTCTTCGGCGGTGACGACGCGAACGGCGGCTTCGGCGAGGGCGCGTGCGGCACCCCGGAGCTCGCCATCGACGGCTCTGGCCGACATCAAGGGCTTCAACGAGGAGCAGATCGCCAACGCCGCGATCATCATCCAGGTCGGTGCGCAGCTGCAGATCCCGCCGCGGGGCTGGGTGATCGCCATCGCCACCGCGTTGCAGGAGAGCACCCTGCACAACTACAAGGTCGCGCTCGACCACGACTCGCTCGGCATCTTCCAGCAGCGCCCGTCGATGGGCTGGGGCACGCCGGCCCAGCTCACCGACCCCCGGTACGCCAGCGCGAAGTTCTACGAGTCACTCAAGCGCAAGGCGCCCGGCTGGGAGCGGATGCGCCTGTCGGACGCGGCCCAGCTGGTCCAGGTCTCGATCGACGGCAGCTACTACCAGAAGTGGGAACCGACGGCGACGGCCCTGGTCAACCAGCTCGCCAAGGGCGCGGCCAGCGGGGTGGCCGGCGGCGACGGCGGCGCGCCGGTGCGCGTTGGCCGGCGAGGTGAGCGGGGCGGGTTGGGCGATGCCCGCACCCGGTTACGCCGGCAGCGGCTTCCACACCCCCAGCCGGCCCAACCACCACGGCGTCGACATCATCGCCAAGCGAGGCGACACGATCGTGGCCGCTTCCGCCGGGCTGGTGGTCACCTCGATGTGCCAGGCCAGCAACGGCAACTGTGACGTGGACGGCGGCGTCTCCGTCAAGGGCTGCGGTTGGTACGTGAAGATCCGGCACGCCGGCGGCCTGTCCACCCTGTACTGCCACATGACTTCCCAGCCGTTGGTCTCGGTGGGGGATCGGGTCAACGCGGGGCAGCCGCTCGGCAAGGTCGGCAGCAGCGGTAACTCCTCGGGTCCGCACCTGCATTTCGAAGTGCGGGTGAACGGCATCCCGATCAATCCGGAGCCGTTCATGGCCGCCCGTGGCGCCGCCCTCAAACCCCAAGGTTGAACCAGCGGGGCCGCGCGCTCAGGCCCTGGAGCTGAACCGAGGCGGCCAGCGCACGGTCGGCCCGCCGGGCGAGGTCGGCGATCCGGTCGGTGAGCTCGGGCCAGAGCGCGGGCGGGAAGTTGTGACCCATGCCGTCGATCAGGACCAGTTCCGCGCCAGGGATGGCCGTCGCGGTCGCCACACCGCCGCTCGGGTCGCACATCAGGTCGTCGTTGCCGTGCAGGACGAGCGTGGGCACGTCGAGGCGCCGCAGCAGCGCGGTCCGGTCCCCGGACGCGACGCAGGCGACCGCCTGCCGGGCGATGCCCACCGGGTCGTAGCCGCGGTCGTAGGCCAGCCCGGCCCGCTCGGCGACCTCGGCCGGGTCGCTCGGATACCCCGGCGATCCGACCAGCGCGACGCTGCGCACCGCCTGGTCCATGACCTCCTGCCGGGTGACCGCCTTCGGCCCCGAGAACAGGGCGCGCAGGGTCTCCGGGTCACCCTGTCCCACCGACGGATCGCCGGTCGTGGACAGCATCGAGATCAGCGAGCGGACCCGATCGGGGCGCTCGATCGCCATGGTCTGCGCGATGAAGCCGCCCATCGACGCGCCGACCACGTGCGCGGAGTAGATCCCGAGCACGTCCAGCAGCCCCACCGCGTCGGCCGCCAGGTCCGACAGCCGGTACGACGCCGAGGACAGGTCGCCGGCGAGGACCGCCGGCAGATCGGGCTCCGGCGCGTCATGGAAGTGCGTCGAGCGGCCGACGTCGCGGTTGTCGTACCGGATCACGTGGAAGCCGCGCTCGACCAGCGCGGCACAGAATCCGTCCGGCCAGCCGACCAGTTGCGCGCCGAGGCCCTGGATCAGCAGCACCGGTGGCGCGGCCGGATCGCCGAGGCGTTCGTAGGCCACCTCGATGCCCGCCGGGCCGACGTTCCGCGCGATCGTCTCGCTCACTTGGACACCGTTCTCTCGCTTCGCTGACCTGGTCACGCTAGCCAGCGAACGGACCCGGAAGATCCGACCGTGAGCCGATGTATCGGGTAGCGGCCACGGTTAATGTTGAAGTGGCGGAAGGGCGGCGTCGCCCGTGCCGGTGTCCCGGTGCCGGCGGCGAACATTCCTTGCGTGGCATATTCCGCGCCAGTTATATTCGAGTCGTGACGACGACTTTCGAGGTGCTCGCGGAGCCGACCCGCCGGCGGATCCTCGACCTGCTGCTGGAGGAGCCGCGGTCGGTCGGCGAACTGGTGGAGCAGCTCGGGCTGACCCAGCCGGGCACCTCCAAGCACCTGCGGGTGCTGCGCGAGGCCGGCCTGGTCCAGGTGCGCAAGGACGCGCAGCGGCGCTGGTACGAGTTGCGTCCCGAACCGCTGCTGGAGCTCGACGAATGGCTGGCGCCCTATCGGCGGCGCTGGACTCGCAGCCTCGACGCCCTGGAGCGGCACCTCGACACCATGCCCGACGACGACCCGCCGCGGCTAGGCCGCCCGCCCCCGAACGGGCTTTGGGCGACATCTTCTCGGCTATAACCGGGAAAATGTCGCCCAAAACGGCGGGGGTGGCAGGGTCGGCGGCGGTCAGCCGTGGACGGGGCCGGTGAGCTTCTCGCCGGGGCCCTGGCCGGGCTCGTCCGGCACGACCGAGGCGTCCCGGAACGCTCGCTGGAGCGCCTGCAGTCCGTCCCGCAGCGGGGCGGCGTGCGCGCCCAGGTACTCGGCCGACGAGGTGACCAGGCCGGCCAGCGCGGTGATCAGCCGGCGGGCCTCGTCGAGGTCGCGGTGGGCGCTGGCGTCCGGATCCTCCTCGGCGAGCCCGAGCCGCTCGGCGGCCGCGCTCATCAGCATCACGGCGGCCCGGCTGATCACCTCCACGGAGGGGATCTCTGCCAGTTCGCGGGCCTGCTCGGTCGGGTTTGGGCGATCGGTCATCACACCTGGTAGCCTTACAGACCGACCAGCCATCCGCCGCAGCGGGTGGCGATCAAGTGGAGTCCCGCTCCCACCCGAGCCGCCCTAGGCAGCCGGGTCCCGGTCGGTCAGCGGCCTCGTGCCGCTGGCCAGAGCGTCCTCGTTCGCGAGGTCGTTCGCCGGTAAGAGCTGGGCCCCGGAAGCGCCGCTTCCGGGGCTTTCTGCATGGTCCGGGGTTGTTCCGCCAACCGGCGGCGCGGCCGCCTGGTCACCCGAGAGAGTACGTCCGAGGAGGTCCCATCACCGTCGAGCTGCGTGTGAACGACCAGATCCGAGCTCGTGAGGTGCGCCTCGTTGGGCCGGAGGGCGAGCAGGTCGGCATCGTGCCGATCGGCGAGGCGCTCCGCCTTGCGCAGGACACCGACCTCGACCTGGTCGAGGTCGCGCCCACCGCGCGACCGCCGGTCTGCAAGCTCATGGACTACGGCAAGTTCAAGTACGAGAGCGCGCAGAAGGCGCGGGAGGCTCGTCGTAACCAGAGCCTCACCGTGATCAAGGAAATGAAGCTCCGGCCGAAGATCGATCCGCACGACTACGCGACCAAGAAGGGTCACGTCGTGCGCTTCCTCAAGGCCGGGGACAAGGTCAAGGTCACGATCATGTTCCGTGGGCGTGAGCAGAGCCGCCCCGAACTCGGATTCCGGCTGCTCAAGCGCCTTGCGGAGGACGTGCAGGAGCTTGGCTTCGTCGAGTCATCGCCGAAGCAGGACGGCCGAAACATGATCATGGTCATGGCACCCCATCGTGTCGTGAAGCCCGCGACGCCGAAGGCCGAAGCCGGGCCGGAGGAAGTTGTAGAGGCGTAACACGGCCGGGCAGTTGCCCGGTCCACCACAACGCGACGCCGGTCCGCCCGGGCCGGCGTCACCAGGAGAAGGACTCATGCCGAAGAACAAGACGCACAAGGGCACCGCCAAGCGGGTCAAGTTGAGCGGTGGCGGCAAGTTGCTCCGGCAGAAGGCCAACCGGCGCCACTACCTCGAGCACAAGTCGTCCCGGCGTACTCGTCGGCTCGACGGCGTGGCCGAGTTCGCCCCGGCGGACGCCAAGCGCATCCGGCGGCTGCTCGGGCTCTGACGCCCGTCTCGCCTGCGTTACCACCGCACAGCTAGTCCCTAGACCACATCGCCGCCTGGCCCCCGCCAGCGGTGACCGTATGAGAGAACAGGTGTATCCGTGGCACGCGTGAAGCGGGCAGTTAACGCCCAGAAGAAGCGCAGGACCACTCTCGAGGCCGCGAGCGGCTACCGCGGCCAGCGCTCGCGGCTTTACCGCAAGGCCAAGGAGCAGCTCCTTCACTCCATGACCTATGCCTACCGTGACCGGAAGGCGCGCAAGGGTGACTTCCGCCAGCTCTGGATCACCCGTATCAACGCGGGCGCCCGGCTGAACGGCATGACCTACAACCGCTTCATCCAGGGTCTCCGGCTCGCCGGCGTCGAGGTTGACCGGAAGGTCCTCGCGGACCTCGCCGTCAACGACGCTGCCGCGTTCGCCGTCCTGGTGACGGTGGCCAAGAACGCGCTGCCGGAAGCCGAGTCGCAGGGCGCAGCCTGACCGGCTCCACGCACGACCGCACGCGACCCGGGGTCCCGCTGTACACCGAGCGGACGCCCCGGGTCGCTGCTGCTCGGCGGCTGACCAAACGGTCCCGCCGGGACGGCGAGCGGCATTTCCTGGCCGAGGGACCGCAGGCCGTGCGCGAGGCGCTGAACCTGGAGACCGGCCAGCCCGGCTCGGCCGAGGCGCTGTTCGGCACGCCCGCCGCGCTGGCGCGCCACGCCGAGTTGGCGCAGCGTGCCGTGCACCTCGGCGTTCCGGTCTCCCCGGTCGACGACGCCGGCATGGCCGGGCTGAGCGAGACCGTCAACCCGCAGGGCATCGTCGCGCTCTGCTCGTTCCTCGACGTGCCGCTCGACCGGGTGCTCGCGGGCTCCGGGACGGCGGAGCTCGCCGCAGCTGGTGGCCGTGCTGGCGGAGATCCGGGATCCGGGCAATGCCGGGCACCGTGCTGCGCACCGCGGACGCGGCCGGTGCCGGCGCGGTCGTCTTCACCGACGCCAGCGTCGACCCGTACAACGGCAAGTGCGTGCGGTCGTCGGCCGGCAGCCTGTTCCACCCGGCCGTGGTGCGCGGCGGTGCCGCCGAGGAGGTCGTCGCCGCCCTGCGCGCCGCCGGCCTGCGGGTGCTCGCCGCGGACGGTGCCGGGGAGCGTGACCTGGACGACCTCGCCGACGCCGGCGAACTTGCCGCCCCGACCGCCTGGCTGTTCGGCAACGAGGCGCGTGGCCTGCCCGACGAGCTGGCCGCCCTCGCGCGACGCCCGGGTCGCCATCCCGATCCACGGCCGCGCCGAGAGCCTCAACCTGGCCGCGGCCGCCGCGGTCTGCCTCTACGCGAGCGCCCGCGCCCAGCGCTGACGCGCTCGTTGCGGTTGGATTGTGCGGTCAGGCTGCACAATCCAACCGCTGGTTCTTGCCTGTGGACAACTCTGAGGGAGAGCATCGTTCCGTGGGAAACTTGGGTCCGTCGGAAGGAGATGACGCCATGAGTGCGCAACCGATGGAAAAGGTGTCCTACGGGCAAGGCTGGACGGTGGCCGACCTCGACCGGATCCCCGAGGACAACCACCGGTACGAGTTGATCGATGGAGTGGTGCACGTGACGCCGTCCCCCTCGGACGAGCACCAGGAAGCGGCAAGCGTGCTCTGGGCGGTGTTGCGGGCGTCAGCGCCGGCCGGGCTTCGCGTCGACCTACCGCGGTCGGTGTGACGATCGCGGAGGATCGATTCCTGATCCCGGACGTGCTGGTCGTGCGCGGCGACCGGCCCCGGAGCCGGGGCGATTTCGCCGCCGACGAGGTGCTGCTCGCGGTCGAGGTGGTCTCGCGGTCCACCCGGTCGATGGATCGCTGGCACAAGCCGCATCTGTACGCGGCCGCCGGTATCCCGTCCTACTGGCGGCTCGAACTCGATCCGCTGCACCTGGTCGCCTACCGGCTGGACGCCGGCACGGGCGAGTACGTCGAGATCGCGCGGGTGGAGGCTGGTCAGCGGTTCGTGGCGGTCGAGCCGTTCCCGGTAGAGTTCGACCCGGCAGAGCTGCTGCCATGAGGCGTTCCGGTGAAGGGAGGCAGACCGTGATGTTTCGTCACGAGTTTCGCCGGCCCGCTGGGGCGCCCTCGTTCGATCCGGGGCTGACTCGGCGGGCTGCGGCACAGCCGCCCGGCCCAGATTCCCTAGACTGCTGCGTTGAGCCGCTGACTCGCGCGTGCTCTCGACGCCGCCTCGCCGCAGGACGGAAACGCATACTCATGTCTGGACCGAACGACCCGTACGATCCGAAGCAGGTCGCGATGCTCTCCCCGGAGTCGCTCGCCGAGGCGGTCGCCACCGCCGAGAAGGCCTTCGCCGAGGCCGGTGACCTGCGCCGCTCTCACCGCCGCCAAGCCCGCGCACCTCGGTGACCGCGCCCCGGTGTCGCTGGCCCGCCGCGAGCTGGGCGCGCTGCCCCCGCAGGCCCGCGCCGACGCCGGCCGCCGGGTCAACGAGGCCAGGGTCGCCGTGCAGGCCGCGTTCGACGAGCGGCTGGCCGTCCTCACCGCCGAGCGGGACGCCCGGGTGCTCCGCGAGGAGACCGTCGACGTCACCCTCCCGTGGGACCGCCGTCCGCGCGGTGCCCGGCACCCGCTCGCCGCGATCCACGAGCGGGTCAGCGACCTGTTCATCGGCATGGGCTTCGAGGTCGCCGAGGGCCCCGAGGTCGAGGCCGAGTGGCTGAACTTCGACGCCCTCAACATCGGCCGCCGACCACCCGGCACGCTCCATGATGGACACGTTCTTCGTGGACCCGCCCGAGGCCGGCCTGGTGCTGCGCACCCACACCTCGCCGGTGCAGGCCCGCACGATGCTGCAGCGGACGCCGCCGATCTACGTGGTCTGCCCCGGCCGGGTCTACCGCACCGACGAGCTCGACGCGACGCACACGCCCGTGTTCAGCCAGATCGAGGGCCTGGTCGTCGACAAGGGCATCACGATGGCCCACCTCAAGGGCACCCTGGACCACTTCTCCAAGGCCATGTTCGGCGCGGACGCGCGCACCCGCTGGCGGCCGTCGTACTTCCCGTTCACCGAGCCGTCGGCCGAGTTCGACGTCTGGGTGCCCGGCGCGAAGGGCGGCCCGCGGTGGATCGAGTGGGGTGGCTGCGGCATGGTCAATCCGCGGGTGCTGATCGCCTGCGGCATCGACCCGGAGGTCTACACCGGGTTCGCGTTCGGCATGGGGCTCGAGCGCACGCTGCAGTTCCGGCACGGGGTGCCGGACATGCGGGACATAGTCGAGGGTGACGTGCGGTTCAGCACGGCGTTCGGGATGGAGATCTGATGCGGGTCCCGCTGTCGTGGCTGCGCGAGTACGTCGAGCTGGGTGACGCCTCCGTCGAGGCGATCGACGCCGCCCTGGTCCGGGTCGGGCTCGAGGTCGAGGCCGTGCACCGGCTCGGTGCCGACGTCGCCGGCCCGATCGTGGTCGGCGAGGTGCTGGCGATCACCGAGCTCGCCGAGTTCAAGAAGCCGATCCGGTACTGCCAGGTCGACGTCGGCGACGCCGAGCCGGCCAACATCGTCTGCGGCGCGACCAACTTCGCCGTCGGCGACTGGGTGGTCGTGGTCCTGCCCGGCGCGACCCTGCCCGGCGGCTTCGTCATCGGCGCGCGCAAGACGTACGGCCACGTGTCCGAGGGCATGATCTGCTCGCTGCGCGAGCTGGGCCTGGGCGAGGACCACGACGGCATCCTGGTGCTGCCGCGCGGTGGCCTGCCCGAGGGCACCCGGCCGGGCACCGACGCGATCGCGCTGCTGGAGCTGGTCGACACCGTCTTCGAGCTGGCCATCACGCCCGACCGCGGCTACTGCTTCTCGGTCCGCGGCATCGCCCGCGAGCTGGCGCACGGCCTCGGCGCGACGTTCCGCGACCCGGGCGCGGTGACCACGCCGGCGGTCACCGCCGAGCCGCCGTACCCGATCCGGGTGGCCGATCCGCAGGGCTGCGACCGGTTCGTCGCCAGGGCGGTCACCGGCGTCGACCCGGCCGCGCCCACTCCACTGTGGATGCGGCGGCGGCTGCTGCTGGCCGGCGTCCGGTCGATCTCGCTCGCCGTCGACGTCACGAACTACCTGATGCTCGAGCTGGGGCAGCCGATGCACGCCTTCGACCGGGGCAGCCTGACCGGTCCGATCGTGGTGCGCCGGGCCGAGCCGGGCGAGCGGGTCCGTACCCTCGACGGCGCGAACCGCGCGGTGGACCCCGAGGATCTGCTGATCACCGACGACACCGGCCCGATCGGGCTGGCCGCGGTGATGGGCGGCGCCACCACCGAGGTCGCCGCGGCGCACCACGGACGTGCTGATCGAGTGCCGCGCACTGGGATCCCGGTCGTCGGTGGCCCGCACCGCGCGCCGGCACAAGCTGCCCAGCGAGGCGTCCAAGCGCTTCGAGCGCGGCGTGGACCCGCGAGATGGCGCCGGTCGCGGCGGAGCGGGCCGTCCAGCTGCTCACCGAGTTCGGCGGCGGCACGGCCGACCCGCGCGTCCTGGACCTGGACCAGCGCGCGCCCGATCGCGCCGATCCAGCTCGACGCCGGCCTGCCCAGCCGGGTCATCGGCGTGGACGTACGACCGGGCCACCGTCGCGGCACGGCTGCGCGACATCGGAGCCGAGGTCGCCGGCGACGGCGTGCTGACCGTCACCCCGCCGAGCTGGCGCCCCGACCTCACCGACCCGTACGACCTGGTCGAGGAGGTGGCGCGGATCTCCGGGTACGACCAGGTGCCGTCCGTGCTTCCGCCGGCGCCGGCCAGCCCCGGTCTGACCGCGGGCCAGCGTCGCCAGCGGAGCGTCGCCCGCACCCTCGCCGAGGCGGGGTACGTGGAGGTGCTCAACTACCCGTTCGTCTCGCCCACCGGTGCACGACGCGTTCGGCCTGGAACGGGACGATCCGCGCCGCGTCGCCTGCCGGCTCGCCAACCCGATCTCGGACGAGGAGCCGGAGCTGCGCACCTCGCTGCTCCCCGGCCTGCTCAAGGCGCTGAACCGGAACATCGGCCGGGGCCAGCGTGACGCTGGCGCTGTTCGAGATCGGTGCGGTCGTCCACCCCGACCCGTCCGCACCGGCCGCGCCGCGGCTCGGCGTGGACCGGCGGCCGACCGACGCCGAGCTCGACGAGCTGTACCGCGCGGTGCCCGACCAGCCGCGGCACGTGGGCGCCGTGCTCAGCGGTGAGCGCGACCCGAGCGGCTGGTGGGGCGAGGGCGCGCGGCGCGAGCTGGGCCGACGCGATCGAGGCGGCCCGCGTGGTGGCCGACGCGGCCGGCGTCGAGCTGCGGGTCCGGCAGGGCCAGTACGCGCCCTGGCACCCCGGACGCTGTGCCGAGCTCGTGGTGGACACCGCCGACGGCGAACTGGTCGTGGGTCACGCCGGTGAGCTGCACCCGGGCGTGCTCGCCGCGCTCGACCTGCCCGCCCGGACCTGCGCGATGGAGCTGGACCTGGACGGCGCTGCCCGCGGCCCGCGTGTCGACCGCGCCGACGATCTTCGCGTTCCCGCCGGCGCTGATCGACGTGGCCGTGGTCGTACCGGCGGAGACACCGGCTGCCGAGGTCGGCTCTGCGCTGGCCGCCGGGGCGGGGGAGCTGCTGGAGTCGCTCCGGCTGTTCGACGTCTTCACCGGGCCGCAGCTCGGCGAGGGTCGCAAGTCGCTCGCGTACGCGCTGACGTTCCGTGCACCGGACCGGACGCTCACCGCCGAGGAGGCCACGACCGCGCGGGATGCCGCCGTGGCCGAGGCCGCTCGCCGCACCGGAGCAGCCCTGCGCGCCTGACAGGTTCGATACCTCTGCGGTCCAAATGCGCCCTCCCAGGGCGCATTTGGACCGCGGCTCGTTGCGGGGTCAGGTCAGGGCGCGGAGGGCGGCCGCGGTGGCCGCCGCCGCGATCACGATCAGCAGGAACGGCGCCCGCGCGACCACCAGCAGGGCCGCGACCGCCAGCCCGGCGGCGCGGGCGTCCAGCGCCAGCCGTTCCGCCGTGGTGAACGTGCCGACCGCGATCAGCGCGGCCAGCAGCGACACCGGCGCCAGCTCCACCGCGCCGCGCACCGCACGGTGCTCGACCAGCCGGCGCGGCAGGGCGAACCCGGCCAGCTTCAACCCGAAGCACCCCACGGCGGTGACCACCACCGCGACCCACAGCGCGGTCATCGGGTGACTCCATCAGCCGGGCGGGCGGTCCGCTGCCACCACGTGATGACCAGCGCCGGCACCACGGCCGCCAGCACGGGCAGTCCCGCGGGCAGGAACGGCGTGGCCAGCAGCGCCACGGCGGCGCCCGCGATCGCGGCGAGCAGCGCGGGTCGCTCCCGGAGCCGGGGCGCCATCAGCGCGAGGAACGCGGCCGGGAACGCGGCGTCCAGCCCGAGCGCCGACGGATCGGCGATCAGATCGCCGGCCAGCGCGCCGATGACCGTCGCGACGTTCCAGCAGAGGAAGACGGCGGCGCCGGTGTACCAGAACGCGCGGCGGGCTCGTCCGGCTCGGGCTGGGCCACGGCCATCGCGGTGGTCTCGTCGATCACCAGCTGCGCCGCGAGCGGCTTCTTCGCCCCGCGCACGCCCAGGACATCGGCGAGCCGCACCGCGTAGAGCGTGTTCCGCGCGCCGAGCAGCAACGCCGCCGCGACCGCGGCCACCGCGCTCCCGCCGGCGCCGACCACGCCCACCAGCGCGAACTGCGAGGCGCCGGTGAACGCGAACAGGGACAGGAACGACGCCTGGCTGACCGAGAGTCCGCTGGCCACCGCGATCGCGCCGTACGACAGCCCGTACGCGCCCGTGGCGAGGCCGATCGCGACGGCATCGCGCACGATCCGCCGCCGCGCCGACAACCGCTGGGCCTCCAGTTCAGTGCTCACCGCGCCACCGTAGGTCCGCCCGCGCCCCCAGTTCTTGAACGTTCTTGCGCACACGCCCGCCCGCTACCGCCCGCCCGGCCGCCGCGCCCCCGCGCCTGGGCGCCTCCCGCGCCAACCCCGCGCCTTTGGGCGACATTTTCTCGGCTATACCCGAGAAAATGTCGCCCAGACCGGCGGGGTTGAGGCGGCTCGGGCCTGCCTCCACCCCGCGCTTTTGGGCGACATTTTCGGTGCTATAGCACCGAAATGTCGCCCAAGCGGAGAGGGTGGGCCTAGGGGCGGACGGCGCGGGCGTAGGCGCCGGGCGTGACGCCGACGATCCGCGCGAAGTGCCGGTGCAGGTGGCTCTGGTCGGCGAATCCGGCGGCGACGGCGGCGGCCGCTGGTCGGAGCCCCGAGCGCAGCAGCCGCTGGGCCAGCCGGACCCGCAGGTGCACGAGGTAGGCGTGCGGAGGGAGGCCGGTGTACGCCCGGAACGCCCGGTTCAGCTGGTACGGGCGAGAGGCCGCCGGCGAGTTCGGCCAGCTCGGCCAGGGTCGGGTTGGCGAGCGGGTCGTCGGTGAGCGCGGCGTGCACCAGCGCGATCCCCGCCGACGCGCGCGGCACCGGCTCGTCCCGGACTCCGCGCCGAGCGTGCCGGCCGACCAGCGCGCGCAGCGCCGCCCCGAGCGCCGCCTGCCGCTCCAGCGCGGAGGCCCCGGACTCCAGCAGCCGGTGCGCGACCGAGAGCTGGCTGGCGAGCGCGGGATCGTGCAGCACCGGTCCGGCGAAGCGTGGCGTGTCGCGGGCCGAGGCCAGCGCGGTCACCAGCTCGGCCGGCGGGTAGAGCATCCGGTACGCCCAACCGTCGGCGGCAGCCGCCACCCCCGTGTGCACCTGGTCGGGTTCGACGACCACGACGCTGCCGGCCGACGCGCGGTGCCATCCGCCCCGGTAGGAGAACGCCTCGGCGCCGGCCTCGATCACGCCGATCGCGTACCCCTCGTGGGTGTGCCGGGTGAACTCGTGGTCGACGTACTGGGCCCTGAGCAGGTCGGTGTCCGGCAGCTCCTCGACCCGCCACAGCGATGCCTGCTCTGTCCTCGCCACTCCTCCAGTCTGCCGCCTCGAGGTGACACGCACCCCAATTTACTTGCATGACTATGCAGTGACATGAATAATCAAACCAACGACGGAGGGATGGACCATGGGTGTGCGGGTAGCGGTCGCCGGGGCGAGTGGGTACGCCGGTGGTGAGCTGCTGCGCCTGCTCCTCGGTCATCCCGAGGTGGAGATCGGCGCGCTCACGGCCGGCGGCAACGCGGGAACGGCGCTGGTCGCGCACCAGCCGCACCTCACGCCGCTCGCCGATCGCGTGCTGGGCGAGACCGTGCCGGACGCCTTCGAGGGTCACGACGTGGTCTTCCTCGCACTTCCACACGGTCACTCGGCGGCCCTCGCCGCCCAGCTGCCCAACGACGTGCTGGTCATCGACTGCGGCGCCGACCACCGGCTCACCGACCCCGAGGCCTGGCAGCGCTGGTACGGCGGCGAACACGCGGGATCCTGGCCGTACGGGCTCCCCGAGCTTCCCGGCGGCCGGTTGGCGCTCGCCGGCGCGCGGCGGATCGCGGTGCCCGGGTGCTACCCGACCGCCGTCTCGCTCGCGCTCGCTCCGGCGCTGGCCGCCGCCATGGTCGCGCCGGACGTCGTGGTCGTCGCGGTCTCCGGCACCTCCGGCGCGGGCAAGGCGCTGAAGCCGAACCTGCTCGGCTCGGAGGTGATGGGCTCGCTCAGCGCGTACAGCGTCGGCGGCGCGCACCGGCACACGCCCGAGATCACGCAGAACCTGACCGCGATCGTCGGCGACGAGGTGAAGGTCTCGTTCACCCCCGTGCTGGCGCCGCTGCCGCGCGGCATCCTCGCGACCTGCTCGGGGCCGGCGCAGGGCGGCGTGACGACCGCGTCGCTCCGGACCGCCTACGACGCCGCGTACTTCGACGAGCCGTTCATCCAGCTGCTGCCCGAGGGCCAGTGGCCCACGACGGCCGCCACGCTCGGCTCGAACATGGTCCAGCTCCAGGTCACCGTCGACGAGGACGCCGGCCGGGTGATCGTGGTCGCCGCGATCGACAACCTGACCAAGGGCACGGCCGGCGGCGCCATCCAGTCGATGAACATCGCGCTCGGCATCCCCGAAGTGACCGGCCTCCCCGAGGTCGGGGTAGCGCCGTGAGTGTGACGACCCCACAGGGGTTCCGGGCCAGCGGCATCGCGGCCGGCATCAAGGCCAGCGGCGCGCTCGACCTCGCGCTGATCGTGAACGACGGACCCGGCGACGCCGCGGCCGCCGTGTTCACCGGCAACCGGGTCAAGGCCGCACCGGTCATCTGGAGCGAGCAGGTCCTCAAGTCCGGTCGGCTGACCGCGGTGATCCTCAACTCCGGCGGCGCCAACGCGTGCACCGGGCCGCAGGGCTTCGGTGACACCCACGCCACCGCTGAGCGGGTCGCCGAGCGGCTGGGCATCGGGGCCGGCGAGGTCGCGGTCTGCTCCACCGGCCTGATCGGCGAACTGCTCCCGATGGACGCGGTGCTCTCCGGCGTGGACAGCGCGGTCGCCGCGCTCGACGCCGACGGTGGCGACGCCGCGGCCACGGCGATCATGACCACCGACACCCGCGCCAAGACGGCGGTCGTGCACGGCGCTGGCTACACGGTCGGCGGCATCGCGAAGGGCGCCGGCATGCTCGCGCCGGGCCTGGCCACGATGCTCGTGGTGGTCACCACCGACGCCGTCGCCGACGCGAGCACGCTGGACACCGCCCTGCGCGCCGCCACCGCGGTCACCTTCGACCGGGTCGACTCGGACGGCTGCATGTCCACGAACGACACGGTGCTGTTGCTGGCCAGCGGCGCATCCGGCGTCACGCCCTCCCAGGACGAGCTGACCGCGCAGGTCACCGCGGTCTGCCACGACCTCGCGATGCAGCTCATCGGCGACGCCGAAGGCGCCAGCAAGGAGATCGCGGTCACCGTGGTCAACGCCGCCACCGAGGCCGACGCGGTCGAGGTCGGCCGGTCGGTGGCCCGGAACAACCTGCTCAAGTGCGCGCTGTTCGGCAACGACCCGAACTGGGGCCGGGTGCTCGCCGCGGTCGGCACCACGGACGCCGCGTTCGAGCCCGACGAGCTGGACGTCGCGATGAACGGCGTCTGGGTCTGCAAGGGCGGCGGTGTGGGAGCGGACCGGTCCACTGTGGATCTCAGTGGCAGAGCTGTGGAGATCGTGGTCGATCTGCACGCGGGTGACGCCACCGCCACGATCTGGACCAACGACCTGACCACCGACTACGTCCACGAGAACTCGGCGTACTCGTCATGAAGTTCGACCGGACCAACCAGGCCGACCTGGCGAAGGGCAGCGACCCGATCATCGGTCGGCGGATGGGCGCCGCGCTGGCCAAGGCGACCACGCTGATCGAGGCGCTGCCGTGGCTGGAGCGGTTCTCCGGCGCCGTCGTCGTGGTGAAGTTCGGCGGCAACGCGATGGTCGACGACGAGCTCAAGCGGGCCTTCGCCGCCGACATGGTGTTCCTGCAGCGGGTCGGGCTCAAGCCGCTGGTCGTGCACGGCGGCGGGCCGCAGATCACCAAGATGCTCGGCCGGCTCGGCATCGACAGCGAGTTCCGCGGCGGCCTGCGGGTCACCACGCCGGAGACCCTCGACGTGGTCCGGATGGTGCTGATGGGCCAGGTCGGCCGGGAGCTGGTCGGACTGATCAACGAGCACGGGCCGCTCGCGGTCGGGATGTCCGGTGAGGACGCCCAGCTGCTCACCGCGTCCCGCCGGCACGCCACCGTGAACGGCGAGCAGGTCGACGTCGGGCTGGTCGGCGACGTGGCCAACGTGGACACCGGTGCGGTGCGGGCGCTGCTCGACGCCGGCCGGATCCCGATCGTCTCCACCATCGCGCCGGACGCCGACGGCCAGGTGCACAACCTGAACGCCGACACCGCCGCCGCCGCGCTCGCCGAGGCGCTGGGCGCGCAGAAGCTGGTCGTCCTCACCGACGTCGAGGGCCTCTACGCCGCCTGGCCGGACCCGTCGACCCTGATCAGCCAGCTCGACGTGGACGAGCTCGCCGAGCTGATGCCGACGCTGACCGCCGGCATGGTGCCGAAGATGGAGGCCTGCCTGCGGGCCGTGCGCGGCGGGGTCCCGCAGGCGCACGTCATCGACGGCCGCGTGCCGCACTCGCTGCTCCTGGAGATCTTCACCGAAGAGGGGTTCGGAACCATGGTGATGCCGTCATGAGCGACCAGGCCCCGCAGGAAATCGCGCTCGTCGACCGCTGGCGCGACGCGCTGATGGACAACTACGGCACCCCGGCGATCGCGCTGGTCCGGGGCGAGGGCGCCACCGTCTGGGACGACGCCGGCAAGCCGTACGTGGACCTCTACGCGGGCATCGCCACCAACGTCCTCGGCCACGCCCACCCGGCCGTGGTCGAGGCGGTCAGCGCGCAGGTCGCCACCCTCGGCCACGTCTCGAACTTCTTCGCCACCGTGCCCGCCGTCGCGCTCGCCGAGCGGCTCCTCGCGCTCTCCGGGCGGGCCGGCAAGGTGTACCTCTGCAACTCCGGTGCCGAGGCCAACGAGGCCGCGTTCAAGCTCTCCCGGCGCACCGGCCGCACCCACGTCGTCGCCACCGAGGGCGCGTTCCACGGCCGGACCATGGGCGCGCTCGCGCTCACCGGCCAGCCGGCCAAGCGGGACGCCTTCCACCCGCTGCCCGGCGACGTCACGCACGTGCCGTTCGGCGACGTCGAGGCGCTGCGGGCCGCCGTCACCGAGCAGACCGCGATGGTCATCCTGGAGCCGGTGATCGGCGAGGGCGGCGTGCGTGCCCGCCCCGGCCGGCTACCTGGCCGCCGCCCGCGAGATCACCACCGCCACCGGCACGCTGCTGGTGCTGGACGAGGTGCAGACCGGCATCGGGCGGACCGGCAGCTGGTTCGCCTACCAGGCCGAGGGCGTCGCCCCCGACGTCGTCACGCTGGCCAAGGGGCTCGGCGGCGGCCTGCCGATCGGCGCCTGCATCGCCTTCGGTGACGCGGCCGACCTGCTCGGGCCCGGCAGCCACGGTTCCACCTTCGGCGGCAACCCGGTGTGCTGCGCGGCCGCGCTGGCCGTGCTCGACACGATCGCCGCCGAGGACCTGTGCGGCCACGCCAAGCAGCTCGGCGACCGGCTCCGCACCGGCATCGAGGCGCTCGGCCATCCGCTCGTGGCCGGCGTGCGGGGCTCCGGCCTGCTGCTCGGCGTCGTGCTCACCGACGACGTGGCCAAGGGCGCCGAGCTGGCGCTGCGGGCCGCGGGCTTCCTGGTCAACGCGGTCGCGCCCGGCGTGCTCCGGCTCGCCCCGCCGCTGATCCTCACCGACGAGCAGGCCGACGCCTTCCTCGCCGCCCTCCCGGCGGCACTCGACACGGCCGCCTCGACAGACAGCCTGCCCCGACGACCTCCGAGCCCGCTCCTCGCTCCTTCGTCGCATCCACTCAGAGACCGCCTCATGACTCGGCACTTCCTCCGGGACGACGACCTCAGCCCGGAGCAGCAGGCGGCGGTGCTGGAGCTCGCGGCCGAGATGAAGGCCGACCGGTTCGTGCACCGGCCGCTGCTCGGCCCGAAGACCGTGGCGCTGATCTTCGACAAGCCGTCCACCCGGACCCGGATCTCGTTCGCGGTGGGCGTCGCCGAGCTCGGCGGCAGCCCGCTCGTCGTGGACGCCCAGACCAGCCAGCTCGGCCGGGGTGAGCCGATCGAGGACACCGCCCGGGTGCTGGAGCGGCAGGTGGCCGCGATCGTCTGGCGGACCTTCGCCCAGCAGCGGATCGAGGCGATGGCCGCCGGCACCACGGTCCCGGTCGTGAACGCGCTCACCGAACGAGTTCCACCCGTGCCAGATCCTGGCCGACCTGCTCACCGATCCGGGAACGGTTCGGCACCACCGCCGGCCGCTCGCTCACCTACCTCGGCGACGCCGCGAACAACATGGCGCACTCGTACCTGCTCGGCGGCGCCACCGCCGGCATGCACATCCGGATCAGCGGGCCGCTCGGCTACCAGCCCGACCCCGCGATCGTCGCCGACGCCGCGGCCATCGCGGAGCGGACCGGCGGCTCGGTCTCCGTGGTCACCGACCCGAAGGAGGCCAGCGAGGGCGCGGACGTGCTGGCCACCGACACCTGGATCTCGATGGGCCAGGAGGGCGAGGCCGCCGATCGGGCCGGCGCGCTGTTCGGGCCGTACCAGATCGACGCGGAGAAGCTGGCGCTCGCCGGCCCGGACGCGATCGCGCTGCACTGCCTGCCCGCGTACCGGGGCAAGGAGATCAGCGCCGAGGTGCTCGACGGCCCGCAGAGCGCGGTCTGGGACCAGGCCGAGAACCGGCTGCACGCCCAGAAGGCCCTGCTCGCCTGGCTGCTCGAACCCGGCACCGAAGGACTCGCGAGGTGAGCGCCGTGACCCAGAACGGACCCCTGACCAAGGCGTCCCGGCACGCCCGGATCAGCGCGATCGTCCGCGACCAGCCGGTGCACTCCCAGTCCGAGCTGGCCCGGCTGCTCGCCGAGAACGGCGTGGTGGTCACCCAGGCCACGCTCTCCCGGGACCTGGAGGAGCTGGGCGCGGTGAAGCTGCGCGGCGCCGACGGCAGCCCGCCGGCGTACGTGGTGCCGCCCGAGGGCGGCCGCCCGCTCCGCCCGTCCGAGGCCGCTCCGGCCCGGCTGGTCCGCCTGCTGGAGGAGCTCCTGACCGGGGCGGACTCCAGCGGCAACCTCGTGGTCTTGCGAACCCCGCCCGGAGCCGCCCAGTTCCTCGCTTCGGCACTGGACCGCTCCGGGCTTCCCCAGCTGATCGGCACCATCGCCGGTGACGACACGATCCTCGCGATCTGCCGTGACCCCGACGGTGGCGCCGCCTTCGCGCACGAGCTGCTGCGCTGGGCCAACCGCACTTAAAAACCTCATTCGCAGTACCAGACCAACTAGGAGCACGAAGTGACCGACCGGATCGTTCTCGCCTACTCCGGAGGGCTCGACACCTCCGTGGCCATCGGCTGGATCGCTGAGGAGACGGGCGCCGAGGTGATCGCCGTCGCCGGCGACGTCGGCCAGGGCGGCGAGGACCTCGAGGTCATCCGCGAGCGGGCGCTGGCCTGCGGTGCGGTCGAGGCCGTCGTCGCGGACATGAAGGACGAGTACGCCAACGAGTACTGCCTGCCCGCGCTGCAGGCCAACGCGCTCTACATGGACCGCTACCCGCTGGTCTCGGCGCT
This sequence comes from uncultured Actinomycetota bacterium, assembly GCA_963746095.1. Lineage (GTDB taxonomy): Bacteria > Actinomycetota > Actinomycetes > Mycobacteriales > Cryptosporangiaceae > CAVVAL01. Next base: position 70,706 of record CAVVAL010000001.1, on the reverse strand, counting down.
GTCCCGGCCGGTGATCGTGAAGCACATGGTCGCGGCCGCCCGGAAGTACGGCGCCAGCACGATCGCGCACGGCTGCACCGGCAAGGGCAACGACCAGGTCCGGTTCGAGGTCGGCATCGGCGCGCTCGCGCCCGAGCTGAAGGTGTACGCGCCGGTCCGGGACTCGGGCATGACCCGGGACAAGGCGATCGCGTTCGCCGAGGAGAAGGCGCTGCCGATCGACGTGACCAAGAAGTCGCCGTACTCGATCGACCAGAACGTCTGGGGCCGGGCCGTCGAGACGGGCTTCCTCGAGGACATCTGGAACGCGCCGATCGAGGAGGTCTACTCGTACACGCAGAACCCGGCGACGCCGCGGGACGCCGACGAGGTCATCATCACGTTCGACAAGGGCGTGCCGGTGGCGATCGACGGCAAGCCGGTCACCGTGCTGCAGGCGATCGAGCAGCTCAACGCCCGCGCGGGCGCCCAGGGCGTCGGCCGGCTCGACATGGTCGAGGACCGGCTGGTCGGCATCAAGAGCCGCGAGGTGTACGAGGCGCCCGGCGCGATCGCGCTGATCACCGCCCACCAGGAGCTGGAGAACGTCACGGTCGAGCGGGACGTGGCCCGGTTCAAGCGGCAGGTCGAGCAGCGCTGGGCCGAGCTGGTCTACGACGGCCTGTGGTTCTCGCCGCTCAAGGACTCCCTCGACGCCTTCCTCGCGCACACCCAGCAGCACGTCTCCGGCGACATCCGGATGACCCTGCACGGCGGCCGCGCGGTGGTCAGCGGGCGGCGCAGCGGGTCGGCCCTGTATGACTACAACATGGCGACCTACGACGCGGGTGACGTGTTCGACCAGTCCCTGGCCAAGGGCTTCGTGGAGCTCTGGGGCCTGCCGAGCAAGATGGCGGCGGTCCGGGACTCCCGGGTGAAGGGCAGCTCGGGTGCCTGAGCCGACGCCGGCCGGCGAGCCGACCCGCCTCTGGGGCGGGCGGTTCACCGGCGGCCCCGCCGAGGCCCTGGCGCGGCTGTCGGTCAGCGTGCAGTTCGACTGGCGGCTCGCCCCGTACGACCTGGCCGGCTCGCGCGCCCACGCCCGGGTGCTGAACCGGGCCGGCCTGCTCGACGCCGACGAGCTGGGCAAGATGCTCGCGGCGCTGGACGACCTGGAGGCGGCCTGCGCGGCGGGCGACTTCCGGCCGACCATCGAGGACGAGGACGTGCACACCGCGCTGGAGCGTGGCCTGCTGGAGCGCCTCGGCGCGCTCGGCGGCAAGCTCCGCGCGGGCCGTAGCCGGAACGACCAGGTCGCCACCGACCTGCGGCTCTACCTGCGCGATCACGCCCGTGGCGTGGCCGCCCGGCTGGTCGAGCTGGTCGAGGCGCTGACCGAGCAGGCCGAGACGCCACCTCGGCGTGCCCGCGCCCGGCATGACCCACCTGCAGCACGCTCAGCCGATCCTGTTCAGCCACCAGCTGCTCGCGCACGTGCAGTCGTTCCTGCGTGACCTGGACCGGCTCGCCGACTGGGACCGCCGGGCCGCCGTCTCCCCGCTCGGTGCCGGCGCGCTCGCCGGCTCGTCGCTGCCGCTGGATCCCGAGCAGGTGGCGGTCGAGCTGGGCTTCACCTCGGCCGCGGCCAACTCGATCGACGCGGTCAGCGACCGGGACTTCGCGGCGGAGTTCCTCTTCGTCGCGGCGCTGGTCGGGGTGCACCTGTCCCGGCTCGGCGAGGAGATCGTGCTCTGGACCTCGCAGGAGTTCGGCTGGGTCGAGCTGGACGACGCGTACGCCACGGGCAGCTCGATCATGCCGCAGAAGAAGAACTCGGACATCGCCGAGCTGGCCCGGGGTAAGTCCGGCCGGCTGATCGGCAGCCTCACCGGCCTGCTCGCCACCCTCAAGTCGCTTCCGCTCGCCTACGACCGGGATCTGCAGGAGGACAAGGAGCCGGTCTTCGACGCGGTCGACACGTTGCAGCTGGTCCTGCCGGCCATGGCCGGGATGGTCGCGACGATGACCGTCAAGACCGAGGTGCTGGAGGCGTCCGCGCCGACCGGGTACTCGCTCGCCACCGACGTGGCCGAGTGGCTGGTCCGTGGCGGCGTGGTGTTCCGGGACGCGCACGAGATCGTCGGCGCGATGGTCGCGAAGTGCGCGGCGAAGGGCTGCGAGCTCGAGGACCTGTCGGACGCCGAGCTGGCCGAGGTGTCGCCGCGGCTCACCCCGGAGGTCCGCACGGTGCTGTCCGTCCAGGGCGCGTTGGAGGCCCGCACCACCCCGGGCAGCACCGGCCCCGGCCCGGTCGCCAAGCAGCTCGCCGACGTGCAGAAGACGATCGTCGAGCGCCGCGCCTGGGCCGCCGAGCAGGTCGTACCCCGGTAGCTCCACCCGTCCGCTCTGGGCGACATCTTCACGGCCCTGACCGTGAAGATGTCGCCCAAAGCGTGTTTTAGGCTGGGCAGGAATGGATCCCGCGCTGGCTCACCTGCTCGCCCGGCCGGCGCACGAGGCCGCGCCGGCGCTGCTGGGCTGCCTGCTCACGGCCAATGGCGTGACGGTCCGGCTCACCGAGGTCGAGGCGTACGCCGGGGTGGGGGAGGATCCGGCCTCGCACACCCATCGCGGCCCCACTGCCGCGGAACGCGCCGATGTTCGAGGCTCCCGGCACCGCGTACGTGTACTTCACCTACGGCATGCACTGGTGCCTGAACGTGGTCTGCCAGCCGGTCGGCCGCGCCTCGGCGGTGCTGCTGCGGGCCGGCGAGGTGGTCGACGGGCTGGACCTCGCGCGGGAACGCCGGCCCGGCGCGGCCGATCGGGACCTGGCCCGTGGCCCCGCCCGGCTCACCAAGGCGCTCGCGCTCGACCGGGCCACCGACGGAACGTCCCTGCTGGACGGCACCGGACCGGCGCTGCTCACCCCGGGCGACCCCGGTCGACGCGGCCCTGGTGCGCACCGGCCCGCGGGTGGGCGTGCGCGGCGGCGCCGAGACGCCGTGGCGGTTCTGGCTCGACGGCGACCGCACGGTGAGCGTGTACCGCCCGGCCGTGAGCCGGCCCCGGCGGCCCGCGTAAACCGGTTCGCGCGATGCGGGAAGATCATCACCGTGACCGACATCATCGATGAGCTGCAATGGCGTGGACTGATCGCGCAGACGACCGACGAGGAGGCGCTGCGAGCGGCGCTGGCCGAGGGGCCGATCACGGTCTATGCCGGCTTCGACCCCACCGCCGAGTCCCTGCACGCGGGCAACCTCGTCCCACTGCTGGCGCTGCGCCGGTTCCAGCGGGCCGGCCACCGTGCGATCGTGCTCGCCGGCGGCGCCACCGGGCTGGTCGGCGACCCGAGCGGCCGGAGCCTCCGAGCGCTCGCTCAACACCCCCGAACGGGTCCGTGAGCTGGTCGAACGCATCCGTGGCCAGCTGGAGCGGTTCGTCGACTTCGACGGCGCGAACCCGGCGATCCTGGTGAACAACCTGGACTGGACCGCGCCCATGTCGGCGCTCGAGTTCCTCCGCGACGTGGGCAAGCACTTCACGGTGAACCAGATGCTCGCCAAGGAGTCGGTCTCCTCCCGGCTGAACGGCGACGGCATCAGCTACACCGAGTTCAGCTACATGCTCCTGCAGTCCTTCGACTACCTGCACCTCTACCGGGAGCACGGCTGCACGCTGCAGGTCGGCGGCAGCGACCAGTGGGGCAACATCACCGCCGGCCTGGACCTGATCCGCAAGGTGACCGGCGGGCACGCGCACGCGCTCACCGTGCCGCTGGTCACCAACGCCAACGGGGAGAAGTTCGGCAAGAGCACCGGCGGCGGCAAGGTGTGGCTCGATCCCGAGCAGACCAGCCCGTACGCCTGGTACCAGTTCTGGATCAACGCGGACGACCGGGACGTCATCGGCTGGCTGAAGACGTTCACCTTCCTGGAGCGGGAGGAGATCGAGGCGCTCGCCGCGGACACGGTCGAACGCCCGGCGGCACGGCTGGCCCAGCGCCGGCTCGCCGAGGAGATGACCACGCTGGTGCACGGCAAGGACGAGACCCAGCGGGTGATCGCGGCCAGCCAGGCGCTGTTCGGCCGCGGCGACATCGCCGAGCTCGACTCGGCCACCCTGCTGGCCGCGCTGGGCGAGGCCGGCCTGGTCCAGGTGGAGAAGGAGCTGCCGTCGGTGGTGACCCTGCTGCGGGAGACCGGGCTGGCCAAGAGCCTCTCGGACGCCCGGCGGACCGTGGCCGAGGGCGGCGCGTACGTCAACAACGTCAAGGTGACGGACGGGGACGCCGCACCGGAGGAGTCCGCGCTCCTGCACGACCGCTGGATCGTGCTGCGCAAGGGCAAGCGCACCATCGCCGGCGTCGAACTACGGCGCTGACCTGCACCGATCCCGGTCTGGACCGCTCGTATCCGGGCCGGGATCGGCGGTCGCGGCGCCCGCGCGAAACCGGTGGTGTGGCGGCGGTCACAGCTCCGTGCCGGTTCTCGCCCTCCGGACGCCCCTTCAGATGGCTGTATCCGCAGGTGGCCGTGGGGTTGGTGGGGTTGGACGGGGCCGATTTGACTCTGCCGACGCGCTCCCGTAACTTTCTCTTTGTCAGCGGGGCACCGGACAGACCGGGTCGCACACAAGCGGCCGGTAGCACGGCCCGCAGGCCACCCCAGTCAGACAACGATCGGCCTCACGGCCGAGGGTTGCGGCTGGGACGGGCGGAGCGGCTAGACCCCCCGGGGTCGAGCAACGCGAATCCGACCGGGTACGATGAAATGACAAGCCCCGATTGAAAGCCTTAACCGGCTGATCCGGTGCGCGTGTGTTCTTTGAGAACTCAACAGCGTGTTCAAAAGTTAGTGCCATGTTTGTAAATTATCCCTGGCCTACAGCTTCTGCAATTTCTGGTTGTTGTGGGTGGGATTCCTTTGGTAATAACTGGTCTCTTCGGAGACTGGTTTTGCCGGGATTTCTTCAGTTTGTTTACTCACTGGGTCTCTTCGGGGCTGGTTTGTATAGAACATTAATGGAGAGTTTGATCCTGGCTCAGGACGAACGCTGGCGGCGTGCTTAACACATGCAAGTCGAACGGTGAAGCCCTTCGGGGTGGATCAGTGGCGAACGGGTGAGTAACACGTGGGTAACCTGCCTCTTGCTCTGGGATAACTCCGGGAAACCGGGGCTAATACCGGATATTCATTGCTGACCGCATGGTTGGTTCTGGAAAGTTTTTCGGCGAGAGATGGGCCCGCGGCCTATCAGCTTGTTGGTGGGGTGATGGCCTACCAAGGCGACGACGGGTAGCCGGCCTGAGAGGGCGACCGGCCACACTGGGACTGAGACACGGCCCAGACTCCTACGGGAGGCAGCAGTGGGGAATATTGCGCAATGGGCGAAAGCCTGACGCAGCGACGCCGCGTGAGGGATGAAGGCCTTCGGGTTGTAAACCTCTTTCAGCAGGGACGAAGCGCAAGTGACGGTACCTGCAGAAGAAGCACCGGCCAACTACGTGCCAGCAGCCGCGGTAATACGTAGGGTGCAAGCGTTGTCCGGAATTATTGGGCGTAAAGAGCTCGTAGGCGGTTTGTCGCGTCGACTGTGAAAACCCGAGGCTTAACCTCGGGCCTGCAGTCGATACGGGCAGACTAGAGTTCGGTAGGGGAGACTGGAATTCCTGGTGTAGCGGTGAAATGCGCAGATATCAGGAGGAACACCGGTGGCGAAGGCGGGTCTCTGGGCCGATACTGACGCTGAGGAGCGAAAGCGTGGGGAGCGAACAGGATTAGATACCCTGGTAGTCCACGCCGTAAACGTTGGGCGCTAGGTGTGGGGATCGTTCCACGGTCTCCGTGCCGCAGCTAACGCATTAAGCGCCCCGCCTGGGGAGTACGGCCGCAAGGCTAAAACTCAAAGGAATTGACGGGGGCCCGCACAAGCGGCGGAGCATGCGGCTTAATTCGACGCAACGCGAAGAACCTTACCAAGGCTTGACATACAGGGAAATCCTCCAGAGATGGGGGGTCCGTAAGGGTCCTGTACAGGTGGTGCATGGTTGTCGTCAGCTCGTGTCGTGAGATGTTGGGTTAAGTCCCGCAACGAGCGCAACCCTCGTTCTATGTTGCCAGCGCGTTATGGCGGGGACTCATAGGAGACTGCCGGGGTCAACTCGGAGGAAGGTGGGGATGACGTCAAATCATCATGCCCCTTATGTCTTGGGCTGCACGCATGCTACAATGGCCAGTACAAAGGGCTGCGATACCGCAAGGTTGAGCGAATCCCAAAAAGCTGGTCTCAGTTCGGATTGGGGTCTGCAACTCGACCCCATGAAGTCGGAGTCGCTAGTAATCGCAGATCAGCAACGCTGCGGTGAATACGTTCCCGGGCCTTGTACACACCGCCCGTCACGTCACGAAAGTCGGTAACACCCGAAGCCGGTGGCCCAACCCGTAAGGGAGGGAGCTGTCGAAGGTGGGATCGGCGATTGGGACGAAGTCGTAACAAGGTAGCCGTACCGGAAGGTGCGGCTGGATCACCTCCTTTCTAAGGAGCATTCTGGCGGCGAAAGTCGTCCAGTGCCCGACGGTCAGGCGAATGTCCTGACGCGGTGCTCGAGGGTGGAACGCTAACTAGTTCGATGCTGGCAACGGCCCGAACGCCAAGTACAGCCGTACCGGTCTTCGGGGTTCGGTGGGAACGGTGGTGAGGGTGCGGCTGGGGTCGTGGACACGCTGTTGGGTCCTGAGGGAACATGCGCTGCGGCGCCGCGGATGATCGTTTCGCGGTGGGTGGCGTTGTTTTCTTGTGCAGACCCGCACCACACCAAACCACTCCTTCTGCTCGTTCCCGGTTGTTTTTGGGTTCGGGGGTTGGGGTAGGTGGTGAGGCCTGGTGTTGGGGGTTGTTCGTTGCTTGAGAACTACACAGTGGACGCGAGCATCTTTGTGGCCAAGTTATTAAGGGCGCATGGTGGATGTCTAGGCATCAGGAGCCGATGAAGGACGTTGGAGGCTGCGATAAGCCTCGGGGAGCTGCCAACCAAGCTGTGATCCGAGGGTGTCCGAATGGGGAAACCCGGCTGGAGTCATGTCCAGTCACCCACATCTGAACACATAGGGTGTGTGGAGGGAACGTGGGGAAGTGAAACATCTCAGTACCCACAGGAAGAGAAAACAACCGTGATTCCGTGAGTAGTGGCGAGCGAAAGCGGATGAGGCTAAACCGTTTACGTGTGATAGCCGGCAGGCGTTGCGTAGGCGGGGTCGTGGGACCATTCAGATCGTTCTGCCGAGCGGTCAGGGAGTAAGAAAATCGCGCGTTAGTCGAAGACTTTGGGAAGAGTCGCCATAGAGGGTGATAGCCCCGTAGACGAAAACGTGTGATCTCCCGAGTGGGATCCCAAGTAGCAGCGAGCCCGTGAAATTCGCTGTGAATCTGGCGGGACCACCCGCTAAGCCTAAATACTCCCTGATGACCGATAGCGGACTAGTACCGTGAGGGAAAGATGAAAAGTACCCCGGGAGGGGAGTGAAATAGTACCTGAAACCATGTGCCTACAAGCCGTTGGAGCGTCGCTCATCCTTGTGGTGGGTCGTGACAGCGTGCCTTTTGAAGAATGAGCCTGCGAGTTTGCGGTACGTGGCGAGGTTAACCCGTGTGGGGTAGCCGTAGCGAAAGCGAGTCTGAATAGGGCGTTTAGTCGCGTGCTCAAGACCCGAAGCGAAGTGATCTACCCATGGCCAGGGTGAAGCGACGGTAAGACGTCGTGGAGGCCCGAACCCACCAGGGTTGAAAACCTGGGGGATGAGCTGTGGGTAGGGGTGAAAGGCCAATCAAACTTCGTGATAGCTGGTTCTCCCCGAAATGCATTTAGGTGCAGCGTCGCGTGTTTCTTGCCGGAGGTAGAGCACTGGATGGTCTAGGGGGCCCACAAGCTTACCGAAATCAGCCAAACTCCGAATGCCGGTAAGTGAGAGCGCGGCAGTGAGACTGCGGGGGATAAGCTCCGTAGTCGAGAGGGAAACAGCCCAGATCCTCAGCTAAGGCCCCTAAGCGTGTGCTAAGTGGGAAAGGATGTGGAGTCGCATAGACAACCAGGAGGTTGGCTTAGAAGCAGCCACCCTTTAAAGAGTGCGTAATAGCTCACTGGTCAAGTGATTCCGCGCCGACAATGTAGCGGGGCTCAAGCACACCGCCGAAGCTAGGGCATTCACATGTTAACTCGGCATCATTCCTTCGGGGGTGGTGTCCAGGTGTGTGGATGGGTAGGGGAGCGTCGTGCGGCGAATGAAGCGTCGGAGTGATCCAGGCGTGGACGCCGCACGAGTGAGAATGCAGGCATGAGTAGCGAAAGACGGGTGAGAAACCCGTCCGCCGAATGACCAAGGGTTCCTGGGCCAGGCTAATCCGCCCAGGGTAAGTCGGGACCTAAGGCGAGGCCGACAGGCGTAGTCGATGGACAACGGGTTGATATTCCCGTACCCGCGAAAGAACGCCCATGGCGAACCCGGTTTGTGCTAACCATCTGAAGCGTGGCTGGAAGGTCCTTCGGGGCTGGAAGGTTATGTGGAGCGTGGGACCCCGGCCGGTAGTAGCCAAGCGATGGGGTGACGCAGGAAGGTAGTCCAACCCAGTGACTGGTAGAGCTGGGCTAAGGGTGTAGGGCGAGGTGTAGGCAAATCCGCACCTCATGATGCCTGAGACCTGATGGGGAGCCGATTTAGGCGAAGTGGATGATCCTATGCTGCCGAGAAAAGCCTCTAGCGAGTTCTGAGCGGCCCGTACCCCAAACCGACACAGGTGGTCAGGTAGAGAATACCAAGGCGATCGAGCGAACTATGGTTAAGGAACTCGGCAAAATACCCCCGTAACTTCGGGAGAAGGGGGGCCTGAGACGTGAAGGCACTTGCTGCCGGAGCGTTGTATGGCCGCAGAGACCAGGGGGAAGCGACTGTTTACTAAAAACACAGGTCCGTGCGAAGTCGCAAGACGATGTATACGGACTGACGCCTGCCCGGTGCTGGAACGTTAAGGGGACCGGTTAGTCCTTCGGGGCGAAGCTGAGAACTTAAGCGCCAGTAAACGGCGGTGGTAACTATAACCATCCTAAGGTAGCGAAATTCCTTGTCGGGTAAGTTCCGACCTGCACGAATGGCGTAACGACTTCCCTACTGTCTCAACCATAGGCTCGGCGAAATTGCACTACGAGTAAAGATGCTCGTTACGCGCGGCAGGACGGAAAGACCCCGGGACCTTTACTATAGCTTGATATTGGTGTTCGGTTCGGCTTGTGTAGGATAGGTGGGAGACTGTGAAGCGGGCACGCCAGTGTTCGTGGAGTCAATCTTGAAATACCACTCTGGTCGTACTGGATGTCTAACCTCGGACCGTGATCCGGTTCAGGGACAGTGTCTGGTGGGTAGTTTAACTGGGGCGGTTGCCTCCTAAAATGTAACGGAGGCGCCCAAAGGTTCCCTCAGCCTGGTTGGCAATCAGGTGGTGAGTGCAAGTGCACAAGGGAGCTTGACTGTGAGACTGACAGGTCGAGCAGGAGCGAAAGCTGGGACTAGTGATCCGGCACTGGCTTGTGGAAGCGGTGTCGCTCAACGGATAAAAGGTACCCCGGGGATAACAGGCTGATCTTCCCCAAGAGTCCATATCGACGGGATGGTTTGGCACCTCGATGTCGGCTCGTCGCATCCTGGGGCTGGAGTAGGTCCCAAGGGTTGGGCTGTTCGCCCATTAAAGCGGTACGCGAGCTGGGTTTAGAACGTCGTGAGACAGTTCGGTCCCTATCCGCCGCGCGCGCAGGAGACTTGAGAAGGCCTGTCCCTAGTACGAGAGGACCGGGACGGACGAACCTCTGGTGTGCCAGTTGTTCCGCCAGGAGCACCGCTGGTTGGCTACGTTCGGAAGGGATAACCGCTGAAAGCATCTAAGCGGGAAGCCTGCTTCAAGATGAGGTCTCCCACAGGGTTGACCTGGTAAGGCCCCCGGCTAGACCACCGGGTTGATAGGCCGGAAGTGGAAGCGTGGAAACACGTGGAGCTGACCGGTACTAATAGGCCGAGGACTTGACCACAAACATGCTACGCGTCCACTGTGTGGTTCCCGAGAAACGACCAATTCCCGGGCACCGAACCCCAGCATCACCAGCAGTATCGGGGGTTTGAGTGCTTGTGCGGGACTGGTTGTTAACTCGATAGTGTTTCGGCGGCTATAGCGTGAGGGAAACGCCCGGTCCCATTCCGAACCCGGAAGCTAAGCCTTACAGCGCCGATGGTACTGCACTGGAGACGGTGTGGGAGAGTAGGACGCCGCCGGACTTAACGTTGAAACACAGAAAGGGCCACCCCCCGGGGTGGCCCTTTCTGTGTGTTTGCTCACCGATGTGCCGCGACCCGAACCGAGTCGGAATACGACAGAGCCATATCGCGCTGCGGTGATCTGGACACACCGCGGCGTCAGGCTGCGGTTTCGTCCGCTAAATTGTCTGAGGAGGTGCGACGTGGCCGGAGCAGAGAGACGGGATTCACGCGGCAGCAGTGGCGGTGATCAACGTCAGCCAAGGGCCGGCGCACCGCGTGCGGCCCAGGGTTCTGCCGGAGGCCGTCCCGCCAGCGGAGGCAAGCCCCCGACCGGCGGACCGCGCGGCGGCAAGAGCGACCCCCGTGGCGCACGTCGCGATGACGCCCCTCGCACTGGCGGCCCCCGCACCGGTGGTTCCTCCTCCTGGAGCGACAAGCCCCGTACCGGCGCACCGCGCGGCGATGGCCCCCGTACCGGCGGCCCGCGTGGTGACGCACCGCGTACCGGCGGTCCCCGTTCTGATGGCCCCCGTACCGGCGGCCCGCGCGGCTCGAGCAGCGGCGCGCCCCGTGGCGGAGCTCCGCGCACGGGTGGTCCGCGTGGCGACGCTCCCCGCACCGGCGGATACAAGGGCGGCGACTCCCGGATCGACGGCGGCTGGGCAGCTGCCGCGGCTCGTGGCGAGCGACCCAGCACCCCGCGCGGCGATGGTCCCCGTGGTGGCGGATCCCGTGGCGATGGTCCCCGTACCGGCGGGCCGCGTGGTGACGCACCTCGTGGTGGCGCCGGCCAGCGTGGCGGTCCGCCGCGTACCGGTGGCCAGCGCTCGGACGGTCCTCGCTTCGGCGCCGACCGGTCCGACCGTCCGCGCACGGGCGGCGACCGCCGCTCCGACGCCCCGCGCAGCGACGACCGTCGTTCGGCTCCACCGCGGAGCAGTTCGCCCAGGTCGGACGGTCCGCGCACCAGCGCACCCCGCTACGGCGACGACCGCACGAGCGCACCGCGTTCCTCGGCCCCTCGTGGCGGCGATGACCGTCGTTCGGGCCCGCCGCGTTCCAGCGCGCCCCGTTCGGACGGTCCGCGAACCAGTGGTTCCGGCTACGGCGGCGACCGGAGCAGCGCACCGCGTTCCTCGGCGCCCCGCGGCGACGACCGCCGGTCCGCTCCGCCGCGTTCCAGCGCTCCGCGTTCGGATGGTCCGCGCACCAGCGCACCCCGCTACGGCGACGACCGCAGGAGCGCACCGCGCTCGTCGGCCCCCCGCGCCGGCGACGACCGGCGCTCGGCCCCGCCGCGTTCCAGCGCACCCCGTTCGGACGCTCCGCGCACCGGCGGATCCAGCTACGGCGGCGACCGGAGCAGCGCACCCCGTTCGGACGGCCCGCGCACCAGTGGTTCCGGCTACGGCGGCGACCGGAGCAGCGCACCCCGTTCCAGCGCTCCCCGCAGTGGACCGCCCCGCTCGGACGGTCCCCGCACGGGTGCGCCGCGCACGGGCGGCCCGCGTGACGACCGCCGCTCCTCCGGCCCCCGTGACGACCGGGGCCGCCCTGCCTCGCGTGATCAGGTGCCGGCCCGCGAGGTGCGGCTCGACACCCGTCCCGCCGCTGACCGACCGTGAGCTGCGGCGCCGGGACGAGAAGAAGCTGCTGCCGCCGGAGAACGTGGATCCGCGCACGCTCGATCGGGAGGTTCGCGGCGAGCTGCGGTCGCTCTCGAAGGACACCGCGGACGCCGTGGCGAGGCACCTCCTCGCGGTCGGCGAGCTGCTGAACACGGATCCGGAGAAGGCGCTCGCGCACGCCTACGCGGCCCGGGCCCACGCGGCCCGGATCGGTGCGGTGCGAGAGGCCGTCGGTATCGCGGCCTATCTCGCCGGCGAATGGCAGGTCGCGATCGCCGAGCTCCGCGCGGTGCGCCGGATGTCCGGCCACGACGAGCACCTGGCGATCATCGCCGACTGCGAGCGTGCGCTCGGACGTCCGGAGAAGGCTCTGGAGCTCTACCGCTCGCCCGAGGCCGGCCAGCTGGCCACCGCCGAGCGGATGGAGCTGCTGATCGTGGCGGCCGGCGCCCGGCGTGACCTCAATCAGGACGAGGCGGCGCTGGTGATGCTGCAGGTCACCGAGCTGGAGCACAAGCGCCCGGCGCAGTGGCTGGCCCGGCTGCGGTACGCCTACGCGGACGCGCTTGCTCGCGGTGGGCCGTGAGGACGAGGCGCGTGGCTGGTTCGCCCGCGCCGCCGAAGCGGACACCGACGAGGTCACCGACGCCGCGGATCGGCTGCTCGAGCTCGACGGCGTGCTGATCGAGGACGGCGGCGACTTCGAGGAGGTACGACGAGTTCGACGACGAGTACTACGACGAAGACGATGACGAGGCTGACGACGACGCCGAAGCAGGCGAGGTCACGGCCAAGCACGCCGAGGCCACGAGCACGGTCGAGGATCGTCACCGAGGACGAGCGGGACGACGAGCCGGTGCGGCCCGTCACGATCGACCCGAACAGCGGTGCGGCGGTGCGCGACGACGTCGGCGGTGGCGTGTGAGCCAGCGGAACGAGCCGGCGTGAGCGCCTCACCGCGACGGTGAGGACGAGGTCGCGCGTCCCGCCGGGGAAGCGTACGACTGGTACGTCCGTGGACAGCAGCTGCTGTCCACGGGCAATCCGGCGGCGGCCGCGCAGCTGCTGCGGCACGCGGTCGAGGCCGAGCCGGGCTCGCGCTCGGCGCGGGAGGCGCTGGCGCGTGCGCTGTTCGACGCGCGCGAGTACGACGAGGCACGCGCGATGTTCGCCTCGATCATCGCCGAGAACCCGTCTGACGACTACGCGCAGTTCGGCTTCGGGCTGGCCGCCTTCCGTTCGGGTGACCATCGGATAGCGGTGGAGCACCTGTCGCTCGCGGTCGCGATGAAGCCGAACGATCACCACTACGCGACGGCCCTCAACGCCGCCCGCGTCCGGTTGGAAGCGGAGGAGCGGCGTGACCACAGCTCATGACGGTCTGGCGGTGAGCGGGTTGCGCGGAAGCGACGATCCGCTGGTCAAGGCGTACGACGTGGCGCTGCTCGACCTCGACGGCGTGGTCTACCTGCAGGAGGAGCCGGTGCCGGAGGCCGCCACCGCGCTCGCCGCGGCCAGGGCGGCCGGCATGCGGCTCGAGTTCGTCACGAACAACGCCTCCCGGCGCGCGGACACGGTCGTCCGGCTGCTGGAGAAGGTGGGCGTCGCCGCGCGTGCCGAGGAGGTCGTGACCTCCGCGCAGGCCGCCGTGGCGCTGCTCGCGGAGCGGCTGCCGGCCGGCAGCGCGGTCCTGGTCGTCGGTGGCGACGCGCTGGGCGAGGAACTCGTCGACGTGGGGCTCCGCCCGGTCCGGCGTGGCCGAGGACGAGCCGGCCGCCGTGGTCCAGGGCTACTCACCGGAGGTGGGCTGGCCGCAGCTCGCGGAGGCGTCGATCGCCCTGCGCGCCGGCGCGCTCTGGGTGGCGACGAACACCGACGCCACGTTCCCGTCGCCGCGCGGTCCGCTGCCCGGCAACGGGTCGCTGGTCGCGGCGCTGGCCACGGCCACCGGCCGGGTGCCGGACGAGATCGTCGGCAAGCCGCACCCCCGGCTGCACCAGGAGTCGGTGCGGCGCAGCGGGGCTCAGCACCCGACTCGTGGTCGGCGATCGGCTCGACACCGACATCGAGGGCGCGATCCTGGGCGGCAGCGACAGCCTGCTCGTGCTCGACCGGCGTGACGACCCCGGCCGACCTGATCAGCGGCGCCCGTCGGCTCCGTCCGACCTATGTGTCTGTCGATCTTCGGGGTTTGCTGGAGCCCGCACCCGGCGCCGGAATCGTTGCCAGGCAACGCGGTCGGCTGTGGAGGGTGGGCGGTCACCGTCGACAGTGACGTGATCCGGCTCTGGCCGGCGACGGCGACGCCATCGACGCGCTCCGCGCGCTCTGCGTGGCCGCCTGGCGAGGCGAGCTCCCGGCCCCGCCGCGAGTTCGCCGCCGACGGTCAGCCGGCGGCCGCGCGCACTGTCCGAGCTGGAGCTCGCGACCCAGGGCTAGCCTCGCCACGATCCGCCCAAATCGCGAATGAGCTAGAGCAGCTGGCGGAGTTTGAGCAGGTCGAAGACGCTCGCGTCGACCTTGATCCGGCCGGATGCCCACGCGCTGGCGAAGTTCAGGCCCGCCGTCGGTCAGGGCCACCAGGTCGTCGCTGCTCACGGTGAGCTTGATCTTGGCGGACGGGTCGTGACCGTCGGCGATGTCGCGCAGCTCGCCGCCGGCCAGCCGGCCGTGGAAGCCGGTGTCCAGGTCCTTGATGTAGCAGGAGAGCGACCGGTCCAGCGATGGCGCGCGCCCCTCGGCGGAGCCCGAGCTGATCTTCTGCGCGAGCTTCTCCAACGCCTCGCGGCACTCCTCGATCGTCGCCATCGTCGGCCTTACCTTTCCTCGGTTCGCTGACTCCCGCCCGGATCCATCGACGCCGGTGCTTGCCGGACGCTACAACACGGCCAGCGCGCGGGACGTGCCAAGGCCGGGGCGTCCGGGTAGCGTGACCAGCGCGGGCCGGGTGGTCACGCGCCGCAAGCGAGAGGTGTTCCAACATGCAGGACGCGCTGAAGAACTACCTGGCGATCGCGACCGGGCTCTCCGAGGTCTCGAAGAAGAAGGCCAAGGCCGCGGCGAAGAAGCTCGCCAAGTCCGGCGGCGCCACCGTCGAGCAGGTACAGGCGCTCACCGAGGACCTGCTGGCGACCGGCCTGGCCAACCGCGAGTCGCTCGTCAACCTCGTGCGGTACGAAGTGGACCGTGCGCTCGGGTTGGTCGGCCTGGCCACCCAGGAAGAGGTCGAGGAGCTCACCAAGCGGATCCGTGACCTCGAGCGTGCGCTGCGCGCCGCCGAGGTCAGCGACACCACGGCCAGCACCGGGTCGGCGCTCGCCGCCGCGGCCACGCCGGTGAAGACGGGCCCGGCGAAGAAGTCCGCGGCGCCGGCCAAGAAGGTCGCGAAGAAGGTCGTCGCGAAGAAGACCGCGACGAAGGCCGTGAAGTCGGTGCCGCTCACGGCGAACGGCTCGAGCGCGGTCCCGGCCGTGACGCCCGCCGCCGCGCCGGCTGTCACGCGCCGCGAACGACGCACCGCGCCGGCCAAGACGGCCGCTGCCCCAAGAGCGCCGCGGCCAAGAAGACGGCCCCCGCGAAGACCGCGGCGCCCGCCAAGAAGACGGCCCCGGCGAAGAGCGCGGCGCCCGCCAAGAAGGCCGCGGTCAAGAAGGTCACGCCAGCCACGGTCGCCCCGGCGAAGAACACGCCGCCGGCCAAGAAGGTCGTCGCGAAGAAGACCGCCGTGGCCAAGTCGGCCGCGAAGAAGGCCGCGCCGAGCGGGACACCGACCCCCGGAGCCGGCGCGTGAGCGAGGGCACTCCCGCACCACCGTTCCGGATGCCGAATCCCGGCGAGCTGTCGCTCGGCCGGCCGATGCCCGGGCCGCCGCGGTCCCCGGCCGCCGCCGGCAGCCCCGCCGACGCCGGAGCTGCCGGCAACGGACGCTCTGCGCGGCGACGTGACGACAGGCGACCTTCGCGCCGGTCGTCGCCCCGCGATCGGGCGGCACCGGCGACGACCGGGTCGACGCGGCGCTGCGCCGGCTGGACGGCCTCGACGAGCTGCCGATCGGCGAGCACGTGGAGCAGTACGACGCGCGTGCACCGCACGCTGCAGGACGCTCTCGCCGCGATCGACGAGGGCTGAGTAGCGCGTGGCCCGAAAGGCACGCCTCGACGCCGAACTGGTGCGCCGGGGGCTCGCTCGCTCGCGTGACCACGCCGCAGAGCTGATCGCCGCCGGCGCGGTCCGGGTCGCCGGGCAGCAGGCGTCCAAGCCGGCGACCGGGGTCGACGCCGGTACGCCGGTGATCGTGGTCGAGACCGACACCGGCCCGAACTACGCCTCCCGTGGCGGGCACAAGCTGGTCGGCGCGCTGGAGGCGTTCGCGCCCGGCGGGCTCACCGTGGAGGGCAAGCGTTGCCTCGACGCCGGCGCGTCCACCGGTGGCTTCACCGACGTGCTGCTGCGCTCGGGCGCCGAGCGGGTGATCGCCGTCGACGTCGGGTACGGGCAGCTGGCCTGGCCGCTGCGGACCGACGATCGGGTCACGCGTGATCGACCGGACGAACGTCCGCACGCTCACCCCCGACGTGATCGGCGGCCCGGCCGCGCTGACCGTCGCGGACCTGTCCTTCATCTCGCTGCGGCTCGTGCTGCCGGCCCTCGCGGCCTGCACCGAGCCGGACGGCGACCTGGTGCCGATGGTGAAACCGCAGTTCGAGGTGGGTCGCGAGCGGCTCGGCTCGGGCGGCGTGGTGCGCGATCCGGCGCTGCGGGCCGAGGCCGTGCTGGCGGTCGCGGCGGAGGCTGCGACCATGGGTCTGGGGGTCGCCGGTGTGGTGGCCAGCCCGCTGCCGGGTCCGTCCGGCAACGTGGAGTTCTTCCTCTGGCTTCGGCGGGGCGCGCCCGCGGCCGATCCGGAGGATGTCCGCCGAACTGTCGAGGAGGCATCCGGATGACCCGCGAGGCTCTGCTGGTCACCCATACCGGCCATTCCGCGAACACCGAGCACGCGCGGCGGATCGCCGACCAGCTCACCGCGAGCGGGTTCGGGGTGCGGGTCCTCGCCGAGGAGGCCGCGGACCTGGCGCTCGCCGACGCGACCAAGGTGTCCGGCGCGGACGCGGCGGCCGGCGCCGAGATCGTGATCGGCGCTGGGCGGCGACGGCACGCTGCTGCGCGCGGCCGAGCTGGCCCGCCCGGTCGGCGCGCCGCTGCTCGGCGTCAACCTGGGCCGGGTCGGCTTCCTGGCCGAGGTCGAGGTCGACGACATCGACGACACGGTCCGCCAGGTGGTCGCCCGGTCCTACAGCGTGGACGAGCGGCTCACGATCGATCTCACCGTCGTCGATGGACGGCGAGGTGGTCGCCGAGGACTGGGCGCTCAACGAGGCGTCGGTGGAGAAGGCCGCGCGCGAGCGGATGCTGGAGGTGCTGGTCTCGGTCGACGGCCGGCCGCTGTCCCGCTGGGGCTGCGACGGGGTCGTCTGTGCCACCCCGACCGGTTCGACGGCGTACGCGTTCTCCGCCGGCGGCCCGGTGGTCTGGCCGGCGGTGGAGGCGCTGCTGTTGGTGCCGATCAGCGCGCACGCCCTGTTCAGCCGGCCGATCGTGGTGGCGCCGACGTCGACGATGACCGTGGACGTGGTGCCGGACGGCATCCCCGCGGTGATGTCGTGCGACGGGCGCCGCACGGTGGACCTGCCGCCCGGCAGCCGGGTCGAGGTGCGCCGGGGGCTCCAGCCGGTGCACGTGGTCCGGTTGCACCCGCAGCCCTTCACCGACCGGCTGGTCGCCAAGTTCGGCCTCCCGGTCGCGGGCTGGCGCGGCCACGGTCTTTAGGGCGTGGCGGCCGCACGGTTATCCACATCTAGACGGCAGCCCCCGGCTGTTGTCGGTACCCCGGGATAGGGTCTGCGTCGTGCTCGAGGAGATCCGCATTACTGGCCTGGGCGTCATTGAGGACGCCACCCTGAGCTTGTCCGACGGATTCACGGTCGTGACGGGCGAGACCGGTGCCGGAAAGACGATGGTGGTCGCCGGCCTGGGGCTGCTCTTCGGTGGCCGGGCCGACGCCGCCCGGGTCCGCACCGGCACCGGCAAGGCCATGGTCGAGGGGCGGCTGCGGGTCGCCGACGCCGATCCGGCCGGCAAGTCCGTGCTGGAACGGGTCGCGGACGCCGGCGCCGAGGCCGATGAGGACGGCACCCTGCTGCTCGCCCGCACGGTCCACGCCGAGGGCCGCTCCCGTGCGCATCTGGGCGGCCGTTCCGTGCCGGTCGGGCTGCTCGCCGATCTGGGCGAGCTCACGGTCACCGTGCACGGCCAGTCCGATCAGATGCGGCTGCTCCGCCCGGCCGAGCAGCGCGCCGCCCTCGACCGGTACGCCGGCGATCCGGTGGCCAGCCCGCTGGAGCAGCACCGCGCGGTCTATGCGCGCTGGCAGGCCGTCATCGCCGATCTCGCCGAGCGCACCAGCAAGGCTCGCGAACGCACCCAGGAGGCCGACGCGCTGCGGTTCGGGATCGCCGAGGTCGAGGCCGCCGAGCCGCAGCCGGGCGAGGACGTGGAACTGCGCGAGGAGTCGACCCGGCTGGAGAACGCCGACGCGCTCCGGCTCGCCGCCCTGACCGCGCACGAGGCCCTCGCCGGCGACCCGACCGGCGACGGCGGCACCGACGTCGCGGCCCTGCTCGGCGCGGTCCGGAGCGCGCTCGCGGCGGTGGCGCACCAGGATCCGGCGCTCGCCGGCCACGCCCGCCGGGCCGAGGAGCTGTCCGCGCTCGCCGCCGACCTCGCCGGTGAGCTGGCGTCCTACGGGGAGTCGCTGGACGCGGATCCGGCCCGGCTCGCCGCCGTGCACGACCGCCGCGCCATCCTGGCCCACCTCACCCGCAAGTACGCCGACAGCATCGACGGCGTGCTCGCCTGGGCCGACGAGGCCCGCGAACGGCTGGGCACGCTGGACTCCTCGGAGGAGGCGCTCGCCGCGCTCACCGCCGAGCGGGACGACCTCGCCACCGAACTGGCCAAGCTGGCCGCCGGGCTGACGGAGGCGCGCACCGAGGCGGCCGAGCGGTTCGGTGCCGCGGTCACCGAGGAGCTCGCCGGCCTGGCCATGCCGCACGCGCGGGTGCTCGCCGTGGTCGCCCAGCGCGCGCCGGCCAGCGACCAGGCGTCGCTGGAGATCGGGGGCCGGCTGCTCGCGGTCGGTCCGGACGGTGTCGACGAGGTGGAACTCCAGCTGATCGCGCACCCCGGCGCGCCGGCCCTGCCGTTGCAGCGCGGGGCGTCCGGCGGTGAGCTGTCCCGGGTGATGCTCGCGGTCGAGGTGGTCTTCGCGGGTGCGGGCGGCCCGGCCACGATGGTCTTCGACGAGGTGGACGCCGGCGTCGGCGGCAAGGCGGCTGTCGAGGTGGGGCGCCGGCTGGCCCGGCTCGCGCACAGCCACCAGGTGCTGGTCGTCACCCACCTGCCGCAGGTGGCGGCGTTCGCCGACCGGCACATCGTGGTGGTCAAGGACAACGACGGCATGGTCACGACGAGCGGCCTGCGCGTGCTGGACGAGGGCGAGCGGCCGCGCGAGCTGGCCCGGATGCTCGCCGGCATGGAGACCAGCGACCTCGGGGTCGCGCACGCCGAGGAGCTGCTGGAGCTGGCCAGCGCGGACAAGGCCGCGTCTCGGCCGGCGGCGCCGCGCGCCTCGGGTCGGCGGCGCAGCGCGGTCGGCGCATGATCGGGGCCGGCGCGTCGACGTCGGGTGAGGCGTCAGCCCGGTCGGGCGTCGAGCGCTTTGGCCGGCCCGCGAGCCCGGCTGGGCGTCGACACCCGACCTGGCGCGTGATCGGGGCCGGCGCGTGATCGAGGTCCGGCCGCTGGATCCGGCCGACGTCGGCGCCGCGTGGCGGCAGAACAAGACGGCGTTCTTCAGCCCGGATTCCAACGAGGAACGGTTCCAGCGCCGGGCGAAGCAGGGCTTCTTCCTCGGCGGGTACCACCGGGCCGGCTGGTCGGCGTCGCCGCGGTGCACCCGTACCGGCAGTGGTTCGCCGGCCGGGACCTGCCGATGAGCGGGATCGCCAGCGTCACCGTCGCCCCCGAGGCGCGCGGGTTGGGCGTGGCGAGGGCGATGCTCGGCGCGGCGATCCACCGGTCGTACCAGGACGGCGCCGCGGTCTCGGTGCTCTACCCGAGCATGCCGCCGGTCTACCGCGCGCTCGGCTGGGAGACGGCCGGTGTGCTGGCCAAGGTCGACCTGCCGACCAGCGCCCTGACCAGGGCCCGGGCGGCCGACGTGCTCGACGCCGCCGAGAAGGAGCCGGTGACCGTTCGGCCGGCCGGCGGCGACGATCTCGACGCGATCGCGGCGCTGTACACGGCGGCCGCGAGCCCGGCCGTGGGTCCGCTGACCCGCACCGGTCCGCTGTTCGACCCCGCGAAGGTGCTGACCCTCGACGGCGTGCTGCTGGCCGAGCGGGCCGGCGCGCCGGTCGGCTATGTCGCCTTCGAGCGGGGTACGATCCTGGGCTGATGGTGCACGACCTGATCGGCGGCCGGGCCGATGTGCTGGCGGCGCTGCTGCGGGTGGTCGGCTCCTGGGAGACCGTGGCGCCGACGGTCCGGCTCTGGGCGGCCGATCCGGTGTTGCTGGGGCTGTGCGTGCCCGCGCGGACACAGTCAGCTGGGACGAGTCGTGGATGCTGCGGCTCATCGACGTGCAGAAGGCCGTGGCCGGTCGCGGCTGGCCCGTCACGGTGCGTACCGAGGTGGACTTCGAACTGGTCGATTCCGACGCGCCGTGGCAGTCCGGGCGTTGGAGGCTGGAGGTGGGCGACGGCTCCGGTACGTTGGAGCGTGGCGGCACCGGAGCGGTCCGGGTTCATGTGCGTGGACTCTCGGCCCTGTTCACCGGTTTCGCTTCGACCGTCGCACTTCGCGCAGCGGGCCTGATCGATGGAGACGCCGTCGCCGCAGCCCGTCTCGACGCGGCGTTCGCGGGGCATTTGCCCTGGATGGTCGACTACTTCTGACCGCGAGTCGCGGACATCGCGGTCGTCCGCATGGTGAGAGGATCCCAGGGATGCGCTTTGCAACCCTTCGCCGTAGCCGCGCCTCGGACCGGCAGTCCGACGTGGTCGGTTCGGCACGTCTGGACCGCCGGACCAAGCGCCTGACGCAGCGGCTCAAGCCCGGCGAGATCGCGATCATCGACCACGTCGACATCGACCGGGTCGCCGGTGACGCTCTGGTCGCCGCGGGTGCCGCCGCCGTCGTCAACGTCGCGCCGAGCATCTCCGGCCGGTACCCGAACCTGGGGCCGGAGGCGATCGTCCGCGCCGGCATCCCGCTCATCGACGCCGTCGGCGCGCAGGTCTTCGAGGCGGTCCGCGAGGGCCAGCAGATCCGGATCGACGGGGACACGCTGTACATCGGTGACGAGCCGGTGGCCAAGGGCATCCGGCAGGACCGCGAGAGCGTCGCCGCCGCGATGACCGAGGCCCGCACCGGCCTGTCCCTGCAGCTCGAGGCGTTCGCCGCCAACACGATGGAGTACATGAAGCGGGAGCGCGATCTCCTGCTCGACGGCGTCGGCGTGCCGAACGTGCGCACCAGCCTCGACGGCAAGCACTGCCTGATCGTGGTGCGCGGCTACGACTACAAGGACGACCTGGACGTGCTGGCGTCCTACATCCGGGAGTTCCGGCCGGTCCTGATCGGGGTCGACGGCGGCGCCGACGCGCTGGTCGAGGCCGGCTACACCCCCGACATGATCATCGGCGACATGGACTCGGTCTCCGACGACGTGCTCTGCTGCGGCGCCGAGGTGGTCGTGCACGCCTACCCGGACGGCCGCGCGCCGGGCCTGGAGCGGGCGGAGAACCTCGGCATCGACGCCGTGACCTTCCCGGCCGCGGCCACCAGCGAGGACATCGCGATGCTCCTCGCCGACGAGAAGGGCGCCACCCTGATCGTCGCGGTCGGCACCCACGCCAACCTGGTCGAGTTCCTGGACAAGGGCCGGGCCGGCATGGCGTCGACGTTCCTCACCCGGCTCCGGGTGGGCAGCAAGCTGGTGGACGCCAAGGGCGTGAGCCGGCTCTACCGGCAGCGAGTCTCCAGCTTGTCGCTGGTGCTGCTGGTCGCCTCCGCGCTCACCGCGATGGGCGCGGCGCTGGCGGTGTCCACAGTGGGCCGCTCCTATCTTCAGGTGCTTGTCGAGCAGTGGGACAATCTCGTCTTCCGACTGCAAGGGCTGTTTTCGTGATCAACTTTCGTTACCACGTCATCTCGCTCACGGCCGTCTTCCTCGCTCTCGCCATCGGCCTGATCCTCGGCACGGCTGCGTTGAACGGTCCGCTCGCCGACAACCTCAACAGCCAGGTGTCCTCGCTGAACAAGCGGAACGGGCAGCTGCGCGAAGAGGCCAAGCAGCTGCAGAACCAGGTCGACTCCCAGGCCGACTTCGTGGTCGAGGCGGCCCCGATGCTGCTCGCGAACAAGCTCAGCGGCCGGTCCGTGCTGGTGGTCACCACCGACAACGCCGACAGCAAGCACCGGGACGGCGTGGTGCAGGCGCTGGAGCAGTCCGGCGCGACCATCACCGGCAAGGTGCGGCTCGACGACCAGTTCATCGACCCGAAGCAGGACGAGGCGCTGCAGGACCTCGCCACCCGGCTGGTGCCGGCCGGCGTGACCACGCTGCCGAACAACGGCCGTGGCGTCGAGACGGCGTCCGCGCTGCTGGCGATGGCGCTGGTGAACGGTGGCCCGACGATCAGCGACGCGAGCCGGCTCGAGATCGTCTCCGGGTTCAGCCGGTTGGGTGCGATCACCGCCGACGGCAACATCACCAAGGCCGCCGACGCGGTGGTCGTGGTGGCCGGACAGGCGGCGACCGAGGCCGACGCCGACAAGCGCAACGCGGCCCAGCTCGTGATCCTGCGGCAGTTCGACAAGGTCGCGAAGTACATGGTGCTCGCCGGCCCGCAGGCCAGCGGCGCGGGCAGCCCGATCGCCTCGATCCGCGGCGACGACACGCTCTCGAACCAGATCGCCACGGTGGACAACGTCTCCTCGCCCGAGGGCCAGGTCGTCGTCCCGCTGGCGCTCGCGGAGCAGTTCCTCGAGCGAGACCGGCCACTACGGCAGCGGCGACGGTGCGAAAGCACGGGTTCCGGATCTGCTGAAGAAGTGACGGCCCTAGCGCCGGTGCGAGACCCTCATACCTCAACGGGCCGGCCAGCGGTGCTGCCCCGCGCACGAAGGACGGTGGAGCAGTGAGCGGCACGACTCGGATCCTCGGCCGGCTGGCGGTGGCCGCGGGCGCCGCGGTGGCCGCGAGGGCGCTCTTCGCGGGCTCCGGCTCGCTGCCCGCCGCGCGCGCGCCGCGATCTCGAACGCACGAACCACCGCGGTGAGCCGGTCAGCCTGGTCTCCGGCTCGGTGCTGGCGATGGCCGCCACCGCCGCGGCGGCCGTCGGCGCCCCGAACGGGCGGTTGCGCACGGCCGCCGTGGTCGCCGGCCTCGGCGCCGGTGCGGTGGGTCTCTACGACGACATCGTCGGCGCCCGCCCGGACCAGCGTCGGGACAAGGGTTTCCGCGGCCACCTCGGCGCGCTGCGCGAGGGACGGGTCAGCGCCGGCCTGGTGAAGGTCGCCGGGATCGGCCTCGCCGGGCTGGTCGCCGGCCGCGCGGTCAGCAAGCGCCCGGTCGACGCGTTGCTCGCGGGCGGGGTCATCGCCGGCACCGCGAACCTGGTCAACCTGCTGGATCTGCGGCCGGGTCGGGCGATCAAGGCCGGGCTGATCATCGGTGCGCCGCTGGTCGCCGGGCCGGCCGGTGGGCTGGTCGCCGGTCCGCTCGGTGCCGCCGCCGCGCTGCTGCCCGAGGACCTGGACGAGCGGACCATGCTCGGCGACGCGGGCGCCAACGCGCTCGGTGCGCTGCTCGGCCTCGGCATCGCGGCCAGCACGGGCACCAAGGGCCGGGCCGCGGTCCTGGCCGCGCTGGTCGCGCTGACCGCCGCGAGCGAGAAGGTCAGCTTCACCAAGGTCATCGCGCGGACCCCGGTGCTGCGCGAGCTCGACGGTCTCGGCCGGCGGGCGCCGGCAGCCAAGCCAGCCGAGGTCGCGCCGGTCGTCGACGCCGAAGCCCTTGCTGAGCTGGTCGACCGAGGCGAGCAGGGTGACGATGCTCTTGCCGAGCTGGTCGACCGGGGCCAGCAGGCTGACGATGCCGCGCCGGCCGGCCGGCACCACGCCGACGCGGTTCGGCACGCCGAGCCCGGCGGCCGCTCCGCGCCGGACCTGACCGGAACCGAGGGGCAGACCGGCTCCGCCACCTCGCCGGCGCGCGCGCCGGGCCACTGAGGGCCGGGCGGGTGGTGGCGCCGCCGCTGTCAGCTCACGAACACGGTCCGGAGAACCCGGCTGTTCCCGAGGCCGAGCCCGCCGGGACCGCCCGCGCGGCCGGCGTCATCTCCGCGCTCACGCTCGCGGCCCGGCTGGTCGGCTTCGGCCGGATCTTCATCTTCTCCTCGGTGATCGGGCTCACCACGCTCGGCAACGTCTACCAGGCCGTCAACACGCTCCCGAACATCGTCTTCGAGATCGTCGCGGGCGGCGCGCTGGCCAGCGTGGTGGTGCCGCTGCTCGCGGCGTCCGTGGCGCGGCGGGACACCGGGACCGTCAACCGCACGTCCTCCGCGCTGCTCACCTGGACCGTCACGGTGCTCGCCCCGCTGGCGATCCTGATCGCGGTGCTGGCCGGGCCGATCGTCACGGTGCTGCTGCGCGGCGGCGCCAGCGCGGAGGCGGTCGAGGTCGGCACCCGGATGCTGCGGGTCTTCGCGCCGCAGCTGGTGCTGTACGGGGTCGGCGTGGTGCTCACCGGCATCCTGCAGGCGCACCACCGGTTCGCCGGGCCGGCGCTCGCGCCGCTGCTCTCCAGCGTCACGGTGATCGGCAGCTACCTGCTCTTCGGCGCCGTGGCCGGTCGGCGGGTGGAGCTGTCCGGGCTCTCGCTCTCCGCCGAGCTGGTGCTGTCGGTCGGCACGACGCTCGGCGTGGCGGTGCTCTCGCTCTGCCTGCTGGTGCCGCTGCGGGGGACCGGGGTGCGGCTGCGGCCCACGTTCCGGTTCGCACCGGGCGAGGCGGCCCGGGTCCGGGCGCTGGTCGGGAGCGGCGTGGTGACGGTGGTCGGCCAGCAGCTGGCGCTGCTCACCGTCGTGCTGCTCACCCAGCCGCCCGCGCCAGTCGGTGCCACGGTGGCCTACACGCTCACCCAGACCCTGTTCTTCCTGCCCTGGGCTGTGCTGGCCGTGCCGGTCGCCACCTCGGCGTTCCCCCGGCTCGCGGCCGCGCACGAGTCCGGCGACCTGGACCGCTACCGGCAGATCGTGGCGTCCAGCACCCGTGCCGTGCTGTTGCTCAGTGGGGCGGCGTCCGCCGCGCTGATGGCCGCCGCCTTTCCGCTCGCCGAGGTCATCTCGGCCATCGCCGGCGGCGGGGACGTGGCCGAGCTGGCCTTGGCGATCGCGGGCGTTCGCCCCGGGGCTGTTCGGGTACGGGCTGTTCGCGGTGCTCACCAGGGCGCTGTACGCGGCCGGCGCGACCAGGGCCACGGCGCTGGTCGACGACGGCCGGCTGGGCGGTGGTCGTGGTGGCCGACATCGTGCTCGCCGTGACCCTGCCGGACGAGTACCGGGTCGCGGCCTTGGCTGCCGGCCATACGCTGGGCGTGACGGCGATGGGTCTGGGTCTGCTCCTGCTGATGCTCCGGCG
Source organism: uncultured Actinomycetota bacterium (assembly GCA_963746095.1). Classification (GTDB taxonomy): domain Bacteria; phylum Actinomycetota; class Actinomycetes; order Mycobacteriales; family Cryptosporangiaceae; genus CAVVAL01. The sequence continues at coordinate 45,028 of CAVVAL010000001.1, read as the reverse complement.
CGGCGGCCCGGGCGCGCTGTCCGGCGTGGCACGCGTCGGGCGTGGTCGCGCTGGCCGCGGCGGTGCTGGCCGGGTCCGCCGGATCCGTCGCCGGGGCGTTGGTCGGGGGGTCCGTTGTCGCCGCGTTCGTGGCACAGGGCATCCTCGTGGGCGCGGTCGCTCTCGTGGTCTTCGTCGCGATCGCGGCGGCCGCCGACCCGCGGGACGTCCGGCCGCTGCTCCGCCGGCTGGCCGCGCGAGCCCGCCGCACCCGTCAGCCGTCCGGTGACCGCACCGCCGGCAGTGAGAATGGAGAGCGTTCGTGAGTGACCGCACCCCGATCCGCGTCGCGTTGGCCCTGGCCACCAGCACCGGGGGAGTGGGGCAGCACGTCCGATCCCTTGCCGAACACCTGGTCAAGGCCGGTCACATCGTGGTCGTCGCCGGCCCGGCCGCGACCGAGGAGCTGTTCGGCTTCACCGCCGTCGGCGCCCGCTTCCGCGCCGTGGAGATCGCCGCCGGCCTGGACCCGGTGCGGGACGCCAACGCGGCCCTGCGGCTGCGCGCGATCACCGCCGGCGCCGACGTGGTGCACGCGCACGGCTTCCGCGCCGGCCTGGTCGCGTCCGTGGCCGGCCTCGGCCGCCCGGACCAGCCGCTGGTCGTCACCTGGCACAACTCCGTCCTCGCCACCGGGCTGAAGGGTCGCGTCCTCGGCCAGTTGGAGCGCCGGGTCGCCCGCGCGGCCACGATCACGCTCGGCGCGTCCGAGGACCTGGTCCTGCGGGCGCTGACGCTCGGCGGGCGGGACGTCCGGCTGGCGCCGGTGGCCGCACCGGCGTTGCCGGCGGCGTCCCGGGACCTGACCGAGCTCCGGCGCGAACTCGGCGCCGAGGGCCGGCCGCTGATCCTGTCCGTCGGCCGGCTGCACCCGCAGAAGTCGTACGAGGTGCTGGTCGAGGCCGCCGCGCGCTGGGCCGGCCGGCCGACCCCGCCGCTCGTGGTCGATCGCCGGCAGCGGCCCGCAGCACGGCGAGCTGGCCAGCCGGATCGTGGCGCTCGGCGCCCCGGTCACGCTGCTCGGCCGCCGCGCGGACGTCGCGTGACCTGCTCGCCGCCGCCGACCTCGCCGTGGTGACCAGCCAGTGGGAGGCCCGCCAGCTGTTCGCCCAGGAGGCGCTGCACGCCGGCACGCCGCTGGTCGCCACCGCGGTCGGCGGGCTGCCCGGCCTGCTCGGCGACGGCGCGGCGCTGGTGCCGGCCGGCGACGTCGACGCGCTCGACCGTGCCGTGACCGGCCTGCTCGACGACCCCGCGGCCGCGGCCGACCTCGCCGCGCGCGGCACCCGGCAGGCAGCGACCTGGCCGACCGAGGAGGAGACCGCGGCGCAGGCCGAGGCCGTCTACGCGGAGCTGCTGGGGCGCTCGGCGTGACCGCACGGCGGGCTCCGATCCGCCGTCGCGCCCGGTCGGGCCAGCGCGCCGGTCGGGCTGAGCGGCCGCAGATGCGGCCGCCGCGCGGCTGGCTTCGCCGTGCGGATGCTGGCCGGCGCTCGCCGCTGCTGGCCGGCTCGCGTCGCCGTTTCCGGCAGGCCGCCGCGCTGGCGGTCGCGAGCCCGGCCGCCGCCCGGCCGCGCGCCGGGAATCGCCCCGTCCGACAAGGTGCGGCACGTGATCGTGGTCGGCGCGGCCGGCCTGCGCTGGGACGACGTGGACCAGGAGCGCACCCCGGCGCTGTGGCGGGTGGCCAACCGGGGCAGCGTCGGCTCGCTCTCGGTCCGGGCGACCGGCTTCCTGACCTGCCCCGCCGACGGCTGGGTCACGCTCGGCGCCGGCAACCGCGCCCAGGGCCCGGCCCGGACCCCCGGGTTCTGCCCCCGGCTGTTCCCGTTCGCCGAGCCGCAGACCGCCGGCACGATCGGTGCCCGGCTGGTCGAGCAGGTCGACCTGACCGCGCGGAACGCGCGCCAGTCGTTCGGCGCCCGCCCGGGTGCCCTGGCCGACGGCGTGAGCTGCGTCAGCGCGGTCGGCGTGGCCGGCGCGGCGGCCGGCGCGCACCCGATCGGCCGGATCGACCGGTACGTCTCGGCGCTGCCGCAGAACCCCGCTCCGCTGCTCCGCTCCTGCCCGGTGACCGTGGTCGGGCTGCACTCGGTGACCGGCGGGGAGCCCGCGACCCGGCGCGCCGACATCGCCCGGCTGGACGCCGCAGTCGCCGCCGTGGACGCGGCCCGTCCGGCGTCGTCGGTGCTGATGGTGCTCGGCGTGGGGGACACCGAGCTGCCGCCGCGGCTGCACGTGGCGGTCGTCGACGGGCCGGGCTACGACCGGAGCTGGCTCACCTCCGCCAGCACGGGACGCGAGCCGTTCGTGCAGCTCATCGACGTGACCCCGACGATCTTCGCGGCGCTGCGGGTGTCCCTGTCGCCGTCGCTCGCCGGCCAGCCGATGCGCGCCGGCGGCGACCGCCCGGAGAACCTCGGCACGGCGGTGGACCGGCTGCGTCGACGCCGACCGGGCCGCGAAGGCCCAGCGGCCGCTGGTGCAGCCGTTCCTGACCGCGCTGGTCGTGCTCAACCTCGGGTTCCTCGGCCTGATCCTGCTGCTGATCCGCTGGCGCGCGCGGCGGCTGTCGTCGTTGGCGCCGCCGCGGCCGGTGCCGTTCGGCCTGTCGCCGCGCCGGGTGGTCGAGCACGCGGCGATCGCCCTGGCCGCGCTGCTGCCGGCCAGCTTCCTCGCGAACGCGCTGCCCTGGTGGCGGCTGCCCGGGGCCCGGCTGGTGCACGTGGTCTCGATCGTGGCCATCGCGGCCGCGCTGACCTTGCTGGCGTTCGCCGGGCGCTGGGGTCGCCAGGCGCTCGGCCCGCCGGCGGTGATCGCCACGGTCGTCGCGGTCGTGCTCGGCCTGGACGTGGTGCTCGGATCGTCGTTGCAGCTCAACTCGTTGGCGGGCTACTCGCCGCTGGTCGCCGGGCGGTTCACCGGCTTCGGGAACCTGGCGTTCGCGGTCTTCGCCACCGGCGCCCTGCTCGCGACCGGGTACCTCACCCGCACGCTCGCGCGGCCGGACCCGGATCATCGCCCTGGTCGGCGCGGCCGTCGGCTGCGTCCTGCTGGTCGGCGCGCCGATCTGGGGCGGCGACGTGGGCGGGGTCATCGCGCTCACGCCCGCGTTCACGGTGCTCGTGCTGCGGGCCAGCGGGATCCGGCTGTCGCTGCTCACGGCGGCCGCCGCCAGCCGGGCTCGGGCTGGTGGCCATCTCGCTGTTCGCGCTGCTGGACTACGGCCGGCCGCCGGAGGAACGCACCCATCTCGGGCGGTTCGTCGCCCAGTGGAGCGACGGCACGGCGGGAACCGTGCTCCGGCGCAAGGCCGAGGCTAACCTGAGTCTTTTAGTGGACAGCCAACTGACGCTGCTGGTCATCGCGGTGCTCGTGTTCGTGCCGTTGGTGCTGCTGCGCCGGTCCGGCGGCCTCCGCCGGGTGTTCGGGATCTATCCGACGGTCCGGGCCGCCATGTCCGGGGTCGCGGTGATGGCCATCATCGGGTTCGCGGTGAACGACTCGGGCATCGCGATCCCGGCCTTCGTGGCGGCGCTGGCCGTGCCGCTCGCGGTGGCCACCACGCTGCGGGTACGGGCGGAGGCGAGCAAGGGAGTCCTGGTCGGCAGTCCGTCGCCCGCCGGATACATCCCGTTGCTCGACCCGGACGAAGACGGTACGGAAGACCGGTCACCAACCGACCCGATAGGCGCCGAGCTGGCCGGGCGGTCGACCGCCGCCGACCAGCAGAGCGGCGAGACCAAGGGCGTCGAACCGGCCGGGAACAAGGCCGGCGTGGCGACGGGGAAGACGGCCGAACGACAGGAGGATGCAGACCGGTGAGACGCTCCGCGACCTGGCTCGTGGCGTTCTCGGGACTCGCGATCGCGCTGGTCGGTGCCGTTGGCGCCGCACCAGCGTCCGCCAGCCCCGACCGCGCCAGGGCGAGCCATGTGGTCGTCGTCGGCGTCGCCGGCCTGCGCTGGGACGATGTCTCCGCCGCCCGCACCCCGACGCTGACCAGGCTGGCCCGGGAGGGCTCGGTCGGCTCGCTGTCCGTGCGGAGCGCCCCCGGGGTGACCTGCGGCGCGGAGGGCTGGCTGACCCTCGGGGCCGGCACCTACGCGGCCGTCGAGGATCCCGACGCGACCAAGGCCTCGCGCGGCTGCCGTCCCCGCCGGCCCCCGCCGGTCACCGAGCGGGACGGCGCGGCGAAGGTCGTGACGATGCCGCTGCTCCGGCGGGTCAACGACAAGCTGCGGTTCGGCGCCGAGCCCGGTCTGCTCGGCAACACCGTGCGCTGCACCGCCGCGGTCGGGCCCGGCGCGGCACTGGCCATGGCGAGCGAGGACGGCGTGGTCGACGACTACGCCGCCAAGCTCCCGGCCGACCCCGGCCCGCTGCTGGCGCACTGCCCGCTCGCCGCCGTCGACCTCGGTGCGCTGCCCGAGCGCGGTGCCGACCGCGAGCGTGCCCTGGCCGGCTTCGACGCGGCCCTGGCCAAGGTCGACGACGCCCGTCCGGACGGCAGCGTGCTGATCGTGGCCGGCGTGGCCGAGACCGACGCCAGCCAGCCTCGGCTGCACGTGGCGGTGGCCACCGGTGACGGTTTCCGGGGCGGCTGGCTGCACTCCTCCAGCACCCGGCGGGACCCGTACCTGCAGCTCTCCGACCTCGCGCCGACCGTGCTGGAACTGCTCGGGGAGGAGGTGCCCGAGTCGCTCGCCGGGCGCCCGCTCACTGGCGGCGGCGCCGGCCGCCCCGAGGACTTCGCGGACGCCACCCGCGAGCTGGTCGACACCGACGCGGCCGCGGTCGGCCAGCGGGACGTGCTCGGCCCGTTCTTCGCCGGGCTCGGCGTGGCCACGCTGATCGGCTACGGCGGGCTGCTCTGGCTGCTGCTGCGCCGGCGCCGCGGCCAGCCGTACTCGCCGGTGCTGCTGCGCCGGTTCGGGATCGCGGCGGTCGGGCTCGCCGCCGTGCCGGGCGCGACCTTCCTGGCCAACCTGGTGCCCTGGTGGCGCAGCTCCCAGCCGGAGCTCGCGATCAGCGCCCTGGTGGTGGCGTTCGCGGCGGTGACGGTCGCGATCGGGTACGCGGGGCCCTGGCGCAGCGCACCCCGTCGGCCCGGTGCTGGCCGTGGCGGCCGTCATCGTGGTGGTCACGCTGATCGACGGGCTGACCGGCGCGACGCTGCAGATCAACAGCCTGCTCGGGTACAACCCGCTGGTCGCCGGGCGGTTCGTCGGCTTCGGCAACATCGCGTTCGCCGCGTTCGGCGCCGGCGTGATGCTGCTGACCGCGCTGCTCGCCTACGGTCGGTCACGGCCGGTGGCGCTCGGCATCGTGGCCGCGATCGGCATCCCGATGATCGTGGTGGACGGCACGCCGGCGTGGGGAGCCGACTTCGGCGGCGTGCTGACGTTCGTGCCGGCGTTCGCGGTGCTCGCGCTGTTGGTGGCGCGGTCCCGGATCAACGCGACCCGGCTCCTGCTCGCGGTCGGCGGCGGCGTGCTGCTGGTCGCCGCGATCGGCGTGGTCGACTACCTGCCGGCCGCCCGAGTCGCGCAGCCACTTCGGCCGGTTCGTCGCCTCGGTGCTGGACGGCTCGGCCGGCGCCACGGTCTATCGCAAGTTCCTGACCAGCGTCGATCTGCTGTTCATCGGGCCGCACACGGTCGCGGCGTTCGTCTTGGTGGTCTGGCTTGCCGTGCTGGTGTTCCGGCCGTCAGCGACGCTCCAGGAGGCCTACGCGGCCATCGCGCCGCTGCGGGTCGCCCTGATCTCGGTCGTGGTGCTCTCGTTCATCGGTTTCGCCACCAACGACTCCAGCGTGGCGATCCCGCTGGTCGCCGGGATGGTGGCGGTGCCGGCGGTGCTGGCGATCTGCGCCGCGGCGTTCTCGGCCGGCTCCGCCGTGCCGGCTACGGTCCGCGACGGGGGCCCCGGCGCCACGCCGGTCCCTCCTGCCACGCCCGACACACCGGTGGCGGAGGTCGCCCGCCCGACGGAAGTGTTACCGTGAACTCCCGTGGACGCGCGGCTCGTCGGAGCCGCGCCTGAGAACCGCGGGAGTCTCCCTTGGCGCAGTCGTCGCGGACGACCAAGCATGTGTTCGTCACCGGAGGCGTCGCGTCCTCCCTCGGCAAGGGGCTCACCGCGAGCAGCCTGGGCAATCTGCTCACGGCTCGTGGCCTGCGCGTGGTGATGCAGAAGCTCGATCCCTACCTCAACGTGGATCCGGGCACGATGAACCCGTTCCAGCACGGCGAGGTGTTCGTCACCGAGGACGGCGGCGAGACCGACCTCGACGTCGGCCACTACGAGCGGTTCCTGGACACGAACCTGCACGTCTCGGCGAACGTCACGACCGGCCAGGTGTACAGCCGGGTGATCGCCAAGGAGCGGCGCGGGGAGTACCTCGGCGACACGGTCCAGGTCATCCCGCACATCACCAACGAGATCAAGGAGCGGATCCGCGCGATGGCGCGGCCGGACTCCGAGGGCGGCGTCGGCGGGGCTGTCGCGCCCGACGTGGTGATCACCGAGGTCGGCGGCACGGTGGGCGACATCGAGTCGCTCCCGTTCCTGGAGTCGATCCGGCAGATCCGGCACGACGTGGGCCGCGACAACTGCTTCTTCCTGCACGTCTCCCTGGTGCCGTACCTGGCCCCCAGCGGCGAGCTGAAGACCAAGCCCACCCAGCACTCGGTGGCGGCGCTGCGCAACATCGGTATCCAGCCCGACGCGATCGTCTGCCGCTCCGACCGCGAGATCCCCGAGGGGCTCAAGCGGAAGATCAGCCTGATGTGCGACGTGGACGCCGAGGCGGTCGTCTCGGCCGCCGACGCGCCGTCGATCTACGACATCCCCAAGGTGCTGCACAGCGAGGGCCTCGACGCCTACGTGGTGCGCCGGCTGGGCCTGCCGTTCCGGGACGTGAACTGGGACAGCTGGCACGACCTGCTCGACCGGGTGCACCGCCCGCACCAGACCGTGACCGTGGCGCTGGTCGGCAAGTACGTCGACCTGCCGGACGCGTACCTGTCGGTGACCGAGGCGCTGCGCGCTGGCGGCTTCGCCAACCACGCCAGGGTGGACATCCGCTGGGTCACCTCGGACGACTGCCAGACCCCGGCCGGTGCCGCGGCGGCGCTCGCCGACGTGGACGGCGTGCTGATCCCCGGCGGCTTCGGCGTGCGCGGCATCGAGGGCAAGCTCGGCGCCATCACCTACGCCCGTGAGCAGGGCATTCCGACCCTGGGCCTGTGCCTCGGCCTGCAGTGCATGGTGATCGAGGTGGGCCGCTCGCTGGCCAAGCTGGACGGCGCCAACTCGGCGGAGTTCGACGAGACCGCGCCGCACCCGGTGATCGCCACGATGGCCGACCAGCTCGACGTGGTCACCGGCGACAAGGACATGGGCGGCACGATGCGGCTCGGTTCCTACCCGGCCGACCTGGTGCCCGGCAGCCTGGTCGCCGAGGCGTACGAGTCGACCGAGGTCACCGAGCGGCACCGGCACCGGTACGAGGTCAACAACGCGTACCGCAAGCAGCTCGCCAAGGCCGGCCTGGTCTTCTCCGGCACCTCGCCCGACGGGCACCTGGTGGAGTTCATCGAGCTGCCCAGGGATGTGCACCCGTTCTTCGTCGCCACCCAGGCGCACCCGGAGTTCAAGTCTCGGCCGACCCGCGCGCACCCGCTGTTCAAGGCGTTCGTGGCCGCCGCGATGGAGCGGGCCGCGGCCGAGCTGCTGCCGGTCGAACTCGCGCCGGCGGATCTGGCCCAGGCGGTGCCGGCCGAGTTGGAGCCCGCTCCGACCCCGACCAAGCAGCCCAAGGGTGAGCTCGCCGGCGCCAAGACGGCGGGGCGCTGAGATGACGGCCGCGGCCGAGCACGCGTTCGAGGTCGTCAAGAGCACGGAGCGGTTCAGCGGCAACGTGATCAGGGTGGTCACCGACGAGGTGACGATGCCCGACGGCGGCTCCGCGATCCGCGACTACGTCGTGCACACCGGTGCGGTCGCCGCGGTGGCGCTCGACTTCAGCGAGGGGCCGCGCGGGCGGGTGCTGCTGGTCCGGCAGTACCGCCACCCCGTGCGGCGCGAGCTGTGGGAGCTGCCAGCCGGCCTGCTGGACGTGGCCGGCGAGCCGGCGGTGGAGAGCGCCAAGCGTGAGCTGCTGGAGGAGGCCGACCTGCTGGCCGAACGCTGGGACGTGCTGGTCGACCTGCTCACCACGCCCGGCTCCAGCGACGAGGCGATCCGGATCTTCCTCGCCAGGGAGATCTCGGCTGTGCCGCAGGACGACCTGCACACCCGCACCGGCGAGGAGCACTCGATGATCACCGAGTGGGTCCCGCTGGACACCGCGGTGGAGCGGATCTTCAACGGCGACATCGAGAACGCGGCCTGCGTGGCCGGCGTGCTCGCGGCCGTGCACGCCCGGGACACCGGGTTCGCCGATCTCCGCCCCGCCGACGCCCCCTGGCCAGCCCGCCCCCAGCACTGACCCTCAAACCTTGGCCGCTTTGGGCGACCGCAACCCCGCGCGCAACCCCGCGCCTTTGGGCGACATTTTCTCGGCTATAACCGAGAAAATGTCGCCCAAAGCGCGTCAGGGGCACCCCGCCCAAAGCCGTCAGGCGCCCGCCCAAGGCGCGGCGGGCCGGCGGGGCGGAAAGTAGTCGAGCCGGGTTTCCGGTCACCAGAGGTGACCGGAAACCCGGCTCGGAGAGCGGGTGGTGTCAGCTGTCGCGGAGCTTGCGGCCCTGGGCGTCGGTACCGCCGTTGACGAGGATCATGATCCCGTCGATCAGCGGCCAGATGCCACCGAGACCGCAGGTCAGCCACGTCGCGGCGATCTGGCCGATGGCCAGGCCGGTGTGCCCGGTGTAGAACCGGCCGGCGCCGAAGCCGCCGAGGAGGATCTGAAGCAGACCCGCGATGAGCTTGGTCTTGTCGGAGAGCGGGAGGCCGGTGGCCGGGTCCACGCCGTACTGACCGGCGCCGCCGTACGCGCCAGCCTGGTTGGGGTCCTGGTAGGTCATGACGCCAGAGAGTAGCGGTCGCGGCAATCGCAGGTGGTCAGAACCCCTCCGGTTCTGCGTGCGCGTCGCGTACCCGACAGTGCGCAGGTGCCGGCAAAAGCGTGCGCCGGGGCGTTGACGGAGACGATCTGCGCGTTTCTGTCCCGATCCTCCACGCCGACTTGTCAGAAACGTCCGGCGAAGAGTAATTCCGCGACGCGGGTGGTGGTTTCGACGCCGTGGGCGTACCCGCCCTCGCCGCCGAGGTCGTTCAGCAGCGTCACCGTGTACCGCTCGTCGGGTCCGACGAAGCCGACCGAGTTAATCACCCAGCCGTTCCCGTACTGGAACCAGCCGTTCTTGTTGCCGGGTCGGGCCGTCGGACCGGCGCCCCAGACGCCCCAGCGCTGGTTCGGCGCGACCGCGCGCAACTGCTCGACCAGATACGCCCGGATCTCCGGCGCGGACTTCTCCAGCACGTGGGTCATCAGCCGGTCGAAGTCCTCGGCCGTGCTCTGTGCCGAGCCCCAGTAGACCCGGCCGGGGAACCGCAGCCCGAGCAGGCCGTACGCGGCGTACCGGCGCTGCGCGGCCGGGCCGTCGAACCGCTCCCAGAGCCGGGTCGCCGCCGCGTCGTCGCTGTCGCGCAGCATCGCGTTCAGCGACGCCCGGTCGGCGGGCAGCAGCCGGATCTGGCCGGCCCGGTTCCGCTCCAGCAGGTCGAGCGCGATCGCCAGCTTGATCGTGGACGCGGTCCAGATCGGACGCCGGGTGTGCGCGTTGCGCCAGACCGCTCCGGAGTCCCGGTCACGGACCACGATCGCCGTGACGCCAGGCCGGCCCGCGAGGTAGCGCTCGGACGCGGCGAGCCGGCGCTGCTGGGCGCAGTGGAAGCCGCTCTTCGGGTACGGGCAGTCGGCGGTCGGGGCGCCGGCGCGGCCGTCGGAGGGCCGGCCTGACGGGGCCACGGCTGGGTACGGGGCTGCCACTCGCCGGGCTGGACGGCGAGTGCGCAGGGTTTCGCAGCGCGCCTGCGCGGTCGGGGCGCTGGCCGCGACCAACCCGGTGAGGAGCGCGACCGTCAGCACCCGGTACAGCGGCCGGCGGACGTCGCGCCCGGTACCGCTGTGTCGAGGGGACGCAGCCATAGGGGCCCTCCCACCTGGGGCGTCTGGATGGCGCCCTCCGGTAAAGCCGCCCCCGTCGGCGGATGCTCACGGCTCTCTTTGGCCAACGCGCGGCACCCCGGTTTGGATCCCGACGCGGTCGACGGCGCACTATGGAACCCGGTGCCCCGTCACGTGACCGCGGCAGACGCGCGCCATACACTGCCGCTGCCGCTGGCGGGTGCCTTCTGGGCGACAAGGGAGTCGTCCTACCGCCGCAGGAAAGGTCGTGCTAGCCGTGAAGGTCGGTATTCCCCGAGAAGTGAAGAACCACGAGTACCGGGTGGCGATCACGCCCGCCGGTGTTCACGAACTGGTCCGCAACGGCCATGAGGTCTTCGTGGAATCGGGGGCCGGCACCGGCTCGTCGATCCCGGACGAGGACTTCACCGTGGCCGGCGGGAAGATCCTGCCCACCGCCGACGACGTGTGGGGCACCGGCGACCTGATCCTCAAGGTCAAGGAGCCCATCGCCGAGGAGTACGACCGGATGCGGGAGGGCCAGACCCTCTTCACCTACCTTCACCTGGCCGCGTCCAAGGACTGCACCGACGCGCTGCTGGAGAAGAAGGTCACCGGCATCGCGTACGAGACCGTCGAGCTGCCGGACCGGTCGCTGCCGCTGCTGGCGCCGATGAGCGAGGTCGCCGGCCGGCTCGCGCCGCAGGTGGGCGCGCACTGCCTGATGCGGGCCGAGGGCGGCCGCGGCGTGCTGATGGGCGGCGTCTCCGGCGTGTACGCGGCGAAGGTCGTGATCATCGGCGCCGGCGTCTCGGGCATGAACGCGGCCACGATCGCGCTCGGCATGCAGGCCGAGGTGCTCCTGCTCGACCGGAACATCCAGCGGCTGCGCGAGGTCGACCGGATCTACCGCGGCCACATGCAGACCGTGGCCAGCAACGCGTACGAGGTCGAGCGGGCCGTGATCGACGCCGACATGGTGATCGGCGCGGTGCTGGTGCCCGGCGCGAAGGCGCCGACGCTGATCTCCAACGAGCTGGTCTCCCGGATGAAGCCCGGCAGCGTGCTGGTGGACATCTCGATCGACCAGGGCGGCTGCTTCGAGGACTCGCGCCCGACCACGCACGCCGACCCGACGTACAAGGTGCACAACTCGGTCTTCTACTGCGTGGCGAACATGCCCGGCGCGGTGCCGCACACCTCCACGTACGCGCTCACGAACGTGACCCTGCCGTACGCGGTGGAGCTGGCCAACCGGGGCTGGCGCGACGCGCTCAAGGCCGATCCGTCGCTGGCCAAGGGGCTCAACACCTACGACGGCAAGGTCACCTACGGTCCGGTCGCCGAGGCGCACGGGCTCGCCGCGCTCGAGCTGGCGGAGGCGCTGTCCTGACCCCTGCCGAGGCCGGCAGTTCGGCCACTGTCGCGCCCACCGATGGCCGGCCGGCCTCCGCTGTCGTGCCCACCGAGGCCCGCCGGACCCCGCGTCGCGGAGATCGCGTCCGGCCCGGTGGCGCGCGCCATTCGCGGCTACCTCGACCACCTCGCGGTGGAACGGGGTCTGGCCGCCAACACCCTGCTGTCCTACCGCCGTGACCTGCGGCGGTACGCGCAGGTGCTGGACGCGCTCGGGCTGGGCGCGCTGGACGAGGTGACCGCCGCGCACGTGACGGAGTACCTGGCGCGGCTGCGCACCGGCGACGAGGACCACCCGCCGCTCTCGGCGTCCTCCTCGGCGCGCGCGGTGATCGCCGTGCGCGGGCTGCACCGGTTCGCGATGCGCGAGGGGATCACCACCGACGACCCGGCCCGGGTGGTCCGCCCGCCCACGCCGCCGCGCCGGCTGCCCAAGGCGATCCCGCTGGACGACATCGAACGGTTGCTGGACGCCGCCGGTGCGCCGCCCGGGCCGCTGGCGATCCGCGACCGGGCCCTGCTGGAGCTGCTCTACGGCACCGGCGCGCGGATCTCCGAGGCTGTCGGGCTGGCCGTGGACGACCTGGACCGGGAGACCGGCACCGTCGCGCTGCACGGCAAGGGCGGCAAGAGCCGGATCGTGCCGGTCGGCTCGTACGCGCTGCGGGCCGTCGACGACTACCTGGTGCGCTCGCGGCCGGCGCTCGCCTCCGGTGGGCGGGGGAGCCCGGCGCTGCTGCTCAACGCGCGGGGCTCGGCCCTGTCCCGGCAGGGCGCCTGGGCGATCCTGCGCGCGGCCGCCGAGCGGGCCGGCCTGTCCGGCGCCCTCTCCCCGCACACGCTGCGCCACTCGTTCGCGACGCACCTGCTGGACGGCGGCGCCGACGTGCGGGTGGTCCAGGAACTGCTCGGGCACGCGTCGGTGACCACCACGCAGGTGTACACGCTGGTCACCGTGGACCGGCTGCGCGAGGTCTACGCCACCGCCCACCCCCGCGCCCGCGGCTGAACCTACTGCGGTTGGATCGCGCCCTCAGAGGGCGCGATCCACCGCAACTCCAGCCCTCACCCGCCGCGCCGCCGCTTCGCGCACCGGACTTGCGGGACGCGTGCCTACAACGGGCGCCCGTAGCCACGTTAGTCCCGCAAGTCCGGTTCGTCCCCGGCCGCCGCGACCTGCCGGCGGTGCGGTCAAGCCCTCGGCGGCTTCGCCGCCGAGGCTGCGGTCCAATTGCGCCTCGGAGGGCGCAATTGGACCGCAGCCCGAACGCGCCCCGCCGTCCCGCTTCGCGAACCGGACTTTCGGGGAAATCGGGGCTACGCGCGCCCGGCGTATGCCCAGAAACCCCGAAAGTCCGGTTCGCCGGGGCCGGGGGCGGGGGTGGGGCGGGGCCGGCCGGCGGCCGGGGCGACACGTGTCGTGGGCGGCGCGGCGGGCGGGGCCGCGCCGGCAATTCGGGTTGCGGTTCAATTCCGCCCTCCCAGGGCGGATTCGAACCGCAACCATGGGGGGGTATCCGGCCGATACGCTGCTGAACTACATTGGTGCAACTCGCGACACGCCGGATACGCAGCAGAAGCGTTGAGGGTGATTGCCCGGGTGGTATGGGCTCCCTAGAGTCGTGGCACCGTGCCGTCTCGCTGTTGGCGGAGGCGGCGTCGGTTGGTCGACAGAAAGGCGTAGCGCTCATGACCATGTCGACAAATCCATTGGCGGACGGCATCGAGTCCGACGGCCTCGAGCAGACCGCGCTGGATTTGGCGGGGCTGGGCATCGTCGCCGCCCTCAAGAAGGAGCACGCGGGCCCCGCGCTGCCGGAGATCAGACCCAAATCGCCCGCCCCGTCAGGCGAGCACGGCCCGGCGCGCGTGATCGCGCTGTGCAACCAGAAGGGTGGCGTCGGCAAGACGACCACCACGATCAACCTCGGTGCGGCCCTGGCCGAGGCCGGCCGGCGGGTGCTGCTGGTCGACTTCGACCCGCAGGGCGCCCTCTCGGTAGGCCTCGGGGTCAGCCCGTACGAGCTCGACCTCACCGTCTACAACCTGCTCATGCAGCGCGGCGTCGAGGTCAAGGACGTGCTGGTCAAGACCAACGTCGCCGGCCTGGACCTGCTGCCGAGCAACATCGACTTGTCGGCCGCCGAGGTCCAGCTCGTGAACGAGGTGGCGCGCGAGCAGACCTTGCAGCGCTCGCTCCGCACGGTGATGGAGTACTACGACTACGTGCTGGTGGACTGCCAGCCGTCGCTCGGTCTGCTGACCGTGAACGCGCTCACCGCCGCGCACGGCGTGATCGTGCCGCTGGAGTGTGAGTTCTTCAGCTTGCGCGGGTTGGCCATGCTGATCGATACGATCGAGAAGGTGCGCGACCGGCTCAATCCGGATCTCGAGCTCGAGGGGATCCTTGCCACGATGTACGACGCTCGCACAGTGCACGCGCGCCAGGTACTCTCGCGGGTCGTCGAAGCTTTTGGTGACAAGGTCTACGACACCGTCATCTCCCGCACCGTCAAGTTCCCTGAGACGACGGTGGCCGGGGAGCCGATCACGACGTGGGCGCCCGGTTCCGGTGGAGCCAAGGCGTACCGCGCGCTCGCCCGGGAGGTACTGGCGCGATGAGCCGAGAGGCGAAACTCCCAGGCGTCGCCGAGCTTGTTCCGGCGCACCGGCACGTCGGTCGAGCCGATCGCGGCCGCGCCGTCCCCGGTGACCGCCCTGCCGTCGGCGCGACGCGGCAACCGCCGCTCGACCGGCCGGGAGCGGCACGACGAGAAGATCACCGTCTACGTCTCCTCCCAGGAGCTGCTCGACCTCGAGGCGACCAGGCTGGCGCTGCGCGCCGGTCACAACCTCGCGGTCGACCGGGGCCGGATCGTCCGGGAGGCGATCGCGATGGCCCTCGCGGACCTGGAGGAACGCGGGGCCGACTCCGAACTCGTGCGCCGGCTCCGCGGCCCTGGTAGCCGCTGAGGTGCTTTTCGCGCTAGGTCAGCCGATCGCGTTGATCGGTCTTCTCACCGGATTCCTGCTCGCGGTGCTGCTTCGGGCCGTGGTCCAGCATGCGCTGGCCGGCCGCGGCCGGATGGCGATGCGCCGGGGCCGCTGTTCGATCCGCGTCGCGACATCGACCCGTTCGGCGTCGTCGCGGCGATGCTTCGGCGGCACCGGCTGGGGACGCCGGGCGCCCGAGAGCGTCGACGGACGGCCCAAGCTCGCGGTGCTGCTCGCTGCCCCTGGCGTCGTCCTGCTGGCGTCGCAGGCCGCGTTCCTCGCCGCCCGGATCACCACGGACGGCCCGTTCGCGCTCAGCCTCTACGTCGTCTCCGACATCCTGCACGGCATCCCCGGCAGCGCGGCCACGCAGTTCCTGACCTCGCTCGCCGTCAGCCTGCTCTGCTTCGGGCTGCTCGCGCTGGTGCCGTTGCCGCCGCTGGACGGGTGGGGCCTGCTGGCCCGCCGGGCCGGTCCGCGGCCGGGGCCCAACTTCGCCAAGGCCCAGCTCTGGCTGGACGAGAAGAACATCGGCGTCGTGATCCTGCTGGTCGGCCTGGTCATCCCGCTGACCGGCGGACTGCCGATCTTCGTCTTCCTGCTGAACGTCATCGGTACGCCGGTGATGAGAGCGTGGGCGTGACGCACCGTGCCGGCGTAACGGCTACCGGCGGACGCTGCGCTACCGTCGTCCGGTGAACGTGGAACCACTGGTCGGGACGCCGGAGGCGGCCGAAGACCTGGCGCCGGAGGCAGCCGATGACACGGCGGTGGACGACGCTGTCCTGGACGAGCTGGCCGTCGACCCGGCGCGACCGTTCGCGGGCGAGACCGCGCCCGAATCGGCGACGTTCGGCTCCAACGCCCGCGGCGGCGCGTTCCACATCCGGCTGGAGAACTTCGAGGGCCCGTTCGACCTGCTGCTGCAGCTGATCAGCAAGCACAAGATGGACGTGACCGAGGTCGCGTTGCACCAGGTCACCGACGACTTCATCGCCCACATCCGGGCCATGGGCAAGGAGTGGGACCTCGGCCAGGCCACCGAGTTCCTGGTGGTCGCCGCCACGCTGCTGGACCTCAAGGCCGCCCGCCTGCTCCCCGCCGCCGACATCGACGACGAGGAAGACCTCGCGCTGCTCGAGGCGCGGGACCTGCTCTTCGCCCGGCTGCTCCAGTACCGCGCGTACAAGCAGGTGGCGCGATTCCTGGCCGAGCGGGAGGCCACCGCCGGCAAGCGGTACCCGCGGTCGGTGGCGCTGGAGGCACGGTTCGCCCAGGCCATCCCCGAGGTGCTGATCGGCATCGGGCTCAAACGGTTCGCCGAGCTGGCCGCCGAGGCGCTCTCGCCCAAGACGGTGCCGACGGTCTCGATCGACCACATCCACGCGCCCAAGGTGAGCGTCCGCGAGCACGCCGCGATCCTGCGTACCCGGCTGATGCGGGTCGGCGCGGCCACGTTCCGGGTGCTCTGCCAGGACTGCGACGGCACCCTCGAGGTGGTGGCCCGGTTCCTCGCGCTGCTGGAGCTGTACCGGGAGGGCGTGCTCAGCTTCGACCAGGTGGAGGCGCTCGGCGAGCTGCACGTGCGGTGGGTCGGCGGGGACGGTTCGGAGACACCGGTGATCGAGATCGACGAGTACGGGGACGAGCCGGCCGAGGCCGCCGACGGTGACACTGCCGAGGGCGAGCCGGTCGAGGCCGCCGACAGCGAAACCGCCGCGGACGAGTCCGGCGGGCCGGGGGAGGACCAAGCGTGAACGAACGACCCGAGGGCACCGAGCCGGAGCCCGGCCAGACCCCCGACCGGTCCGGACCGGTGATCATCGACCGCGACCTGTTCGGCCCCGGCCGGGACTCCGAGCGCGAGCCGGAGCTGGAAGCGGCGGCGGCCCTGGAGCCTGAGCCGGTGGTCGAAGCGGAGCCTGAGCGTGATGTGCCGGTGGAGTCGGTGGCGCACGTGAAGGCCGAGGTGGCCGTCGAGCCGCTGGTTCTTGCCGACCACGGGGGTGATCTCGACCACGTGGGGGACGATGGGCTGAGCGATGACCGCCGGCCCGCCGACGCCAGCGGTGCCCAGCCGGGGGTAACGGAAAACCCGCCGTTGACTTTGATCGACCCAGCACCGCACAGCACCGATGCCGAGCGCTGTTGAGGACGACGTGCCGGCCGCGCGCGACGAGGAAGTGGTGCAGCAGCCCCCTTCCCGGCCCGTTGCCGCCGAAAAGGTGCGGCTGCCGGTCGAGGCGCTGCGGCCCGCGCTGGAGGCGATCATGCTGGTCGTCGACGAGCCGGTGGCCGAGGAATTGCTGGCTCAGGTGCTCGAGCGGCCGCGCGAGGAGGTCGTCGCCGGGCTGGAATCGCTGTCGGCCGAGTACACCGCTTCGGGGCGCGGGTTCGACCTGCGTCGCGCAGCAGGGGGCTGGCGGCTCTACACTCGTGAGGAGTTCGCGCCGTTTGTCGAGCGGTTCGTGCTCGACGGCCAGCAGGCGCGGCTGACGCAGGCCGCGCTGGAGACTCTCGCCGTCGTCGCGTACAAGCAGCCGGTGACGCGCTCGCGCATCTCCGCCATCCGCGGTGTCGCCGTCGACGGCGTCATCCGGACCCTGCTCACCCGGGGCATGATCGAAGAGTGCGGTGCCGAGCCCGACACCGGCGCTCACCTGTACCGCACCACCACGCTGTTCCTGGAGAAACTGGGCCTGGACAGCATCGACGAACTGCCCGCGCTCGCCCCGTTGCTCCCTGACTTGGACACCCTTGACGATGTCATCTCCGCCTCGTAATCAGCCGCCCCGCCGGGGCAAGCCCGCAGCCAAGCGCGCGCCCGCACGCCCCGTGCGGCCCGCGCCGCAGGCGTCGGCCACGCCCGCGAAGAAGTGGACGCCCGCCGACACCTCGCACGAGGGTGAGCGGCTGCAGAAGGTGCTCGCCGCCGCCGGCATCGGCTCGCGGCGTGCCTGCGAGGACCTGATCGACGCCGGTCGGGTGTCGGTCGACGGCGAGGTCGTCCGCACCCAGGGCCGCCGGGTCGACCCGCTGACCGCCGTGATCCACGTCGACGGCTCCCGCGTGATCCTGGACGACGACCTGCTCTACCTGGCCTTCAACAAGCCGCGCGGCGTGCTCAGCACGATGGCGGACGAGCAGGGCCGGCTGTCGGTCGGCGACTACACCGCGCACCGCGAGAAGCGGGTCTTTCACGTCGGCCGGCTCGACGCGGACAGTGAGGGCCTGATGCTGCTGACCAACGACGGCGCGCTGGCCCACCGGCTGACCCACCCCTCGTTCGGGATCCAGAAGGTCTACCTGGCCGAGGTGCCCGGCCCGATCAAGGCGGACGTGAAGAAGCGGCTGCTCGAGGGCGTCGAGCTTGAAGACGGCCCGGTCCAGGTGGACGCGTTCCGCGTGGTCGACAACATGCCCGGCAAGCTGCTCGTCGAGGTGACCCTGCACGAGGGCCGCCAGCACGTCGTGCGCCGCCTGCTGGAGGAGGTCGGTCACCCGGTCTCCCGGCTGGTCCGCACCGCGATGGGCCCGATCCAGCTCGCCTCGCTCAAGCCCGGCAAGATGCGCCGCCTGAGCAAGCCCGAGATCGGCACGGTCTACAAGGCGGTCGGCCTGTAGGGCTTGTTCTGAGCGGGTTGCGCGGGCCGGCCGGTCCGCGCCGGGTTCACCTGCCCGGATAGGCTCGTTGGCGGCGAGAAGCGAAGGGAACGGGCGTGGCGGTACGGGCAGTGCGCGGGGCGATCCAGGTGGACGCCGACGAACGGGACGAGATTCTCAAAGGCAGCACCGAGCTGATCACCGAGGTGCTGGCCCGGAACGAGATCACCCCCGACGATCTGATCAGCGTGGTCTTCACGGCCACCCCCGATCTGACCGCCGAGTTCCCGGCCTACGCGGCGCGGCTGCTCGGGTTCGTCGACGTGCCGCTGCTCTGCGCCACCGAGATCGCGGTACCGGGTGCGATGCCCCGGGTGTTGCGCTTGATGGCCCACGTCGAGACCGACAAGAGCAGGGCGGAGTTGCACCACGTGTACCTGCGCGGCGCCGCGGCCCTGCGCAGGGATCTACCGCAGTAGTTGATGAGCGCGCGGGGTCAGCCTCGCGCGTGAACGGCAAGACCCAGTGCTAACCCGGGACGGCGAAGTACCGGCATGATTGACCTTGTTGCAGTCGAAGGAGAACGTGTGACTACCCACCCCGCCGAGTCGGTGACCAGCCCTTTCACGGGCGTGGTCGCTGTTGACGGCCCATCTGGCTCGGGGAAGTCGACGGTCTCCCGCCGCCTCGCCGCCGCCCTCGGTGCGCGCTACCTCGACACCGGAGCGATGTACCGGGCGTTGACCTGGGCCGTGCTGGACGCCGGCGTGGACCCCCGCGACGCCGCCGGCGTGCTCAAGGTCCTCGGCTCCGCCGACGTACAGGTCACCACCGACCCGGCCGGCCCCACCGTGAGCGTGGACGGCCGCCGGGTGGACGCCGAGATTCGCGGCCCGGAGGTCACCGCCACGGTCAGCGCGGTATCCGCCGTGCCCGAGGTCCGGGTCGAGCTGGTGGACCGGCAGCGCACGATCATCGGCGCCGGCGGAATCGTCGTCGAGGGCCGGGACATCGGTACGGTCGTCGCACCGGACGCCGTCCTCAAGGTCTTCCTCACCGCCTCGGCCGAGGCCCGCGCCCAGCGGCGCAGCGCCGAGCAGCCCAGCGTGGACGTCGCGGCCACCCAGGCCGACCTGGCTCGCCGGGACGCCCTGGACAGCTCGCGCACCGCCAGCCCGCTCGTGCAGGCCGACGACGCGGTGGTGCTGGACACCACCGAGGTCGGTATCGACGAGGCCGTCGAGAAGCTGCTCGCCCTGCTGTCCGCCACCGTTTCCGCGGGGCGTCGACCGTGACGCCGCGCGAGGGTGAGGCCGGCTGGGTCGAGTTTGCCGCCGAGTACGACGTGGACGCCAGCGAGCTGGGCGGTGAGGACGCCGAGTGGGTCGATGACGTCGTCCCGCTGCCCGTGCTGGCCGTCGTCGGCCGGCCCAACGTGGGCAAGTCCACGCTGGTCAACCGCATCCTCGGCCGCCGCGAGGCGGTCGTGCAGGACGTACCCGGCGTGACCCGGGACCGGGTCGCCTACGACGCGCTCTGGAACGGTCGCCGGTTCACCGTAGTCGACACCGGCGGCTGGGAGCGGGACGTGCGCGGCCGGGCTGCCGCGATCGCCGCCCAGGCCGAGATCGCGATGGCCACCGCGGACGCGGTGCTGCTCGTGGTGGACGCCGTGATCGGGGCCACCGACACCGAACTGGCCGTGGCGCGGGTGCTCCAGCGCGGCGGCAAGCCGGTGCTGGTGGTGGCGAACAAGGTCGACGACGAGCGGACCGAGGCCGACGCGGCCGCGCTCTGGTCGCTGGGCCTGGGTGAGCCGTTCCCGGTTTCGGCGCTGCACGGTCGTGGCTCGGGTGACCTGCTCGACAAGATCCTCGAGGTGCTGCCCGAGGCGCCGGCGGACCGGACCGGTGGCCCTGGCGGCCCCCGCCGGGTCGCGCTGGTCGGGCGCCCCAACGTGGGCAAGTCGTCGCTGCTGAACAAGCTGACCAGGGAAGACCGGGCCGTGGTCGACTCGGTCGCCGGTACGACGGTCGACCCGGTGGACAGCCTGGTGGAGCTCGGCGACGAGGTGTGGCGATTCGTCGACACCGCGGGCCTGCGCCGCCGGGTGAGCCACGCGAGCGGAGCCGAGTACTACGCCAGCCTGCGGACCCAGGCGGCGATCGAGTCCGCTGAGGTCGCGGTCGTGCTGCTGGACGCGTCCGAGGTGATCAGCGAGCAGGACCAGCGCGTGATCAGCATGGTGATCGAGGCCGGGCGTTCGCTGGTGATCGCGTTCAACAAGTGGGACATGGTCGACGAGGACCGGCGGCTCCAGCTGGACAACGAGATCGACCGCGAGCTGGCCCGGGTGCGCTGGGCGCCGCGGGTGAACGTGTCGGCCAAGACTGGGCGGGCCGTCGACCGGCTCGCGCCGTCGCTGCGCACGTCGCTGGCGGGCTGGGAGCAGCGGATTCCGACCGGCAAGCTGAACAGCTGGCTTGGCGAGCTGGTCAACGCCACGCCGCCGCCGGTGCGCGGTGGCAAGCAGCCGAAGATCCTGTTCGCCACGCAGGCTGGGACGAAGCCGCCGCGGTTCGTGCTGTTCACGAACGGCTTCCTGGAGCCGACGTACCGTCGCTTCATCGAGCGGCGACTGCGCGAGGACTTCGGGTTCGTGGGTACGCCGGTTGGGGTGTCTGTGCGGGTCAAGGAGAAGCGGGTCCGCAAGTAGTTGGGTGGGTTGGCCGGGCGCCCGTTCGTGGCGTCCGGCCGGCTGGGGTGGTTCGGCTTGGCTGGGCGCCCGCTGTGGTGGCAGGCGAGCTGCCGTGGTTGGGCACGCCGGGCGCTGCCCCGGGAAAAATCGGGCAGGCGTCTGCGGTAGTCTGATCTTCGTCGCGGGGAGACTCGCGGTGTTCGGGCTGTAGCGCAGCTTGGTAGCGCACCTGACTGGGGGTCAGGGGGTCGCAGGTTCAAATCCTGTCAGCCCGACAGTAGGTTCACGTTTCCGCAGGTAGATGCCTCACCGCTCGTTGAGCTGGTGGGGCATTTCTGTGTTTGGGGAGCGCGTGGGAGCGGTTGGGAGCAGCCGGGGAGCGAATCGGCAAGTGGCGCGCCTGCTCAGGACGATTGACCACTTGCCGACTCGGTACGCGTGCGTTGAGGCCCGTTGGGGTACCGGCGATTGACGGTTTCCCGAAGAACTCGAAATGTGGCCACCATCCGCGATCGTCGCTGCGCGCACAGGCACCTGGAGTGGCTCGAACCGTCGCCCTCGCCCGCCGGCGCAACGCTACGGCGGGTCGCGGTCGCCAGTCCCGGAAGCGGTCTCTGACCCTCAATGGCAACGGAACCCCGAGCACCTCGCTGACAGCGTTAGATACTTCACGGCCGGAGAAGCGATGCGACGAGCGGGCCCGGTCCTTCCTGGCCCACGACGCGGTCTAGGCCCAAGTCCCGATGCCGGTGGCCGCGCTGCCTGACGTCGGCAGACACCTAGGCTCTCCCCCGACCCGGTTAACGCATAGGAGAGATCGAATGGGGCGTCTGCAGCCGCGCGGATACCGGTAGAGTGCGCGGCCGGCGCACTCCCGCCCATCTACACCGACGATCAGTGCATTCTTCGCGGCGCCTGGCAGGTGATAGGAAGCAACGATCGGCTACGCTTGCTGTTCCCCGCCGATCCGGAAATCTATCATGACCCAAATCTCCAGATAGCTGGAATCCGGATAGGGAAGTATGGGTCGGCTGAGCAGGCCGACGGTCGGATGCGAGATGTCAGTCAGGAAGAGGCTCGCAAAATGGGACTCGTCGACCGTACTTATCGGCAGGGCTATATAAGCGACTACCTTCAGAAGTTGCTGAGCGAGGGCGCGCTGAACATCGACGACGCGGAGCGGTTTTCCCCGCTGCCTGCTCGTCAGTGAACGCCTTGTTGTCCTTGGCAAATTGCGTGGAAACCACGGCGCGCCGCCTCAACAAGGCGGCACGCCGATGTTCCGTGCTAAGACCCAGCGAACGATCGGCACTGGGCTCCTCAATCGTCTGATGGAGTCCGGCGGGGCGTGTGCGAGGAGTTCACACGCCAAACGCCGACCCGAGCGGCTGCGCTGCGCTGGGCGTGAACGAGACGTTGGTGCACCTTTTCAGAACGCGTGCGCCATCAGCTCCGCGAACAGCGCGTCCTCGTCGACGTCGAGGCCCCGCGAGCGGAACCAGCTGCAGATGTTGGCGCAGTCGCGCTGGAGGAAGTCCATCCCGTTGAGGTTGCCGACCAGGTCGACGAGCTGTGGCAGGTCGATGATGACCAGCCGCTCGCCCGCCGCCAGGATGTTGTACGCCGACAAGTCACCGTGCACGACGCCGTTCTGCACCATGGCCGCTAGCGCGTCGGTGAGCTGCTCGAAGTACGACGCCAGCAGCTCAGGTGAGGGCCGAGTCTGGGCGAGCCGGGGCGCGGTCTCGACGTTGCCATCCTCGCCGATGACGGTGATCCACTCCATCAGGATCTCGGTGCCGTCGATCTGGACCGGGTAGGGAACTGGCAGCCCGAGGTTCCAGAGCCGGACCAGCGCGCCCCACTCGGACACCGCCCACTCGCCGGCCGCGACCTGCCGGCCGAAGGTGCTCTTCCGTTTGATGGCCCGCTCGTCGCGGGAGCGCTTCATCGAGCGGCCCTCGGTGTAGGACGCGGCGCGGTGGAAGCTCCGGTGCTCGGCAGAGCGGTACTGCTTGGCCGCCATGATCACGCCGGCGTCGGGATCGAGCGGATCGGCGCGCTCGACGAGGTGGACGTCGGCCTCCTTGCCGGTCTTGAGCACGCCGAGGTCGGTGTCGATCGCGCCCTGCGAGGTGACGACCCAGTCCGGGCGCGGCTCCGGGCCCCTGCTGAGTGGTTCGACGCTGAGCCAGGTCGACCAGCGCTGGCCGTCCTCGAGGTCGTCCTCGTAAGCGTGGAAGTCGAAGACGAACCGATCGTCGACGTTGCTTAGATCGTCCGTCGGCGGGACGTAGCGGCCGAGGTCGGTGGTGAAGTCGTCAGGAAATGCCGGGTACTTCGGGTACTGCGAGAGATCGTCGTGAGACGTCACTGGAGGTGCTCCAAAAGGCGAGAGGGAGGCGGTCTGCGGGCAGGCCGGCGACAGGTGTAGTCACGGTCTTGCCTCCTCTCGTGGAGCACCGGGCAGTTCCGGTGTCTCGCCCATGGTGAGGGGTGAGCTCGGGAGCGGCAACCGAATTAATCCGGCCCGCGTCGACCGGCCCAGCAGTACCGGCATCGCGGATGTACTCGCCGACTACGCGTGACTCTGGGAAGACGATGGCCTGGAGGTTTCCCTCAACGCCGACGAGTACTACGCCGTCCCGGTGGAGGCGAATTGGCCGGCGCTCCGCCGCACGCGTTGGTCACGAACGCTTAAGGGTTCGGCGTCGAGCCAGTACTCCCGCCCATCTCCCCCCCAGGGGCGCGCAACGGCCAGACGTCGTCGGCGTTCTGCCGAAGACTACGGCTCGTCGCCCCTCAGCTCAGTGGTAACCGCACGTCCCGTCGCTTCGGCGGCCGCGAACGCGCGCCCATCAGCCAGGTGGCCGACCACGACACCGTCGACCCGGACCAGGCGGTCTGGCTCGCTGGGGTGGCCGGCTTCGGTACAGTCGCGCGTCAATTCGAGACCCTGGACAGGAAGTGTGGTTCGAGTGAGCGCTTTAGGCCGCGACCATGAGCTGGCAGTCGAGCGCCTTCTGGAGGCGGGGTTCACTCGGGAGGATGCCGCGGAGGCGGTCACGGCGCTTCAGCCGGTGATCGGGATCGGATTCGAGCAGACGGCGGTGCCGCTCGGCGGTTCGAAGATCGGTGGTCGCCCGCACGTCCCCGAGTCCTTCGTGTGGCCGGGTGATCTGGCGTTCGTGGCGCAGATCAACTTCGCGGAGTGCAAACCGTTCGACTTCGCGGGCGTGCTGCCGTCGACCGGAATCATGTACGTGTTCAACACCTGCGAGGAGGGCGACATCGGGGCGGGGGAGGAGGGCGACGATGTCGTGCGGTACTACACCGGCCCGTCGTCCGAGCTGATCGTGGCCGACTTCCCCGACGAACTGCACAAGGTGGAAGGACGGTTCGTCGAGCGACGCATGGTCTTCTCCAAGTCCTACGTTCTCGCGCCGGAGGACGAGCTCGGAGCGGGCCGGCCCAATGGCCGTGACGAGGAGGTCCTGGAGGCGGTGGGCGGCGCGGGCGTCGAGGGCAGGATGCTCGGCCGGCCGCACTTCTTCCGTCCCGAGCTGGACGACGCGTTCGATCCCGAGACGGCTACGTTGCTGCTGGCCCTCTCGGGCATGGACCTGTGGCGCAGCGACGACGACCAGTTCAGCATCTACGGCGACGGGGAGTTCTTCGTCATCGTCCTCAACGGTGCCTTGCGGGACGAGAACATCGAAGACGCCTGGGTGCTCGTCGAGTCCGGCACCTGATCGACAGCACGAATGGGACTGGAGGAATCGGATGAGTGCCAAGTCCCCTAACCTGGCGATCATGCAGCACTACGAACGTCATGTGGGCGCTGTGACAGCCGGCTGGATAGCGGACTCCAGTGGGGAAGACCTGCCGATTCATGTGCTGCAAATTCCGGATGCGCCGGAGAAGGGCGCCCGCACCCTCGCAACAGTCGGACTAAGTAAGACAATTCTGTCGCCGCGCGTGGGTGGCCGTGGTTTCCGTATGGAGCTCATGCTGTCGGCGTACGATACAGAGCACTTCGCGCACGGGCGTGGCTTGCTTTATAAGCTGGCAATGGAAATAAGTGCTAGCGGGGATGCGCCGCTCCGTGGAGATGTGTACGGCCCGCTTGGGCGGTTGTTTGGCGTCGGCTCGCTGACGTCTTTCTATTTCGCCACCCCCGCGTATTTTCCGAGCGAATTGGCTGCTTGCGACGCCGGCTACGACGAACGAATCGCGGTTGTCTGGGTGGTGCCGATCGCTGAACAAGAGGCAGCTATCGTGCGCTCCCGGGGATGGACCTATTTTGAGGACATTCTCGCGGCCCAGGACCCCGACGTGCTCGATCTAGAACGACCTTCATTGCAGAGTTAGGCCGCACCGACGACGGAGCGGTGATCAGGGGCGGCGCATCGCCTCAGTCCTGACTAGCGCGGGCTGCGGCTCAGCGCGGCGGTGACGGTGCGCGATCAGCCCTTCACTGTCATGGCGGATCGAGGCGTCGGACGGTTTGTAGGTCACCGTCCCGTAAAGGAACCCTTTCGTGCGCCTTAAATCAGGGCTCGAAAGGTGCTCCTTTATACGAATGTGTACAACTGTTACGCCGTCCCGTCGACGGGCCGACGGGACGCCGCCGCGAAGTTCGGCACCGGCCGTCGCGGCCTTGCCCTCTGGCCCATGTGGAGAGACTCGCCGTGTCGAGACGCCGCTGGTTGTTACTGTCCCTCGCTGCCGTGGTGCTGACCACCGGCGGCTCGGTCGCCGGGATCGCGGTCGGCAACACCGCGGCACCCGCACCTCTGCCCAACACGATCGTCGCGCAGCACAGCGACAAGTGCCTCACCGCGTCCGGCGCCACCGGGGCGGTCGTGCAGCGAGTGTGTGCGGCGGCCACCGTCAGCCAGCAGGCGTTCCGTCTCGCACCGGTCAACGGCGAGACGTACACGATCACCCCGATGGACGGCGGCGGATGCGTCGGGGTGCGGGCCGGAGCGCGCGCCAACGGCACGCCCGTGGAACTGTCGGCCGCGTGCACCGGCGGTGCCGAGCAGAGGTTCACGAGGACGAAGATCGCCGACGGCGTGTACTCGCTCCGGAACGAGCAGAGCGGCCGGTGCGTCGACGTCTCCGGCGGGTCCACAGTGGATGGCAGCGCGATCATCGTCTGGCAGTGCCACAGCGGGCGCAATCAGCAGTGGCGGCTCACCCCCGAGGCGGCGCCGAGCCCGTCCCCGAGCGGGCCGGAGCCCACCACGAGCCCGTCCGCCAGCCCGAGTGCCTCATCGAGTGCCTCGCCGACCGCTGCGCCTCCGGTGGGCGAGTGCCGCCGGCAGCCCGGGCCGAAGCCCGTCGTCACCCCGATCACCCTCAAGGCGCCACTGCGTGACCGGCGCGGAGAAGGAGACACCGCTCCGCTGCCCCTGGCGATCGCCGCGACGCCGTCTGGCGGCTCCTGGCTCGCGTGGCTGGGCACGGACAAGGTCTATCTCCAGAAGCTCGACTGCAACGACCAGCTGGTGGGGGACGGGCCGATCGCGTTCGAGGGGATCGATCTGCAGGACGTCCAGGCGGACGCCACCGGCGGTGTCCTGCTGGTGACCCGGCGCGGCGAGTGCGGCACCGGACCGCTGTGCGGTGGAGCGACGAGCCCCTGCAACACCATGCACATGATCCGCTTCGACCA
The DNA here is from genome assembly GCA_963746095.1 of uncultured Actinomycetota bacterium. GTDB lineage: Bacteria > Actinomycetota > Actinomycetes > Mycobacteriales > Cryptosporangiaceae > CAVVAL01. The sequence continues at coordinate 18,460 of CAVVAL010000001.1, read as the reverse complement.
GAACGGCGCGGCGGTCTGGGATCGGCAGGTTACCAACCTCAGCAGCACCCTCAAGGGCTATGACAACGGCGCCCGCTTCATCTGGTGGTACCAGCACCACGGCCGGCTCGCCTCCGACGGCGCCAACTACGCGGCGTACTTCAGCGTCGCCATCACGGTCAAGAACGGCAACTGCGTCGACGTCCACGAAGGAGACCGGATGCAGGTCGTCGACGCCAACGGCGCGCTCGTTCCCAGGCATCGGGACAGCTTCGAGGTGGGGTGTAGTCACAGCTGGGGAACGCGGATCGTGTGGGATCCCCGCACCAGTCACTTCGTGATGGTGTGCGCCACCGACAACGGGTGCCGCATCGCGCAGCCCAACCCGTATCGGACGGTGGTGGCTGGCATCTGCGACGGCACCCTCTTCGGTGGCGACCTCGTGCTGGCCAGCACGTCCGGCTACTGGACCGCGTGGAGTCAGGGCGGAGTGGCGCGCCTCGAGCACTTCACCACCGGGAAGTCCGATACGACGATCACCACCGGCGCCAAGACCAGTCATCCGCATCTGGTGAGCTACGGGACCGACCGGATGCTGCTCACCTGGGAGTCCGGTAGCCAGATCGCCGCGCAGGTGTACGACGCCGGCAGCGGTGCCGCCGTCGGCGATCAGTTCACGATCGAGGCGCAGGATCACGACTTCCAGGCCTTCAAGGCCTACTCGGACGGCAGCGTCGCCTACCCCTCTGCCGGTACCAGTAACACCGTCATCAAGATCGCCCGCGTGATGCCGGCGACCAGCTGACGCTGCGGCCGGGCCGGAAGTGACGCAGGCCCAGGCCGGGGAGCTACTCCCTGGCCTGGGCCCGCGAGGTCTCAATGGTGCGCGGGTGTCCGAGACCGGGGGATCAGAGTGTGTCGTCCGTGGTCAGCCGGAACCGCTCTGCCGCGGACCGGCTCGATGGCGGCTCGGACGCGCCGGCGCAGCCGCTGGTCGATCCGGCCGGTGTGAAGTACGACACCAGGTTGGCGGCGCACTCCGGCCCCGCAGCACCGATCCGTGCACGTCGTCCTCCACGGTGTAGACCTTGCCGCCGACATCGCCTTCCGCTGTCACGTCCACTCGTACGGCGACGGGGTCTCATACCGGTGTCCGGACAGCACCAGCGGCCCGCCGGCCTTCGCGGAGTTCGACGGCGCTGCGACCGGCAGCGGCCAGCCGGCGCATCCGGCGGAGAACCGACTGGCGCGTCCCGTCACCGGATTCCGCGCGAGGCGCCGCTGGTAGCTGGCCCAGGCGGCTGGCGAAGTCGGGCCGGTTGGGGTCCTCGTTGCAGAGCGCGGCCCGGTTCAGCGCCGGGTTGGACCGCTCCGGCATGCCGGCGGGCGGAGGTGGCTGCGGGGAGCCGCCGCCACCGAGCACCTGCTTGACGGTGGGCGGCGCGGTGGGCCCGGTCGCCGCCCGCAGTTCCTTGAGGACCTGACCGACCAGCGGCCAGATTTCCGCGGTCTGGCTCGCCGAGACGGCGACGAACACGCCGTCCAGCACCATCGGCAGGTCGGTGAACCGCCGTGGGTTCGCGTCGTAGTCGCGGCGCAGTTCCGCCACCGCGGCCCGGACCCGTTCCGGGGTGGCGCCGAGGCCGTAGGTGGCATCGCGCTGGGCGAGCCAGACCGCCATCCGGCCGAGTTCCGCTCCGCGGCGGCCGTGCGGACGTCCTGGAAGTAGGGCTGGCGGAAGTACGGCAGTGCCACGCTGTCCAGGAACATCCGGCCGGCCGTGGCCGGGAAGGCGCTGCGGTACACCGCGCCGAGCAGGTGCCCCAAGAGACGCCGACGAAGCCGAGCTTGCGCTCACCCAGCGCGGCCCGCACTCGGTCGAGGTCGCGGGCGATGTTCGTCGTGGTGAGCTGGCCGATGAACGCCGGGTCGGACAGCGCGCACGCTCGTTGCCTGGACACCTCCTGGTCGTACACGACCCGTGCCGCCCGCTTGGTGATCGGCGCCGGCTGGGGTTCCTCCGGGGACGGCGGTCCGGTCGGCGGGCAGGCGACCTTGGTGCTGTAGCCGACCCCCCGCGGGTCGAAGCCGATCAGGTCGTACCGCTCGTTGAGCCGGGCGCTCTCGGGGTTCGTGGCCGTGACGTCGACGGGCATCAGGTAGCCGCTGCCGCCCGGACCGCCCGGGTTGAGGGCGATGCTGCCCAGCCGGTGGGCCCGGTCGATGGCCTTGAGCCGGGTGATGGCCACGGTGATGTGGCGTCCGTGCGCGCGTGCGGTAGTCCAGCGGGACGCTGACCGTGCCGCACTCCATCCGGGCGAGCAGGGCCGGATCTCGGGTAGCCGCTCCGCCGGGACACCGCTGGCCTTGAGTACGTCGTCGGAGTAGTGCGGACAGGTCTGCCAGTCGACGGTGGACCGCGGGCCGGCGGGTGGCGTGCCGGTGCGGTTCGCCGCCGACACGGGCGGTGCGCCGGCCACGACCACCGCCAGCGTGGTGGCGAGGACGGCCAGCGCCGGGGCGGCCCGCCGTCCGGTCAGGATCAGGTGAGTTCTCATGGCACCCACGATGTGGCCGGTCGGGCCGCGCCCGCGTCTGCCAGCGGTCCATGCCCGCCTCCGTCCCGGGAGGTACGCCGGATGGGTCTTCAGACAGACGCGGTGGTTGGTGGTCCGGTCGTACTCTCGCTGGGTCATGACACCTCGATCCGCGGTCCTCGTCGGCGCCTGGGCGCGCCGGCCGGCGGTGCGCGACGCCGTGCTGGCCCTGGCGCTGCTCGTGGCCTGTGTGCAGGTGAACGGCCCGAACGCGCTGGTCGACGGCACTGCGGACCCGTTCGGCGACGGTCCGACCGACCCGGCCGCGCTCTGGTGGGGCGCCACGGTGCTCGCGGTGGCCGCGGTCGCGCTCCGCCGCCGCTGGCCGGCGCCGATGTTCGTCGTCGCCGTGCTGTCCGTCGCGACGCACGTGGCGCAGAACGCGCCGCTGACGCTCATCGACCTGAGCGCGCCGATCCTGCTGTTCACGGTGGCGACCGTCACGGCGGGTGGTCTCGCTGACCGCGCTGGCCGCCCTGCTCGTGGTCCTCAGGGGTGGAGTTGGTTCGCCGCACAGGACACGCCGGCCCCGGCACTGCGGCCGGTCCAGGACGACGGCCGCCCGGTGGTCACCGGCCCGATGGGCGAGGCACTGCCCCGCCCGCCCGAACCCGGTCGGCCCTTCGTGGTCTTGAGAACGTCCGCTCGGACGTCTGGAACGGCCTGCCGCGGCTCGCCTCGGCGCTGATCGCCGCCTGGGCGATCGGGTCCGGCGCGCGCAGCCGCCGGGCCTACCTCGACGCAGCTGCGCGCCCGCGCGGTCGAACTGGAGCGCGAGCAGGGTCAGCGGGCGGTGCTGGCGGTGGCCGCCGAGCGCGGCCGGATCAGCCGGGAGCTGCACGACGTCGTGGCCCACGGGCTGTCCGTGATGGTGATCCAGGCCCAGGGCGGCGCCGCCGCGCTGGACAACCGGCCGGCCGACACCCGGGCCGCGCTGGACGGCGATCGTCACAGACGGGCCGCGACTCCCTCGCCGACATGCGCCGGGTGCTCGCACCGTCGGCGAGGTCGACGACGCATGGCACCCGCAGCCCGGGCTCGCCCGGCTCCCCGCGCTGCTCGCCCAGGTGCGGGAGGCCGGCACGCCGGTGCGGCTGCGTATCGAGGGTGAGCCCGTCACGCTGCCGTCCACAGTGGACCTGTCGGCGTACCGGATCGTGCAGGAGGCGCTGACCAACACCATGAACCACGCCAGTACGGGCGCGAGCGCGCGAGGTCCCTCACCTACGCCGAAGTCGGCGGTGCATGCTCGACATCAGCGACGACGGGCGGGACACGGCCGCGGACGACGGCGGCGGCAACGGGCTGCGCGGGATGCGCGAGCGGGTGAAGCTGCTCGGTGGCCGGCTCGATGCCGGGCCCGGCCCGGGGGCGGATTCGTCGTCCGGGCCACGTTGCCGATCGGGGAGCGTCGCTCATGATCAGTGTGCTGCTGGCCGACGACCAGTCCCTGGTCCGCACCGGCTTCCGGATGATCCTGGAGAACGCGGCGGACATGCGGGTGGTCGGCGAGGCCGGCGACGGCGCGCAGGCGGCGCGGCTCGCGGCTCGAACTGCGGCCCGACGTCGTGCTGATGGACGTCCGGATGCCCGAGGTCGACGGCGTCGACGCGACCCGTCGCATCTGCGCCGGCGAAGTCGCCTGCCGGCACCCGGGTCCTCATCCTCACCACCTTCGACCTCGACGAGTACGTCTACGCCGCGTCTCCAGGCCGGGGCGAGCGGATTCCTGCTCAAGGACACGCTCGCGCCGGACCTGCTGTCGGCCATCCGCGTGGTGGCGCGCGGCGACGCGGTGGTGGCGCCGACCGTGACCCGCCGGCTCCTGGACCGCTACGTCGGCACCGGAGCCGGGCCGGTCACGTCCACCGCCGACCTGGACGTGCTGACCGAGCGGGAACGCGAGGTGCTGGGCCTGATCGCCCGCGGCCTGTCGAACGGCGAGATCGCCGGCCGCCTCTATCTGGCGGAGGGCACCGTCAAGACCCACGTGAGCCGGGTGCTGGCCAAGCTGGGGCTGCGCGACCGGGTGCAGGCCGTCGTCTACGCCTACGAGTGCGGCCTGGTCCGCGCCGGAGCCGCCGGCCAGCACTGACTGGCGCCCGCGGTCGAACCGTGCCGCCTGAGAGAGCGCGTTGTCGCCGACCTGGCCGACTGGGCCGATCGTCTGTGATTATTGATGATCGAATCTGATCGTTGATGTTTGATCGACCCATTGACGTGTCTTCATGTGAGCGGTTTACTCTCGTAACGAGTCGGTCATCTGGCCGACATCTTGTGTGTTGGCCGACAAGATTCTGCCCGCGGGTCCGCCGTCTCGAGCCTGCGATGCGGTGCGGAGCGCACCAGCTGACCGAGGAGTCGCGACGCGAATGACCGGACTGCGAAGAAGACGGTGGATGGCGGGCTGCGCCGCGGTGACGGCGACGCTGGGCTGGGGGCTCGTGGCGCCGCCGGCCGCCGCTGCCGCCGAGGATCCGGTCGACGTGGTCGTGGATGGGCTCGACGTCCACAAGGACAACGTCAACGGTCTGCCCTACAAGGGGCTCGGGTTGACTCAGCGCGAACAGCACGAGCAACCTGCTGATGGACTACAAGGCGGAGCATCCCGCGCAGTACTGGCAGCTCATCCGACGTGATGTTCGGCGGGCCGAACCCGCTGATCAACCACGTGAAGATGGAGATGGGCTCGGACACCAACAACTCCACGGGTTCGGACGCCGCGACGATGCGCACGGCCACCGAGCTCGCCGACGCCTCCCGGTCGCCGGGCTTCCAGCTCGCCGCGGACGCCAAGACGGTCAATCCCGGGCTGAAGGTCTCGATCCTGCGCTGGACCATGCCGTACTGGGTGCAGACCGCGTGGAACGCCGGCACCGGCCGCGACGAGATGTATCAGTGGTACAAGGAGACCATCCTCGACGCGTACCAGAAGTACGGGTACATGGTTGATTACGTCAATCCGGACACCAACGAGACGTCGAACCCGGACATCGCATTCATCAAGTACTACAAGAACGCGATCGCTGACGGACACCGACTTCGCGAACCCGCGGTACGGCATTCCCGCGGACCGGCAGGCCGCGGTCGAGGCGGCGTACAAGAAGATCAAGATCGTCGCGTCGGACGAGAACCAGAGCAAGATCATCGGGCCCGCGCTGCTCAACGACGCGGAGCCTGTTCCAGATCGTCGACGCGGTCGGATACCACTACAACACCGACGACCGCTACGACGGGGCCACCACCAGCAACACCTACCTGCCGTACACCAAGCTCGCGACGGGCGAGACTCCCGCGGTGGGGACAAGGAGGTCTGGTACAGCGAGGGCGTGGGCTCGTTCGGCTTCACCGACTACCGGGTCAACAACACCGAGGGCCCCGGCGGAGCGAGCACCGGCATCGGCGGCCTGCAGAGCGCGCTGGACCTCGCCAACCGCAGCGTCAAGGGCTACTACCGGTCCAAGCGCACGCACTACATCTTCCAGCCCGCGATCGGCTCGTTCTACGAGGGCGCGCAGTACAGCCACAAGGAACTGGTCAGCGCGCGTGACCCGTGGTCGGGCGCCATCCACTACGACGCGGCCGTCTACGTGATGGGGCACTTCACCAAGTTCGCCAAGACCGGCTGGGAGAACGACACGAACACGGCGGGCATCTGGCGCACCGTGCCCGAGGCCAGCTACAGCGGTGTCAGCGGCACCGAGAACCTCGACGGCACCAACGGCGCGGCGAGCTACCTGACCCTCGCCGACCCGGACAAGCGGGACTTCTCCACGATCGCGGTCAACGACAGCGACCAGCCCAAGACGTACCGCGTCAAGGCGCAGAACATGAACCTCGGCGCGGACCCGACGGCGGAGGTCTGGGAGACCCGGGCGGCCGACGCCGGGCAGGCCGCCGACGCGAACTTCCTGCACCTCGTCACGGAGCTCCAGCCCGCGGCCGACGGCTACTACACCTTCCAGGTCAAGCCGCGGTCGGTCGTCACCTTCACCACGCTCGACAAGAGCGCCGATCCCGCGATGGCGCAGCGGCTGCCGCAGTCCCTGCCCCGCACGGTGCTGGACACCGACGCGACCGGCAAGAACCCGGCCACCGGCGACAACATCCTCTACGCCGACGACTTCGAGTACGCCCAGGAGGGCGCCGGTCGAGGTGGGCGTCGGCAACGGCGCGAGCCGGCAGCGCCCAGCCCTACCTGGCCTCGCGGGGCAACGAGCCGCGATACCTGGTCGACCAGACCGGCGCCTGGGAGGTCGGTGCCGGCGGCGCGAGCGGCAACAACGTGCTGTACCAGTACCTGGACCAGTCCATGAAGGACACCGGGGCGTGGAACAGGAACAACCCGAACACGCTCGTCGGCGACTTCCGCTGGCAGAACTACAAGGCCACCGTCGACGTCTCGTTCCCCGACGCCGCGCGGCGGGTCCGCCGGCCTGGGCGTACGCCAGCAGACCGGCATGGGGGTCAACGACTCCGCCTACAACCTCCGCATCAACCGGGCCGGCTCGTGGACGTTCACCAAGCACGGCACGGCCATCGCGAGCGGCACGCGGACCGCGGCCGACGCCTACACCCTCGCCGTCGAGGCGAAGGGCGCGACCATCACCGCGTTCGTGAACGGCACAGCGGTGCACAGCTACGTGGACCCGACGCCCGAGCTGGCCGGCCGGGTCAACCTGTCCAGTGACTTCTACAAGACCGGCTTCGACAACCTGAAGGTCGAGAAGGTCAACGGCTACACGCCCGTACGCGGTGTCGCTGGTCGACAACATGGACAGCTCGGTCGCCTACGCCGGGACGTGGAGCCGCAAGGCCGCGGCGGGCGACGCGCTGGACTGGCACCGGTCGACGTCGACCAGTTCCACCGCGGGCGCGTCGGTCACGGTCGGCTTCACCGGCACCGGCCTCGACGTGATCGGCGGCAACAACGGCACCGCCACGCTGGACGTCTCCGTCGACGGGGTGCCGCTCGCCACGGGCGCGACGACCCGCAGCTCCGGCAAGCACCAGGCCACCTACACGCTGCGCGGGCTTCCCGACGGCGCGCACACGGCCACGTTCGTGCTGCGGTCGGGCACGCTCGTGGTCGACGCGTTCACCGCGACCTCCGGTGACGTGGACGGCGCCGTCGACACGACCCCGATCCGCACGCGCGCTGACCGCGGTCGGCACGCCGGTGGAGGCCGACTACTCGCCGCAGTCGTGGGCGGTCTTCGCCGCGACCCGGGCCCAGGCGACGGCGGCGTCTGCCCGGCCGGCCGGGCCTGGACACGATCGGCGTCGCCCAGCTCGCGGCCCGGCTCGAGTCGGCGTTCGACAACCTCGTGCGCGGGGACATCACCGACACGAAGCGGGACCTGGGCCTCGCGGGCGCCATCCGGACCACGGACGACCTGCCGGCGACGGTCACGATCGACGGCCAGTCGCACGACGTCACCTGGACGGCCGCCAGCCGGAACGCGGCGCGCAACGCCTACGCGACGGTGTCGGTGGAGGGCTGGACGAACGACGCCTACGTGGACGGCAAGAAGCAGGCGTTCACCGCCCGCTACGAGGTCGTGCCCGCGTCGCTGGTCTACTACATCGACGGGGGCCTGGCCGCCGGCCAGAGCTCGCCGCAGTTCCAGGCGGTCAAGGCGTCCGACGCCGGTTCGGGGCTGCGCAACGGCACCGCCGACCAGATCTCGGCCGCGGCCGACGCCTGGGGCTACGTCAACGACGGCATCAACATCAAGGGCAGCACGGACGCCAACGAGAAGTACTCGACCGGATACTGGGCGGGCAGCAACAAGACGGTCCGCTACCGGCTGCCGCTGGACCCGGGCCAGTACGTGCTGACCTCCGGCTTCACCGAGTGGTACGGGCAGACCCGGCCCATGTCCGCAGACGGTCACGATCGGCAGCACCACCGTGACCGGTACCGCCGATCAGCCTCACCCCCAGCAACACGCGGGCCACCGGCACGGTGTCGTTCACCGTCACCACACCGACGGTCGTGACCTTCACGGTGGCGAAGACCGGATCGCAGGATCCGGTCATCAGCTGGCTGGCCGTCGCGAAGACGGTCGACCTGGGTATGGCGGGCTCGCTGCCCGCCGGGTCGGCCCTGCCGACGACCGTCACCATCGCCGGCGCGGCGGTGCCGGTGACCTGGGACCGGGCGAGCGCGGCGAAGACGGCCGTGGCCTACGAGACGCTGAGCCTGACCGGAACGGCGATCATCGACGGCGTCAAGACGGCCGTCGCGGCCCGCTACGAGGTCGTCCCCACCGCACCGCTGGTCTACTTCATCGACTCCGGCGTGACCAGCGGTCAGACGTCGCCGGCGTACGAGGCGGTCAAGGCGTCGGCGGCCGGCGCGGGCCTGCGTAACGCCACGGCCGACCAGGTGTCCACCTCGAGCGAGGTCTGGGGCTACCTGGCCGACGGAACCACCGTCAAGACGGATGTCGACCTGAACGACAAGTACTCGACCGGGCTGTGGGCGGGCGCCGGCAAGTCGAGCGAGTACAACCTGCCGCTCGGCCCCGGCGTCTACGAGCTGACCGCCGGCTTCAACGAATGGTGGGGCGCAGACCCGGCCGATGGCCGAGTCGGTGACGTTCACCGACGTCAACGGCAAGCAGGAGACCGTCACCGGCTCGGACGTGACGATCAGCGGCAGCACGCCACGGGCCACCGGCAAGGTGACCTTCACCCTGCACGCGCCGGCGACGGTCCGCTACACGGCCGCCAAGGCCACGACGCAGGACCCGGTCATCAGCTGGCTCGCCGTCGCCCGGACCGGCGACGCGACCACCGCACCCGGCGCGCCGACGAACGTCACTGCCGCCGCCGGCGACACCACCGCCCGCGTCACGTGGTCGGCACCGGCGTCGGACGGCGGGACACCGATCACGGGCTACACCGTGACCGCCCAGCCGGGCGGCGCCACCTGCACGACCACGGGCGCGACCGAGTGCGAGGTCACCGGCCTGCACAACGGCACGGCGTACACCTTCACCGTCGTGGCGCACAACGAGCTGACCGGCTCGCCGGCCTCGGCGCCCTCCGCCGCGGTCACGCCCTTCTGGCTTCCCAAGGCCGTCGTCATCACCGGCGCGGCGCAGGTGACGATCGGGCAGCAGACCACGCTGGTGGCGAGCATCGACCCGGCGCAGGCCGACCAGGCGGTGACCTGGCAGTCGTCGAACCCGGCGGTGGCCACGGTCTCCGCCGGCGGTGTGGTGACCGGCGTGGCGTACGGCCAGGTCGTCATCACGGCGACCTCCGTCGCGGCGCCGCAGGTGTCGGCGTCCCGCATGGTCGCTGGTGCTGCCGGCGGCGTGGTCGTCGACCGCGGTCTACGACACCGGTGACCGGGTGCTGTTCGACGGCCGGGTCTTCCAGGCGCAATGGTGGAACAAGGGACAGACCCCGGGCGCCTCCCCGTGGGGTGCCTGGGCGGAGTTGGGCACCCCGGTCGGTTGCCAGGCAGGCAGCTACGCCACCTGGACGGCGTCCTGGATCTACACCGGCGGGGAGATCGTGCAGTACCAAGGCCACCGCTGGCAGGCGAAGTGGTGGACGCGCAACCAGGCGCCCGGCAGCCCGTACGGTCCCTGGCAGGACCTGGGCGACTGCTGAGTCGCGTCGAGTGAGGGCGGGGCGGCGAGATGCCGCCCCGCCCTCGCGCGTTCGACCCCTCATGCTCGTCGTGGTGCAGGTCGGCCCTCGCGTGTCCGGGAAGCGGCATCTTGACGGCCGCGCTATGTTCACCGAACATGAATATTATTCATGTTCGTGTCGACGGTCAGCGGAGCTGGCTCGGGACCGATCGAAGGGGAAGCCGTTGACAGCGTCAGCAAGCGCGGAGCCCGTGCCCGTCACCGAGGTCGAGGTGTGCCCACCCATGCGCTGGCCGGTGGCCGCGGGCACCGAGCTGACCGGGGAGTTCGTGAGATTGATCCGGGTCGATCCGGTGGCGCACGCGCCGGGCCTGTTCGCCGCACTGGACGCTCCTGAGGTCTGGACGCACTTCGGGGCGCCCCGGCCGACCGACGCCGGACAGCTCCTCGGCGGTCTCAACTACCTCGACGATCAGCCGGACCGGCACCTGTGGATCGTCCTCGCTGCCACGGCGATCGGCGGCTTTCCGGCCGGCACCGTGCTCGGCATGTCCTCCTACTTCGACGTCTCCGAGCACAACGCGCGGCTGGAGATCGGTGCCACCGCCTACAACCCCCTGGTGTGGTCGACGGCGGTCAACCCGGAGACGAAGTCGCTCTTGCTCAGGCACGCGTTCGAAACGTTGAACTGCGCCCGGGTGCAGTTCCGGACCGACAGCCGGAACGAGCGTTCGCGGCGAGCGATTCTTGGCATCGGCGCGACCTTCGAAGGAATCCTGCACCGTTACGAGCGGCGGGTGGACGGCACGCTGCGCGACACCGCGCTCTACTCGATCACCGCGCAACAGTGGCCTGCGGTCGAGCAACGCCTGCTCGGCCGGACCGGCGCGTTCTCGACCGCCCGGCCGTGACACCTGGCACGAGTCATTCGGTCGCGGACGGGGCGCGGTACGGCCGCCCGCGGCGCTGTCGGCCGAGCCGCACCGCCGCGCGGCCCAGCTCAGGCCCGCCGAGCGCCGTCTCGCGGCTCGCTGCCGGTTTCGCGGGCCTGCCACCAGTCGCGGGCCATTCGTTGCCAGCGTGGGTGGCGGCTGAGCAGGATGCTCCTGGCCTCGTCGCCGCTCCACTGCGGAGGGAGGAGGCTCGGCGGTAGACCGGGATCGGCGAGCAGGAGCCGGCGCCACTGGTAGAGGAGGTGGGCGAGCTCGACGAGGGCGCGGTCGGGTGAGGTGGGGCGCACGACACTGAACCGGTCGATGAAGGCCCGGTACTGACGGTCGAGTTCGGTCACGTCCCAGGCCTGCGTGACGAGGCGTTGCCGTTCCTCGGGGTTGTCCAGCCGGGCGTGCAACAGGGTGCCCTGCACGTGCGTGCCCAGTGAGTCGAGTACCTGGCGCGCCTCGGTGGCGTGGGAGGGGTGCGGGCTGAGCCAGACGCCGGGGCCGAGCGACCCGAAGCCGGCCCAGCTCAGCGAGGTGCGGAGCCGGTGCCGGAGGTTGCGGTGGTTCTCGGGGACGGTGGCGAGCAGGATGAGCCAGTCGCCGTTCCAGTCGTGTTCGGGCCCGACGGCGAAGAGCCGATGCTTGGCTGCGGTCAGCGCGTCGTGTCCGGCCGGCGTGAGGTGCCAGCGGGTGCGGCGTCCGACTCGCTGAGGGGCGAGCAGACCGGCGGAGGCGCTGCGGGTCAGGGCCTGCCGGGCGGCCTTCTCCTCGAAGCCGACGAGGCCGAGCGCCTCGACCACGGTGTGAGTCCAGACCGCCTCGTCCTGGTCGAGGGCGTAGTCGCCCAACAGCAGCAGCAGATAGGCCCGCGCGCTGGGCCCGCGGGCCGGGCCGGGCCGCCGGTGCGAGGGCCCGGCACCGTCGTTCGGGTCCTCGTTGAGGTCGAAGGTTGACTCCACCATCTCTGTATCGTGCCCCCGCCGAAGAATATTTCCCTTTAGCTTGACGCAAGACTATAGCTATGTCGCATGATGTGGGGGTCGTTCCGGTGCCCGGGAGGTGAGGCCTGTGTCGCCAGCCTTGGCTGAGGGGGCCGCGCGCGGCCGGCCGGCGACCGGCGGTGCCGACGCGCCGCTGCTGCGGGTGCGGGATCTCCACGTCTCGTACGTGGGCGGCGTGCGGGCGCTGCACGGCGTTTCGATGGAGGTGCCCCGGGGCGGCGTGGTGGCGGTCCTGGGCGCGAACGGGGCGGGGAAGAGCACGCTGTTGCGGGCCATCTCCGGCACGCTGCGGCTGGCTGGCGGCCGGGTGGACGCCGGATCGATCGAGGTCGACGGCCACCGGTGGGTCGACTCGGATCCGGCGGCGGTGGTGCGGGCCGGGGTGGTTCAGGTGCCCGAGGGTCGGCAGGTCTTCGAGCACCTGACCGTGGAGGAGAACTTGCGCGCCGGCGGGCTGACCCTGCCGCGGCGGCGGCGCGGCGCCGCTCGGGACCGAATCTATGAGCTGTTCCCGGTGTTGCGCGAGCGGGCTGGCCAATCCGCTGGGCTGCTCTCCGGCGGCGAGCAGCAGCTGTTGGCGATCGGCCGGGCGCTGATGGCCGACCCGCGCGTGCTGTTGCTGGACGAGCCGTCCCTGGGGTTGGCGCCCAGGATGGTGGAGCGTATCGGCGAGGTGATCGCGGAGATCCACCGGCGCGGCACGGCGGTGGTGCTGGTGGAGCAGAACGCGGCGCTGGCGCTGGACCTGGCCGATGCGGCCTACGTGCTGGAGGTCGGCCGGGTGGCGTTGCAGGGGTCGGCGGCCTGGTTGGCGGAGACCGACGAGGTGCGCGACCGCTACCTCGGAGTGGGCGGGCATGCCGGCGTCCGGCCCCAACGGCAGGATCGCGGCGGCCCGGCGCCGGAGCTGGTGGTGGAGGGCTTAGGCGTGCGTTTCGGCGGCGTGGCCGCGTTGTCGGACGTGTCGCTGACCGTCGCTCCTGGTTCGGTGCACGCGCTGATCGGGCCGAACGGCGCGGGCAAGTCCACCTGCCTGAACGTGCTGACCGGCGTGTACCGCGCCGCCGCGGGCAGCGCGCGGTACCGCGGCGAGGAGCTGACCTCGCTGCGTCCGCACCGGATCGCCCAGCTGGGCATCGGCCGGACGTTCCAGAACCTGGCGCTCTCCGCGTCGGCCACGGTGGCCGAGAACCTGCTGCTCGGCCGGCACCGGCTCGGCCGGGCCGGCTTCGTCACCGCCGGGCTGCGCACCCCCGCGGCCCGGCGCGAACAGGCCGAGCAGGAACGGCGGGCGGCCGAGATCGCCGAGCTGGTCGAGCTGGGCGAGGTGCTGCACCGGCCGGTGGCGGCGTTGCCGTACGGCGTGCGCAAGCGGGTGGAGCTGGCGCGGGCGCTCTGCGCGGAGCCCACGCTGCTCCTGCTGGACGAGCCGGTGGCCGGGATGACCGCCGGCGAGTCGGCCCGGCTGGCTGCCACCGTGGCCCGGGTGCGCGCCGAGCTGGGCACCTCGATCCTGCTGGTCGAACACGACATGGCATTCGTGATGGGCATCGCCGACGAGGTGACGGTGCTCGACTTCGGCCGGCGCATCGCCGGTGGCAGCCCCTGCGACGTGCAGCGAGACCCCGAGGTGATCCGCGCCTACCTCGGTACGCCACGAGAGGCGGCACCGTGAACCAGTTCGTCGAGCTTCTGGTCAACGGCCTGTCGCTGGGCTGCATCGACGCGCTGATCGCGCTCGGGTTCGTCGTGGTGTTCAAGGCGACCCGGGTGGTGAACTTCGCGTACGGCTCGCTGTTGCTGCTCGGCGCGTACGTGGTGGGCCGCTGCCACGAGCCGCTCGGCTTCGCCGGCGCGGTGCTGCTGTCCGTCGGCGTCACCGCGGCGGGGGCCGCTCTGGTGGGCGTCGCCCTGCTGCGGCGGGTACGCCTGGCCGATCCCGGCACGCTCGCGATCCTCACCCTCGGCGTGGACATCGTGCTGGCCACCGAGCTGACCCGGCGCATCGGTGCCGACCTGCTCACCACCGGCGATCCGTGGGGCGCCGCGGTGATCACCGTCGGCTCTGTCCACATTCCGCAGACCAGGCTCGCCGCCGCTGCCGTGACGGTGGTCGTGGTCGGGGCATTCCTGGTCGCGTTGAAGGTCACCGACTGGGGCGTGGCGCTGCGGGCGTCGGCGGACCGCCCGGAGACCGCCTCGCTGATGGGCATCCGGTTGGGCCGGGTCGCCGCCGGCGCCTGGCTGCTGGCCGGCGGGCTGGCCGCGCGTGGCAGGCACGTTCTTCACCGCGTTCCCGGCGCCGGGCATCAGCGGCACGGTGGGCCAGGCCGCGCTCGGTGCGGCGGTGCCCGCCGCGGTCATCGGTGGGCTGGACTCCACCACCGGCGCGCTGGTCGGCGGCCTCGCGGTCGGTCTCACCGCCACGTTCGCCGCCGGCTACCAGGACCAGTTGGCGTTCCTCGGCCGCGGGTTCGGCGGCGTCGCCCCGTACCTGGTGATGCTGCTGGTCCTGCTCGTCCGCCCGGCCGGGCTGTTCGGCAGCCGGGAGGTGACCCGTGTCTGACCGGATCCGGCGCGCGGTGTGGATACCCGTGGCGGCGCTGGCGTTGGCCGCCCCGCTGTCGCTGGAGAGCTTCTGGCTGCAGACCGGCCTGTTCGCGATGGCCGCCGCGATCGGGGCGATCGGCCTGACCCTGCTGGTCGGGGTGACCGGCCAACTGTCCCTCGGGCACGCGTTCTTCGTGGCGGTGGGCGCGTACGGCTACGCGTTCCTGGCCGGTCCGCGCGACGGTGACCTCGCCGGCGCCGGGCTGCCCGCGCCGCTGGCCGCGGTCGGGGCGGTGGCGCTGGCCGGTGCGGCTGGCGCCCTGTTCAGCCCGATCGCCGGCCGGTTGCGCGGTATATACCTTGGCCTTGCCTCGCTCGGGCTGGTGTTTCTCGGCCAGCACCTACTGTCCAACGCGGCCAGCGTGACCGGCGGCTTCAACGGTCGCGACGTCGCACCGTTCACCGTGTTCGGCTTCTCGTTCACCGCGAACGATCCGGAGCTGGTCCTGTTCCACGTGCCGTACGGCGGGCTGGAACGGTTGTGGTACCTGGGTCTGCTGCTGGTGGTGCTGGCGTATCTCTACGCGCGCAACCTGTTGCGGGGCCGGCCCGGCCGAGCCTTGGCCGGCGTGCGCGACAGCGAGGTCGCCGCCGCCGTCATGGGCGTCGACGTGCGCCGGTACAAGGCCGCCGCGTTCACCGTCTCCTCCGCGTACGCGGGACTCGCCGGCGTGCTGCTCGCGCTGGCGTTCGGCCGGATCGTGCCGGACAGCTTCGGGTTCGTCCTGTCCATCGACTTCCTCGCCATGATCATCATCGGGGGTCTGGGGTCCATCGCGGGCAGCGTCGCGGGCGCGGTGCTCGTCACCACGCTGCCCCTGGTCCTGAGCCACTACAGCGAGGCCCTGGCCTTCCTGGCCCAGCCCGGCGAGTCCGGCGTCGGCGCCGCTGAGGCGGCCCGGCTGCTCTACGGCGCCGCGGTCATCGCGGTGTTGCTGTTCGCCCCCGGCGGCCTCGCCCAGCTCTTCCGCCGGACCTCTCCTAGCAAGGAGCGTCCCCATGAACAGACGACTGCTGGCAGCGTCGGCCGCCCTGTGCCTGGCGCTGACCGGATGTAACAAGGCCACCTCCGACGACCAGAACGTCGACGGCATCAAGACTGGCGCCGGCGTGACCGACAGCACGATCAAGCTCGGCAGCCTGGTCGACCTGACCGCCGTCTTCGCGCCGCTGAGCAAGAGCGTCGTGCAGGGCACTCAGCTGTTCTGGAAGCAGCAGAACGCGTCCGGCGGGGTGTGCGGCCGCAAGGTGGAGGTCGTGGTCAAGGACCACGGCTATGACCCGCAGAAGGCCGTCTCCGCCTACCGGGAACTGGCCGGCGACGTGCTGGGCATGCAGACCGTGCTCGGCTCACCGGTGGTCAGCGCGCTGCGTCCGTCGATCGGTCAGGACAACATGTACGTCGGCGTTGCCGGTTGGCCGGCGTCCGTACTGAACGACCAGCACTTCCAGGTGCTCGGCACGACGTACGACATCGAGGCCATCGCCGGCCTGGACTTCCTCGTCCGCACCAAGGGCATCGCCGCCGGCGACAAGATCGGGCACGTGTACTTCGAAGGCGACTTCGGCGAGAACGCGCTGAAGGGCAGCCAGTACCTGGCCGGGCAGAAGGGCCTGACCATCGTCGGGCAGAAGATCCGGCCACCGGACACCGATCTGTCCGCCCAGGTGGCCGCCTTCCGCGCCGCCGGGGTGAAGGCGATCCTCGTGTCGGCCGGCCCGACTCAGACCGCCTCCGTGGCGGGGGTGGCCAAGTCGGTCGGGCTGAACGTGCCGATCGTGGCCAACGGCCCCGGCTTCACGCCGCAGCTGTTGCGCAGCCCGGCCGGCCCAGCGCTCAAGGACAACCTGCACGTCGTGTCGAGCATCGCGCCGCCCGCCCTGGACACGCCCGCGGCCAAGCAACTGCAGGAGGCGTTCGCCGAGGAGTATCCCGACGCCGTGCCCACCCAGGTCGGCTCGGTGTTCGGCTACGTCCAGGCCCGGGTCACCAAGGACATCCTGCAGAAGGCGTGCGACAACAAGGACCTCACCCGCGAAGGCGTGCTCGCCGCGCTGCACCAGATCTCCGGCCTGGACACCGGTGGGCTGGTCGCCGGCCCGCTGGACTACTCCAAGGCCGGTCAGCCGCCGTCCCGCACGGTCTACATCTCCCGCGTCGACGCGACCGTCCCAGGTGGACTGACGCCGGTCGGCGGACCGGTGGAGGCCGCGCCAGCCAAGTCCTACCAGTTCTGAGAGGCAGCCAATTCATGAAGGCGAACCGCATCTTCGCCGTCGTCGCCACGCTGGCCCTGGTCCTAGGCTCGGCAGGCCCCGCAGCCACCGCGTCGACGGCGGCCTCCACCGCACCGTCTCATCGGGAGGGTCTGCTGCCCGACGGGTCGACGTACGTCATCGACGTACCCGCGAACTGGAACGGCACGGTGCTGCTGTACAGCCACGGGTACGCGCCCGACGGCGCGCCCAACCCGGCCAGCAACGCACCGAGCGACGCGGTCCGCACCGCACTGCTGAACGCCGGCTACGCGCAGGCCGGCTCCTCCTACCCGGAGACCGGCTGGGTGCTCGAGCGGGCATTGCCCGCCCAGCTCGCCACGCTCGACCTGTTCCGCGCCCGCTTCGGCCCACCTCGCCGCACCATCGGCTGGGGAACGTCGATGGGCGGCATGATCACCACCGGGTTGGCCGAGCGCTACGGCCACCGGTTCGCCGGGACGCTGGCCATGTGCGGCCTGCAGCAGGGCGGGGTGGCGAACTGGAACAGCACCCTCGACCCGCTGTTCGCCATCCGCACGCTGCTGGCGCCCGGCTCCACCACACCACTGGTCCGACTCCCGGACCAGCCAGCGGCGTTCGCCTCCATCGCCGCGCTGACCGCGGCGCTGGACGCGGCGCAGGCCACCCCGCAGGGTAGGGCCCGGATCGCGCTGGCCGCGGCGCTGCACAACCTGCCCGCCTGGACCGACGCGAGCCGGCCCGAACCGGCGCCGGGCGACCACGACGCCGCCCAGCTCAACCAGTTCGAGATTCTCCACCTGACGATCCTCGTCGGACTGTCCTGGCGGCAGGAGGCCGAGGAGCACGCCGGCGGCAACATGTCCTGGAACACCCGGGTCGACTACGGCCGCATGCTCGCCCGCTCCTCGATCCGCACCGAGGTCAAGGCGCTGTACGCCCGTGCGGGCCTCTCGCTCCCGGCCGACCTGGCCACCCTCGCCGCCGCGCCGCGGATCAGCGCGGACCCGGCCGCGGTCGGGTACCTGGCCCGCAACATCTCCTTCGGTGGGCGGCTGACCCGCCCGATGCTGACCATCCACACCACCGGCGATCCGCTAGTACCGGTACAGGTCCAGAACGCGTACGCCGACGCGGTCGACGATGCGCACCGGTCACCGCTGCTGCGCCAGGCCTACGTCCACCGAGGCGGGCACTGCACGTTCACCACCGGCGAGATGCTCGCCGCGCTGCGCACGCTGGAACGCAGAATCGCCAGCGGCCGCTGGTCGGGCACCGACCCGGCCGCCCTCAACCAGCTCGCCAGCCGACTGGACCCGACCACCACCCCGGCGTACGTGGACTACCGGCCCGCGCCGTATCCCCGGCCTTTCAACCTGGGCAGGTAGGACTGCCCGAAGGCCGCAGCGCACCGCGGCGTTCGTCGGGCCCACCCACGCAGGGGACGGGCCCGACGCGGGCCGGCTGTCAAGACACGCCCTAGG